>JAGXAM010000011.1 GCA_019075905.1 Hyphomicrobiales bacterium
CATCAGCGCCATCCCATCATCAGAAGGCTGATCGGCATCGCCCAGCGCCGCCCCGCCTTGCCCAGGACGCTCGGCACCACCGCGCCGCCGCCGACGACGCCGACGCCGACGCATCGTCTCCTCATCGCCAGCCCGTTCCGGCCCTTGCGCACCGGCCTCGCCCGAAGCCAGCGCAGCCTCGTCCTCGGCCTCTTCATCATCTGCCATGCCGCCTTCGCCAAGCGCGGCGCGGTCGGCCGGGCGCACCGGATCATTGCGCAGCCGGGCAGCAGCATCCGCATCAGCCGGCCGCATCACCGCCTCGCCACGCTCGATGACGTGGTAGACGCCGGTCGCCAGCGTATCGTCGCTGATGAAGGTCAGGGCAATGCCGAACCTCTGCTCGATGCCGCGCAAATGCTCGCGCTTGTGGTTGAGAATATACAGCGCCACATCCGATCTGGTGCGCACGCTGAGATTGAACGACGAATTTCGGATCAGCGCATCCTCGATCAGCCGCAGCACATGCAGCACCACCGAGGAGGTCGAGCGCACCGAACCGGCGCCGCTGCAATGCGGACACACCACGGTCGAGCCTTCAAACACCCCGGTACGCATGCGCTGGCGCGACATTTCCAGCAGGCCGAAATGTGAAATCCGCCCAACCTGGATGCGCGCCCGGTCATTGGCCAGCGCTTCTTTCATGCGCCGCTCGACCGTGCGGTTGTTGCGATGCTCGTCCATGTCGATGAAATCGACGACGATCAGCCCGGCGAGATCGCGCAGGCGCAATTGCCGGGCGACCTCGTCAGCCGCTTCCAGATTGGTGCGCACCGCCGTGTCTTCGATATTGTGCTCACGCGTCGAGCGGCCGGAATTGACGTCGATCGCCACCAGCGCCTCGGTCTGGTTGATGACGATATAGCCACCCGATTTCAGGGTCACCTGGTTGGAGAACATCGCATCGAGCTGGGTCTCGACCCCGGCCTTGGCGAAGATCGGCTGCGGATCGCGATAGGCGCGCACGTTTTTCACGTGGCTCGGCATCAGCATGCGCATGAAATCACGCGCTTCGTCATAGCCGGCCTCGCCCGCCACCGAAATTTCATCGATATCGCTGTTGTAAAGGTCACGGATTGAGCGCTTGATCAGCGATCCTTCCTCATAGACCAGCGTCGGCGCCGAGGACTTCAGCGTCAGTTCGCGCACCGTCTCCCACAACCGCAGCAGATATTCGAAATCACGCCGCACTTCGACAGGCGTGCGCGCCGCACCGGCCGTGCGCAGGATCACGCCCATGCCTTCCGGCACTTCGAGTTCCTGGGCGATGGCCTTGAGGCGGCTGCGGTCTTCCGAATCGGTGATCTTGCGTGAAATGCCGCCCCCGCGCGCAGTATTGGGCATGAGCACGCAATAGCGCCCGGCCAGCGACAGATAGGTCGTCACCGCCGCGCCCTTGTTGCCGCGCTCTTCCTTGACAACCTGCACCAGCAGCACCTGGCGGCGCTTGATCACTTCCTGGATCTTGTATTGCCGCCGCAGGCGATTTTGCCGCTGCGGCACTTCCTCCATGGCGTCGCCGCCCATCTGGTCAACGGCCTCGGCCTCGCGATCCTCCCCCTGGGCGACATCGCCCGGCACCGGGCCGCGCGCCCGCGGGCCACGCTGGAAACGTCCACGCCGCCGGTTGCGGCGCATGCGCGGGCCGCGATCCCCAGACTGCGTCTGCACCTCGCCGTTCTCATCAGCGCCGGTCACGTCGCCCTGGACATCATCCTCGCCGGTTGAATCGTCGAAATTGCCGTCTTCGCCCGTCTCGTCCTGGCCAGCCTGCTGCGCCTCGGGCGCGGCGGCAAGGGCCTCCTCGTCATGGGCCTCCTCTTCATGAGCCTCCTCTTCATGAGCCTCAGGCTGCACCACTTCGCGGAACGTGTCGTCGAGATGCTCGACCAGATGCTCGCCCGCCGTCCCGTCTTGCGGCGCGGTTTCTGTCACCGGCGGCTCGACCACGTCCTCGGCGATGATTTCGCTGATGGCATTATCCTCGGGATCGACCCGGCGCGCCTCGGCGCTCTGGTGATTATGGCGGCGCGAATGACGCGGCTCGGCATCTTCGGCGGCGGCGCGGGCAGCCTCGCGCGCATCTTCTTCGAGCAGCGCCTGCCGGTCAGCAACCGGTATCTGGTAATAATCGGGATGGATTTCCGAAAAGGCCAGAAACCCGTGGCGATTGCCGCCATATTCCACAAAGGCGGCCTGCAGCGCAGGCTCCACCCGGGTAACTTTGGCTAGGTAGATATTGCCGCGCAGCGGGCGCCGCGCGGCGGATTCAAAATCAAATTCCTCGACCTTGTTTCCGCGCAGCACCACAACCCGTGTTTCCTCGGGCTGGGAGGCATCGATCAGCATTTTGTTGGGCATTGTTCACACTTCTTGAGATGGGATCGGGCCGGAGGCTCCAGATGGCGTCGCGACGACGCAAGGCAACGCCGCTGGTTCCTTGCGGAACGCGGCGGGCCAGACAGGAGGAGGCTCCAACGCGAAGGTTGGAAAAACCGCAGACGATCCCGGCGCGCCTGACGCTACCGTAAAGATTTCTGCGTTGAGCCGCGATGCTGCGGACGCTAAGCCGCAGCGCAGGCTCGTCGGGCAAATGCGCAAAGCGCATATGTTTGGTTTCATGCGCAGAGCGCACAGAGTTGGCTGGATGCGCCAGGCGCATGGGTTGGTGCCGATTTGGCATGATCCGGCACGATGTCAGGAACATCGCCGCCCACCGGGAAAGTCCCCCGATAGCACGCGTGCCAAAGCCCAGCTTTGGCACGAGCAACAATGCGGAACGGACGAATGCCATTTCAGTCTCACGGAGCCGCTGACCTCATCGAAAATCAGGGCAAAAAACAATGCCTTGCACAATGCGTGGCATGACGCGACAATTTAACCAGCGAAAAGTTCGCGCGCTTTCTTCAGGGTGCTGGGGCAGACGGCCCTCGCCGCCGCTCCCGCAGCCACCTTCAAGGCCCGGTGCGTTATCGCTGAAATCACCTTGCGCCAAACTCGTTCAGGATGCAACAATCATTTGATCCTCGCCCCAGGGCGTCCGGACGCCTTCACGATAATGTGTGTCAGGCTCAACCCGGCCCGCGCCTGCGGCTTTTCAAGGCTTTGTCGGCGTCAGAGACTTGCCATCTGTCGCATTGCCTTCCATGCTGGCACAACAGGTCTTGCAAGTGACAGCATGAAGCAGCCCCCCATGATCGACGGCCACGGCCTCTGCGTGCAACTCGACGCGCTGGCAAGGATTTCCAGCCAGGCCGATGGCCTGACCCGGCTGGTAATGAGCGCCGAGCACCGCAAGGCCAATGATCTCGTCGCCACATGGATGCGCGCCGCCGGCATGCGCGTGCATGAGGATGCCATCGGAAATATCATCGGCCGCTACGAGGGCTTGCAGCCCGAAGCGCCGGCCTTGATCGTCGGATCGCACCTTGATTCGGTGCGCCATGCCGGGCGCTACGACGGGCCGCTCGGCGTGCTTGCCGCCATTGCCGGTGTCGCCGCCTTGCACCAGCGCGGCGAAAAGCTGGCTCATGCCATTGAAGTCATTGGTTTTTGCGACGAGGAGGGCACGCGCTTCGGCGCCACCATGCTCGGAAGCCGGGCGGTCGCCGGATCCTTCGATGACGCGGCGCTGGCGTTGCGTGATGACGAGGGCATCAGCCTTGCCGAGGCCATGCAGCGGTTTGGCCTCGATCCTGAAGCCCTCGCCAGTGCGGCGCGGCGGCCGGGCGATTGTCTGGGCTATCTTGAGCTTCACATCGAGCAGGGGCCGGTGCTGGAGGCGCTGGGTCTGCCCTGCGCCGCCGTCACCGCCATCAATGGCGCCACCCGCCTCGCGGTCACCCTCACCGGCACGGCAGGTCACGCCGGCACAGTGCCCATGGCCGGGCGGCATGATGCGCTCTGCGCCGCAGCGGCCTGCGTGCTGGCGGTCGAGGACGCGGCCCTCGCCGCCGGCCTCGTGGCGACCGTCGGGCGGCTCGAACTGCGCAATGGCGCCATCAATGTCATTCCCGGCGAGGTGCATTTCACCATCGACCTGCGCGCCCCGCAGGATGATCTGCGGCACAGGACTCTCGCCTCGCTCGAAGCGCAAATGCGCCACCTCTGCGAGCGCCGCGGCGTTGGCTTAAAGGTCAGCAAGCTGCACGAGCTTGCCGCCACCCCCTGCGCCCCGCACATGATCGCGGCCATTGATCGTGCCTGCACCGGGCTCGGGCTCGAACCGCATCATCTTGCCAGCGGCGCCGGCCATGATGGCATGGCCATGGCCGCACTATGCCCGATCGGCATGATTTTCCTGCGCTGCAAGGGCGGCATCAGTCACCATCCCGATGAATCGATCACGCCTGAGGATGCGTGCCTCGGCGCCAGCCTGTTGCTGGAGGTGATGCGGGCCCCCGGCTTGACCAGCGTCAATGCCGCTTCACACAAATTCTAAAGGGTGCCTTGGTGGCGCGCTTGCTGCGACAGGGAGATGGCTGGTGAATCTTGGAAGCGACAATCTGGCCGGAGCCAGCCCGAAAATCATGGCGGCGCTGGCGCTGGCGGCGCAGGACACGCAAAACCCCTATGGCCAGGACGATCTCTCCATCGCGGCCCGCGCCGCGCTCAACCGCGTGTTCGAAGCCAGGGCCGAAATATTCTTTGTCGCCACCGGCACCGCCGCCAATGCGCTGGCACTGGCGCAGATCAGCAAGCCCTGGTCGGCGATTTTCTGTCACGCCACCGCCCATATCAACGAGGCCGAGGCCGGCGCTCCTGAAAGCTTGACCGGCGGCGCCAAGATTGTCGGCATTGAAGGCGCTGACGGCAAGATCAATGTCGCCGGGCTGAAGGCGGCGGCGGGCCGGTTTCGCAAGGGCTGGCAGCCGCATGTCCAGCCGGCCGCATTGTCGCTCTCGCAGGTGACGGAATGCGGCACGCTCTATCAGCAGGGCGAACTCGCCGCGCTCTGCGCCTTCGCGCATGAGCAGGGCCTGAAGGTGCATCTCGACGGCGCCCGCTTTGCCAATGCTCTGGTGGCGCTGGGCTGTACACCGGCTGAACTGAGCTGGAAGGCCGGCGTCGATGTGCTCTGCCTCGGTGCCACCAAGGATGGCGCCATGGCCTGCGAAGCCATCATGTTTTTCAATCCTGCGCATGCCGCCGAATTCACCTGGCGCGTCAAGCGCGCCGGCCATGTGCTCTCCAAGGGCCGCCTGCTCGGGGCCCAGATGCTGGCCTGGCTCGATCAGGACCATTGGCTCGATCTGGCGCGCCACGCCAATGCCATGGCGGCGCATTTGCAGCAGGGGCTCTGCGAGATTGCCGGGGTTGAACGGGCATGGCCGGTCGAGGCCAATGAAATCTTCGTCTGGCTGCCCGCCGCCGTGCAGCAGCGCCTGCGTGCTGCCGGAATCACTTATGCGTCATGGCCAACCCTTGGCACAGGCTTTACCGACCGCCCGCCGCATGAAGGCGTCTTCGCGCGCTTTGTGACATCTTTCGCGACCACGCCGGATATGATAAAAACTTTGTTACGGGTGGCGAAATAGTCATGACTTTTGCCCCACGCGCGCCGTATTTGGCAGCGATAACTGATGCTGGCGCCAGGCAAACGGCTCGTCATGCAATTGTGACGAACAGATGTGACGAGCAGATGTTACGAACATATGGCTTTGCGGCGCGCCAAAGAGGTTTGATCATGCGTGGGCGAATGAGTGGTTTGAGCAAATGCGCCAGCGCTGCGACGCTGGCCCTGATTGTCGGCGGCGCGGGCCTCGTTGCACCGGCACGGGCCCAATTGTTCAATTTCTGGAACCGTGGCCCCGCGCCATGGCAGCAGACCATCGGGCGCAGCGCTGTCAATGCTATTGTTTACCAGCGCGGCCTGCGGCTGTTGCGCCCGGCCCATCGCAATGGCGGGGTCTATGTTGCCGATACGGTGAACCGTGACGGGCATATTTACCGGCTGATCATCGATGCTGCCAACGGCCGCGTGCTGGAAATATTCAACACCGGCCATGACATCCACGGTGATTCAAGGCAGCGGGCCATGATGCGGCAGCATAATCCCCAGGGCCATGCCCCGGCCCATGATGTGCTGGCGCGGGTTCACATCAGGCACGTCGCCCGTCCGAAAGTCACGAGGCCACACGTCACGGCACAACCCAAAACCCTGCCGAAGGCCGACATTCCGGTCGAGGCCGCCATGCCGGCACCCGTGGCCAAGCCGAAGACTGCGGCCATCGCGCCCGCCTCGGCCAAGGTGGTGACGCCTGCTGCAAGGGCGGCGGCACCGGTCCCGGCCTCGGCGGCCCCCGTGGCCAGCAAGCCGGCCCCGGCCGCGACGACAGTCGGCGCGCCGGCACCCGCGGCGCCACCCCGCAAGATCAATGATGTGCCGGTAGCTCCGCTTGATTGACAAGGCAGGCTTGCAAGGCCCCTGCCCTCTTTCAAACACAGTTGAGCGTAACTATATCCCCTCGGCGGCGCGTCTGGGGGCGGCCGCTTCGACCTGCCGTAAACGGGGGTCTGACAAGGAGATTTGAGATGAGTGCTGCCCTTCCAATGCTGGCCGGTGACTCTGGACTTTCGCGTTATCTCAATGAAATTCGCCGTTTTCCCATGCTGCAGCCGCAAGAGGAATATATGCTCGCCAAGCGTTGGCGCGAGCATCATGATCCCGACGCCGCGCAGAAACTGGTGACCTCGCACCTGCGTCTGGTTGCCAAGATCGCCATGGGCTATCGCGGCTATGGCCTGCCGATCGGCGAGGTGATCTCGGAGGGCAATGTCGGCCTGATGCAGGCCGTCAAGCGCTTCGAGCCGGAGCGCGGTTTTCGCCTCGCCACCTATGCCATGTGGTGGATCAGGGCCTCAATTCAGGAATATGTGCTGCGCTCGTGGTCGCTGGTGAAACTCGGCACCACGGCCAACCAGAAGAAGCTGTTCTTCAACCTGCGCAAGGCCAAGAGCCAGATTTCGGCGCTGGAAGAGGGCGATTTGCGTCCCGACCATGCCGCCGCCATTGCCACCCGGCTCGGCGTCACCGACAAGGAAGTCATCGAGATGAACCGGCGCCTGTCCGGCGATTCCTCGCTGAACACGCCGATGCGCGATGAGGGCGGCGGCGGCGAATGGCAGGATTGGCTGGTCGATGAGAGCGACAATGCAGAGACCCATCTTTCCGAGGGTGAAGAGGCCGACAACCGCCATCAGGCGCTGGTAGGCGCGCTGGCCGTGCTCAACCCGCGCGAGCGCCGAATTTTCGAGGCGCGGCGTCTTCAGGACGATCCCGAAACCCTTGAGGGGCTTTCAGCCGAATTCGGCATTTCCCGCGAGCGCGTGCGCCAGATCGAGGTGCGCGCCTTCGAGAAGGTGCAGGATGCCGTGCGCTCCGGCGTGGCCCTGCTCGAAGCCAAGCCGGCACCACTCGCCCTGCCGGGTGGCATGGCCGCAACGCGCTGAGCCCTCGTGGCTCAGACCGCGGCGTGATGGCTGCGGTCCGGCACGCCCCATTCAACCTTGCCCGACAGCATGAACTCCCAGCCCCAGGCGGATGCGCTATTGCGCAGCACCTGGAAGCTGTAGGGCTCGATCAGCGCCACCAGAACGGCCACCAGCGGTGACAGGCTGCTGGCTTTGGCGGTCCAGCGCCGGTAAATGATCACCGCCCAGGCGTGAAAGGCAATATCGAGGCAGGTCTTGGCGATGATCAGCGCCCCGACCGGCAGCAGGATCGACCAGCGCCCGGTGACGAGATAGAACAGCAGAAATCCAAGCGAAAACAGGCCATAAAGCCCCTGCAGCGACTCAATGGCGGTGATCGGCAGCATAACCAGCCCGAGGCGTCCGTAGCGCCGCTCACCGACCATGCCGCGAAAGCGGTATTGCGTCTGCAAAAACCCCCCGAACCAGCGCCGGCGCTGGCGCATGAAGGCCAGCGGCGTCGCCGGCGCCGAAGTATGGGCCAGCGCACCGCCCAAAGCCATGCTGCGCCAGCCCAGTTGATGATCACCGCTATGGCGCATCAGCCGGTTCATGACATCGTAATCCTCCACCAGCGAGTCGGTATCAAAACCGCCGACTTCATTGACCGCGCTGCGGCGGTAGCCGGCAAAGGCGCCCGAGACCAGCAGCAGGCTGTTTTGCTGCATCCAGGCATAGCGAAACAGGAAGCTGCGCATATATTCGTAGGACTGGAACAATTCGAGGCTGCGGGCCATCAGGCTCTTGCCGCATGTCGGCTGCAGGACGCCGGTGGCCGCGACCAGATGCGGATCGGCACCAAATTCGCGGCGCATTGCCTCCAGGGCATCGGGCTCCAGTCGGGTGTCGGCATCGACTGTGATCATCACCTGCGTCGTCAGGCAGGCCAGAGCGGCATTGAGCGCGGCAGCCTTGCCGCCATGCGCCAGCCGCAGCCAGCGCAAGCCCGGTGCCAGCGCGCTCGGCGCGGAAAGCCCGCCGGTCACCGGCGGCGCCAGACCAAAGGCCTTAAGCATCACTTCGCCCGTCGTGTCGGTCGAGCCGTCATCGGCAATGATGATTTCCTGCGGCAGCATGGTTTGCGCCAGCAGCGCCCGCACGGTCGCCTCCAGCACCAGCGCCTCGTTATAGGCGGCGACGATCACGCCGAGCGACGGCAGATCAGCCGGTGCTTTCGATCCGGCCCCATTGCGCGGCGGGCCAAGGCGCAGCGGCAGGGTCTGCCAGAACGTGAAAGCCAGCAGCAACGTGTCATAGCCGATATAGACCGCCCCCACCGCCCAGCCGGTCGGCCCCGCTACCGTGAAGGCGCGTGCGACCAGCAGCACAAACAGCGCCACGATCGCCCCGTAAATGGCAGCGCTCGGCACGGTCCACACATCAACCGCGCGCCGCATTGGTGATGGCGTTGCTTCCAGTCCCTGAAATTGCGACAAGTGCTGCCTCTCCACGTGTCCGTCTGATCGCCCTTGAGAGGCCATTCCGGTGCACGGACAAGCCCTGACCGGCTGGCTTTACCCCCGAACCTGCGCCGCGACAGCGTTGCAACGGGCGTGGGTGCCAGCACCTGGCCCATATAGCGCGCACCCTGCGCCATGGCCAGTGCATGCGCGCACATCGCGGAGCCGCCGCGCGCCGTGGCCTTTGCCAAGATCCGCACCAAAGTCCGCGCCATGCGCCCGCCCTGCTTGACGCGCCGGGGATTTCATCGTTCGTTACCCGGCAACGCTCCGGCCGAGGAACCCCGAACATGCCCGAACCTGCCGCCCTTGTCGTCGGCGCCGGCGATGCCACCGGTAGCGCCCTCGCGCGTGCCTTCGCGCGCGAGGGCCTGACTGCCTGTGTTACCCGCCGCCCGCGCCATGCCGAGGCGCTGGAGCACCTGGCGCGCTCCATCCGCGACGAGGGCCACCGTGCCCATGCCTTCCCCGCCGATGCCCGCGATGAGGCCGAGGTCGAGGCCCTGGTCGCACGCATCGAGCGCGACATCGGCCCGCTGGAGGTCGCTGTGTTCAACATCGGCGCCAATGTGCGCTTTGCCGTGACCGAGACCACGGCGCAGGTCTATCGCAAGGTCTGGGAAATGGCCTGTTTTGCCGGTTTCCTCGCCGGACGCGAGGTCGCGAGGCGCATGGTCACGCGCCAGCGCGGCACCATCATCTTCACCGGCGCTACCGCATCATTGCGGGGCGGCGCCGGTTATGCTGCCTTTGCCGGTGCCAAGGCGGCACTGCGCATGCTGGCGCAATCCATGGCCCGTGAACTGGGACCGCAAAATATCCATGTCGCCCATGTTGTTATTGATGGCGGCATCGATACCGAATTTATCCGCACGATGCGCCCGAATTTCGAGGAACTGCGCGCCAGCGACGGCGTGCTCGCGCCCGATGAGATCGCCCGCAATTATGTGATGCTGCATCGCCAGCAGCGCAGCGCCTGGACCCATGAACTCGACCTTCGCCCCTGGAAGGAAACTTTCTGATCATGACCCGCAGCCTGGAATTCATCTTCGATTATGGCAGCCCCAACGCCTATATGGTGCACCGGGTGCTGCCGGCCTTCCTTGCCCGCACCGGGGCCGGCATGGTCGCCAGGCCCTGCCTGCTCGGCGGCATATTCAAGGCCAGCAACAACAAGTCACCGATCGTGCAATATGCCGATATTCCCGCCAAGCTCGCCTATGAGCGGCTGGAAATGCGCCGCTTCGCCATGCGGCACGGCCTCTCGAAATTCCGGATGAATCCTCATTTCCCGGTTAATACCCTGCTGATCATGCGCGGCGCCATCGCGGCGCAGGAACTGGGCGCGCTGCCGGCCTATAGCGAGGCGATGTTTGCCGGCATGTGGGAGCAGTGCCTGAACCTGAGCGATCCCGAAATCGTAGCGACTACCGTGGCTGCGGCCGGGATCGACGCCAGCGCGCTGCTGGCCCGCACGGCGGCACCCGAGATCAAGGCCGCACTCGCCGCCAACACCGAGGCCGCCGTAGCGCGCGGTGTTTTCGGCATTCCGACATTTTTTGTCGGCAATGAGATGTTCTTTGGCAAGGAACGGCTCGGCCAGGTTGAAGAGGCTCTGGCGGGCACGTAAGCGATCGCGCCGGACCCGGCGCAAATGGCGAGCTTTGACGTGGCTTACTGCAGCCACTTTGCATAAATTTTATGAAACGTCCCGTCTTGCTGGTCGATATGCAGCCAGGTGTTGACGAACTCCTGCAACGGCAGGTCGCGCGGCAGGAGATAGGCCTTTTCGGCAAAATCAAAGGGATGGTTAGGGTGAATGGAACACAGCACCCCCTTGTGCAGCTTCGCCTGATAGCGCGTTTCTGACGCATCGGTGATCATGACATCGGCCTTGCCGGCGGCCAGCTTGTCGAAAATGCTCAGATTGTCCTTGTTGAGGACAATGGTCGCAGCTTTCAGCCGGGCATGATCGAAGGCCTCATTGGTGCCGCCGGGATTGACGATGACGCGCACGCCCTTCTGGTCGATGGCGGCCAGCGTCGGATATTTCGCCACCGCGCCGCAAGGGGCAATGGCAGCCTTGCCTTCGCGCAGGTAGGGGTGTGAAAAATACGCCACCTTCGCGCGCGGCAGCGTCACCGAAATGCCGCCCATGGCCATGTCAAATTTGTTGGCGCCAAGGTCTTTCATCAGGTCGGCCCATTTCGTCGGCACGAACACGAGCTTGACCCCCATTTTCGCGGCAAGGTCACGGGCAAGATCAATATCAAAGCCATGATAGGCGCCCGTGGCAGTGTCGAGGAACGTGAAGGGCTTGTAATCGCCGGTGGTGCCAACCCGCAGCGTGCCGCTTTTCAGGATGGTATCGAGCGTCGTGGCAGGCTGCGCCGCCGCGGGCAAAAGCCCCAGCAGCGCCAACCCGCCGGCAAACAGGACTGATTTGTAATGCATGGCAGCCTCCCTTGGCCGGATCATGCCACGATCCGCCTCAAATGCCAGCGCATATTTCCCCCGTCCGCTGGCGCCGGCAGGCGAGGGCAGGTCATAATTTTGCAGCCACCGCAACCTGTGGCCAATTCGTTCGCTCAGCGAACAGAACTTGCCACGCCCCGCGCTGCGGCTGCCTTGGAATTTATGCCGGCAATGGGTTAGGCTCCCGCCGCGAACAATAAGGCGGCGAACGGCGACCGCTGAAAAGCCAAAACAGGGAGCATATCGATGCGCACGAAACATCGCTTGGGAATTTCATGTGTCGCGCTCATGGCGGCGACGGTCGCTGCCAAGGCCGACCCGGTGCGCATCGGCCTGATGGCCACCTTGTCCGGGCCCGCCTCGGTGCTGGGCACGCAGGTACGCAACGGTTTCATGCTCGGCGTCAAGGAGCTGGGTGGCAAGCTCGGCGGCCAGCCGACCACCATCACCATAGTCGATGACCAGTTCAAGCCGGATGTCGCGGTCGCACGCGTCAAGGACCTGCTGCAGCGCGACCATGTCGATATCGTCACCGGCATCGTCTTTTCCAACATTCTGATGGCGGTCGAAAAACCGGTGCTTTCGGCGGGCAAACTGCTCATTTCCGCCAATGCCGGGCCCTCGCCGCTGGCCGGCGCTGCCTGCTCGCCGCTGTATTTCTCGACATCCTTCCAGAACGACACCGTGCATATGGCCATGGCCGATTATGCCAATGCCGAAGGCATCAAGAAAGTCGTGCTGATCATGCCGAATTATCAGGCTGGCAAGGATGCCGCAGCCGGTTTCAAGCATGATTTCAAGGGCAAGATCGTCGATGAAATCTACACCCCGCTCGGGCAGATGGATTTTTCCTCGGAACTGACCAAAGTGGCCTCGGAAAAGCCTGATGCCATCTACACCTTCATGCCCGGCGGCATGGGCGTCGCCCTGGTCAAGCAATATCATCAGTCGGCGCTGGTCGGCAAAGTGAAGCTGCTCTCGGGCGATACCGTCGACGAGACCTCGCTGCCCGGCATTCAGGATGCGGCGCTGGGGACGATTTCGGCCAGCCATTGGGCGCCCAATATGGACAACCCGCAAAACAAGGTCTTTGTCGCCTCCTACGAGAAAGCCTATGGCGCGCCGCCGTCCTTTTATGCAGCGCAAGGCTATGATGCCGCCAAGCTGATCGATGGCGCGCTGCGCAAGACCGGCGGCAAGGTCGATATCGAGGCCCTGCGCAGGGCCATGGACGGGGTGCCGTTCAAATCGGTGCGCGGCGCCTTCAAGTTCAACAATAACGGCTTCCCGATCGAGAATTTCTATCAGGTGAGCATCGTCAAGCGCCCGGATGGCAAGTTCGTCACAAAGGCCGGGCCCAAGGTGATGACCATGGCCAAGGATATTTATTCAGGCGCCTGCAAGCTGCCGCCGCGCTGACCTGACATGAGTCCTGCGCTGCTTGCCGTCCAGATTCTGAACGGTCTGGATTTGGGGTTCATCCTGTTTCTGGTGGCTTCCGGATTGACGCTGGTGTTCGGCGTGATGGACTTCATCAACCTTGCCCATGGCGTGCAATATATGCTCGGGGCCTATTTCGCCGCAGCTCTCATCGCCTGGTCAGGCTCGTTCTGGCTGGGGCTGGTGCTGGGGGCGGCGGCCTCGCTCGCCATGGGTCTGGTGCTGGAATGGACAGTATTCCGGCACCTTGCCCGGGCCGGGCATCTCGAACAGGTTCTGGCGACCTTCGCCCTCATCCTGATCTTCACCGATGGCGTCAGCATGATCTTCGGCGCCGGCGCGCTGTCGATCAACCTGCCGCCGTCGCTGGCGCAATCGGTGAGCTTCGCCAATGGCTTTTCCTATCCGCTCTGGCGCCTTCTAGTAATTGCTGCCGGCCTTGCTGTCGCGCTGGCGCTCTGGCTGCTGATCGCCAGAACCAGGCTCGGCATGCTGGTGCGGGCCGGCTCGACCCACCCGCACATGGTTCAGGCGCTGGGCGTTGATATCGACCGGCTGTTCCTGCTGGTTTTTGCCTTCGGCGCCATGCTGGCCGGTTTTGCCGGCACCATGGCCGGGGCCCTGACCGGCGTCGAGCCGACCATGGGCGACAGCGTGCTCATTCTTGCCTTTGTGGTGATCGTGGTCGGCGGTGTCGGCTCTGTGCGCGGCGCCTTGATCGCCGCCTTGCTGATCGGCCTTGTTGATACGCTCGGGCGCGCCTTTGCCACCGACATCATGAGCCTGTTTCTCAGCCGCTCTTCCGCCGCCAGCGCCGGGCCGGCGCTCGCCTCGATGTTGATTTATGTGCTGATGGCGCTGGTGCTGGCGGTGCGCCCGTCCGGCCTGTTTGCAAGCGGGGACTGACCGCCTTGTTGCTGCACAGGCTCACAGATTTCGCGCGCCGGGAGCCCACCACCGCCTTGCTGGCGCCGGTGTTCATCATCGCGCTTTTCGCCGGCCAGGTGCTGGGTGTCTCCGCACCGGCCACCCTGCTGGCCCGCGCTGCGATTTTTGCCATAGCCGCCCTGTCCTTGTCCTTCATACTGGGTCAGGGTGGCATGGTCAGCCTCGGCCACGCCGCCCCCATGGGGCTCGGCGCCTATGTCACGCTGAGCCTGTCGATGCTCGGCTTCAAGGATCTTTTGGGCGTCATGGCCTGCGCCTTCATCGTCGGGGCGCTGTTTTCGGCCCTGACCGGCCTCATCGCCCTGCGCACCCGCGGGGTCTATTTCATCATGATCACGCTCGCCTTTGCCCAGATGGCCTATTACGCCATGTCCAGCCTGTCGGTTTTTGGCGGCACGGACGGCATCGCCCTGCCCCTGCGCTCAACCCTGTTCGGCTGGCCGCTGCTGCGCTCGGACAGCGCCACCGCGCTGCTGGCGCTGGGGCTGCTGGCGGCCCTGTTCTGGGGCCTGTCGCGGGTGACGCGCTCGCGCTTTGGCATGGCCTTGCGCGCCAGCCACCTCAACGAGGCCCGCTTCACGGCGCTGGGCTTCGAACCGCTCCCCTATCGCCTCATGGCCTATAGTTTCGCCGGCGGCATTTCTGCGCTGGCCGGCGTGTTGCTGGCCAATCTCACCGATTATATCGCGCCGTCCTTTCTGGACTGGCACCGCTCGGGCGAACTCATCGTCATGGTGGTGCTGGGCGGCGTGGCGCGGCCCTTCGGGGCGATCCTGGGCGCCTTCGCACTGATCTATCTTGAATCGCTTCTAGGCGGCCTCACCCAATACTGGAATCTGGCGCTCGGCCTGATCTTGCTCGCCATAGTGCTAGCGCGCGGCCGTTTCGAGCGCACGGCGAGGATCGCCCCATGAGCGAACCCGTGCTCGCCATCCGCGATCTTTGCAAGAATTACGGCGCCCTGCGCGTCACCGATCATGTCTCGCTCGATGTCCATGAAGGCGAGATCCACGCCATCATCGGCCCCAATGGCGCCGGCAAAACCACCCTGATTGCCCAGATCGCCGGGGCGCTGCACCCCGATTCCGGGGCGATCCTGCTCTCAGGAAAAGACATTTCCCGCCTGAGCCCTGCCGCGCGGGCCCAACGCGGCCTTGCCCGCGTGTTCCAGATTTCCAGCCTCATTGCCCCCTTCACGGCATTGGAAAATGTCGCTCTCGCGGCGCAGGCGCGCTTTGCCTCATCCCTGTCGTTCTGGCGCGCCGCCAGTGCCGATCGCGATCTCGTCACACGTGCCCAAACCGCGCTGGCCACCGTCGGCCTTGCGGCCCGCGCGCAGACCAGGGCTGCAAGCCTGTCGCATGGCGAGGCCCGCTCGCTGGAGATCGCCATGTGCCTCGTGCAACAGCCGCGCCTGCTGCTGCTCGATGAGCCCATGGCCGGTGCCGGGCCGGAAGAAACCCGCGAACTCACCCGCGTGCTGCTCGGCCTCAAGGGCAAGATCGCCATGCTGCTGATCGAGCACGATATGGCAACCGTGTTTGCCCTCGCTGATCGTCTCAGCCTGCTGGTTGGCGGCGCTCTTGCCGCAACCGGCACGCCGGCGATGATGCGTCATGATCCAGAAGTGCGCAAAGCCTATCTCGGGGATTTTGCCCCATGAGCGCGCCGCTGTTCAGCCTTGACGCGGTCGATGCCGGTTATGAGCGCGCGCAGGTGCTGTTTGGCGTCTCCATGGCCGTGGCCGAAGGTGAGGTCGTGGCGCTGATGGGGCGCAACGGCATGGGCAAGACCACCACCATCAACACCCTGTTCGGCCTGATCCCCTGCCGTGCCGGCCGCCGCCTGATCGACGGGCGCGACATGACCGATGCCTCGCCCCATGCCATCGCCAGGCGCGGCCTCGGGCTGGTGCCGGAGGGACGGCAGATTTTCCCGCGCCTCGATGTGCGCGAAAACCTCATCGCCACCGCCCGCAGCGGGGCCGGGCCCTGGACCCTGGCGCGCGTCTATGCCCTGTTTCCACGGCTGCAGGAGCGCGCCGCCAATATGGGCAACCAGCTTTCCGGTGGCGAGCAGCAGATGCTGGCCATAGGCCGGGCGCTGATGACCAACCCGCGCCTGCTGGTGCTCGATGAGGCCACCGAGGGGCTGGCACCTCTGATCCGTGCCGAGATCTGGGCGGCGATCACGCATCTGAAGGCCGAGGGACTCGCCATCCTCATCATCGACAAGAACCTTGATGCCCTGTTGAACATCTGTGACCGGCATGTGGTGATGGAGCGCGGCCATATCCGCTGGCAAGGGGCCACCGCCGCCCTGCGGGCAGATCGGCGCCTCGCCGAAGACCATCTCGAAATCGCCGCCGCACCACCATCCCAGGAGCGGGGCTGACACCATGGCGGCAACAATCCTGCCCGGCCTCAACACCATCGCCGTCCTCGGTGCCGGCCCGGCGGGGCTTTATGCCGCCACCTTGTTGAAGCGCCGCCATCCGCAATGCCACGTCGATGTCTTCGAGCAGAATGCCGCCGATGCCACGTTCGGCTTTGGTGTAGTATTTTCCGATCAGGCCATGGGATTTCTGCGTCAGGACGACCCCGAAACCGCCGCGGCCATCGCCCCGCACATGCAGGGCTGGCAGAACATCACGCTCGATCTTGATGGCGCGCGCATCGAAATCGACGGCATCGGCTTCAGCGCCATTGGCCGGCTGGCGCTGCTGCAAATCCTGCAGGCGCGGGCGCTGGCGGCCGGCGTCACCCTGCATTTCAACCACGCCATCACGGAGCCCGGCCAGCTTGCCGGCCATGATCTTGTCATCGCTGCCGACGGCATCAATTCGCTCGCCCGCCGCAGCCATGCCGAAGCCTTTGGCACGACGCTGCAGGAGGGCACCAACAAATTCATCTGGTATGGCACCGACCTGCCCTTTGACACGCTGTCGCAAACTTTTGTGACCACTGCCACCGGCGCCTTCACCGCCCACCATTATCGCTATGGCGCCAGGCTCAGCACCTTCATCATCGAATGCCAGGCCGAAACCTGGGCCGCCCATGGCTTTGCCGGCAAGAGCGAGGCGCAGACCCGCGCCGCCTGCGCCGAAATTTTTGCAACGGCGCTGCAGGGCCATGACCTGATTTCCAACCGGTCGGTGTGGCGGCAATTTCCGTTCCTGGCCAACCGGCACTGGTCACACCGCAACATCGTGCTGATCGGCGATGCCTTGCACAGCGCACATTTTTCCATCGGCTCGGGCACGCGGCTGGCCATGGAAGATGCGCTGGCGCTGGTGAAGGCGCTCGAGTGCACGCCCGGTGATCTCGCCGCCGCCCTGCAAGCCTATGAGGCGGCCCGGCGACCGGCGGTGGAAAAGCTGACCGCTGCCGCCAGGGCCAGCGCCATCTGGTATGAGGATTTTGCCACGCACATGCATCTGCCGCCGCTGGACTTTGCCATGAGCTACATCACCCGCTCCGGGCGCGTCGATCTGGCCCGCCTGCGCGCGCTCTCGCCGCGCTTCATGGCGCGCTATGATGCCAGCGCCACCCAGCGGAGCTGACCAGCGCCATGCCGCGTTTTGCCGCCAATATCTCGATGCTGTTCACCGAATTGCCGTTGCTGGAGCGGATCGGCGCCGCCAGACGCGCCGGTTTTGCCGCGGTCGAATGCCAGTTTCCCTATGATCATGAGCCCGAGGCCGTCAGGGCGGCGCTCGATGCCGCCGGCCTGCCGATGGTGCTGCATAATCTGCCCGGCGGCAACACGGCTGCCGGCGAACGCGGCCTCGCCTGTCTTTCCGGCCGGGTGGCGGAATTTCGCCAGGGGCTGGCGACGGCACGCCATTATGCGCAGGTGCTCGGCGTAAAAACCCTCAATTGCCTTGCCGGCATCCTGCCGCCCGGCGCTGACCGGCTGCAGGCGCGCGCAGTCCTCATCGACAATCTTACCCTTGCGGCAGGCATGATGGCGGATGCCGGCATCACCCTGGTGATCGAGCCGCTCAACAATCGCGATACGCCCGGCTTCTTCCTGCCCACCGCTGCCGATGCGCTGGCCTTGCTCGCGGCCATGCCGGGCACAGGGGTGAAGCTGCAATTCGATCTCTATCATGGTGCGGTGATGGCGGAGGATCTCGCCGCCATCCTCGCGGCCAGCATGCCTCAAATCGGCCATATCCAGATCGCCGATCACCCCGGCCGCCATGAACCCGGCACCGGCGTCATTGCACTCATGCCGCTGCTCGAAAAGATCGATGCTCTCGGCTATCAAGGCTGGGTCGGATGTGAATATAATCCGCTCTCAACCACGCTCGCCGGCCTCGGCTGGATGTCGGCGACGCGATAATGGCGCCCCCGCATGGCATGGTGGCCTTGCGCCCCAGGCCCGGGTCGCCCTCATTTTTCCGGCACCGGTGCTTCGACATGCCCGCCAAAGCCAAAGCGCATGGCCGAGAGCATTTTCTCTGCGAAAGTATGCTCCTGACGCGAACGGAACCTTGCATAGAGCGCCGTTGTCAGCACATCGGCGGGCACAGCTTCCTCGATCGCCGCCTCGATGGTCCAGCGACCTTCACCGGAATCCTGCACATAGCCCTCGTATTTTTCGAGCTGCGGATCGCGCGCCAGCGCCGCGGCACCAAGATCGAGCAGCCACGAGGACACGACGCTGCCGCGCCGCCACACTTCGGCAATATCCGGCAGGTTGAGCTTGAAGCGCTCGTCCTCGGGCAGATCGCCGGAAGCCTTGTTGCGCAGGATGTCAAAGCCCTCGGCATAGGCCTGCATCAGCCCGTATTCGATGCCATTGTGGATCATTTTGACGAAATGCCCGGAGCCGGTCGGCCCGGTATGTATATAGCCGCTTTCCGCACGCGGATCGGCCAGCTCGCGCCCCGGCGTGCGCACGATCGTCCCGATGCCCGGCGCCAGCGTCGCAAAGATCGGATCAAGATGATCGACCGCCGCCTTCGAGCCGCCGATCATCATGCAATAACCGCGCTCCAGCCCCCAGACACCGCCCGACGTGCCACAATCCACAAAATCAATGCCGCGCGTCCGCAGGGCCGCAGCCCGCCGGATATCATCCTTGTAAAATGAATTGCCGCCATCGATGATGATATCACCCGGGCCCATCACCCCGGCCAGTTCCTCGATGGTGGCGCCGGTGATCCTGCCTGCCGGCAACATGACCCAGATGGCACGCGGGCCAGCCCCGAGCAAAGTTACCATTTCGGCCAGCGAGTTCGCCGGCCGCGCACCATCCGCCGCGAGCGCGGCACGGGCTGGTTCGCTGACATCAAATACCACGCAGCCATGTCCGCCGCGCATAAGGCGGCGCGCAATGTTGCCGCCCATCCGACCAAGCCCTATAATCCCGATCTGCATTCCAACGGCTCCTTCCCAATGATGCGCAATTCAATTTCCGATGCACCGAAGGGTAACATGCCGGCGAAAGTTCGTCAGCGGCAATGCGCGCGGCCAAAGGAAGTTGCGCCCGCATGGTGCCCCTGATAGAGACATGGCCCGGCGCCGGTTTAGCTCAGCGGTAGAGCAGCGGTTTTGTAAACCGAAGGTCGGGGGTTCAATCCCCTCAACCGGCACCAAATGACGATTCATCGCTGCTCATTAAAATGTGGGGGCCTTCGCATGAGGAGGAATGCCATAGCCCATGGCATCCTCGCGAGTTCGGATTCTTTTGATGCCTCATAGCCCCTTGACAGTCGGCATGCGCGATTGATCCAGCCCAGCGTTCTCTCGACGACCGATCAATGAAGGTTGCGGCTTCATCTTCGTTCCGTCCTCACTACGACAAAGCCCCAACCCTCCTTAAATCGCAACCTCGAATCTGTGCCATGGGTCCTGAAAGGGGGACAGGCCTACATCGAGGTAGTGCCTCTCTTGGCCGTGGCTTGAAAATTGCCGGTTATTCTCGATCCATCAGTCGGTTGGCCTCGGCGAGCAGGACCTGCTCAAGCGGCGCGGCGTCCCACGCGCCGCCATGGGCTGTATACTCTTGCGATCTCCCCCGCCAATCAGCCCCGCGACACAGGCCGGACACATCCGCGCTCTCACCTTGTGCCGCAAGGCGCTCATGAACGGCGTCAGCCACACTTCAAGATCGGACTTCCAAGTGTCCGTCCATGGTCGGCCCCTCCGCAAGCCGACCGCCCATGAATCACACATATCGCAGTTCGGAAATCTAAACCCGACCAACCGCTCAAAAATTTGCCAAAGTAGTGCTAAAGCCTCAACTGTTGCCCTGCGCGAAAAGTTATTGCTTTTGATAGATATTTTCGCCTGTCGTCACGCCATACCGGGCAACCGCATGGCTCAGTTCGCTGCTGTTTTGGCGATTTCGGCACGCGCGGCGGCGACCAGTTCCTCATTAGTGTGAGCATGGCCCCACAAGCCCCAGCCGCCCGGCGCGGCTTCCGTCAACATCACCCAGGTGCGTTGCTTGAGGCTGTCATCACGGGCCGCGGCGGCCACGAGATCGGTCAAGCGGCGCACGGCCTCGATCTGCTTCTCGCGGCTGAGTGCGCCAGCATTTGTCAACACCTGAATCCGCACATAAGCGCTGTCGCCATCGACATTTGCGATTGCCGCTGTCGGCAGTTCATGCACGAAGGCCGCAGTATTCTTGCGAAACATCGCAATATCCGGAACCTGCTCCACCGCCTTCAGAGTTTCGGCAGCCTCGCGAGCCAGCTTTTTAGTGTCGGGGAACAAGCCGACGGCGGCGTAGATATCGATCATGGGCATGAGAAAACTCCGTTATGATGCTTGTCATAGTAGATACTATGATGCTTATCATAGTCAAGAGGAAAATTATGGCAGCGGGCGTCAAACAACGGATGGTCGCGCAGACCGCGCTCTCGCTCGCGAGCCGGGGCCTGCAGCGCACATCCTTTTCCGAGATTATACAGGCTTCGGGTGCGCCGCGCGGCTCGCTCTATCACCACTTCCCCGGTGGCAAGGACGAACTGGTGCTGGCAGCGCTCGACGCCGCTGGCGCCTGGGCGATGCAACAAGTAGAGGCCGCGCCCGCCGCTTCGCCCCTGGACGTTGCCAAAGCTTTCATCGATCTTTGGCGCGGTGTGCTGGCGCGCTCGGATTTCGCCGCCGGCTGCGCGATAGCCGCAGTAACGGTTGCTGCCGAGACGCCGGACATCATCATGCGGGCCGCCGCCATTTTCAGCAACTGGCGCGCCCGCCTAGCGGCGCAATTCGCGCGCCAAGGCATGGGCGAAGACCACGCTGCCGGACTGGCAACCCTGCTCATCGCCGCCTGCGAGGGCGCGGTGCTGCTGGCGCGCGCGGAAAGGTCGATGGCGCCTTTCGAGCGCACGGCGGACATGCTGCTTGCCATTGTCGTATCGATCACCCCGCTGCGCTGAGGCCAGCGCCTTCGCTGCAACGTCCAGCGTCCATGACATATCAGGCCCTCCCGTAAGGGCTGGCGTCAAAGCCGCATATCTCTTATGGCACGCGGGCAGATTCCGCTCGAAAGCTTCGGTCCCATGTCGCCACGCCATATTGCCCTTGCAGCCCTGCTGGTATGCCTGTGGGGGCTGAATTTCGTCTGCACGCGGCTGGCGCTGGATCATATCCCCCCCATGCTGCTGGTCGGCCTGCGCTATGTCGGCGGGGCGGGCCTTTGCGTTGCGCTCCCGCGCCCCGCCATTGCCTGGTGGCGGTTGCTGGCCATTACTGTGTCCATGTTCATCGGCCAGTATCTGTGCCTTTATCTGGCGCTCGACCTTGGCTTTCCCGCCGGTCTGTCATCTGTGGCATTGCAGGTGCAGGCGTTTTTCACCATCATTCTGGCCGCGCTCATGCTGCATGAACGCCCAAAGACGCGCCAATGGCTTGGCACGCTGATCGCGATGGCCGGCGTCGGCCTGATTGCCCTGTCGACCACAAGGGCCGGCATACCCGTCGCCGCAGTGATCCTGCTGCTGGGTGCGGCCGTCGCCTGGGCGCTGGGCAATATCTGGATGCGCGGTGCCGGCACCTATGATCCGCTCGGCATGATTGCCTGGATGAGCCTGCTCGCCATGGCGCCGATGCTGGCGGTGTCGGCGATTTTTGAAGGCCCGGCGCGGGACTTGCGCGCTCTGGGCTCGATCACCTGGCTGGTCTTTGGCGAAATCCTCTATATTGCTATCGTCTCGACCCTCGGCGGTTTCACCATCTGGAGCTATCTCGTCAAACGTTATCCGGCCAGCACCGTGGCGCCGATCACCCTCGCTGTGCCCGTCACCGGTGCCGCTTCGGCCGCGCTGCTTCTCGGCGAAACCTTCGGGCTTTACCGACTGGCCGGCATGGCGCTGATTCTGCTGGGTCTGGTGCTGGCGGCCATGCCGTGGCGCCTTGGTGCCCGCCGGCGCCCCGCGGCTGCTGCGCCGCTAGATGAGGCGCTCGCGTCAAAAGAGGCTTGACTTCAGCATGCGGCCGGGCAGGCTCGCTGCAACTGCAACCCGGCCCCGAACATGCGCCCAGCCCTGATTGATCCGCTCTTTGCCGAGGCCTCGCACCTGCCGGGGCTTGGCCCCAAGACCGCCGCGCATTACCTGCGGCTGCTCAAGCCGCGTGGCGGCGTGGTGCGGGTCATCGACCTGCTGTTCCATCTGCCCATATCGGTGATTGATCGAAGCGCCCGCCCGACCATCGCCGCCGCCGTCATAAACACCGTGGTCACCCTGGCCGTGCGCGTGGTCGAGCACAGGCCGCCCCCGGCCCGCTCGCGCGCGCCCTACCGGGTGCTGGTCGAGGATGATACCGGCGATTGCCTGCTGGTGTTTTTCCTCAGCAACCACGAATGGATCGAGCGGGCGCTGCCGACGGGTGCGCTGCGCTATGTCTCCGGCAAGATCGAGATGTGGGATGGCTATCGCCAGATCGTCCATCCCGATCAGGTGGTGGATGAAGCGGGGCTGGCGCGCATGGACCCGATCGAGCCGGTCTATCCGCTCACCGAGGGCTTGTTCGCCCGCACCGCCATCAAGGCCGCGCGCGCCGCCTTGGCCCGCTTGCCGCCGGCCATGCCGGAATGGCTGGATGGCGCGCTGCTGGCGCGCCGCCAATGGCCGACGTTCAACGCCGCCCTCACCCACATGCACAGGCCTGCCGCCGCCAGCGATCTGCGCCCCGATGGCAAGGCCCGTTCGCGTCTCGCCTATGATGAATTGCTGGCCCAGCAACTGGCGCTGCTGCTGGTGCGCCACGCGCAATTGCGCCCCGCCGGCCGCGCGCTGGTGGTCGAGGGCCTCATGGCAGCGCGTATCACCAGGGCCCTGCCCTATGCGCTGACCAGCGCCCAGAATCTTGCGCTCGCCGAAATCGCCGCCGATATGCAGAGCGACCATCGCATGATGCGGCTGCTGCAGGGCGATGTCGGTTCCGGCAAGACCATCGTCGCCTTTCTCGCCATGGCGCTGGTCGCCGAAGCCGGGCGTCAGGCGGCGCTGATGGCCCCGACGGAAATCCTCGCCCGCCAGCATTTTGCCCGCCTGCAACCCATGGCCGAAGCCGCCGGCCTGCGCCTCGCCTGCCTCACCGGCCGCGACAAGGGTGCAGCCCGCACCAGTCTGCTGGCTGGTCTCGCCGATGGCAGCATCGATCTCGTCATCGGCACCCACGCCCTGTTTCAGGACGACATTGCCTTTCATGATCTGGCGCTGGCCGTGATTGACGAGCAGCACCGTTTCGGGGTCGAGCAACGCCTCGCGCTCGGCACCAAGGGCGACAAGGTCGATGTGCTGGCGATGACGGCAACGCCGATTCCGCGCACGCTGGTGCTGACGCATTTCGGCGACATGGATGTGTCGCTGCTGCGCGAGAAGCCGGCCGGACGCACGCCGATCCTCACCAGCGCCATCCCCGACGAGCGCCTCGCTGAGGTGGTCGAGGGCCTCGGACGCGCCCTCGGGACCGGGGCGCGGGTCTACTGGATTTGCCCGCTGGTCAATGAAAACGAGGAGCTTGACCTCGCCGCCGCCAGCGCCCGCCATGCCGAACTGGCCGGCATTTTCGGGGCGCAGGTCGGCCTGCTTCATGGCCAGATGCCGGCCCGCGACAAGGATGCGGTCATGGCCGCCTTTCAGGCCGGCACCATCACCATTCTGGTGGCGACCATCGTCGTTGAGGTCGGCGTCGATGTCCCCGAAGCCTCGATCATGGTGATCGAACATGCCGAGCGCTTCGGCCTGGCGCAATTGCATCAATTGCGCGGCCGCGTCGGACGCGGGCAGGCGCGCTCATCCTGCGTGCTGCTTTATCACGGCCCCTTGAGCGAAATGGCCCGCAAGCGCCTCGCCATCATGCGCGAAACCGAAGACGGCTTTCGCATCGCCGAGGAAGACCTGCGCCTGCGCGGTGAAGGCGAAATTCTTGGCACGCGGCAGGCAGGCTTGCCGGGCTATCAGCTCGCCGATCTCGACGTGCACAACGATTTGCTGGAGGTGGCGCGCGATGATGCCAAGCTCATTCTCGCCCGCGACCCGCGGCTGGAAAATCCGCGCGGGCAGGCCCTGCGCGTGCTATTGCACCTGTTTGAGCGGCGCGAGGCGATCAAATTGATGCAGGCGGGCTAGGTCGCCCTCAGCCGCGGCCCCGCTCGCTCCAGCCTAGAATGCCGCGTGCAGGAAGATGGCGATGACGCACAAAAACCCGAGCGTGAACGCAGCCGAGCGCAGCGGCTGGTTGTCGGCAATGTAAAATACCAGATGGCCGATGCGCATGATGATGAAGGCCACGGCCAGCGCATTGGTGACAAGATTGGCGCCCTCGATCAGATGGGCAATGATCACGGCCGCCGCAAAAAATCCGAAAGCCTCGAAGGCATTGAGATGCGCCCCGTTGGCGCGCGCCTTCGCCCCCTCAAGCTTCTGGGCGGCAAGGCGTGGTAGGTGCGGATCGAGGCTGCCGGCAATCACTGCAAAGGCCGCATAGGGCAGAAGCCCGGCAATGAACACGCACCAGAAGGCAATCGTCATGGAACTCCCCTATTCTGCCGCGATCTTGCGCGCCTTGGCCTCGGCGGCCAGCGCCGCCAGCCTGGCTTGCGCCTCCGGCTGGATTAACCCGCAGGACATGACCAGCTTGACGCCCTCTTCCACGGTAATGGGCAATTCGACAATATCGCCGGCCGGCACATAGAAGAAAAAGCCGGTCGATACCGTCGGCGCGCAGCACAGGAAAACCGAGGCATATTCGACCTCGTGCGGCAGATGCTCGCGGATGACCGGGCTTGGCGTCGCCGACAGGAACACCACCGACCACGCCCCCTTGACCGGATATTCCACCAGCCCGACCTTGCGGAACGACGTGCCATTGGTGGAAAATATCGTCTCGAAAATCTGTTTCAGGCTCTTGTAGATCGAGCGGATGATCGGTGTGCGGCTGAGCAGGCTCTCGCCGAGGCTCAGCAGCGTGCGCCCGAGAATATTGGCAGCGAGAAAGCCGAGCAGCGTCAGGAACAGCACCGCCAGCACGACACCCGTGCCCGGCACTTTCACCGGCAGATAGGAATCGGGCCAGAACCGTTCCGGCAGCAGCGGGCGCACGAACCGGTCAACCGAGCCGACGAACCACCAGACCAGCCAGGCGGTCAGCGCCAGCGGCCCGGCGATGACGAGGCCGGTCAGAAACCAGTTGCGTAGGCGCGCTCCGAACGACATCGGGCGCGGCGGAAGCGGCGGCGGCAGCATCGTCATGTTACATCACCCCCGCTCTTCGTCGCGCCATGACATCATCGCCAGGGCATCGTTGCCGCATCATGAGACTAGCAAAATTATCGTGATTCGTCATGAGCATCCTGCCATATCCCTGGCGATCATGGCAGATCGCCGCGCCTTCATGCGCGGGCATGCAGCGCCTGATGCACGTTCGACAAGGCCAGCGCGCAGGCATTGGAAACATTCAGGCTGATGATCTTGCCGGGCAGATCGAGCCTTGCCATCACATCGCATGTCTCGCGGGTCAGGCGCCGCAGGCCCTCACCTTCCGCCCCTAGCACCAGCGCCACACTGCGCCCGGCACCCAGCCCTTCAACGGCCCCGGCCAGGGTATGCGGCGCATCCGAATCGAGCCCGACACACAAGGCACCGTCCTCGGCGAGATGGCGCAGTGCCCGCGCCAGGTTGACCACCCGCACGATCGGCACCATTTCCAGCCCGCCGGATGCGGCCTTGGCCAGCACGCCGCCCATGTCCGGGGCGTTGCGGTCGGTCATTACCAGCGCATCGACATTGAAAGCGGCGGCGGTGCGGATGATCGCCCCGACATTATGCGGATCAGTGATCTGGTCGAGCACCAGCACGATCCCGGATTTGCGCTGGATCTCAGAAAGATCGAGATCAGGCAGCGGCCGACATTCGAGCAGCACGTTTTGATGCACCGCCTCGCGCGGCAGGCTGGCGCTGATGGCCTGGGGCGTGACTTCGGCGAGCGGGATCTTGCGCTGGGCCGCCAGGGCCTCAAGCCCGGCAAGGCTGCCGGCCGCTGCATGCAGCCGCAACACCTTGCGCGCCGGATTGAGCAGCGCCGCCCGCACGCTGTGCCAGCCATAGAGCAGCACCAGTTCCGGCGTGGCACGCGCCAGCACCTCGCCCATCGGCCTGCCCTGCAGGGCCTGCCCCCGGGCGCCGCCGGCCCGGTTGCGGCCGCCGCGCTCAAATCTGCGTTTGTCGTTCATGGGGCCCTTTTAGCGGGCTGCACGCCATCCTGCCAGTGTCATGCGCACCCTTCAATAAGTTGATTTTGACGTTGACACGGCAAACCCCTTCACCCATAGACAAGCCGCGATGAACGAGCCGGTAGCAATGCCGGGCCCGTCACCGTCTGTGTGGCCCTCCGAGGCCAGACGCAGATGGAGGAGTGTCCCGAGTGGCAAAGGGGGCGGACTGTAAATCCGCTGGCTACGCCTTCGTAGGTTCGAGTCCTACCTCCTCCACCATTTCCGCTGGCTGGCGCCACGCGCTGCGGGTGTAGCTCAATGGTAGAGCAGCAGCCTTCCAAGCTGAATACGAGGGTTCGATTCCCTTCACCCGCTCCAGCCCAATAGCAAGCGCCGCCCCAAGTAGTTGCAAGCACCTCTCCGCCGTCATTGCGAGCGCAAGCGAAGCAACCCAGGGGTTTGCGTAAAACCTCCGCCGCAGCACCCAGCGAGCCCCCTGGGTTGCTTCGTCGCTATCGCTCCTCGCAATGACGGCGTTGGGGGTGCTCCTCGCCGTGACGGAAGAGATGCTCCTTGCCATGAGGGCTGCCTTGCGCGCGCGTGCCGGTGATGCACTTTCGCTATATTGCACCGCGATAAATCAAGGTGTAACTGGCTTCGAGCCCACTCTGTTTTTCTGCATTGAAATCCAGTTTCTTCAGCCTCCAGACCACAGGATATCGCCATGCCCTCGCTCGACAGTTTCAAAGCCCTGAAAAAGCTGAAAGTGGGGCCGCGCAGCTATCATTATTATTCCTTGAAGGCTGCGGAAAAGAACGGCTTGCCGGGCATTTCCAAATTGCCCTTTTCCATGAAGGTGTTGCTCGAAAACCTGCTGCGCTTTGAAGATGGCCGCACGGTGAAAAAGGCCGATATCGAGGCCGTCGCCGCCTGGCTGGTCAACCGCGGCAAGGCCGAGGCGGAAATCGCCTTCCGGCCAGCGCGCGTGCTCATGCAGGATTTCACCGGCGTGCCCGCCGTCGTCGATCTTGCCGCCATGCGCGACGCCATGATCAAGCTGAAGGGTGATCCGCAAAAGATCAATCCGCTGGTGCCGGTGGATCTGGTGATCGACCACTCGGTGATCGTCGATGAGTTCGGCAATGCCAAGTCGTTGAAAAAGAACGTCGATCTCGAATATCAGCGCAATGGCGAGCGCTATCGCTTCCTGCGCTGGGGGCAATCGGCCTTCACCAATTTCCGCGTCGTGCCGCCCGGCACCGGCATCTGCCACCAGGTCAATCTCGAATATCTGGCGCAGACCGTCTGGACCCGCAAGGAAAAGCTGCGCCAGAAGAACAAGGCCACGACCATCGAAATGGCTTACCCCGACACGCTGGTCGGCACTGATTCGCATACCACCATGGTCAATGGCCTCGCCGTGCTCGGCTGGGGCGTTGGCGGCATCGAGGCCGAGGCGGCCATGCTCGGCCAGCCGCAATCCATGCTGCTGCCGGAGGTCGTCGGCTTCAAGCTCACCGGCAAGCTGAAGGAAGGGCGCACCGCCACCGATCTCGTGCTCACCGTCACGCAAATGCTGCGCAAGCTCGGCGTCGTCGGCAAATTCGTCGAATTTTATGGCCCCGGCCTCGCCGCCCTGCCGCTTGCAGATCGCGCCACCATCGCCAATATGGCGCCTGAATATGGCGCCACCTGCGGCTTCTTCCCGATCGACAACGAGACGCTGGTCTATCTGAAAACCACCGCCCGCAGCCCGGCGCGTGTGGCGCTGGTCGAGGCCTATGCCAAAGCGCAGGGGCTGTATCGCACCCAGCGCACGGCTGAGCCGGTCTTCACCACCGAGCTGGCGCTCGATCTCGGCGATGTCGTGCCCTCGCTGGCCGGGCCGAAGCGCCCGCAGGACCGGGTGACGCTGGAAGGCGCCAAGGCGAATTTCGCCGCCGCCCTGACCTCGGATTTCAAGACCGCCGGCGCCGCCGACCAGCGCTTTGAAGTGCGAGGCCAGAAATATGATATCGGCCACGGCGATGTCGTCATCGCCGCCATCACCTCATGCACCAACACCTCCAACCCAAGCGTCATGCTGGCCGCGGGTCTGGTGGCGCGCAATGCCAATAAATTCGGCCTTTCCGTGAAGCCCTGGGTCAAAACCTCCCTCGCACCCGGCAGCCAGGTGGTCAGCCAATATCTCGAAGCCTCCGGCCTGCAGAAAGAACTTGACAAGCTCGGCTTCAACCTGGTCGGCTATGGCTGCACCACCTGCATCGGCAATTCCGGGCCGCTGGAGCCGGAACTCTCAGAAACCATTGCCAAAAATGATGTTGTCGCCGGTGCTGTCATTTCCGGCAACCGCAATTTCGAGGGCCGCGTGCACCCCGACGTCAAGGCCAATTATCTCGCCTCGCCGCCGCTGGTGGTCGCCTATGCGCTGGCCGGTTCGATGAACATCGATCTTGCCCATGAGCCGGTCGGCCACGACAAGCTCGGCAAGCCGGTCTATCTGGAACAAATCTGGCCCAAGGCGCAGGAAATCTCCAGCTATGCCCGCAAGAACGTCACCCGCGCCACGTTCAAGACGCGCTATGCCGACGTTTTCACCGGCAGTGCCCACTGGAAGAAGATCAGCGTCACCGGTGGCCAGACCTATGGCTGGGAAGACACCTCGACCTATGTCCAGCACCCGCCCTATTTCGAGGGCATGACCAAAAAGCCCGAACCCGTTGCCGACATCGTCAATGCGCGGATTCTGGCGCTGTTTCTGGATTCGATCACCACCGACCACATTTCCCCGGCCGGTTCCATCAAGGCGGAAAGCCCGGCGGGCCGATATCTGCGCGATGCGCAGGTGCGCACCGTCGATTTCAACCAATATGGCACGCGCCGTGGCAACCATCAGGTGATGATGCGCGGCACCTTCGCCAACATCCGCATCCGCAACCAGATGCTGAAGGACAGCGCCGGCAATGTCACGGAAGGTGGCTATACCCGGCATTATCCCTCGGGCGAGCAACTGGCGATCTACGATGCCGCCATGCGCTACAAGAGCGAGGGCGTGCCGCTGGTGGTGTTCGCCGGCAAGGAATATGGCACCGGCTCCTCGCGCGACTGGGCGGCCAAGGGCACGCGCCTTTTAGGCGTGCGCGCCGTCATTGCCCAGAGCTTTGAGCGCATCCACCGCTCCAACCTCGTGGGCATGGGCGTGCTGCCGCTGACCTTCGAGCCCGGCACTTCATGGGAAAGCCTCAAGCTGGTCGGCGACGAGGTCGTGACCCTGCGCGGCCTCGGCGAGGCCTTGCAGCCGCGTCAGAAAATGACGCTGCGGATCGAGAAGGAGGGCAAGGTCAAGGAGGTGCCGCTGCTCTGCCGCATCGATACGCTTGATGAGCTCGAATATTTCCGCAACGGTGGCATCCTGCAATATGTGCTGCGGCAACTGGCCGGCTGAGGGGCGGCGGCGCTAGCCGATCGACGCAGGCAGCGGCGTCCATATGACGTCGTCAATGCGCGGCGCGCCGGTGGCGAGCATCACCAGACGGTCAAAGCCCAGCGCGCAGCCGCTGGCCGGCGGCATATGCGCCAGCGCTGCAAAAAACGCCTCGTCGAGCGGGTAGCGCATGCCGTAAAGGCGCTGGCGTTCGTCCATGGCCAGTTCCATGCGCCGGCGCTGCTCTGCGGCGTCGGTCAGTTCATCAAAGGCATTGGCGAGCTCGACCCCGCAGGCATAAAGCTCGAAACGCGCCGCCAGCCGCCGGTCATCGGGCTTCAGCCGCGCCAGCGCCGCCTCGCTCGCCGGATAATCGTACAGCAGGGTGGCGCGGCCATGGCCAAGGTGCGGCTCGATATGCGCCGCCAGCACCTTGCTGAAAATATCCGACCAGCTGTCATCGGCGCTGATGCGCAGGCCGAGCCCGGCTGCTGCGGCGGCAAAGCCATGGCGCGCCGCCTCATCGCCGCCCAGCAGCGGCTCAAGGGCAATGCCGGCATGGCGCGCGAAGGCGTCGACCACGCTCAGCCGCTCCGGCTCGGCGCAAGGATCGCACCGCCTGTCGCGGTAAACCAGTTGCCTCGCACCGGCCGCCGCGGCGGTTAGCGCCAGCAGCGCCGCGCAATCCTGCATCATCGCCTCCAGCCCCGCCCCGGCGCGATACCATTCCAGCATGGTGAATTCGGGATGATGCAACGGCCCGCGCTCATGATTGCGATAAACATGGCCGAGCGAGAACAGCCGCGTCTCGCCGGCCGCCAGCAGCTTCTTGGCGGCAAATTCCGGCGAACTATGCAGATAAAGCGGTTGCGCCGGCCCGCCCGGCGGCTGGAATGCGGTCGCAAAGGCGCCGATATGAGTTTCATTGCCGGGCGATATCTGCAGATGCGCCGTATCGATCTCGACAAAATCCGCGGCAGCGAACCATTGCCGCAGGCTGTCGCGCAGACGGTTGCGGGCGATCAGACCCGGCCGACGATCGGCATGGCGCGCCTCCATCAGCTTCGCCCCTCAGGCCAGCGGCAGGGCCTGACTGCGCGCCAGAGTCAGCATCACCCCGCGCAATTCGGCGAGGCCCTTGAGGCGGCCGATTGCCGAATAACCGGGAAAGGCACCCTTGCCGACATCATCCAGCAGGTCATGGCCGTGATCGGGCCGGAACGGCAAGCGCCAGTCCGCCCGCCCCGCCTGCCGCCGCCGCGCCTGCTCCTGCAGGAAGGTCTCGACGATGGCGATCATGTCATTATCGCCTTCGAGATGATCGGCCTCATAGAACGAGCCATCCGGCTCCTTGGTGACATTGCGCAAATGCACGAAATGGGTGTTGCCGGCAAAGGCGCACGCCAGGGCCGGCACATCATTGCCCGGCCCGGCCCCGAGCGAGCCGGTGCAGAAGGTCACGCCATTGGCATGCGAGGGCACCGCATCGACGATGAAGCGCAGGTCGTCATGGTTCGAGACAATGCGCGGCAGGCCCAGCAGCGAGCGCGGCGGATCATCGGGATGAATGGCAAAGCGCATGCCCAGTTCCTCGGCGGTCGGAATCACTTCCTCCAGAAACCGCTTCAGGTTCTGCCGCAGCGTGCCGGCATCAATGCCATCATAACGCGCTAGAATCTTGCGCAGGGCCGGAATGTCATAGCGGTCGAACGCGCCCGGCAGCCCGGCCATGATGCTCGCCAGCAACCGGTCTTTTTCCGCCATGCTGGCATGATCGAACCATTGCCGGGCGCGCGCCAGCGTGGCCGGCGCATGGTCATCTTCCGCGCCCTTGCGCTGCAGCATAAAGACATCGAAAGCGGCATAGGCTGCAGCATCGAAGCGCAAGGCCGTGCCGCCACCCGGCCGCGGGTAATGCAGCGTGGTGCGCGTCCAGTCCAGCACCGGCATGAAATTATAGCAGATGGTCTTGATACCGCAGGCGGCAAGATTGCGCATCGAGGCGCGATAATTGTCGAAGATCGGCGTCAGGTCACCCTCGCCGAGCTTGATGCGCTCATGCAACGGCAGGCTCTCGACCACATTCCAGTGCAGCCCGAGGCTGGCATCACCGGCAATGATGGCCTGGCGGCGTGTGATTTCGGCGACGCTCCATTCCTCGCCATAGGGGATATGGTGCAGGCTGGTGACCACACCCTGCGCCCCCGCCTGCCTGATAGCCGCGAGCGGCACCTTGTCGTCCGGCCCGAACCAGCGCCAGCTTTGCTGCATGACCATGCCCCTCACATGCCGCCGAGAATGTCGGCCACGGTGAAAATATCCTTGTCGCCGCGCCCGCACATATTCATCACCATAAGATGATCTTTCGGCAGCGTCGGCGCAAGGTCGAGCACCCGCGCCAGCGCATGCGACGGCTCCAGCGCTGGAATGATACCCTCCAGCCGGCAGCAAAGCTGGAACGCCGCCAGCGCTTCCTTGTCGGTTGCCGACACATAATTCACCCGGCCGACATCGCGCAGCCAGGCATGTTCCGGCCCGATGCCAGGATAATCGAGGCCCGCCGAAATCGAATGGCCCTCGACGATCTGGCCGTCATCATCCATCAGCAGATAGGTGCGGTTGCCATGCAGCACGCCGGGGCGCCCGCCCACCAGCGAGGCGGCATGGCCATTATGCACATCGAGCCCGTGCCCGGCCGCCTCGACGCCATACATTTTCACCGAGGCATCATCGAGGAACGGGTGAAACAGGCCGATGGCATTCGAGCCGCCGCCGATACAGGCCACCAGCGAATCCGGCAGGCGGCCCTCGCGCTCCAGCATCTGCACCTTGGTTTCCTCGCCGATGATCGACTGGAAATCGCGCACCATGGCCGGATAGGGATGCGGGCCCGCCGCCGTGCCGATGCAATAGAACGTCGTCTCGACATTGGTCACCCAGTCGCGCAGCGCCTCGTTCATCGCATCCTTGAGCGTGCGCGAGCCCGATTGCACCGGTACCACCCTGGCACCCAGCATGTTCATGCGGAACACATTGGGCTTCTGGCGCTCGACATCGACCGCACCCATATAGACGATACATTCCAGCCCGAAGCGCGCGCACGCGGTTGCCGTCGCCACGCCATGCTGGCCGGCTCCGGTTTCGGCAATGATGCGCTTCTTGCCCATGCGCCGCGCCAGCAGGATCTGCCCCAGCACATTGTTGATCTTGTGCGCGCCGGTATGGTTGAGCTCGTCGCGCTTGAAGAAGATTTTCGCGCCGCCGCAATGCTCGGTCATCCGCTCGGCGAAATAGAGCGGGCTCGGACGCCCGACATAATGCTTGTGCAGGTCCTGCAATTCGGCCTTGAAGGCAGGATCGTTGCGGGCTGCGCCATAGGCCGCCTCGAGCTCCAGCACCAGCGGCATCAGCGTCTCGGCAACGAACCTACCCCCGAAATTGCCGAAATGGCCGCGCTCATCCGGGCCGGTGCGGAAGGAATTGGGTCTGTTGTGCTGCAAGGGATGCATGCTCCTCGAAAGACGCGGCGCGACGCGCTACGACATTGATAGCGGGTCGCAAATAGGGGGCGTGAAGTCAAGCATTGTTCGCGCGCCCCCGCTCTCCGCCTCAAGCCTTGATCAGGGCCAGAAAGCGCTCGAATTCATCATCGGCCACCGGCACCGTATGTTGCGGCGCCGGATAGGCGCCCGAGGCGACATCGGCATTGAACTCGCGGAAGGCGCCGATACGCTCCTGCTGCAGGCGGGCATATTCGGTGGCAAAATTGCGATAGGTCTTGGCATGGCGCGGCTTGTGCCCGGCAGTATGGCCAAGCACATCCTCGGCGAACAGATATTGCGCATCGGCCCAGCGCCCGGCGCCCATGCCCAGCATCACCAGCGAGCTCATGCGGGTGATGACCTCGGCGACGCGATCGGGCACCACCTCAAGCTCCGCGCCAAAGCAGCCGATGGCTTCGGGCATGGTTGGCAGCCACTCGTACCACACCAGCAAATGGCAGCGATATTTGCGGGTAAATCCCGGCCTGATACCCTCGCGGTGCTCAAAGGCGCGGCGGGCGAGGTTGGCGGTAACGCCCGTATAAATTGTGCCATTACGGCGGCTTGCCATGATGTAAACCGCAGGTTCGCGCATAAATCCTCCAAGGCTGCCCGAAAGGCAAGGCCACTGCAACCTGCATACAACCGCCACAAAACGCAAGCCCCCCCGGGGGGGTTGATGTCATCACCCCAAAGCGCCGCAACATCCCCATCATGGCGAGGAGCCCCCCTCCGCCGTCATTGCGAGGAGCGATAGCGACGAAGCAACCCAGCGGGTTCGGGTGATATGGCGGCGGAGATAGAGCGAAACCCCTGGGTTGCTTCGCTTACGCTCGCAATGACGGCGGAGCGGGGTCGCAATGACGGAGGGTTGCGCTCGCGTTTGCGGCGTCTGCGCCTGGCTTGGGCCCCAGACAACAAAAAACCCCGGTGGCGAACCACCGGGGCCTTTATATCAAACCAGTCGGTTCAGATCAGAACGTGCGCTGGAGACGGATCTTGCCGGTCCAGGTGCCGTAGTTCCCGCTGAAGCCAGCCGGGATCGCTGCGCCACCGGGGGTGGTCTGGTGAACCTTGGCGTATTCAACTTCGAGACCAATGGCGAAGCCCGCAACCGGAACCCACTCGTTGGTCAGGCCGAAGCGCCATTCGCTGAAGTTACCCACACCGCCAGCCGTCGGGGCCAGAGCGCGCACGGCAGCGGCCTGATCGAGCTGGGTGTAGCCGATGATACCACCGGTGAAGAACGTCGGCGACCAGTAGTGACGCAGCGCGACGAGAGCCTCGAAACCGGCGGTCTTGTGGACCACGCCGTTAGCGTCAACAACGCCATCAGCCGTCGGGTAGGAGAGCTGGGCGCCCGGCTGAACCGCGGCACCGATCGAGTAGCCATTGTAGCCGAGATAGCCGGTTGCGCCATCAGCGTAAGCAGCTTCAAAGTACATGGCATCGCCAGCGCCGAGGGTCGGCAGGTTGATCTTCAGGCCAGCGAGGATGGCAAACCCAGTCTCGGTCTTGTTGCTCATAACGCCACCCGGCGAAACAAGCGGCACCCCAGCAGCATTGGTCAAAAGCTGGTCCTGATGCACGGCACCCGACAACTGGGCCGAACCCCAACCCTGGTCAACCCGCAGGTTGGCGACGAGGTCCGGGAAACGCTGGCCAGCTGCAGCAACAAACCCACCAGCGGAATTGCCGCCCAGATTGTCATAATACGGCAGTGAACGCGCCAGCGGGTCTTCGATCGACAGCGAGGCCGAGAAACCACCGCCAAAAGTCGCAGTATAGGCGAGCAAATTGGTGGGGGTGTACGACGTATGGGTCGAGTCATAATCGTCAGCGGCGTAGATGTAGAAGTCGTAGAACGACGTCGCGCGACCAGCGGTCAGGCCACCGAACTGGATGAAGGCCTTTTCAACACCAGCGGTCGAGGCTGCACCAGCACCCGAGTTGAAGTTGCCCTGGCCGAACACGCGCAGCACGCCATATTCCGTTGCCGTGCGAACGTCGAAGGTCGGCGCAAAGCGGGCAAAGAAATTGTTGACGCCCTGCTGGGCGGTCTGGCTCACAACGGTCGCGTAGTCATAACCCAGGAGGTTATGCGTGTCGGAGAAGTTGTAATCGACACGCAGATAGGCACCGATGTGCACGCAGGTGTCGGTCGAGCCCGGCAGATAGTAGAAGCCTGCGCCATAGGTGTCGCAGATGCGGACGTAGGAAACCGCAGGACCCTTTGTCCGGCGGGGAAGATCGGCTGCGTGAGCAACCGCGACGCCGACCAGACCGGTCGCTGCGCCAAGGAGAAGACTCTTGATGAGCTTCATGGTTAAACCTCCAAAAGAAAGAACCTGAACAGGATCTGGTTGAGCTTCCTTGTTCAGCGCGCCAGCTTGACCAACTGGCCTCGCTGCAACCGAACGTTTCGGCACCCCTCACCCCTGCCGACCGGTTCAGGCCGACAACATTGCAGATGACCCCGCAACGCCTGAGCATACTTGCCCTGATTTGCTTCTGCCGCCAAGCACTTTTGCCGCATTTTTGCCGTGCGGCTACATTTCCGGGGCGCAGTGTTGCAAATAAGCCACGCTTTTGCCCGAATGCCCCGCGAGCAGTTGGCCGAAAGCGGGAAACTACGTCGGAAAGCAGGTTAACACTCTGTTCATAAAGCCCGATTCGCAAGAAGCCCCCTCTCGCCGTCATCGCGAGGAGCACCCTTTCTCCGTCATTGCGAGGAGCAAAGCGACGAAGCAACCCAGGCGGCTCGGGTGATATTGCGGCGGGGATTGAGCAAAACCCCTGGGTTGCTTCGCTTACGCTCGCAATGACGTCGAAGAGGGGTCGCCATGACGGGGCATTACGCTTGCAATTTCGCTGGCGATCACGCTTCGGGCTGGGATAGCACCTTGCCTAGCTGGCGGGATAGTTTGCGGGCGCTGTCCTCGCCCAGATGTGCGCCCATATCCTGCATCAGCACGCGCACATAGATGCCATACATCTCTTTCTGGCGTTTGAGGCCGGTCGCGGTCAGCACGATCCAGTGGCCGCGCTTGTCATCGCAGGGCGCGCGCGCCACCAGCCCGGCATCGACCATGCGGTCCAGCAGGCGCGACAGATTATATTGGGCCATATTCAGCACGCCCACCATCTCCACCGGGCGCAGGCGATGGCCGGGCGCATGCGCAAGCTCGATCAGCACATCATGCCAGACCAGCGGCGGCAGGCCGGCGGCCTTGAAGGCGGCCTCGAGCGCCAGCGTCACCTGTTGATGCACCCGCATCAGCCTCGTCCAGGCACGCAACAATTGTTGGGGAATATCCGCGTCGCTCATGCGCCGAAACTAGCCTGTCGCCGGGTCTTTGCCTAGAGCGATTCGCCCCGGCGGGGGAATTGCAATTGCCGCAGGGCTGGTTTAGGCGGGCGCAACCTCATTCGGGCACAGGGCGGTTCAGGCATGGCGGATTTTCAGCCTTTGGTATTTTCCGGCGTGCAGCCAACCGGCAATCTCCACCTTGGCAATTATCTCGGCGCCCTGAAGCGATTCGTGGCGCTGCAGGCCACCCACCGCTGCATTTATTGCGTGGTCGACCTGCATGCCATCACCAACACCCTGCCGGAGAGCCCGCAGGCGCTGCGTGCCGCCACCCGCGAGGTCGCCGCCGCCTTCATCGCCTGCGGCATTGATCCGCAAGCCAATATCGTCTTCAACCAGAGCCAGGTCAGCGGCCATGCCGAACTCGCCTGGGTGTTCAATTGCGTCGCCCGCATGGGCTGGCTGTCGCGCATGACTCAGTTCAAGGACAAGGCCGGCAAGGACCGCGAGAATGCCTCTGTCGGCCTGTTCGATTATCCGGCGCTGATGGCGGCGGATATTCTGGTCTACCGCGCCACCCATGTGCCGGTCGGCGATGACCAGAAGCAGCATCTCGAGCTCGCGCGCGACATTGCCCAGAAATTCAATGTCGATTTTGCCGCTGCGATCAAGGCCGAAGGCCATGGCGAGGCCTATTTCCCGCTGCCCGAACCGTTGATCCAGGGCCCGGCGACGCGGGTCATGAGCCTCCGCGAGGGCAAGAAGAAAATGTCGAAATCCGACGCCTCCGACAATTCGCGCATCAACCTGAGTGACAGCACCGACCAGATCGCCCAGAAAGTGCGCCGCGCCCGCACTGATGCCGATAATCTGCCGACCGAAATCGCCGGGCTGGCAGCGCGCCCCGAGGCGGACAATCTGGTCGGGATCTACGCGGCGCTGGCCGATGTCACCAAGCCGGACGTGCTGCGCCAGTTCGGCAATGGCCAGTTTTCCACCTTCAAGGCGGCGCTGGCCGATCTCGCCATCGCCAAGCTCGGGCCGATTGCCGCCGAAATGCGCCGCCTCAATGCCGACCAGGCCTATATCGACGGGGTCTTGCGCGACGGGGCGAATCGCGCCCGCGCCCTCGCCACGCCGACGATTGACCAGGTGAAGGATATTGTCGGCTTTTTGCGTTGAGGCGTTGACGCCCTTGCACCGGCGCAGTTGCCGGGCGGCCAGCGAGTGATTATGTAAGGCGCAGCAATCCAGCAGCCCCGGCCTTGAACCGGGCGCACCGGAGTGAAGTCGTCATGTTCATCCAGACCGAGCCTACCCCCAATCCCGCAACCCTGAAGTTTCTGCCGGGCCGCACCGTGCTGGAAAGCGGCACGCTCGACATGCAAACGCCGGAAAGTGCCGAGGCCTCGCCGCTGGCGAAGGCGCTGTTCGCGGTTGAAGGTGTCAGCGCCGTATTTTACGGGCAGGATTTCATCGCGGTTTCCAAATCTTCCGGCGAATGGGCGCATCTGAAGCCAGCCATTCTCGGCGCGATCATGGAGCATTATGTGGTAGGCGAGCCGCTGCTGGCCCATAGTGAAGCCGCCACCGACAAGGCCGAAATTTTCTATGATGCTAAAGACGCCGAAACGGTCGAGAGCATCAAGGAACTGCTCGAAACGCGCGTGCGCCCGGCGGTTGCCGGCGATGGCGGCGACATCACCTTCCGCGGCTACCGCGACGGCACCGTCTACCTCGCCATGAAGGGCGCCTGCTCGGGCTGCCCCTCCTCGACCGCGACGCTGAAACACGGCATCGAGAACCTGTTCAAGCACTTTCTGCCGCAGGTGCAGTCGGTCGAACAGATCTAGGCCCCCTAACACAACCCTCTCCGCTTTTCCTCCAACGAGATTTCCATCATGAAGCTTGCTGACTCTGCGCTTGACCAGTTGTTTCTGACCGCCCGCACCCACAATGCCTGGCAGGACAAGGACGTGCCCGATGCGCTGCTGCGCGAACTGGCCGATCTGCTGAAAATGGGCCCTACAAGTGCCAATTCATCGCCCGCCCGCTTCGTCTTCGTGAAATCGAAGGAAGGCAAGGCGCGGCTGATGCCGCATCTCTCCGAAGGCAACCGCGCCAAGACACTTGCAGCGCCGGTCTGCGCCATCATCGGCTATGACACCGAGTTTTACGAGAAGCTGCCGCAATTGTTTCCCCATGCCGATGCCCGCTCGTGGTTCGTCGGCAAGCCCGCCCATATCGAAACCACCGCTTTCCGCAATTCATCATTGCAGGGCGCCTATCTGATTCTCGCCGCCCGCGCGCTCGGTCTCGATACCGGCGGCATGTCCGGCTTCGACAATGCCGGCGTTGACCGGGAATTTTTCCCCGACGGCAAGATCAAGTCGAATTTTCTGTGCAATCTCGGCTATGGCGACCCCAAGGGCCTGTTCGGACGCAGCCCGCGCTTTGCTTTCGATGAGTTCTGCAAGATCGTCTGATCACCGCACCGGCTTGATTGGTGCCGCAAATGCCCGCATGGTGAAATCATGAAGATTCTCGCCATAGATACAGCACTTGGGGCCTGTTCAGCCTGCGTTTATGAATCCACCACTGGTCAGCTGCTTGGCTTCGAAACCCTGGCCATGCAGCGCGGCCATGCCGAGGCCTTGCCGGGCCTGGTCGGGAAGATCCGCGACCAGTTGCTGCCAGGCCTCGACCAGGTGGAGCGCGTGGCCGTCACGGTCGGCCCCGGCTCCTTCACCGGCATCCGCGTCGGCATTGCTGCGGCGCGGGCGCTGGGTCTCGCCCTCGATGTGCCGGTCGTGGGGGTTTCCACCCTTTCGGCCTTTGCCGCCCCCCTGCTCGGCGACGAATCACGCGCGGCCGTCGCGGCGGCGATCGATGCCCGGCACGGCGCCATCTATGTGATGATGATTTCGGCCAGCGGTGCGATGCAGGTGACGCCGCGCCTGCTCAAGATCGACCAGGCCGCGTTGCAGCTGCCGAGCGGCACCCTGCGCATTTGCGGCTCGGGAGCCGCCTTGCTCGCGGCCGCCGCCCGCCAGCGCGGGCTTTCCTGCGATATGAGCGGCGCCCTCGATGCGCCCGACATCAGCTATGTCGCGCGGCTCGGCGCGCTCGCCGATCCCGCCTCCGCACCGCCCGATCCGCTCTATCTCAAGGCCCCCGATGTCACGCCGCCCGGCCGGGCTGCGGCCGCGTCATGAGCCTGCTGCCGGAGTCCATCAGCCGCATCTGGCGGGCCGCGCCGCCCGAACTGCGCTGGCTGCGCCCGCAGGACGCAGCCGCCTGCGCCCGCCTGCACGCCGCGAGCTTTCTTCATGGCTGGCAGGCCGGCGATTTTGAAGCCTATGCCAGGGATGAGGGCTGCTGTGCCCTTGGCGCTTTCGCCGGCGCCAAAATGCTGGTGGGCGCCAGCATCGCCCGGCGCAGCGGCGCTGAGGCCGAGATTTTGACCATCATGGTCGATCCCGCCTGGCGTGGCCAGAACATAGCCCGCCAGCTCATGGAACGCACGCTGGCCGAACTGGCCGCCCAAGGCGTCAGCAAGGTGTTTCTTGAGGTTGAACACGACAATCTCGCCGCCTGCGCCTTGTACCGGCGGCTGGCATTCGCGGACATCGCCCGCCGCCAGGCCTATTATGCCCGGGCCGACGGCACGCGGGCCGAAGCCATTGTGATGCGTCGCGATCTGGCAAATTGAACAGTGGCCAGAATCGACAGCCGGTTTCCGAAGCCTCGAAACTGGCCTATGATAGCTTGCAACAAGGAGCGCCGTAACTCATCCCATGACTGCAGCAACGCCCACAATGCCGCCCAGCCTGCCCGATGATGCGCCCCAGCAGCGACGCAAGTTGTTCATCAAGTCGTTCGGCTGCCAGATGAATGCCTATGACGCCCAGCGCATGGCCGACATGCTGCGCCCCGAGGGCTATGAGCAGGCGCAATCGGTGCAGGATGCTGACCTGATCGTGCTGAACACCTGCCACATCCGCGAAAAGGCGACCGAGAAGGTCTATTCGGAGCTCGGCATGCTGCGCGAGATGAAGGACCAGCGCAGCGCCACCGCCAACCCCTTGCGGGTGGCTGTCGCCGGCTGCGTCGCCCAGGCCGAGGGGGCCGAGATTTTCCGCCGCACCGATCTCGTCGATCTGGTGGTCGGGCCGCAAAGCTACCATCACCTGCCGCAGCAATTGCGCGATGTCGCGCGCGGCCAGCGGGTAATCGAGACCGAATTTCCTGTTGATGACAAATTCGCCCACCTCGTCACCCCGCAGGCCGATGTCATTGCCCGGCGCGGCCTGTCGGCCTTTGTCACGGTGCAGGAGGGCTGCGACAAGTTCTGCAGCTTCTGCGTCGTGCCCTATACCCGTGGCATGGAGGTCTCGCGCCCGATCGAAGCCATCATCGCCGAGGTCGAGCGTCTGGCGCAGCACGGTGTGCGCGAGATCACGCTGCTCGGACAGAATGTCAACGCCTGGCATGGCCTTGCCGCTGGCGGGAACAACATCGGCCTGGCCGGGCTGATGGCGCGGCTGGCAGAAATTCCCGGAATTTTGCGGCTGCGCTACACCACCAGCCATCCCCTCGACATGGATGACGATCTGATCGCCGCCCATCGCGACCTGCCGCAACTCATGCCTTTCCTGCATCTGCCGGTGCAAGCGGGTTCCGATGCCATTCTCAAGGCGATGAACCGGCGCCACACGGCCGCGCATTACCTTGATCTGGTGGCGCGCCTGCGTGCCGCCCGGCCCGACATCGCCCTTTCGAGCGATTTTATCGTCGGCTTTCCTGGCGAGACCGAGGCTGATTTTGCCGCCACGCTGGCGCTGGCCGAGGCCGTGCAATTCGCCAGCACCTTCTTCTTCAAATATTCCGCCCGCCCCGGAACGCCGGGAGCCGACCTTCCCGGTCAGGTGCCGGAGGAGGTGAAAATCGAGCGGCTGGCACGCCTGCAAGCCCTGGTCGAGGCACAGCGCCACGCCTTCAACGAATCGATGATCGGCAAGACCCTGCCGGTGCTGTTCGAAAAGCCGGGTCGCCATCCCGGCCAGATCACCGGCAAATCGCCCTATTTGCAGCCGGTTCATGTGGAAGCTCCGGCGTCAGCCATCGGCCATGAGCTCGATGTCATGATAACGTCAACCAGCACCAATTCACTGTTTGGCCACAGGGCGGCGCCTTTGACGCTGCCGGAATGAGGGAGAATGCCATTGAAGCCGTCTGAAACCGTCCTGAGCGCGAAGCCTGTGGCCAAGCAACCGCGTAACGAGACGTTGGACGGAGCAGAACGCGGCGAGGTCAGCATCGCCTTCGAGGACAACAAGCTGGCGGCGCTGGTCTTTGGACAGTATGACCAGAATCTGGCGCGCATCGAGCGGCGGCTTTCGGTCACGGCCAGCGCCAATGGCAACCGCGTCACCATCAAGGGCCCGCTCGAATCGTGCGGCCATGCCCGGCGCGTCCTCGAAAATCTCTATGCAAGGGCCCAGCAGGGCCTGCCCATGACCCAGGGCGAGGTTGACGGCGCCATTCAGGAATCAGCCCTGCAAGGCACGCTCTTCCCGAAGGATGCCGAGGTCAAGACCAACGGCTTTGCCCAGTTTTCGACGCGCAAGCGCGGCCCGGTGCGCGCCCGCAATGCCGCGCAGGATTATTACATCCAGCAATTGCGGCTCCACGAACTCACCCTGGCCGAGGGCCCGGCCGGCACCGGCAAGACTTGGCTTGCGGTCGGCTATGCCGTGAGCCTGCTCGAACAGGGACTGGTCGAGCGGCTGATCTTGTCGCGCCCGGCGGTGGAAGCGGGCGAGCGGCTGGGATTTCTGCCCGGTGACATGCGCGACAAGGTCGATCCCTATCTGCGCCCGGTCTATGATGCCCTGAACGATTTCATGGAATCGCGCCTCGTCGAGCGCGGCATGCAGACTGGCATGATCGAGGTCGCGCCGCTGGCTTTCATGCGCGGGCGCACCCTCAGCAATGCCGTGGTCCTGCTCGATGAGGCCCAGAACGCCACATCCATGCAAATGAAGATGTTCCTGACCCGGCTCGGCGAAAATTCGCGCATGATCGTCACCGGCGATCCCAGCCAGACCGACCTGCCGCCCGGCCAGAAATCCGGCCTCAGCGAGGCGGTGTCCTTGTTGCGCGGGCTCGAAGGCGTGGGCCATGTCGCCTTTTCCGAGGGCGATGTCGTTCGTCATGATCTGGTGCGCCGGATCGTCGGGGCCTATGAGGCCTCGGCCCGGCGCGCCCTGACCGGGCCGGCACGATGAGCCTGAGCATCGACATCAATATCGAAGCCGGGGCCTGGGACGACCTTGCCGACGCCCCCGCGCTGATCGAGGCGGCGCTGGCCGCTGCCGCCACCACCGCGCGGCGGCGCTTTGCCAAAAATACCGAAGTCAGCGTGCTCTTGACCGATGATGCCGCTGTGCGCAGCCTCAACCACGCCTGGCGCGCCCAGGACAAGCCGACCAATGTGCTGTCCTTTCCCGCCCGCCCGATCGCCGGACAGCCGCCACATCTGGGCGATATTGCGCTGGCCTATGAAACCACCATGCGCGAGGCCAAAAGCGAAGGCAAAAGCCCGGGTGACCACGTCAGCCACCTTGCTGTGCACGGCTTTTTGCATCTTCTCGGCTATGATCACGAGACGCCGGATGAAGCAGAAGCCATGGAAGCGCTGGAGCGGGCGGCCCTCGCGCGCCTCGGCATTGCCGATCCCTATGAAGGCTCCGAACCGGCTGCCACGGGCCATGCGCCATGAGCGACGATGCCAATGAAACCGGCGCGCCGCGGCTGATCGACCGCCTGCGCAGCCTGTTTGGACTTGGCGGCGCCTCGGTGCGCGACGATATCGAGGACGCCCTCGAAGGCAAGGCCACCGCCTCGGAATTTTCCGCCGAGGAGCGCAGCCTGCTCAAGAATGTGCTCGGCCTGCACGAGGTGCGGGTCGGGGACATCATGGTGCCGCGCTCGGACATCATTGCCCTCAGCATGGACGATACCCTGGCCGAGGCTCTGGAAGCCTTCCGTGTCGCGGGCCATTCGCGCCTGCCGGTGCATGGCGATACGCTCGATGATCCGCGCGGCATGGTCCATATCCGCGATTTGGTCACGCATCTGACCGGCGGCATGACCGGACCAGGCCTGCAGGCGACGCTCGGCGAGGTGGCGATCCTGCGCCCGGTGATCTATGCCCCGCCGTCGATGCCGGCGCTCGACCTTTTGAAGAAAATGCAGGTGCAGCGCACGCATCTGGCGCTGGTGATCGATGAATATGGCGGCACCGATGGCCTCATCTCCATCGAGGATATTGTCGAGGTGATCGTCGGCGATATCGAGGACGAACATGATGAGGCCGCGCCCGTGCCGGTCGAGGCCGCCGCCGACGGCAGTTTCATAGCCGATGCCCGGGCCGAACTCGATATCGTCACCGAAGTCACCGGCCATGACCTGCGTGCCCTCGATGAAACCGGCGAGATTGAGACCCTCGGCGGTCTCATTGCCGCTCTGGCCGGCCGCGTGCCGGTGCGCGGCGAGGTGATCGGCGCCGGCTCGACGGTGGAATTTGAAGTGCTCGACGCCGATCCGCGCCGTTTGAAGCGGGTAAGGCTGCGCTTTCCCGCCGACCGCAAGGTTATCAACGACCCCTGATGGCATTTTGCCGGAGCCCGGCTAAGGTGACGCACCTGATTCGCGCGCGCCATGATCCGAGGCCAATATGCAGGCACTTGCCCAGAGAATAATGCTGTCCAGCGGCTGGAACCGGCGCCTCATCGCGTTTTTTGCTGGCGCCGCCGGTGCCCTGGCCATGGCGCCTTTGTTCATTCTGCCCGGCCTCGTTGTCACTATGGTGACGGCGACCTGGTTGCTCGACGGTGCCGGCCAGAGCCAGGGAGCGAGAGCCGGGAGTGCCTTGTCACGCGGCGGCTGGCGCATGGCATTTACCGATGGCTGGTGGCTGGGCTTTGGTTATTTTGTCGCCGGCCTGTGGTGGCTGGGCGCTGCCTTTCTGGTGCAGGCCGCGCAATTTGCCTGGGCCCTGCCGCTCGGCGTCCTCGCCCTGCCCGCCGGCCTTGCGCTGTTCACGGCCTTTGGATTTGTCGTGGCCCGCGCCCTATGGATGCCCGGTGCCGGACGTATCCTCGCCCTCGCGACCGCCCTCACCCTCTCCGAATGGCTGCGCGGCCACGTGCTGACCGGCTTTCCATGGAATGATTTCGGCATGGGCTTTGGCGGCATATTATGGCTGGCCCAGCCTGCCGCCATTTTCGGACTTTATGGCCTGACGCCGCTGGTGATCGCCATTTGCGCCAGCCCGGCAACCCTGATCGACGGCACGCGACGCGCTTGGCTGGCGCCGGTGACCGCCCTTGTGGCATTGGCGCTGATTGCCGGAATTGGCGCGCTAAGGTTGAATTTCGGCCATGTCGGCAATGTCGCCCATGTCCGTTTGCGGCTTGTGCAACCCGACCAACCCAATGACGCGAGTTTTTCGGCTGAAAACAGCAACAAGATCCTGGGCAATTATCTCAAGCTCTCGGATGAGGCGATCTCGCCCGGCCATAGCGGCCTCGTCGATGAAACCGACGTCATCTGGCCCGAATCACCCTTTCCGTTCATCTTGTCGCGCGACGCTGCCGCGCTGTCGCGCATCGGTGCCACCCTGCCGCTCGGCACCACGCTGATCACCGGCGCGGCGCGGCTCGGCACCGCCAGCAGCGCGAGCGGTCGCCATGCCGTCTATAATTCCATGCAGGTCATTGGTCATGGTGGCGTCATTCTCGACACCTATGACAAGGTGCATCTGGTGCCCTTCGGCGAATATCTGCCCTTTGCCTCCCTGCTCGACCATATTGGCCTGCGCCAGTTCGCCCATTCCTCCTTCACGGCCGGCCACAGCCACCGGATGCTGCATGTGCCAGGACTACCCCCGGTTGCACCCCTGATCTGTTATGAGGCGATATTCTCCGGCGCCGTAACCCCAGCTGAATTTCGCAGCGGCGAGCCGCGCCCCGGCCTGCTGCTCAACATCACCGATGATTCGTGGTTCGGCCAAACTGCTGGTCCATCTCAACATTTGGCGCAGGCGCGGCTGCGCGCCATCGAGGAGGGCCTGCCGCTGGTGCGCGATGCCGACAGCGGCATTTCTGCAGTCATCGATCCATTTGGCCGCATTATTTCAGAACTTCCTTTGGGAGAACGCGGCGTCCTCGATGCGCGCCTGCCGCTGGCATTGCCGCCCACCCCGTTTTCCCGACACCCGTTTTGGCTGTCTTTAACCGTCTGGATTATCTCACTTTTTTCCACATTACTTTGGCGGTTCAGGATTTGACTTTACGTCAATTTATTGCTCAATAGGTCACGTGCCGTTGCGTAAGGGTCAAGATGCCCTTATAAGTAGCAACCAGTGAAGACTGGGTCGGCGTGATTTATTCAGACTCGTTGCCAAAGCAACCGGGTCGAGGAGCGTGTCCGGTGAAAAAAGTTCCAAATCCCATCGACCAGCATGTGGGAAGCCGCGTGCGGATGCGTCGGGTTTTGCTGGGTCTGAGCCAGGAGAAGCTGGGCGACGCGCTGGGCGTCACCTTCCAGCAAGTGCAAAAATACGAAAAGGGCACCAACAGGATCGGCGCGAGCCGCCTGCAGCAAATCTCGAATTTCCTCAACGTCGCGCCGTCGTTTTTCTTTGATGGCGCCCGCAGCGAGGGCGATGCCGCACCCGGAATGGCTGAAGCGCCCGCCTCTGCCTTTACCGGTGAATTTCCCAATTCTTCTGAGGACATAGCGCTGAGCAATGCGTTTGCGCGCATCCGCGACACCAAGGTGCGCAAGCGTATTGTCGATCTGGTCATGACGCTGGCCGATGAGGCTGTGCATAGCTGAAGCCATATATGACGGGCTCCCCGTTCGCTTAAACGAACGTATCGCCACTTTTCGCTTGACATAACGAACGACCGGGTTAGAACGCGGCCTCCGGGCGCGGACTGGCTGCGCCCTTTTCCGTGGCCATTGGCTGCGGCAAGCGCAGCGGAGACTTCAGGTGGCGCGTTCAAGCTATCTTTTTACCAGCGAATCGGTGTCCGAAGGCCATCCCGACAAGGTTTGCGACCGTATTTCCGATGAAATCGTTGATCTTTATTTCCGTGAGGGCGAAAAGGCCGGCATCGACCCCTATCAAATTCGTGTCGCCTGCGAGACCCTGTCCACCACCAACCGCGTGGTGATTGCCGGCGAGGTTCGCGGCCCGCTCCTCAGCCACGACCACATCATTGCCACCGCACGTGGCGCGATTCGCGACATTGGCTATGAGCAGGACGGCTTCCATTGGGACCGCGCCAAGGTCGAAGTGCTGCTGCATGAACAATCCGCCGATATTGCTCAGGGCGTCGACGCCGTCGGCAACAAGGATGAAGGCGCCGGTGACCAGGGCATTATGTTCGGTTACGCCTGCCGCGAGACACCGGATCTCATGCCCGCCCCGCTGCATTATGCCCATGGCATCCTGCATGCCCTGTCGCAGGCCCGCCGCTCCGGCAAGGAAAAGCAGCTCGGCCCCGATGCCAAGAGCCAGGTGACCTTGCGCTATGAGCAAGGCAAGCCGGTCGCGGCGACCCAGATCGTCGTCTCGCACCAGCACAGCGACGAGAGGCTCACCTCGTCCGACATGGCCGCGATCATAAAGCCCTATGTTCTGGCGGCGCTGCCGCAGGGCTGGGTGACGAAGGACACGGTCTGGCACATCAACCCGACCGGCAAATTCTTCATCGGCGGCCCGGATGGCGACGCCGGCCTGACCGGTCGCAAGATCATCGTCGATACATACGGCGGCGCGGCCCCGCATGGCGGCGGCGCCTTTTCCGGCAAGGACCCGACCAAGGTCGATCGCTCGGCGGCCTATGCTGCGCGTTATCTCGCCAAGAACGTCGTGGCGGCAGGCCTCGCCGATCGCTGCACCCTGCAATTGTCCTATGCCATCGGCGTGGCCGAACCGCTGTCGATCTATGCCGACCTGCACGGCACCGGCCAAGTGGACGAAGGCAAGCTCGAAGACGTGCTGATGCAGTCCATGCGCCTGTCACCACGCGGCATCCGCGAGCACCTGAAACTCAACCGGCCGATTTACGCTCGCACCTCCGCCTATGGCCATTTTGGCCGCAAGCCGGATGCCGACGGCGGCTTCTCATGGGAGAAGACCGATCTGGCCGACAAGCTGAAGGCGCATTTTGCCTGAAACTGCTGAAGCAGCCGGGCGCGCCACGCTTTTTGGGCGGCGCAAGGGACGCCCCTTGCGTGCCCATCAGCAGCATTTGATGGATCATCTGTTGCCGAAGCTGACGCTGGATCCAGCCAGCCTCGGCAGCATGCCGCTCACCCGATTTCCGCCCGGCCTGACGCAATTGCGTCTCGAAGTGGGTTTTGGCGGCGGCGAACATCTCGCCCACGAGGCGCGGCTTCATCCGCACATCGCCTTCATCGGCTGCGAGCCCTTTGCCAATGGGGTCGCCCGCCTGCTGGTGGATATAGATGCCGGACAGCTGACCAATGTCAGAATCTATCCCGACGATGCCGGTGCCATTATCGATGCCCTGCCCGCGGCCTGCCTCGCTGGCGTTGATGTGCTGTTTCCCGATCCCTGGCCCAAGCGCCGGCAACAGCAGCGCCGCTTCATCAGCGACGCACGGCTCATCGCCCTGGCGCGGGTCATGCAGCAAGGTGCGTCGCTGCGCTTTGCCACCGATATTGACGATTACGCCGCCTGGACGCTGGCACGCATCGCCCGCTCGCCGCATTTCCTGTGGCGCGCCACAAGGGCCGATGACTGGCGTCAACCCTGGCCGGAGTGGCCGGGCACGCGCTATGAAGCCAAGGCCAAAGCCGCCGGCCGCCCCAGCGTCTGGCTGGTGTTCGAGCGCAACGCTGTTCCCGCTACCTCAATCGCGTGAGGCAAGAATCAGCGGCGGCGCCGCCGCTGCCTTGTCCGAAAGCCGGTAGGCCTGCAACACCCCGGCAACGGCCGCCGCGCCCGATGCCTGATCGCGCGCATGCACAACCGCGAGCGGCGCCCCACGCGCGATAAATTGCCCCGGCAGCGCCAGATCGCTCAGCCCCACGGCGGGATCGATGATATCTTCAACCCGCCGCCGCCCGCCGCCAAGTTCCACCACCACCAGACCCAGCGCCCGCGTGGCGATGGCCTCTACATAGCCGCCCTTCTGGGCCGTAACCTCCAGGTGCACCGGCGCGGCCGGCAGATATTTGTCGCAATGCTCGATGAAATCGCCCGGCCCGCCCAAGGCGGCAACCATGCGCGCAAAGCGCTCCGCCGCCGCTCCCGAATGCAGGGCCGTGGCCAGCTTTGCCGCAGCTTCGCCATCGCTCGCGGCAAGCCCGCCCAGCCGCAGCATGCGCACGCCAAGCGCCATCACCACCTCGCGCAGCCGCGCATCCTCGCGTTCCCCCCTGAGCCATGCCACCGCCTGGGCGACCTCGATGGCATTGCCGGCCACCGGCGCCAAGGGCGCATCCATATTGGTGATCAGCGCCGCCGTCGGCAGCCCGCAGGCCTTGGCCACATCGACGATCGAGCCCGCCAGAGCCTCGGCCCGCTCCAGCGTCGGCATGAAGGCGCCATTGCCGCTCTTCACATCCATCACCAGACCCTGCAACCCGGCGGCCAGCTTCTTCGACAGGATCGAGGCCGTGATCAGCGGGATCGACTCAACCGTCGCCGTGACATCGCGGATGGCATAGAGCCGCTGGTCGGCCGGGGCGAGGCGCCGGGTCTGGCCGATGATCGCCGCACCGGCCTCGCGCACCACGCGCCTGAACAGCGCGCCATCCGGTCGCGAAACATAGCCGGGGATGGTATCGAGCTTGTCGAGCGTGCCGCCGGTATGGCCAAGGCCCCGGCCTGAAATCATCGGCACATAGCCGCCGCAGGCCGCCACCAGCGGCGCTAGCATCAGGCTCACATTATCGCCGACCCCGCCGGTCGAATGCTTGTCGAGCACCGGCCCCGGCAGGTCGAGATCCGCCCAGTCCATCATGTCGCCGGACTGCGCCATGGCCCTTGTCAGTGCCACGGTCTCGTCGCGCGCGAGGCCGCGAAAAAACACCGCCATGGCAAAGGCCGCCGCCTGGCCCTCGCTGAGCGAGCCATCCGTCAAGGCGGCGATGAAAGCCGCAATATCGTCACATGCCAGCACCCCGCCATCGCGCTTGGCCCGAATGAATTCCTGCGCCAGCATGTCAATAGCCCTCGCCTGCGGCGGCTTTTGCGCCCTTGATTTCCGCTAGCAACACGCCGAGAAGGCCGCTGGCCCCGAGCCGCATATGCGCTGGCGTCGTCCAGTCCCGGCCAAAAATGCCGTCGGCAAGATCAATGTAGCCCTGCGCCTGCTCCAGCGTGCGCAGGCCACCGGCGGCCTTGAAGCCGACATGGCCACCGCGTTCGAAAATCGCCTGCAGCATGATACGGGCGGCTTCCGGCGTCGCCGATACCGACGTCTTGCCGGTCGAAGTCTTGATGAAATCGGCGCCCTGATCAATGGCCAGCAGCGACGCTGTTCTGACCAGTGTCGGGTCCTGCAGTTCGCCGGTTTCGAGAATGACCTTGAGAGGCCGCGTGCCGGTGAGCGCCTTGACCGCCGCGATCATGGTCGCAGCCGGCTGGACCTCGCCGGCCCTGAGCGCCCGCCACGGCATGACAAGGTCGATTTCATCAGCCCCCGCCGCCAGCGCTTGGGTGGTCGCCGCCAGCACTTCCTCAAGGCGATCCGTGCCGGCCGGAAAATTTATCACGGTTGCCACAGCCACCGGCGTTGCCGTGAGGGCCGCCCTGGCAAGGCTGACAAAGCGCGGCCAGATGCAGACTGCCGCGACATGCCCTCGCGTCATGACGGCGCGCGCGCAAAGCTCACGCACCGCATCATCGTTCGATGTGTCGTTGAGATCGGTGAGATCGAGCAGCGCCAGCGCCCGCAGCGCCTCAGCCCCGCGCAGGCTCACGATTGCGGCCTTGTGGTGGCGCTCCACACGTCTTCCTTGGTGCGCAGAAACGTCCGCACCAGCCGCTTCAGGCTGATCGACCCCTTCAGCGCCATGTCTTTGGTTTCGCCATGGGTCGGGTGCCCGCCCTTGACCCCCGTGGCGTAGTTGGTGACCATCGACAGCGCCCCGACCCGCAGGCCCAGCCGCCGCGCGATAATCACCTCCGGCACCGTTGACATGCCAACAAGATCGGCCCCCAGCGTCCGCGCCATGCGGATTTCCGCCGCCGTTTCAAACGATGGCCCGCTGAACCACATATAGACGGCTTCGTGCAGCGCCGTGCCGGTCAGCGATGCCGCATGCTTGAAGCGCCGCAACAGCCGCGGATCATAAGCATCGACCATCGACACAAAGCCATGATCGCCGCCCGAACCCAGCAACGGGTTCTGGCCGTTGAAATTGATGTGATCCGTAATCAGCGCCAGCGAACCCGGCGCGATATCGGCGCGGCATGAGCCTGACGAATTGGTCAGCACGACAATCTGCACGCCCAGCTTGTGCAGCGTATCGAGCGGCGTGAACATGGTCGCCGGGTCGCCGCTTTCGTAATAATGCGAGCGGCCTTGCAGATAGGCGACCCTGGTGCCTTCCTGCGTGCCGATAACGAGGCGCCCGGCATGGCCGGATATGCTGCCCACCGGAAAGCCGGGCAGGTCGGCATAGGGAATGACCAGCGGGTCTTCGAGCGCATCGGCCAGGCTGCCAAGCCCGGTGCCAAGCACCACGGCTGCCTCGATCTCCCCCCTGAGGCCGCGTTCGCGGATGATCTCGACGCATGATTCAGCTTGGTTGATAGCTATCATCGCGCGAGGTGCTCCTTGGCTAGATTGTCGGGCCCGAATGAATCCGGCAGCAGCTGTTTCAGTGCATAAATCTTTATAACTGCATGCTCATCGATGCAATGAACCCTTGTCTCATCGCTGCCAAATTCGCGGATGCGCTGCCGGCAGGCCCCGCATGGCGTCACCAGCCCCTGCCCCGCGACCGCCAGCGCCACAATGCGCCTGCCGCCCCCGGCAATCATCGCCGCAATGGCCCCGGCCTCGGCGCAGGTGCCGACCGGATAGGCGGCATTTTCGACATTGCAGCCGGCGTACAGGACGCCGTTCTCATCGATCAGCGCCGCCCCGACAGCAAAGCGCGAATAGGGTGCATAGGCGCGGGCCCGCACCGCCCGTGCTGCCGCAAAAAGGGCGTCCAGATCATTCATGCGCGTGCCTTGATATAGGGCACACCGGAGGCGCGCGGCGCTATGGCAGCGCCGATAAAGCCCGACAGCAAAATCACCGTGGCGAGATAAGGCAGGGCCTGCACCGCCTGCACCGGCACCTTGCCAATGCCCGGAAGCACGAGGCCCTGCAGGCGATCGGCAATGGCATTGAGCAAGCCGAACACGAAGCATGTCGCCAGCGCCGGCCAGGGCCGCCATTTGGCAAAAACCAGCGCCGCCAGCGCGATAAAGCCGGTGCCGGCGGTCATGTCGCGCAGAAACCCGGCATTAGCGGCAACTGACAGATAAGTGCCGCCAAGGCCGCAATAAAGCCCGCACAGCGCCACCCCGGCATAGCGCATGGCGCGCACCGAAATGCCGGCATTGTCGGCGGCTGCCGGATTTTCCCCGACCGCCCGCAGCCTGAGGCCGAAGCGCGTTGACTTGAGCACATAGGCCGTGACCGGCACCAGCGCCAGGGCGGCATAAACCGGCAAGGCGTGGCCCGAGATCACCTGCGCATAAAGCGGCCCGATCCATGGCACATGCGCCAGAGCCGCGCTTCCCGGCAGGTGCAGGCCGCGGAACCGCGCCGCGCCTGCCAAAGGCGGCGTGCGCCCGCCATGGTGATACCAGGCATTACCGACCAGCGCCGTCAGGCCGGAGGCCGCCATGTTCAAGGCCGCCCCGGAGACAATCTGGTTGCCATTGCGGTCAATGGCGGCATAGCCATGCGCGAAGGCCAGCGCCAGCGAGGCGACGATGCCCGCCGCCAGACCAACAAAGGCATTGCCGCTGGCACTCGCCGCCGCGGCGGCGGCAAAGGCCGCCACCAGCAGCTTGCCCTCAAGCGCAATATCGACGATGCCGGCGCGCTCCGACCACAGCCCGGCAAGGCAGGCGCACAGCAGCGGCGTGGTATAGTCCAACGCGGCACTGAGGCCGGACGTGATGAGGGCGCTGTTCATGTGGCCGCGGCCCCCGCATATCGCCCCGCCAGCAGCGCCCGGATACGGGCGCGAAACAGCCCTTCCAGCGCGCCCGCGAAATAGACGACAAGCCCCTGGATCACCAGAATCATGTCGCGCGTCACCGCCGGGACATCGAAAGCCAGTTCCGTCCCGCCCTGGTAGAGCATGCCGAACAGCAGCCCCGCGAGCGCCACGCCCAGCGGATGCCCCCGGCCCATCAGCGCCACGGCAATGCCGACAAAGCCGAAGCCTGAGGTAAAGTCGATCAGCAGGCGCCCCTGCGACCCCATCACCTCATTGACCGCCATACCGCCCGCCAGCGCCCCGGAAACCAGCATGGCGACAATGATCATCGTCCCGGCTGAAATCCCCGCATAGGCCGCCGCCCGGCGGTTAACCCCGGCGACGCGCAAACCAAAGCCACTGCGGGTGCGAAACAGCCACAGCCACACGCCAAATGCAGAGAGAAGCGCCAGAATGAAGGCGCCATTGAGCGGCGTCGGTGTCACATCAAGGCCAAGGGCCTGCGCCGCATGGCTGAACGCCGGCATGCGCGCATGTGCCGGCAAGGCGGCGCTTTCCGGCTGCATGTCGCCCTTGGGGCGCAGCACATTGACCAGCAGATAGGACATGAGGTCGGTTGCCAGCCAGTTGAACATGATGGTGGTGATGACGATATGGCTGCCGCGCCGCGCCTGCAGCCACGCCGGGATCAGGGCCCACAGCGCCCCGAAAGCCGCACCGGCACAAACGCACAGTGGCACCAGCAGCCAGGGACTAAGCCCCGGCAGGGCCAGCGCCATCAGCGTCACGCCGAGGCCGGCGACATAGGCCTGCCCGTCGGCGCCGATGTTGAACAGGCCGGCCTGATAGGCGACAGCAACGGCAAGACCGGCAAAGATGAAATCGGTGGTATAAAACAGGGTATAGCCGAGGCGCGCGCCAGAGCCGAGGCTCCCGGCAATCATCAGCCGGGCGACGATCAGCGGATTTTCGCCGATAACCAGCACCACCAGCCCGGACACCAGAAACGCAAAGCCGATGGTGGCCAAGGGCACCAGCACCGCTTCGGCAAGGGCACGCTGGCGCGGGTTCATGCCGCCTCCGCATTGATGCCGGCCATCAGCAGGCCGAGGTCGCGCTCGCTCGTCATTTCGGGGCGGCGCTCGCCGCTGATGCGCCCGTTGCACATCACCAGAATACGGTCCGCCAGCGCTAGAATCTCATCGAGTTCGACCGAGACCAGCAGAACCGCCACCCCGGCATCGCGCAGCGCCACGATCTGCTTGTGAATGAATTCGATCGCGCCAATATCGACGCCGCGCGTCGGCTGGCCGATCAGCAGGATTTTGGGATGGCGCAGGATTTCGCGCGCCAGCACCAGCTTTTGCTGGTTGCCGCCGGAAAAGCCCGAGGTCACCAGATCAGGATCAGGCGGGCGCACATCAAAGGCCTGCATCTTGGCCCGGCAATCGGCATTGATCGCCGCCTGGTTCATGAACAACCCGCCAAAAGCGCGATCACCAGCATACCCGAGCAAGGCGCTCTGGCTGGCACTGAACGGCATGACCAGCCCGCAGCCCTGCCGGTCTTCCGGCACGTGCATGACACCCTCGGCGCGCAGCCTTGCAGGATGACGCCCGCCCGGCGGCAGATCATGCCCGAACATGGCGAGCGTGCCGCTCTGCGGCATGATGAGCCCGGCCAGCACTTCCAGCAATTCTGACTGGCCATTGCCGGAAACGCCGGCAATGCCGACAATCTCGCCGGCATGAAGCTCAAGCCCGACATGATCAAGCAGCACGCTGCCATCAGCGCCGCGCAGGCAAAGGTCACGCGCTTCCAGCACCCGCTCGCCGGCGACGCCGGGATTTTTCGAGACCCGCAGCGCCACCTTGCGCCCGACCATCGCCTCGGCCAGTTCCGCCGCCGTCGTCTGGCTGGTCGCAAGGCTGGCGACGATCTGCCCCGCCCGCATCACGGAAATTTCGCTGGTCAGTTCCAGCACTTCGCGCAACTTGTGGGTGATCAGCACGATGGTGCGGCCCTCGGCATGCAGGCGGCGCAGCAAGGTGAACAGCTTGGCGGTTTCATCGGGCGTCAGCACCGAGGTCGGCTCGTCGAGAATGAGAATGCGGGCATCGCGCACCAGCGCCTTCAGCAATTCCACCCGTTGGCGCTGGCCGACATCGAGGCTGGCCACCAGCGCATCAGGATCGACCACGAGATCATAATCGCGCGCCAGCACGGCAAGCTTCTCGCGCACCGCCTTGGCGCCGCGCCGCAGGCGCAGGCCGCCCTCGGCCCCGAGCATGATATTGTCGATGACGCTCATGGCCTCCACCAGCATGAAATGCTGGTGGACCATGCCGAGCCCGAGCCGCATGGCATCGCCCGGCGACCTGATCCGCGCCGTGGCACCATTGACACGAATTTCGCCGCTGTCGGCCCCGTAAAAGCCGAACAGGATCGACATCAATGTCGATTTGCCGGCGCCATTCTCGCCAACCAGCCCGTGGATGGTTCCGCGCCTGACGCGCAGATCTACCCCGCGATTGGCCATCGTCGCGCCGAAACGCTTGGTGATGGCGACCGCCTCAACGGCGTAATCCTGCTCCATAGCCTGTTACAGCGGGCATTTATTGTCCGTCATGTAATCATGCACCTGAATGCCGCCCCCAATAATGGCCGCGGTCGCACCATTCACCGCCTTGATCATGGCCGGTGTGATCAGCGCCTTGTTGGAATCATCCTGCGCCCAGCCGATGCCGCCTTCCTTCAGGCCGAGCACGACTACGCCCGGCTTCCATTTCCCGGCATTGGCATCCGAAAAGGTCTTGTAGACGGCGGTATCGACGCGCTTCAGCATCGAGGTCAGCACCTTGCCGGGAAACAGCGCATCCTGGTCGCTGTCAACGCCAATGCCGAGCTTGCCGGCATCGGCCGCCGCCCGCAGCACACCCACGCCGCTGCCACCGGCGGCATGATAAATCACATCGGCACCTTCAGCGATCTGCGCCTTGGCCAGTTCACCGCCCTTGACCGGATCATTCCAGGCCGCGCCGGTCGTGCCGATCATGTTCTGAAGGACGACATCCTTGGGCGCGGCATATTTCACGCCCTGCGCATAGCCGCATTCAAATTTGCGAATCAGCGGAATATCCATGCCGCCGACAAAGCCGACCTTGCCGGTTTTGGAAGCCAGCGCCGCCAGAATACCGACCAGAAACGAGCCTTCCTGCTCCTTGAACACAATCGATTCGACATTTGGGGCTTTCACCACCGAATCGACAATGGCAAATTCTGTCTTGGGGAAATCCGGCGCCACCTTGGCCAGCGCGCTGGCCTGCGAAAAGCCGATGGCGATGATCGGGCTATAACCATCCTGCGCGAATTTGCGCATTGCCTGCTCGCGCTGGGCATCGTTCTGGATTTCAAAGTCGCGGAAGGCGACGCCGGTGTCCTTCTGGAACTTCAGCGCCCCGTGATACGCGCCTTCATTGAAACTCTTGTCGGATTTGCCGCCGAGATCATAGATAATCGCCGGCTTGATGGTGGCCGCAAGCGCCGCACCGCTGCAGGCTAGGCCCAGCGCAAGGGTTGCAAGACGGGTCAGGTTTTTCGCAATCATGGCAGGCTCCGCAGGATCAAGACACCAGCTTCGGGAGACGATCTCCCGATCCTGCGCAAATGTGGCACGCGCCGCGCCGCGCCGCAAGGAAGCGCGCGCCTTCAGCCGCAAAAATGCTTTGAGAGCTTGAGGCCCTGCGCCTGATAATTCGAGGCCAGTCCGACGCCATAAAGCGCGCGCGGCGGCGCGGCCATGCGCTCATAGACCAGTCGCGCCACCATCTGCCCGTCTTCGAGCACGAAGGGCACATCACGCGAGCGCACTTCCAGCACCGCCCGCGCGCCCGTCCCCATGGCCTCATGGGCACCAAAGCCCGGATCGAAGAACCCGGCATAGTGCACGCGAAATTCCCCGACCAGCGGATCGAACGGCGTCATTTCCGCAGCATGGTCCGGTGGCACGCGAACGGCCTCGCGCGACGCCAAAATGTAAAATTCGCCAGGATCGAGCACGAGATCGCGATGCCTTCCGGCATGGATCGGCTCCCAGAAATCGGCGGCGGCGAGCGCCCCGGCAACATCGACATCGATCAGGCCGGTAAAGCGCCGGGCGCGGTAACCGATCAGCTTGTCGGCGCCAAACCCCGCCAGATCGACCGAAACCCCGACGCCAAGCGCAATCGAGGGCGAGGGCGTGGTGACGAGATGGTCGCGCTCGTGCAGCCTGCGGTGCTCGACATCATCAAGCCGCGCCTGGCCGCTGCGAAACCGCATCTGGCTGAGCCGCGAGCCCTCGCGCACCAGCACCGGAAAGGTGCGCGGCGATATTTCCGCATAGACCGGGCCACGATAGCCGGGTGCAATCTGGTCGAAGGCCGAGGAATGGTCGGCAATGACCCGGGTGAAGACATCGATGCGCCCGGTCGAGCTCTTGGGATTGGCGGAAGCCGCGACATCGCCCGGCAAGGCGAGGCTTTCCTGCACTTCGGCGAGATAAATCGTGCCTGCCTCCAGCACCGCACCGCCAGCAAGGTCGATTTCATGCAAGGCGAGGCGCTCGACCGCCTCGCGCACGGTTCGCCCCGATCCCGGCAGAAAGCTGGCGCGCAGCCGCCAGCAGCGGGCGCCGAGCCGCAGATCGAGGCTGGCGGGCTGCACCTGACCTTGCACCAGCGGGCGCTGGCTGGCGATCGCCCCGCCCTCCTGAAGCGCCTTGATATGATGATCGGGCAAAATCCCGGCTGGTCGGTGATCTGTCATGATATTGCCACCCTTAAGCATTTGCAGCTTTGACGCCAACAGGCCGGAGCGCTAGAGTCCACAGCTTCATCGGCGCGCAGGCGCAAAATCAGCAGAAAGATAGCAATTATGACAACAGCTCACGGCAACGGATCCCATCCGGCCACACAGCTCGTGCATGGCGGAACGCTGCGCTCGCAATTTGGCGAGATGTCGGAAGCCATTTTTCTGACCCAGAGCTACGCCTATGACACGATGGAATCCGCCGAAGCCCGCTTCAAGGGCGAGGCCCCCGGTTTCATCTATGCGCGCTATGGCAACCCGACCGTGGCCATGTTTGAAAAGCGCATGGCCCTGCTCGAAGGCGCCGAGGCGGCGCGCGCCACCGCCAGCGGCATGGCCGCCATCACCGCAGCGCTTATGGGTCAGGTGCGCGCCGGGGATCATGTGGTCGCGGCCCGGGCGCTGTTTGGCTCGTGTCTTTATGTGGTCGAGGATCTTCTGCCGCGCTTTGGCGTGGCGACGACGCTGGTCGATGGCGAGAACCCCAATGCCTGGCGTGCCGCCATGCGCCCCAACACCAAAACCTGCTTCATCGAAACCCCGACCAACCCCAATCTCGGCCTCGTCGATATTGCCGCTGTCGCCACCATTGCCCATGAGCACGGCGCAACCCTCGTGGTCGACAATGTCTTTGCCTCGCCGATGCTGCAGCACCCCTTGCAGCTCGGGGCCGATTGCGTGGTCTATTCAACTACCAAGCACGTCGATGGCCAGGGCCGCTGCCTTGGCGGCGTCATTCTCGCCTCCGAAGCCTTCATCAACACCCATATCCATAATTATCTGCGCCAGACTGGCCCGGCGCTGTCGCCTTTCAACGCCTGGGTCATGCTGAAGGGCATGGAGACGCTGGCCCTGCGGGTTGATCGCCAGAGCGCCAATGCTGCCGCGCTGGCCGACATGCTGGCGGAGCACCCTTGCGTCACCAAAGTGCTTTATCCCGGCCGCGCCGATCATCCGCAAGCGGAACTGGCCCGCCGCCAGATGAAAGGCGGCGGCACCCTGGTGGCCTTCGAGGTTGCGGGCGGCAAACCGGCGGCCTTTGCCATGGCCAATGCGCTGGAAGTGGTGAAAATCTCCAATAATCTCGGCGATGCCAAGAGCATGATCACCCATCCCGCCACGACGACGCACCAACGTCTGACGCCGCAGGCCCGGGCCACGCTCGGCATCAGCGACGGCATGTTGCGCCTGTCCTGCGGCATCGAGGACGAGCGCGACCTGATCCATGATTTCCTGCAGGCTTTCGAGCGTGCCGCGCATCTGCTGGCCGCCGAATAAGGCCGCGTGACGACCTTCATCGCCCTGCTGCGTGCCGTCAATGTCGGCGGCACCGGCAAGCTGCCGATGGCGCGGCTGCGGGCGCTATGCGCAGATGCGGGCTATGCCAATGTCCGCACCTATCTGGCCAGCGGCAATGTGATTTTTGACACGAGCGACACCGCCGCCAGTGTCAAGGCCACACTTGAGGCAGCGCTTGAAGCCCTTGTGGGCAAGCCGGTCAGCGTGATCCTGCGCAGCGGGGCGCAAATGGCGGCCGTTCTGGTTGAAAATCCATTCAGCAATGCGCCGCCTGACCGGACCATCGCCATCTTTCTCGATGCGCCGCCGCCCACCACCTGGCGCGAAGGCATCAGCGGCCGCCATGATGAGCACATCGCCGCCAGCCTTTGCGAAATCTATGTACATTACCCGAACGGGATCGGCGCCTCGAAGCTGCGTATCCGCGCCGCCGCGGCGGGCACCGGCCGCAATATGAACACGGTCGCGAACCTCGCCGCCCTGGCATCGCCCGCGCCGGGCGACGAGGCGCGAAGCCTGTAACCTCAGCCGTGGATCGTCTCGCCGCGCTCCAGCATTTCAACATAAGACGCGATCTTGCGGGCGCGGGTCTCGGGCTTTTTCACCGCATGGATCCGGTACAGAAGGGCGTAGCGGTTCGCGCCTTTCAGCGTGGCAAAGAAAGCCGCCGCCTTCGGGTTGGCCTTCAGGGCTTCGACAAGATCAGGCGGCGGCTCGGCCCTGCTGGCCGGCGCATAGGCGCCAGCCCAGCGCCCGTCCGCCTTGGCCGATGCCACCGCGTCGAGACCCTCAAGCCGCATCCGCCCCTCGGCCATCAGGGCGCTCGCCCGCTCGCAATTTATTTGCGACCACCGGCTCGCCGGCTGACGCGCGGTAAAGCGGATCACCCAGTAATGGGCGTTATAACGACCGATCTGGCCATCGATCCAGCCATGGCACAGCGCCGCATCAAGGGCCTCGGCCTTGGCAAGGGTTGGCACCGGAGCACCCTTCTTTGCAAATTTCAGCCATGCCCCGGCACTGCTGGCACCATGGGTTTCGAGCCAGCTCGCAAACGCGTCCGCATCGGCGAAGGTCAAAACCGGCAAGCCGGCGCGCATCTCGTCCATGGCAGGCCTCTCGGGATCATCAGGCGGGCAAGCGCGGACGAGATGTCCGGTAGCCCCGCCAACCTGTCAAGTACCCTGTCGCAGATCACCCCGCGCGGCGTTGCTGCTGCAACCACAAGATCAGCCGCCGCGCCGCCTCGCTGACATCGGCCGTTTTCGGGGCAAAGCACATGCGCACGAAGGCAGCGCCGCCCGGCCCGAAAGCCGTGCCCGGCGCCACCCCGACATTGGCCTCTTCCACCAGACGCAGCGCCAGCGCCCGGGTGTCGGCATAGCCATTGAGGCGGGCATAAAGATAAAAAGCTCCCTGCGGGGGGGCAAAATCAACGCCGCCGCCCTTGGTGAGCGCGCCCATCAGCACCTCGCGGTTGCTGGCGCAACGGCGCGCCTGCGCCAGCAGGAACTTATCGCCCTCCTCGAGCGCCGTCACAGCTGCGCGCTGGATCGGCACCGGCACACCCGACGTGCTGTACTGGATGAGATTGGCTACCAGCGGCCCCAGCGCGGCCGGCGCTTCCAGCCAGCCGATGCGCAAGCCGGTCATCGCCCAGTTTTTCGACATGGTCTGGATGAACATCACCTTGTCATCGGCATGGATGATGTCGTGAAATGATGGTGCCCGCGGCCCGTCATAATAGAGCCGGCCGTAGATTTCGTCGGCAATGATCCACAAATCATGGCGCCGCGCCAGATCCAGCACCGCCTGCAGTTCGTCGAGGCTGGCCACCCAGCCGGTCGGGTTGGAGGGCGAATTGATGACGATCACCCGCGTTGCCGGACCAATCGCCGCCGCCATGGCCTCAAGGTCGAGCGACCATTTCATCGTCTGGCCGGTGCCGGCAACCTGCATCGGCACCTCGCGCACCCTGGCACCGGCGACGGTGAAGGCACCGACGAAATTGGGCCATGCCGGCGTTGGCACGATCACCTCATCGCCAAGCCCGGCGACCAGCCGCGTTGCCGCCTGCAGCGCATGCATGCCGCCAATGGTCACGAAAAACCGCTCAGGCTCGAACCGGCCCTCATGATCAGCATAAGGCGTGCCATAGGCCCGCGTCATATAGGCGGCGATAGCCTGCCGCAATTCCGGCAGACCGCATTGATACGTATAGAAAGTTTCGCCCTGCGCCAGCGATCTGGTGATGGCCTCGCAAATGAAATCCGGTGTCGATGCATCGCCCTCGCCCACCCACAGCGGGATCAGGCCCTGACGCCCGCGCCCGGCATCAAACACTTCCACGATGCCGCTTTTGGGGGCCGCGAGCGCTTCCGGCCGCAGCCGCCAGGTGGGATCTTCGAGACTGGATTTCATGGCATTCGGCCTTGGGTTCGGTGGCGCAGGCCCGACGGCGTGCGGCTATAATCAAAGCGCGGCCCCTTGCGAGGGCCGCGTCTCTCTTCACGACACGTCTTAAGGGATCAGCGCTTGGCGAGCAAATCGCGGATTTCCGTCAGCAGCTGCTGTTCCGCGCTGGGCGCGGGCGGCGCCGGAGGGGCGGCAGCCTCTTCCTTTTTCAGTCTCGAAAGGCCGCGAACGATAAAGAACAGCACCAGCGCGATGATCAGGAAGTTGAAGCAAACCTGAATGAAATTACCCCATGCCCAGACCGCACCCTGCTTCTTGGCATCGGCCAGGGCCGCGGCGGTCACCTTGGCGCTCAAGGGAATGAAATGGTTGGAAAAATCCACCCCGCCAGTCAACAGGCCAACCAGTGGCATGATGATATCTTCAACCAGGGAAGCGACAATCTTGCCGAAGGCCGCACCAATCACCACACCGATGGCGAGGTCGACGGCATTCCCCTTTATGGCAAAATCCCTGAAATCCTTTAGCATAGCTCCCTCTCCTCAATAGCAAAACAATATCGTCATTTGCTTGCCGGCGCCTATCCCAGGTCACCGCGCCCCCGCGCAAACGTTATACTCAACTTGCGGCCAGGGCAGGATAAGTGCAATTGATTAGAGCGCAAGCGAAAAATGCAACTCGGGCGGCGCCTCGGCAATTGCCGCACAGCTATCGCAAGACAGGGGCAACAATTGTTGCAAAGCGGCCAAAGCTGGCTCACATTGCAACGCGTGCCGCAGCGCAGGCATTGGCGGCGGCTTTCCGGGGTTGAAAGTTTCGATGTCAAGCACTGAAGTCATCGTCGTCGCTCTGGGCTATCTTGCTATCATGTTTGCCGTCGCCTCCTGGGGCGATGCCAATGGTGTTCGCATTTTCAAGGGCCACCGTCGCAGCCTGCTTTATGCGCTGGGGCTGGGCGTCTACTGCACATCATGGACGTTTTACGGCTCGGTCGGCCTCGCCAGTAGTACCGGTTTTGATTTTATTCCAGTTTATCTTGGTCCGATACTCGTTCTGATCTTCGGCCGTCGTCTCATCGTGCGGGCGCTGGAACTGATCCAGTCGCAGCACATCACCTCCATCGCGGACTTTATGTCGGCACGCTATGGCAAGCGCGAATCGGTGGCTGCGACCGTCGCGCTGATCATGGTCATAGGCACGGTGCCCTATATTGCCCTGCAGATCAAGGCCATCTCCAGCTCAATGGTTCTGGTCGAAAATTCGCGAATCGACCTCTCCGCCGACCAGATCGCCGCCATGGCGGTGCATGCCGGGCTGGTGGTGTCCGGCCTGCTGGCGCTGTTTGCCATGGCTTTCGGCACGCGCCGGATCGAGGCGACCGAGCATCAGGATGGCCTGATGTTCGCCATCGCCATCGAATCGGTGGTGAAATTGCTGGCCTTTCTCAGCATCGGCATTCTCGTCACCTGGGGCCTGTTTCCCGGGCCCTCGCAATTGCTGCGCGCCGCCATGACGCAAGCCGATGTCCGCGAGATTTTCACCCATGGCCTGTCGCTGACCGACTGGATCGTCGTGACCCTGCTGTCGGGCATGGCGGTGATGCTGCTGCCGCGCCAGTTCCATGTCATGTTCGTGGAAAACCGCGACCGCCGCGATGTCGAGCGCGCGGCCATGATTTTCCCGACCTACCTGGTGCTGATCAACCTGTTCGTCGTGCCCATTGCCATGGCGGGCCTGCTGCGCCTGCCGCAGGCCGGGCTCGACCGCGACTGGACGGTGCTGGCCCTGCCGCTCGCCTCCCATCATGCCATCATTGCCCTGGTGGCAATGATCGGTGGATTTTCGGCGGCGACAGCCATGGTCATTGTCGCCTGTGTCGCCTTGTCGATCATGGTCTCCAATGATCTGGTCATCCCGATGCTGTTGCGCTGGCGTGCCTTGCGCCCGCGCGCCGGCACCGCCGACATTACGGTGCTGATCCTGCTGATCCGCCGCGTCGCCATCGTCGCTATCATCGCCTGCGCCTATATCTATTTGCGCTTTACCGATGACCAGGCGCTGGTCTCCATAGGATTATTATCCTTTGTCGCCATTGCCCAGGTCGCGCCGGCCTTTATCGGCGGCATTTATTGGCGCGGTGGCACGGCGCGCGGCGTGCTGGCCGGCCTGATCATCGGCTTTATCGCCTGGTTTGGGCTGCTGTTCCTGCCCTCGCTGTTTCCGACCGGGCCGCAGATACCGGACTGGATGCTGGCCGCCCAGGCCAGCCAGTGGCTGCAAGTGCACCTTGGCCTCAACCTGTCAGCCCTGTCCTGCGGCGCGCTGATCAGTCTGGCGCTCAATATTTCAGTCTTTGTCGCCGTCTCGCGCAGCAGCCAGCAGACGATGATCGAGCAGTTGCAGACCCGCATTTTCGTTGGCGGCAACACCGCCGGCGTCACCCGCGATACTGCCAAGCCATGGCGCAGCCGCCTCAGCGCCGCCGAACTCGAATCCACAGTCGCCCGTTATCTTGGCGCCGATCGCGCCCGCCGTGCCTTTGCCGCCTATGCGGCCCGGCGCGGCCGCCCGCTCGACAAGGGCGGCGAGATCGATATCGAGACCATGCGCTTTGCCGAACAGACCCTCGCCTCGGTAATTGGCGCCGCCTCGGCCCGCCTCGTCCTGTCGCTGACCTTGCGCCAGCATAATTTCTCGCGCACCGCGGCGCTGGAAATCGTCGATGAGGCCTCCGCCGCCATCCGCGACAGCCAGAACCTGCTGCAACACGCCATTGATTTTGCCCAGCAGGGCATCACCGTGTTCGATTCCCATCTGCAGTTGGTGTTCTGGAATCGCGAATTCATCGAGATGTTCAATTTCCCCCCCAACCAGTTGCGCATGGGCATGAAGCTTGAGGAAATCGTGCGCAACAACATTGCCCGTGGCATTTACGGGCCAGGCGATCCCGAGACCCTGGTCGCCCGGCGCATTGAATTCCTGACCAACCGCAACGAGCCCTCGCGCCTGCGCCTTGGCGGCCATGACGGCCGCCCGGCCATTGTTATCGAAGTTCGTTCGTCGCGCATGCCGGAGGGCGGCCTCGTCACCACCTATTCGGACGTGTCGCTGCAGGTTGAGGCCGAGGAGACGCTGGGCGCGGTCAATGAGACGCTGGAACAGCGCGTGCGCGAGCGCACCGATGAACTCACCCGCCTCAATGCCGAACTGGAGCGGGCCCGCGCCTCGGCCGAAGATGCCAACCAGTCAAAAACCCGGTTCCTGGCCGCTGCCAGCCATGATATTTTGCAACCCCTGAACGCTGCCAGATTATTCTCGACCGCACTCGTTGAGCGCGGCAATCCCGGTGCCGAACCCATGGCCCCGCAGGAGAGCGCCGACCTCGCCCGCAAGATCGATGCCTCGCTGGAGGCGGTCGAGGAAATCCTCACCGCCCTGCTCGACATGTCGCGTCTCGATGCCGGCGCGATGAAGGCGGAGACGACGGTGTTCCGCATTGACGATATTCTCAACCAGCTGAAACTGGAATTTGCCCCACTCGCCGAAGAAAAGCACCTGAAACTGACTTTTGCTCCCTGCCATCATGCAGTGCGCTCCGACCGGCGCCTGCTGCGCCGCCTCTTGCAAAATCTGGTGTCCAACGCCATAAAATACACGCCCAAGGGCCGCGTGCTGGTCGGGTGCCGGGTGCGCCGCGGACGCCTGAAAATCCAAATCTGGGACACCGGCCTCGGCATTCCCGAAAACAAGCACAAGATCGTGTTTCAGGAATTCGAGCGGCTGGAATCAGGCGCCCGCACCGCCCACGGCCTCGGGCTCGGCCTGTCGATCGTCGAGCGCATCGCCCGCGTGCTCGGGCATCGCATCTTCCTTGAATCCTGGCCTGGCAGGGGCTCGATGTTCGCGGTCGAGGTGCCGGTGGCGGCAACCCTGCCAAGCCGTGTCGCCGTGCCAGAAAGCCAGGCGACGCCGCGCCACCTGCCCCTCGAAGGCCTCAAGGTCATCGCCATCGATGATGAGGCGCGCATTCTCGAAGGCATGACGGTGCTGCTGGAAGGCTGGGGCTGTCAGGTCATGACCGCTCTCGGCCTCAGCGGCGCCGCCGAGCACCTGCGCGCCCTCAATGAGGTTCCGGATGCGATTCTCGCCGATTATCACCTCGGCGATGAGCTCGGCATTGATGTGATTGCGGCGCTGCGGGCCGAATTCGGCATGCAGATCCCCGCCATCCTGATGACCGCCGACCGCAGCCAAGGCGTGCGGCTCGAAGCCACCATGCGCGAGATCAACCTCTTGCACAAGCCGGTGAAACCGGCCGCCCTGCGGGCATTGCTGACGCAATGGCGCGTCGCCCGCCAGGCGGCCGAATAAGCCCCCTCATGGCACCCGGAAACCTGCCCTGCCGGAGGTGATCGCATCTTCCAGCAATTCCAGCCGGTCCTGGCCCCAGAATAATTCGCCATCGCGCACATAGGTCGGCGAGCCAAAAATCCCCAGCGCCACAGCGGCACGGCTGGCAGCCTCATAGGCCGCAAGGGCCGGGGCGCTCCCGGCCACCGCGACCAGCGCCGGGCCATCAGCCCCGGTCTCGTTCAGCAGGCCCGTCAGCGTCGCCGCATCCGCGCCATCGCGCTCATGCGCAAACGTCGCCGCAAACAGCCGCGCCATGAAGCCCGGCACATCACCGCCCGCCGCCCCGAGCGCGGCAACACAGCAATCGGCCAGCGTCGGGTTCATCGGAAAATATTTCGGCTTGAGCTGCAGCTCGACGCCGCGCTTTTCGCGCCAGCGCTGCAATTCCACCAGCCGGTAGGCCTGACGCGCAGGATGGCGCTTGGCCAGCGGCAACCCGCCGGTTTCAGGAAATACCATGCCGAGATTGACCGGATGATAGATGATGCGCAATCCGTGGCGGCGCGCCATATCGACGAATTTCTGGTGCCCGAGATAGGCCCAGGGGCTGGTCATGGAGAAATAATAGTCGATGTTTTGATCAGGCATTGGCGCTATCCGGCCCTTGTGGAGTGAGATCGGCATTGGCAAGGCTATTGAGCTGCCAAGGTATCATGTTAGCTTTGGCACCGGCATTGAATCAAGCGACCCGGGGGCGTCATGCAGGCGGATATTGAGATTGCGCGGGCCGCGAGGCTGCGCGCCATAGCCGATGTTGCCGCCGACCTCGGCGTGCCGGGTGACGCGCTGCATCCTTATGGTCGCCATATCGCCAAGCTCGACGCCGCTTTCATCGCTGCCCTGCCGGAGCGCCCGCAAGGCCGGCTGGTGCTGGTGACCGCCATTTCGCCGACACCGGCCGGCGAGGGCAAGACCACGACGACGGTCGGCCTTGGCGATGGCCTGCGGGCGCTGGGGGCCAAAACCGCCATTTGCCTGCGCGAGCCCTCGCTCGGCCCGTCCTTCGGCATGAAGGGCGGTGCGGCGGGCGGCGGCATGGCCCAGGTGGTGCCGATGGAGCAGATCAACCTGCATTTCACCGGCGACTTTCATGCCATAACCAGCGCCCATAACCTGCTGGCAGCGCTGATCGACAATCACCTGCATTGGGGCAACAGGCTCGGCCTTGATCCGCGCCGCATCACCTGGCGACGCGCGCTCGACATGAATGACCGCGCCCTGCGCAACATCGTGCTCGGCCTTGGCGGCCCGGCCCATGGCCTGCCGCGCGAGAGCGGCTTTGACATCACCGTCGCCTCGGAAGTCATGGCCGTATTTTGCCTCGCCCGCGACCTTGATGAACTCGAAGCCCGGCTCGGGGCCATGGTGATCGGCCTCACGCAGGATGGCCGCATGGTCAGCGCGGCTGACCTCGATGCCGCCGGGGCCATGACCGTGCTGCTCAAGGATGCGCTGCAACCCAATCTCGTGCAAAGCCTTGGCGGAACACCTGCTTTTGTTCATGGCGGCCCCTTTGCCAACATTGCCCATGGCTGCAATTCGCTGGTGGCTACCGGCACGGCGCTGCGCCTTGCCGATTATGTCGTCACCGAAGCCGGCTTTGGCGCCGATCTTGGTGCCGAGAAATTCTTCGACATCAAATGCCGCAAGGGCGGCCTCGCCCCGGACGCGGTCGTACTGGTGGCAACAATCAGGGCGTTGAAGATGCACGGCGGCATGGCCCGCAGCGATCTCGGCAAAGAGAACATCGCCGCGCTCAGGCTCGGTGCCGCCAATCTCGCCCGCCATCTTGCCAATGTACGGCGATTTGGCGTGCCTGTGGTGGTGGCTATCAATCATTTTGCCACCGACACGCCGGCCGAACATGCCTGCCTCAAGGAAATTTGCGCCGGATTGGGCGTCGAGGCCCATACCTGCCGGCACTGGGCGGAAGGTGGCGCCGGTGCCCTCGAACTGGCAAAGGCCGTCAAGAGCCTGGCCGATTCAGGCACCGCGAGGTTTCAGCCGCTTTATGGCGATGACCTGCCGCTGGTCGAGAAATTGCGGCGCATTGCCCGCGACATCTATGGCGCCGCCGACATCGAGGTCTCGGCGAAACTGCAGCAGCAATTCGCTGACCTTCAGGCGCGCGGCTATGGCGGGCTGCCGGTCTGCGTCGCCAAGACGCAATATTCTTTCTCAGCTGATCCTGAGCGGCGCGGCGCCCCGGAAGGGCATATCCTGCCACTGCGTGAACTGCGCCTTGCCGCTGGTGCCGGCTTTGTTGTCGCCATCTGCGGCGACGTCATGACCATGCCCGGCCTGCCGCGCGAGCCTGCGGCCCTGCGCATAAAAATCAATGCGCAGGGCGAGGTCGAAGGCCTGTTCTGATGTGATCAGGCGGCGCGGGCCTGGCGCACCGGTGCCTCGATTCGTGCCAGCACCCCGGCTTCGCGCAAAAGCTGCCTGATCTCGGCCGGCTTGGCGCCTGAAGGGATGCAAATGAAGGCAATATCCGCCTTTTTGGCCACGGCAGCCTTGAGACGATCCAGCGCCGGATCATGGCAGGCACCAAGCAGGTCAATGAAAGCCAAAGGATAGCGGCCCTTGTCGACGATCAGAAAATCCGGGCGCACGTTTTTGACCGTGTCATAATGCGGCCCGTTCTTGAAAACGGCACCAAAACTGACTTGCGCATGCACCTGCAAACCTGGCTCGAATTCATCATCGAGCAAGGCATGACGCAGCGTATCGTGCATGTCCTCCTCAACCCACTTCATCAATTCAACCTTGGTCAAGTTATAATTCGACGTTTCGAGGCTTGCGGCGAGAATATCTGCGAGTTCCATGCGATTGCCTTTCCCAGTAGCAATCAGGAAGCTAAGAAACGTCTATAAATTTGACGATAAAATACTTGGAAAGCAAATATAAAAAATTTTCAGTCAAATTTTAGCGAAATTTCGGGTTCCCTGTGCGGCGGTGATGGCATGGCCGCGCCCCTTGCGAAACCCGCATCCTTGATGCTACATCGCTCGCCTCGAAGGCCTCGTGGCGGAATGGTTACGTAGCGGACTGCAAATCCGCGTATCCCGGTTCGATTCCGGGCGAGGCCTCCATCGTTTCTGCCCATATCAGGCGCTCCCCCGATACCGGGCCAGACAGCGCCCTTCGGCCCGCGGGCTCAACGCGCCCGGGCCAGCAACTCATAGTGCTCGCGCACCAGAAGCGCGCCATATTTGCGCTCCAGCCGCCGCACCGTGAAATGACCATGCGCCAAATTCTGAAAATGGGCGATGAAGGCGAGGTTGACGCTGGCGCCGCCCATCGCCCCGATGACCGGCACCGCCTGCGCTGCCAGCTTTTGCGACAGCGTGACACCAAAGCGCCCGGCAATCTGGGTCATCAGCCGCACCAGCACCGGGGCGGCCTCATCAACCACCTGGGCACTTGCCAGATAGCGCACGGCTTCATGCACCGACTGCGCCAGCATGATCCGCGCCGCAAAATACGAGCTCTCCAGCGCGGCAGCGTCACTGGCCTTGCCGCCCCCGAGCGCCAGCACTTCGAGGCAGGCCACCGCTGCATCCGGCTGGTTGAGGTCCTCGCCTTCATGCAGAGCAATTTCGCCGATCGAACGCAGCATCAGCGCCGTCGAGACCGGAATTTCAAGCGCCATGGCCCCGAGGCCGAAAGCGCCGCCAGCCGCGCCGGTCATCGCCACCATGCGCCGCGATCTTGATTTCGACGCCCTGATCTCCGCTAGCGACACCAGATTGGCCTCGACGTGGCGGCGTTTCAGCGTTGCCAGCGCCGTATGCAGGGCCACGCGCAGCCCCATGGCCGCGCCGCGCTGCGCCATCTTCGCAAAACGCGCCGGGATAAATTGCCCGACAATATCCAGCTGCCGCCCGGTAAAGGCGCTGACCCGCGCCACCAGGCTGGTGCGCTCAAGCGCCGCCACCGCCGCCTTGAGACTTTCCATATCCGCGGGAGAAATTTCCACCTGCTGCCCTTCGAAAATTTGCGGGGCCGTCGCCGGGTGGCGTTGAAATGAACGGTCTGAAGTCATGATGCGAACCTCTTGCGGCCAATATGCCGACAACCTGAGCCTATATGGGGTCGCCCATAGAACCGCGAAAGGCCACCGCAGCGGAAAAATCCTGCGCCGCCGCGACCCGCCAAAGCCGCTGTGTTAACCGCATTTTGGCGGTTGTGTTAGGTATTGGCGCAGGCTCGTCAAGCAAGCCCACAACAGGCACACCCCGCCACTGTCATGATTTTAGCAGCAATTTCAACGGTTTGCGCTGAAATTATTCAAATTGTAGCTAATTTTCCAACCAAGTATTGATCTTAATGACCAAAAGTACAAACGTAAATCGATTTCAATAAAATGCCATTGTTTTATTTTCAGTCATGGCAAAATCCCGCGTCCATAGTCTCAGCAGTTCAGGAGACATGGTCATGCGTCGGTTTATTGGAACAATTATTGCCTCAATGATTTCAGTTGCAGCATTTTCGATGATGACCGCGCCGCAGGCCGGTGCCGCCATGATGCAGACTTCGGCGACGCAGGTCGGGCCGCAGACCAGCGTGCCTTACGGCTGGGTTGATTTTTGCCAGCGCTATCACAACCAGTGCCCGGACAACATGCTGCCGGCCCGCGACATTGCGCTGAATGCCCGCAGTTTTGCTGAAATAAGCGACGTCAATCACATGGTCAATCAGGCCATCCAGCCCACCACCGACGAAGATCATTGGCACAAGATTGACCAGTGGGACCTGCCGATGGACGGGCGCGGCGATTGCGAGGATTATGCCCTGCTGAAGCGCAAATTGCTGATCGAAAGAGGTTTCCCGCGCCAGGCCCTGCTCATCACCGTGGTTCGTGATGAACATAATGAAGGCCATGCCATCCTGACGATGGTCACCGACCATGGCGACTTCGTGCTCGACAATCTGAGAGATTCGATCAAGCCGTGGAGCCAGACCGGTTATCGCTTCATCAAGCGTCAGTCGCAGCAGAACCCCAATATCTGGGTGCGCATCGACGGCGCCGCCAATGTCGCGGTCGTCGCCAGCAACAACTGACGCGCAGTTCCTAAATCAGGTTCAGCCAGGCGATCGACGCAAATCCGGCAATCGCGCAATAATAGGCAAAGGGCGCCAGCGCCCCTTGGTCATGGGCTTTGAACCAGCGCATGAGAAAGCTGGTGCTGGCATAGGCAAACAGCCCCGAAACCACAAAGCACATCAGCGCCAGCAGCCCGAACGCATGATGGTCGATCTTCGGGATTTCATGGGCGGCGGCACCAAAAATGATCGGCGTCGCCATCAGGAAGGCAAAACGGGCTGAATCCTCATGGTTGAGCCCGACAAAAATGCCGCCGAGCACCGTGGTGCCCGAGCGTGAAAAGCCCGGGATCAGCGCCAGCGCCTGCGCAAAGCCAATACCGAGCGCGCTTTCCCAACCCATCGTATCAAGCGTGACGGTGCCGTCGGATTTGCGCAGTCGCTCGCCCAGCAACAGCAACAAGCCATTGATAACAAGGAATACCGCCGCCAGCATCGGCGTCGCAAAGGCATGTTTCAGTTTCTTTTCGAGCAGGAAGCCGAGCACGGCAGCCGGGATCGTCGCAATCACCAGCATGATGAACAGACGCCGGTCGAGCGCCCCTCGATCGCTCTTGCGCCCGAGCACCGAGAGACCGAATTCCAGCCAGTCATGGCGGAAGTAAATCAGCAGCGCGACTGCCGTGCCAAAATGCATGGTCACGACGAGCGGCAGAAAATTGTCACTCTTTTCAATGGCATGCCAGCCGAGCAGCGCCGGAACGATCACCGTATGGCCGAGGCTGCTGACCGGAAACAATTCAGTGACGCCTTGAAGGATGGAAAGCAGCAATGCCTGGAGGAACGACATGGTTCGATCTTTCGTGCGAAGTTGCGAATCACTGGCAGGAATCCCAGCTGCGCTTTGCCGTGTCGCTCGGAGCTTGTAAAGGCTGCGGGGCGCCTGCAAGCGCACACGAAGACCGCCCCGCGCAGGACATGTCGCTGGTTCATTGAGCGTTCATGCACGCCACCTTAGCCTGATGAAATGTGGCGTTCATGGGTCACTTTCGCAGCAATTGACCTGCGGAGAAAATCGCCACATTGTTGTGATAGCGGGAAAATTGTTCCGGCAGTTTTCCTGGCTTTTGAGGAGATTGGCATGAAAGTTCATTTGAGAGTGGCGGCCCTCGCGGCTGCGTTGTTTATCGCGGCCCCGCTGACTATGGCACCGGCTTCGGCAGCCTCGGTCATGCAGGCGTGCAGCGCGAAATATCAGGCGGCGAAATCCGCCAACACGCTGGGCGGCGCGACCTGGGGCACGTTCCTGCGCCAGTGCCGCGCCGAAGGCACCGGTGCGATCGTTGTCGCCCGCGCGAAAAAAACTGCGGTTGCAGCCGGCGGCAATTCAGCCAAGGCCTGTAAAGCCAATTACAAGGCTGCCAAAGCTGGCGGCACGCTCAATGGCATGAAGAAAAAGGCGTTTATGGCGCAATGCGAGAGCGGCACCGCTGCTGCTGCGCCGGCCGCTGCAGCCCCGGCCGCGCCCATGGCCAAAGCCGGCACCCCGAAGAAAACCTGCAACGCCGATTACAAGGCCGCCAAGGCCGGTGGCACGCTCAATGGCATGAAGAAGAAGGCCTATATGGCTCAATGCGAGGCCGGCACCGCAGCCCCCGCTGCTGCCCCCGCCGCCGTGACCCCGGCTGCAGCACCGGTGAAGGCCACGGCGCCCGCAGCCGCCGGCACCCAGACCGCAGGCCGCGCGGCAGAACATGCTCGCCAGAAGCAGTGCGGTGCGCAGTGGCGCGCCAACAAGGCGCAGCTCATCGCCGCAACGCCGGGCCTCACCTGGCCGAAATATTGGAGCACCTGCAACAAGCAGCTCAAGGCCGCAGGCCACTGAAACCCGGCGCGGACCCTTGACCCGCGCCTGAAACACGCAGGGCCGCACCTTTGCCGGGTGCGGCCCTTTTTTCGTGCGGCTTCAGCAGCTGCGCCCGCCTCAATGGCCGATATAAGCGAAGGCGGAAATTGCGACCCCGGCGACCGTCAGCCCGATGGACGCCAGCCACGGCCATTTCTGGCCCTTGGTGATGATCGCCACCGTCGCAATGGCAATGGCGACATGCACCAGCGTGACACCAATCGTCAAAATATGATGGCGGCTTTCATGGCCTTCGGCCTCGGCGAGTTTCTCGTCGCGATGCTTCTCGTATTCCTTGGCCTTGTTGATGATTTCCTTGCCGCGACCGGCATTGTGGTCAGCTGCAGCCTTGTTGGCGGCCGCGTTCGGCCCACCATTGCTGGCAGCGATTTCATACATCGTCTGCTTCAGCATTTTCGCCTGGTAATAGGCATATTGATCAGACGCCATATTCTGCGCGAGCACCGCCGTGTTCTTTTCGGAAATCGCCTTGCCGCTCTCCACCGTTTCAAGGCTGCCGATGGTCGCCGCAATCACCGCCAGAATGGCAATGGTGACTGACACGGTCATGATGAACGGGTTGGATTCATGCGAGGCATGCTCGGCATGTTCAGCATGTTCGAGGTGTTCTGACGTCTGATCTTCCAAAATCGGCTTCCTTTCGCGAAACCTCAACTATGCACGAAGCCACAATGAGCGCAACTGTCTTGCGCGTGCCCCCGGCGCGCGGCTCACAAGGGGATATTATCGTGCTTTTTCCACGGGTTCTCCAACATCTTGCCGCGCAGCATCGCCAGCGCCCGCGCCACCCGCCGCCGCGTAGCATGTGGCATGATGACTTCGTCAATATAGCCGCGCTCGGCGGCAACAAACGGCGACAGGAACCGTTCTTCATAATCCTTGGCGCGCGTGGCAATCTTGTCGTCATCGCCGATATCGGCGCGGAAGATGATCTCGACCGCGCCCTTGGCACCCATCACCGCAATCTGCGCCGTCGGCCAGGCATAATTGACATCGCCGCGCAGGTGCTTGGAGGCCATCACGTCATAGGCGCCACCAAAGGCCTTGCGGGTGATGATGGTGACCTTGGGCACCGTGGCTTCGGCAAAGGCGAACAGCAGCTTGGCTCCATGCTTGATCAGCCCGCCATATTCCTGCGCCGTGCCCGGCAGGAACCCCGGGACATCGACCAGCGTGATGATGGGAATGCTGAAGCAGTCGCAGAAGCGCACGAACCGCGCCGCTTTGCGTGAGGCATCGGCATCGAGCACGCCCGCCAGCACCAGCGGCTGGTTGGCGACGATCCCCACCGTGCGCCCCTCGATGCGGGCAAAGCCGGTGATGATATTGCGAGCATGCGCCTCCTGGATTTCGAAAAAGTCGCCTTCATCGACCAGTTTGGCGATGAGTTCGTGCATGTCATAGGGCTTGTTGGCGCTTTGCGGGATCAGCGTGTCGAGCGACATATCCATGCGCTCGCCGTCATCGAAGGTCGGGATTTCCGGCACGTCGGCAGTGTTGGATTCCGGCAGGAAGTCGATCAGCCGGCGCATCTGCAGCAAGGCCTCGACCTCATTGTCATAGGCCTTGTCGGCGATCGAGGATTTGGTCGTATGCACCGAGGCGCCGCCGAGCTCCTCGGCCGTGACACTTTCATTGGTCACGGTTTTCACGACATCCGGCCCGGTCACGAACATATAGCTGGTATCGCGCACCATGAAGATGAAGTCGGTCATGGCCGGCGAATAGACATCACCGCCGGCGCAGGGGCCCATGATCACCGAGATTTGCGGAATAACGCCGGAGGCCAGCACATTGCGCTGGAACACCTCGCCATAGCCGCCGAGCGCCGCGACGCCCTCCTGGATGCGCGCGCCGCCGGCATCGAACAGCCCAATGATCGGCGCCCGGTTCTTGAGCGCCATATCCTGAATCTTGGTGATCTTCTGCGCATGGGTCTCGGACAGCGAGCCGCCAAACACCGTGAAATCCTTGGCGAACAGAAACACGGTGCGCCCGTTGACCGTGCCCCAGCCGGTCACCACGCCATCGCCCGGCACATGGCTCTTGTCCATGTCGAAATCCGTGGCGCGGTGCTGCACGAACATGTCGAATTCTTCAAACGAACCCTCGTCGAGCAGCAATTCGATGCGCTCGCGCGCCGTCAGCTTGCCGCGCTTGTGCTGGGCCGCAACCCGCGCCGCGCCGCCACCAGCCCGCGCCAGCTCGCGGCGCGCTTCAAGGGATTCGAGAATTTCTTTCATCGGTCAGGCGCTCTTCGCTAAAGCCACAACATCAGCGCTTGTTAGCATAGCCAGGAGCCTTTGCCAGCCGGACTTTGGAGGGGTAGCGCCCCCGTCATGGCGAGGAGCGCACACACCCGTCATTGCGAGCGAAGCGACGAAGCAACCCAGGAGGTTGCAGAACCCACCCGGCAATATCCCACCAGCCACCTGGGTTGCTTCGCTTCGCTCGCAATGACGGCGGGTGAGGTATTGCCAACCGCCCCGGTTGCTTCGCTCGCGCTCGCAATGAAAACAAGTGTGCTTCATCACACCTGTGTAAAGCCGAACAGCCGCGCTGGTGTCTCCCAGAGGATCTTGCGGCGCTCGGCTGCGTTCGGAAACAAGGTCGCAAACAGCGTCAATAGCGGCGCGTAATCAACCCGTTCGGGCGCACGCAAAAACGGCCAGTCTGAACCCCACATGCTGGCATCGGCGCCAAAAGCCTCGACCAGCGCCCGCACGAACGGCCAGGCGTCCTCATAGGGGTGGGAGCGCTTTGCATATTTGATATAGCCCGAGAGCTTGACGCTGGCCCGCCCGCTGCGCCCCAGCGCCAGCAGCGCCTGAAATGCTGGCTGCTGCAAGCCTTGCGCCACATCGGGCCTGCCACAATGATCAACCAGCAGGCGGGTGCGCGAGCCCTGCAGCAGCGGCAACAGGCCGAGCAATTGATCATCCTGCACCTGGATTTGCAGGAACATGTCGAGTGCTTCCAGCTTCGCCAGCAGGCTGCCGGTATCAAGATAATGGTCAAGCCCGTGAAACGGCACATTGAACGCGACCCCGACGACGCCCGCATCCTTCAGGCGCTGCAATTCCGCGCGGCTGACATCATGCGGCACAACGGCAACGCCCTTCAGACGATCCCGCGCGGCGGCAATGGCAGCGAGCATGCAGCGATTGTCCTCGCCATAACCGGAATTGGGCTGCACCAGCAGCGCCCGCTCGACCCCATGCGCCTGCATGACATGATGCAATTGCTTCGCCGTGGTGATTTCCTGCCCCGCAGGCTGGTAGGGCGTTGCCGCCGTATAGGGAAACCCTGCAGGATCCAGCAGATGACAATGGCAATCGATTTTCGCTTCGGTGAAGATGGACATGGCGATCCGCGCGCGGGAAGGTTGATCTGGCCAAACTAGGCGAAAATCGCGCGCAACGAAACCCAGCGCCTGCCAGTCAGCGCCGCAGCTTGACGTTGGTTCACTCTGCGCCCTTAAGCTTGCGCAGGTCCGGCGCGAGGCGCCACTTCCGGGGAATGGCCATGAAGGCATTTGTCACCGCGCACAGCGCCTATGAGATCGCGCCCATCGATGATCGCATCTATGGCGCCTTTCTCGAACATCTCGGCCGGGCGATCTATACCGGCATTTTTGAACCCGGCCATCCGGCCGCCGATGCCGACGGCATGCGCGCGGATGTGATGGAACTGGTACGCGAATTGAACCCGCCGCTGGTGCGCTATCCCGGCGGAAATTTCGTCTCCGCCTATAATTGGGAGGATGGCGTCGGCCCGCGCGCCAGCCGCCCGACAAGGCTCGACCTTGCCTGGCACACCTCCGAATCCAACGCCTTTGGCACACATGAATTTACGGCATGGTGCAAGCGGGCCGGCACCGCGCCGATGCTGGCGATCAACCTCGGATCGCGCGGCCTCGAAGCGGCGCGCAATTTCGTGGAATATGTCAACGGCCCGCTCGGCTCAGCCTGGGGCGACTTGCGCAAGGCGCATGGCCATCCCGAGCCTTTCGGTGTCAAATACTGGTGTCTGGGCAATGAGATGGACGGGCCCTGGCAGATCGGCCAGAAAACCGCCGATGAATATGGCCGCCTCGCCGCCGAGGTTGCCAAAGCCATGCGCGCCTTTGACAAATCGCTCGAACTGGTGGTCTGCGGCTCATCCAGCTCCGATATGCCGGGCTTTCCCGAGTGGGAGCGCATCGTGCTTGAACACACTTACGATGTGATCGACCACATTTCCCTGCACATGTATGTGACGCCCGAAAACACCAGCCTTGCCAATTATCTGGCCCTCAACCAGAAACTGGAGCGCTATATCGGCAGCGTCGCCGCGGTTATCGAGACGGTGCGCGCCAAGAGGCGCAGCAAGCGACGCGTGACGATCTCCTTTGACGAGTGGAATGTCTGGTATCCCTCGCGCCTGCCCGACCGCGCCGTGCTCGCCGGTGAGGCGGGATGGCCGCATGCCCCGCGCCTGCATGAGGATGTTTATGATGTGGCAGACATGCTGCAGGTCGGCTGCATTATCAACAGCTTCATTCGCCGCGCCGATATCGTCAAGATCGCCTGCATCGCCCAGCTGGTCAATGTGATCGCGCCGATCATGACCGAGCCCGGCGGCCCGACCTGGCGCCAGACCATCTTCCACCCCTATCATCTTGCTTCCACCTTCGGGCGCGGCACGGCGCTGAAACTGGCCATGACCTGCCCGGCCTATGACGCCGAGGCGGCGCTAGAGGTGCCCTGGCTCGATATTGCCGGGGTGCGTGACGCCGCGGGAGGCTTCGTCACAGTCTTCGCCATCAACCGCAACCCCGATGAAGCGCTGGAGCTTTGCCTCGAACTGACGGGATTTGGCACGCTGGCACTGGCCGATCATCGCACCCTCGCCAGCAATGATCTTTCGGCCAGCAATTCCATGACCCATCCTGACGCGGTGACGCCGCGACAGGGCGGCGGTGCAAGGCTCGACGCCTGCCGCCTCACGGCATCGCTGCCGCCGCTGTCCTATCACATGCTACGCCTCAGAACCGCCGGCTGACGCCCGGTGGCCACGCAGCATGGTTGCAATCAGCCAAAAATTGCCTAAAGCCAAGGCAAGGCGCGCATCAAAGGCGCCAGCCGAAGCCTGACGGCTTCGGCCGCAATTATCGCCGTCGCAATCATCGCCATGGAGGTTCATGCCGTGTCACCGCCCAAAATCGCGCTTCTCACGGCTGGTGGCCTCGCGCCATGTCTTTCGGCTGCGGTCGGTGGCCTGATCCAGCGCTATGGCGAAATTGCCCCCGATGCCTCGATCATCGCCTATCGCAACGGCTATTATGGCTTGCTCAGCGGCCAGTCGATCGAGATTACACCGGCGGCGCGGGCCGGGGCGGCGGCGCTGCTGCGCCATGGCGGCTCACCGCTTGGCAACAGCCGCGTGAAACTGACCAATGTCAAGGATTGCGTGAAACGCGGCCTCGTCAAGGAGGGCGAAGATCCGCTGGAGGTGGCCGCAAGGCGCCTCGCCGCTGATGGCGTCACCATCCTGCACACCATTGGTGGCGACGACACCAACCTGACAGCCGCTGATCTTGCCGCCTATCTGGCACGGCAGCAATCGACCCTGACCGTGGTCGGCCTGCCCAAGACCATCGACAATGATGTCGTGCCGATCCGCCAGTCTCTCGGCGCCGCCACCGCTGCCGAACAGGGCGCCCTGTTCTTCCAGAATGTTGTCAATGAGTGCTCGACCAACCCGCGCATGCTGGTCATCCACGAAGTGATGGGCCGCAATTGCGGTTGGCTGACTGCAGCGACGGCGCGCGACTATCGCGCCCGGCTCGACCATCTGCCCTTCGTGCCGGGCATGGATTTCACAAAGACCCACCGCGATATTGATGGCGTCTATCTGCCGGAAATGGCCATAGACATCGCCGCCGAGGCAAGGCGCCTGAAACAAAGGATCGACACCAAGGGATCGGCGAGCATTTTTGTCAGCGAGGGCGCCTGCCTTGCTGAAATCGTCGCGCAGATGCAGGACGCCGGCATTGCTGTCGAACGCGATCCCTTCGGCCATGTCATGCTCGACAAGGTCAATGTCGGCAACTGGTTTGCCGGGCAGTTCGGCAAGCTGGTGGCGGCCGAGAAAACCCTGGTGCAGAAATCCGGCTATTTCGCGCGGTCTGCCGCTGCCAACGGCGAAGACCTGATGCTGATCAAGGGCATGGTCGATCTGGCGGTCGAATGCGCGCTGGCCGGACGCCCGGGTGTCATCGGCCATGACGAGGGCCACGGCGGCATGCTGCGCCCCATCGAATTTTCCCGCATCAAGGGCGGCAAGGCGTTCGACATCAAACTGGCATGGTTTGCCGCTATGCTTGAGGAGATCGGTCAACCTGCGGCCCGTCCGGCCGTCACGGCCTGATGTGATCGCGCGAGGCCAGTGCCCTTGCCATCGACGGCAGGCGCGCGGCCCATTGATCGAAAACCGGGCGAGCATTATGTACCAATAAACAGCGTCTTGTCCGGATGGACGGGATGTCCGCGGGACAGACGAGGGGAACGCGCAGGTCATGAGCAATCTGGCAAGTAAAAGGCCTTCGCAGCAGCGACGTCCATCGGGCAGTTCGCTGGCCGATCAGGCGCGCTTTTTCAAATCCTGGTTTGAGAATCCGGGCCGCGCCGGGGCGATTTCGCCCTCCGGCCCGTTTCTGGCGCGCACCATGGCAGGCTGCTTCGATATAGCCGGCGAGGGCCCGATTCTGGAGCTTGGCCCGGGCACTGGCCCGGTGACGGCTGCGCTGATCGAGCGTGGCATTGCCGAATCGCGCCTCGTCATGGTCGAATATGATCCGACCTTCTGCACCCTGCTGCGCGAGCGCTATCCGGAGGCCAAGGTCATCCAGGGCGACGCCTATGACCTGATGAAGACGCTGGAGGGGCACATGCCCGTCCCCGCCGTCGCCATTGTCTCCAGCCTGCCGCTGCTGCTGCGCCCGCCGCATGACCGCCAGCGCGTGCTTGAGCATTCGTTCAGGCTGGGCCGGCCTGACGCCCCCTATGTGCAATTCTCCTATGGCCTTAAATCGCCGCTGCCGCGCAGCGGCCTTGCCGGTGACATTGCCTATAATTCGCGGCGCCTGCCGCCGGTGCTGCTGAATGTGCCACCGGCGCATGTCTGGGTCTTCAACCGTTTGCAGCAAGAGATTCCATGAACAAGCGTGGATTGGGTGTCGGGCTGGTCGGCTCCGGCTTTATGGGTAAATGCCACGCTTTGGCCTGGCTCAATGTTGCAGCCGTCTTTGGCGACGTCGCCGCCCCGCGCCTTGTGGCGCTGGCTGATGCTACTCCTGATCTTGCGGCGCAAAAGGCCCGCGAATTTGGATTTGCAGAATCAACCGGCACCTGGCGCGACCTGCTGCAGCGCGACGACATCGATATTATTTCGATCACTACACCGAACGAGTTTCATCCCGAAATGGCGATTGCCGCGCTTGAGGCCGGCAAGCACGTCTGGTGCGAAAAACCGATGGCAACCAGCCTCGCTGCCGCAACCTCCATGCGTGACGCTGCCAGCGTTGCCGGCAAAACCGCAGCCCTCGGCTATAATTACATCCAGAACCCGCTGATCCGGCAGGTCAAGGCGCTGTTGGCGGACAAGGTCATTGGCGACATCAATCACGTCCGCTTTGAGATGGACGAGGATTATATGGCCGATCCGCTGACACCCTTCACCGGGCGCAGCGCTGCCTCGGCCGGCTATGGCGCGCTCGATGATTTCGGCGTGCACCCGCTGAGCCTGATCCTGACCCTGCTCGGCAAGGCCACGCGCGTATTCGGCGACATGCGCAAGCCCTATGCCACCCGCCCGGATGGCAAAGGCACCCGCGCCGTCGATAATTTCGACATTGCCACCGCGCTGATGGAGCTTGAGGGCGGTGCCCAGGTCACCTTGTCGTGCAACCGCAGCGCCTGGGGCCGCAAGGGCCGGATTTTCATGCAGATTTTCGGCAACAAGGGCACGCTGGCCTATGACCAGGAGCGCCTCAACGAGGTGCAGTTATTCGTCAATGACGGCCCCGTCGCGACGCAAGGTTTTCGCACCATCATCAGCGGCCCGGCGCATGCGCCCTATGGCAGGTTCGTGCCTGCGCCCGGTCACCAGCTTGGCTTCAATGACCTCAAGACCATCGAATGCCGCGAGGTCCTGCGGGCTGTGGCGGGGGAACCTGCCCATCTCATCAGCTTTGCCGAGGGCCTGCATATCGAGGCCACGGTTCATGCCATTGCCCGCGCCGCGGCCGAGGGGCGCTGGCTTGCTGTCGGCTGAGCCATGAGCGAAGCCAGCCAGCGCCCGGCGCGTATCGGCGTCGTCACCGCCTCGGATCGCGCCAGCGCCGGCATTTACAAGGATGAATCGGGCCCGGCCATCGAGGCCTGGCTGACCCGGGCGCTGACCTCGCCCTTTACGATTATCCGCCGCATCATCCCCGACGGCCTTGAAAGCGTCCGTGACACGCTGATCGAACTCGCCGACCGTGACCATTGCGACCTGATCCTCACCACCGGTGGCACCGGCCCGTCGCCGCGCGATCTGACCCCCGAGGCCACCGAGGCCGTGGCCCACCGCCACCTGCCGGGCTTTGGCGAACTCATGCGCCAGGTCAGCCTGCGCCAGGTGCCGACCGCGATCCTGTCGCGGCAAATGGCGGTGACGCGCGGTGCCTGCATGATCATCAACTTGCCGGGCAAGCCGGGTTCGATCGCCGTCTGCCTCGACGCCATTTTCGCCGCCGTGCCCTATGGTCTCGACCTGATGGGCGCAGCCAGGATCGAAACCGACCCGGCGGTCATCGAAAGTTTCCGCCCCAAGGGCGCCTGATCACGCAAGATCGGGGCGGGGTTTCACAAGCGCTTTTGCTTTTGCTACAGTGGCGGGCCATTCCTATCGAGGCGCCGCGCATGATCTCCCGACGGCATATTCTCACGGGCGTCGCGGCCGCCGCCGCCCTCGGCCCCGCCGCGGCGCTGGCGGCAGACCGCAGACCCGTTGCTTACCGGCGCGCAGGAGCGCCGGTGCGTTATAGCTTTCAGGGCGACCGGTTTGCGATCTTTCGCCGCATCATGGCCGCTTCGACATGGCGCTATCAATCGCTGGATGTAGCTGGCGCGCCATATTGTGGCGTGATCCGACACCTGCCGACAGGCTTCGTCTTTTTGACTGAACCGGACAGCGCCGCCCCAAAGCCGTTCAACGACGATAAATTCTTGGCGCTTATGTTGTTTGCCGAAGGCGAAGCGCGCGGCCAACAGCCGGCGTTGCGGAGCGGGCTTGCCGCCGCGGCGGCCTTCATTGCCACCGAGGTGGAACTTTTTGGCGGCGGTTCGCTCCACCTGCCGCGCAACTGGTTTGTCACTGCGGTTGCGGAGCGTGAGGCGCCACCCTTCATCGCCGCAAGAACCGCCCATGGCTTGCTGCTTGCGCCTGTTTAGCAGCTGGGCGCCCCGTAACCCCAGCGGCGCGCCGCTTCATCGCCCTCAAATTCCGCAAGCAAAGCTTGCTCGCACCTGCGCCCGCTGCTACCAGTCGCGCCAGCTTCTCCCATCAAAGCGCGACAGATCATGGCACGACAGTTCATATATCATATGCAGGGCCTCACCAAGGCCTGGCCAGGCGGCAAGAAAGTGCTCGACAACGTGCATCTTTCTTTTTATCCCGACGCCAAAATCGGCGTGCTCGGCGTCAATGGTTCAGGCAAATCAACGCTGTTGAAGATCATGTCGGGCCTCGACACGGATTTTACCGGCGAGGGCTTCGTCGCGGAGGGCGCGCGCGTCGGCTATCTGCCGCAGGAGCCGCAACTCGACGAGAGCCTCAGCGTCACCGCCAATGTCAAGCTCGGGGTCGCCGCCAAGGTCGCCATTCTTGAGCGCTACAACGAACTGGCGATGAATTATTCCGATGAAACCGCCGAGGAAATGACCCGCCTGCAGGATGAAATCGAGGCGCAGGGCCTGTGGGATCTTGATTCGCAAATCGAACAGGCGATGGACGCCCTCGGCTGCCCCGATGACAGCGCTGACGTGTCCAAACTCTCGGGCGGTGAACGCCGCCGCGTGGCGCTCTGCCGCCTGTTGCTGGAAAAGCCCGACCTGCTGCTGCTCGACGAGCCAACGAACCATCTGGACGCCGAAACCGTCAACTGGCTCGAAGGCCATTTGCGCGATTATCCCGGCGCGATCCTGATCGTCACCCATGACCGTTACTTCCTCGACAATGTCACGGGGTGGATTCTGGAACTCGATCGCGGTCGCGGCATTCCCTATGAGGGCAATTATTCGAGCTGGCTAAAGCAGAAGCAAAAGCGCCTCGCCCAGGAAGGCCGCGAGGACGAAGCCCGGCAGCGCGCGCTCGAAGCCGAAAGCGAATGGATTGCCTCCAGCCCCAAGGCGCGCCAGGCCAAGTCCAAGGCGCGTATCGCCCGCTATGAGGACCTCGTCGCCAAGCAGAACGACAAGGCCCCCGTCACGGCGCAGATCATCATTCCGGTCGCCGAGCGGCTGGGCCAGAACGTCGTTGATTTTTCGCATCTCTCCAAGGGTTTTGGCGAGCGCCTGCTGATCGATGACCTCTCCTTCAAGCTGCCGCCGGGCGGCATTGTCGGCGTCATCGGCCCGAACGGCGCCGGCAAGACCACGCTGTTTCGCATGATCACCGGTCAGGACAAGCCCGACAGCGGCAACATCAAGATCGGAGAAAGCGTCAAGCTCGGCTATGTCGATCAGTCGCGCGATGCGCTCGATGCCAACAAGACGCTGTGGGAAGAAATATCCGGCGGCAATGATGTGATTTATCTCGGCAAGCGCGAGATGAATTCACGCGCCTATTGCTCGGCCTTCAACTTCAAGGGCCCAGACCAGCAAAAGAAGGTCGGCATGCTGTCAGGCGGCGAGCGCAATCGCGTGCATCTGGCGAAAATGCTGAAAACCGGGGCCAACCTGCTGCTGCTGGATGAGCCGACCAATGATCTCGATGTCGACACTCTGCGCGCTCTCGAAGAAGCCCTGACGGATTTTGCCGGTTGCGCCGTGATCATCTCGCATGATCGCTTCTTTCTTGATCGCATCGCCACTCACATGCTGGCCTTTGAGGGCGACAGCCATGTCGAATGGTTCGAGGGCAATTTTGCCGATTACGAGGAAGACAAGAAGCGCCGGCTGGGTGCCGATTCCATCATTCCGCACAAGCTGAAATACAAGAAATTCGCGCGCTGAGGCTCTTCGCCCCAGCGCGTCAACCCTCACCCGCGCATCGGCACGAATACTGTGCCGATCATGCCAAAGGCCGGCTCGCCATATTGGTTGATGCCAAAGCTGCGGGCCTCGCACAGCGCCCAGCCGGGGCGCGAGGTTGGGCGCGCGCTCAGGCCTTCGCTGTAAAAATGCAGCGTATCGCCCGCCCGCACCGGTCGCGGCCAGGCAATCTCGCGCACACCGGGTGAAGGGCCGGTCGCCGCGACAAAGCCCTTGGCTGCGGCGTCGGCCTGGCCGCGATGCCGGGCATCCACCAGCATGCGCATATGCACGGCCGCGCTCTGCCAGCCGGAGGCCACCAGCCCGCCAAAATGGCTCCTGCGCCCGGCCTCCTCGCTCAGGTGAAACGGCTGCGGGTCGAATTGCCTTGCAAAGGCAATGATATTGGCGGCATCAAACTGGTAGGAGCCGATGTAAATGCGCTTGCCCGGCTCGAAATCCTCATAAAACAGCGGCAGCAGCCCGAGCGGCTCCTGGGGCGGGGCGACCACCGGCGGTGCTGGCGGAATTTCCGCATGTGGCGGCGCAAAACCCCGGCGCCCGACCATCACCGTCATCTCTTGCGTCAGCACCACTTCGTCGCGCTGGTTCAGCAGGGCCGAGTGCATCGCCACCAGCCCCATGGCCGGCCGGGATTTCGATTCGCGCTTCGAGACGATCTCACAGCGTGCCGACAGCCGGTCATCCGGCCGCACCGGCTTCAGCCATTTCAGCTGATCGACGCCCGGCCCGCCCCATGACGCCGAGCGGTTCACCCATGAATCGCACGACAGCCGCATCAATATGCCGACGCTGTGCCAGCCCGAAGCGCTCAAGCCGCCGAGGATCGAGGCTTTGGCCGCCTCTTCATCGAGGTGAAATACCTGCGGATCATAGGTGCGGGCGAAGTCGATAATGGCATCCCTGGTGATGACATGGCTGCCGCCGCTGATGACTTCGCCGACCTTCAGATCCTCAAAATAAAATTCGATGTCACCAGCTTCAGCCATGGCCTTGCCTCAGTTCGCAAATCGGAAATGCAGCGTATCGCCATCGGCGACGACATAATCCTTGCCTTCCAGCCGGAATTTGCCCGCCTCGCGCGCGCCAGCCTCGCCCTTGCCCGCCACATAATCCTCATAGGCAATGGTTTCGGCGCGAATGAACCCCTTTTCAAAATCGGTATGGATCACCCCGGCCGCCTGCGGTGCCCGCGTGCCGCGCGGAATTGTCCAGGCGCGGGCTTCCTTCGGGCCAACCGTGAAATAAGTGATGAGATTGAGCAGGGCATAGCCGGCGCGGATGACGCGGTTCAGCCCCGGCTCTGCAAGGCCCACGGCCTCCAGATAATCCGCCTGGTCGGCTTGCGGCAGCAGCGCAATCTCGCTTTCGATACGCGCCGACACCACCACCGCGACCGCGCCTTCCTGTGCCGCGCGCTCGGCGACCCTGGCGGAAAAGCCGTTGCCCTTGTCGGCGCTGGCTTCCTCAACATTGCAGACATAAAGCACCGGCTTCGAGGACAGCAGGCCGAGCCCCTTGAAAATGCGCTCATTGTCGCCCGTAGGCGCCACCAGCCGGGCCGGCTTGCCCTCGCGCAGCAAGGCGAGGCAGGCGCTCATGACATCGACAACTTCCTTGGCCTCCTTGTCGCCGCCCTTGGCGCGCTTTTCCAGCGGCGGCAGGCGCTTTTCGAGGCTTTCGAGATCGGCCAGCATCAATTCGGTCTCGATCGTGTCAATATCGCTCAGGGGGTCGATCTTGCCCTCGACATGGGTAATGTCGCCATCCTCGAAACAGCGCACCACATGGGCGATGGCGTCGCATTCGCGGATCGTGGCAAGAAACTGGTTGCCAAGCCCCTCGCCCTTCGAGGCCCCACGCACCAGCCCGGCAATATCGACGAAGGTCAGGCGCGTCGGAATCAGCTCGCGCGACGCGGCGATCTCGGCAAGTTTCGCAAGGCGCGGGTCAGGAACCGCGACATCGCCGACATTGGGCTCGATCGTGCAGAACGGATAATTGGCCGCCTGCGCCGCCGCCGTCTGCGTCAAGGCATTGAACAATGTTGATTTGCCGACATTGGGCAGACCAACAATACCGCATTTGAAACCCATGGAAATTGAACCCGCAAGGGCCGCGCGCAAGCGCCGCCGGAAAGTGATGCGGGTTCTCTCGCATGCTGGTCACATGCCGCGCAAGGGGGGCGGCCCCTCAGGCCGCCATGACCATCAGGCTTCCGAACGTGCCGGGTGCTGGCCGGCCTTCTGCGGCACGAGCCGGACCAGCACGACCATGGCCACGATCAGCACCGCCGAGGCGGCAAAGCGACTGAAGTTGAGACCACCCAGCGCCACCGGCTTGTCGAGCAGATCGCCGACGGTTGCGCCAAGCGGACGCGTCAGCACAAAGGCCGCCCAGAACAAGGACACTGTCGAAATCCGTGACCAGAAATGCAGCGCGACGATAACGGCCAGTCCGGCGCTGAAAATCAGCGCGCCGCCCTCAAAACCGAGACTGTTGGCCCCGGCCACCCAGTCGCCCAGCGCCGTGCCGAGCGTCTGCGAGAACATGATCGTCACCCAGTAAAACGCCTCGACCCGCGGCGTCGCCACCGTCTCGACAGCAATGCTGCCTTCAAACCAGCGCCATATCGCCAGGGATATCGCAAGCCCGGTCACCAGAATGGCGGTGCCGCCCAGATAGCCGATGCCCAGCGAGCGATCGACATAATCGGCGACGGTCGTGCCGAGCGTTGTGGTCGCGACAATGGCGATCCAGTAAAGCGCCGGATGAAAAGCCTTCGCCCGCACCTGAACCGTCACAGCGCTTATGAATATTACCAAAAATATGAGCGAGCTGACAGCATAGCCGAGGTTCATTGACATGGATAGGGCATCACCGCCGGTCTCTCCGAGGGTCGTCGCCAGAATTTTGACGATCCAGAACATCAAGGTCACTTCCGGAACCTTGCTCAAAACTTGACCACCTGCATTTTTCATAGATATGTCCCCTAATCGTCCACACCCCAATTCGTCCTGTGGATGGGCAGATCGGGGTGTGTTGTTAGTCTGGCCGCGAGTCTCGCGTGAGCAAAATCGCATCGCCTGATAGCCGACAAAAATGAGCAAAAAATGAGCTAGTCGGGATTTTTGCCTTCCATCTTGTTTTCCAGAACCTTGCCGGTTTTGGCATCGACACCGACTTCACTGGTCTTGGCGCCATTTTTGATGTCGAACGAAAAGCGCAGCCCGCTGCCGCCCGACTCAGTCTCCAGCTCGGCATCGGTGATCTTGCCAGCATGGGCCTTCAGCGCGATTTTGCGTGCTTGTGCCATGGTGATTTTGGCATCTTTCGCCAGATTTTCACCCTTGTAAGCAAAGGCGGGCAAAGTGGTGAGCACGCCAAGCCCAAGAGCGAAGGCTGCAAAACCAAAGCCAGCACGCGATGTTTGAGTGATTGTCATAGCCTTTCTCCAATGCGCCCCAAATGCAGACAACAACCTGAAGATGTTTTGAGTTTGACAGAAACACGGCGATTTTGGCATTACGTTACCATTACAAATTTACTCATTAGGCGTATCTGATGACCCCGCAAAAAGCTTGGGTTGAATTTGCATAAATCGGCAAAATATTTCAGCAGATACGCCAGCTTGGCATCTAGGGGCGGGCAAAGGCATCCTCAGCGCTCAACGCACGGATTTCAGGATCCGAGCTGCCATCAGATCCTCACCCAAAGCACTGGCGCCGGAAGAAAGGCCCCGCCTCGAACCTTGACCCCGGCGCGGATTCGCAAGCCGCTGCGAGCGCCTATTGCATGCCCTTCTTGCAGAATACGGCATAGACCGAGGACAGGATGGTGCGCACATCATCATTGGCGATGGCGTAATAAATCGCCTTGCCATCGCGGCGCGTGGTTACGAACCCGTCGAGCCGCAACCGCGCCAGATGCTGCGACACCGTCGCCTGGCGCTGATCGAGAAGGGCACCGAGTTCCGAGACTGATTTTTCGCCTTCGAGCAGCGCGCACAGCAGCAGCAGCCGGGTTTCATGCGCCAGCGCCTTCAGAAAATCACTCGCCGCCGAAGATTTTGACGCCATACCGCCGAGCAGGGCAATATCCATGTCGGGATCAGGATCCGGCGCGATCCCTTCGTTGAAATTCGACGCCATGAGGCCTCCGCAATGTCGCAGTTGCTGTAGCACAAAATGCCAAAAGCACCATGTTGAAATGTAAAATGGCGCGCAAACGTCGCAGATCCCGGCGTCTAGGCCTCCGGCGCTATGGCAACCTCATGGCCGCTGCGCGCCGCCTCGACGGTGGCCAGGGCCATGGCCAGCGAGCGCACGCCATCAGTGCCGGTCGCCGCCGGTGTGCCTTCACCGGCAACGGCGTCCTGAAACAGCCGCACCGAGCGCTGGTAGAGATTTTCATGGGTCAGCGGCAGCGCCGCGACACCGCTGGCATTGCGCAACACCACTTCGCCCTTGGCCTGCTGTGTCATGCAATCGGTGCCGATCAGCGAGCCCTCCTCGCCATGCACCTCAAAACCCGTGGTGGCATAGCGCGTGGTGAAGGCATCATGAAATTGCGCCAGCACACCGCCCTGAAACCGCACCACCCCCATCACCCCATCTTCCAGCCCGGCGACGCCCATGACCCCCTTCATGGTCATGGCGCAGACGCTGACAGGCTCATCTCCAAGCACGAAGCGCAACGTATCGGCATCATGGACGGTAATATCAAGGATCACCCCGCCCCCGGCGCCCGGCGCCGTGATCCGCCAGCCTTGCAGATGCGGCGGCAGATAGACGGCGTGAAACACCCGCGCGAACAGCGGCCTGCCGATGCGCCCGCTGGCGATGGCGGCGCGCATCGCCCGGTGGGTCGCGGCATTGCGCAAATGGTGATTGGTGGCCATCACCACACCGTTTGCGCTTGCCGCGGCCACCATGGCTCGGGCATCGGCAAGGTTCAGGGCCAGCGGCTTTTCGCACAGGACATGCCGCCCGGCCGCAGCCGCCGCCATCAACTGCTCGCGGTGCAGCTCATTGGTGGTCGAGATATAAACGGCGTCAATATCCGAGCTTTCAACTAGATCGGCCAGCGCGGTGGTGGCCCGCCCGATATTGTGCTTGCCGGCATAGGCCTCGCCACGTGCCTTGTCACTGCTCAGCACGGCAACGACCTCGCCACCATTGGCGCGCATCGCCCCGATCATATGCTCCGAGGCAATGGTGCTCGCCCCGATCAACCCCCACCGCAAACCCCGGCTCATGCCACATCTCCAGAAAATCTTGCCATCCCCGCCACCAGCCAGCGGCAACCGCGTGGTTTGTGCGCCATCTTGAGACCAAAGTCCAATCCCCGGATAGGGGTCCCGCGCCATCGGCTTATGAAATCTGAACCCTTCCGTCATGCCAAAAGAACGGCTACAAACATCGCGCAGGCGCTTGCGCGAAGGGGCGAACCAACATTATGCGCGACCAGAATTCTGATGCCATTGCCTATCATCGGGAACCCCGGGCCGGAAAGCTTGAGATCGTTCCCACCAAACCTCTCTCCAACCAGCGCGACCTTGGCCTTGCCTATTCGCCGGGGGTAGCAGAGGCCTCGCTGGCCATTCGCGACGAGCCGGCCGCAGCGGCAACCCTGACCATCCGCTCCAATCTGGTCGCGGTCATCACTAACGGCACTGCGGTACTGGGACTTGGCAATATCGGCCCGCTGGCCGCCAAGCCGGTGATGGAAGGCAAGGCGGTGCTGTTCAAGAAATTCGCCGGCGTCGATTGCTTCGATATCGAGGTCGCCGAAACTGAAATCGAGCGGCTGGTCAATGTCATCGCCGCCCTTGAGCCGACATTCGGCGGCATCAACCTCGAAGACATCAAGGCGCCCGAATGTTTCGAGGTCGAGCGCCTGTGCCGCGAGCGCATGAAAATTCCGGTCTTTCATGATGACCAGCATGGCACGGCGATCATCGTAGGCGCCGCCGTCATGAATGCGCTGCATCTGGCAAAGAAATCGATCGGCGACATCAAGATCGTCGCCTCCGGTGCCGGAGCCGCGGCGCTGGCCTGCCTGAATTTGCTGGTGGCGCTCGGGGCGGATCGCCGCAACATCTTCGTCAGCGACCTTGAGGGCGTAGTCTACAAGGGTCGCGCCGCCCTGATGGACCCGTGGAAGGAAGTATTCGCGCAGGAGACCGCGGCGCGCAGCCTTGGCGATATCATCGATGGCGCCGATGTCTTTCTCGGCCTTTCGGCCGGCAATGTCCTGAAGCCGGAATTGCTCGCCAAAATGGCGCGCGATCCGCTGATTCTGGCGCTCGCCAACCCAACACCGGAAATCATGCCCGAAGTCGCCTGCGCAGTGCGCCCGGATGCCATGATCTGCACCGGCCGCTCGGATTTCCCTAATCAGGTCAATAATGTCCTTTGCTTCCCCTATATATTTCGCGGCGCCCTTGATTGCGGCGCCAGCGCCATCAACGAGGCGATGAAACAGGCCGCTGTCGAAGCGATTGCGGCTCTGGCGCGCGAGGCGCCTTCTGATGTGGTGGCGCGCGCCTATGGCGGCTCCAGCGAGGTTTTCGGCCGCAATTCGCTGATCCCCTCGCCGTTTGATCCGCGCCTGATCCTGCGCATCGCCCCGGCCATTGCCAAAGCGGCCATGGCCACCGGGGTCGCGACGCGGCCGATTGCCGATCTCGCCGCCTATGCCGCCTCGCTGGAGCGGTTCGTGTTCCGCTCCAACCTGATCATGAAGCCGCTGTTTGCCGCCGCCCGCGCCCGGCCGATGCGGGTGATCTACGCCGATGGCGAGGATGAGCGGGTGCTGCGCGCCACCCAGGCCGTGCTGGAGGAAGGCATTGCCCTGCCGACGCTGATCGGCCGGCCTTCCGTCGTCATGGCGCGGCTGGAGCGTCAGGGCCTGCGCATCAGGCCGGAGAAGGATTTCGAGCTGGTCAATCCCGAGGATGACCCGCGCTACCGCGATTATGTCGCAAGCTATCTGGCAGTGGCTGGCCGCAAGGGTGTCACGCCGGAAGCGGCGCGGGTGCTGGTGCGCACCACGTCTTCGGTGATCGGTGCGCTCGCCCTGCAAAGGGGCGAGGCTGACGCGCTGATCTGCGGGCTGGAGGGCCGCTTTCGCTCCAAGCTGCGCCATATTCGCGAGATCGTCGGCCTTGCCCCCGGCGTTCACGAACTCGCCGCCATGACCCTGATGATCAGCGCCAAGGGGGCGTTCTTTCTCACAGACACCCATGTCCAGGCTGATCCCGACGCTGCAGCCGTGGCCGAAATCGCCATGCTCAGTGCCGAACATGTGCGCCGCTTTGGTCTCGCCCCCAAGATCGCCATGATCGCCCATTCGGATTTCGGCGCCTACGACACCGCCTCATCGCTGAAAATGCGCGAGGCCGTGGATCTCGTCACGGCCCGTGCGCCGCATCTTGAAGTCGAGGGCGAAATGCAGATCGAGACGGCGCTGATGCCGGACCTGCGCCAGCACAAATTGCCGGAAAACCGCCTGCAGGGCGTTGCCAACGTGCTGGTCATGCCGGGACTGAGCGCCGCCAGCATCGCCTCCGGCTTCGCCAAATGCCTCGGCGATGCCTTGCCCGTTGGCCCGATCCTGCTGGGCGCCGCCCGCCCGGCGCATGTGCTGACCGATACCGTCACCACGCGCGGCGTTGTCAACATGACCGCGATCGCCGTGGTCGAGGCCCAGAACGGCGTGCCCTGAGCGCGCCGTGCCAGCTAGTTGTCGGAATGGGTCCATGACGGCGTGCGCCGCGCCGTAAAGGCGGCAAAGCCTTCGCGCGCGTCCGCAGACTGTGCGACCAGGGTGATTTGCGCTTCGGCAAAGGCCATGGCCGCCTCGAAATTCATGTCTTCCATGGCATTGAGCGCGAATTTGCCGCGCTCCAGCGCCTGCGGCGAGGCGGTGCCGAGCTGGGCGCACAGCATCATCACGGCATCATCGAGCTTGTCGAGCGAGGTGATGCTGTTGAGCAGGCCCATATCGCAGGCTTGCGCGGCGGAAATCATCGCCCCGGTCAGGGCCAGATAGCGCAGGTGCCGTGGGGCGATCAGGTGGCGCAGCCAGACGGTGACCTGCATCGGAAACAGCCCGAGCCGCGCTTCCGGCAAGCCGAAGCGGGCATGATCGGCCGCCAGCGCCACATCGCATAGCGCCAGCAGCCCCATGCCCCCGGCCAGACAATCACCATTGATGCGCGCCACCAGCGGCTTCGGACAATGTCGCGCCAGCCGCGCCAGCCGGCCAAAACTCGTCGTCGGACTTTCGACCCCCTGATGAAAGCCCTTGCCGCCCTGGCTTAGATCAGCCCCCGAGCAAAACGCCTTGTCGCCTGCCCCGGTCAGCACGATGCTGCGCACCGAGGCATCTTTCGCGGCCCCGTCCAGCGCCTGTGACAGGCCGGCCAGCACCTCTTCATTCATGGCATTGCGTTGCTGCGGCCGGTCGATGATCAGCCACAGCACCCCGCCGCGCTGTTCCGTGAAAAGACCTGCTTGCTGCATCAACCCGAACTCCCGTCAATCTGCCGGCGTCACCGCCCCGAGAAGCGCCAGAACATCGCCTTCGCGCACCTGCTGCCCGACATGCGCCCGCAGGCCGGTCAGCGTCCCCGCCCGGCCGGCACGATGCGCATGCTGCATTTTCATCGCCTCGATGACCAGGATGATGTCGCCTTGCGCGACGCTTTGCCCCTCGCGTACCGCAAGCTCGACAATGCGCCCGCCGAGCGCCGCCCGCAACACGCCATCGCCAGCCTGCGCATCACGCGGTGTCGGCGGCGCCAGCGTCAGGTCAAGGCAGGTCTCGTCGATGGTGCCGGCCTGCATATAAAGCCGGTCGCCGCGCAGCAGCAGCGCCCCCTGTTGCACGACACCATCCGCCGCATAGCGGCAAATGACGCCATCAAAGCCCTGGACACGAAAGCAGCGCGTCGCCGCGCCAAGGCTCACCTGCACCTCGCCATCGCGGGCCAGCATGACCTCTGCATCAATGACCGCGCCCCGGCATTCAAACCTCAGCGGAACGGCAAACATCGCCCCAAGTCCGGGCCGCGGCCAGCCAGCGCCGCGCCCGGCCCTGCCGACATAAAGCAGCAGCGCCAGCACGAAGGCATCGGCCGCTTGTGCCCCGGCATCAACATGATCCAGAAAGGATGTGTCAGCCTTGCCGGCGACAAACCGCGCATCGGCAAGGCAGCGGGCAAGAAAGCCGCGGTTGGTGACAACGCCGAGCACAAAGGTCTGGTCCAGCGCCGCCATCAGGCGGCGGCGCGCCTCCTCGCGGCTGGCGCCATGCGTGACGATTTTGGCAATGAGCGAATCATAGGCCCCCGAAACAGCATCGCCGCCGCGCAGCGCCGTCTGCGTCAGGACATCAGGCGCGGGGCGAAAGACAGCCATCTCGCCGGTTTGCGGCAGGAAATCTTTCGCCGGGTCCTCCGCACAAAGCCGCACCTCCAACGCATGGCCATGCCGGGAGATTTCCGGCTGGCGGCGCGGCAGGGCTTCGCCCATGGCGACCCGCAACTGCCATTCAACCAGATCGACGCCGGTGATCTGTTCGGTCACCTGATGTTCGACCTGCAGCCGCGTGTTCATTTCCATGAAAAAGCTGCGGCCCTGCGCATCGACCAGAAATTCCATCGTACCGGCACCCTCATAGCCGATTTTCGCCAGCGCCCTGACCGCGCCTTCGCACAGCGCCTGGCGCTGCTGCTCGTCAAAATTCGGGGCCGGCGCCTCCTCGATGATTTTCTGATGGCGGCGCTGCACCGAGCAATCGCGCTCGAACAGATGCACGAGATGGCCATAGCGGTCACCAAACACCTGCACCTCGATATGGCGGGGACGCGTGATCGCCCGTTCCAGCATCAGGGCACCATCACCAAAGGCCGCCTCAGCTTCGAGGCGCGCGCCCGCCAGTGCCGCCGGCAGGGCCGCCGCCTCCGCCACCAGCCGCATGCCGCGCCCGCCACCACCGGCCTTGGCCTTGATCATCACGGGAAAGCCAAGCGCCTGCGCCGCTGCGCCAAAGGCTTCCGGTGCCTGATCCTCGCCGGCATAGCCCTCGATACAGGCAAGCCCGGCAGCGCGCATCAGCGCCTTGGCTTCGCCCTTGTTGCCGAGTTGGCGCATCGAAGCTGGATCCGGCCCGACAAAAATCAGCCCGGCATCACGGCATTTTTCAGCAAAATCAGCGCTTTCCGCCAGAAAGCCATAGCCCGGATGCACCGCCTCGGCACCGCAGGCCAATGCAGCGGCAACCAGCGCCGCGCCATCAAGATAAGGGCTCTGGCCGTTTTCGCCCCGAACCACCACCGCATGATCGCCAACTGGGCCGTCCCGCGCCTCATCGCCCGGCAAGGCCACAAACACGCTGAGCCCCATGCGCTGCGCCGTGCGCATGATCCGCAATGCCACCTCGCCACGATTGGCTATGAACAGCCTTGTAAAGGGCGTCGCATTCATGGCCGCGCCACCGAAAATTGCATGTTGCGCAAGCTGCGGGCCTCCCCCTCAGCGCAGATGCGCAGGCATTCTATCAGCACGGCGCGCGTGTCGCGGGGGTCGATGATGCCGTCATCGAGCCCCTCGGCGCTGAGAAAGAGCGCATCCGACTGGCTCTCGAACAGGGCAATGATCTGCGCCTTCATGGCGGCGCGCTGCGCCGGATCGAGGCTCTGTCCGCGTTTTTCCAGCGCCGCCTCCTGCACGATCGCCATGGTTTCGGCCGCCTGCTCGCCGCCCATGACGGCGGTGCGGGCATTGGGCCAGGAAAAGGCAAAGCGCGGCCCGAACCCGCGTCCGGCCATGGCATAATTGCCCGCGCCATAGGAGGCGCCGCAATGCAGGGTGATCTGCGGCACGCTGGCGCTGGCGACCGCCTGGATCATTTTCGAGCCATGCTTGATCATGCCCGCTTCCTCAAAGGCGCGGCCGACAAAAAACCCGGTGGTATTCTGCAGATATATCAACGGCGTGCCGCTCTGGCAGCAGGCCTGTATGAAATGCGTGACCTTGTTGGCCCCGGCCGGATCGAGCGGGCCATTATTGCTGATCAAGCCGACGCCCATGCCACCAAGCCTTGCCGAAAGACACAAGGTCGCCGGGCCATAGCGCGCCGAAAATTCCAGAAATTCCGAGCCATCAACGATGCGCGCCACGATCTCGCGCATATCGACCGGCTGGCGCAGGTCGGCCGGCATCAGGCCGACAAGCTCTTCGGCCTCATAGAGCGGCGCGGCAATGGCCTCGCTTGCCTCTGTCCCATGCCGGCTCCAGCCGAGACTGGCAATGATCTCGCGGGCAAGGCCGATGGCGTGGCGATCATCTTCGGCCAGATAATCGCCGAGGCCGGAGATGCTTGTGTGCATCTCGGCCCCGCCGAGTTCCTCTTCGGTGGCGATCTCGCCGGTGGCCGCCTTCAGCAAGGGTGGGCCGGCAAGAAAGGCGCGGGTGCGGCCGCGCACCATCACGATAAAGTCGGAAAGCCCGGTCTGATAGGCACCGCCTGCCGTCGAAGAACCGTGCGTGACAGTGATCACCGGCAGGCCCGCCGCCGAATGCAGCGCGAGGTTGCGAAACAGCGCCCCGCCGCGAATGAAATCGCCGACCCGGTAGCGCATCAGATTGGCCCCGGCGCTTTCGACCAGTTGCACCAGGGGCAGCTTGTTTTCGAGGGCGATGGCCTGCACCCGCAACTGCTTGTCGAGCCCCATTGGCTGCAGCGCCCCGGCATCAATGCCGCTGTCGCTGGCCGAAATCATCACCCGCTGGCCGCTGACCATGCCAATGCCGGCAATGATCCCCGCCCCCGGCACCGAGCGCGCCAGATCATGTGTATCATGGCCGTAACCGGCAAGATTGCCGAGCGGCAGAAACGGCGTCGCCGGATCGAGCAGCAAGGCCACTCGCTCGCGCGGCAAAAGCTGGCCGCGCGCCGCAAAACGTGCCCTCGCCTTGTTGGAGGCTTCAGCCGCCCGCGCCTCCACCGCCCGCCATCTCTCGACCAAGGCCCGCATTGCCGCCGCATGACCGGCAAAGGCGGCGCCATCGACATCGATGGTGCTGATGAAACGTCCCACGGCTCAGGACTTTGCTGCATGGTCGAAATGGTGCTCATGGGCCTTGCGCAGCTCCACCTTGCGCAATTTGCCCGTGGCCGTCATCGGAATGCCCGGCACCAGTTTCAGCAATTTCGGCACCTGGAAGCCGCCGAGCGTTTTTCTTGCATGCGCCAGCAGTGTCTCCTCGCTGGCGGCCGCTCCCGGCTTCAGCACCACAAAGGCGGCGACCGCCTCACTCCAGTGCGGATGCGGCAGGCCGACGACACCGACCTGCGCGACATCGGGATGGGCGGCCAGCACCGCCTCGATCTGGCTCGAAGCAATATTCTCGCCGCCTGATTTGATCATGTCCTTCTTGCGGTCGATGAACAGCACCTCGCCTTGCGCATCGATCAGCGCGAGATCGCCGGTATGGTGCCAGTCATGCGCGCGCGTCGCCGCCGTCGCCTCGGGCTCGCGGTAATAGCCCAGCATGACATTGGGACCGCGATGCACCAGTTCACCAACAACACCGGCCGGCAGCAGGGTGCCGTCCTCCGCCATGATCGCGGTCTGGGTGATGCTGAGCGACTCGCCCCAGTAATTGCCGAAGCGCTGCAGGCAGCGCCCCGGCCGGGTGCCGGTGGTCATCGGATACATTTCCGTCTGGCCGCTGGCGCAAACGAGATTCGCGCACAGCTCTGACACGACCCGGCGCTGCAGCGCCTCGCCCATCGGCGCCAGGCCATAGATGCACAGCCGCAGCGACGAGATATCATGGGTCTTGAGCGCCGGATGTTCGAGAACCGCGCCAAACATCAGCGGATGGCCGACAAACAGCGTCAGCCGGTCGCGCTCGATGGTCTCGATCAGGACTTTGGCATCAAATCCGCGCATCAAGGCAAATGTGCCACCCGACACCAGCACACTGACCAGCCCGGCATGGGCTGCACAATGAAACACCGGCAATTGCCCGCTCATGGCATCGCCCGGTGTCAGGCTCCATTCAATCGCATTGCTCATCGCCGCCATGACAATGGCGAGATGGCCATGCATCGCCCCCTTGGGCCGCGCCGTGGTGCCGCTGGTATACATGATCGCGGCGAGATCGCGGTCATGGATCTCGACCTCTGGCTCGTCATCGCGCTGGCCCTGCAAGGCTCCGGCAAAATCCGTGGCGCCATGCAGCGGCAGATGGGCGGGGGTGGCGACACCAACCAGCGGCAGTTGCAGATGCGTGAAAATGGCGCGCTTGGGGGCATCGCCGAGGATATGGTCATCGACCACCGCACAGCTGACGCCGGCATGTTCGAGAATATAGCCGACATCCTCGACGCCGAGCATGATATTGACCGGAACCCACACCAGAGCGGCCTTGTGGATGCCAAACAGCGCCGTCACCATGGCGATGGAATTGCCGGTCAGGGTTGCAACCTTGTCGCCCGGCTTCAACCCCATGCCAATCAGATAATGCGCAAAGCGGTTGGCATCGGCCTCAAGCGCCTGATAGCTGATGCGCCTTTCGCCCTCGGTCAGCGCCACCTTCGCGCCAAAGCGTAGCGCCGAACGATGCAGGACATCGCCGAGGGCGACGCGGCCGATGCGGCCAGGCGGGCTCACCCCGCCGGTGCTGGCAAATTCCATCATGTACCCCCTTCCCTGCCAAGGCCCAGCATGTCGCGCACTTCGCCCGGCCCGGCGATTTTGCGCCCCGCCACCAGCGCCATCTTCGCCAGGGCCTCGATGATCGCGCCGTTGGAGCTGGCCTTGCTGCCATCGGGCAGATAGAAGGTGTCTTCGAGGCCGCTGCGCAAATTCCCGCCCGCCTCGGCACAGGCGCGGTGCAGCGGCCAGATTTCGGCGCGGCCAATGGCAGTGACCGCAAAGGAATTGCCGGCCAGGGCCAGACTTTTCAGGATCGGCAGCAAGGCTGCATCAGCCGGCATGCCGGAGGCGACCCCCATCACAAAATTATAGAGCAGCGGCGGCGCCACCATGCCGGCATCATGAAACATGCCGACCGAGCGCACGATGCCCGTATCGAAGCACTCGAATTCCGGCGTGATGGCATGCTGCCGCATCACCGCCAGATAGGCGGCGATCTTGCTCACCGGATTATCGAACAGCATCGGCGGCCAGGCCCAGTGGCCATCGGCTTTCAGCTTGAGATAATTTAGCGAACCGGCATTGCAGGCGGCAATTTCCGGCTTGCTGGCGGCAAGGCAGGCGAGCGGCCCTTCAATATCCGGCCCGACCGTACCGGTGGTATGATTGATGATGACACCCGGACAGGCGGCGCGGATCGCCGCGCATACCGCCTGCGAGAGCTCCGGTTCCCAGCTCGGCAGGTGGCCCTGGCCGTGCCCCTGGCGGCGCAGGTGAATATGCATGACGCTGGCCCCGGCCTCAAAGGCACGGCGCGCCTCGGCGGCCATTTCATCGGGCGTCACCGGCACCGGATGCTGACGCGGGTCGGTGAGGACGCCGTTCAACGCACAGGTGATGATGACGCGATGATCCATCGGCCCGCCCCAACGACAAAACCATTGCAACTTTGCGCTGATGGTTTCACCTTGTGATAAAAACATTAACCCGCGCACGGCGCAAGCACCGGAAACGCTTCATGCAGATCACGCCCGAACATGATGCCCTGCGCCGCAGCCTTGCGCGATTCATTGCTACCGAAATCAACCCGCATGTCGATGACTGGGAGCGCGAGGGCAGGTTCCCGACCCATGCCTTGTTCCGGAAAATGGGCGATCTAGGCTTTCTCGGCCTCACCAAGCCGCCTGAATATGGCGGCTCCGGCCTCGATTATTCCTATGCCCTGGTGATGGCCGAAGAGCTTGGCACCATCACCTGCGGCGGCGTGCCCATGGCCATCGGCGTGCATACTGACATGGCGACCCCGGCGCTGGCGCGTTATGGCTCGGATGCCTTGCGGGCCGAGTTTCTGACGCCCTCGATAGCCGGGGAGCGCGTCGCCTGCCTCGGCGTCTCCGAGCCCGGCGCCGGTTCCGACGTTGCCGCGATCCGCACCAGCGCCCGCAGCGACGGCGATGATTATGTGATCAATGGCGGCAAGATGTGGATCACAAATGGTGCCCAGGCCGACTGGATGTGCCTGCTCGCCAACACCAGCGACGGGCCGGCCCATCGCAACAAATCGCTGATTTGCGTGCCGATGCAGACCAGGGGTGTGCAGGTGGCGCGCACGCTCGACAAGCTCGGCATGCGCTCGTCCGACACCGCCCAGATCTTCTTTGACGATGTCAGGGTGCCGCGATCCAACCGCATCGGCGAGGAAGGCCGGGGCTTCACCTACCAGATGCAGCAATTCCAGGAAGAGCGGCTGTGGGCCGGGGCCTCCTGCCTCAAGGCCTATGAACTGGCGATCACCCAGACCATCGATTACACGCGCGCCCGAAAGGCCTTCGGCAAGTCGATCCTCGACAACCAGGTGGTGCATTTCCGCCTTGCCGAACTCCAGACCGAGGTCGAATTGCTGCGTGCCCTGGTCTATCGCGCCGCCGGGCTGATGCTGGAAGGCGCCGATGTCACGAAGCTCGCTTCCATGGCCAAGCTCAAGGCCGGACGGCTCGGGCGCGAACTCACCGACGCCTGCCTGCAATATTGGGGCGGCATGGGCTTCATGAACGAGACGCCGGTCAGCCGCCAGTGGCGCGACACCCGCCTGACCTCGATTGGCGGCGGCGCGGATGAAATCATGCTCGGCATCATATGCAAGCTCATGGGAACCTTGCCGGGCGAATCCAATTCAGGCCGGGGGTCACCATGATCACGCTCTATCATTGCACGGCGGCGCGCTCGTTCCGGGTGCTTTGGGCGCTGGAGGAACTGCGGCTGGCCTATGAGCTGAAGCTGCTGGCGTTCCCGCCGCGCTTCCGGCAACCCGATTATCTCGACATCAACCCGCTCGGCACCATCCCGCTGCTGCTTGATGGCGACGTGCGCATGACTGAATCCGTGGCGATCCTGCAATATCTCGCCAGCATCTACGGGCCGACCCCGCTTGCGGTGACGAGCGAGGAGGCCGGCTTTGCCGACTACCTCAATTTCCTGCATTTCGGCGAGGCGACCTTAACCTTCCCGCAGGCCATTTATTTTCGCTATGCCACGCTCGAAGCCCCGGAAAAGCGCCAGCCGCAGGTCGCCGAAGATTACGCCCGCTGGTTCAGGAAACGCATGATCGGCATCGAGGCACAGCTCGCCCGCCAGGAATGGCTGGCAGCCGACCGCTTCACATGTGCGGATATTTCGGTTGGCTATGCCTTGCAATTTGCGCATTTCCTCAAACTCGACAATGAATTTTCCGAGCACGTTCAAGCCTATGCGGCACGCTTGCGGCAACGGCCGGCCTATCTGCGCGCCCGCATCGCCGAAAAGCCTGCAGCCGCAATTTAACGGCGCAAGGCGCGCTGACCCGCCTCGTGCGGCCTGATTTCAGTCACGCCGCAGCGCCGCAAAATCAGCTTGACTCCAATGCCAAACAGAGTCCCGCACAATTTAATGCCTGCCGGGATAATATCCACCGCCGGAGTGCCTGCCATATCCACTAATGGCAAAATTTTATCGCACATATCAAGATGTTGAGTGAACAAATCCAGAATAGGCTTTCATCATCGATTCGAGCGTGCTTCGTTCGCAACGCGTTCAAAAGCCTAATTCGCCCCCCTTGAACTGTCACATTCTGGCACGATTTGCGTTTTGCGGCCGCTTGCTTCAAGACGCGCCGGGGCCACCGCCATATGGTGGAACACAAGACACTGGAACCTGGAATTGATGAACCTTGCGGTCCATCCGGCCTCGCTGACCGATCCCGTGAATCGTAACGTCACGGCGGTTCTTGGCCCCACCAATACCGGCAAGACCCATTACGCGATCGAGCGGATGCTGGCGGCGCCCAGCGGTCTGATGGGCTTGCCGCTGCGGCTTCTGGCGCGCGAGGTCTATACGCGTGTGGTGGCCCAGGTGGGCGTCGACGCAGTGGCGCTGATCACCGGCGAGGAGAAAATCAAGCCGCCGCGAGCGCGCTACACCATCGCCACGGTCGAAGCCATGCCGCGCGAGCGCGCCACTGCCTTTGTCGCCATCGACGAGATCCAGCTTGCCGCCGATCTGGATCGCGGCCATCTGTTCACCGACCGGATGCTGCATCTGCGCGGCACTCACGAAACCCTGCTGCTGGGCGCCGGCACCATGGCAGAAACGGTGAAGAGCCTGCTGCCCGGCACGCATATCATCGGGCGCGAGCGGCTCTCGAAACTGAGCTTTGCCGGCGAGCGCAAGCTGGCGCGCCTGCCGCCGCGCTCGGCGATTGTCGCCTTTTCCGCTGAAGAGGTTTACGCCATCGCCGAATGGATCAGGCGGCAGAAAGGCGGGGCGGCGGTGGTGCTCGGCGCGCTCAGCCCGCGCACCCGCAACGCCCAGGTCGACATGTATCAGAACGGCGAGGTCGATTACATCGTCGCGACCGACGCCATCGGCATGGGCCTCAATCTCGACATTGACCACATAGCCTTTGCCGGTGACCGCAAATTTGATGGCTGGCATTACCGCCGACTGACCCGGGCGGAATTTGGCCAGATCGCCGGGCGCGCCGGGCGGCACGTGCGCGATGGCACTTTCGGCACCACCGGCCGTTGCCCGCCTTTTGAGGAAGAGCTGATCGAGGCGCTGGAAAGCCACCATTTCGATCCGGTATCGCTGCTGCAATGGCGCAATCACGCGCTGGATTTCTCGTCCTTGCCCGACCTGCAGGCGAGCCTTGACCGCCTGCCTCGTCGCGAGGGCCTGACCCGCGCCCCCATCGCCGCCGACCAGATGGTGCTGGAAGCAGCGCTGCGCGATCCCGAAATCCTGCGCATTGCCGCCACCCCCGCCGACATTGCCCGGCTGTGGGATGCCTGCCTCATTCCCGACTACCGCCGCCTGTCGCCCTCGGCCCATGCCGATCTGGCCTTGACTATTTATCGCTTCATCGTGCGCGCAGGAAAAATCCCCGAAGCCTGGTTCGCCCGGCAAATCAGCCCTCTGGACCGGGTCGACGGCGACATAGATGCGCTTTCAGCACGAATTGCTCACGTCAGGACGTGGAGTTTTGTTGCAAATCGCGCCGATTGGCTTAAGAACCCGGAACATTGGCAAAGCGAGACACGGCGCATCGAGGATGGGCTGTCGGACGCCTTGCACGCGCGCTTGGCGCAAAGATTTGTCGACCGCCGCACCAGCCTTCTGGCGCGGCGTCTAAGAGAGAAAACCATGTTGGAAGCGCAAGTGACATCGGCAGGCGATGTATTGGTTGAGGGCGAGCACATTGGCCAGTTGCACGGATTCCGTTTCACAGCCGATACCAAAGCCGATCCTGATGCCGCAAGGCTGATCAACAGCGCCGCCGCCCAGGCTCTTGCCGGAGAGATTGCCGCCCGCGCGACCCGTGTCAATGATGCCGTCGATACCGCCTTCGTGCTCGCCCATGACGGCGTGCTGCGCTGGCTCGGCGAGCCGGTGGCGCGCCTGCTGGCGGGCGATCACATCCTGCGCCCGCGCGTGCAGGTGCTGGCCGACGAGCAATTGAGCGGCGCAGCGCTGGAAATGGTGCAAAGGCGGCTCGACCTGTGGCTTGCCCAGCACATTACCAAATTGCTCGGCGCGCTCGGCGAACTCGAAAACAACGCCGAATTGCAAGGCATGGCCCGTGGCATCGGCTTTGAAGTCGCCGAGGCGCTTGGCGTGCTGGAGCGCGGCAAGGTCGCCGACAACTTGCGCACCCTCGATCACGAAGGCCGGGCGTCGCTGCGCCAGAAGGGCGTCCGTTTTGGCGCCTATCACCTGTTTTTGCCAGCGCTCCTGAAGCCGGCGCCGCGTGCGCTGGCGGCCCAGCTCTGGGGCCTGAAACACGCCCACCCGGCAGCCGTCACGGAGGTAGCAGAGGCGCAGGCTGCCGCCATCGCCCTTGACATTCCGCATCTTGCGGCCTCGGGCCGCACCTCCTTTGCCGTCGAGGGACCGGTCGACAAGGGATTTTACCGCGCCGCCGGTTTCAAGATTTGCGGCACCCGCGCCGTGCGGGTCGATATTCTTGAGCGCCTCGCCGACCTGATCCGCCCCGCCGTGACATACCGGCCGGGCACGACCCCGGGTGTCCCGCCGCAGGGCACCGCCGATGGCGACGGCTTTGTCGTCACCCCAGCCATGACCTCGCTGGTCGGCTGTTCGGGCGATGCCTTTGCCTCGATCCTGCAGGCGCTTGGCTATGAGAAGAAATCCCGGCCCGGCCCGGCCATCACAATAGCCCTGCTGCCGGAGGCACCGCGCCAGCCGGTCAAGCCTGAGGGGTCAGCTGAAGCCACGCCCGAAGCCGGCAGCAGCGAGACCCCGGAGGTTGATGAAAACCAGCTGGTGCTCGACCTCGATGCCGCCCCCGAAGCGACGGCCCCGGCTGAAGAGGCTCCCCTCGCCGCCGCGCCAGCAGAACCCGCGCCGGAAATCCCCGTTGCTGCTGAAGCCAGGCCTGTGATCATGGCCGCTGAAGCTCCTGATCATGCCGCGACGGCCCCCGAGCCGGCGCCGGCAAGCGAAATGGCTGCGCCCGAAGGCCCCGCAGCCCCGACCATCGACATCGACGTCTGGCATCCTTTGCGCCATCAGCGCCAGCTGCGCCGTCAGGGCGGGCACAAGGGCCGCAGCCATAGACTGAACGAAGCCGGCAAGAACCGCCCCGGCGAGGCCGCGCGCCCGGCACGGCGCCCGCCTGCCAAACCCGCCCCGGTCTACCAGACCGCGCCTGACCCGGAAATCATCCGCAAGGCCGAGGAGCGCGAACGCGCCGCCCGCGAGCGCCGCGAACGCGAGCGCAAGTCCCATGAGCCGCGCAACAATGCGGCGCCGCCTCGTGACCGCCCATCTGGCGGCACCTTCGCCTCCAGCGAACGCCCGCGCGCCAGCGAGCGCGCGCCCGATCCGCTGTCACCTTTTGCCAAGCTGGCGGCCCTCAAGGCCAGGCTCGAAGGCAAGAGCGAAAGCTGAGCTGGCGCATCCCGGCGCCGCCGGGGCGAATCAACCAATTTTTTTCTCGCAAGCGCATTTAACCCCTTTCTCACAGAGTCAAGCTGGGGCTAAAGTGAGCGAATCACTTGAGCGCCTCATCATCGCCTCAGGCGAGGGGCATCTCAGGTTTTGGAATGCCGGTGCAGCATCTGCAGAAGTGCGGGTGGGCGCGTGGCGAAGCTTGATGGCGTGCGTGGCGTCTTTTTAAGTTTCAAAACCTTGCAAGCTTTAATGTCTTTTAAGGTTGCAAGACAATTAATTGGTCAATTCGCGGCTTCACAACCCCTCCCCGGGGTGCGCAGCGCAAGGTAGAGACACGCACGATGAAATTTCACCGGGATTGGCACCTGCCTAAGCGAAGGTTGATGAAGCCGAAGCGCGTGGGGCAGATGGTGGCCACCGGCATGCTCAGCAGCTTGGCAGCTGCCCCGGCTCTGGCGCAAGTGGCTGGCGCCAATGCTGATCTTTCGGTTTTGGCCGGGCAGATGCTGATCTCCGCCTTCAGCGTCATCACTGCCGTCACCGCCATCCTGCATCTCACCGGGCGCGGTCGCTGGCTCAAGGAACAGGCCCGCCTTTCCGATGCGCTGGCCGCCGAACGGGCGCGCGCCGACCGGCTGCAGATGTTTCTCGCCGCCGAGCGGCAAATCAGCGTCGTGTGGTCGGGTGATGCCGAGGCCCCGGAGATCGAGGGCGACACCACCATCCTGTCCGACCGCCCGCAGGCCCGCAAGGTTCTGGCCTTTGGCACCTGGCTCGGGGCCAGCCAGGCCCAAAGCGTCGAGCGTCTGGTCGAGGCCCTGCGACAGCGCGGCGAATTTTTCCACGTCACCGTCCAGACCCAGCACCAGCGCTACATCGATCTCGAAGGCCGCGCCCTCGGCGGCCACGCCGTCATGCGCCTGCGCGAGGTTTCCGGCGACCGGCTGGAACTGACGCAAATGCGCGAGCGCCACAACAAGGCGCTGGCGGAAATCGAGAATGGCCGCGCCTTTCTCGAAGCCCTGCCCGATGCCGTCTGGCAGCGTGGCGAGGATGGCCGGATCGTCTGGGTCAACAGCGCCTATGTCAAGGCGGTCGATGCCCCCAGCGCCGAGGTGGTGCTGCGCGATGATATCGAACTGCTCGATGCTGCCTCGCGCGACACGGCCGCGCGGGCCCGCGCGAAAAGCGAAATCTGGCGCGCCGAATGCACCGCATTGCATCATGGCGAGCGCCGCAAGCTGGCGGTCATCGATGTGCCAGTGTCCGGCGGTTCCATCGCAACCTGCCGCGATCTTACCGAAATCAACCGCATCCGCGCCGATCTCGAGCGCCAGATGCAGGCGCATGAGCGCACGCTCGACCATCTCACCACGGCTGTGGCGATTTTTGACATCGGCAAAAGGCTGGTGTTCCACAATGCCGCCTACCGCCGCCTGTGGGGCCTTGATCCGCGCTTCCTGTCACAAATGCCGACCGACGGTGAAATTCTCGATTCCCTGCACGCCGCCCACAAACTTGAGGAGCGCGCCGATTTCCGCAGCTGGAAACGCGATTTCCTGACGCATTACCAATCGACCGAAGTCACCAACACCACCTGGTTGCTGCCCGATGCACGGGCTATCGAAGTGGCGATTTTCCCCAACCCGCAGGGCGGCGTCACCTATCTGATGGACAATGTCACCCGCCAGCAGGATCTGGAAGTGCGCAATTTCGGCCTGCTGCGCACCCAGGAAGAAACGCTCAACAGCCTGCGCGAGGGCGTGGCGGTGTTTGGCACCGACGGGCGCCTGAAACTACACAACCCCGCCTTTGCCGAATTGTGGAAGATTCAGGCCGCTGCCGGCCCGGAACTGCGCGAAAGCCATATCGAGCAACTTGCTGCCATGTGCCGTCCACTGCTGCCCGATGACAAATTCTGGTCCGAGGTCGCAGGCCAGGTTGCGGGCCTGCCCGACCATCGCGACGCCGAGCGCCGCATAGTGGAGCGCACCGACGGTTCGATCCTCGATGTCTCGATGACGCCCCTGCATGAAGGCGCCACGCTGATGACCTTCTCCGACATGACCGCTGCCATCAACTTCGAGCGTGCCCTGACCGAGCGCAATCAGGCGCTGGTGGAATCGCAGGCCCTGCGCAATGACTTCGTCCATCACGTGTCATTCTCGCTGCGCTCGCCGCTCAACACCATCATGGGTTTCACCGAAGTGCTTGGCGAGGCCAGCGTCGGCACCCTGAGCGCCAAGCAGCGCGAATATGTCGGCTATATCAGCAATGCCTCGACCAGCCTGCTCGCCATCATTGACGACATGCTCGATCTTGCCACCATCGACATGGAGCGCATGGAACTGTCGCTGGCGCCGGTCAACGTCGCCGCACTGCTGCAATCGGTCGCAGATTATCTCTCCGACACCTTGCTCAGCAACAACATTCACCTCAACCGCGTCGTGCTTGATGATGTCGGCACCATGGTCGCCGATGGCAAAAGGCTGCGGCAGATGTTGTTCAAGCTGGTCTCCAACGCCATTGCCTTCTCGTCACCCGGGCAATCGGTCGGGCTGGCGGCTGTGCGGCGCGACGACCGCATTATTTTCACGGTCTCCGACCAGGGCCGCGGGATGGCCCCCGAAGCGCTTGCCAAAGTGTTTGACCGCTTCCATTCTGACCTGACGACCAGCCAGCACCGCGGCATTGGCCTTGGCCTGTCGATTGTGCGCGCCTTCGCCGAATTGCATGGCGGCACGGTGACGGTGCAATCCGTGCTCGGGCAGGGAACGGTGGTGACCTGCAGCCTGCCGGCCCGTTCTGGTGCCATAGCCAGACAAGCCCAGGCAAACGCCGCCAGATTGCAAGCGAACAACTCATGAAGGCTGCAAAGGCACCTGAAAATCCCGAATGGCACATTGATGTCGCCGATGAAGCGCAGCTCGCGGCTGTCGCTGACTGGCTGGCAGGATGGCTCGCCGCAGGGGACATGCTGACGCTCAGCGGCGATCTCGGCGCCGGCAAGACCACGCTGGCCCGCGCCTTGGTGCGCCAGCTTGCCGGTGATGCCACGCTGGAAGTGCCAAGCCCCACTTTCACGCTGATGCAGACCTATGAGGGCAAGGCCTTCCCCATTGTCCATGCCGACCTGTTCCGCATCCATGACCCGAGCGAACTCGCCGAGATCGGCTGGGACGATGCCGATGACGGCGCCCTCGTCGTCGTGGAATGGCCGGAACGCGCCGGCGACAATCTGTCAGGCCACCGCCTTGACATCACCATTGCCACTGACAGCACCAAAGGCCCGGACTTCCGTCGCGTCAGGCTCGTGGGCCACGGCAGGTTTGCCGCCCGTCTGGCCCGCGCGAGGTTGTTCGAGCGCCTGTTTGCCGATGCCGGATTTGCCGGTGCCACCCGCGTGCACATGCAGGGTGATGCCTCCACGCGCAGCTTCGAGCGCCTGAACGCCGCCGATGGCCGCAGCGCCATCCTGATGATGATGCCGCCGCGCGCCACCGGGCCGATTGTGCGTTACGGCAAGCCCTATGGCGAGATCGCCCGGCTCGCGCCCGACATTCGCGCCTTCGAGGCCATGGACCGCGCGCTTCTGCAGCTTGGTCTCAGCGCCCCGAAGATTTACGCCATCGACGTGGCGACCGGCACCGCCATTCTGGAAGATCTCGGCAGCGAGCCCGTCATCACGCCAGAAGGGCCGGTCATCGAGCGCTACCAGGCGGCGCTGGACGTGCTGGCGCATCTGCATGGGCGCGACCTACCCGCGAAAGTGCCGCTGGCAAACAATGGCGACTATGTTATCCCGCCTTTCGATTATCAGGCCATGCTGATCGAGGTCGAATTGCTGGCCGACTGGTATGCGCCCCATTGCGCCAGAATCGTGCTGCCGGCCTCGGCCTGCGCCGCCTTTGCCGATGCCTGGCGCAAGGTGCTGAGCGGCCATGAGGCCTGGCCGCGAACCTGGGCGCTGCGCGATTTTCATTCGCCCAATCTCATCTGGCTCAAGCAGCGCGAAGGTCTCGCCCGTATCGGCCTGGTGGATTTTCAGGACGCCGTCCTCACCCACCCGGCCTATGATGTCGTGTCGCTCGCCCAGGATGCCCGGCTCGATGTCGATGATGCCAGCGAGATGAAATTGCTCGGCCATTATGCCAAGGCACGGCGTCAGACCGACAGCGATTTCGACCTTGGCGGCTTTTTGCGCGCCTATGCCATTCTCGGCGCCCAGCGGAACACCAAGCTGCTGGGCACATTCGCGCGGCTCGACAAGCGGGATCGCAAGCCCGCCTATCTCGCGCATTTGCCGCGCATCCGTCATTATTTGCGCAAGAATCTGGCGCATTCCGCGCTAGAGCCGGTGCGCAACTGGTACGAGACGCATTTGCCCTCTGTTTTGGCCGAAGGCTGATCTCCGGTGACGAAACTGCCTGATATCGCGATGGTTTTTGCCGCCGGGCTGGGCACGCGGATGCGTCCGCTGACCTTGACCACGCCAAAGCCGCTCATCAAGGTCGCGGGCAAGACTTTGCTCGACCATGTTCTCGATACGCTGGCGGTGGCCGGGGTCACGACCGCCATCGTCAATGTCCATTACCTTGGCGAGCAGATCATCGAGCATCTGCGGGGGCGCATGGCACCCGACATCATCATCTCCGACGAACGCGCGCGTCTGCTCGATCAGGGCGGCGGCATTGCCAGGGTGCTGCCGCAGATCGGCGACGCGCCCTTTCTGATGTGCAACACCGACGCCTTCTGGATTGAAGGCGCCAGCAACAACCTGCAACGGCTCGCCGCCGCTTTCGATCCCGGGGCGATGGATGCGGTGCTGCTGGTTGCCAGCACCACCCAGTCGGTCGGCATTGACTGGCAGGGGGATTTCAACCTTGATCCTGCCGGGCACCTGACCCGGCGTGCCGAGGGCCAGATTGCCGCCTTTGCCTATACCGGGGCCGGTATCATCAAGCCCGAATTGTTTCGCGGCCGCGGCGAGGTTTTCCGGCTGGCGCCGCTGCTGTTCGAGGCTGCCGAAAACCAGCGCCTTTATGGCGTGCGCCTCGATGGCCTCTGGCTGCATGTCGGCGCACCGGAAATCATCGCCGAAGCCGAACGGTTCATCGCCAACTCCAACCGCTAGGCCTCAGGCGTGCAAACTGCGCTTGCCTTGCGCCCGACCTTCGTGCACGCCATATCCCGTCAGGAAACATCTTGAGGCTCCATGTCTGACGTTGCGAGGCGCCACGCCGCCAAATTTACCGAAGGCGATATCATGCGCCACGTCATCACCATGAGCCTGACCAGCGCCGTCGGCCTGATGGCGATTTTCCTCGTCGACCTTTTGTCGCTGCTCTATGTCTCCTGGCTGGGCAGCACAATGAAGATTGCCGCCGTCGGCTTTGCCTCGGTCATCTGGTTCATCGCCCTGTCGGTGAATATCGGGCTGATGATCGCCGTTTCCGCCGTGGTCTCGAAAGCGCTTGGTGCTGGGGATCGCGATGGCGCCCGCCGCATCGCCGGCTCGGGCGTCGCCTGGGTTGTCGTATTGTCGCTGGCGACCAGCCTCGCTATGTGGTGGTTTCGCGACAACCTGCTCGACGCCCTCAATGCCACCGGCCCGGCCAAGGCCCTCGCTTCGCGTGTGCTGGCCGTGACCTTGCCCGCCAATGTGATGATGGGCGCCGGCCTTGCCTATTCGGTGGTGCTGCGGGCGGCAGGCGATGCGCGCCGCGCGATGTATGTCACCCTCAGCGGCGGCATAACGACCGCCTTCATCGACCCGGTGCTGATCTTCGGCCTGCACCTCGATGTCATGGGCGCGGCCTATTCGGCGGTGATTTCCCGGGTGATCTTTCTCGTGGTCGGCTATCTCGGCGCCGTGCGCCGGCATGATCTCGTGGCCTGGCCGAGCTGGCGCGCCATGAAGGCCGATATGCGCCCGCTGGCGACAATCGCCGGGCCTGCCGTGCTTGCCAATCTTGCGACCCCGGTCGGCAGCGCTTTCCTGTCGCGCATCATCGCATTCTATGGCAATGAGGCGGTGGCCGCCGGTGCGGTGATCGACCGCGTCACCCCTATTGCCTTTGGCGGCCTCTTTGCCCTGTCAGGCGCGGTCGGGCCGATCCTGGGCCAGAACTGGGGCGCCGGGCTCTATGCCCGCATGCAGCGCACCCTGCGCGATTCCTACGTGGTCGCAGCAACTTACGTTATCATTACCTGGGTGATCCTGATGCTGGCACGCAATGGCATTGTCGCCATGTTCCAGCTCGATGAAACCTCGGCGGCGATCGTGCGCGCCTATTGCTTTGCCAGCGGCCCCGGCTGGATCGGACTCGGCGCCATGTTTGTTGCCAATGCTTCCTTCAACAATCTCGGGGCGCCATTACGCTCGACCCTGTTCAACTGGGGCCGTGCGACTTTGGGCACCATCCCCTTCGCGCTGATTGGTGCGCATTATCTCGGCGCGCTCGGGGCCATGTTCGGCGTGCTGGTGGCCGGCGTAGTTTTCGGCGGCTTTGCCACCCTCTCCGCCTTTGGCGTCCTCAACCGCATTGCCATTGCCAAAGCCACGCCAAAAATCCGTGGTCAAGCGGCATGAAACAGCAAAAGCCCCGCAGACAGGTCGTCAAGCTCGCAGGCCGCAGCATTGTCGCGGTTGGCCAGCAGAGCCGCCCCTGGAGTGATTTCAGCCACCGCGCCATGGTGGTGAGCTGGCCGGTGTTCATCACCGCGGTGGCGGTGATCATTTTTGTGCTGAACGGCCTGTTTGCCAGCCTCTATGCGCTCGGCCACGACCCGGTCGCGCATGCCAAGCCGGGTTCCTTCACCGATTTGTTTTATTTCTCGGTCGAGACGCTCTCGACCGTGGGTTACGGCGACATGCACCCGCAAACCCAATATGGCCATGTCATCGCCACGGTGGAGAGCTTTACCGGCATTTTCTTCATCGCCCTGATGACCGGCCTGATTTACGCCCGCTTTTCGCGCCCGCGCGCCCGTATCTTGTTCAGCGATGTCGCCACCATTGCCAGGCGTGACGGCGTGCCGACCCTGGCGCTGCGCATGGCCAATGAGCGCCATAATTACATCAGCGATGCCCATGCCGCCCTTTGGATTCTCAGCGGCGTCAAGACCCGCGAAGGCCGCAATTTCCGGGGCTTCGAGCCGTTGACGCTGATGCGTGCCGACAATCCGGCCTTTGCCCTCAGCTGGGCGCTGTTTCATGTGATCGACGCCTCCAGCCCGCTTTACGGCAAAACCGCCAAGGACCTTGCCGACGACAACGCCCAGTTCGTGCTCAATATGACCGGCTATGACGAGACCTCGGCCCAGAACATTCATGCCCGCAAGGTTTACAATCATGAGGACGTGCTGTGGGGCAAACATTTTGTCGATATTCTGCGGGTTGAAAACAGCGTCGCCATGCTGGATTACAACCGTTTTCACGAAATCGAAGAGGAATAGCCTTGTCACCTCTGGCGTTGAGGAAACGCACAATATCTCGCCCGGCCCCTTCCAAAACCTGACTGATTGCGGCATGATAGAATTGCTTGAAGGGGTTTTGTCATGAGTAAAGCCGAAAGGCACGCATCCAATGGCGTGCATGAATCTGGCGCCGCGGGCCAGACCGCAACCACCGCCGATACAATCGAACAGGTCCGTGAGCTGCTGTTTGGCCACGAAAAGCGCTCGGCCGAGCAACGCGACCACGAGATCAACGAGCGCATCAACGTGCTCAATGCCGACATGCTTGAGCGCATCGCCATGCTTGAGAGCCGCCTGGTCGAAACCGAGCGGGCGCTCGAAGCCCAGCATAATACCGCGCTCGAAAATATATCGGCGGCCATCAGCGAGCTTGGCACGCGCGTCGGGCAGATGGTCACGCATCGACGCGGCCGTTAGCCCATGGATAATGCCGCGCGCAGCAGGGGCGCGGAACCGGCCGTGCCGCCCGGCACGGCACCCGACGATATGCGGCGCCTGAAGGCGCTGCTGTTCACGCCCGAAAGCGCCAGACTTGAGGCGCTGGAAGCGCGGCTCGGCTCACCGCAACGCCTTGAGAGCGCCACCGCCGAAGTGATCGCCGATGCGCTGCGCCGGGCCGAGGTCAAGGATCACGACAACCTGTCGCGGGCCATTGCCCCGGTCGTGGTTGCGGTCATTCGCAACGAGATCCGCAATTCCAGGGATATGATGGTCGAAGCGCTCTATCCGATCACCGGGCGCCTGGTCTCGGCCGGCATTGCCGTGGCCTTTGCCGAAATGCTGGCAACACTGAACGCCCGGCTCGATACGCTTTTGTCCGTCAACCAGTTGAAATGGCGCTTCCTCGCCTGGCGCACCGGGCGTCCGCTAGCTGAACTGGTGCTGGCCGACGCGCGCCGCGCCAGACTGGAACGCCTGTTGTATCTGGAGCGCGGCAGCGGCCATCTCATCGCCCAATGGCAGGCCGATCATGGCCAGGATGCCCGCGCCGACTTGCTCGGCGGCATGATCGCCGCGCTGACGAATTTTGCCCGCACGGCGCTGGGCCATGAAGGCGGGGACCTGCGCCGCCTCGATCTTGGCGACAACCTGCTCTATCTGCGCACCTCGGCGAGCCATATCATCGCTGCCGAATTCATCGGCGAATTGAAGCCCGGTCAGGAACGCGCCCTTGATCGCGGCTTTCTCGATCTTCTGGAAGCCGACGGCACCGCTGACAATGACGCCGACACCGGTCTCGCCCGCCTAGCCGCCGCGCTTGCCGAAGCCCCGGCGGCCCAGCAAAAGCCCAAGCGCAAAATCCGCCCGCTGTCGGTCATGGCGGTGCTGGCGCTGGCCGCACTGGTCTGGTGGGGTGCCGTCCAATGGCGCAATGAGGCAAAATTTGACCATGTCGCCGCCGCTCTGGCGACATTTCGCGGCGCGCACCCGGAAATCACCGGCTGGCCCCTGAGCCTGACCTGGCAGCCACGCCAGGTGACACTCACCGGCCTGCTGCCCGCGGGCCTTGATACCAAGGCACTGCAGAACCAGCTTGCCGCCGCGGCCGCGCCGTGGAAACTGGTGACACGGATCGGAACCGGCGTTGCCGCCGGACAGGCCGGAGCTTTGGCAAAATCGGAATTGACCACCAGCGCCAGGCTTGACGCCCTGTCGAACAAGCTGGCAGCGGCGCAGGCGACCGACGATCAAGCCAATGCCGGCCTCAACCAGCGCCTCGCCACCCTGCGCGCCAAGGATGCCGCCCTGACCACCAGCCTTGCCACCGCGCAAAGCGCGTTGCAGGCTCAGGTTGGCACGCTCAGCGCCGCGATCACCACCCCGCAGGCGCGCCTAGCCGCCGCCCTGCGCGGCTTTGCCATTTTCTTTGACAAGGGCACCGATGTGATCGATCCTGATGTGGTGGCCGCCCGGCTGAAGGCGATTGTGCCGCTTGCGAAAGCTGCTGGCGGCATCCGGGTGATCGGCTATACCGATGATACCGGCAGCGTGGCGCTCAACAAGAAACTCTCGCTGCAACGCGCTGAGGTGGTTGAAAAAATGCTGGAAGCTGACGGAATGCCGGAGAGCGCGATTTTCATCGTCGGCCGCGCCGCCAGCAATCCGATTGCCGACGTCAGCGGCGGCGCGCATAATCCCAACCGGCGCGTCCAATTGCGCGGCATATTCGAAGGCGAAGCGGGGAAGTGAGCGTGCAAGCAAAAAGCCGCAGCGCCAAGGTCATGCTGCTCGGCGACATCGGGGTCGGCAAAACCTCGCTGGCGCGTCGCCTGATCTTCGACAAGTTCGAGGGTGATTACAAAACCACCCTCGGTGTGGATATTCTCACCTATGACCTGCAGCTGTCCGCCGCTTGCAATCATGAAACCATGCGGCTGGTGCTATGGGATACCGACGGCGATTTCGGCGAGGCGATCTTCTCCACCATGTATCTTACTGGCGCCGCCGGGGCGATTATCGTCGCCGATGCCACCCGCCCGCAAAGCTTCGCCCGCCTCAGCGCGCTCGCGAGCGGCATTGACCGGCACCTGCCCGGCCGGCCGCTGAAGGGGCTCATCAACAAGATTGATCTGGTCGATGCCGGCCTTGCCTTGCCTCAGCTGGATATCATCCGCCACGATGATCTTGCCCGCACCAGCGCCCTGACCGGCGAGGGTGTGCGCGAGACCTTCGGCGAACTCGCCGAATCCATTTGGCGCCGTGGGGCCTGAGCAGGGAGCACAATGGCACGGCGCGCGCCCCTTAATTCCGCTCTCCCTTTTGGCGGCAACCTCATCGGCGCGATATTGCGCCAGCAAAACATCGGCATTGCCGTCTTTGACGAGACCGGAGCGATCCTGCTCGCCGACAAGCTGCCTGCCGCCAGCCGCCTCAAGGCCGGTGGCGCACTCGACGATGATCCGCTGTTCACCGGCATCTTCGCCGAGATTCTCGCCCTGCAGGGCAAAAGCCGGGTAATGGAATTTTCCGGCGTCAGCCTGCCCGGCGATGCCGGCAACAAATATGACATCCGCATCCGCTGGCAGGCCACCATCGGCCTGTTCATTGTGCTGTTTCACAGCGCCAATGAGCGCGTCGCCTTCGAGACGAAAATTGCCCAGGATGCCCGCGAGCGGCGCCTGCTGCTCGAAACCATTGCCCAGCAGCAACGCCAGATCGAGGCGCAAAACGCGCTTATGGCCAGCTTTTCCCGGCACGTGCCGGCCGCAGCCGCCATGCTCGACGCCGATTTGCGCTATGTGCTGGCCTCCGACCGCTGGATCGAGCAGACCGGCGCGCCGCTGACCGGCCGGCCGTTCCGCGAGGGGCTGCCGGGCCCGGCAAAGCGCTGGGAGGCGGCCCTGCGCCGCAAGGATGGCGCCATCAAAAGCGGCGTCGAAAAGCTGGTCGACGCCAAAGGCCGGACCCGCTGGCAGCGCTGGGAACAGCATCGGCTGGACGACAAGGACGACAGTGGTGCCCGCACGCTGGTCTTTGCCCAGGACATCACCAAAGCCGTCGAACAGACCGAGCGGCTGCGCCAGCAAGCCCGCCAGCTCACCGTCCTGAACGAGGACATGCGCGGCTTTGCCCTCGCCGTCGCCCATGACCTGCGCGCCCCGGTGCGCCAGATTCAGGCTTTTGCCCGCTTTCTGGCCGAGCCGGGCCAGGCGCCCGGCGATCTTGTTGAAAATGGCGCGCGCATCGGCCTTTGCGCGGACCGCCTCGCCGCCATGCTCGACAGCCTGCTGCGTTTTGCCCGCATCGAGGCAGCGCCAGCCGAAAGCACCACCTTTCCGTTGCTGCGTGCCATCAAGGCAGCGCGCGACACCCTCGCTGAGCCCCTGCGCGCCCGCGCCATGGGCGTGACCGTTGTTGCCAAGGGCATGGCCCAAGCCAGGGTCAGCGGCGACGAGGGCCTGCTGACGCTGCTGTTCCAGAACCTTTTCGACAATGCCCTGAAATATAACAATGCCGCAGCGCCGCGCCTGAGCGTGACGCTGCGCCGCAAGGCTGCCCTCGTTGAGGTCGAGATCGAGGATAATGGCCCCGGCATTCCGCCGCAGATCATCGGCAAGGCCTTTGACCTGTTCCAGCGCCTCAATGCCCCCAAGGGCGTCACCGGGGCCGGAGTCGGCCTCGCGCTCTGCCGCAAGATTGCTGAAGCCCATCAGGGCGCCATCAGGCTCTCAACCCCGCGCGAAGGCGGCCTGCGCGCCACACTGACCCTGCCGCTGGCGTAAAGAGCCAGCTTGAAGTTACAGTTCCCCCTTCACCAACGTAAGCGTTGCGCCAGGGCCGCCTTGCGCGTGAGTTGGTAATGCCGTCCAATGTTCTGCTTATGTGGGAGAGCGGATTGGACTTGGAGATTGAAGGGGATACGATTGGTCCTACGACTGGTCGTATGACTGGTTCCAGTGGGAGCCT
>JAGXAM010000012.1 GCA_019075905.1 Hyphomicrobiales bacterium
CGGCCCTTGCCGGCGTGAAGGCGATTTTCGGCGAGGATCTGCCGCAGGACAGCCGCTTCATGGGCTCGGTCGTGACCGCGCTGGAGCAAATCCTCAACCACGGCGCCCCGGCGGCACTGGCCTGGTTTCTGGCTTGCCAAGCGCGGCCGTAAGGCGCAATCTTGGAAGCCATGGCGGAGGACGGTAGCGCTATCAGGCAAATTGATAATTGCCGAAGCGTGGCGAGGCGTAATATTGGGCGCAATTGACTAGTGCGCTATCCGTCCTGGATGGTGCAAGACAAACGCATTCAAAACAAACGGAAATGGCCGGGAGACATCGAATGGCAGGCGCGCACACCAAAGCATCAGAAGTGCCGGCGGAATTTGATGAGACGCGAGCCCGTATGGTGATTGCCCGCCTCGCGCATCTGGAGGGCGCGCTGCTGCCGATCCTGCATGAACTGAGCCATGAATTTGGCTATGTCGATATCAGGAATGTGCCGCTGCTGGCCGAGGCGCTGAACATTTCGCGTGCCGATGTCCATGGCACCATCAGCTTTTATCATGATTTCAAGACCGCGCCGCAGGGTCGCCATGTGCTCAAGCTGTGCCGGGCCGAGGCCTGCCAGTCGATGGGCTGCGAGTCGCTGGTGGCGCATCTGGCGGCGACTCACCATCTGGCGCCGGGCGAGACCACACCGGACCGGGCCCTGAGTGTCGAAACCGTCTATTGTCTCGGCAATTGCGCGCTGTCGCCCGCCGCCATGCTCGATGGCGAGCTGATCGGGCGGCTCGATCACGACCAGCTCGACCAGATCGTGCTGGATGCGACGGGGATGCGGTCATGACCACGAAAATCTTTGTGCCGCGCGATGCGGCAGCGCTGTCGATGGGTGCCGACAAGGTGGCTGAAGCGCTGGCAACGCAGGCACGCCAGCGCGGGCTCGATGTCAGGATCATCCGCAATGGCTCGCGCGGCATGTTGTGGCTGGAGCCGCTGGTCGAGGTGGAAACGACGCAGGGCCGCGTCGCCTACGGGCCGGTGCGGGCCAGCGATGTGGCGAGCCTGTTTGAGGCCGGGTTCCTGTCGGGCGGCGACCACAGGCTTGGCCATGGCCTGACAGAAAAAATTCCCTTCCTCGCGCGCCAGCAGCGCCTGACCTTTGCGCGTTGCGGCGTTACCGATCCGCTGTCGCTCGATGATTACAAGGCGCATGGCGGGTTTGAGGGCCTGGCCAAAGCCATGGCGCTGACACCGGCGGCGATTGTCGAGGCGGTGACGCAATCGGGGCTGCGCGGGCGCGGCGGCGCGGCCTTTCCGACCGGCATCAAGTGGCGCACCGCCATGAATGCCGTCGCCGACCAGAAATACATCGTCTGCAATGCCGATGAGGGTGATAGCGGCACTTATGCCGATCGCATGATCATGGAAGGCGATCCCTTCTCGCTGATCGAGGGCATGGCCATTGCCGGATTGGCGACGGGGGCGACGCGAGGCTATATTTACATCCGCTCGGAGTATCCCCATGCCTTTGGGGTGATCAACGAGGCGATCCGCAGCGCCGAGAGCGCTGGTATCATCGGCAAGGCGATCATGGGCAAGGGCCCGGCGTTTCACCTCGAAGCGCGGCTCGGGGCCGGGGCGTATATTTGCGGCGAGGAAACCTCGCTGCTGGATTCGCTCGAAGGCAAGCGCGGGCAGGTGCGCGCCAAGCCGCCGCTGCCGGCGATTTCCGGCCTGTTCGGCAAGCCGACGGTGATCAATAATGTGATTTCCTTCACGTCGGTGCCGTGGATCATGGCGCATGGCGCCAGCGCCTATGCCGATTATGGCATGGGGCGGTCGCGCGGCACCCTGCCGGTGCAACTGGCGGGCAATATCAAATTTGGCGGGCTGTTTGAAACCGCCTTCGGCATCAGCCTGCGCACGCTGGTGGAAGAGCTGGGGGGCGGCACGCATTCGGGGCGGCCGCTGCGGGCGGTGCAGATCGGCGGGCCGCTCGGTGCTTACCATCCGGCCCATCAACTTGACACAATCCTCGACTATGAAGCTCTGGCGGCGATCAAGGGCATGGTCGGGCATGGCGGCATCGTCGTGTTCGATGACAGTGTCGATATGGCGCGGCAAGCGCGGTTCGCGATGGAATTTTGTGCCGTCGAGAGCTGCGGCAAATGCACCCCCTGCCGCATTGGTGCGCGCCGCGGTGTCGAGGTGATCGACAAGATGATCGCGGGCGACCACCGGGCGGAAAACCGCGCCCTGCTCGAAGATCTGTGCACGCTGATGACCGACGGCTCGCTCTGCGCCATGGGTGGGCTGACGCCCTTGCCGGTGATGAGTGCGCTGACGCATTTCCCGGAAGATTTTGACAAGCCGGCCATGCCGCTGGCAGCCGAATAAAGCAAGGAAGCTGAACATGGGCCTGATCAAGGAACTCGATTACGGCACGCCGATCAGGGTGGCCGCCTCGTCCGTGACCCTGACGATCGATGGCATCAATGTCACCGTGCCCGAGGGCACCTCGGTGATGGCGGCCGCGATGCAGGCCGGCACGAAAATTCCGAAACTATGCGCTACCGACATGCTGGAATCATTTGGCTCGTGCCGGTTGTGTCTCGTCGAGATCGAGGGGCGCAAGGGCACGCCTGCGTCCTGCACGACGCTCGTCGAGCCGGGCATGAAGGTGGTGACGCAATCGTCGCGCCTCGCCAGCTTGCGCAAGGGCGTGATGGAACTTTACATTTCCGATCATCCGCTGGATTGCCTGACCTGTGCCGCCAATGGCGATTGCGAATTGCAGACACAGGCCGGTGCCGTCGGCCTGCGCGAGGTGCGCTATGGCTATGAAGGTGCCAACCATCTTGATGCCGTCAAGGACAACAGCAACCCGTATTTTTCGTTTGATCCGGCCAAGTGCATCGTGTGCTCGCGATGCGTGCGCGCCTGCGCGGAAGTGCAGGGCACCTTTGCGCTGACCATTGCCGGGCGCGGATTCGGCTCGCATGTGTCACCAGGCGGCGTTGATTTCATGAGCTCCGAATGCGTCTCCTGCGGCGCCTGCGTGCAGGCCTGCCCGACGGCAACGCTGATTGAAAAATCCGTGCTCGATCTTGGACAACCGGAGCATTCGGAAGTCACCACCTGCGCCTATTGCGGCGTGGGGTGCTCGTTCAAGGCGGAAATGCAAGGCTCGCGCGTGGTGCGCATGGTGCCGTGGAAGGATGGCAAGGCCAATGAAGGCCATTCCTGCATCAAGGGCCGCTTTGCCTGGGGCTATGCCACGCACAAGGAGCGTATCACCAAGCCGATGGTGCGCGCCAGGATCACCGATCCATGGCGTGAAGTGAGCTGGGATGAAGCCATCAATCATGCGGCCTCGGAATTCAAGCGGCTGCAGGCGACCTATGGCCGCGATGCCGTCGGCGGCATCACCTCGTCGCGCTGCACCAATGAAGAGACGTTTCTGGTGCAGAAACTGGTGCGGGCCGGATTTGGCAATAATAATGTCGATACCTGCGCACGTGTCTGCCATTCGCCGACCGGCTATGGTCTGGCGCAGACCTTTGGCACCTCGGCCGGCACGCAGGATTTCAAATCGGTTGACCAGACCGATGTCATCTTGCTGATCGGAGCCAATCCTACCGATGCCCATCCGGTCTTTGCCAGCCGCATGAAACGGCGGCTGCGTCAGGGCGCCAAACTGATCGTCGCCGATCCGCGCCGGATCGATCTGGTGAAGACCGCGCATGTGAAGGCGGATTATCATCTGCCGCTGCTGCCTGGCACCAATGTGGCGCTGATCAATGCCATTGCTCATGTCATCGTCACCGAGGGGCTTGTGGACGAGGCTTTCGTGCGCGAGCGCTGCGATCTTGGTCATTTTGAAACCTGGGCGCGTTTCATTGCCCAGGACAAGCATGCGCCGGAAGCCACCGCGCATCTCACCGGTGTTCCGGCGCGTGATGTCCGCGCCGCGGCGCGGCTGTTTGCCGGGGCGAAGAACGGCTCGATCTATTATGGCCTCGGCGTCACCGAGCATAGCCAGGGCTCGACCATGGTGATGGGCATGGCCAATCTGGCCATGGCGACCGGCAACATTGGCCGCGATGGCGTTGGCGTCAATCCGCTGCGCGGACAGAACAATGTGCAGGGCTCGTGCGACATGGGCTCATTCCCGCATGAGCTTTCGGGCTATCGCCATATTTCCGATGAGGCGACGCGCGACATGTTCAATCACCTCTGGGGGGTGGAACTGTCGCCGGATCCGGGCCTGCGCATCCCCAACATGTTCGATGAAGCGATTTATGGCGATTTCAAAGGGCTTTACGTGCAGGGCGAGGATATTGCCCAATCCGATCCCGATACGCATCATGTCGAAGCGGCGCTGAAGGCGATGGAATGCGTGGTGGTGCAGGACCTGTTCTTGTGCGAAACTGCGAAATTCGCGCATGTGTTCCTGCCCGGCTCGTCGTTTCTGGAGAAGGACGGCACGTTCACCAATGCCGAACGGCGCATCAGCCGGGTGCGGCAGGTGATGCCGCCGCTGGCCGGCCTCGCCGACTGGCAGGTGACGGTTAAACTGGCCAAGGCGCTGGGCTATGAGATGAATTACGCCCATCCGTCCGAGATCATGGATGAAATTGCGGCGCTGACGCCAACCTTCACGGGCGTCTCGTTCAAGCGCATCGATGAATTGGGCTCGATTCAATGGCCTTGCAACGACAAGGCGCCGACCGGCACGCCGATCATGCATGTCGATCATTTCGTGCGCGGGCTCGGCAAGTTCATGATTACCGAGTTCGTTGCGACCGACGAGCGCACCGGGCCGCGCTTTCCGCTGATCCTGACCACGGGGCGCATTCTCAGCCAGTATAATGTCGGCGCGCAGACGAGGCGCACCGACAATAACCAGTGGCACCCGGAGGATATGCTGGAAATCCACCCGTTCGATGCCGAAAGCCGCGGCATTGTCGATGGTGATCTGGTGGCTCTCGCCAGCCGCTCGGGCGAGGTGGCGTTGCGAGCGCTGATCTCGGAGCGGATGCAGCCGGGCGTGGTTTATACCACCTTCCACCATCCCAATTCCGGCGCAAATGTGGTGACCACCGATTATTCCGACTGGGCCACCAATTGCCCGGAATACAAGGTGACGGCCGTAGAAGTGCGGCGGTCCAACCATCGCTCGGAATGGCAGGAGCAGGATGCCGCCGACAGCGTCAGCCTGCGCCGCATCCTCAACCCGGTGATGGATGCAGCCGAATAAGCCAGGCCAGGGGGAGGCGCCGCAGGCCGGCGCGCTGGAGGTTGACGTCCGCAAGCTCGCCTTCGATCGGCCTGGTGCCGAGGGCGGGCGGCGGGCTGTGCCTGACGAGGTGCCGGTGGAAATCGTCTATCCGCCGCTGCCGCTGGCGGTGATGATGCTGACACCCGGCGATCTTGAGGATTTTGCCTGCGGGTTCAGCTTTACCGAAGGGGTGATCGCCTCGGCGGTGGATATTCGCGCGGTCGCGGTGGAGAGTGTGGAGGCGGGGCTGCGCCTCAATATCACCCTTGCCGCTGACCGGCTGGCGCAGCATCTGGGGCGACGGCGGGCGCTGGCCGGGCGCACCGGATGCGGGCTGTGCGGCATCGAGGATTTGTCGCAATTGCCGCAGGCGGTGCCGGTCGCAGGCCGGCAGGGCCCGCCGCTGGCGCGCGCCGCCATCAAACGGGCGCTGCTGCAATTGTCTTCCGAGCAGCCGCTCAATGCGGCAACGCATGGCGTGCATGCCGCCGCGCTGGCCGATGCCGAGGGTCGGTTGCTGCTGGTGCGCGAGGATGTCGGCCGCCATAATGCGCTCGACAAGCTCATCGGTGCGGCGCTCAGGGCCGGCCTCGCGCCGGGTGATGGTTTCGTGCTGATTTCCAGCCGAGCCTCTTATGAAATGGTTGAAAAGACGGCGCGCTTCGGGGCGCGGGCGCTGGTGGCGATTTCAGCGCCGACCGCGCTCGCCATTGCCCGCGCGACGCATTATGGCATAGGCTTGATGGCGATTGCCCGCCATGACACGGCAACCGTTTTTGCCCATGCGGCGATGTTTTCCTGATGTGAAGGGTGCGGACGATCATGAACGAGAGCAAAGGACCCGAAGCCAATCTGGTGCGCATGGCCAACCAGATGGCGGATTATTTCAAGGCCTTCCCGGAATCGGAGGCGGCGCCGGGCGTCGCCGATCATATCCGCAAGTTCTGGACGCCGAAAATGCGGGCTGAATTCATCAAATTCGGCGAGGCGCATCCGGCGCACCTGCACGCGCTGGCGCGCGAGGCCCTGGTGCTGCTGAAGCAAGCTGCGACCAAATGAAGGGGTTTGGGCCGCGCTGCCGCGCGGTCAGGCGCATGCCAGCGCCCCAAGGAGCGCCTGCAGGGTGAGGATGGTCGAGACATCGGCGCGTCCGTCCACCCTTGCCTGGCGGAAATGCCGCTGGAAGGCGGTGACGACAGCCCGAGTCGCGGCATCAAACTGGCCGCTGGCTTCCAGTCCGTAGCCGTAGCGGATCAGGGCTTGTTGCAGTTCAAGGACGGCGCTGCCGCTGTGGCCGTCTTCCAGAACCGGGCCTTCGACAAAGGGTTCGGCGGGCACCCAAAGTCCGACGCCATGGGCATGCAATTCATGCCAAGGAAAATTCTCGCCGGGGTCCTGCTTGCGCGCCGGTGCGACATCGGAATGGGCGAGAATGGCTTCGGGGCGCAGGCCATGGCGCTGGATAATATCCCGGCAAAGCTTGATGACGCTGGCGATCTGCTGGGGCGGATAGGGCGGGAAGTGCGCGATCGCGCCCTGGTTGACGATTTCAATGCCGATGGAGCGGGAATTGAGATCGTCCTGGCCGCGCCAGTTCGAGGTGCCGGCATGCCAGGCACGGGCCGATTCAGCCACCATCTGGGTGATCTGGCCGTCCTCGTCGATGAAATAATGGCAGGAGACTTCGGAAGCGGGATTTCGCAGCCAAGCCAGCGCGCCCTCGGCGGTTTCCATGCCGGTATAATGCAGGATGATGCTGTCGAGCGGCGCACGTCTTGCACCGAAATTCGGCGAAGGTGCCAGGCCATCGACCAGAACGGTATCAGCCAGCAGCATTCATGACCTCAAAAAAAGCCCCGATGCCAGAGGCATCGGGGAGGATCGACTTCGTCCGGTCATGGACATTATCTGATCAGGTTCCGTGGTGGTTTCAATAACGCGCCACCCGGAGGCAAACCCTATTACCATTATAATCGTAACCATATCGTACACAGCGGCGATGCGGCGTGAGCGCCGAGCCGACAATGGCGCCGCCAGCAGCACCCAGCACGCCGCCAACCGCCGCGCCGCCGACACTGTTGGTGCTTACGCCGCCAATGATGGCGCCGGCCGTGCCGCCGAGGATGGCACCGCCTGCCGCGTTGTTCTCGCGCTCGGTGGCGCAACCTGCCAAGGCCGGCAGCGTCAAGGCAGTGGCAATCAAGAGTATGTTACGCATGTTATGCTCTCCCATCCAGACCCGTTTCGGGTGCCATGAATCTCGCAAAAAAGCGACCGGCAATCAACAGGCCAATCAGGCCGCGATGCCAGGCGCCGCTCTCGCAACCTCGCAGGACATTGACCATGCATTGCGGCATATGAATGGCGGCTGAACCACAGCGGCAAGGTCAGCGACTTTTTTCGTTCATTTAACGAATATTGCATAGATGGAATTGTCGCAAGTATGATAATAATAAAAATATCCAACGTATATTAAATGAATACTTTGACATTATCTCGTCAAAATTCCATGAAAAAAGGGCGAAGTTGTAATAGTAACGGAGTAAATTCGTATGAAGCATCGCATTGTTTTATCTATCATTATTGGTGTTTTGGGGTTGTTGACGAAGGCGGAAGCCCATAGCTGGCATCATCATCATGTGGTGCGGCATGCGCCGGCCAGCTATAGAGCCATGGCCATTCGTGAAGCTCATGCCGGGCGGGTTCCGGCAAGCCTGGTTCTGGCGGTCATCAATGTGGAGAGCAGCTTTAATCCGCACGTGATTCATGCCGGCAATTTCGGGCTCATGCAGATCAGGCCGAAAACGGCGCGGGGACTCGGCTATCGTGGGCCGGCGCGCGGCTTGCTCAATCCGGCGGTGAATGTCCGCTATGGTGTCAAATATCTGGCGCTGGCCTGGCACAGGGCAGGTGGCAATGTTTGCCGGGCCTTGATGGGCTACCAGTCGGGCGTTTACGCCCGCCATATGAGCCGCGCCAATGTGCGCTATTGCCATAAGGCTCGCCTTTATATGGCGCACAGCTGATGGCCATTCGCCGGCTCGGCGGGGGCACAAATTAAAAGCCAAGGGCTCCGGGGGCGTGATTTCACCCACAAAAATCCGGAGCCCACGCTTTTCACGCGTGAGGCTGCTGCGCCCTCGCAGCCCTGGGCTCAAGCCCGCCTCACACCAGCATCTTGCCCTTTTCATCGATCACGCCGCCGATATTGGCATCGCTGTCCGGCAGGATCATCTCGTTATGGGCCTTGCCCGACGGGATCATGGGCAGGCAATTTTCGGCCTTGTCGACGATACAGTCGAAAATCACCGCATGCGGGGAATCGATCATCTGCAGGATCGCGGCATCGAGTTTGGCCGGGTCGCTGCAACGAATGCCGACGGCGCCATAGGCTTCCGCCAGCTTGACAAAATCGGGCAGGGCTTCCGAATAGCTTTCCGAATAGCGTCCGCCATGCAGCAATTCCTGCCACTGGCGCACCATGCCCATATATTCATTGTTGAGGATGAATATCTTGATCGGCAGGCGATATTGCGCCGCGGTCGACATTTCCTGCATGCACATCTGGATCGAGGCCTCACCGGCAATGTCGATCACCAGCGCCTTGGGGTGGGCCATCTGCACGCCGATGGCGGCCGGCAAGCCATAGCCCATGGTGCCAAGGCCGCCTGAGGTCATCCAGCGGTTCGGCTTGTCGAAATGGTAATGCTGGGCGGCCCACATCTGGTGCTGGCCAACCTCGGTGGTGATGAAGGTGTCGCGCTCCCTGGTGAGTTCGTAGAGCCGCTGCACCGCATATTGCGGCTTGATGGTCTTGTCAGACCCCTGATAGCCGAGCGAATTGCGGGCACGCCAGATGTCGATCTGCGTCCACCAGCCCTTGAGCGCCGCCTTGTTGACCTCCAGCGCCTGGGCGCGCCACAGCCGCACCATATCTTCCAGCACATGGGCGCAATCGCCGATGATGGGCAGGTCGACCTTGACATTCTTGTTGATCGACGAGGGATCGATATCAATGTGGATCTTTTTTGAGCCCGGTGAAAACGCATCGAGCCGGCCGGTGATGCGATCATCGAAGCGCGCGCCGACGCAGATCATCAGATCGCAATCATGCATGGCATTGTTGGCTTCAAAGGTGCCGTGCATGCCCAGCATGCCGAGCCATTGCCGGTTCGAAGCCGGGAATGCGCCGAGGCCCATCAGGGTCGAGGTCACCGGAAAGCCGGTGAGCTTGGCCAGTTCGCGCAGCAGGGTGGCGGCATGCGGGCCGGAATTGATGACGCCGCCGCCGGTATAAAACACCGGACGCTTCGCCTTGGTCATCATGGTGAGGGCATGCTGGATGGCACCGGCATCGCCCTTGAGCTGCGGGCGATAGGTCTTGTGCTCGCTGCTCTTGGGGAAATTATAGCTGCCCAGCGCAAATTGCACGTCCTTGGGAATGTCGATCACCACCGGGCCGGGGCGGCCGTGGCTGGCGATGAAAAAGGCCTCGTGCAGGATGCGCGGCAAATCCTCGATACGGCGCACCAGATAATTGTGCTTGGTGCAATGGCGGGTGATGCCGACTGTATCGCATTCCTGAAACGCATCCGAGCCGATGAGGTGGGTTGGCACCTGGCCGGTGATGCAGACCAGCGGTATGGAATCCATCAACGCGTCGGTGAGGCCGGTAATGGCATTGGTGGCGCCGGGGCCGGAGGTCACCAGCAGCACGCCGACCTTGCCGGATGAGCGGGCATAGCCCTCGGCTGCATGGGCAGCGCCCTGTTCGTGGCGCACCAGAACGTGCTTGACGAAGTTCTGCTGAAAAAGTGCGTCATAAATCGGCAGCACCGCGCCACCGGGATAGCCAAACAGCGTGTCGACGCCCTGATCTTTCAGCGCCTCCACGACCATCTGTGCACCGGTCATCTGTTTCGCCATGGTCTTTGCTCCGGGTTTATCTGGCTTTGCCAGAAATTTGGACAATAAAAAAGCCCCGGAAAGGGGCTTGGGTATGCGCCATCGTGGGATCGAACCTCAGGTTCGTCCCAAAAACGGCGCGCGCGGTACAAGAATTTTGCTCATGTGCCAGCTTAGGCGCCGGGCAGGCGATAAGTCAACGGATTTTTTTGAAAATTCTGGCGCGCTGCCATCGCGCCGACAAGCGGCATGGCCCGCCGCTCATGCGTCCATTTTTCAGGAAATGGCTGGGGGACCTGGATTCGAACCAAGATTGACGGAGTCAGAGTCCGCAGTTCTACCGTTGAACTATCCCCCAGTAACAAGCCGTGACAGCTCGTTCCGGAACTGAACGCAGACCGGCTGATAGCCGAGCGCGCCCTGTCATGCAAGGTTAAAATCGTCGGCCGGCTTCTGCCCTCACCAGCGGATCAGGGCCGAGCCCCAGGTGAAGCCGCCGCCCATGGCCTCGATCATCACCAGATCGCCGGGCTTGATGCGGCCATCGGCCACGGCGGTGCACAGCGCCAGCGGGATCGAAGCGGCCGAGGTGTTGCCATGGCGATCAACGGTAATGACGACCTTTTCCGGCGCAATGCCCATTTTCTCCGCCGAAGACTCAATGATGCGGCGATTGGCCTGGTGCGGCACGAACCAGGTCATGTCCTCGGCGGTCGTGCCGGTGGCGGCAAAGGCATCGCGCATGACATCGGTGACCATGCCGACCGCGTGGCGATAGACTTCCTTGCCATTCATGCGCAAATGGCCGGTGGTGCCGGTGGTCGAGGGCCCGCCGTCAACATAGAGCTTGGCGCGATGCGCGCCATCCGAGCGCAAATGCGTCGTCAGCACGCCGCGATCCTTGCTGGTGCCATCGCCTTCGGCGGCCTCCAGCACCATGGCGCCGGCACCATCGCCGAAAAGCACGCAGGTGGTGCGGTCCTCCCAGTCGAGCAGGCGCGAGAAGGTTTCGGCGCCGATCACCAGGGCGCGGCGATGCGAGCCGGATTTGATGAATTTGTCGGCCGTGGCGACCGCAAAGACGAAGCCGGAGCATACGGCTTGGAGATCGAACGCCACGCCTTGATCCATGCCGAGCGCAAACTGGATTTGCGTCGCTGTAGCCGGAAAGGTGTAATCAGGTGTGGAGGTCGCGACAATCAACAGATCGATCTGGTCGCCGGTCAGGCCCGCCGCCCGCAGGGCTGCCTCAGCGGCCCTGATGCCCAATTGCGAGGTGGTCTCGCCTTCAGCGGCAATGTGGCGCCGGCGGATACCGGTGCGTTGGACGATCCAGTCGTCGCTGGTATCGACCGCTTGTTCGAGTTCGGCATTGGTGACGACACGCTCGGGCAGGTAACAGCCGACGCCGGCGACGCGCGAGCGGATGATTTTGGAAGGTTCACTCATGATTTTCAGCAACTTGAGGGGCAGGGGACATCAGGAAATCGCAGCCAGGGCGGCATTGTCGGGTGTGGGCTCGGACATGCGCACCAGTTCCTCACGGATTTTATCGATCAGGCGACTTTGCGCCGACGTATAGCCGACGTCCAGCGCCTCGGCAAAGCCTTGCGAATCGGTGCCGCCATGGCTTTTGATTACCAGGCCTTCGAGCCCCAGAAACAGGCCGCCGTTGGAGCGGCGCGGGTCCATCTTCTCACGTAGCGCCTCAAAGGCGGGCTTGGCCAAAAGATAGCCCAGTTTCGAGCGCCAGTCGTGGCTCATCGCCTCTCGCAGATAGCGGCTGATCTGGCGAGCCGTGCCTTCGGCCGCTTTCAAGGCAATATTGCCGGTAAAACCCTCGGTCACCACCACATCGACCGTGCCCTTGCCGATATCATCGCCCTCGACAAAGCCGAGATAGTGCCAGGTCGGCGATTCAAATTCGCGCAGCAGGCGGGCAGCCGTGCGGACTTCTTCGAGGCCCTTGACCTCCTCGACGCCGATATTCAGCAAGCCGATGCTCGGGCGCTCGATGCCGAGCACGATACGGGTCATGGCCGCACCCATGATCGCCAGCGACACGAGATGTTGCGCGTCGGCGCCGATGGAAGCGCCAAGGTCAAGCACAATCGATTCGCCTCGCTGGGTCGGCCAGCGTGCGGCAATGGCGGGGCGCTCGACCTGCGGCATCATGTGCAGGCAGATTTTCGCCATGGCCATCAGGGCGCCGGTATTGCCGGCCGAAACCGCCACATCGGCAGCGCCATGGCGCACGGCATCGAGCGCCAGCCACATCGAGGAATTGCGCCGCCCGGCCCGCAGCGCGACGCTGGGCTTGTCGGACATTTTGACGGCCACCTCGGTGTGGATGACCTCGCTGGCGCCTTTCAGCGCCGGAAATTTGGCAAGCTCGGGGTTGATCCTGACCTGGTCGCCACATAGCAGAAAGCGGGCTTGCGGGCGTTTGGCCAGCGCCAGGGCCGCCCCCGGGACAATCACCTCCGGGCCGAAATCGCCCCCCATCGCATCAATGGCAATGCGCACGGGTTCTGACATAAGCACCAAACCTCCAAAGCCCGCGGGCGATGGGGCGCACAATAGCCGCTTCCGCCCGCAAGGCAAGCCGCTGGCTGGCCTTCGTTCGCTGCGCAGGCCTCATTCTTTGGACTTGCGGCGCGCCAGTTTTTCGCTCAACCCGGCAAAGGGCGAGGGTTTTGCCGGTTCATCGTCGTGGTCCTTGAATTCGACGCCGGGCTTGCGCGGCCAGGGATCGAGCGCCAGCGCCAGAAATTCGGCGGCAAGAACACCAAGGTCGAGCCGCCCGCCTTCGATGATGTCGGGGGGATCGAGCTCCGGCCCGGTGGCGATGACATCGGTATCCATGGCATGATGGCCGCGGCGCGGATCGCCGGATTCGACAAATCTTGCCTCGACCGGCTCATCAATGGCCGTCTCGAAAGGTTCGAGCGAGACAACGCAGGTCTGGGTCACTTTCGCGTGAACGCTGCCGGTGACCAGCCAGCCCAATGCCGCCTGGCGGGAAATCTTGAGATCGGCGGTCAGGTCGCGGATGGCGACAATGCCGAAAGCTGCCGCCAGCGCCGCGCATTCAGACGGCTTGGCATCGAGCAGCACCGGGCGCTTCAGATTGCGTAATTCGCTCATCGCGAAGCTGCGCGAAAACGGAATGTCGTGCGGGGCGGTCGTCATGGGCGCACCTCCTCGGGGCTGGTGAGGGTGCCGGCATCGGGAAACAATCCTGCGCCCTTCATCACATCCTCCAGTTGCAGGGCCTTGAGGCCAGCCGCGGCGGCGCGCACATAGGCGGCAAGGCGCTGCGGGGCGGGGGGCGTCGCGGCAATGTTGCGGGCGAGCGCCGCTTCGAGCGCGCCGGGCTCCCCGGCCGTGAGAGCTGCGGCATAGGCCTGGTTGCGCCCGAGAAATGCCTCGGCGAGCGCGTTCATCTTGCGCGCGACGGCAAGGTCGCCGACACCGCTTTCGCGCAGGGCACCGTCAAAGCCCAAAAACAGCCGGTCGACCAGGTCCTGGGCGATTTGCGGGCCGGGCTCGTCACATTCCTGCAGGCGGCGCAGCAGCAACCCGGCATTGAGGCTGACCACCTCAAAACGGCCTTCAAAATTGTCCGGCACGCCATAATCTGTGAAAAATACTTTTTGCCGCGAGGCCGCCACGATCTCGCCGTGAAGCGCGTCAATGAGGGGGCGGTTGCGGGATTTGCGGAAAAATCGGTCAAACATGCGGATCACGTTCATTCACGGGCAGGCCGGCCTTCGCGTGCGCGGCGGCACGAAGGCGTGCACGTGCTTGATTTATCGCAATCGCAGGGTTACGCAAGCTTTCACAGGCCGGATCGATGGAAGGGATGCGTCCATGGCGCCGCTGCCAGGTTGGGGACTATGCCGGAGAGGCTGAAGATGCGTCAAACTATGGTTGTTTCTGGCCGGCCTGCAGATGCTCGCCGCTTGAAGAGAAAACTGCGGCCAGTGCTGGCGCTGGCGCTGCTGGCCTGCGGGCTGGCGGCCTGCGCCTCCTATGACGGCACGGTCCAGCATGGCTATGTCATGGACCAGCAGGCCTTGTCGCAAATCACGGTTGGCCAGTCTGCCGAGCAGGTGCTGGCGCTGCTGGGCACCCCGAGCACGACCTCGACGGTGGGCGGCAGCGCCTGGTATTATATCAGCCAGAAAACCATCCGGCGGGTGGCCTTCATGAAGCCGGATATTGTCGGCCAGCGGGTGTTCGCGGTCTATTTTGACAAGTCCAATAATGTCACCCGCACGGCCAATTATGGCCTGAAGGACGGCAAGGTGTTTGATTTCGAATCGAATACGACACCGACAACCGGCAGAAACGTCGACTTCCTAAACAATCTGGTGCAGAACCTGCTGCGGTTCTAGTCCTTACCTTCGGACCGCTGCGCATAAAAAACCCGCCGGGCGCGAACCCGGTGGGGTTTTTTTGGTGCCTGGCCGGCGCTTAGTGCGCCAGCACCGCCAGCAGCAGCAGGGCGACAATATTGGTGATCTTGATCGCCGGGTTGACCGCCGGGCCCGCAGTATCCTTGTAGGGGTCGCCGACGGTGTCGCCGGTGACGGAGGCCTTGTGGGCATCCGAACCCTTCAGATGCTTGACGCCGTCCTTGTCGACGAAGCCGTCCTCAAAGCTCTTTTTGGCATTGTCCCAGGCGCCGCCGCCCGAGGTCATCGAGACCGCGACGAACAGGCCGTTGACGATGACACCGAGCAGGGAGGCGCCGAGCGCGGCAAAGGCATTGGCCTTGGAGCCGGAAATGGCGAGCACGCCGAAATAGACCACGAGCGGTGCCAGCACCGGCAGCAGCGACGGCACGATCATTTCGCGGATCGCCGCCCTGGTGAGCATGTCGACGGCGCGGCCGTAATCGGGCCTGTCGGTCCCGGTCATGATGCCGGGCTTGTCCTTGAACTGGCGGCGCACTTCCTCGACCACGGAACCGGCAGCGCGGCCCACGGCGGTCATGGCAATGCCACCGAACAGATAGGGGATCAGGCCACCGAAGATCAGCCCCGCCACCACATAGGGATTGGAGAGATCGAACGACACCGTGCCGACATTCTTGAAATACGACACACCCGAGGTGATGAACTGGTGGAGATCATTGGTATAGGCCGCAAACAGCACCAGCGCGCCGAGACCGGCCGAGCCTATGGCATAGCCCTTGGTGACCGCCTTTGTGGTGTTGCCGACGGCATCCAGCGCATCGGTTGACTGGCGCACTTCCTTGGGCAGGCCGGACATTTCAGCAATGCCGCCGGCATTGTCGGTGACCGGGCCAAAGGCGTCGAGCGCGACGATCATGCCGGCAAGACCGAGCATGGTGGTGACGGCAATGGCCGTGCCGAACAGGCCGGCCAGTTGCGAGGTGACGATGATGCCGGCCACGATGACCAAGGCCGGCATGGCCGTCGATTCCAGCGAGACCGCGAGGCCCTGGATGACATTGGTGCCGTGGCCGGTGACCGAGGCCTGGGCAATCGATACCACCGGGCGCTTGCCGGTGCCGGTGTAATATTCGGTGATGACGACAATCAGCCCGGTCACAGCGAGGCCGACGAGGCCGCACAGGAACAGGTTGGTGCCGGTGATGGCATGGCCATCAACCGTGCCGATCGAGGCCCAGCCGGTGACGAACTGGGTGGCAATGGCAAGGCCGACGATCGACAAAAGGCCGGTGACGATCAGGCCCTTGTAGAGCGCGCCCATGATCGAATTATTGGCGCCCAGTTTCACGAAATAGGTGCCAATGAGCGAGGTGACGATGCAGACCGCGCATACGGCCAGCGGATAAAGCATGGCCGAGACGCCGATGGCGCCCTTGCCAAAGAAGAACAGCGAGGCCAGCACCATGGTGGCGACCACGGTGACGGCATAGGTCTCGAACAGGTCGGCTGCCATGCCGGCGCAATCGCCGACATTGTCGCCGACGTTGTCAGCAATGGTGGCAGGGTTGCGCGGATCATCTTCGGGAATGCCGGCCTCGACCTTGCCGACAAGATCAGCGCCGACATCGGCGCCCTTGGTGAAGATGCCGCCGCCGAGACGGGCGAAAATCGAGATCAGCGATGCGCCGAAGCCGAGCGCCACGAGGGTGTCGATTACCTGCCGGTCATTGGCGGCATAATGCATCAGCCCGGTCATGACGAAGAAAGTGACGGCCACGCCGAGCAGGGCGAGACCGGCGACCAGCAAACCGGTGATGGCGCCGGCCTTGAAGGCGATGTCGAGACCGGCGGCCAGCGACTTGGAGGCCGCCTGGGCCGTGCGCACATTGGCACGCACCGAGACATTCATGCCGATGAAGCCAGCCGCGCCGGACAAAACCGCACCGACGACGAAGCCGCTGGCGACGCTGAGCCCCAGCAGCCAGAAGATGAGCGCGAAAATGATGATGCCGACGATGAAGATCGTCAGATATTGCCGCTTGAGATAGGCCTGCGCACCTTCGGCAATGGCCGCAGAAATTTCCTGCATGCGCGCATTGCCGGCGTCAGCCGCGATGAGGCCACGCGCTGTGACCGCGCCATAGACCAGCGACAATAAGCCGCCCAAAATAATCAACCAGATCGGATTCATAATTTGTCCACCCTCACTGCGATGTGCAAAATGCAGGAGAAGCTCTGTTCGAGCCTGTTTTCCCCCTCGCGCAGGGGTTTCCTTGCCAGAAAGCGCGGCGGCGCGCAATGCGGCAACAGTTGATGAAAACGGACATTTGGACGGCCTTTGCCCCCGTGAGCGCCATGAAACGGTTGATTGCGGCGCGAAAGGCAAATCCGGGCTTGCCAATATTGAGGAATAATTGCTAACACCCATGATACCTTGAATGAACATGTCATGAAAATGCAGGCAACTTGATGCAGACCCAAAATCAACTTGCGCCCTCGATCCTTGAATCCTTCACACCCAAATCCATCACCGTGCTGCGCGAGGGCTATCGCCTCGATGCCTTGCGCGCCGATGCGATAGCCGGACTGACCGTGGCGATTGTGGCGCTGCCGCTGTCGATGGCCATTGCCATTGCCTGCGGGGCGCGGCCTGAGGACGGGCTTTATGCCTCGATCGTCGGTGGATTTTTTCTGTCGGTGTTCGGGGGCAGCCGCTTCCAGATCGGCGGGCCGGCGGGAGCCTTTATCGTCGTCGTCGCCACTGCCATTCACAGCTTTGGTTATGAAGGGTTCCTGCTGGCGGTGGTGATGGCCGGATTTTTTCTGGTGCTGGCGGGCCTGCTGCGGCTTGGCTCCTTTGCCCGCTATGTGCCGCATCCGGTGATTGTGGGATTCACGGCGGCCGTGGCGATATTGATTTTCAGCAGTGAAATCAAGGATATGTTCGGCCTGCACCCCGGCCCGCAGCCGGCGGCGCTGTTCCCCAAGCTCGCGGTTCTGGCGCGTTCCTGGGCCACTTTCAGTCCGGCGTCGACGGCGCTGTCGATCGGCTCGATCATTCTCATCGTGGCGCTGCGCCGCTGGCGCCCGAAATGGCCGGGCTATATTGTGGCGGTGGCGGCGGCTTCGGTGCTGACCGCGGGGCTGCATCTGAACGTGCCGACCCTCGGCTCGGTGTTCGGGGCCATGCCGCAGGGCCTCAATGTGCCGCATGTGCCGCATGTTTCGATTGACCTTATCATCAAGCTCCTGCCGACGGCGCTGATTTTTGCGGCGCTGGGTTCGATTGAATCACTTCTGTCGGCAGTCGTGGCGGACAGCATGACCGGGCGGCGGCACCGCTCGAATGTGGAGCTGGTGGCGCAGGGCATCGCCAATATCATGTCGGCGCTGTTCGGCGGTCTGGCGGTCACAGGCGTAGTGGCGCGCACGGCGGCTAATATTCGCGCGCATGCGCATGGCCCCATGGCCGGGATGTTTCATTCTGCCTTCCTGCTGCTGTTCCTTGTGGCTGGCGGGCCGCTGATCGAGCGCATTCCGCTGGCGGCGCTGGCGGCGGTGCTGGGCATCGTCTGCTGGAACATGGCCGATCGCAAGAATTTTGTGGCCCTGCTGCGCCATGATCGCAGCGAAGCCATGCTGCTGCTGACGACATTCCTGCTGACCCTGTTCACGACGCTGACGGTGGGCATTGGCGTCGGTGTCACGCTCGGGGCGCTGACGTTCATGCATCGCATGGCGGGGCTGACAGGGGTGGCGGTGGTGTCACCGGCCGAGATCGAGGAAAATGACGAGGACGCGGATGCGGCCCTGCCGCCGCATTCCGACAAGGTGCTGGTGACGCGCATCGAAGGGCCGTTCTTCTTTGGCGCGGCGAGCGAGATCGGCCGCGTGCTCGAGCGGCTCGGCGACCGGCCGCTGGCCTTTGTCATCGACCTCGTCGGCGTGCCGCTAGCTGATTCCAGCGGCGCGCAGACCCTGCATGATTTCATTGCACGGGAGCGCCAGCGCGGTGCCCAAATCTATCTTGCCAATGTAGCGCCTAAAGTGCGCGAGGTACTGGAGCGCGCGCATATTGGTGCGCCGCTGGTGACCTTCTGCGGGCCGACCCGCGATGCGGTGTTGCAGGCGGTGGCGGCGACTTCGGAGGCGTGAGGCGCTTATCCTGCGGCGCTAGAGCGCCGAAGGATAATTCGGGCTTTCGCGGGTGATGGCCACGTCGTGCGCGTGGCTTTCGCGCAGGCCCGAGGAGGTGATGCGCACGAAACGCGCCTTGCGCTGGAATGTTGCGATATCGGGGGCCCCGACATAGCCCATGGCGGCGCGCAGACCGCCCGCCAACTGATGCAGCACCGAGGCGACCGGGCCGCGATAAGGCACCTGGCCCTCGATGCCCTCGGGCACAAGCTTCAGCGCATCCTTGATATCCTGCTGAAAATAACGGTCGGCCGAGCCGCGCGCCATCGCGCCCACCGAGCCCATGCCGCGATAGGATTTGAAGGTGCGGCCCTGATGCAGGTAAACCTCGCCAGGGCTTTCATCGGTGCCGGCCAGCAGCGAGCCGATCATCACGCAATTGGCGCCGGCGGCAATGGCCTTGGCAAGATCGCCGGAAAACTTGATGCCGCCATCGGCAATCACCGGAATGCCAGCGCGGTGCGCAACTTCGGCCGCATCGAGGATGGCGGTGAGTTGCGGCACGCCGACGCCGGCGACAATGCGGGTGGTGCAAATGGAGCCCGGACCAATGCCGATCTTCACGGCATCGGCACCGGCGTCGATCAGTGCCCTCGTGCCATCGCCGGTGGCAACATTGCCGGCGATCACCGCCACCCGGTTCGACATGAGCTTGACCCGGGTCACCTGGTCGAGCACGGCCTGCGAATGGCCATGGGCGGTATCAATCACCACGCAATCGACCCCGGCATCAATTAGCATCTGGCTGCGCAGAATGCCCTTTTCGCCCACGGTCGAGGCGGCGGCGACGCGCAGGCGCCCGCCCTCGTCCTTGCTGGCAAAGGGGTGCAGGGTGGCCTTTTCAATGTCCTTGACGGTGATAAGGCCGACGCAGCGATAGTCATCATCGACCACCAGCAATTTCTCGATGCGGTTTTGGTGGAGCAGGCGGCGGGCCTCATCCTTGCCGACCCCCTCGCGCACGGTGATGAGCTTTTTGGTCATCAGTTCGGCGACGGGAATTTCGGTAGTCTCGGCAAAGCGGACATCGCGATTGGTGAGAATGCCGCAAAGCTTCTGCGGCCCGGTGCTGCCGCCGCGCTCAACCACCGGGATGCCGGATATCTGATGGCGCCGCATCAGCGCCAGCGCGTCGGCCAGCGGCGCATCGGGATAAATGGTGATCGGGTCCACCACCATGCCGCTCTCGAAGCGCTTGACCTTGCGCACCTCCTCGGCCTGTTCGGGCGGCTCCAGATTGCGGTGGATGACGCCCATGCCGCCGGCCTGCGCCATGGCAATGGCGAGGCGCGCCTCGGTGACCGTGTCCATGGCCGAGGAAATGATCGGCAGATTGAGATGGATCGAGCCGGTGAGCCGGGTCGAAATATCGACTTCGCCCGGCATGACCAGCGAATGATCGGGCTGCAGCAGCACGTCGTCGAAGGTCAGGGCCTCGCGAAACGGCGACGGGGTAATGACGGCCATGACCAACTCCACAAAGTTCTGGAACCCCGCGATCCGAGCACCGACGGGAATTGGCAGCGGTCGTTAGCACGGCGCGGTGCCGTTGCAAAGGCGACATCGGCAGGCGGGCAGCAGCAGGGCCCGGAAACCGTGCCGCAGCGCGATCCGGATTTGGACAGGTTTATGGGTTGCGGCTAGATTGGGGTGGTCGCTACTGCCCTGCCGCGAGCCAGATGATGTTCACGATTCGCGAAGATGACCTCACCTTGCGCCAGACGCGGGATTTGCTGGCGCTGCACCTAGCGGGCATGGCGGCGACATCACCGCCCGGCAGCGTTTTCGCGCTGGATTTATCCGGCCTGCAGGCCCCTGAAGTGACGGTGTTTTCGGCCTGGATGAACGAAAGCATTGCTGCCATTGGCGCCCTGAAAATGCTGGGCGCGGGGCATGGCGAGGTGAAATCGATGCGAACGCACCCCGATTTCCTGCGCAGGGGGCGGGTTCGCAAATTCTCGACGCGATCATCGCGCGCGCTGCCGCCAGGGGTTGCCGGCGAATCAGCCTTGAGACCGGCAGCGGTCCTTCGTTCGAGCCGGCCCTTGCGCTCTACCGCTGCCGTGGGTTTACTTCCGGGGAGGCCTTTGCGCCCTATGTGAAAAGCGATTTCAACCAGTTCCTCCATCTTGCCCTCGCTTGAGCGCGCAAGCGCGTTACCGTGACAGGCGCGTAAATCCCATTATCATTTGATTACGGTGACACATGCTTGATTCCCTTATTCCATCAGCTATCGCGCTTCGCATAGGCTTGCCAGAGCGGCATAGGCGGCACGGGCGGGCGCCGATCCCGTGAAGAGGGATAGTAGCAAGTGGCACCGTAATTCCGATCCGGAGGCGGTCGTTCGCCGACTGTGCAAAAATCAAGAGTTTTGCACCATTCCGGACCGCCGCACGTCGTGACCGGGCGAGGATTTACGAACCAAATCGTTCCCATGCTGTCTGGCGTGAGACCCCGAGCTTTTCACCAATCTTGGCCCAGCTGATTTCTCTTGCCCTTAGGGAGTCAACGACTTCGCCCAAGTGCCGACGATGCGCTTCCGCAGTCGCGTTGAGCGGAGCGAGCACTTCAAGCAGTCTCTCGGTCGGCCAACTCGTCGGCTCGAAATCGCGCGGCAGGGCTGCCTCTCCACTCATAAAAAGGCGACAAGCTTCAACGCATTCGTCGCAGATGCGAATGCCACCTGGCCCAGCCGCCAATTTAGCGACTTCGTGTTCGGATTTTCCGCAGAACGAGCAGCATAGGCTCTTCTTGAGTGACAATTTCATCGCGGCCTCCGTCAGGTTCGCCCTGACTGTAAGGGATAGCCTGACGTTTTGTCAAGGCAAGCCTGACACTCTTTGTTTTTCGAAAATTTAACTATCGGCGGTCGAGCAAATCTCAAGAATTTTGAAACAAAGCGAACCCGCTTAAATTCGGTGACACTTGCTTGATTTTCCCCATCCGAATTCCTCGCCTTGCGGCCCCGCCTGCGGGGTCGGGGGTCGCGGCCGGCGAGGGTAGCGAGGCGGGCCATGGCGCGGGGTTAGGTTGACGTGAGAGATGCGACTCACCTCCCTTCAGACTAAGCCAGATCATGGGTCGGCGGGCTTGGCTCCGCCGCGCTCGTTTGATATGCTTCAATTGTTCGCGTGACTGGCGAGAAAGGTGGATTACCACCGTGAAGCGCGAACGTAATCGCCGCTCGCCTGGGCACCCTTCAATCTTGAGGCGCCCTTATGTCCGATCCTACCATAATCTATAACTGGCGGCGCTTTGATAGCCGCATCACGACCTCGGGCCAGCCCACCGAGCTGCAACTTGTGGAACTAAAGAAGCTCGGCATCGAGCATGTTATAAATCTTGGGCCACATACGCACGAGAATGCCTTGCAGGATGAGGCGGCATCCCTCGCTGATCTTGGATTGGCCTATATCCATATTCCTGTGGAATTTGAACGTCCGACCGAAGCGGACTTTGCCACGTTTTGCAGCGCGATGGGTGATATCAACGGCAAACCCGTCCATGTTCATTGCATTGCCAACCTAAGAGTATCCGCCTTTCTGTACCGGTGGCAGCGTGAAATTCCCGGAGGCGATGGGCTGCAAGCGCAAAAGTTGATGGATTCAGTGTGGCGGCCTGGAGGAGTGTGGGCTGCATTCATCGGAGATGAGGCCAGTATACTGTTGCCGCACCGCTTTCCAAAATAGTCTGCTTTTTGTTGTGCCGGATCTCAGCAGGCTTTCCAGCCCCAGGCCGGGTCATACATGACGGCGAACTCGCGTTCTTCAAAATACCTGATCTTTTTCAGGATCAGCGGGTCTTTGCGGGGCATCATCAGCAGCGTCCGCAATTACGTAATTGCGGTGAAACTTGCTTTATTCCCCCATCCGGCTCTCTCGCCTTGCGCCCTCGCAATGGCCGACCGGGTCCCGCCGCGCCAAGCCTTGGCGTGCACTGAAAGGGCTTTGCAGCGCTACGAATTCGTGTTGTATTAGGACTGCCTAAATTAAATAAATATAGGGAGTCGACAATGCGATCCGGTGAGACTGGAAAGCTTTTGATGGGCGCCGGGCCGTGCTGGCCGGCGGCGTTCCCAAACTTGTCACGACCACGGTCAGCCTGCCTGATCCCTTGCGGCAATTTCCCGGCGCCGACGCCGAGGCGACCTGGACCGTCGAAGTCATTAAAATGATCAATGCCTTCAAGGCACCGGTTGAGAAAGCGGATGTCCCGGCTATCATTGCCTGTCTGGTCAAGCACAAGGGCATCCATTAGGCCTGGAGCCGAGGCGGGACGTGCCCGCCCCGCCCAGGGCACAAGTTTCTGCGCCTGACGCAAGATCCTGCGGGGTGCCACGCGCCGCCAACCAGCATCAAGGAGGAGCACCCATGAATGTATCGAATGCATCTATGTCCGGTCGCCGTACGAGCTATTCTGCGACGTCAAAATGGCTGCACTGGATCGTGGCGATCATTGTGATCGGCATGATTCCGGCGGGCATCATCATGTCGAAACTGCCCAAAGGCCCGGAAAAGCTGATGATCTTCGGCTATCATACCGAATTTGGCGTCCTTGTCCTGCTGCTGGTGATCTGGCGTTTCCTGACGCGGCTGGGTCATGGCACGCCAGCCCCGGTGGCGACGCTGAGCGCGTTCGAGCGCATCGCCTCGACCTCGGCCACCCATCTGCTTTATCTGCTGCTGTTGGCGATGCCGCTGATCGGCTGGCTGGCGGTTTCGGCCTTGGGCGGGCATATCGAGTTTTTCGGCCTGTTCCAGCTGCCGGCGCTGATGCCGAAGAATCCGGCCGTCGGCAAAATCCTGCTTGCCGCCCACAAGATCGGCGGCATCAGCATTCTGGTGCTGGTCTCGGCGCATATTCTCGCTGCGCTCTATCACGGTCTCGTCAAGCATGATGGCGTGTTCAGCCGCATGTGGCCGGGCGGCGAGGCCTGAAGCGCGGCGCCACCATGCCGAAATTCGGCAGCCGGCTCACCGACTTGTGATCCATGCCAGTGGCCGGTTGATGTAACCATTTCATAGGCCGGGACGAAGTCATGTCAGGCGGAGGCGGTGCAAATTGGCAGCGCCATCGTCGCCGTCACTGGCAGCACCATAATCCACCCTTTGCAAGGAGCCACCATGAACCGCCGTGACCTCGTTTCAAGTTTTGCCGCGCTGTTTGCAGCCGGGGCCTTGCCGGCCGCAGCCAAAGGCGCGATCAGCCCGCTCACCCCCGTCGGGGCGCCGTTTACACCGGCCGCCTTCAAGACGGCGCAGCAACAGGGCAAGCGCATCCTGATCCATATCGAGGCGAGCTGGTGCCCGACCTGCAAGGCGCAGCGGCCGATCATCCGCAAGCTTGCGGCAGAAAAGCAAAATCATGATGTGGTGATTTTCTCGGTGGATTTCGACCGACAAAAGAACATCGTGCGCGCCTTCCACGCGACCATGCAGAGCACGCTCATCGCCTTTCGCGGGCCGAAGGAAACCATGCGCTCGGTTGGTGATACCGACCCTGAATCCATCGCCATGCTAATGGATTCGAATTTGCCGGGCGCCGGTATCAAGGGGTCGTAAGCATGGTCGGTGCGGCGCCGCTTCTGGGCTTTGCGGCCGGATTGCTGTCGATCCTGTCGCCTTGCGTGCTGCCGGTGCTGCCGCTGGTGCTGACGGCGGCGCTGTCACAGCACAAGCTGGGGCCGCTGGCGCTGGCACTCGGGCTGGCCCTGTCCTTCGTCACCCTTGGCATGTTCATCGCGCTCGCGGGGTTTTCGCTCGGCCTCGATCAGGCGTGGTTTCAGAATGTCGCCGCGGTGCTGTTGATGATTTTGGGGGTCATCCTGCTGGTGCCAATGCTGCAGGAGCGGGTTTCGCAGGCCGGCGGCCCCTTTGCCAACTGGGCGCAGCAGAGATTTGGCCGGCTGGCGGGCGAGGGACTCGGCGGCCAGTTTGGTGTCGGCGTGCTGCTCGGGGCGGTGTGGGCTCCCTGTGCCGGGCCCACCCTCGGTGCGGCATCGCTGCTGGCTGCGCAAGGCAAGGATCTGGGCATGGCGGCGCTGGTGATGGCGGCTTTTGGTCTCGGCACGGCACTGCCGCTGGTGGCGCTCGGCATGCTGTCACGCGAAGTGCTGGTGCGCTGGCGCGGGGCCATGAGCGCGGCGGGCACGCTCAGCCGTCAGGTCATGGGCGGCGTGTTCATGATCGCCGGTGTGCTGATCCTCAGCGGCCTCGAACAAAACCTCGAATCCTGGCTGACAAATGCCTCACCGGCGGCCCTGACGAGGCTGACGACCCATATCTGATGCGCCTGGGGCGCTCAGCCGCCATCGAGCGCCGAATGGCCGGCAAGCACCGCACGGATTTTTGCCATTTGCGCGGCCGGCTTGTCCTGAAAATTGAAAAATCCGGCAAAGCTGCCGCGGGCATCCATCAGATAGGCCGTGGCGCTGTGCTCCATGGTATAGTCTTTGCCGCTGCCCGGCTGCTTGCGGTAAAAAACGTGCCATTCTCTGGCGATGGTGGCGATCTGCGCGGCGGTGCCGGTCAGGCCGATGATGCGCGGATCAAAAGATCTGACATAGGCCTGCATCACAGCCGGGGTGTCGCGGGCAGGGTCAATGGTGACGAAGACATAGTTCATCTTGTCCGCATCTTTGCCTAAAATTTTGATGTCGCTGGCTAATTCTGTCAACGTCGCCGGGCAGACATCCGGGCAGTGGGTATAGCCGAAGAAGATGATGTAAGGCTTGCCCGCCAATTGGCTGGCGTTGAAGGGCTTGGCCTCGCCGGTCTCCAGTACGAAGGGGCCACCAAGGCCGGTTTCGGCCTGTCGCGGTGCCGGGCGCAGCAGGACGAGACCGGTCGCAGCGGCAAGAACGATCAAGGCGAGAATTCCCAGCCGGACCAGCCGGCGGCTCACTTGCCCGCTCCGGCCGCCGGGGCCTGCATCGCCCCCATGCCGGTAACGCTGACTGTCACCACGATCTTGCCGGCATGGCGGAAGGTCATGTTCAAGGGAAAGCTGCTGCCGGCCTGCAGGGGCGTCTTCAGGCCTTCCAGCATGATGTGCTTGTGGAAGGGTTTCAGCACGACGCTGGCATGCGGCGGTATCACCAGCCCGCCCGAAATGGCTGTCATCGCCATAACGCCATTCTTCATGGTGGTCTGGTGCGCCATGGCGCTGCCCGCCACCGGGCTCGACAGGCTCTCAAGCCGGTCAGCCGTGGTGCCCTGATTGGTGATGGTCATATAGACGACGCCGACATCGGCCTTTGGCGGCGTGGCCCGTGCCCAGGCTTTGATGACGGCGATGGTGGTGGCCGGTGGCGCTGCCGCCGCATCCAGCAAGCCGAGCATGACGGCGATAGCGGCCATGGCGGCCCTTGCAGACATATTCATCCTTGATCCTTCCTGATCGCGCCTGGTCCTGCCGGCCTCATTTGGGCATGGCGATCAGCGCCTGGAGCTTCTTCGCCATGGCCGATGGCTTGTCCTCGGGTGACAGCGTCGTCACAAATTTCCCGTGCCCGTCCATGAGATAGGTTGCCGCCGTGTGCTGGAAATCATAATTGCCGGATTTATCCGGCGCCTCGGCCTTGAAAAACACGTGATAGGATGTCGCCAGCGCCGCGAGGGCGGCCGGGCTGCCGGTGAGGGCGATGAAGCGCTTGTCGAAATTCTGCATCCAGGCTGCCAGCACCGGCGGCGTGTCGCGCGCCGGATCAAATGTGACAAAGACCACATGCAGCTTGTCGGCGTCGGGCCCGAGGATTTTCATGGCCTCGGTCAGATCCGACATGGTGGTGGGGCATTCGTCCGGGCAATGGGTGAAGCCAAAGAAGATGGCGAAAGGTTCGCCTTTGAGTGCGGCGCTGGAAAAGCTGTTGCCGTGGTCATCGGTCAGCACGAAAGGGGCGCCAAGCTCGACCGGCTGGGCGCGGATGCCGGCAAGGCCGAGCCAGGCGGGTCGCAACACGGCAATACCGGTGCCCAGCGCCAGCAGCAGCGCAACACCGAGGATGACCATGCCGAATTTGCGCATAGGGAAAAACTCCTCACCACCCAAGACTGCCGCTTATAGCCACGCGGGGGGCACTTGGCCATGGAGAAAGTGTCGCATGCGGCGGCCGGTCACAAGAGTGTGATGGCGCCCGCAATGGCCCTTCCTTTTTTGCCAGGCGGCGTAACCTTTCGCGGTACTGCGGCGAAATAATGGTCAGGCGTGCCAAACGCCTGCCATCCGCCGCGATGGCTTTAACCCCCGCAGCTTTGATCAGGGAGACCTACATGACCAACACTTCCATCGCCGATCGGGCGCTTGCATTGACCACGGCGTTGGCGACAACCGCCGCATTCGGCGCGGTTGTGGCGCCCGCGGCCCAGGCCAAGATGATGATGACCAAAGCCATGATGATGAAAACGCGCGCCGCCAACCAGAAGCGCATGATGGCCCAGAATCTCGAAAAATGTTTCGGCGTGGCGTTGAAGGGCCACAATGATTGCTATGCCGGGGCGGGTACCACCTGCGCTGGCACCAGCACCATCAATTATCAGGGCAATGCCTTCAAGCTGGTGCCGCATGGCACCTGCACCAAGATCAAGACGCCCAAGGGCCACGGCAGCCTGACCCCGCTCTGAGACGCCGCTCTCAAGGCCGGGATGTCGCTGATGCCGGCATCCCGGCCCCTGCCACGCCACAAAACGGGGAAGGCCCGCTCATGTCCGCAGCCCTCAATGCCCTGGGTCAAGGGCCACATGCCAGCAAGCTGCCGCAGCGCGGCGGGCTCGGGCTCAAGCCGGAGCATTTCCAAGCCATTGCTGAATCTGCAGCCGATGTCGGGTTTTTTGAGGTCCATGCCGAAAATTACATGGGGGCAGGCGGGCCACCGCACCGCTGGCTGACACGGTTGCGGGCTGATTATCCCTTGTCGGTGCATGGCGTTGGCCTGTCGATCGGTGGTTCGCGGCCGCTTGATCCGGCGCATTTGCGGCGCCTGCGTGACGTGATCGCTCGCTACCAGCCGCAGGCTTTTTCCGAACATCTCGCCTGGTCAACGCATGAGAGCGGGTTCTTCAATGATCTTCTGCCGCTGCCCTATAACAATGACACGTTGCGGCTGGTCTGCGCGCATATCGACGAGGTGCAGACGGCGCTCGGCCGCCGAATGCTGCTGGAAAATCCCTCCGGCTATCTCGGCTTCGCCGCCAGCACCTGGTCGGAGACCGGGTTTCTTGGCGAAATCGTCAAGCGCACCGGCTGCGGGCTGCTGCTCGACATCAACAATGTGCATGTTTCCGCCACCAATCTCGATTTTGACGCGCGCGCCTATCTGGCGCAGTTTCCGATGCACGCGGTCGGCGAAATTCATCTTGCAGGCCATAGTATCGAGGCCGATGAGCAGGGTTATCCCTTGCTGATTGATACGCATGATCGGCCGGTGATCGAGGAGGTCTGGCGGCTTTACGCCGAGGTCGTCGAGACACATGGCCCGTTCCCGACCCTGATCGAGCGCGATGCCGATATTCCGGCCTTCGAGGTTTTGCTGGCCGAGGCGCAACAGGCCGAAGCCATCATGTCAGCTGCTCGGCTGGAAGCTGGAGGGAGCGTTCATGCAACCATGGGCTGATCAGCAACTCCGGTTCGCGCGCGCGGTGCTGGATCCAGCCCAGCGCGTGCCTGATGGTTTCATCGGGCGCGATGGCCTGGCCGAGCAGTTCCGTTTTCGGGTCTATCGCAACAATGTCACCATGGGCCTGATCAACATTCTGAAGCCCTGCTATCCCGCCGTCACGCGCCTGGTGGGTGAGGAGTTTTTCACCGTCCTTGCCATCGAATTCGTGCGCGCCTATCCGCCGCGTTCGCCGGTGCTGCTGCGTTACGGCGGTGATATGGCGCGTTTCATCGCCGACTTTCCGCCCTGCGCGCCGCTGCCCTGGCTTGCCGATGTCGCGCGGATCGAATGGGCGATGATCGAGGCGCATCATGCCGCCGAGGCCGAGCCGCTGGCTATGGAATCTCTGCCGGAGGCCACCGATCTCGGCCAGGCGCGCCTGCGCCTGCATCCCTCGCTGCGGCTGGTTTCGTCGCGTTACGCGGCTTTTGATCTGTGGCGGCTGAACCGGGGGCCCGAAGAGCCAGCCGATGACGCCATGGCCGAGGTGGATGTCGATGAGGCGCAGCACGCGCTGATCTGTCGCCCGCATGCGGAAGTCGAGGCCTGGCTGGTGCCCCGCAATACGCATGGTTTCGTTCAGGACCTCGCCGATGGCCTGAGCGTGGGGCAGGCCATGGCGCGTTCCCGCGAGCCGTTGCAGGACCTCGCGCAAGCCCTCGAATGGCTGATGGCTGCCGGCGTCGTTGTCGGCGTGAATCTTCTCTAATCAGGCAGGAGTGCGCGTCGATGAGCGCCTTGGACAGGATGACAAGCCCTTCGAAACTGGCGCAGGCTTGCTTGCGGATGGATCGCTTGATGGCGCGCGCGGTTGGCGCGGCGCGGTTGGTGGCGCAGCCGCTCCTGCGGCTCGCGCTGGCGGTGCCGTTCTGGTATTCCGGCCTGACCAAATGGGCCGGATTTCTTGTGCTGTCGCCGGCCGCGACCTATCTTTTCAGCGAGGAGTTCAAGCTGCATCTGCCGGGCGGGCCCTATCATTTGCCGTTTCCCGGCGTGCTCGCGCCGATGGATGCGGTGATGGAAATCATCTTGCCGGTGCTGCTGGTGCTGGGGCTCGGCACGCGGCTGGCGGCGCTCGGCCTGCTGGTGATGACCGGGGTGATCGAACTGGTGGTGCCAGAGGGCTGGGCGAATTTTCATCTGCCCTGGGCAGGTCTGGCGCTGGCCATTATCGCGCTCGGCGCGGGGCCGCTGTCGCTCGACCATGTCATTGCCGGACGCCTCGCGGGACGGTGCCGGGCGCCATGATGGCTGATCGCAACATGAGCTTGCCGCCTTTGCGGCTGGTGACACCGGGCGAGGCCCCGGCGCGGGCGCGCGACCTCGAATGGGCGCTGCTCATGGCCCGCGCCCAGCAAGGCGATGGCGTTGCCTATGCGCGGCTCCTGCGCGAAATCACGCCGCTGTTGCGGGCGCGGGCCTTGCGGCGCCTGCGCACCCGCCATGATGCCGAGGACGGGGTGCAGGATGTGCTGCTGACCCTTCATGCCATCCGCCACACTTATGATCCGGCGCGCCCGTTCGTGCCCTGGCTGGTGGCGATTGCCGACCACCGGCTGATCGACGGTTTGCGCCGGCAGATGCGGCGCAGCGCGCGCGAGGCGGCACTCGATGATGATGTCGAGATAGCCGACGAGCACGGCAGGGCCGATGCCAATGTCGAGCATCCCGCCCTGCTGCGCGCCATCGACGCCTTGCCGGAAGGCCAGCGCCAGGCCATTCACCTCCTGAAATTGCGTGAAATGTCCCTCGCCGATGCGGCGCGCCACAGCGGCCAGACCATTGGTTCGCTCAAGACCGCCACGCATCGGGCGATGATGACATTGCGCGCCGTCATGCAAAGGACGAAGCAAAAATGAACGAGACCGAAGACCTCATCGGCAGGTTGTCACATGATCTGCCGCCGGTGCGACGGTTGATGCGGCCGGTGCCGCGCGCCCTTGCCTGGCTGGCGCTGGCTTCGGTGCTGCTCGGCGCGCTGGCCCTGACGGAGGGTTTGCGCGCCGACCTGCTGGTGCGGCTGCAGGGCACCATGTTCGATCTGGAAATCGCCGGCATGGTGTTGACAGCGCTCGGCGGCACGCTGGCGGCGTTCATGCTCAGCCTGCCGGACCGCTCACGGCGCTGGCTGGCAGCGCCTGTGCCGGGCCTGGTCTTGTGGCTGGCCAGCATGGGCGCGCAATGCGCCTCCGGCTGGGTGACGATGGCGGGCTCGGACATGTCCCAGGATCCGGTCTTGCGTTGTCTTGCCACCTTGCTGCTGGCAAGTCTGCCCTTGTCGCTGAGCCTCGTCCTGCTGCTGCGTCACGTCCGGCTGCTGGCGCCGCTGCCGGTTGCGCTGAGCGCGGCGGCCAGTGTTGCCGCCATGGCGGCGCTGGCCCTGACCTTGTGTCATGCCATTGATGCTTCCTTGATGATTCTGGCCTTCAATCTGGGAACCTTGCTGGTGGCAGGCAGCGTGGCCGCCGTGCTGGCGCGGCCGAAAAATGCCGGCGCGCTGCCGTTTCGCCAGGCCTGACCGCGGTATCGCCCTTGCCGGGCTGGGGCTATTCCATGACGGCGGCGCGCAGGATGCAGACCATGGTGGCATGGGCCTTGCTGCCTGTGCGGTTGCGGATGATGTGGGCGCGGTCACACCGGTAGCGCAGCGTCTCGCCCTGCGTGCAGGTCATGGTAATGCCCGCGACTTCGACCTCAAGCTCGCCGGCCAGCACCGACAGGCTCTCGACCGAGCCGGGCTGGTGCGGGCCGGAGGCGAGCACGCCGCCAGGTTCTGCCGTGAAATCATACCATTGCAGCCATTCGACGGTCTTGATCCAGCCGGTGATGGCAAGATGGCACTTGCCATCGTCCGATACCAGAATCGGCGTGTCGCCCCGGGTGGCATATTCGACAAAGGCTTCGTCCTCGGCCGATTGCAGCACCTTTTCGATGGGCATGTCGAAGGCCTGCGCCAGCCGCCAGATGGTCGCCAGCGTCGGGTTGGTCTCGTTGCGCTCGATCTGGCTGATGATCGACTTGGCAACGCCGGATTGCTCGGAGAGTTCGGCGAGGGAATAGCCGAGGCCCTTGCGCAAGCGCTGCACCGTGCGCCCCAATTGGCCCGACAAAGCCAGTGCGCCGGCCTCCAGCACCTTGGCGCGGTCGCGCCCTTCAACACCCATGTTCGTTTCGTCCGTCAAATTTCAGGCGATTGGCTGACCTGTATCGTTCGCTTTGGCGAACGCTGTCAAGCGTTGGTGGTCGTGGTGGTTTCGAGGTCGCGGATCAGGCCGAGGCGTTGCTCGCGCCAGATCACGAACAGGCCGGCGGCCACGACGATGGCGGCGCCCTGCAGGATCTCCGGGGTGGCGATCTCGTCAAACAGCACATAACCGAAGAACAGGGCCCAGAGCATCGAGGCATAATCGAAGGGCGCGAGGATCGAGGCATCGGCGTGACGGAAGCTCTCGGTCACAAAAATCTGTCCGAGGCCGCCAAAGACGCCGATCATCGCCAGCACGACGGCATCGTGCAGCGAGGGCATGACAAAGATTTGGGTATGCATCAGCGTCGCGCCCGGCAGGCCGGAGGGCCAGAAATGGCCGGCCAGCAGCAGTCCGGCCGAGGCCATGGTGGCGAGCGTCATGAAATAGAAAATAATGGTGCCGGTGCTCTCGGTGCGCAGCAACCGCCGGGTCTGGATGGCCGCACCGGCGGCGCACATGGCACCGGCGAGCGCTATGGAGGCACCAAAGAGCGAGGTCGGGCTGGTGGCACCCGTCGTCTTGGCATGAAGCACACCGGTCATGACCAGCACGCCGGCAAGTCCGAAAGCGACTGCGGCCCAGCGGTAAATCCGCACCCGCTCCTTCAGGATCAAAGCTGCCAATGCCACGGTCAGCAGCGGCGTCGCAAAGGAAAAGGCGGTCGCCGAGGGCAGCGACAGCAGGCGCAGCGCGCCAAAGCCAAAGAACATGCCACAAGCGCCGATGGTGCTGCGCAGCAGGTGCCCGCTCGCCCGCCGGGTGACAAGCATGTCCAGAAAATCACCCCTTAGAGCGATCCACAGTGCGATGATGATCAGCGCAAAGCCGGCCCGGAACAACGTGACCTCACCGAGGCTGTAGCCGCCGTTGGCGAATTTCGCCATCACTGACATCAGCGTGAAGGCCAGCGTTGCCGCAAGCTTCTGGGCGAGGCCCAAAGACAGGCGCGATTTCACGAAGATCCGCTCCTGCATGGCGGCGAAGGTAGCATGACTCACAATAAGTAAATCCTCTCACTCTCCCCTTGCCGCCAGCCTGCGGCAATCACAAGGTGAAAAAGCCAGCCACGCTGCATGTCTGTCATGCGTTTGATAGCGGACTGTCATCAACCCGCCACGCGAATCATGTCTTGCTGGGATGCGGAACTACGGTTCCATTTCGCAAGATGCCCGGTTGGTGACGCTGCAACCGGCTAGCAGAGGACGCATCATGGATCAGTTCACGCACCAGCGCGGCTGGCGAACCCTGTTCATTTCAGACCTGCATCTGGGCACCAAGGGCGCGCAGGCGGCGGCCTTACTGGAATGCCTGCGCTGGCATGAGGCAGAGACCATTTATCTCGTCGGGGATATCGTCGATGGCTGGAGGCTCAAGGCCGGCTGGTATTGGCCGCAGGAGCATAACAACGTCGTGCAGAAATTGCTGCGCAAGGTGCGCAAGGGCACCCGCATCATCTATGTGCCGGGCAATCACGACGAGTTCCTGCGCGATTACGTCGGCCTGAACTTTGGCGGCGTCGAAGTCATGGAGCGCGCCATTCATACCTGCGCCGACGGGCGGCGGTTTCTGGTGATCCATGGCGACCAGTTCGATGTGGTGGTGCGTCACGCCCCCTGGCTCGCGCGGATCGGTGACTGGGCCTATGATCTGGCCTTGGCGGTGAACACGCATCTCAGCCGGGTGCGGCGCTGGTGGGGTCTGCCCTATTGGTCGCTGTCGGCCTGGGCCAAGCTCAAGGTCAAGACGGCGGTAAATTTCATCGGCGCCTTCGAGCAGACTTTGGCCTATGAGGCGCGGCGCCAGGGCCTCAATGGCGTGATCTGCGGGCATATTCACCATGCGGCGCTGCGCGAGGTTGAAGGCGTAACCTACGCCAATACCGGGGATTTCGTGGAATCCTGCACGCTGATCGGCGAGCGGTTCGACGGGCAGCTCGAAATCATCACCTGGCGCTCGCCGCCGCCGATGCGTCTCAAGGCTCATGCTGAAGCCGTGGGCGGTGAGGCGCATAGCATGGACGATGCGCCCGCTCTGGTCTAAACCGCTCGCTGGCGGCGGCGACCGCTTGGTTCTGGTTGCCAGGGATAGCGGTGACAATGCGGGTTTTGACCATCACGGACGCGTGGCATCCGCAAATAAATGGTGTCGTGCGGGTTTATGATGCCCTGGCGCAGGTCATGGCACAGCGTGGTGACGCCATGGTGTTCATCACGCCGGAAAGCTTCCGCACCTTTCCCATGCCGGGCTATGATGAAATCCGGCTGGCCATGGTGACGCCGGGCATGCTGGCGCGCCCGTTTGCCGAAGCGCGCGCCGACCATGTGCATATTGCCACTGAAGGCCCGCTCGGCTTTGCCGCGCGACGCCTGTGCCTGCGGCAGGGGCGGCCCTTCACCACCAGCTTCCACACGCATTATCCCGATTATGTTGCGGCCCGCCTGCCGGTGCCGAAAGCCGCGACCTTCGCCGTGCTGCGGTGGTTCCACAATGCCGGCCGCGGCAATATGGTCGCCACGGCGTCGCTTCGTGACCATTTGACGGCGCGCGGTTTCGAGCGGCTGATGCTTTGCCCGCTCGGCGTCGACCATGCGGTGTTCAAGCCGCGGCCGGTGCTGGCCTCGAACCTGCCGCGGCCGCATTTTCTCTATGCTGGGCGTGTGGCGGTCGAGAAAAACATCGAGACCTTCCTGAAGCTAGATTTGCCGGGGTCGAAACTGGTGGCCGGGGATGGCCCCTCGCTCGAAGCGCTCAAGGCGCAGTTTCCGGGGGCGCATTTTCTGGGGCGGCAAAGCTCCGATGATCTCGCTGCGCAGTTCAGCAGCGCCGATGCGCTGGTGTTTCCAAGCCGCACCGACACTTTCGGGCTGGTGATGGCCGAGGCGCTGGCCTGCGGCCTGCCGGTGGCGGCCTATCCGGTCGATGGCCCGCGCGATGTCATCGGCCAGAGCGGCGCCGGGGTCATGTGCGAGGATTTGCGCGCGGCCGCGCTCAAGGCGCTGTCGGTTGATCGCGCCGTGGCGCGGGCGCGCGGCGTGCAATTCACCTGGGAGGCGGCGACCGACGCCTTCATCGCCAATTGCGCCAGCGCCTCGGCCTAGGCGAACAGGGCGAGCCTTTCGATGGCCGGCATGGCGTCGATCATCGCCAGGGTCAGGCCGCTCGCGGGCTTTTGCAGGCGCAAGGGCGGGGCGGGCACCGGCGGCGCGCCGGCGACCTCGATGCGCAGGGCTGGCGGCGGCGCCTCCACGGCAGGTGGCGTCGGCCTGGCACCAGACGGCAATTTTGCATCGATCTGCGCCAGCAGCGCGCGCAATTCGGCCATTTCAGCACTGCGCTGGCGGCGCGCATATTCGGCCAGAAACCAGCGCCCGCGCTCGGTTTCCATCACGGCAGCCTCGATCGCCTCATAATCCGTGACATCGAGCGTGGCGGGGCGATCCTGAACCATAATGACCTTGGGCAGATGAACCGTTTGACCTGAGATATTGCACAAGATGATGGCTTCCGCTAACCCTGAGGACGAGCCTCCTCAACAGGAAAATTCATACCGGGAGACCCGTTGCATGTTGCGCCTGATGTTGCTGCGCCACGCCAAGGCGGAGGCGGATTCTGCGGAGGGCGATCATTCGCGGCGCCTCAGTCCGCGCGGCATGCAGGATGTGACGCATCTGGGCGATTATCTTGCGGGCGAGAGCCTGTTGCCCGATTTGATCCTCGCCTCCAGCGCCACCCGCACGGCCATGACCATGACCGGCTTGCTGGCAATCTGGCCCGAGCACGTGGCCGTGAGGCTCATCAGCACGCTTTACAATGCCGGGGCCAGCGCCTTGCTTGACGAAATTCATCGCCAGCGCGGCGATGCCAGGACGCTGATGCTGGTTGGCCATAATCCCGGCATTGCCGAACTGGCGCTGGGCCTGACCGGCTCGGGGGATCGCTATGCGCTGGCAAGGTTGCGGCAGAAATTCCCGCCCTGTGCGCTGGCGGTGCTGGATTTTGCCAGCGACAGCTGGGGCGAGGTCGCGCCCGGTGAAGGGCGGCTGGAGCGCTATCTCACGCCCGGCCCGCTTGAGGCCGCGCCATAACGCGCTGCGCCAGCGCCTCGATGCTTTCGAGAACGGCCTCGGGGGCGCTATGGTGCGGCGAATGGCCGACGCCCTTGAGCACCTTGAGGGTTGCGCCGGGGATGGCCGCAGCGCTGCCGAAAGCATGGATATGGGTCAGGACGACGCCGTCCTGATCGCCGGTAACAATGGCGGTCGGCACGCCGACCTCGGCCTCGCGCGGGGCCTGCCGGGTGACGAAAGCGTGCATCACCGCGACATCCTGAGCATTTTGCCCGAAATTTGCCGGGCGCAACACCAGCCAGGGCGCGGTGTCTTGCGCAAAATCCGGCGGCACCGGGTTGGGGGCAAAGACTTGAATGATCGCCCGGCGCATCTGCAGCAGCCCGGCCGGCATGGCGATCAGCCGGTTGAACAAGGGCCCGAAATAGCGTGACGCGGCAATGTGGTAATAGGCGGCGATGCCGCCCGGCCATGGCCGGGTCACCGGCGACAGCAGTAGGATGGCGCGGGTGAAATCCTTGTGGTCGAGCGCGAAATTCACGGTCATGGCGCCAGCGAGCGAATGGCCGAGAACGATGGCCTCGCGCACCCCGCAGGCTTCGGCAGCCTCGCGCACCAGTTGCGCTTGCCGGTCGGGCTGGGCTGCGGCGACGCCGCCGGGCCGGTCGCTGTAGCCGCTGCCGGGACGGTCGAAGACCAGCACCCGGAAACCGCGTTTCGCCAGCGGTTCGCCGAGCACGCCGGTCATGTCGGCAAGATTACCGCTGGCGCCATGCAGCAGGATTATGGTGCCGCGCCCGGGGGCGCGCGGCGCGATATCAACGACATGCAGGAAGCCGCCCGTCACCGGAACGCGAATGCCACGCGGCGGAAAGCTGCGCTCGAAGCTCCGGGTCATGACAAGGCTGAAGGCCCACAGCAGGGCGAGAGCGATGATGAGGGCAACGAGGAGGGTCATGAGATGCCGATATAGGGGGAGAGGACGTGCCTGCCACTTTCAGGGGCTGGCACGCGGAACACATTACATATTTTTCATGTTCGGTTCATCTAAAAGTCATTTTCGCTTCGTCACTATGGCGTGAACCCAACTGGCCTGCGAGGTTGATGATGGCCCTCGAAAAAGACGTCAAGCCCGGCTATCTGGCGCTCAGCCGCTTTGGTTATGGCTCGCGCGGTGATGGTGATCTTGGCATTGCTGCCAGCGACCCGCGTGGCTTTCTGATCGCCGAGCTCAATGAACCCGGCATTGCGCTACTGTCAGGGCCGGATCTTTATCCATCCAGCAAGCTCCTGCCGGAACTCTTTGCCTTCCAGAAGCAAAAGCAGGCCGAGCGCAAGGCCAAGCTGGTCGCCAAGGCTGACATGAAGGCTGCGGACATGACCAGCCCGGCTATGGCCAGCGCGGCCATGCAGCCCAAGCCGGCCATGGCCGGCAAGATGGCGGCGAAACGCAAGGGCGCGCCGCCCAATATCATTTACCAGACGCTGCAAAGTGAGGCTCTGGCGCGTATCGACAAGGCGATTGCGGCGCGCTCCGGCCTCGTCGAGCGGCTGGTGGCGTTCTGGTCGAACCATTTTGCCGTGTCGATCCGCAAGTCGCAAATCGTCGTGATGGGCGCCGGGGCGTTCGAGCGCGAGGCGATCCGCCCGCATGTGCTGGGGCGCTTCAAGGATCTGGTGCGGGCGGTCGAGCAGCACCCGGTCATGCTGAATTTCCTCGATCAGGCGCAGTCTATCGGCCCGGATTCACCGGCCGGCAAGCGCCTGAAGCGCGGTCTCAACGAGAATCTGGCGCGCGAAATCATGGAGCTGCACACGATGGGTGTGCGCTCCGGCTACAGCCAGGCCGATGTCACCAGCTTTGCGCGAATTCTCACCGGCTGGTCGATCATCGGGCCGCAGGGCAAGCTGGGGCCTCCAGGCACATTCATCTTCAACCGCTTCTTTCATGAGCCCGGCGCGCAAAAGCTGATGGGCAAGGTTTATCCGGCCGGCGGCATCGAGCAGGGCGAAGCGGCGCTGGACGATATTTGCGCCAGGCCGGCGACGGCGCATTTCATCGCTGGCAAGCTTGCCGCGCATTTCATCGCCGACAATCCTCCGCCGGCGCTGGTGGCGAGGCTTGCCGCGGTTTTCACCAAAACCGACGGCGATCTCAAGGCGGTGACGCTGGCCCTGATCAATTCTGATGAGGCCTGGTCGACGCCCCTGAGCAAAATCCGCACGCCCTATGATTTTCTCATTGCCGCCTCGCGGGCGCAGCAGAGCGAGCCGCCGGCGGTTGGCCCCTATTTCTATGCGCTGAAACTCATGGGCATGCGGCTGTGGGCCCCGCCCGGCCCGAATGGCTGGCCTGATACGGTCAGTGCCTGGGCCTCGCCCGAGGGCATGAAACAGCGGCTCGATATTGCCGCGCGCATCGGCCACCAATGGCGTTCGGTCGCCAATCCAAGCGAGGTGCTGGCGACGATCATGGGCAATGCTGCCTCGCTTGAAACAAGGCAGATGGTGGCGCGTGCCGCCTCGCGCCCGCAGGGCTTTGCCTTGCTGCTCATGTCCCCCGAATTTCAGCGGAGTTGAAGCCATGACCTTGCTTTGCGAACAGCTCTTGCCGTCGCGCCGCGCGCTGCTGGCGTCCAGCGGTGCCCTGTTTTCCTGGGCTTTCCTGCCGAAAATGGCGCAGGCCGCCGATGGCCGCGATCCGCGCCTGATCGTGCTGATCCTGCGCGGGGCGCTCGATGGCATGTCGGCGGTCGGCCCGGTCGGAGATCCCGATTATGAGCGCCTGCACGGGCAGATCGCCCTGACGCGGTCAGGCCCGCATGCCGGTCTGCCGCTCGACGGGTTTTTTGTGCTCAATCCGGCCATGAAGAACTTCGCCCGGCTCTATGGCAAGGGTCAGGCCGCCATCGTCCATGCCGCTGCCACCGGCTATCGTGATCGCTCGCATTTTGATGGTCAGGATGTGCTGCAAAATGGCTTGCCCGGGGTCGGGCATATTGATTCAGGCTGGCTCAACCGGGCCTTTTCCGCCATTCCGAGAGGGGCGCGGGTCAATCCGTTCAATGCCCTTGGCATTGGCGCGCAGACGCCGCTGGTGTTGCAGGGCCCGGCGCCGGTGCTGGGCTGGGCGCCGCAGGGCCTGCCCGAGGCCGGTGATGATCTGCGCAACCGGGTGATGGAGCTTTACACCCATACTGACCCAGTGCTGGCCAAGGCGCTGCGCGAGGGGCTCGCCACCCAGCATCTGGCCAATTCCGATGGTATGGATGCGACCAGGCCGCAAGGCGGAAGCGATAATCCCGCCGGCATGCGCCAGGCGGCGCGCGGTGCCGCGAAACTGATGGCGCATGATGATGGCCCGCGCATTGCCGCCATGGCATTCGACGGCTGGGACACCCATGTCAACGAGGGCGGGGCCACCGGGCGTTTCGCCCTGCTGCTGGGCGGGCTCGATGGTGCCTTTGCCGAATTTGAAACCGGGCTCGGCGACAAGTGGAAGAACACCGCCATTGTCGCGGTCACCGAATTTGGCCGCACCGCCCGCATCAATGGCACGGTCGGCACGGATCATGGCACGGCGACAGTGGTGTTTCTGGCAGGCGGCGCCATCAAGGGCGGCCGGGTTATCGCCCGCTGGCCGGGCCTCAAGGATGCGCAGCTCTACCAGAACCGCGATCTGGCGCCGACCACCGATGTGCGCGCCGTGCTGAAAGGCCTGCTCGCCGATCAATTCGGCCTTTCGGCTGCCGTGCTCGGCAACAGAATTTTCCCGGAAAGTGCCGGGGTTGCGCCGCTCAGGGGGCTAATCGCCGCCTAGCTCTGCCGCTCAAGCGTGGACGCATCTATCATATTGGGCTTGCAGCATTTTGGTTTCAGCATAAACTACCTCCCCAAGACAAATTGCGGGGAGGTCGGTAAATGATAAATCGTCGTCAGGCCATGCAAGGAGCTGCCGCTGTCGGCGCGGTGCTGCATAGCCGCGTTGCCGGGGCGGCAACCGGGCCCGAGCCGATCATCTTCCTGCATGGCGACAGCGATCAGGCGTCGATCTGGCAGAAGGTGATCTGGCGGTTCGAGAGCAATGGCTATCCGGCCAATTTGCTGTTTCCGATCGACTTTATCAATCCCAAGGCCCGCGATGACAACAGCAAGCCGCAGGCCAACCGCTCGTCGACCGATGACGAGCTGAAGCAGATCACCGCCTATGTGGCGAAGGTGCTGGCCAAGACCGGCGCCAGCAAGGTGGCGATGGTGGCGTCCTCGCGCGGCGGCTACGCGATCCGCAATTATCTCGCCCAGCCGGGAAATGCCGCCCATGTCAGCAAGGCGATCCTGTGCGGCACGCCCAACCATGGGGTGTTCGCGATACCGGCGTTTTTGGGATCGGAATATAATGGCATGGGCGCCTTTCTGAAGGGCCTGAACGGCGGGCCGAGCGAGGTTGTGGCTGGCGTTGATTTCATGACGCTGCGCAGCGATGGCAATGACAAATATGCGCAGCCGGACGGGCGGTTCCTCGGCCATCCCGGCATGAAAACCAACATCTCTTCCGAGGGGCCGGCGCTCAAGGGCGCGCTGAATCTGGTGCTGCCTGGTGTTGATCATCGTGGCACCGCCTTCACGCCGCAGGCCTTCAGGGCGCAATACAAGTTCATCACCGGGCGCGAACCGGCCTTCATCGCCATCACGCCCGAGCCAGACGTGACGCTGAATGGCCGCGTCACCGGCATGGTCGGGGATGTGCCGACCAATCTGCCGGTGGCCGGGGCGCATGTGGAAATCTACCGGGTCTCGCCGCTCACCGGCGAGCGGCAGGGGGCGGCGCTGCTGACAAAAACGACAGCGGCTGATGGCATCTGGGGGCCGCTCAAGGTTGATTCAAAATCGCCGCTGGAATTTGTTATTGCCGCGCCCGGGCAGTTGATCACCCATATTTACAAGCCACCGATCCCGCGCTCGTTCGACAAGCTCAACCTGCGTCCGGCGCCACCGGCGGTGAAGGCCGATGCGGGAGCGGCGGCGGTTCTGGTGATGTCTTGCCCGCGCGGCTATTTCGGCCTGCCGCGTGATGTGGTGATTTTTGACGGCAAGCAGCCGAAAGATGTGACGCCGGGCGTGCCGACCGATCCAAAGAGCACCTTGCGGCTGGCCGATGCCACGCCGCGCCCGGTGGTCGCCGAGTGGAACGAAATCCGTGTGGTCGGGCGTCCGTGGCCAGCCAAGGACAATCACCGGACCATTCTGGAGGTGTGACGCAGGCGCGGACGGGCTGGCTTCAGGCGCGGCTCGGCCTCAGGGCGAGGAGCAGCGCCGCGCAGAGTGCCAGGACGCCAGCCATGCCATAAAACAGGCCGCCGGGGCCGAGCAGGTCCATGGCCTTGCCCATCACCGGCGGGCCCGCCATCATGCCGCTGGCATAGAACATGACGATCACGGCATTGGCGGGCGCCAGATGTTCGGGGGCGACGCTGGTGCCAAGCAGCGCCAGCGCCACCGGGTAAAGCGCGCTGACGACACCGCCCCAGCCGATCAGCAGCGCCGCAAAGGCCAGCCGGTGACCGGTCAGCGCCGGCATGAGCCAGGCGGCCACAGCACAGGCGATGCAGGTTGCCAGAAGGATTATCCCGCGGTCAAAGCGGTCGGACAGCAGGCCGATGGGAATTTGCATCAGCAGGATGCCGGTGGCGTAAAGGCTGACGTCCAGGGCCCCGGTCTGCGCGCTCTGGTGGCGCGCCAGCGCATAGACCGGCAAAAGCGCAATCGAGGCGGTCTCGACCATGCCGAAGGCGAGGGTGGCGAAGGCGGCGGCGGGGACAGCACGAACCACCGACCAATAAGCGCTGGTTGAGGCTGGCTCGGGAACGGGCGCGCTGGCGCCAAAGAGCCAGAGCGGCACGGCGGCCGCGAGGAAGATTGCCATGGCCGCCACAAAGGGGGCATCGCCCTGCGTGCCGGTCAGCAGCAGCAGGGCTGGGCCAAGGGCAAAACCTGCCGCCAGCACTGTGGTATAGAGCCCCATCACCAGACCGCGCCGTTCCGGCGGGGCGGCGGCATTGATCCAGAATTCGCTGGCGACGAACAGGCTGGTGAGCGCGCAGCCGATCAGCAGGCGCAGCGGCCACCACAAGGTGATGTTGGCGGTGAGATCGAAGCCGAGCAGACACAAAGTTGCCAGCATCACGGCGAGCAGCATCAGCGCGCGCATGCCGAGGCGCACGGCCAGCCAGGGCACGAAGGGCGAGACCAGCAGGGTAGCGGCGCCGCCGAGCGCGGTCTGCATGCCGATGATACCTGCATCATAGCCTACCGCCTTCATGCGCAGCGACAGCAGCGGAATGGTGACCGACAGGCCGACGCCGACCAGCGAGATCGCAGCTATGGCGGCAGCGAGGCTGGCACCGCGTGGCGATGTGATCAAAGTTCGTCGCGCTGCCAGCGCCGGTGCCGCTCGTGGTAGAACGGGGTCGCAAGCTCATGGCCAAAACCGGCAGCGGCGCGGGCCTCAAGTTCGTTCAACACGACCTTGGTGATGCTGGGCAGGTCAAGCTCGGCAATCTTGTTCAAGGGTTGCCAGACCAGATCGACCAGTTCGGTGTCGGGGCCGATGATATTATCGAGCCGCAGGGCGATATGGCGGGCATCGACCGCAAAAAACCGGGCATCGAAGCGCTTGGGGCGACGCGGCGGCGTGATGGCGCGGGCAATGAAATGCAGATGCGACAGATCGGGCATCACCCCTTCGGCACAAAAGCTGGTCCACGGACCTTCCGGCACCGGGCGCGATGGCTTTGGCGCCCTGGTGCCGATCAGCACGCCGGTTTCCTCGAAGGTCTCGCGCAGGGCGGCGAGTGCCAGCGCGGTGCCGCGGTTGGGTGAGGTGCGGCCGGAACGCAGCGCCTTGCCTAGCCGCATGGCGACAGCGGGCTGCAAGGGCGCCGCCACCGGCATCCTCGCGTCACTGGCCTCGATGCGCCCGCCGGGAAACACGAATTTTCCCGGCATGAATTTATGGGCATGGTGGCGCTTGCCCATCAGCACGGTCGGGACTGTGCCGGTGCGGTCAATGATGATCAGCGTTGCGGCATCGCGCGGGCGCACATTCGGCCAGAGACGTTGCCGCTCCTCGCTGGTCAGGGCCAAAGCGTGGGCATGGGCGCGTGGATCATTCACACAGGGTATTCCGGTTCATCTTCAAAGCCGTGCATGCGCAAAGCCCATTGGTAGGCAATAAGCCCGCCTTTGAATACTGGCAAGAGCGTCAGGCACAAGACGATGGCCAGGGCCGAGAACAGCAGCGTCTGTTCGAGCATGCTGAGGGCGGGGCCGAAATCGAGATCGAGCAGGATCGCCGCGCCGATGACGTGGCAGGCGACAAGTAGCGTGAAATAGGGCGGCGCATCATCTGCGCGGTGATGATGCAACGGCGTGTCGCAGACCGGGCAATTGTCATTGACCTTGAGGTAGGATTTGAACATTCGCCCCTTGCCGCAATTGGGGCAATTGCCGGCGAAGCCGCGCTTCAGGGCCGGCCAGACAGGGCGTTGCATCGGGAGCATCCTTAAAACAGATTCCATTTTTTTGAACTCGTCTAATTCTAACGTCGACGACGGGATGCCCGAAATTTCTTGCCAGGGGAATCGCGCCATTTGTCGCGCGTCATTGTTGCCGCCTGGCCGGAGCCTTGCGCCTCGGACAGCATTTCAAAGCGCAGCGCACCGGCAAAGGGCGCGGCCTCGACGAGCCGCACCTCGATCGTGTCACCAAGACGCCAGCCCGCGCCGCTGCGCTTGCCGATCATGCTGCGCCGGGCTTCATCAAATACGAAATAATCATTGCCGAGCGTCGACGCGGGGATAAAGCCATCCGCGCCGGTCTCGGTGAGGCGCACGAACAGCCCGGCTCGTGTGACCGAACTGACCTGCGCCACAAAACTGGCGCCGATCTCGCTGGCGAGGTGGCTGGCAATCAGACGGTCCTTGGTGTCGCGCTCGGCGAGCATGGCGCGCCGCTCGCTGAGCGAGACCGATTCAGCAATGTCGCGCAGGGTCTTTTGATCCGGCAGGGGCGCAGCGCCGCGCTCAAGCTGCAGGGCAAAGATCAGGGCGCGGTGCACACAAAGATCGGCATAGCGCCGGATCGGCGAGGTGAAATGGGCGTAGCGCCGCAGATTAAGGCCAAAATGGCCGATATTCTGGACAGAATATTCGGCCTGCGACTGGCTGCGCAGCACCACCTCATTGACGAGGGCTTCCTGCGCGGTGCCGCGCACCTGCGCCAGAATGCCGTTGAACTGGGCCGGGCGCATCACCTGACCGCGCGCCAGCTTGATATCGAGGGTGGCAAGAAAGGTCGCAAGCGCATTGATCTTTTCAGCCGTCGGCTCGCTGTGCACCCGGTAGAGCAGCGGCAGATGATGCCGCTCCAGCGTTTCGGCGGCCGCGACATTGGCGAGGATCATGAAATCCTCGATCAGGCGATGGGCATCAAGGTGCGGCGGCACGATTACCCGGTCGAGGCGCCCGGCGGCGTCGAGCAGCAATTTGCGTTCGGGCAGGTCGAGATCAAGCGGGGCGCGGGCGTTGCGGGCGCGTGACAGCGCCGCCCAGGCCGCGAACAGGGGGGCGATGATGCCGGCCCGCAGCCCGTGCGGATCGGGGCCGCCATCCTGCAGGGCCTGCGCCTCCTCGTAACTCAATCGCGCATGGCTGCGCATCATGATGCGATGAAAGGCTGTTGCGAGCACGGTGCCGGCGGCATTGATGGTGGCGCGCAGGGCCAGCGCCGGCCGGTCATCGCCCTGGCGCAGCGAGCATAAATCATTCGAGAGCCGCTCAGGCAGCATCGGCACGACGCGATCAGGAAAATAGACCGAATTGCCGCGCGCCAGCGCCTCGCGATCCATGGCGCTGCCGGGCAGCACATAGGCAGCGACATCGGCAATGGCGATGGTCAGCACATAGCCGCCGGCATTGTCGGGATTGTCATCGCGGGCGGCATGAACCGCGTCATCGTGATCCTTCGCATCAGCCGGGTCGATGGTGATGAGCGCAAGGTCGCGCCAGTCCTCGCGCAGGGATTCGTCATGGCCGGGCAGGCGCACGGGCTTTGCGCCCTGGGCGTCACGCAGCACGGCCTCGGGGAAATGGTCGCGGATGCCATGCGTGTTGATGGCGATGAGGCTCAGCGCCTTTTCGCTGTCGAGCTGGCCGATGCGTTCCATGACCCGCACCCGTTGCAGGCCATAGCGGCCGGCCTTGACCGGGGCCAGCGCCACAAGCTCACCATCAAGGGCATCGCCAGTATCGGCGGCGGCAACGATGTACTCATCGTGGATTTTCTTGTCGACAGGGATGATGCGCCCGCCGCTGCCATCGCGGCCGGCGCGAAAAATGCCGAGCGTAGTGGCGCGCGGCGCGGTTGGCAGACGCCGCACCAGCCGGGCATGGGGACGCCCGGTACCCTTGTGCCCGGGGAGCAGACGCACCAGCAGGCGGTCGCCGATGCCGGGCGCGGCGGCGGCGGCATCGCCAGGGGTGGTGATCACCAAAACCTGCTGCGGCTTGCCCTTGTCCTCGCTGGTCACGGCGACGAGCTCGCCATCGGCATCGAGGCTGGTGACCGTCACCACCAGCACCGGCGCGAGGCGGGCAGGGGCCGCCAGCGGGCCACGCTCCAGCGGTGCCTCGGCTTCAAGGTCGGCCAGCAAGCGCTTCAGGCCGACGCGGGCATCGCCGCGTATATGAAAAGCCCGCGCGATTTCGCGCTTGCCGATCTTGCCGAGATTGCCCGCCGCCCGTTCGCGGGCGATGAAATCGGCAATGGCTTGGCGGTCAGGAAGGGCGACGGGTGCGGGCGGGGCGGCGGACTTGCGAGACTTCATGGCTGCGCTTCTAGCACGGCTTGCGCGCAGCCACACAATGGCGACGCCCGGCGGACGCCAGGCGCACAGATAAACGCTGGCGGCGGTATGTTCGTCTGGCGTATAGTTTTTGGATTGACAGTCTGCGGGGCGTTTCATACCGTTCTTGGAAGCGCTTCCATTTCAGGAGAAGCGTCCCAGGGGTGTGGAGACTGTTTCAGGTCTTAGGCTGTTATATCGCAAACCACGCATGAAAGGTCATGCTTCCGGCAACAATTTTGTTGCCGAGACCTGAACCTCCGGCGCGGTGCGGTGGCGCACATGAAGCGACAACCATACCCGAGCTAGATTTCATTCAATCAACGACTTGAACAAGGAAACCCAGGATGCGAATTTCGACTTCAAAACTTGCCATTGGTTGCAGCCTGCTGGCTGTGCTGGCCACTGCTCCCGCCGCCTTCGCGGCCAAGTCCGTGCTGGAAATCGCCATTCCGGCGGAACTCTCCGGCAGCGGCGCCACGGTTGGCGTGCTCTGGCGCGATGGCGTCATGATGGGCATTGAAGACGTGAATGCCAAGGGCGGCATTCGCGGCCACAAGCTGCATGGCACCGCCTATGACACGCAGACCAATCCGGCCGTGTCGCGCGCCGTGATCCAGAAGGCGCTTGATGGCAAGCCGTTCGCCGTGCTCGGCCCGGTCTATTCGGGTTCGGTCATCGTCGATGAGGCCCTGACCCAGAAGGCCGGCATCACCGAGATCATGGGCGGCGAGGCCGGCAACCTGACCGCGCAGGGTGACCCGACGCTGTTTCGCACCTCGCTGGGCCAGGCGCAGACCATTCCGCCGCTGATTTCGTATCTGAAGGATACGGTTCATGCCAAGTCAGTCGGCGCTTCTTATGTCAATGACGATTTCGGCAAGGCTGGCAACGTGCTGTTCATGGCCGATGCCAAGAAGGCCGGTCTCAATGTCACGACCGATATTTCCAGCGAAGCCGGCCAGGTTACCTTCCAGCCCGACCTCCTGAAAATGCAGGCGGCCAAGACCGACGCGATCTTCCTTTATGACCATGAAGAAGAAGTCGCGCGCTTCCTCAAGGGCTTCCGGCAGATGGGCATGAAGGCCGCCATCGTTGGTGGCAGCACGGTTGCCGATGCGCAGGCGATCAAGCTGTCGCAGGGTGCTGCTGACGGCGCGATTTCTTTCGCCGGTATTGCTTCGAGCTCGCCGCTTCCGGCGATCCAGAACTTCGTCAAGCGCTTCGAGGCCAAGTACAAGACCCATCCCGATCACAATGCGATCAAGGGTTACATGGCGGTTGCCATGCTCCAGGCCGGTGTTGACAAGGAAGGCAAGGCCAGTGCCAAGGGCCTCGCGGCTGCCTTGCACGGCCTGACGATCACCCCGGATAAATATCCGCTGATCATGACGCCAATGAAGGTGCTTGCCAATGGCGACATCGACAATGGCGGCTACCTGATTCAGGTCAAGGGTGGCAAAGCCGTTGTGCTGAAATACGTCGGTCCCAAATAAGCAAAAGATATCGTCCGATGATGAGCTTGTTCGTTCAGGTATTGATTTCGGGGCTTGCGATCGGCGCTATTTATGCGCTGATCGCGACCGGATTTTCCCTGCTGTCGCAAGGTTCGCAGACGGTCAATTTCGCCCAGGGCGATTTTGTCGTGGTGCCGGCCTTCGTGATATTGGCCGCAAATTCCTACGGATTGCCCATCTGGGCGAGTTTCATTGTCGCCCTGGTGGTGGCGGCGCTGGTGCTTGGCATCCTGTTCAAGCGGTTGATGGTTGACCCCATTCTTCCGCATGGTGCCATGCAGCTGTCCATCGCCACCATGGCGCTTTCCATCGTGCTGCAGAATGGCATGCTCAATGCCGACGGGGCGCAGGCCTTCCCCTTCCCGGGGATCAATGGCGGCATGCATTTCGGCACCATATTCATCGACTGGCAGAGTGTCAGCATCCTGCTGGCTGCTGTGGCGGCGGTGGTGGCGCTCAATCTGTTCATGGGGCGCACACGCATCGGCCGTGCCATCCAGGCCAGCGCCCAGGGCCCGCAGGTGGCGCGGCTGCTCGGCATCAATGTCGCGCGCATGGTGACGATCACGTTCGTGCTCAATGCGGCGCTGGTGACGCTGGCCGCCCTGCTGGTCAGCCCGATTTATCTCGTCAAGTTCGACAATGGCATCGGCATTGGCCTTGCGGCCTTTTCGGCGGCGATCATTGGCGGTTTCAATCAGGTGCGGGGTGCCGTGGTGGGTGGCTTGTTGCTCGGTGTGGTGCAGAATTTCGCGGCGACTTTCGGCCCGACGCAATATCGCGACGCGGTGCCGATGCTGCTGCTGATCATTTTCATCCTGTTCCGCCCGCAAGGGTTGCTTGGTCGGGCAGAGGAGCGACGGGTATGAACCAGCCTCATCGTGTATTGCCGCTGGCGCTTGGACTGCTGCTGGTGGCCGGGCTGGCCGGTTCTTTGCTCCAGCCCTATGAGGTCTATCTGATTTCGCTGTGGGCGGTCTATACGATCAGCGCCCTCGGCCTCAATCTGACGCTCGGCTTCGCCGGCCAGATTTCGCTGGCCCAGGCCAGTTTCGTGGGGTTCGGCGCCTATGCGACGGCGCTGCTGCTGCCACATGGCGTGCCTTTCGGCGTTACGCTGGTGATCGGCGCTGCGATCTCGTTCATCCTCGGGATTTTGCTGGGGTTCCCGGCGCTGCGGGTGCAGGGACATTACCTCGCCTTCGTGACGCTGGCGCTGGCGACCATCGCCTTTCTGGTGTTCCGCAACGAATCCTGGCTGACCCACGGCACGTCGGGCATTGACAAGATCGCCAGGCCTTTCCCGTTCACCAGCGGCGTTGCCTATATGTGGCTTTGCCTCGGTTCGCTGGCGCTGGTGACGCTCGGTGTATGGTGGCTGCTGCGGTCGCCGTGGGGGCGGGCTTTCCTGGCCTTGCGTGAAAATCCGGTGCGGGCCGCCAGCCTTGGCATCGATGTGCGCACCTATACGTTGCTGGCTTTTGCGATCGGTGCGGCTCTGGGCGGGGTTTCGGGGGCGTTGTTTGCGCCGCTCGGCCAATATATCGAGCCTTCGGAATTTGCGCTGCCGCTGTCGTTCAGCCTGCTGCTGATGGTGGTGGTCGGCGGATCGGGAACGTTCATGGGGCCGTTCCTCGGCGCCATCGTCTCGGTGGCCCTGCCGGAAGTGCTGCGCTCGCTCCAGGATTATTACCTGCTGATCTACGGCATTATCGTCATCTTGCTGCTGGTGTTCAGCCCTGACGGGGTCGTCGGCATCATCGCCCGCGCGGTAGCGCGCCTGCGGCCAGCCGCTGCACCTGTGGAGCCCACGCCATGAGTGTCGTGCTCGAAGCGCGTGACCTGCACCGGCACTTTGGCGGCGTCAAGGCGGTCAATGGCGTGTCCTTTGCGGTCGAAGAGGGTGAAATTCTCGGGGTCATCGGTCCCAATGGTTCCGGCAAGTCGACGCTGTTCAACTGCCTGCTCGGGCAAATTCCGCCGAGCGCCGGGCAGGTGCTGCTGGACGGGCAGGACGTCACCGGCATGAAGCCGCTCGAACTCAACCGCCGAGGAGTGTCGCGCACCTTCCAGCTGCTGCAGGTGTTTCCGCAACTGTCAGCGCGCGAGAACCTGATTCTGGCAGGCCAGGAACATATTGGCAGCCGCATGAAGCGGCTGTTCGGCAAGTCCGATGCCGGACTCACCGATGCTGCCAACCACATGCTTGAGCAGTTCAAGCTCAGCCATGTTGCCGACCTGCTGGCGGGCGGACTCAGCTATGGCCAGCAAAAGCTGCTCGATGCCGCCATGGCCTTCATGGCCGGCCCGCGCCTCGTGTTGCTGGATGAGCCGGCCGGCGGCGTCAACCTGTCGCTGCTGGGCTCGTTTCGCGAGCGGCTTCGCGCCATGAATGCGCAGGGCGGCTCAACCTTTGTCGTGATCGAGCATAATATGGATTTCGTCATGTCGCTCTGCACGCGGGTGATGTGCATTGCCGAAGGCAAGGTCATTGCCAATGGCAAGCCCGACGATGTGCGCAACGACCCTACAGTTATCGAGGCATATCTTGGCCACTGATCCAAACGCGCCTGTGCTGGTGATGGAGGGGGTCGTTGGCGGCTACGGCCGCATGACGATCCTCAACGGCCTGTCCTTCTCGGTCGCCCGTGCCACCATCACCACCATCATCGGCCCTAACGGCGCCGGCAAATCCACCGCGTTCAAGGCCATTTTCGGGCTGCTGAACCTGAGCGCCGGACGCATCATCCTTGAGGGCAAGGATGTGCGCGGCTTCAGTCCGGCGGCGCTGATCGGCGAGGGCGTCTGCTATGTGCCGCAGGGGCGCAATATTTTCCCCGAGTTGTCCGTGCAGGACAATCTTGAACTCGGGGGCGTGGCGCTCGGCACCACCAAGGCCATGCGGCCGCGGGTCGAGGAGGCGCTGGACCGCTTCCCGATCCTGCGGCAGAAGGCGCGTGCCCAGGCCTCGACGCTGTCGGGCGGCCAGCAGAAGCTGCTGGAAATCGCCCGTGGCCTGATTGCCCATCCCAAGCTGATGCTGATCGACGAACCTTCGATCGGCCTGTCGCCGCTGATGGTGAAGGATGTGTTCGCGACCCTGCAGAAGTTGCGCGATCAGGGTGTTTCTATCTTGATGGTCGAACAAAACGCCCGCAGTGCGCTGGAAATCTCCGATAATGGCATCGTGCTCGAAACCGGCCGCACCCGGCTCGTCGGCACAGCGCAATCGATCCTCAATGATCCGCGCATCGCCAAATTGTTCCTTGGCGCCGAAGTCGATCTGGAAACGCCGGCCAGTCCCTAGCCGCCTTTGCGCGACAGCATGCCACGCGAGGGGTCATAGGCAATGATGGCACCGGCGAGAAAGACGGCGGTGCAGCCCGCCACCACCGCCAGCGAAACCCAGTTGACCTGCTGGTAGAGCGCAAAGCGGATCAGTTCAACCGCGTGGGTAAAGGGGTTGATGGCGCAATAATCGGCCAGCCAGGGGCTGCCCATGCGCACCTTCCACAAAGGGTAAAGCGCCGACGAGGCAAAAAACATCGGGAAAATCACGAAGTTCATCACACCGGCGAAATTTTCGAGCTGCTTGATCGCCGATGAAATGAACATGCCGAGCGCGCCGAGCATGAAGCCGGAAATCAGCAAGGCCGGCAGCACGGTCACATAGCCCCAGAGCGAATCCGGCACGACGTTCCAGAACCAGGCGACCAGCAGATAGGCATAGACCTGCATGATCGACACCAGCGTGCCGGCCACGAGCTTTGACGTCAGCAGAAACCAGCGCGGTAGCGGGCTGACCAGCAGGGTGCGCATGTTGCCCATTTCGCGGTCATAAATCATCGACAACGACGATTGCATGCCGTTGAAAAGCTGGATCATCGCCATGAGGCCGGGGGTGATATAATCCTGATAGTGGATATAGGTCCGGTAGGGCGGGATGATCGACAGGCCCAGCACCGAGCGAAAGCCTGCGGCGAAAATGAACAGCCACACCAGCGGGCGCACCAGCGCCGAGACGAAGCGCTCGCGCTGGTGAATGAAGCGCAAGGCCTCGCGCCAGATGATGCCGCTGGCGCAAATGCCGTAGTGCCGCCAGGTGAAGCCGGGCTGCAGCTCCTCACCGCGCGAGGACTTGTCGAGGCCTTGCTCCAGCATTGTCATGGCCCGCTCTCCTCACACCAGTTCGCTGACATCGACCGGCCGCGATCCCGTCAGCCGCGCAAAGGCTGCCTTGATATCCGCTACATCGAGCGCTGCGGCAATGGCGCCGGCCCGGCCTTGCTGCAGGATGACGCCCTTGTGCATGATGATGACATCATCATCGGGGTGGATTTCATCGAGCAGATGCGTGGTCCACAGCACGCCGATGCCGGTCTCGGCCACGAGGCGGCGCACATAGGCGAGGATGTCGGTGCGCGCCTGCATGTCGAGGCCGACGGTGGGTTCATCGAGCAGCAGCAGGCGCGGGCCATGCAGCAGGGCGCGGGCGATTTCGACGCGGCGCATCTGCCCGCCAGAGAGATCGCGGGCCTTGTCGCCGGCGCGGTCGGCCATGCCGACCCGTTCGAGCACGGCTTGCGCCAGGGCGCGGCTGCGGGCCTTGCCAATGCCGTGCAAGGCGGCGTGATAGGCGAGATTTTGCTGAACCGAAAGATCGAGATCGAGGGTGCGGGCCTGAAATACCACGCCAAGCCGGCGCAGGGCCTCGCCGGGCGTGGTGGCGACATCATGGCCGAAAATGCGGATCGCGCCGTGGCGCATTGCGAACAGCCGGGTGATCAAGGCAAACAGCGTGCTCTTGCCAGCGCCATTGGGACCGAGCAGCACGCAAAAGCGTCCTGCCGGCACCGCGAAGGTGACATCATCAAGCGCCTTGCGGGTGCCATAGGCATGGCTGACATGCGCAACATCGAGCGCCGACGCGTCGCTCATGGCAGTTTGCATCTGGTTTCTGGCTTGTCGAAGCCCAGAGTGTCGAGAGTCGACACCGGGTTCAGGAAGCCCTTCTGAGGCGAGGCCGAGACGACCATGCGGCCATCGCTGAGCAGGATGGGCTGGCGCAATTGCTGGTCCCAGGAGCGCAGGCTGAGCGGCACACCCTTGTAATCGGCAATGTCGAATTTTGGCGAGATCATCAGCGCGCGCAATTTCGCCGGGTCGGCGGTATTGAGCTTTGACACCGCCTGACCAATCATGCGTCCGGCGACCCAGGCCTCGTTGTCATGCTCGGTCATGCTGCGGTGGAATTTCGCGGCAAAGCGGTTTTGCATCTGCGCCGCGCCCCAGGCCTCGTGGGAGAAATCCCAGGTCTTTGGCTCAAGGCCGCCGGAACCGGCCACGGGGCGCGGATCCCAGGTGGTGTAGGGCAGATAGGAAGCAAAGACATGGCTTTCGTCGGCGGCTACCAGCACGTCATAGGCGGGCATTTGCTGGGTGAACAAGCCCATGAGCTGCGAGGTCTGGACGAGGCCTGAATCCGAGCGCCGGCCGCCGCCCTTGTCGACAAAGGTGCGCGTGCCCACGATATTGGCACCGAATTTTTTGGCTGAAGCCAGGTAATCAGCGGCAAGGAGCGCATCTTTCTTGTGCGAGCCCTTGACGAGGAACCAGTGCGGCCATTGCTTGACGATCAGATATTGCGCCACGGCGTCAGTGAGCATCTGGCGCTCGGGCGCGACATGGATGATGTTGGCGCGGCAATCCTGCTCGCGCAGGTTGTCGGCCTCGGATGTGGCATTGAAAAACAGCATGTCACTGGCGGCGCTGGCGCTGGCCACTTTCAGCAGGTCCGCGGCGTGAAGATCGGTGATGACCAGATGGACGCCCTTGGCGGCCAGATCCTGCAAGGCCGGCAGCGGGTCGCCATGGCGCGCCACCGGTTCATCGACCAGTTCAAATGACTGGTTCAAAAATGTGCCAGTGGTGTTGTCATCATCAATCGCCATTCTGGCGCCTGCCAGCGTGTCGTCAGCCGGCGGCACATCCATGATCGAGATGGTGTCCTTGGTGTGCGGCATGCGGATCAGGCCGATCTTGATGTGCAGCACCGGGCCGGCGGCCCTGGCAACTGGTGCGAGGTTCATCACGGCGGCCGACATGGCCAGAGGTACCAGCCAGTTTTGTGCACACCGCATTGAAAACTCCTGAAACCCCGCGAAACCTGATCGTTCTGCCACTTTGCCCCCGGGCCGGGGGCTTGGCAAGCGGCCTCGCCGCGCTCCACGGTCTCAGGTTGCTGGGGACAATTGTTAATCGATCGTTACCGGACTCTTGCGCCCGAATCAGCGGCTGGTGTAACAGGATGATCAACGGCGATGACGTGTTGTCGCCAGCTTCAAAGTCAAGCGTGCGGGCGTAATCGACTCCGGAATTCCCGGAGGGGCGAAGTTGTGAATCTTCGGCTGAAAGGCCGGAAATCGCGCAATTGGCTCCACGAGAGCGATGACTCGGCTCGAGTCACGAAAGGAAATGCGGCAATGTCCTGGACCGAAGAACGAATTGAGACTCTGCGCACCATGTGGGCGGCACGCCACAGCGCCAAGACCATTGCTGGGGTGCTGGGCGAGGGTGTCACCCGCAATGCCGTGATCGGCAAAATTCACCGCCTCGGCCTGTCCGAGCGCACCAAGGCCGACGAGGAGGGTCTGGTGAAGGCCAAGCCTGCGCCGATGGCGCGCAAGGCGCAGCATGCCATGCCGACCATCCAAGGCAATACCGTGCTGGCGCCGATAGCAGAAGTGCAGGCGCAGACATTGCCGCAGACGCATGTGCGTCTGGTCGAGAGCGTGGTCGTGCCGATGTGCGAAAGCATTTCCATCATGGAATTGCGCGAAACCACCTGTCGCTGGCCGCTGGGCGATCCGATGACGGCCGATTTCAGCTATTGCGGCGCCAAATCGCCGTTTGGCGGCGGGCCTTATTGTGCCGCGCATGCACGGATTGCCTATCAACCGGCACAGGAGCGGCGCCGCGAGCGCAGCGCCCGCCAGGCTCAGGGCTGAGGGCCGGCATCAAGCCAGCGCGCCGCCGCATGGCCGGCCCTGGCACCGGTGGCAAAGCAGGCCTGTAGCAGATAGCCGCCGGTCGGGGCGTCCCAGTCGAGCATTTCGCCGGCGACAAAGACGCCCGGCAGGGCCTTGAGCATCAGCTCATCATTGATGGCCGAGGTTTTGACGCCACCGGCGGTGGAAATCGCCCGGTCGAGGCCGGTGGTGGCATGTGCCGTCAGCGGCAGATGCTTGGCGAGGGTGACAAGGGCGGCGGGTGACAGGCTGCCGAGGCTGGGCGCGGCTTCGCGCATGAGCGCCTGGGCCGCCGATGTGAAGCCGGCCTTGCGCAATTTTGTTGCCAGTGAGGCCCCGGCGCCGGAGCGGGCGAGCCGCCGCGTCAGTTCGGCGGCGCTCTGGTCGGGGCGCAAATCCAGCCACAGCGGCGCGGGATGGCCTTGGCGCAAGGCGGCGCGAAGGATCGGCCCGAGGGCATAGACCGGCCCGCCTTCGAGGCCGGAAGCGGTGACGACGAGTTCGCCCCGCAAGCTTTTGCCGCCAGCCTGAACCGTGATGTTTTTCAACAAACTGCCGGCAAAGCGGGCTTGAAAATACGCACTCCAGGCGATGACGAGGCCGCAATTGGCCGGCTCCAGCGTGGCAATGTCGATGGCATGGGTCTTGAGCAGTTCGACAAAATTGCCGTCGGCCCCCAGCCGGGGCCAACTGGCGCCGCCCATGGCGAGAACGATGGCATCGGCGGCGATGTCGCCGGGCGTGCCATCGGCCCTGCGGCCGTGCAGCACCAGCCCGGCGTCGAGCCCGGTGACGTGATGGCGGGTCTGCACCGTGACCCCGAGATTGCCGAGCCGCGCCAGCCACAGACGCAGCAGGGGCGAGGATTTCATGGCCTCGGGAAAGATGCGGCCGCTCGAACCCACAAAGGTCGGCTGACCTAGATCCGCGGCAAATGCACGCAGCGCATCGGGCGGAAAGGCGCGAATGGCCGCCGCCAGCCAGGCATCGCCCTGATAGCGGCCGAGAAATTGGTCGAGCGCCTCGCCATGGGTCAGATTGAGGCCGCCGCGTCCGGCCATCAGCAATTTGCGGCCGACCTGCGGCATGCGCTCCAGCAGCGTCACGCGATGTCCGGCCCGCGCCATGACTTCTGCGGCCATCAGCCCGGCAGGCCCGCCACCCACCACCACGCCATGTCGCCGCGTCACCAAACCAGCTTTCCTTTTCCTGAACCGGATCGCCTTACTACGAAGGCAGCACCCATGACAAAAAAGCGGCCCCGCCTTCTGGCGGAGCCGCGATCGTCTCTTCGAGCGGGCTTATCGCGCCCGCTCCAGCAATCAAAGCATCAGATGTTGGAAGCGATGCTGTTGAAGGTGTTGGTCAGGTTCTTGCCGAGGGTGGTGATGGCAGTGATGATGACCACGGAAATGAGGGCGGCGATCAGGCCGTACTCGATGGCGGTTGCGCCTGATTCATTCTTGGCAAACCGCGAAACAAGATTCTTCATGATATTGCTCCTGTTGACTGACTGGCCCGGCAAACCGCTTGCTCCTTGGCTCGCTTGGGTAAGGGCAAATTAGCCGCCAGTTGTTTCAAGGCTGTTAATGGCGACATTCAAACATCTGACTATTGGGAATGCTGGTCTTTTTGGTAAAGACTTGGTTTAGAGGGGCAGCGGCACCGCTGGCCGTCAAGGTGCGGGGTCGGCCGCGGGACGCCGCAAGCATCCGGGAATGCAGGTTTTGGGGCGGGGAATTGACATGCACGCTTTTGGTGGCAGCGCCTAGTAATTAAGTCTATAGCCACTCCAACAAGAACCAGATGGCGGAGCCAGGATCATGACCCTTCACGCACGCATTGCCGATGTCACCGAAACGATCGTGCGGCGCAGCGCGACCCAGCGGCGGCGCTATTTGCAGGCGATTGACGAGGCCGCAGCCAAGGGTCCGCGCCGTGGCCGGCTGGGCTGCGCCAATCTCGCCCATGGCTTTGCCGCCTGCGGCCCGGCTGACAAGGCGGCGCTGGCAGGCACCGATGTCGCCAATCTCGCCATTGTCACCGCCTATAATGACATGCTCTCGGCGCATCAGCCGTTCGAGCGCTTTCCCGATCTCATCCGCGCTGCGGCGCGGGCCGTTGGCGGGGTGGCGCAGGTGGCGGGCGGCGTGCCAGCCATGTGCGATGGCGTCACGCAGGGCGAGGCCGGCATGGAATTGTCGCTGTTCTCGCGCGATGTCATTGCCCTGTCGACCGCCGTGGCGCTGTCGCACCAGATGTTCGACGCGGCGGTCTATCTTGGTGTCTGCGACAAGATCGTGCCCGGCCTCGTCATCGGTGCCTTGTCTTTCGGGCATTTGCCGGCGGTTTTCATTCCGGCAGGGCCGATGACCTCCGGCCTGCCCAATGACCAGAAATCCAAAACCCGCCAGCTTTATGCCGAGGGCAAGGTTGACCGCGCCGCCTTGCTGGAGTCGGAATCGCAATCCTACCACGGCCCCGGCACCTGCACGTTCTACGGCACTGCCAATTCCAACCAGATGCTGATGGAAATCATGGGCCTGCATATGCCCGGCGCCAGCTTCATCAACCCCAACACGCCGCTGCGCGATGCGCTGACCACCGAGGCCGCCAAACGGGCGTTGGCGATTACGGCGGCTGGCAACGAATATACCCCGATCGGCCGCATGATCGACGAGCGGGCGATCGTCAATGGTGTCGTCGGCCTGCATGCCACCGGCGGTTCGACCAACCACACCATGCATCTGGTCGCCATGGCCAAGGCGGCTGGCATCACCCTGACATGGGATGATTTTGCGGCGCTGGCCGAAGTGGTGCCGCTGCTGACGCGGATCTACCCCAATGGTTCGGCCGATGTGAACCATTTCAATGCCGCCGGTGGCATGGGCTCGCTGATGGCCGAATTGCTGGATGGAGGGCTGCTGCACGATGATGTGACCACGGTTTTCGGCAAGGGGCTTGATGCCTACCGGATCGAGGCGAAGCTTGCGGGCGATGGCAGCATCCTGCGCGAGGCCGCGCCCCGGCCCGCCGCCGATGCGCCGGTGCTGCGGCCGGTGAGCCACCCGTTCCAGCCCAATGGCGGCCTGAAAACGCTGGATGGCAATATCGGCCGCGCCGTGATCAAGACCTCGGCGATCGACCCGAAGCGGCATATTGTCGAGGCACCGGCCCGGATTTTCCATGATCAGGCGGAATTGCAGGCGGCGTTCAAGGCCGGCAGCCTGACCGGCGATTTTATTGCCGTCGTGCGCTTTCAGGGGCCGCGGGCCAATGGCATGCCGGAATTGCACAAGCTGACACCGACCCTCGGCATCCTGCAGGATCGCGGCCAGAAAGTGGCGCTGATCACCGACGGGCGCATGTCGGGGGCTTCGGGCAAGGTGCCGGCCGCCATTCACCTGACGCCTGAAGCGGAAATGGGCGGGGCCATCGCCAAAATCCGCGAGGGCGACATGATCCGGCTCGATGCGGTTGCCGGGCGTCTCGACGTGCTTGTGGCGCATGACGAATGGGCGGCGCGCGCGCCGGTCACGGCCGATCTCTCAGCCAGCCATACCGGCATCGGCCGTGATCTGTTCGCCAGCTTCCGCAAGGTTGTTGCGAGCGCGGATGCCGGCGCCAGTATTTTTTGAGGTGGGGCGGCGGGTCAGCTCTTGCCCATCTTGTCGAGACGGCGCTGCATCTCGGAGAGTTCGCGGCGCATGGTTTCGAGGTCATCGGGCGGTGCGGGCGGCGCGGGGGTCGCTGGCGGCGGCGCGAAAGGATTGAGCATGGCGAGGGCCTGGCTGAACATGCTCATGTTCTTGCGGGCCTGCTCTTCGAGCGAGGCGAACATCGGCAGGGTCGGCTCGCCAAGCTTGCCGCCAATCATGAATTTGGCCATCTGGTCGCGGTATTTCTGCTGTTCGCCCACCAGTTTGGAGAATGTGAATTCAAGATAGCTCGGCACGATCACCTGCATCTGGTCGCCGTAAAAGCCGATGAGCTGGCGCAGGAAATTGGTGGGCAGCAGATTTTGGCCGGTCTTGCCTTCCTGCTCGAAGATGATCTGGGTGAGAACGGCGCGGGTGATGTCTTCCGAGGTCTTGGCGTCCTGCACCACGAATTCCTCGCCGCGCTTGACCATGCCGGCGAGGTCTTCCAGCGTCACATAGACACTTGAGCCGGTGTTGTAGAGCCGCCGGTTGGCGTATTTCTTGATGACAAGCGCAGGCTTTTCCTGCGTCGTGTCCTGCGCTGATTTTTGCGCCATGGTGTCACCATCCTTATGAGTAGCGCTCCATACTAGCGCAAAGTTTACAAGCCGCAATCTTCATGCCGATGGCGGCGACGGGGCCGCGGTGACCGCCAGCGGGGCAAGCAGGCGGCGCACCGGATCCGGCACCGGCACCGGCCGGCCGGAATGCCGGTTGACATAAACATGGGTATAGCGCGCCAGCGCCGCCGAGGCCGGAGCCTGCGGCGCGAAGGCACCGAGGCGGTAGGTTACCGAGGACGTGCCAAGGTTCACGAGGCTGAGGCCGATCTCGACGTCCTCGGGATATTTCAGCGAGGCGAACCAGGTGCAGTTGCTCTCGACCACAAGGCCGATTTCGACGCTGGTGACTGGATCGAGCGCGCCGCCCTCGATCAGCAGGCGGTTCACGGCGGCGTCAAAATAATGATGGTAAAGCGCATTATTGACGTGGCCATAGGCATCATTATCGCTCCAGCGGGTGGAAAACCGCATGAACAGCGGGAATTCGGCGCGCAGGGCGGCAGTCGGGCGGGTCATTCGGGTTTGATCTCCCGGGTTTTGAGCGCATCGGCAAGGCGCATTTTGGCCGTGCCGGGCGCAAGGGGTTTTTGCTGGCTGGCATGGGGCGCCCAGCCGGACATCCAGATCCAGTCGAAGCTGGCGCGGATCTTGCCGTCGGCATCGCTGAAGCGTTCAGCATAAAGCGCGGCGGCGCGCAGAAACAGGGCGCGGCTGGCGGGCTTGCGAGCGCGCTCGCACAGGGGGTTGGTGGCGCCCATGGCCCGCAGGTCGGCCAGCAGCGCCAGCATCGAAGGGTAGCGCACGGTGATGCGTTCAAGATCGACCACCGGCAATGCAAAGCCGGCGCGCTGCGCCAGGGCGCCGATGCTGCGCACATCGGCAAAGGGGATGATCCGCGGGCTGGCACCGCCGGTCAGCCCGGTCTCGGCCTCGGTCAGGCAGGCGCGCAATTCATAAAGGGTGTCGCCGCCGGCAAGGCAACATATGAACAGGCCGTCGGGTTTCAGCGCACGCCTGACCTGCGCGAACAGTCCGGGGACATCATTGGCAAATTGCAGGGCGGCCACCGAGGTGACGAGATCGAGGCTTTCGGGTGCCAGCTCCAGATCCTCGCCGGTGAGAAGGCGGCCGGGCAGGGGCGCGGCGAGAGCGGCGAGCGGTGCCAGATGTTGCGCCTGCATCGAGGTGCGCAGGCGCAGGGTCACGTCCGGTGACGGGGTGGCAATGTCGGCGGCGAGGGTGAATTGCCGCTTGACCAGCGACAGTCGCTCGATCAGGTCCTCGATCAGGCGGTCGACGAGGAAACTCGCCATGCCAGTGGCTTGGGCGCGCGCCAGTCGCTGCCTGATCAGATCGCCATCAAAGATTTGCGGGGGTTCCATCGCCTTCCTATCGCCGAGCGCCAGGCTGGCGTCAACGAGGCGGATGGCACCCCGGCAAGCTCAGGAGCGGCCGCCGGTATGCAGCACGATGACGGCGCGGCGGTTCTGCGACCAGCAGGAGATATTGTTGCAGGTCGCGACCGGGCGCTCCTTGCCATAGGAAATGGTGTTCATGCGCGAGGCGGAAATACCGCGCGAAATCAGGTAGGTCTTCACATTCTGGGCGCGGCTGGCACCAAGCTGGAAGTTATATTCGCGGGTGCCGCGCTCGTCGGCATGGCCCTCGATGGTGAAATGGTACTGGCTGTAGCGGCTGAGCCAGGCAGCCTGCTTGTTCAGGGTGTTGATGTCGGCAGGCGTGAACTGGACCGAATCCGTGTCGAAGAAGACGCGATCACCGACATTGGCGACAAAGTCCTTGGTGCTGCCGGGCGCGGCGAGGCCGGAATTGTTGATGCCGCCATTAAGGCCGCCATTGTCACCGGCATCCTTCACGGTGCGCGAGCAGGCTGCCATGGCCAGTGCCGCTGTCAGCGCCACCGCCAAGCGTGCCGAACGCGCGCCGTTGATCGTCATAGTCTGGAACATTCTTCAACTCCTGGGTAGTTCAGTGTCAGGTGAAAGTGCAGCCCTTGGCCCCGAAGAACGGGTAAAGCGCGAAGGTTAAATCAAGGTTCTGTCAACCTTGATGAACCCTTGCGAAACTGGCTTGAATCTCCGCAAATCGTGATTATGGTTAACCGAAGGTTCATGGCGGCAATGCGGCACGCAGGTGTTGTCTTGCCAATTTTGCTGCACCAGCGCGCGATTGTCTCAAGCTTTTGGTTGCCTTGCCGGGCGTTGCGGCGTATAGCCGGGTCTCCCCGTCATGGATGAAAAGTTTGAGGCCCTGATGCGGCGCGATCCGGGGCAAGTATCTCCACGCGCATCACGTCCGGCCTGAAACTGGAGCCGATAGAGATGAGTAACGCCCCGCTTATGCCCAAGGCCACTGCCGTGTGGCTGATCGACAACACCTCGCTGTCCTTCGAGCAGATCGCCAATTTCTGCAAATTGCATCCGCTTGAAGTGAAGGGCATTGCCGATGGCGAGGTCGCCGCCGGAATCAAGGGCCATGACCCGATCACTAATGGCGCGCTGACCCGTGAGGAAATCCAGCACGGCGAAAAAGACAAGTCCTATGAATTGAAACTGGCGCCCTCCAAGGTGAAGGTGCCGGAAATCAAGGCCAAGCGCGGGGCGCGCTACACTCCGCTGTCGCGCCGGCAGGATCGCCCGAATGCGATCTTGTGGCTGGTGCGCAACCATCCGGAACTGAAGGATGCGCAGATCATGCGCCTTGCCGGGACGACCAAGCATACGTTGCAATCGATCCGCGAGCGCACCCACTGGAATTCAGCGGCCATGTCGCCGGTCGATCCGGTGTCGCTGGGCCTGTGCACGCAGGTCGAGCTCGATTTCGAAGTCAATCGCGCCGCCAAGGAGCGTCCGCGCGCCGAGGAAGATCGCGGCCAGACGCTGATTCCGGCGGAGATCACCACCCGCCCGGCAGCGCCGGCCAGCGCCGCCTCGGTGTTCGGCGAGAGCCCACAAAAGCCGAAGGATGACGAAGAGGATGGTGTCGACGTGTCGTCGGTCTTCGCCAAGCTGAAGGATCTCAAACCAACCGAATGAACCGGCGGTCAAGCCCGAAACGGTTCACACAGGGCAGGGGTAAAGCCATGAAAACGCTGTTGCTGCGCTTGCGTATGGTGCTGGTTCTGGTGCTCGGCTCGCTGGTTCTGGCAGGCTGCGGCTATAATGCCATTCCGACCGCGCAGGAGAACGCCAAGGCGCAATGGGCGCAGGTGCAGAACCAGTATCAGCGCCGTGCCGACCTGATCCCCAATCTGGTCGCCACCGTGCAGGGCTATGCCAAGCAGGAAAAGGATGTGCTGACTGCCGTGGTCGAGGCGCGCGCCAAGGCCACATCGGTGCATATCGATGCCTCGCAGCTGACCGATCCGGCCAAGCTCAAGGCCTTCACCGATGCGCAAAACCAGCTCTCGGGTGCGCTCGGGCATTTGATGGCCATCAGCGAAAATTATCCTGACCTGAAATCAAATCAGAATTTCCTGGCGCTGCAATCGCAGCTCGAAGGCACCGAGAACCGCATTTCCGTGGCGAGGCGCGATTATATCAGGGCGGTGCGCGATTATAATCTGTCGCTGCGAACCTTTCCCGGGGTGATCTGGGCCTCGACGTTCTTTCGCTCCTATCAGCCCATGGCGGAATTTTCGGCTGATGCCGGTGCTGCGACCCCGCCCAAGGTGAAATTTTAACGCCGGGAGCCGGCCGTGCTGAAATCCTCGCCCTTGCGTCTTGCCGCCGCCACGCTGCTGGTGCTGGCGCTGAGCATGGCCGCCCTGGCGGGCCTGACATTCCCGCCGCTGACCGGCCGGGTGGTGGATGCGGCGCATGTCATCAATGCCACAACCATGACCAGGCTCGATAGCCAGTTGCAGGCGCTGGAGAGCAAATCCAGCATCCAGCTGGTGGTGGCGACGGTGCCGTCGCTGCAGGGCCAGGACATAGACACCTTTGCCAATGAGATGTTTCGCGCCTGGAAGCTTGGGCAAAAGACCACGAATAATGGTGTGCTGCTGCTGGTGGTGCCCAAAGAGCATCAGGTGCGCATCGAGGTCGGCTACGGGCTTGAGGGCACGCTGACCGATGTCCTCAGCAATATCATCATCACCCATGCCATCGTGCCGCGCTTCAAACAGGGTGACCTGTCGGGCGGCATTTCGAGCGGGGTCGATGACATCATTGCGGTTTTGTCCGGCGACAAAACCAATTGGGTGGCGCGCCAGCCGGTGCGGCCCGACAATCGCTCCTCGCCGGTGAATTTGCTGGTTTTCGGCTTTCTGCTGCTGTTGTTCATGTTCATGAACTGGCGGGCGCAGGTCTCGGGCGGGCGGCGCGCCAGCATGGGCGCCAGCTTTGCCGGTGGCATGATCGGCGGCATGCTGGGCGGGATGGAGCGCGGCGGCTTTTCGTCTGGCGGTGATTTTGGCAGCTTTTCCGGCGGCGGCGGCTCGTCAGGGGGCGGTGGCGCCTCGGGGAGCTGGTAGATGATGCTCAGCGCCGACGACCAGCGCCGCATTGGCGCGGCGATCCACGCGGCGGAAGCCGCCACTTCCGGCGAAATCGTCTGCGTGCTGGCGCATGCGGCCTCCGATTATGCGGAAATTCCCCTCCTGTGGAGCCTGTTTCTGGCGCTGGCGCTGCCATGGCCACTGATCGTCTTCACGCCCTGGTCGGTGCAGCATATCTATCTGGTGCAGCTCGCGGTGTTTCTGCTGGCCGGACTCGCGCTGACGCAGCGGCGCCTGCGCCTGTGGCTGGTGCCGCGAAGCATCCAGCGGGCGCGCGCCCATGCTGCGGCGCTGGAGCAATTTGAATTGCGGCATGTCTCGCATACGGCGGCGCGCACCGGCATTCTCATCTTCGTGTCGCTGGCCGAGCGCTATGTGCGGATTATCGCCGATACCGGCATTGCCGCCAAAATTCCGCAGGATGAATGGCAGGGCATTGTCGATGCCTTGATCGGCGAGGCGAAAGCCGGGCGGGTGGTCGACGGATTCATCGGCGCCGTCGGCGCTTGCGGGGCCCGCCTGGCAGCGCATTTTCCGGCCGAGGCTGACCATGCCAACCAGTTGCCCGACCGGATTTATTTTATTTGAGACGGGATCAGGCCAGCGTCTCGCCCTGCAGGCGCAGCACTTCCCCGGCGAGATAGAGTGATCCGGCAATCAGCACGCGCGGGGGTTTGGGCCAGGCGCGGGCCCTGAGATAGCTAAGGGCATCGGGCACGCTGGCGCAGGCGCTGGCGGGTATGCCCTGGGCGCGGGCGGCGGCGGCGACCTCGGCGGCGCTGCGTCCGGCATGATCGCCAGCCACCGGCACGCCGATGATTTCCTGCGCCAGGCCGCGAAACGCCCGCAGAAAGGCAGCGGTATCCTTGGTGGCAAGCGTGCCGCAGATGACAATCAGCGGCCGGGTGGCGCGGTCCTCGAAATCCGCCATGGCATCGCCAAGGACGCGTCCGCCATCGGCATTATGGCCGCCATCGAGCCAGAGCTCGACGCCCGGCGGGGCGCTTGCCAGCAGCGGCCCGGCCTTGAGGCGCTGCAGGCGCGCCGGCCAGGTGACATGGCCAAGGCCTTGCTCGATCGCCTCAATGGCGAAGGTCGGCTCCAGCCGGCGCAAGGCGGCAATGGCGGTGGCGGCATTGTCGAACTGGTGACGCCCCGGCAGCCTCGGTGGCGGCAGGTCGAGCAGGCCGGCCTCATCCTGATAGATCATGCGGCCATGCTCGCCATGGACGTGGAAATCCTCACCGGCGACTTCCAGAGGCGCGCCGACGCGGGCAGCCTCCTCGCGGATGACGCCGAGCGCCGCCTCGCCTTGCGGGGCGATGATCGCCGGGGCGCCGGGCTTGAGGATGCCGGCCTTCTCACGGGCAATGCCGGTGATCTCGGTGCCGAGAAATTCGGGATGGTCGTGCGAGACCGGCGTGATGACGCTCAGGGCCGGGCGGTCGATGACATTGGTGGCGTCATAGCGCCCGCCAAGGCCAACCTCCAGCAGCAGCATATCGGCCGGGATGCGGGAGAATTCGAGCAGGGCGGCGGCGGTGGTGATTTCAAAAAAGGTGATCGGTGCCCCGCCATTGGCGTGCTCGCATTCTTCCAGCACCGCACGCAGGCGGTCATCCCCGATCAGACGGCCGGCCAGCCTGATGCGTTCGTGAAATTGCACGAGATGCGGCGAGGTATAGACATGCACGCGCCGCCCGGCCGTTTCCAGCATGGCGCGCATGAAAGCGACGGTCGAGCCCTTGCCATTGGTGCCGGCGACATGGATCGTCGGCGGCAGATGTTGTTGCGGACGGCCGAGCCTGTCCAGCAGGGTCAGGATGCGGCCGAGCGACAGGTCGATCTTTTTGGGATGCAGGCCGAGCAGCCTTTGCAGCACGGCTCCTGTCGCATCAACGGCCTGGGGCGAGGTCATGCAGGCTGCGGTTCCGGCGCCGCCAGCGGCGGCTCAACCGGCGCGCGCGTCAGCAGGGCGCAGAGGCGGGCGAGCATCGGGCGCATTTCAGTGCGCTTGACCACCATGTCAACCATGCCGTGATCTTTCAGATATTCGGCACGCTGGAACCCTTCGGGCAGGCGCTCTCGGATGGTCTGCTCGATCACCCGCGCCCCGGCAAAGCCGATCACCGCGCCGGGTTCGGCAATATGGACATCGCCGAGCATGGCATAGGAGGCGGTGACGCCGCCGGTCGTAGGGTTGGTAAGCACAACAATATAGGGCAGTTTTGCCGCACGAAGGCGCTGGACGGCGACGGTGGTGCGCGGCATCTGCATCAGCGAGAACATGCCTTCCTGCATGCGCGCGCCGCCCGAGGCAGTGAAGATGATGAAGGGGCGGCGGCGCTCGACCGCCGTCAACATGCCGGTGATGATCGCCTCGCCGGCGGCCATGCCTAGCGAGCCGCCGAGAAACTCGAAATCATGCACCGCGACCACGGCCTTCTGGCCTTCGATGCTGCCCGCCGCCAGCATGATGGTGTCGGGACGGCCGGTCTTGGCGCGGTTTTCCTTCAGCCGGTCGCTGTAGCGCTTGACGTCGCGGAATTTCAGCGGATCAGCCGGGACTTCGGGGGTGGGAATGTCTTCATAGGTGCCGCCATCAAACAGCGCGGCAAGACGCGCCTTGGCGGGAATGCGCATGTGGTGGCCGGAACCCGGCACAACATAAAGATTGGCCTCAAGATCCTTATGGAACACCAACTGGCCGCTCTCCGGGCATTTGACCCAGAGGTTCTCGGGCGTGTCGCGTCGCAGCAGCGAGCGGATGCGTGGCGGCACAACATCGGAAATCCAGTTCATGTTCAACTCCGAAACGCATTCTTGAGGCGCTTATGAAACGCCTTCGCGCCTTTTTCAAGGAAGCTCAGCCGCGCTGCGCGGCATGGACACCCTGCGACAGGGCCTGCACGAGATCGACAACCTTGCCGCGGGTCGTGCCGGTGGCATGGCCCTGCTGATCGAGTGTGCCGGCGAGGGCGCTGATCAGCGCAGTGCCGACGACGACGCCATCGGCATGGGTGGCGATGGCGCGGGCGGCGGCGGCATTGCGCACACCAAAGCCGACGCAGATCGGCAGGTCGGTATGGGCGCGCAGCCGGGCCACAGCGTGCTCGACCTGCGAATAATCCGGCTCGGCGGCGCCGGTAATGCCATTGATCGAGACGTAATAGACAAAGCCGGAGGTGTTTTGCAGCACTTTGGGCAGACGCGCGGCATCGGTCGTGGGGGTGGCGAGACGAATGAAATTCAGCCCCGCCGCCATGGCCGGCAGGCACAATTCGTCATCTTCCTCGGGCGGCAGGTCGACGACGATCAGGCCATCGACGCCGGCGGCCCTGGCATCGCGCACGAATGCCTCGACGCCATAGACATAAATCGGGTTGAAATAGCCCATCAGCACCAGCGGTGTCGCGTCATTGGTGCTGCGGAAGGCCTTGACCATGGCAAGGGTGCGGCGCAGCGTCTGGCCGGCATGGAGGGCACGCAGGCCGGCAGCCTGAATGACCGGGCCATCGGCCATAGGATCGGTAAAGGGCATGCCGAATTCAATGATATCGGCACCGGCGGCCGGCAGGGCGTCGAGCAGGGCCTGCGACGTCGCCTCATCCGGGTCCCCGGCCTCGACGAAGGTGACCAGCGCCGCGCGGCCTTCAGTCTTGAGGCGCGCGAAGATGTCGTCGATGCGGGTGCGCGGGAGGGGGGCGGGATGCGAAGTCATAGCCGCGCTCTAGCATGGCTTGCGGGCGGTAGCGAGTTCCCCGCGTGCAAATTTTTCTGCTTTCGTTTGTCTAACAAATTGACAAAATCACCGGGGCGGGCCAACCAGAAGGCGACAAAGCCCTTCGACCAAGGAGACCAGTACCATGCCCGCTTCAGCAGCACCGATCGCGTCCTATCCCAGTCTTCGCGGCAAATCCGTCCTGATTACCGGCGGGGGGTCCGGCATTGGCGCGGCCTTGACACGGCGCTTTGCCGAGCAGGGCTGCAAGGTTGGCTTTCTCGACATTGCCGAGGCGCCATCGCGGCAGCTGATGGCGGAGCTGCGCGCCGCCGGGCTTGACGTGCATTTCGAGTTTTGCGACCTGCGCGATATTGCGGCGCTGAAGGCGGCCATTGCGGCGGTGCGGGCGGTGCAGGGGCCGATCACCATCCTGATCAACAATGCCGCACATGACGAGCGCCATGTCACGCCGGACGTGACCGAGGCCTATTTTGACGAGCGGATCGCAGTCAATCTCAAGCATCAGTTTTTTGCCGCCCAGGCGGTCCTGCCGGATATGCAGCAGGCCGGCGGCGGGTCGATCGTCAATTTCGGCTCGACCTCTTGGATGATCGGACAGGGCGGCATGGCGGTCTATACCGCGGCCAAATCCGCCATTCTCGGGCTGACCCGGTCACTGGCGCGCGATTTTGGTGCCTTTAACATCCGCGTCAATGCCATCGCCCCGGGCTGGATCATGACCGAGCGGCAAAAGACCCTGTGGCTGACGCCCGCCAGCGAGGCCGAGCTGATGCAGCGCCAGTGCCTGAAGCGGCCGCTGCAGCCCGATGAAATTGCCCGCGCGACGCTGTTTTTCGCCTCCGACGAGGCTTCCGCCTGCACCAACCAGCAATATGTCGTCGACGGGGGCTGGGTTTGAGCCTTGGCTTTATCGCCCTCGATTGGGGCACGACACGGCTGCGCGGCTGGCTGATCGCGCCAGATGGCAGTGTGCGTGACGAGATCGTCAGCGACGAGGGTATTCAGGTGGTCGCGGCGGACGGCTTTGCGCCGCTGCTGCGCGCCCGTCTGGCGCCGTGGCTCGCGGCTGATGCGGCCTTGCCGATCTGGATGGCAGGCATGGTCGGGAGCCGCAATGGCTGGATCGAGGTGCCCTATGTGCCGGCACCGTGCAGCGCTGCCGACCTGCGGCGCGGGGCGCTGCGCCACAGTCTTGATGGCCATGATGTCTGGCTTGTGCCGGGCGTTTCCTGCCGCAGCGACGACGGGTTTTTCGATGTCATGCGCGGCGAGGAAACGCTGGCGCTGGGTGCGGGCGTGTCCCATGGGCTGATCTGCCAGCCCGGCACCCACAGCAAATGGATCGAAATGCGCGACGGCGCGATTGCCAGTTTCGCGACCTTCATCACCGGCGAAATTTATGCCGCCATGAGCGCCTCGTTCATTGCCCGCCTGGCGGCGACCCCGGTGAGCCCGGAGCCGGGTGCAAGCGCCGGGCGCAGCGCCGCGCAAGCCCGGGGCGGCGTGCTGCGCGGCCTCTTCCAGGCGCGGGCGCGGGTGCTGGGCGGCACCTTGCCGGCGGAAACAGTCAAGCCCTTTATCTCCAGCCTGCTGGTGGCCGAGGAAATCAGCGGCGCGCGGAAGCTTTACGGGGCCGAGACGCCGACGCTCATTGCCGCGCCGCCACATGACGGGCTCTATAGCACGGCGCTGGGCGCCGGGGCGAGATTGGTAACGCCGCAGATGGCGCTGCTCGAAGGCCTGAAGCGCATCAGGGCGGCGGCCTGAGTGCCGCGAGGGCGTGCCCGGTGCTGTTTACAAGCTGCAAAACGGCCGCCTGACGCCATGAAGCCCCTTGCCAAACGGCGCGGCTTGGCAGCACATTCAGCGCTTCCCGCCGCCATGCGGTTCTGAAGTCCGGTTCTGCGCTCTCCATGTCTCCACCCCTCGTCAGTCTCGATCATATCACCCGGCGGTTTGGCGCGCTGATGGCGAATGACGATGTCAGCCTTGCGGTGCTGCCGGGCGAAATCCACGCGCTGCTCGGCGAGAATGGCGCCGGCAAATCGACGCTGGTGAAAATTCTTTATGGCCTGATCCAGCCTGACAGCGGCAGCATCAGCCTGGATGGCAAGGCCATGCGCTTTGGCTCGCCGCAAGAGGCGCGCGCCGCTGGCATCGGCATGGTGTTCCAGCATTTCTCGCTGTTCGAAAATCTCACCGTGGCCGAAAATATCGCGCTGGTGTTGCCGGCCAAGGCCGGCCTCAAGCGTCTCGACCAGCGGATCAGCGCCATTGCGACGCGCTATGGCCTGCCGCTCGATCCGCAGCGGCCGGTTTGGAGCCTTTCGGCCGGCGAGCGACAGCGCGTCGAGATCGTGCGGGCGCTGATCCAGGAGCCGCGTGTGCTGGTGCTTGATGAGCCGACCTCGGTGTTGACGCCGCAGGAAGCCACTACATTGTTTGCGACGCTGAAGCGCCTGAAGGCCGAAGGCAAGGCGCTGATCTATATTTCGCACAAGCTTGAGGAAGTGCGCCAGCTTTGCGACCGCGCCAGCATTTTGCGGGCCGGGCGGCTGGTGGCGACCTGCGATCCCAAGGCCTATTCGGCCCATCAGCTGGGCGAATTGATGATGGGCCGCGATATTGGCGCGGTGCGCCCGCCCTCCGGCGATGCGGTGGGTGCGGTGCGGCTGCGGCTGAAGGACCTGAGCCTTGCCGCGCCCGATCTGCATGGCGTCAGCCTGCATGAAATCTCGCTGGAGGTGCGCGAGGGCGAGGTGCTGGGGGTTGCCGGCATTGCCGGCAATGGCCAGAGCGAGCTATTTGCGGCGCTTTCCGGGGAAAGCCGCACGCTAGCCGAAGCCATTGTCATTGGCGGCCATGCGGTCGGCGATCAGGGCATCAACCGGCGGCGGGCGCTCGATGCCGCCTTCGTGCCCGAAGAGCGCAATGGCCATGCCGCGGTCGGAGCGATGAACCTGGCTGATAATCTGTTCTTGTCGCGCCATGCCTTGCCGGGCTTGCTGCGCCATGGTTTCATCGACAAAAGCGCGCTGCTCGCGCGCACCGACGAGGTGATTGCCGGTTTCGATGTGCGCACCGCCGGGCCGGAGGCGGCGGCGCGGACCCTGTCGGGCGGGAATTTGCAGAAATTCGTCGTCGGTCGCGAACTGGCGCGCCAGCCGCGCCTGCTGGTCATCAACCAGCCGACATGGGGTGTCGATGCGCTGGCCGCTGCCGCCATCCGCCAGGCGATTGTCGAACTGGCGACGCGAGGGGCTGCGGTGCTGGTGATAAGCCAGGACCTCGATGAGCTTTATGAAGTCTCTGATCGCCTTTGCGCGCTGGCGCATGGCCATCTTTCCGTGCCGCGCCCAGCGAGCGAGCTGGATCGCAGCGCAATTGGCCTGCTGATGGGTGGCGCCAACCAGTTTACTGCAGGGGCGGCCCATGTCAGCTAGCTCGTGGCGCCTCAAGCTCGTGGCCCGCGCCAACCCGTCGCGCGCCCTTGTGCTGCTGGCGCCGGTGCTGGCCGTGGCGCTGGCGCTGGTGTTCGGGGCGCTGATGATCCTCGCGCTCGGCAAATCGCCGGTCGAGGCGTTCAATGTATATTTCGCGCAGCCGCTGGCCGATCCGTTCAGCCTCGCGGAAATCGTCGTCAAGGCCTCGCCGCTGGTGATGATCGCGCTGGGCCTTGCCTTTTGCTACCGCGCCAACCTGTGGAACATCGGGGCTGAAGGGCAGTTCGTGATCGGCGGCACGCTGGGCGGCGGCATTGCGGTCGCCACCCATGGCATGACCCACGCGACCTTCTGGATTCTCCCCGCGATGCTGGTTATCGGGGCGCTGGGCGGCGCGCTTTACGCGCTGATTCCGGCGGTGCTGAAAGTGACGCTCGGCGTGTCGGAAATTCTCGTCAGCCTGATGCTGGTCTATGTCGCGCAGCTCAATCTCGATTATCTGGTGCGCGGGCCCTGGCGTGATCCCAAGGGCTTCAACTTTCCGGTGACGGCTGGCTTTGATCCGTCGGCAACGCTGCCACCGCTGTGGCCGGGCGGGGCGGTGCACAGCGGCGTCGCCATCACCGTGTTGCTGGTGATCATCATGGCTGTGGTGCTGGCGCGCACGCGTTTCGGCTTTGCGGTGCGCACGGCCGGGATGGCGCCGCGCGCGGCCGGGTTTGCCGGTTTCGACCATCGCCGCCTGACCCTGGCGCTGTTTGCGCTGTCGGGCGGTCTTGCCGGCCTCGCCGGGGTGGTCGAGGTCAGTGGCGTCATCAACCAGTTGCAGCCGAGCATTTCGCCGGGCTACGGCTTTGCTGCCATCATCGTCGCCTTCCTCGGGCGCCTATCGCCGGTCGGCATCCTGGTCGCGGGGCTGGTGCTGGCGCTGACCTATATCGGCGGCGAGGCGGCGCAGATTGCCATGAAGCTGCCGCTCGACCTGACAACGGCGTTTCAGGGCGTGGTGCTGATGTGCGTACTCGCCGCCGATGTGCTGACGCATTACCGGCTGACCCTTGCGAGGCGGGCGTCATGAGCAGCGTGTTCTTCCAGGCGGTTGCCGCAACCATCATTGCCTCGTCGATCCCGCTGATTCTGGCGGCCATCGGCGAACTGGTGGCCGAGCGCTCGGGCATGCTCAATCTTGGTGTCGAAGGCATGATGCTGATGGGCGCGGTATGCGGCTTCATCGGGGCCTATTTCAGCAGCTCGACGCTGGTCGGGGCGCTGTGCGGTGTCGCCGCCGGATTGGCCATGGCGTCGCTCTATGGCCTGCTGACCATCGGCTTTGCCGTCAACCAGGTGGCGGCCGGGCTGGCGCTGACCATTTTCGGGCAGGGGCTGTCGGGACTGATAGGGGCGCATTATGTCGGTCTGAAGCGCGATGGCGCGCCGCACCTGCATCTGCCCTGGCTCTCCGGCCTGCCCTATGTCGGCCATATGCTGTTTGGCGAGGATGGCTTTGTTTATGCCGCCCTGGCGCTGGTGGCGGGGGTTGCCTGGTTTTTGCGCTACAGCCGCGCCGGGCTCAACCTGCGCGCGGTCGGGGATAATCCGGCCTCCGCACATGCGCTCGGCATGTCGGTTGGCGGCACGAGGCTGATGGCGGTGCTGTTTGGCGGTGCCTGCGCCGGGCTGTCGGGGGCCTATCTGACGCTGGCCTATACGCCGTTCTGGTCGCCGGGGCTTTCGGCCGGACGCGGCTGGATCGCGCTGGCGCTGGTGGTCTTTGCCTCATGGAAACCGTGGCGCGTGGTGCTGGGGGCCCTGCTGTTCGGCGGGGCCACCATCCTGCAGCTGCAGGCGCAGGCGCTGGGCATTCGCCTGCCTTCGCAAATGCTGTCGGCCTTGCCCTATGTGGTGACGATTCTGGCATTGATCTTGCTGAATTTGCGCCGTTACCGTGGTAGTCTGACGCCAGCGGCGCTAGGCTTGCCTTTCGTTGCCGATACATGAAGTTTCCCTCAAGGAACCATAGCAAGAAGGAACGCACCCATGACTAAAATTTCCCGCCGCAATGTCTTGACCGGCGCCGCCAGTCTCGGGCTTGGCATGGCCACTACGGGCCGGGCCTCAGCCGCCACCAAGCTGAAAGCCGCCTTTGTCTATGTGGGCCCGGTGGGCGATTTTGGTTATTCCTATCAACATGATCAGGGCCGCCTCGAACTGCAGAAGGCGCTGGGCGACAAGGTCGAGACCAGCTTTCTCGAAAGCGTGCCGGAGGCCGGCAGCGAGCAGACATTTGCGCAGCTGGCGCGCAGCGGCCATGACCTGATTTTCGGCACCAGCTTTGGCTACATGGACCCGATGGTCAAGGTCTCGAAGCAATATCCCAAAGTGAAATTCGAGCATGCCACCGGCTACAAGCGCACGCCGAATCTCTCGACCTATTCGGCGAAATTCCATGAAGGCCGCTATGTCATCGGGCAGATTGCCGGCAAAATGACCAAGAACAACACCATTGGCTATATTGCTGCCTTCCCGATTCCCGAAGTGGTGTCGGGCATCAATGCCTTCATGCTGGGTGCGCAATCGGTCAATCCCGGCATCAAGTTGAAAATCATCTGGGCCAATGTCTGGTTCGATCCGGGCAAGGAGGCGGATGCCGCCAAGGTGCTGCTGTCGCAGGGCTGCGACATCATTTGCCAGCACACCGACAGCGCCGCGCCGCTGCAGGTGGTGGAAAAGGCCGGCAAGCATGGTTTCGGGCAATCGTCCGACATGGCGCGCTTTGCGCCCAAGGCGATCCTGACCTCGATTGTCGATCATTGGGGCGGCTATTACATCAAGCGCACGCAGGCCGTGCTCGACGGCACCTGGAAGTCGACCGATACCTGGGGCGGCATGGATCTCGATATGGTGCGCATGGCGCCCTTCACCAATATGCCGGACGATGTCAAAGCCATGGCGGTGGCGACCAGTGCCGCGATCAAGGCCGACAAGCTCAACCCGTTCCACGGGCCGATCACCAAGCAGGACGGAACGATTGCGGCCAAGGCCGGCGAGGCTGTGGCTGACAAGGACATCCTGTCGATGAACTGGTACGTCAAGGGCATCGACGACAAGCTGCCGTCATAAGGCACCTTGCTGGCGAAGCCGGAGCCATGCGCGACGCTGTCAGGTTCATGCTGGGGGACGAACTGGTCCGGGTTTCGGGCATCAGTGCGTCGCTCAGCGTGCTTGACTGGTTGCGCGGCACGGCGCGGCTGACCGGCACCAAGGAAGGTTGCAATGAGGGCGATTGCGGGGCCTGCACGATCGTGCTGGTGCGGCCCCGGCACGGGCGGCTCGACTATCGCGCCGTCAATGCCTGCACCTTGCTGGTCGGCATGCTCGATGGCGCGCAGGTGCTGACGGTCGAGCATCTGGCGGACGGGGCGCGGCTGCACATGGTGCAGCAGGCGATGGTTGATGCCCATGGCTCGCAATGCGGCTTTTGCACGCCGGGCTTCGTCATGTCGCTCTATGCCCGCGCCAAGCAGCCGAAATCTGAACGTGTCGATGCCGCCGAGGCGCTGGCGGGCAATCTGTGCCGCTGCACCGGCTATGCGCCGATCATCCGCGCCGCTGCCATGATCGACGCCCATGAGGCGCCCGATCAATGGGACAGGCGCAGCAAGGAGACGCTGGCAAGGCTTGAAGCCCTGCATGACGGCACGACGCTGTGCCTTGGCGACGGCGATACCTGCTTTATGGCACCTGCAAGCGAGGATGAGCTGGCGCACCTGCTGGTGCAGCACGCCGGCGGCAAGGATGCCGGGCGGCCGACGCTGGTGGCCGGCAATACCGATGTCGGCCTGTGGATCAACAAGAAGCTCATGCGGCTCGACCCGATTTTCTGGCTGGGCGGCATCGACAGCCTGAAACAGATTGCCGAATCTAACGACCATATCGAGATCGGCGCCGGCGTCACCTATAGCGAGGCGCAGGCGAAGCTGGTCGGGCTGTTCCCGGAAACGGGTGCGCTCATCACAAGGATCGGCGGCGTGCAGGTGCGCAACAGCGGCACGGTGGTCGGCAATATCGCCAATGGCTCACCCATCGGCGATATGTCGCCGCTGCTGCTGGCAGCGGGGGCGAGCCTTGGCCTGCGGCGCGGCGAGCACCGCCGCAAGCTGGCTCTGGATGAATTTTTCCTCAGCTATGGCGTGCAGGATCGCGCGCCCGATGAATTCATCACCCATGTCAGCGTGCCGCGGCTCAAGCCCGGGGCGGTGCTAAAGGCATGGAAGATCAGCAAGCGCGCCGATCAGGACATTTCCTGCGTGATGATGGCGGTCTGGCTCGATTATGACGGTGCCCGCATTAACGATATCCGCCTTGCGTTCGGGGGCATGGCCGGGGTGGTGTGCCGCGCCAGGGCCTGCGAGGCGCGGTTGCGCGGCGGGCCGTGGACGCGGCAGACGCTCGCCGCCGCGCAGGCGCAATTGCGCGAGGAATTGCAGCCGATCAGCGATATGCGGGCCAGTGCCGGCTATCGCCTCGATGTCGCCTGCAATCTGCTCGAACGCCTCTATATCGAGACGGTGGAGCGGGCGCCGACGCGCTTGCCGGACGCCAGCCTCGCCTAAAGTTTCACTTCAACGCGGCGGTGCTCTTTGGCTGACAGGGTGGCGGCATCGGCCAGTAGTCCGGCTTTCAGCCCGTCATGGCCCGAAGGCGACAGGGCCGTGCCCTTTTTCGCGCCCTTGATGAAGGCGGCGAGTTCGGCGCGATAGGCGGCCTCATAGCGTTCGAGGAAGAAATTCTGCACCGGGTCGGCGGCAACGCCCTTGGCGCCAGAAAATTCCACCGTGGTTTCGTGGATATTGCCGGCGCGCAACATGCCCTTGGAGCCGTGCACTTCCATGCGCTGGTCATAGCCATAGGTGGCGCGGCGCGAGTTGGAAATCTGGCAGATCTTGCCTGATCTGGTTTCGAGAATCACCGCCGCAGTGTCGACGTCGCCAGCCGCACCTATGGCCTTGTCGACCACCGACGAGCCTGAGGCCATGACCGCGACGGGTTCTTCGCCGAGCAGGAACCGGGCCATGTCGAAATCATGGATCATCATGTCGCGAAACAGGCCGCCGGAGCGCTCGACATAGGAAACCGGCGGCGGCGAGGGATCGCGCGAGATGATCGACACCAGTTCGACCTCGCCAGCGACGCCATCGACGAGGCGCTGCTGCAGGGCGGCGAAATTCGGATCGAAGCGGCGGTTGAAGCCGATCATCAGCGGCACGCCGGCCTTGTCCACAATTTTCAGGCAGGCCTTGATGCGGGCGACATCGAGATCGACCGGCTTTTCACAGAAAATCGCCTTGCCGGCCTCGGCAGCGCGGCTGATGAGATCGGCGTGCATGTCGGTGGGGGCGCAGATGGCGACCGCATCAATGCCCTTGTCGGCGAGAATATCGTCGATGGCGGCGACCTTGGCGTCCGTCGCCTTGGCCAGCGCGCCGGCAGCCCTGGCATCGGCATCGGCCACCGAAACCACGCGGGCATCGTCGCGGGCCGCAATATTGCCGCCGTGAATCTTGCCGATGCGCCCGGCACCGATCACCCCAAATCGCATAACCATCTCGTCTCTCCACAGTTGGCTCCGCCCCAAGCGATAGCCGAATCCAGCAGACAATAAAAGAATATATATTCTGAATTGACGCAAGAGTAGAATTTATGTTTCATATTAGCGGCGGATGACCCGGCGCAAGCCGGGCATCGTGCTCCATCATGGTGCGGTTCCAACATGCAGCCTTCCCTCGACGTCATCACCATAGGCCGTTCTTCGGTCGATCTCTACGGCCAGCAGATCGGCGGAAGGCTCGAAGACATGGCGAGCTTTTCCAAGGCCGTCGGCGGCTGTCCGGCCAATATCGCCATTGGCGCCGCCCGTCTCGGGCTGAAAAGCGGGTTGATCACCAGGGTCGGCGACGAGCATATGGGTCGGTTCATCCGCGAGCAATTGCAGCGCGAGGGCGTGGATGTCACCGGTGTCCATACCGATCCGGCGCGCCTGACCGCGCTGGTGCTGCTCGGTGTACGCGACGAGCATTCGTTTCCGTTGATCTTTTATCGCGACAATTGTGCAGATGGCGCGCTCGATGCCAGCGATATTGATCCGGCCTATGTCGCCAGTGCTGCCGCCATTGTCGTTACCGGCACGCATTTTGCCCGCGACAATACCGCCAGCGCGCAATACCGGGCGATCGAGATTGCCAAAGCGGCGGGGCGCAAGGTGTGTTTTGACATTGATTACCGCCCCAATCTCTGGGGTCTGGCCGGGCATGGCGCCGGCGAGGAGCGCTACCGGCGCTCGGGAGCGGTGAGTGCGCTGCTGCAAAAGGCCTTGCCTCATTGCGATCTCATCGTCGGCACCGAGGAAGAAATGATGATTGCCGGCGGCGTCGATGATCCGCTGGCGGCGTTGCGGGCGGTGCGGGCGCTGAGCGCGGCGACGCTGGTGATGAAACGCGGGCCGATGGGCTGTGCGGTGTTTCCGGGGGCGATTCCGGCGAGCCTTGATGAGGGCGTGCGCGGCCCGGGCTTTCCGGTGGAAGTTTTCAATGTGCTCGGAGCGGGCGACGCCTTCATGGCCGGGTTCCTGCGCGGCTATCTGCGCGGCGAGCCTTATGAAACCTGCTGCGCCTTTGCCAATGCCGGCGGTGCTTTCGCGGTCTCGCGGCTGCTGTGCTCGGTGGAATATGCCACGTTTGCGGAAATGCAGCATTTTCTGGCGACCGGCGTCACCACCAGGGCCTTGCGCAAGGATGCGGCGCTGAATCAGTTGCACTGGGCGACGACGAGGGACCGGTTCGGCGGTGTGCATGGCGGCGACGGCGTCATGGCGCTGGCCATCGACCATCGCGCGCAGCTTGAGAAAATTGCCGACGATGCCGGTGCCCCTCGCGAAAAAATCAACAAGTTCAAGGAGCTGGCGGTTGATGCAGCCTTGCAGGTTGCGGGCGGGCGTCCCGGCTTTGGCATGTTGCTGGACAGCACTTACGGGCGCGAGGCGCTGTTCAGGGCGGAAGGCACAGGCCTGTGGCTCGGCCGGCCGGTCGAAGAGCCGGGGTCGCGGCCGCTGGATTTCGAAGGCGGCGGCTCGCTCGCCGCCATGCTGGTCGACTGGCCGCAAGCGCATGTGATCAAATGCCTGTGCTTTTACCATCCTGATGATCCTGCCGAATTGCGGGCCCGCCAAGAGCGCGAATTGCTGCGGCTCGCCGATGCCGCACGGGCCCTGTCGCGGCCGCTGCTGGTCGAGATCATCGCCAGCAAGCATGGCGCAGTGGATGCGCTTACGGTGGCGCGGGTGCTGTCGCGGCTCTACAGCCTCGGGATCAGGCCCGACTGGTGGAAGCTCGAAGCGCAGGGGAGCGAAGCGGCCTGGCAGCAGATTGCGGCGGTGATCGGCGAGAATGATCCGCTCTGCCGCGGCATCTTGCTGCTCGGTCTTGAGGCGCCGGAAGCCGAGCTCGATGCCGCCTTCCGGCAGGCAGCGCCCTGTGACCTCGTCAAGGGTTTTGCGGTCGGCCGGACGATTTTTGCCGAGCCGGCCGAACAATGGTTGCAGGGGCGCATCGACGATGCCGCCGCGACGAAATTGATGCGCGACAGTTTTGCGCGTCTGGTGGCGATGTGGCAAAACGCCCGCGCTGGCACTTTGGTTCTGCAAAAGGCTCAATCATGAAAACCCTCCGCCTGACCGCCGCGCAAGCCCTTGTGCGCTATCTTGCCGCCCAGAAAACCGTGATTGACGGCGCGGTAGCGCCGCTGTTTGCCGGGTGCTGGGCGATTTTCGGCCATGGCAATGTCGCCGGCCTCGGCGAGGCCCTGCACGCGGCCGGCGAGGCGCTGCCGACCTTTCGCGCCCATAATGAGCAGGCCATGGCCCATAGCGCCGTCGCCTATGCCAAGACCATGCGGCGACGCCAGATGATGGTGGCGACGACCTCGATCGGGCCGGGCGCGACCAATATGGTCACTGCCGCCGCCATGGCGCATGTCAACCGCTTGCCGGTGCTGCTGGTGCCGGGCGATGTGTTTGCGAACCGCTTTCCCGATCCGGTGTTGCAGCAGGTCGAGGCTTTCAGCGATGGCACAGTTTCGGCCAATGATTGTTTCCGGCCGGTGTCGCGCTATTTCGACCGCATTTCGCGGCCCGAGCAACTGCTGGCGATGCTGCCGCGTGCGCTCGGCGTCCTGACCGATCCGGCGCAATGCGGGCCGGTGACGCTGGCCTTCTGTCAGGATACGCAGGCCGAAGCCTATGATTATCCGGTCGGCTTTTTTGCCGAAAAGCTGCACCATATCCGTCGCAGCCCGCCGGATGCGCATGAACTGGCCGAAGCCATCAAACTCATCAAAGACGCGCGCAAGCCGGTGATCGTGGCTGGCGGCGGCGTGCTCTATTCGGGCTGCGAGCGCGAGCTTGCTGCCTTTGCGCAGGCGCGCGGCATTCCGGTGATGGAGACTCAGGCGGGCAAATCCTCGTTGCCGCATGACCACCCGATGAGTATGGGCGCGATCGGCGTGACCGGCACCGGCGCCGCCAATGAAATGGCGGAGGCGTGTGATCTCATCATCGCCGTCGGCACCAGGCTGGCGGACTTCTCAACCGGCTCGTGGGGCCTGTTCAAAAACCCGAAATGCCGGCTTCTGACGCTCAATGTTCAGGCGTTCGACAGCGCCAAGCATCAGGCCCTGCCGCTCATCGCCGATGCGCTGACGGGGCTGAAAGCGCTCGATGCCGGCTTGCGCCGCTACAAGGCCAGCGCCGCGTGGAGCGCCAGGGCGCAAGCCGCCAAAGCCGCCTGGTTCAGGGTCGCGGCGCGCTATACAAATGCCACCAATGCTGCGCCGCCGTCGGATTCGCAGGTGATCGGCGCGGTGCAGCGCCAGGCGCGGCCCTCCGACATCATTGTCGCGGCGGCGGGTGGCCTGCCGGGCGAATTGCACAAGCTGTGGCAGGCGCAGGACGCGCTCGGTTACCATCTCGAATATGGCTATTCGACCATGGGCTACGAGATCGCCGGGGCGCTGGGCGTCAAGCTGGCGGCGCCGCAGCGCGAGGTTTTCGTCATGATCGGCGACGGCTCGTATCTGATGATGAATTCGGAAATCGCCACATCGGTGATGCTGGGCATGAAGCTCATCATCGTGCTCAACGATAATGGCGGCTTTGGCTGCATCAACCGGCTGCAACAGGAGACCGGCGGCGCGCCGTTCAACAATTTGCTGGTGGATTCGCGCCAGGTGCAGGCCAATCGGATCGATTTTGCCCGCCATGCCGAAAGCCTCGGGGCGCTGGCGCTGACGGCGCGCAGCATTGCCGATCTGGAACAGGCGCTGAAACAGGCGCGCGCGGCGGCGCGCACCGTGGTGATCGTCACCGCCACCGATGCTGCCGCGTCCACCGATGCCGGCGGGCATTGGTGGGATGTCGCGGTGCCGGAGGTTTCCGTCCGCGAAAGCGTGCGGCGATCGCGCAAGGCCTATCAGGACAAGAAGGCGCAGCGCGCCCGCCTTGGTAAATAGTTCTACCTCAACGACAGGATGAAGAAAATGGCCGTTAGAATTGGCGCCAACCCGATTGGCTGGTCGAATGATGATCTGCAGGAGATCGGTGGCGACACCTCGCTCGAAACTTGCCTTGCCGAGGCCAGGGAGGTTGGCTTTCAGGGCATGGAGCTCGGCCACAAGTTTCCGCGTGACCCTGCGACCTTGCTGGCGACGCTCAAGCCCTATGACATGGCGGTGGTTGGCAACTGGTATTCCTGCGAATTGCTGAAGCGCAGTGCCGATGAAGAAATCGCCGCCATGCAGGAGCATCTGCAGCTGATGAAGGCGACCAGCGTCAAGGTGTTCATCATTGCCGAAACCTCGAATGCCATTCACGGCCAGCGCAATAAGCCGCTGTCGCGCACGCCGCGGCTCTCCAATGGCGAATGGACGGCGTTTGGCAAGGCCATGACCAATGTGGCCGAAGCGGTGCGGGCGGCTGGCCTGCAGCTTTCCTACCATCATCACATGGGCACCGTGGTGCAGACCAGAGAGGATATTGCCCGCTTCATGGACGCGACCGGCGAGGCGGTGCACCTGTTGCTCGACACCGGCCATGCCACCTGGGGTGGCAGCGATCCGGCCGAACTCGCCCGCACGTACCGCAACCGCATCAGCCATGTGCATTGCAAGGACGTGCGTGCCGACAAGATGGCGCAGGCGCAGCGCGAGGACTGGAGCTTCCTCGATGCCATCCTAGGCAAGGGCGAGGAGCTTGGCGTCTATACCGTGCCCGGCGATGGCATGGTCGATTATGATGCCGTGTTCGCCGCCCTCAAGGGCTATGATGGCTGGGTGGTGGTCGAGGCCGAACAGGACCCGAAAAAGGCCCCGGCCTTGCCCTATGCCAAAAAGGGCATGGCCCACCTCAAGGCAGCGCTTGGCCGGGCGGGGTTGGTGTGAGGGCCGGGCGGCGGGCAAGCCCACGCCTCAACCGCGCCGGTCCGTCAGGGCCGTGAAACTGCAAGGATCAGGTCAGATCGAGCCGCGGGCCCTGGCGAAGGCAAAAACGGGCAGAAGAATCGGCGATTTTCTGCCATTGTCGCCGTCCACCTTGTCGTCCACCTGCAAAAGCATCACTGCGGTGGCACAGACGACGCCACCAAAGGTGGAGCCGAAGCCGACGAACAGCGCAAACAGGGGCAGCCACATCGGTGTCGCGTTCAAGATCAGCTCGCGCAGCCCCGCAACATTGCTGGCGACGAACAATCCGGCCATGGCGAAGCCGAAAAGGGCGCCAAGACCCCAATTACAGAGCATCAGGCGCACCAGACGCCGGGCGCGAAATGTGCGGGCTTGCGCTGCCGGGATCATGAGTTGAGCCTTTGCCAATCCTGCACCGCCGCCATGGCCGATACACGATCACGTGGCACTTCGAATGTAGCGGGGCCGCTAAAATTTGCAAATGGCGCGTTGTCGCAGCCGGTTGGGGGTGCGGGGTTGCCCCCTAAAGCTTCCTCAGTGCCACTTCCTCGATGCGGTGCTCGCCGCCCTTGGTGAGCACCAGGCTGGCCCTGGCGCGGGTCGGCTGGATGTTTTCATGCAGGTTGCGCAGGTTGATTCTGGTCCAAATATCGCGCGCCATCTTGACGGCGGCCTCGTCAGTCAGATCGGCGAATTTGCGAAAGAACGAGCGCTCGTCGCGGAACGCGGTCTGGCGCAGGCGCATGAAGCGGGCGACATACCAGTTTTCGAGATCGGCCTCATCGGCATGCAGATAGACTGAAAAGTCGAAATAATCAGAAACAAAGGGCAATTCCTCGCCATAGCGGCGGATGCGGTTGGGCAGCAGCACATTGAGGCCCTCGACGATCAGAATGTCGGGCCGGTCAACCACGACATGCTCGCCCGGCACCACATCATAGACGAGGTGGGAATAGACCGGGGCCTTGACCTCGTGGCGCCCGGCCTTGACGTCGGAGAGGAAGCGCAGCAGCGCCGCGCCGTCATAGCTTTCGGGAAAGCCCTTGCGCTCCATCAGCCCTTCACGTTCCAGCACGGCGTTGGGGTGCAGGAAGCCGTCGGTGGTCACCAGATCGACCTTGGGCGTGTTCGGCCAGCGCGACAACAGCGCCCGCAACACACGGGCGGTGGTGGATTTGCCGACCGCGACCGACCCGGCGACGCCGATGATATAGGGCATTTTGCCGTCTTCGGCGCCGAGAAACCGCTGCGTGGCGCGAAACAGGCCCTGCGTCGCCGCCACATAAAGCGCCAGCAGGCGCGACAGCGGCAGGTAAATCGCCACGACTTCCTCGATGGAAATCGGATCATTGGCCGATTGCAGGCGCTTCAGATCCTCAAGGGTCAGGGTCAGCGGCGTATCGGCACGCAGCGCCGCCCATTCATCGCGGCTGAAGCGCCGGTAGGGCGACAGAAGATCTTCGTTCAGCGGCACCGCGGGGCTGCTCACGGACGGGCCGCAGGCTTGGAGCGCCCGGCCTTCTCCTGCAGGCCCGACTGGCCGGTGCGGCGGCTCAATTCGTCCATGACATCACTCAAGGATACATTGCCAGCGTGCAGCACCACCAGCAGATGGTAGAGCACATCGGCACTTTCCAGCGTTATCGCCTTTTTGTCACGCTCGACGGCGGCAATCACCAGTTCGGTCGCCTCTTCGGCAAACTTGCGGGCGCATTTGGTGAGGCCGGCATCGAGCAGGCTGCGCGTGTAGGACGTATCGGCGACGGCATTCTGCCGCGAGGCGATCAGCGCCGCCAGATCCGGCAAGGTAAAGGCCTGTGTCACGCCGCATCTCCGTCCATACGCACCGCAAGCCCGGCATTTTGCATGGCTTGCTTGGCTTGATGAATTGAAAAAGTGCCAAAATGAAAAATCGAGGCGGCGAGCACGGCACTGGCATGGCCGTCGCGAATACCCTCGACCATGTGTTGCAGCGTGCCGACGCCGCCGGAGGCGACCACAGGGATGGTCACGGCATCGGCAATGGCGCGGGTGAGTTCGAGATCAAAGCCGGATTTGGTGCCGTCGCGATCCATCGAGGTCAGCAGGATTTCACCAGCCCCGAGACTGGTGACCTCGCGGGCATAGGCGACGGCATCGAGGCCGGTGGGGCGGCGCCCGCCATGAGTGAAAATCTCCCAGCGGCCGTCGCCGACCTTTTTGGCGTCAATGGCAACGACGATACATTGCGAGCCGAATTTTTCGGCAGCACGGCGCACCAGATCGCGATCATGCACGGCGGCGGTCATGATCGAGGTCTTGTCGGCACCGGCCAGCAGCAGCGCCAGAATATCATCGAGCGAGCGCACGCCGCCGCCGACCGTGAGCGGCATGAAGCAGGCGGCAGCCGTGCGCCTGACGACGTCGAGCATGGTGCCGCGGCGTTCGTGGCTAGCGGTGATGTCGAGAAAACACAATTCATCGGCACCGGCAGCGTCATAGGCGAGGGCGCTTTCGACCGGGTCACCGGCGTCGACCAGATCGACAAAATTGACGCCCTTGACGACGCGGCCATCCTTGACATCGAGGCAGGGAATGACGCGGGATTTAAGCATGTTGCGGGCCTCGGCTTCTCCGGATCAGGGCCAGGGCTTCGGCAGGATCGAGCCGGCCATCATAAAGCGCCCGGCCGGTGATGGCCCCGGCGATGCGGGCGCAATCAGGCTGCAGCAGGCGCTTGACGTCATCGAGCGAGGCCAGCCCGCCCGAAGCTATCACCGGGATGGTGATGGCGGCGGCAAGCTCCAGCGTGGCCTCGATATTGAGGCCCTTGAGCACGCCATCGCGGGCAATATCGGTGTAGATGATGGCGGCGACACCGGCATCCTCAAAACGCTTGCCAAGTTCGCTGGCGGTGGTTTGCGAGGTGCGGGCCCAGCCTTCGACCGCAACCAGTCCGTCGCGGGCATCAATGCCGACGGCGATGCGGCCGGGATGCAGGCGTGCTGCCTCACGCACCAGATCAGGATCGCGCAGCGCCGCCGTGCCGATGATGACGCGGGCGACGCCCCTGGCGAGCCAGCCCTCGATGGTGCGCATGGAGCGGATGCCGCCGCCCAGTTGCACCGGCATCCTGCCGGTTTGCAGGATGCGCTCGACCGCGGCGGCATTCTGCGGCGCGCCGGCGAAGGCGCCGTCGAGATCGACGACATGCAGCATTTCAAAGCCCTGATCGGCAAAGGCCTCGGCCTGGGCGGCAGGGTCATCATTGAAGACGGTGGCCTGCGCCATATCGCCATGGATCAGGCGCACGCATTGGCCGGCTTTGAGATCAATGGCGGGGTAGAGGATCAAGGCGACCACCTCAGGAAATTGGCTATCAGACCGAGGCCGAGCTTCTGGCTCTTTTCGGGGTGAAACTGCGTCCCGGCAATATTGTCACGCGCGACCATGGCGGTCAGGGCGGAGCCATAATCGGTGGTGGCGATGACATCCTGGCCATGGCGGGCGGCGAGCTGATAGGAATGCACGAAATAGGCGTGCAGGCCGGCGGGGCCGGTGGTGATGCCGTCCAGCAATTTGTGCGGCCGGGCGTTCAGCGTGTTCCAGCCCATATGCGGGATTTTCAGGCGCGGATCGTCCGGCGTTATCACTACGACATCGCCGTCAATCCAGCCGAGGCCCGGTGTGGTGACATGCTCAAGGCCGCGCGTTGCCATCAATTGCATGCCCACGCAGATGCCAAGAAACGGCCGGCCACCGGCCATGACGGTTTCGTTGAGGACGTCAACAAGGCCCGGCACGGCATCGAGCCCGCGACGGCAATCGGCAAAAGCGCCGACCCCCGGCAGGACGATGCGGTCAGCCTTGCGCACGACATCGGGATCGGCGCTCACCGCAATGGTGGCGCTGATAGCATTGTCGCGGGCGGCGCGCTCAAAGGCCTTGGCAGCCGAGTGAAGATTGCCCGAGCCATAATCGATGATGGCGACCTTCACGGTTGCGGTTCCTGCCGTTGGGCCTGCGGCGGCGCAGCGAAATAGCGCTGTTCGGCCTCATCGCGGCTGGCGCCGGCCACGACGCTGGTCAGGGGCCTTTCCCCGCGCTCCAGCCGGGCCTCGATCATCGACGCGCCCTCAAAGCCGCAATAAAGCGATATCAGCAGGTTGATGAGCAATGCGGTGCCAGGGTTGAGGCCATAAAGCCGCACGGCCAGCGCCAGGCCGAGCGAGGCCAGCAGCCACAGGGCAAATTCCAGCCACAGCCGCTGCGCCAGGAGCCAGAGCGGCGTAAAAAACAGCGCCAGCCAGCGAAAGCCATCTTTCACGAAGATGGTGTTCATGGCGCGTTCGGCCGGGCTTGCCGCCGTGGCCGGTTCATGCACAAAAAATATGCTCATGGCCTCACAGGCTGCCTTTGGTGGAGGGAATGCGACCGGCTTGCGCGCTGTCAATGGCGATGGCCTGACGCAGGGCTCGGGCCAGACCCTTGAAGCAGCTTTCGGCAATATGGTGATTGTTCAGGCCATAAAGCGTCTCGACATGCAGGGTGAGGCCGGCGTTGATGGCGAAGGCCTGAAAAAACTCGCGCACCAGTTCGGTGTCGAAAGCACCGATTTTCGGAGCGCTGAAAGCGGCTTTGAAGACAAGGAACGGCCGGCCGGAAAAATCCAGCGCGACGCGGGTCAATGTCTCATCCATCGGCAGATAGCAATGGGCATAGCGGGTGATACCGGCCATGTCGCCGAGCGCCTGACGCACCGCCTGGCCGAGCGCAATGCCGATATCCTCGGTGGTGTGGTGCATGTCGATGTGCAGGTCACCCTTGGCGGCAATCGTCAGGTCGATCATGCCGTGGCGGGCGACCTGATCCAGCATGTGGTCGAGAAAGCCGATGCCGCTGTCAATTGTGGCGGCGCCCGTGCCATCGAGGTTCACCGCCACCTTGATGGTGGTTTCCCGGGTCTGGCGTGAAATGCTTGCTTGGCGGGTCATGGCCGGAAGGCTCGGAGTTGAAAGACGTTGAGAGGTCTCTCTAGCAAGGCGCGCCGGCAATTGCCACCCGCCTTAAAGCGGCAGGCCGACGTAATTTTCCGCCAGCGCCGTGCGGGCAGCGCGCGATTGTTCGAGAAAGCTGAATTCGGCCGCCTGCATCCGCTTCTCAAAGGCGCTGTAATGCTCAAACCTGTGCAGCAGCGAGGTCATCCACCAGGAAAAACGCTCCGCCTTCCAGATGCGGTCGAGGGCGCGGGCGGAATAATGCGCAAGGCCGGCGGGCGAGCGCTCGTTATAATGCTCGCGTAGCGCCTCGGCGAGATAAAAGGCATCGCCCATGGCGAGGTTCAGGCCCTTGGCGCCGGTTGGCGGCACGATATGGGCCGCATCACCGGCGAGGAACAGATTGCCGAAGCGCAGCGGTTCCGCGACATAGGAGCGCAGTGGTGCCAGCGATTTCTCGATGGCCGGCCCGGCCACGACCCTGGCGGCTGCCGTCGGTTCGAGCCGGCGGCGCAATTCATCGAAAAACCGCGTGTCGGACCAGGACGCGACATCCTCGTCGATGGCGCACTGGATATAATAGCGGCTGCGGGTCATGGAGCGCATCGAGCACAGCGCAAAGCCGCGCTCGTGGCTGGCATAGATCAGTTCAGGATCGCATGGAGGCACGTCGGCGAGCACGCCGAGCCAGCCGAAAGGATAGACGCGCTCGAATTCCTGCAAGGCTGCCTTCGGCACGCTGGCGCGCGAAATGCCGTGGAAGCCATCGCATCCGGCAATGAAATCACAGGCAATGCGCAGCGGCTTGCCGTTGTGGGTGCACGTGATCGAAGGCGTGGCCGATGCAAAATCATGCAGGGCGACATCATCGGCTTCATAGAACGTGGTCAGGCCGGCGGCGGCGCGCGCATCCATCAGGTCATGGGTGACTTCGGTCTGACCATAGACGGTAACCATCTTGCCGCCTGTCAGGCCCTCAAGGTCGATACGCAGGCCGCGATGGGCAAAATTGATGGCAAAGCCGCTATGCGGCAGGCCCTCGGCCTTGAGCCGCTTGTCGAGCCCGAGCTGTTCAAGGATGCTGACGCTGCCTTGCTCCAGCACACCGGCACGAATGCGCCCGAGCACATAAGCGGCCGACTTGCGTTCGATGACCAGCGCTTCAATGCCGGCCTTGGCCAGCAGCGCGCCGAGAACCAAGCCACATGGGCCCGCCCCGATAATCGCGACCTGAGTGCGCAACACCAACCCCTCCCTCGGGCAAACATATGCGGCGCCCGTCCATGAGGGAACGGCACGCACTTGGATGTTCGCAGAGCGAGCGCGGGTCTTGCGGGGCCCGGCCGCCGGCGCGGGTAACGGAACAGCAATCTATCTGCCGCACATAAATGGCTGAACAATCCCGCTTTCCGCATGCTGGCGTGCGGCACCAAGGTTCCCGATGACAGATGCCACGATGCCCGCCGCCGGTTCCGCGCCCGGCAAACCCGTTGCTGGCGAAATTTCGCACATGCTGGGGTCGCTGGCGACATTGCGCGGTGCCCTGATCTTCGCGTTTTTCACCGGGATCATTTTCGGGCGCGGCCAGATCATCGCTGTCTGGCAGCATGGCACGTTCTTCGATACGGATGACGCCATGCGCCTCGCGCAGACGCGCGCCTGGCTGGCGGGGCAGGGGTGGTTTGATCTTTATGCCCACAGGCTCGGCCCGGCGCCCGGCACGCTGATGCACTGGTCGCGGCTGGTCGATGTGCCGATCGGGCTGCTGCTGCACGGCTTTGGCCTGGTTTTCAGCGCCGCCACCGCGGAGCGGCTGACGCGCATCACCCTGCCGCTGGCGCTCTATGGCGTCTTGCTGGCGCTGTGCCTGACCATGCTGCGACGCCTCGCCGGCCAGACGGCGGTGCTGATCGGCGCGGTGCTGCTGGCGCTGAGCGGTGCGACCCAGCAGTATTTTCAGGCCGGACGGCTCGATCACGATGACATTGCCATCATTCTTCTGGTGGCGACGCTGGCGGCATTGCTGCGGGCCTTTGACCAAGCCTCGCGTTATGCCGCCACGGTCAGCGGCGCGCTGGTGGCGCTGCAACTGGCGGTCAGCCTCGAAACCTTGCCCTTTGCCATTGTCTGCGCGGCGGCGATGCCGCTTGCCTATATGGTGACAGGGGCACCGCTCGCCGCCAATCTGCGGCGCTTCGCGCTGGCGCTGATGCTGGGGCTGGTGGCCTGCCTTGTGGTCACCGTGCCGGCCAGCCGCTATTTCGTGGCGGCGTGCGATGATTATTCGATAGCCCATCTCGTCCCCGGCCTCATCGGCGCGGGCCTTTGTGTGCCGCTGTCGGTCTATGCCGGTGAAGCAGGCCAATGGCGCCGCCGCCTCGTTGCCGGCAGCCTGTGCGGGCTTGCGGTCATTGCCGTGGAAAAATGGCTGTTTCCAGCCTGCCTTGGTGATCCGCTGGGCCATGTCGATCCGTTTTTGCGGCATATATGGTTGCCGCATGTGCGGGAGGCCGAGCCGTTTCTGGCCTATCTGAAAGCATCGCCGCGCGAGGCCTTGCCCTATATCCTGCCGCTGGTGCTCGGGCTTTGTGGTGCCGTGGTGCAGGCCATCCGGTCGGAGGCTATGGACCGGCTGCGCTGGGCGCTTATCGCCCTGATGATCGCTGCCGGCATTGCCGTATCCTTCTATGCCGTGCGTGGCCTTGGCGAGGTGTTGCCGCTGTCGATCCTTGGCGTTGCCGCCTTGCTGACACCGCTGTCGGAGCGGCTGGTTGCATCCGGCAAGGCCTGGTCAGGTTTTGCGATGGTCGGGCTTTGCATGGTGTGCAGCCCGTTGAACATCGCCTGGCCCGGGGCGATCAGCCCCAGGGTAGCGGAGCGCCAGATTCTGGCAGCCTCGTGCAATAATGCCGAGGCCTTCGCTCCGCTTGCCGCCTTGCCTCACGGCACGATCCTGACGCCCTTTGACATTGGCGCGATGTTTCTAGCGCGCACCTCGCTGCGCGTGCTGGCGGCGCCGTTTCATCGCGATGCCGTGGGCATGAAGACGGCGCTGGCGACGTTCGGCGCACGGCCGGATATTGCCAAAATCATCGCCCGCAACAGCGGCGCGACCTATCTTGCCTATTGTCCGGGGGCGACCGACATCCGTTTTTCGGAGCATGACGCGCTGCAGAGTCTGGCCAGCCAGCTTGAAAAGGGCCACGTTCCGGGCTGGTTGCGCCCGCTCCATCTGGCAACGCCGCTCAAGGTGCTGGCGATCCTGCCGCCGCGGCCGGCCGCCATTGTTGCTCTGCCGGGCCTAAAGCCGTGACGATGGCTTGATTGGCAGGCTCAGGCCGGCGACCACCAGCATGACGCGCGGGCACTGCGCGGCGAGACGCTGGTTGAGCCGGCCTTGCGCATCGCGAAACCGCCGCGCGAGGGCATTCTCCGGGACAATGCCCTGACCAACCTCATTGGAGACAATGATGATGGGGCAGGGGGCTGTCCGCAGCGCCGCTGTCAGAGCCGCACCCTCTGCGTCAAGATCGCGCCCTGCCTGCATCAGGTTGGAAAGCCACAGGGTGGCGCAATCGATCAGGATGATGCGACCGGGTTGTGCCGCCTCGGCAAGGGCACCGACAAGATCCAGCGGTTCTTCGTGAAGGAGCCAGTGTGAACCGCGCGCCTCGCGATGGCGGGCAATCCTTGCTGCCATTTCGCTGTCGCCGGCCTCGCCGGTGGCCACATACAGCGGCACCAGTCCTGACGCTTCGGCGATCGCCTGGGCTACGCTGCTTTTGCCGGAGCGGGCACCGCCCAGCACCAGCAGGGGAAAGAGGTCGGGCGGGCGCTGTCCGGCATCGGCCATGATTCAGATGGATGACGGGCCGGATTCGTCGAGCAACAGGCGCTTCAGCAATTCCACTTCCTCGCCGAGAGCCTGATCCTGCGTCACGATCTTCTCGATCTTGCGCACGGCATGGAGCACCGTGGTGTGATCGCGCCCGCCAAAGCGCCGGCCGATTTCTGGCAGGGAGCGCAAGGTCAGCACCTTGGACAGGAACATGGCGACCTGGCGCGGCTTCACCACCTGGGCCGTGCGCCGTGCCGACAAAAGATCGGCGCGCGAGACGTTGAAATGCACCGCGACCAGTTTCTGGATGTCCTCGATGCGCACGCGCTTGGGTTCGCGGGTGCGCACCAGATCACGGATCGCTGCCTCCGCGGTTTCGACATTGAGCGGGGCATTGTTGAACGAGACATGGGCCAGAAGCCGGTTGATGGCGCCTTCGAGATCGCGGCCATTGGTCTGGATGGTGTTGGCAATGTAGCTGATGACAGCGGCCGGCACTTCGAAATGCGGATTATGCACCTTGATGGCATTGACACGGCCTTGCAGGATGCGCACCCGCAAGGCTTCGTCGAGAGCGCCCATCTCCACGCACAGGCCGCCGCCAAGGCGCGAGCGCAAGCGTTCGTCAACCGCCTCGATCTCGGACGGCGGGCGATCGGCAGCCACCACCACCTGTTTGCCAGCGTCGAGCAGGGCATTGAGAATATGCCCGAATTCCTGCTGAATGACCTTGCCCTGCAAAAACTGCACATCGTCGATCAGCAGCATGTCGATGGCGCGCAGCTTTTCCTTGAAAGCCATGGAGGATTGCGCCTTCAGCGCCACGACGAAACCATGCATGAAGCGCTCGGCGGTCAGATAGATCACCCGGTGGCCGGAGGCGACGGCCAGATGCGCCAGAGCCTGCAGGGCGTGGGTTTTGCCGAGCCCGACATTGGCGTGAATATAAAGCGGGTTATAGACCGGGGCGGCCCCGGCGGGCGCGCGCGCCACCTGGTGGGCGGCGGCATGGGCGAGCTGATTCGAGCGGCCAACGAGGAAATTGGCAAAGGTCAGACGCCGGTCGAGCGGCGAACCGACCAGAGCGTCATCGGCTTCGGCCTTGACGCTGGCGTGGTGGGAGGCGGGTGGCTCCGATTCGGGCAGGGGCGCGGGCATCGCCTGGCGCAATTGTGCCGGCTCGGCTGCCGGTGCGGCCGCCGCAAAAGCCTTGGCACCGGTGCGCACGCCGATGGTGACACTGGCAATGCCAGTCCATTCAGCCGCGATCGCCTTGAGTAATTTATCGGCATAATGCGATTGCAGCCAGCTTTTCAGGAACGGCGTCGGCACGCTCAACTGAATTTGCGTCCCCTGCACGCCGACGAGCTCAAGCCGGGCGAACCAGGAATTATAGACCGCTTCGCTTAGTTCACTGCGCAATTTCTTGCAGATGCGCGACCAACCCTCATCAAACGAGACCGCATGCTGGATTTTTGTCGAGGCCGTGGTTTTCAATTCGCATGCCTCCATTTGGGCGTTCGGTTGTGACGCACCTGCAGGGAGTGCGCGTCGGATGGTTGGTTCAGCAGCGATCACTTGGCATTCCTTCTTAGCAGAGGTGAACCCGCGTTGATGTGGCTGCACAGGCCAGCCTGCGCCCAGCGCAGCCCGGTCCGGTGTGACAGCACGCCTGAACGCGACTTCACTATAATTACAATACTGAAAGAGTTGCCCCCAACTCTACCAAGTCATCAAACGGTCAGCGTCATAAAATGGATTGTGCATCCTCGACAGGATGCGCAATTGTCATGCAAATAAGGCTTCAACTCCATCACTAAACTATGCAACAACAACAGGTTCGCCGCTAAGTCTTGATTTTGCAGATGAATTATTCCAACTGCGACTCTCGATGCGGCGAGCTCATGAATGTTGCTACCGCGTGAGTGAGACGCTCGCAATGGAACAAATGGTGATTGTTAATAAACGGTTAAATAATAATTTTCATGTCATCCAGCGGTTTTCACTTGACCTGTCCAAGTCCTTGATTCTGCCGTAGCGAATGGACACGCAGCGTGCGGCGCTGTAGCCCGGACGAATCGCGATATGCGGCGAAATGTGACACAAAAATGAATGTCAAGTACCTTTTTCAAATAGCCAAAACCCGCTTGGCCTGTAAGTGTTTGAAACACGCATATGTCTTCTGCGCGATCATCGGTGAGCGCCGGTTTCCCTCAGGCCATGTGACACTTTTGCAACAGTTGCACAGGCTTGAGCGCGCCACCAGGGCGGCAACAAAAAACCCGGCCAGAGAGCCGGGTTGTTTGACAGTCAAGTTGATGCGAGCCTCAGGCCTGCGCCAGCTTCTTCATGCGAATGTTCAGGCGGGAAACCTTGCGAGAGGCGGTGTTCTTGTGGATGATGCCCTTCTGCGAAGCGCGCATCAGCAGCGGTGCGGCGACGGCCATGGCAGCTGTGGCGGCGGCAGCATTGCCAGCGCTCAGCGCCTCTTCAACCTTGCGCAATTGCGTGCGCATTTCGCTGCGGCGCGCCTTGTTGACCGCCGTGCGGTGGGTAATCTTACGGACGGCCTTTTTCGCCGATGACGTATTCGCCATAATAACCTCTGTAAAGCGCCCTTGCGGGCCATGGAGCGCCGCATAGGGCACAAAGCAACCGGGTCGCCCGCTTGCCGCAGGAGATCGAACCCGCTTCAACCATGAAATGGCGCCAAGGTCAATTGGCAAACGCCGCCGCAGCCGGCAGCGCTTGAAAAACCTCGCGCAAGGTCGCACAAGGGCGCTTACAGGGTGCCAGTCTGGAGGCGGGTCGTGCGGTCAATGATTCTTGTGTTCATCGGGGCGGGCATAGGTGGTGCGCTCCGGCAAGGCACCAATGTCGCCTGGATGCGGCTCGCCGGCCCCAATGCGACGTTTCCTTTCGCCACCTTCACCTGCAATGTGCTGGGCTCTTTCGTCATGGGGCTGCTGATCGCTTTCTTTGCGTTTCGTAGCACCTCGGCATGGGCGCCGGAAACCAAGCTGTTCATGACCACCGGCATTCTTGGCGGCTACACCACATTTTCCACCTTCTCGCTGGATACGGCGTTCCTGATAGAGCGCCATCAGATGCCGATGGCGCTGTTTTACGTCCTGGCCTCGGTCATCATTTCCATTCTGGCCTTGTTTACAGGTCTCGCCCTGGTCAGGGCGCTGACGTGAGCGTCTCGCATTATATTGTCGGCGCCGATGAGGACGGCATGCGGCTCGACCGCTGGTTCAAGCGGCGCCTGCCGGCGCTGTCGCTGTCGCATCTCAACAAGATCGTGCGCAAGGGCGAGGTGCGTGTCGATGGCAAGCGTTGTACCACGGCCACGCGCCTGACGGCTGACGCCTCGGTGAGGGTGCCGCCGCTGGACTTGAAGGCGGAGCCTGCCGCGCCGGGCGCAAGGCCGGTGGCGCGGGCCGGGGCGCGGGGGCGCAGCGATGCGCAGGCCTTGAAGGACATGACGCTTTATGAAGATGCGCATGTGCTGGTGCTGAACAAGCCCTTTGGCCTTGCCGTGCAGGGCGGGTCGGGCATGAAGCAGCATATTGACGGCATGCTGGCGGCGCTGGAGCGGCCGGACGGCACGCGCCCGCATCTGGTGCACCGGCTGGACCGCGACACGAGCGGTGTGCTGCTGGTCGCCAAGACCCGCAAGGTCGCAGCCGACCTTGGCGAGGCGTTTCGGGGCCATCTGGCTCGCAAGATCTATTGGGCCATCGTCGCCGGGGTGCCGCGCCCGGCGCAGGGGCGCATCTCGCTGTTTCTGGCCAAGGGCGAGGGCATGGGCGATGTCCGGGCGGCGCGCAAGGCTGGCCCGCGCGAGGCACCGCGGGCCGGACTTGAGAAAATGCGGGTGGCGCAGCATGGCGAGGCCGATGCCCAGCATTCGGTGACCTATTATGCGCTGGTTGAAAAGGCCGCGCCGCAACTCGCCTGGCTGTCGATGAAGCCAATCACCGGGCGCACGCACCAATTGCGCGCGCATGCCGAGGCCATGGGCCATCCGATTCTCGGCGATCCCAAATATGGCGGCCCCTATGATGCCCATCATCCCGATCCGATGGCGGCCTTGCCCGCCACGATCGAGCGCAAGCTGCATCTGCTAGCGCGCCGGCTGATCCTGCCGCATCCGCGCGGTGGCATGATCGATGTCAGCGCGCCGCTGCCGCCGCATATGCAAAAGACCTTCGATCTGTTCGGCTTTGATACCGGCCAGCGCGATCCAATTTTTGATGCACCCGAATGAGCGATTACCAACCCCCCGATCCCTATGCCCTGACGCGGCGCGAACAGGCGCAGGTGCTGCCCAGGCGGTTTTACAAGCTCGTCAGCACGGCAGCGCAGGCCGATGGCCATGTGGTCCTGCTCGATGGCAAGCCGGCGCGGCGCAGCGATGGCGCGGCGCTGGTGCTGCCGGATGCCGGTCTGGCGGGTCTGCTGGCCGCGGAATGGGCGGCGCAGGCCACGCATATTGATCTTGCCAGCATGCCGCTGACGTCCCTGGCGATGCGGGCGCTGGCGGCGTCCCCGGAGCAATGCCAGCAATGGCATGATGACATCCTCGCTTATGCCGGCAGCGATCTCTTGTGCTATCGCGCCGCGCATCCTGCGGCCCTGCAGGCGCTGCAGGCGCGTCATTGGGACGGGCCGCTGGCCTGGGCGCGCGCTGCTTTCCATGCGCCCTTTGCGGTCACCACCGGCATCAGCGCCATCGAGCAGCCGGCAGCGGCGCTGCAGGGGGTGCGTGAGCATCTGGCACCGGCAAGAGACGCGCCCCTGCGGCTTGCCGGGCTTCATGCCATGACCGCCCTGCTGGGGTCAGCGCTTCTGGCCTTGATGTGCGGGGCGGGGGCCCTGTCGCTGGATGCCGCCTGGAGCGCGGCGCATGTCGATGAGGATTTTCAAATCGCGCAATGGGGCCAAGATGAGGAAGCCCGGCAGCGGCGCGACGCCCGCGCCCGTGATTTTGCCGCGGCTGCCAGACTGGCGCGCGGCCACGAGGCTTGACAATGCCCGCAGCCCGGTTGCAGGCTTGGTCATTAAGGTTAGTTACTTATAACTCTATAAAAAACAACGCATTAGCTGGTCGCGCTGTGAGATTTTGCCGCAAAAATATCAAAAACTCTCACATTCACTGCGCTTCCTTTTTCGCAATTTCGCTCTTCAGATATTTCAGCGATGTAGCGATCTCGATCAGCAGATCGTGGTCTGAGGTCAGCCGCCCCACGCGCGCCGTGAGGACGGCCACCTGGTCGCTGGTAATCTGCTCGCGCGCGTTCAGGTCGTTGAAGGCTGCCAGCGCCGCGGCGGCCATCACCACAATCGTCAGAAGATTGCCCAGCGTCACTTTGGGGTCGTACCATTTCGGCATTGTCATTCCCTGGCGTCCCTCGGCAGCATGTTGCGATCAAAGCCACTGGTGCCCCGCTCCTCGGCATCCAGCGCCCTCACATACAGGTCATGCGCCATGAGATGCAGTGCGCGATCCTTGTCCCCGTTCGCCAGAATGAGATAGCGGCCCACGATGCTCTCGCGCACCACATCCCTTTCCGGCACATCCTCGGGACGCAAGACGCCATGCGCCGTCATGGTTTGGCAATCGACGTTGCCGCCGCGCCCGTCACCACGGCCCCTGCCGTCACGCCGGCCGGCGCAGGCGGCACGCTCATCACCGCCGTCTTGATGGCCGTGATGAACGGGCAAATCTGGTCGGCTATCTGCTGGCTCTGCTCGATGCGCACCTTGGCGCGCGTCACAATCGCCTGGCTGGATCCGATAATGGTCAGCAAATTGCCCGCCGTCGTCAGCGCGCCCTGTCCCAGCGGCGTGCATTCGGCGATATAAAAGGCGTTGCCTATCGCCTGCCAGCGTGCCTGCGCCGCCGGCGACAGGTTGCAGCCTGAAAGCGTCACGCTCGCCAGCAGCGCCGCCGCCAGCATCAGTTTCTTTGTCATGGCCCCACTCCATCGCCCCTGTCGGCGAGCCTGAACGCTGCATCGGTCCACTTTACCGGCTGCGGCGCATGCAGCTTAAGCGCCACTCCCAGCACGCTCAACGCGTCAAACACATGCAGCGCCGCCTCGATGCTCGACACGCCCGGCACAATACCGGCGGCAACGCCAATGATCTGCTCGGCAGCCTGTTCCAGAGGCCGCGCCTTCATGGCCTCGATGTCATTGACGATGCCGTGATAATCGAGCTTGCCAAGGCGGCCAACCACGGTTGCGAGATCACCAAGCATGGCGTGAAAATCCATTTTCGCCTCCTTCGCTAGCGCCAGCCCCCGCCGAACAGGCGCTCTACCAGATAGAGCACCACCAGCGCCCCAATGGCAGCCCCCATGAGCACGCCGCCCGCCACGCTCACCACGATATACAGAGCGCTCATGACGTCTTGTCCGGCGGTGCCAGAGGGCCGGGCTTGGTCGATGAATAGGCAGTCATGATGATCGACAGCACAGTCACCCCGGTGGCGGCAATGGCGATGATGCGTGTGGCCATGGCGGGGCTTACGAGGCCAGCCAGCGACAGGGTGCCGGTGCTGACCGCCGTCAGCAGCGCCAGCACGATCTTGATGATCATGGCCGTCTTGGGATCAATGCTCAAAGGTGCCTCCATCATGCTGTTGCGGGTGGGGTTGGTGCGGGCATCGCCGCTTCGGCGGTTTCCAGCGCGGCGTCGAAATGGCTCGCATACATGGCGATGATGGCCGCGCGGTCATGGCCGTTGATGATGGTGCGCGCTTCCAGAAAGTTGCAGCGATTATCCGTGATGAAATCCCGCAGCCGCCGCCCGGTGAACATGCCATTGAGCATGCCCAGAACGGCGATGCGCGCGGCAATGGCAGGCTCCAGCGCCGCGTCAGGGTCATGCACGAGGTCGCAACCTACCAGTGGGCTGAAGTCCCGGTAATTGCGCAGCCAGGTCAATTGCACATAGCCCCGGCCATAATAGGCGTGGCCGGTAACATGATTGACCTCGCCATAGGCATGGCCATGCCCATGGCCATATTCCGCAATTGGCTGCATCGTGAAGGCGGTTTCGTGCCAGATGGTCGCCAGCACATAGGCCAGCTGCCGGCGCGAACCCAGCGACCACACCATGCCAGAAGCGATGGCCCATTCCGGCACGATCTCATCGAACCCGGCAATCTGGTGCTCTCTCAATCTGCCATGCCCGATCGTGCGGACCACTGCGGCGAGAAAGGCATCGCGATTGATATGTTGATAATCAGTCATAAATGCCTCACAGGTTGTCAGTCCAGCCGATGGCTGTTAAAGACCAGTTAGTGTAGTTTGAAGCATAATATATGTTTGTGCTCTCCAGCACGAACGATGCGTGCGTCACGCCCGCAGAAGCACTCTCCAACGGTGGTGGATTTGTAATACTATTATACGCTCCATATGACGTATTTTGTGCCACCATCGCGGCATAAAAGCCTGCACAAGCCAGTGCTAATTGTATGGTGCCAGCAGATGGTGGGACAACACCAGTTACGCTCTGAGCTACCCAAGTAGGTGCTGAAATGCTGCCAGCTGATGCGCCGGGCAGCAAGATAGTGGCCGCACCATAATGCACCGTCGCCCCTGCCTGAGTTGTCGCCACAAGCGCGCTCGCACCATAGCGCACCGCCCCGACACGCATTGAATAGGTATAGCCACCCGGCAATGTGGGCGACGTGAAGGATGCAGACAGAAGGCACGCGGTTGTGCTGCCGTTTGAGATGGCATAGACCGCATACCAGGTGTTAGCAGCGATGGTGCCAGTATCGACGCCGTTCGCGCCAGATGTCCCGGTGGCGCACGACAAGCTCGGCGCGGAGACATATTGGCCAGCATGGCTGGAATTGACCAGCATCAGGCTATTGGCGGTGATCGCAACAGTGGTGCCAGAAGCGGTTATTTTCAAGCCGGAATAGGCCGTGACGGCACTTGAAGCACCACTAGACCCCGAGGCCGCGATAGTGTAATTCGGTGCGGTGCCAGTGATGGTGATGTTGGTGCCTGCTGTTAATTTGGGGATGTTGTTCTGTACAAAAGCGGTTGATGCCGCGTTGGAGCTGCTGTCGCCAGCGGCCATGGTCGGCACCAAGGTTGATCCAGAAAACACCACGCTAGCGGGAAAATTCACAGTTGGGACATACCCTGATCGGGTGATGATCATCCACGGATTGGCGGCTGAATACGCGTCATTGACCGTGCGAAAAATCAATTCGCTCGATTGAGTATAGATATCCCAAAACTTTTGGTCGGCGGGCTGGGATGGGTCCTGTATCCTGACCCCGGTGGGGGAATTTATGAACAGTGTCCCCGTCAGCGTACCGCCAGACAAGGGAAGATAGTTTAATCCAGACCACGAGATGGTCTGGTTTGGCCACGATCCTGTCACTGTGATGTTTGTGCCGGCGACGAGCGAAGGTGTCGCAGTGCCGGTGCCACCTCCCGCCACGCTTAGCACGGGCATCATGGCTTGCACCTGCGCCGGGGTCAGCCATGATGGGTTGGCAAATGCAGTATTTGATCCCCATAGGCCGACCTGTTGCCCCGGCCATGTCGGAAGGGTCTTGAGCGTATATGTCTGGAATGTCGGCGACGGGTAAGACTGCCCATGGGCCACGCCAGAGGCGAGCAGGGCGGTGAGGACTAGGGCAAGTTTCTTCATGAGATCGACACCACGCCGCCATTGTTCCACAGCACGCCCGGCGCGGCTGGCAGCACCGTCGGCAGACTTCCTGTCGGGATCATGCCTGCCAGCACGGCGGCCTGCACGGCTGCCAGGGCATTGGCCATCGCCACATTGATATCGCGGCGCAGCTCCTGCAGGGTCATCTCCTGCACATCGAGTTCGTTTTCCAGCGCGGCGGCAATCAGCGCGCCGCCATTGACCACGCTGGTCAGGCGCGACGGGGTGCGCAGCCCCATCACCCGCACCAGCCCTGCTGGCGGCGGCGCGATAAAATTCACCGTGCCGCCTCCGGCGCTGCCAGCCCCGCTGATCGTATAGGCCGTGCCCAGCTGCGCCTGCACAAAGCCGTTTGGACCGGTCGTGCTGGTGGCGACATAAATGTCGGTCGGGTCAAAAAACCGGAAAGGGATGGCGAAGGCCGTGAGCACGCCGTCGCAGGCATAGTCAGGCGTCACCTGGCGCGTGCCCTTCGGTAGCGGATATGTGGCGCTCATGTCAGCCTCTCCATGCTGACAGGCTAGCGCTGTTTCTCCTTCGTCAATTGCCGGTGCCGCTGGGCAATCATCATCGCCAGATTGGCAAAGGCATGATCAATATGTGGCAGGCCGCTTTCGCCATCGGTCGCCGCGCCCGCCATATCAGCAACCAGGTGTCGCAGTGCCGCAGCCAGCAGCCGCCCATCGTCGATGCCGCGTTCCCAGTTGCGCGCGCCGTATTTGCGCGCGCCGAAGGTCAGCACCCGCCCCAGCGCCAGCAGCGCCTCAGGCGGCAGCAGGTCGAGCCGCGCCTTGCCGTCATCAAATTTTACGCCCTCATACGTCACGGCGTCAGCCCCGGCGCGCGTTGTGGCAGCGGGCTGCCGGGCGGCCACCAGTAGCTCTGGCCGGTGTCACGGGCGAGGCGCGTCTGGGCGGCGCGCATGCGCTGGTGCGCCTGCGGATCGGCGAGATATTGCAATTGATCGAGCAGGATGCGGTTGTAGGCACTGCGCAGCGCCCAATGGGTCGAGAGCACGGGCGTATTGTTGCGCGCCGCCTGCACCGCCCCGGCCATCAGCTTTTCGCCCATGCCAGGGCCTCCCGGTTTCGCTGGCGACAGCAGCTTCTTGGCCGTGCCAATGCCAGCGCTGGCGAGATCGCCAAGCCCCGTCACAGTCGGGCCAGCCATTTCTTCCGTCAGGCTATGGCCATAGCTGGACTGGTCAGAGGCGAGAAAATCTCCATAGATCGACAGCGCGCCCGAGGTCGCCAGCCCGCGTGCCAGCGTGTCACGGCCCTGCGGCGTCAGCGGGTCGATCGAAGGCGCGTCCTTGCCGGTGGACATCTGCTTCAGCGCCAGCACCGCCGTGCCCAGCGCCGTCAGCGCCAGCACATTGGCCCCGGCTGCCGCCGCTCCCACGGCGCGGTTGGCGGCCAGCTCGTGGCGCAACGCCTCCAGATGCGATATCGTCGCGGATGCCAGAAAGCCCTTGAACATGGTGACCGATCGCATGATCTGCGCAAAGGTGCCTCCCTGCTTCATGCCAAAGCTCATGATCGAGCGGCCGCGCCAGCGCGATGATGGCACGGCATATTCCATCGAGCCATTGAGCATGGACAGATATTTCATGGCGGTGGCATTGCGCAGGCCGTCCACCACGCTGTCATCGACATCTGCCACCGGCAGTTCCGGGGCGGCCCTGGCAGCCAGCACGGCATCGCGCGGGGCCTGCATGATGTCCTGCCAGCGCAGCAGCGGCGCGCCCTGCGTGGCGAGCGGGCTGGCCTGCATCACCTTCCAGTCGCCCTCATCGAGCCCGAAGCCCTGCATGAGGCTGCGCAGGCGCGGCGGCACATCGGCCCAGTCGCGCTCCAGCGTCGCGGCAATGGTCGATGATGTGGCAAACCACCAACTGCGGCGCATGGCCTCCACCGTCGGCGTCAGTCCGGAAAAATGCGTGGTGGCAGCAGGCAGCCATTTCGACAGTTCAACCATGCGGTTGAACATGCCTGCCTCGCGCGCCCCGGCACCAAGAGCGTGCATGGCGTCCTGCATGATCATGCCTGCCTGGGTCATTTCCGCCGCTGTCGAGCCCTTGAAGCCCGCCACGATATCACCCGCCATGCGCGCCAGCGGCACGCCGTAATGCAGCCGCGCATTGGCCTGCAACAGCGGGTTGATCAGGACATGCGTCAGCACAGCCGATCCGAGCTTTGACCCCATTTCGATATTGCCGACCGCATTGAGCCCGCTCGCCAGCCAGCCATTGGGCTGCGAGGCCCCGCGGGCAATCTCATACATGGAATTGATTTGTGCGTGCTGGTGCGCCAGCACGGCATCATGCTGGCCCATGGACGGCTTGTAGAGGCTGGGGCGGTCGATGCGGCTGAAGGCCGCCTCCTGGGCCACCACATCCTTCAGCCATTGCACAGCCGCTGCCGGGTTAGGCCCGAGCCGCTGCATCAGGCCGACGTCGCGCGCCATCGATGATATGTGGTGCATCAGCACGTCCTGGATTTCGCCGCGCCCATAGGCCGTGGCATAGGCGTGCCATTCATCGGGGCCCTTGAAGGCGAGAAACCTCGCGTCCTGCCGCCCCAGCGCCAGCGATGCGCCGCCGCCGCGCGCCGAAGGCTCGCGGGTATTCCAGCCGTCAGAAACAATGCTTTCCCACACATGCCGCAAGGTCGCCGCCCGCGATGCCGGAGCAATCGGCTCGCCGGTGAGCGGGCTGGTGATCTTGTCCCAGTCGAGCAACGGGTTGATAGCCGCCGCCCATTTGTCAAAACCCGCCCGCTGCACGGCAATGCCGTCATGCCAGGTCGGCAAGCCCCAGTCCTCGCGCCAGGCTATATCGCCGCCAGCGGCATTGAACAGGCTGCGCAGCCGCTCGGCCTGGGTGCGCCACGCGCCATAGAAGGCCTTGGCCTCCTCGGATTTTGTCATGCCCCAGGCGGCCCGCACGATCTCGGAACCTACCAGCGGCTCGATCCGGCGCATGGTCAGGCTGGAGCGCCGGAAGGCATGCAGCATGTCCTGCATCGATGTGGTCGCCATCGACAGCAGCGCGTCCTGGATGCCCTTGACCGAAAGATAGCCGGTATGGCCGACATGCTCGAACAGCCGCATGGCTGCCTCATAGACATTGGGGCGGCCATCAGCATCGCGATAGGCCATGAGATCAGCCTTCATGGCGTCGGTCGCCTTCACCGTCAGCATCTGCCGCCGCCGCACTTCCGCTGACGCCGCCTTCATGTCCTCGATCAGGGCCGTGCGGGCCGCACCATCGTCGCCCAGATCAAGCCGCGATTGCTCGTAGCGCTCGATCAACTCACGGGCCGTGGCGCGCGAAATCAGGCCGTCATCCGCCGCGCCGACGATGCAATCAGAGAAGTTCATACGGGACACCTTTCCAGCACGCGCGCCAGCAGGCCCTGGCTCGGCTCCGAGGCCAGCAGGTCACTGCGCGCGCGCGCCTCATAATCGCTGCCATCCTCACGCAGGCTGTCGGGCACCATGTCCAGCACGCGATCAGACGGCGGCGCATCGAACATATCGCTCTGGTTGCGCTCATTGTCATCAAACAGGCCGCCGGGCGCGCGCTCACCGCCGCGCAACGGCTTTTGCGCCGCCGCCTCCAGCTTCTGGCGCATCGACACCGGATCGACGCCGGGCAGCAATGCCTGTGGCAGGCCCTCCGCGCCGGGTTCGTAGTTCAGTGGCGCTTGCCCGCCCTGGCTGGCCTGGGCATCGTCTCCGGCGGCGGCGGATAGCTCACCCGCCTGCCCGCCTTGATCTGCTGTTGCTGCAGCTCCTGCTGGTGCAGGGCTCTCTGGCCCTCGGCCCATATCTTCTTCAGCGCCGTCCCTGATAGCCCCGAGAAAGGATCGAACGGCATCTTCCTTGGCGATCTTGCCATCTTTCAGCTCTCCTGCAAGCGCCTTGAGCGCGTCACGCACCGGTCCGGCCCGAAAGGCCATCTTTTCCACCACCATGGTCAGGCGCGCGGCGTCATCCTGCACGCGCGTTGCCTGATCGCGCCCGATCGACGAGCCTTCCTGTTCCAGCCGGTCAGCATTGGCCATGACGCGCTGAAACAGCGATTTATCCCTGGCCAGCGTCTTGATGCTCGCCGCCGCGATGCGCATTTCTTCGACAGCCGTGCTGTCCTTGTCAATCATGTCGCCAAACATCGACCCCTGCGCCCCGGCATCGGCCTTGCGCAGTTCGCTGTCCATGACATTGCGCACCACCAGCGCCGCCTCGGTCTCATTGGCCGGGTGCATGGCTGCGAGCGCGCGTATGGCGGCCTGCTGCAACTCAGGATCGGCAATCATGCGTCCGGCCAGAGCGCCATATTGATAGGGCACCACGTCGTTGACGACCATGCGGAACGGCTCTTCACCCAGCTTCGCCAGGTCAAAGGCATAGCGCGCCTCCGTGCGCGATGTCGGCATCGAGCCATCCATCAGCTCGGGGTGATCGCGCAACACCTTGGCGCCATCTATCGGCGATCCCGATCCTTCGGCTATGTTCTTGGCGGCGGCAATCGCCCGCGTCATTTCCGCGCTAAAACCATCTTCCTCCCGATACAGCATACCTGGTATCTGGATGGGCGGGTGGCCTTCAGCCACCAGCCGCCGCGCCAGTCCCGTGCGCTGGTGGCCATCTGCCACATAGAGCCTGCCATCCCTGGCCTGCCACACCATGATCGCGTTGCCCTTGGCCGGGTCCCATTTCCTGACCGCCTTCAGCGCGCCGGTAACGCCTTCGGCATCGCCATTGTCCTTGAATTGCATCTTGCGGGCATCTGTCAGCAGGCTGGCCGCATCAAACATATAGGTGCGCCCCGACGGGGTTGCCGCGCTTTCGGGAAAGGCGCTCACCGCCGCCATGGCCGGAATGGGAGTTATAGCGCTGGCAGACTGTTCCAGCGCCGCCGTTTGCGCCGCGCGCTGTGCCACAGTATCGCGCGCCTCTATCACCGGCAGTTCGCGCGGCAGCCCAGCGCCGGGAAGGCCGCCACGCAAGGCCAGCATCGACGCCGGATAGGTCTGGCGCTGCAGCTCGTCTGACACCACCATGCGCGCCAGATCCTCATTGGCAGGCCTGGCGGCGGCGAGTTCATCCATATAGAAGCCATGATCGCCGCTGTCGGGCACCAGCGCCGCGACATGACGGGCATATTCCGGTGGCACATCGCCCTGTCCGACCCGTGCCAGCGCGTCGTCTGACAGGCTGGCGAGCTGGCCTGCGGCAAAGAGGTCAGGCTGATCTGAGGCCAGCGCCGATTGCACAGCCTCAGGATCGCCATGCAGGGCCATGACGCCGGCATAGGGGTCGCTTGCGTGCGCGGCCATGACCGCTGCCGCCTTGGCATCGGTCACGCCGGGAGCGGTCACCGGTGCCGGTTCGGCCAGCGGTGCCAAAGCCTCGCCCTCGCCATGCGCCACAGCATCACGCCATGATTGCTGCGCTGCGGCGGGATTGACGCCCTGCGGCAGCGGTTCCGGGCTGTTGTCATGGGCATCGGCATCCAGCGTGCTGTTGGTGTCGGGAGCCGCTGCCGGCAACGCCGCCGTCAGTTTGGCCGCCGCGCGGCGTGATCCTGACATCGCCTCGACCAGCATCGGCTTCAGCGGGTACAGCACATGGGCGACATCGGCATCCAGCGCGCCGCCGGCGAAGCCGAATTCCGCAGCGCTGCCCGCATCCTTGAGCCAGGCCGAGACGCCGGTTGGCTGCCCTGTCGCCCGCTTCCAGTCCTGTTCCATCGGTTCCATGGCCCCGGTCATGGCCACATTGCTGACCGCGCCGGTTACCCCACGGGCCACCATACGCCCGAATAAATTATCACCGAGCGAGCCGATGATTTTAGCGCCAAGCCCCTCAAATCCTCCCCATGCCATTGATCCCACCTGTACAGGATCGCGGCGCCCTGCCCAGATGCCACCAGCCGTGCTGGCCAGCCAGGGGAGGATGCCTCCCTGGCCATAGACAGCTTCGGCCTGGGCTGACTGCGCCCGGCCCACGGCAGCACCATCCGGCAATTGATCGGCCTGGATGACGCCTGCCTGATCTGGATATTGCCGCGCCAGCCGCTGCGCCGCTTCCTGCCAGGCCTGCCTGCGCAGGCCGTCTATGGCGATGCGGTCATGCAGGCTTGGCCGCTGATACATGTGATAACCGGGCGTTTGCGCCGCATAGAGTTGCAGCGCCCGCTGGTCAATAGGGTCGGCCGGCGTGGCATTGTCGGGGTCATCTTCCATGCCGGTCAGGGGCGCGCGCCCGGCCGGATTGCCGAGTTGCACGCCGGTCGCGGCCTGAATGGCGGCATTGCGCTGATGATAGGCCTCCTGCGCCGCCAGCGTCGATGAATTGGTCAGACTGTTGGTTTCCGCCGCCTGTTCGGCGCTGGAGAACACCTGGCCAAGATGCGCCCATGTGGACATGCCCGATTGCGCCACCGCTTCGACCGGCACGCCAGATGCGCCGGGCCCCAGATCGGCAGCATCGTCGAGAAACGCGCTCATGGCTGCACCTGCGCGCCAGCATAGGCCTGCGGCACGCGCTGTCGCAGCGTCTGCGCCATGGCACCAAGATCGAGCACGAATTTTCCGCCCTCAGCCGTTCGCCAGAATTGCGGATCGCGGCTTGCAGGCGGCTGCATGGAAACCACATATTTGCCGTCGTCAATGGCTGTAAGATAGGCATGCTGCAGCAGGCGCGCCGGCAGCGGCGTCTTGCCGTCGGCTGCGACCGGCGGCGTTGCCATGGCGGCCAGGTCATGGTCAGTGATCGCACCCACCACATCGGCAAAATGATCAGCCCGCACATTGGCGGGCAACAGCACATTCTGGCTGGGTGCGCCAAAATAACCGCCATATCTGGTGACGCCGCCATATTGCACGCCGCCGGAAAAATGCGCGCCCACCGCCTCCTGCGCCGCCTGCGTCAGGCCATCGCCGCTGCCGTCTGACTTTTCGCCGGCCTGAAAGGATCTCAATTCATAGACCTGCCGCGCCGCCCGGCTGGCCTCGGCCTGAAACTGCGGCATGTCAGCCAGCGCCGTGCCGAAGACGCCGCGCAGCCGGTCATTGAGCACGCCCGGCGCTGCGGACTGGATCGCCCCGCGCGTCGCAGGATCATTGTTGAGGCGGGCGCGTTCGGCCAGGTCATTGAGAAAGCCCTGGTCGCCGCCCATGGCTGCGACCTTGCCCATCAGGGCCAGATTGGGCGCATCGCCGCCGATTTCCTTGTAGAAGGCCCCGGCCTGCGCGCCCAGCCCGGCATTGATCGCTGCCGCCGTCGCCACCATTTGCGGGCCGCCCTGCAGGGCAATGGTCTTGAAGGCGCTGCGCTCGTTGCTCATCAGGTAGCGCGGCGCGATGGCATAGTGCTGCGCCACCGCTGCCGCCTGCGACGCCCTTGCCACAAGGCCCTGTTGCAGCGCCCGAGGATCTGCGGGATTGAGCGGGGTGAGCTGCGCCACCACGCCATCGCGCACGCCGCGCGCCAGCGGATCGGTGGCAAGATCATGCTGCAGATTGCCAAGATAGCTCTGTCCGGCCTTGAGCACCGCGCCCTGTTGCGGCGTGCCGCCCTGGCGATACTGGCCCTCAAGCGCGGTCAGCGTCGCCTCGATCTCGGCAGGGTTCTGGGCGCGAAAGCCGGAAATCAGCGCCCGCACATTGTTGGCGGTGTTGAATGCCTGCTGCACCACAGGGTTGGTCGCCGTGGCATATTTCTGCGTCAGGCGCTGCCATTGCGCGTCCGGCACATCGACGCCATTGACCACCTGCGTCTGCGCGGCGGCGATCTCGCCCAGCGCGCCACGCGTCGCGGCATTGTTGACGGCCCCGAGCTGGCGCAGCCGCGTCGCCATATAGGCCTGCACCTGGCCATGCGTTTCAGGATCGAGCGATGAGGCTAGCCCGAGGCGTCCCAGCACGTCACTGACATAGGATGATACGTATTTGTTGTTGGCGTCATGGGTATCGCGCAGCCACGGCGTTGCCGAGCCGGGCGGCGCGACATTGCCTGGGCCGGAAAAATAGGCCACAGCCACCCGCGCCGGATCGCCGCCATAGCGCTGGGCATAATCGGCAACGATCCGGTGCGATACCGCCTCATTGTCAGCCGGGTTGGTGATGCTCTCGCCAGGCCGCGCATATTCGGCAAAGGTCGATGGCATCACCTGGCCTATGCCGACAGCGCCGTTGCGGCTGTTGCCAATGGCAGGATTGGTGCCGCTCTCCTGTCCGAGAATGGCGGCCTGGATGGCGGACGTGCCGGGCGCGCCCTGCCCGGCAAACAGGGTGGCAAAGGCCGGCTTCTGGGCATCGGGCAGCGCGTCGAACCGCGCCTTGGCGGACGTTGCCGCCAGCGACTGGGCAAAGGCGTGCTTCTGCACCACGCCCTGCGCCTCCGTCATGGTGCCGGCATTGACAGCAGCGTCAATGGTCGCGCCATATTGCGCCATCTGCGCCTGCACCGCCGGCGTGGTGGCGTCGAGGCCCTGGGCGGCGATGCGGTGCGCCGTGTCGGATGTCGCCTGCAGATTGCCCAGCGTGGTCGCCTTCGAGGCGTCGAGCGTGCGCGCCTCCAGATCGCGCTGCGCCCCCTGCAGGTAGGATTGCGTCAGCGCCCCGAACTGGTCGTTGAACTGACCCTGCATTTCCGGCGCGAGGTGATTGTCGATGAAATCCTGATGGATCGATGCCAGTTGCTGCTGCAACTGCGCCGGATTGCGCTGATCGGCCGGCAGCGCCATGTAAGTGTCATAGGCCTGGTTGGCCTGCTGCTTGGAGGCCAGCGACACCTGGTTGAGATAGGTTGTGGTCGCCGCCTCATTGAACTGACGCCCACGGATGCTTTCATCGGCATTGGGCTGGTAATTGGCCGAGAGGCCGGCAACGAGGCCCTGCTGGCGTCCTTCATAGGCGGCTGACTGGTCAGCCATGGCCCCCAGCCTGGTCGAGAGGTCGCCAAAACTTCTGGCCGCGACCTCGCCGGCCTCGCCAGCGCCACGCGCGAACATGCGATCGGAGAATGAATTGATATCCGGGGACACCGGCACCGCCGCGCCGCCCAATTGCGGCATCATGCCGACTTGCCCGAGATCAGCCGTGGTATTGGCCATGGTTCACCCCCTCATCAGCAGGGAAAGGCCGAGGCCAAGGCCGGAGCCGAGCGCACCGATGATGCCGGATTGCTTGGCCTGTTCGGCCAGAAGCTGGTCATTGAGCGACGAGATCTGGTATTTGGCCGCGTTGATGCGCGCCCCGGCAAGATCAATCCCGGTCTGCGCATCGGCGCTCTGGCCCATGATGTTGCGGTTTTGTGCTGCCACGCCCTGGCCGACATCGACGCCGCCCGCCCCGGCCAGAACATTGCGCTGGGCCATCAGTTGCGTGAGGTTCTGGCGCAGGCCGGCAACCTGGCCGGCACCCTGCACCAGCGCGCCCTGGCTTTCTATTTTGGCATCGCTGGATGCCGAATTATAGGCTCCAGCGATATTTTGACCGGCCTGCATCGCCCCGAACATGCCAATGGCTGACGATCCCATCTGCATCGCTGCCAGCGACCCGGAGGCCGTGGGGCTGGAGAACATGCCGCGGCCGGTGCCGGGCGGCTGGCTCACGGCGGAATTGCCGCCTGTCATGGCGCTGTAGGCGACGTTCACAGATCGACCTCCACGGTAATGCCGGTCACGGTCAGAAGGCCAGGGCGTGTCTGGGTAAAGGTGACGATGCCATCCTCCGTGAACCCCTGAAGTCCGGACTGGATCACCGGCCCGGTGTAGGGCGCGCTGTCGGGCGGCACATCGGTGGCGGTGCCATAGGTGCCCAGCGCGACCTCGTAGGGGCCATCGCCGTTCGCGCCAATGGCGAGGTTTGAGGTCGCGACAGTGGTGGCACGCACCGTGTGCACCCGGCACGGGCGCCGCCTGACCGTGCGCGGCCCTATGTCCTTGGGTTGCGGGAGCGTCGCCACCATGGGCGCCGTCCAGCGGCCGACCAGCGCCGCGCCCGCTGCCTCTGCGGCAAAGTCCAGATTGATGACGCCGCCAGCCACCACGAAGGGGCCCTGCACGAAGCCGTCGACAATGGCATAGACCGTCGCGTCATTATAATTGCCAAGCCCGGTCAGGCTGGTCGCGCCGGCGGCGACATTGACCGAAACCTGCGCATCGAGCAGCACGTTTTCCGCCATGCGCTCGATGAATTGCGTGGTCGCGCCATTGACCTGCCGCGCCACGGCAAAGGTGACCTCGAAGCGATCGTTGACATTGACCGCCAGAAACTGACCATCGGTCACCAGCCGGGCGAAGGAGGTGATGTTCTGCTGTCGCAGCAGGTTGCAGATCAGCGCCTGCCCATCGGCGCGCACGCAATAGAGCTCGTTGACATCGGTGGACGCGGTCAGGCGCCGCAGCGCGCCGTCTATGATCGACTGCACCAGCTGCGCCGATGTGATCGACATATTGTTGCTGTCGTAATTCTGCTCGGCGTAGTTGAACACAAATTCAAACAGCGCGCCGCCCTCGCGCGCCACATAGATTGTCTTGCCTTCGTTTTCAAAGGCATCGACCGTAGGGGCTATGCCATTGGTGGTACCCCGCACAATCACCGGCGTTGCCGTAGCATCGAGCGCGCCGCTCGCCAGCCAATATTCCCCGGCGTCGCAGAAGAAATCCAGAGTGCGGCCATAATGGATATCGACGATCGTGGCGGCGCCATCGGTGTCGAGCGGTATCAGCATCGGCGCCGAAGCGCCGCGCAGAAGGGTGTCGAACTGGAAATAATTGCCGACCTCCGAAGCCAGCGCGGCGTTAGGGACGCCGGCGAGACCTGCCATGACCAGCCTCTGCTCAAAGAAGCAGCCGCAGGCGGGCCAGCCACGCGCGGCGCTGATCACGGGTTCGCCGCCGAGCACGCCGGTCACGGTGTGGGCAGCGGTGATGGCGGCATCCGCCTTGTCGATGGCCACGCCGCTGACCGCCCAGCCATCACCGACATTGGCGGGGCCGGCAAAAGTGATGGTGAAGATCGGCGGCACGGAACTGGCGCCGGTCGAGGACAGGGGCGGCGAGGTCAGAACCACTGTGACACCAGGCCCGACGCCCGGCAGCGCCGCTATGGCCGCCTGAAGGGCCGCCGCCGTGCCTGAGTAATTGGCGGGAGGCTGCTGGATCGCCGGGGATGGCACGCCATTGACGCTGATCGTGTAATGCGCGCCGCCTGACGGCATCGGTATGGAGCCGGTCGATGTGTCGAAATTGAAGAACGACACTTCCCATTGCGCCGGCACCCCATTGGCGTAGCCTGCACCAAAGTCGAAATTGGGGATGTTTTGCAACGGCAACGGGTCGCAGTCCCATTCCGTGTCGGCACCCATGCGGCGGATGCGCAGCGGCTGCAGCTGCTGGTGAAACAGGATCATGGTATCGAGCTGCTGGGTGTTCTTCATCGCCGCCACCATGGACCCGGTCAGCGCTGTGGCTGACAGGCACAGGGGCACCGAGGCGACGCGGCCATTGATGCCATAAACCTCGGCATTCTGGTCGGTGAACACCAGGTCATAGGCGATGGTGCGCGAATGGGTGAAGGAGCGCACCCGCACCGGCGAGACCTGCGCGGTTTCGGCAAATACCCGCAGGTTTGCCAGCGTGAAGATGATGTTGGCGGCGGCTGCCACGCTCACGGTCACCTGGATATATTGCGCTGCCACCGGTGCGCCGGCAGGCGCCGCAAAGCGACGGGTGCGCAGGGCATCGCCCAATGCCACAACATTATCGAGCGTGGTGAAATGCACATTGTCAGCTGACAGCGCGACACTGACGGTGCCCGCTATCGGCGGTGCCAGCGGTGGCGTTGGCGACGCCAGCACCGGCACCGCGCCGCCGACATAGCTGCCGGCAAAATTTTCAAGATCGACGCAGGATACCATGCTGCCTGCCGGCAGGGTCACGCTCAGCACCACAGCCGGGGCTGCCAGCGGGGCCGTCACCAGTGCGGTCGTGGTCAGGCCATCAAGCGTGTTGGTGGCAATTCCTGACGGCGCGGTGGCACCCAGGGGCACGACAGGTTCCAGCATGTTGCGGGCAACGCCCAGCACCGTCGTGCCCCAGCGGACGGTGAAGCCGCCCTGTGGCACGCTCTTGACGTTGGTAAACACCGAAGCGCCCTTGAAATAGGTCTCCTCATCGGTGTTCTGCTGCATCAGCGGATCAAGCTCACCCGATGTGAAGCGCAGCTGTTCCTTGCCTGGTCTTGATACCATCTAGCGCCACCTCGCATCGATGAGAGGCGAGGCCCACCCGAGCGTGTCGGAACTGTCGTTGCGGCTGTCGGCTGTGCGCGCCTGCCCCAGGGAGCCGCCCATGCCGCCCTCATCGGGCGTACCGACGGCCTCCGCCTTGAGATCATCGCGCAGGCCGGAATTGCCGCTAACCGGCATGATCAGCTCATAGGCAAGGCAATCGACGATGGCCCGGCGGAAATAGGGCGGCCATTGGCTGGGGTCGGCGGCCTGCAGGCAATCGGCATAGAGCGTGGTCTCGTTGCAATAGACCACGCCATTCTGGAGCTCGAAATCATGCACCTCCTCGTTCTGCCGGTTCGGGGTGGCGAGATAAGCGAAGGGGGCGGCCAGGATGCCGCCCGGCCCATAGGGCGGCAGTGCATAGGCATAGCGCCAGCCCGGTGCCAGATAATTGTCCGCCATCACCGGATCGGCCAGTTGCACGAGTTGCAGGTTGGTGCGCAGGAATGACCAGCTGTAGCTGGACATGATCGCCAGCACGACGCGCCAATAGACGCGCTTGACGGCGCGCGCCAGCGCCGTGGCGTCATCAAATGTGGCAATGTCGCCGGCACCGAACTTGGCCAGCGCTTCATTGGCGACATCAACATCATTGGCTGACATGCGCGGCTCACGTAAAGGAGAAAAGCCGCGCCCGGAAGCGGGCGCGGCCCGTCATGTCAGCCAGCGACCGTGGTGGCGAGGCCAATGGTGATGTGGCCGCCGGTGGCGACGGCATTGGTCAGCACCACATAGCTTTTCAGCACCGGCACGAGGCCGACGCCGGCGTTCATGACGGCGACGATAACATCGCCGACATTCAGCAGCTGCGACGCAGCATCGAAATAGCCGGCGGTTTCGACCGTTGCCGCCACATCGGCGGTGGCATAGCCATATTCAAATTTGACACTGTCCGGCCGCGCCGCGGCGTCGGTGATGGTGCCGAGCGTCGACTTGCGCAGGAAAGTGTGGATGGTAGGATCGTAGGCCATTGATAACTCCGTTTGGGGTAATCGAGGGGGCGCAGCCCGCGCCGCGCCCCCTCATGATGATCAGTTGATGGTGATGGCCGAGTTCGAGGAGCAGCGCCCGCGCACCACGCCTGCCGGCAGCAGGGTCTTCGCCGTCGCCGCGAACCGGGCGTTGTGGAACCATCCGGTATAGAGGTTTTCCCAGGTGACAGTGGCGCGCAGGTCGTAATTGGTGCCATAGCCGACCGCGCGCTTGGCCCACATGAAGATGTCGTAATTGTTGGCGCTCGGAATGGGCGCGTAGCTGAGCGGCGAACGGAACCACCTGACGCCGTTCCAGTCCTTCATCCTCGGGCCGGTGACATAGGGCAGCCCGTCGGCGCCTACCCACTGGCTGTTGGACACCTGCCGGTAGGACATGAATTGCTGCCATGCCAGCGGCGGCAGCCCGCAGAATATCGCCTCGCCTTCAAAGCCGACGTCCTGATCCTCCAGCGCCACCAGCATGGTCATGGCCTGGGTAAGAGTGAAGGGCTGGTTGGAATTATCAACCAACGACGCCGCCGTGGCGTTGAGCGCATTCATGACCATAAGGTCGGAGCGTCGGCCTATGGCCTTGGCAGCCCTTTCGGCGACCACCGCCTGCTCATCGACCGTCATTTTCTCCATATCGGCCTCATAGGTCCAGTCGGCTGCCTGCCAGTCGGCCATGACAGCCGAGACCGTGTTGGCCGCGCCGTTCATCGCAGCACCAATACCGCCGCGCTGCAGGGGTGTCGCCTCGCCCTTTCCGGCCACCATCCAGTTGACCGTGTCTGCCTTGATGGAAGTTTGTTGGGCGCACATGTTGCGCAGCATCATGCCCTTCTGCTGAAAGACTGTTACTGCGGTATCGATATATTTCTGGACGTACCAGTTCGGGGCTTCGGTTGCCATGTCAGCTCTCTTGCTAGGGTGGGGTTACCCGGGCCTGAGAAGCTGCGGCGGTAACGGGGCGCGCGAGCGAGCCGTTGCCGCCTTGGGTCGACGACCTGCGGATGCGTGCAAGATTAAGCGCGCAGCGCCAGCGTCAATTGTCAGGAGAACTTTTTCTGGTAGAGCCTCGCCGTCTCTTCGGCGAATGCCCTGTCGTATTTGAGGTTGTCGCGGTCGTTGCGGGGATCGGCCAGCCGGCCCTTCAGGTCGTTGCCGGTTGGTTGCTGGGCCCCTCCTTGGCCACCGGGACTGAGCCCCTGCCGCGCGACCAGTTTCTGCAAGGAGAGGATCGCCCGCGCGCCGGCTGCCGTATCCATCAGGCTCAGCAATTGCTCACGCCCGGCCTGGTCTATGGTGCCATTATTGCCAAGCTCGGTGACGAAGGCGAGCGCGCCTTCGAGAATAGGCGTGACCTTTTCGACGATCTGGGCATCATTGAGGCCGCGCCCCTCTTCACCGAGGAAGGCGGCGCGCTCCTTGACGGGATCATAGGGGGCTGGCAACAGGTTTTGCTTTTGCAGCGCCTCATAGACGCCGCCGACGAAATCATTGAAGGCCGCCTTGGGGACGCCGGCCTTGAAGGCGCTCTCGCGGGCGGCGTTGAACACCGGGTCTTTTGACACATCCCCGACAATGCCCTTGATCGCCTCGGAGGGTGTAAAGGTATATTCATCGGCGCTGCGGGCCGGGTCGAATTTAGAGACCTGGGCGCGTTGCTTTTGCCAGTCGGCAGCGATCTTGGTGGCAAATTCCTCAGCAGTGTTGCCGCGCAGATGATCGGGAAAGCCATCGGGCATTTTCCAGGCCTGTGTGGTTGCCGCAGCGGCCGCAGCCGCAGCCGCCGGTGTCGTCTGGTCGAGACGTGCCGCTGCGCCCGGTGCCGCGCCGGCAGCCGCAGCGCCACCGTCCGCAGCGCCGCC
>JAGXAM010000013.1 GCA_019075905.1 Hyphomicrobiales bacterium
CAAAGCTCTGCGACCGGGATGCCGGCCTCGTGCTCTTTCAAAATCGCGATGATTTGCTCTTCGGAAAAACGCTTGCGCTTCATTCTCTGGTCCTCAGCTTGGGCCAGAGCTTACTTCAATATGGATAAGCCTCAGGGGGCAAGGTCACGGGAGCTATCGGATGGCGCGCCAGCGGATGGCAGCCCCTACTTGCATCAAGACAGGCAGCCTCGACCCACGGCCCCTGTCCCGAAACGTCAAGATAATGTCCCGAAGCGTTAAGTCTCGCGTTTGTGCCTGCTGCAGAAATAAGTTCGGCTGGCTTTGCCAGGCCCCGGAATTTTGGGACAAGATCAACGGGCGGAGACCATGACGACGCAACAGGGCCTCGAAGATCGCGCCGTTTCGCGCGCGCTGACCCACCAAACCTATGCCTGGGTGCTGTTCGCGCTATCTATCGGCTTGCTCCTGTCTGATTATATGTCGCGCCAGGTGCTCAATGCGGTGTTCCCGCTGCTGCGCCACGACTGGGGCCTGAGTGATGCGCAACTCGGCACCTTGTCCGGCGTCGTCGCCGTCATGGTGGGCTTGTTGACCTTCCCGCTCTCACTCGCCGCGGATCGCTTTGGAAGGGTCCGCAGCATCGTCGCCATGGCCCTGGTCTGGAGCCTTGCAACCATGGCCTGTGGCCTTGCCACCAGCTATGGCCAGATGGTGGCCGCGCGCATTTTTGTCGGCGTTGGCGAGGCGGCCTATGGCAGCGTCGGTGCCGCTGTGCTTTTCAGCATCTTCCCGCCGCAGCTGCGCGCGACCATCGGCGGCGCCTTTCTGGCTGGCGGCGTGTTCGGCTCGGTGCTTGGCATTGCCCTCGGCGCCCATATTGCCGCCGCGTTCGGCTGGCGCTGGGCGTTCCAGGTCATGGCCGGCGTCGGCGTTATGCTTGCTTTGGTCTATTTCGCGATCGCGCGCCCCGAACAGGATCGTGCACCTGCACGCCATGTCGCCCGCGCACCTCACGCCGCTGAGGCTCTTCGCCGGCTTGGCGCGCTCTTGTTTTCGGCGCCATCGGTGATTTTTGCCTACATCGGCAGCGGCCTGCAGTTTTTCGTCGCTGGCGCCTTCGTCGCCTGGTTGCCGAGCTACCTCAACCGCTTCTATGGCATGGCCCCGGCCAGGGCCGGCTCGGTTGCCGCCATTTTCATCCTGTCCGGCGGTATCGGCATGATCACCTGCTCGATCCTCGCTGACCGCGCCAGCCGCGTCACCAGAACCCGCAAAATCTCCCTGGCGGTCGGCTTCTGCCTCTCGTCCTTTGCAGCCTTCACTGCCGCTTTCCTTTTGTCGCCAGGTCCTGCCCAGCTCATCTTGCTGGCCATCGCCATGTTCTTTTCTGCAGGTGTCGGCGGAACGGCGGGCGCTGTGGTGGTGAATTGCACTGACGCCGCCATTCATGCCACAGCTCTGGCAACACTGACGCTGGCGAATAATTTTCTCGGGCTCGCGCCGGGCCCGATTATCACCGGCATTATCGCGGATCATGCCAATCTCGCAGTCGCGCTGCAAATTGCGCCGCTCGCCAGTCTCGGCGCTGCCGTCGCCTTCTGGTTCTGCCGTCGCCACTATGACCGCGACCATGAGCGCATCGCAGGCGCCGCCTGACCAGCCATTCCTGCCACAATTGCAATAGCGCGCGGCGCCCTCGAGGTGGCGCGCTTTTTCATGCCGGATGCCCGCCGTCGCCCGCAAACTTGTCCCAAATCGTCAAAAACATGTCCCGAAATGTCAAATTGGCCCCGGCGAACCACGCTAGTTTGCTCAAAATCAGCGGAGCATGAATGATGCGTGAGCGACCCAAATCCACAACCCCCGTTACTGATGCGCTCAGGGCCGCGGGCGAGTGGAACGAGGCCTGGACGCCGATTGCCGCGCTCGATTCGCTCTGGACGGAGAAATTCATGGCCATGGGGGTTCATCCCATGGCCGCGGGCGTGCTGGATACCAAAACCATCGAACTAATTGCTATCGCCGTCGATGCATCCTGCACGCACTTATACGCGCCTGGCGTCCGTCGCCATATCGGCAAGGCGCTCGATCTTGGCGTATCGCCGGAACAAATCACGGCGGTATTGCAAATGGTGAGCGTGCTGGGGATCCACTCCATGAGCCTCGGCGCGCCGATCCTGCATGAGGAAATGGCCCGGCGCACCAACGCCGCCGCCGCACAATAGGTCAACAGCAGCAAGCATCCAACCACGGAGGAAACCCATGCAATTTCTAGATGACTCGCTTCTGCCGGAAAACCAGGAAAAGCTGGTTATCCAGGTCGCGCCCTACGGGCCGCAGTTCACTACCGCGGACTCCGACGATATTGCCGTCAGTATGGACGCCCAGATCCAGAAGGCGGTCGATTGCTGGAATGCCGGCGCCAGCGTCTTGCACGTCCATGTCCGCGAGGAAGACGGCAAGGGGTCGAAGCGACTCTCGAAATTCAATGAAATGCTGGAGCGCCTGCGCCACGCCGTGCCCGAGATGGTGCTGCAGGTCGGCGGTTCCATTTCTTTTGCCCCCGAGGGCGATGCCAGCGCCGCGCAATGGTTGAGCCACGACACGCGCCACATGCTGGCGGAACTGGCGCCCAAGCCCGATCAGGTGACCATCGCCATCAATAATGCGCAGATGAATATCTTCGAGCTGCTCTCGCCGGAGGATTGCGAAGGGACCATCCTCGCCAATCCCAAGGCCCGGCTCGCTTATCAGGATATGAGCACCGATGCGACGCCGAGCTTCTACATCGAGCACCTCAAGCGTCTGCAGAAAGCCGGCATTCAGCCCCATTTCATGCTGGGCGGCGTGTCGCAGCTTGAGACTGTCAAGCGGCTGATACGGCGGGGCGATTATTGCGGGCCGCTGGTGCTCAACTATGTCGCCATCGGTGGCGGGGCTGCCGGGCCTGATCCGTTCCATATGATGGAGTTCATCCGGCAGTGCCCGGATGGCGCAGTTCTGACCATTGAAGGCATCATGCGCAATGTGGCGCCGATGAATGCCATGGCAATTGCCTTGGGCATGCATGTCCGCGTCGGCATAGAGGATAATCTGTGGCGCCGCGCCGGCGAGAGAATGTCGTCGGTCGAGCAAGTCGAACAGATGGTTCGCATGGCCAGGGAACTCGGCCGAGACATCGCCAATGGCCGCGAAGCCAGGTCGATCTACCAGATCGGCGTCCACTACAATTCGGCCGATGAGACCTTGGCGAAATTGGGCATGCCGCCGAACCGGCAGCGCGGCCAGCGTGGTCACATGCTGCTGGCGGCCGAGTAATACCACGCCATTGCGCCGATTCGCGACCTCTGCGGGATCAACCCCCGCCTGGTTGTCCTCTGGCCGCCGTGCCGAATTGACGGATCTGGGTCGACAGCATTACCTTCCTCCACTACGCTACAGGAGGAAGCACTTGAGCTATCTGGTGCGCAGTGCCTGTCTCACCAATTTTGAATCCGTCGCCCGGGCGGCAGGGCTCGACGCGCGCGCCATGATACGAGAGGCCGGTCTCGGCCTCGATAGCCTGTCAAACCCCGAAAAGCTGATCTCGGCCGAACCGGTCTGCGCGCTGCTCGAAAGCGCCGCCGCCAGAAGCGGTGTCGCCGATTTCGGCCTTCGCATGGCGCAGTCGCGACGCACCTCCAACCTCGGTGTAGTCGGCCTTTTGTGGAAGGAAGAGCCGACTCTGCGCAAGGCCATTCTATCGATGAGCCGCTATTTGCGGCTGCACAATGAAGGCCTGCTGGTGCGCATTGAGGATTGGGAGGATATGGCCAGCATCCATGTCGACATTATGGTTCCAGCCGGAGTCGTAGCATTTCAGGCAGTTGATCTGACCATGGCTGTTTTTCACCAATTGGTCAGGGCCACGCGCGGGGACAATTGGCGCGCCGAAATCATCGGCTTGACCCGGCCGCGCCCCCGCGACACCGCGCCCTATGAGCGCTATTTCGGCCAGCAGGTTGCCTTTGAGCAGGAGTTCAACGCATTTGTCTGCAGCCGCAGCGAACTCGATGCGGTCATGATCGCGGCTGATCCCGAGCTCGCCTCGCATATCCGCCAGTTGCTCGATGCTAGGCTCGGTGATCTGCCCAAAAGTTTTGCCGATCGGGTTCGACAACGCATCCGCACGCTGCTGCCGCTCGGGCGTTGCTCGGTTGAGCGTGTAGCCGACACCCTGGGCATGGACCGGCGTACCGTGCATCGGCACCTTTTGCGCGAGGGCGTGAATTTTTCGACGCTGCTCGATGACGTTCGCGCCGATCTCGCCGCGCTTTATCTCGCCTCGGGAGACAGGTCACTGGCGGAAGTCGCAGAATATCTGGATTTTTCCGGCGCCAGCGCGTTGTCGCGCTGGTTTCGCGGGCACTTTGGCCAAAGCCCCCGGAACTGGCAGGCGGCCCGGCACCAGGGTTGAGCGGCCGGTCACCCCCCTCCGGCACATTCCTCTCGGTGCCGGCTAGTCTGCAGTACCTATGTAAATGTGGCGCAGGCGCGGATCATCGGCAATGTCGCGCGGATCGCCGGCGAGGCCGAAAATGCCGTGTTCGAGCACATAGACCTTGTCAGCCAGCGCCAGTGCGCGGTCGACGTCCTGCTCGATGATAACCAGCGTCATGCCGGCCGCTTTCAGGGTCGCCAGCGCTTCGTAAAGCCGGTCCATGATGATCGGCGCGAGGCCAAGGCTGACCTCATCGAAAATCACCAGGCGCGGGCGCGCCATCAGCGCCCGGCCAATCGCCAGCATCTGCTGCTGGCCGCCCGAGAGCGACGTTCCACCTTGCGCCGCGCGCTCGGCGAGAATGGGAAAAAGTTCATAGACGGCGGCAAGGCGCTGCTGCGCCGTAGCGCGATCGACCCGCCGCGCCGCCACCAGCAGGTTGTCGCGCACCGACAGGGTCGGAAATATCCGCCGCCCCTCCATGCAATGGGCAATTCCGAGCCCGGCAATGTCATGCGCGGGCCGGCCTGCTGCATCATTTCCGGCGATGCGCAACGTCCCGGCGGTCGGATTTATGGCCCCGGTGATGGTGCGCGCCAGCGTGGTTTTGCCAGCGCCATTGGCGCCGAGAATAGCAATGGCCTCGCCCTCATGCACCTGCAGATCAATGCCCTTGAGCACCCGGGCCTGGCCATAACCAGCGCAAATGCCTTGCAGTTCGAGCAGCGGCGGGCGCGAGGCCGCAGACGATCGCGGGGCTATGAGCTGTGACAGGGAGCCTGGGTCCCGAGGCGGCGGCGCGGCCTCATCTTTGGGCGCGGCTGGCGCGCTCTGGCGGGCCCCGCCTGTTCCCAGATAAACCGAGGCCACCTCGTCATGGGCGAGGATCTCGGCGGTCGGCCCTTCGATCAGCTTCTTGCCGAAATTCAGCACCATCGAGCGTGCGCAGCAGGCCCGCACCACCCGCAGGACATGTTCGACAATGATAATCGCCACGCTGGCATCGGCTACGGCCTGAATCAGCGTGATCAATTCGGTGATCTCGCTGTCGATTAGCCCGGCACCGACCTCGTCGAGCAGCAAGACCCGCGGCTTCAGCGCCAGAGCGCGGGCAACTTCGAGGCGCTTGCGCTTCAACAGCGGCAAGGCGCGGGCAGGAACTCCGGCAACATCCAGCAGGCCGGTCAGCTGCAACAGCTCGATCCGCGCGCTCCTGGCGGGCCCGGCGCCGATCAGCGGCGCCATTGAATATTGCGCAACTTCGAGGTTTTCCGCGACCGTCATATCGAGAAAGGGCCGCGGTATCTGATAGGTGCGGCCAATGCCGGCGCGTGCCCGCTCAGACGCCGGAAGGCGCGAAATATCGCGTCCGCCAAGCCTGATATGTCCGGCGCTGGGGGTCACGGCGCCGCCGATCATGCCGATCAGCGTCGATTTCCCGGCACCATTGGGGCCGATGACCCCGGTGATGGTGCCCGCCCACAATTGCAGGTCGACGTGATCGATCGCCACCACGCCGCCATAGCGCTTGACGAGTCCGGTGACTTCCAGAAGCGGTGCAGCGGCGGCATTCATGGCGACGAAAGCCTCGTGGAGCGGGTGAAAAGCCGCGCGAACATGCCGACGATGCCGCCGGGTGCAAAGCGGATCAGCACGATCAGGATGACGCCGGTAATGGCAATATGGGCCTCCGGGTAATTGGCCAGCATCTCGCCGAGCATCACCACGAACAACACCCCGGCGAGCGGCCCGAGACGCCAGCCAATGCCGCCGATAATCACCATTGACAACGCGTCGATGGTCCATTGCAGGCCGAAAGCGCCATAAGGCTCGATAGCGCCGAGATTGATCGCCTGCACCGCCCCGGCCATGGCAATCAGCGCGCTCGCCAGTGCAAAGGCCGCGAGCTTGACCCGGTAGGGCCGCACCCCCATCTGCGCGGCCGCATCCTCATCGTCACGCACCGCCCGGATGATCACGGAAATGCGGGTTCTGGCGCAGATCGCCATGGCGAGCGAGGCCACCAGCGCCACGCTGAGGGCATCATGGTAAAGGCTGGCCAGCGGCGGCGGGTCGTGCTTCAGGAAAATTCCCGAGGCGCCGCCAAATGTCGGCAGGTTGACCATGAGCAGTTGCAGCAGCGCCGCCAGCGCCAGGGTGCCGACCGTGAAATAAACCCCGCGCAGGCGAAACAGGGCCGGCGACACCAGGGCGGCCAGCACGGCACCGGCAAGCGCGCAAACCACCAGAATGACCGGTATCGGCGCGCCAAAATGATTGGCAAGGCCAAAGGCAACATAAGAACCGAGCCCGACGAAGGACGCGGTGCCGAGCGAAACCAGCCCCACCGAGCCGGTCAGCAAGTTCCAGCTTTCCGCCAGCGTCAGATAGATCATCACCCGAAACGAAATCTGCAGGGCATAGTCGCTGGCAAATGATGGCGCGAACCACAGCAGCACGAAAGCGCCCGCAAGGATGCCCATGTCACCGGACAGGCGATGCAACCTCATGCCCGCCTCGCGGCCAGAAAGCCCTCGGGGCGAAACACCAGCACCAGCAGGAACAGCGCCATGCCGACAATATCGCGATAACCATCGCCGAGCGTCAGGCCGCCCAGACTCTGCAGCAGGCCGAGGATCATGCCCCCCGCCAGGGTTCCTGGCACGTTGCCAAGGCCGCCCAGCACCACAATCGCCAGACTGTTGAGCAAATAGGCGCCGCCACTCGAAGGGCTGAACTGGAAGGCGACGCCGATCAGCACACCGCCGACCCCGGCACAGGCGGTGCCCAGCGCGAAGGTGAGCATTTGCACGCGCTGGACGTTGACCCCAAGCGTCGCCGCTGCCGCCGGATCGGCAGCGCTGGCCCGCAAGTCACGTCCAAAGCCGGTGTGGGCAATCAGCCCGTGGATCGCCAGAATCAGCGCCACCGCAATGGCAAAGCCGATCACATAAATCAGCGGCACGGTGATGGCCCCGAGGCTCAAGGGCAAAGTGGCATAGCTGCGCTCGATCGAGCGGGTATCGGCGCTGAAGACGAAGACAAACAGGTTTTGCAGGATGATCGCCACCGCAAACATGGTCATCAGTTGCGCTTCCGGCCCGCGCTGGGCGAGCGGCGCCAGCAGGTAGCGATAAAGCGGCAGCGCCAGGGCAGCGATGCCAAGGGCCAGCAACGGCAGTGCCAGCAGCGGGTCAAAGCCTGTAAGCTTGAGGAAATACAGGCCGGCATAGGCGCCCATGACGAGAAAAACGCCATGGGCGAGATTCACCAGACGCATCACGCCCAGCACGATCGACAGCCCGAGCGCGATCAGTCCCATCATGCCGCCAAGCAGCAATCCGGATAGTATCGCGCTCGCTACGGTGCCAAAATCGGGCATGGAATTCCCTCAGGTTCAGGGCATCGGGAACAGCAGCTTGCCGGTCGCCGCCTTTTTGGGCCAGACGATCACGGTCTTGCCACCCTGCCATTGCTCGGAAACTATCGGCAAGGTCGCGGTGTGGTCGGCGGCAAATTTTATCGGCCCGACCACATAGGTCTTGTTGGTTTTGGCAATGGCAGCATTGATCTTGTCGGCATCAGTCGAGCCAGCCGCCGCAATGGCGTCGAGCAGAATTTGCGCGGCCGCATAGGAATCGGCAATGTGCTGGCTGCTGGTCAGCTTGGTCTCGGCCTCAAAGTCCTTGGCGAGCTTGGCGGCACCCGGATAGGGGAAGGTCGGATCCCAGTATCCGCCAACGAGAACGCCGTCGGCGAGTTTGCCGAGCGCCTGGGCAAATTGCACCGGCTCGGCGCCCTTTTCAATATCCAGCACTTTCGGCTTGTAGCCTTCCGAGGCCATCTGTTTGCGGATCGCCACAGCCGGCGGGGTCACGGCATCAACCAGCACGACATCGGCGCCCTTGGCCTTGGCCTCGCTGATAATTGACGTGAACTGGGCGTTGTTGATCGGAAATTCGGCGTTTTGCACCACGGTATAACCGAATTTCTTGGCAAAGGCCGGCCATAGCTTCTTGCCATTGGCCTGGCCGTCCGGGCCGTTGTCATGCCAGATGGCGAGCTTTTTATTGGTGGTCACCCCGGCTGCCGCCAGCATTTTGAAGGGCGCAACGGTGAGGTCAGGCACGGAAAAGAAAATGTCCCAGGCATATTTCCATTTGCGCACCGAGGTGAACACCTGCAACGGATCGCAACCCGTGACAATCGGCTTTTTGGCGCGCTCTGCCACCAGCGCCCCGGCATTGACCAGCGCCGGCGTGCACGAGCCGAGCATGGCGACGACATGATCGCGCGACAGCAAGGTCTGTGTGTTGGAAGCCGTGAGGTTGGGATTGGTCTGGTCATCGCGGATGATCAGCTTGACCATTTCCTTTTTGCCGCCAATGGCAATGCCGCCGGCCTTGTTGACCTCATCGACGGCGTGCTTGTAGCCCCATTGCTGGAAGCTGCCAAAGCCGGCCAGCGGGCCCGACAATGGCAAGGAAGCGCCAATGACAATCTCGTCGGCCTTCGCCGCGCCCTGTGTGAGGCCCAGCGCGCCTGCCGCGAACAAAACCCCCGCTTGCAGCGATTTATGTAGTTTACGCATTGTGTTTCCTCCGTCTTTCTTGGCCTTTGCTTCGATCAGAAACTGTTGTCCAGGGTAATGCGGCGGTAAAGCACCGGCAGAATTTCGGCGAGATAGCCCATTTCCTCGACACAATGCTGGTGCAGGCGACGGGCAAATTCGGCATTGAGATGTTGCGCCCGCATCTCGCGCACCTGCGCCATCGGCAAGCTGATGCTCGCATCGCGATGGGCGATCAGGCCGAGCCAGAAGCGCGAGCGCATCTCGCAGCCATAATCGGTATCGCGCACCAGATGCACCATGCGCCCGGTATGGATCGGTGCCTCCAGCAGGCCCGGCCGCGCACACACCGCCAGGGAGCCTGAGGCCTGCAGCAGCCCGCGATCAAAGGTTTCGCCGGGGTCGTGAAAGTCGATCTGCAACTTGTAGAGCGGGCCGTCATTGCCGGCCAGATATTCATACACCAGATGCGAGGCGCCGACATATTTGCCGTTATGGCGGCGCTCCCAGGCGCTGTAGACATGGTCGCGCGGATGCCACAGCCGGTACCAGTCAATGTCACCGAGCCATGAAAACCACCAGTCAACCATCTTCGCGCGGCAACCCGGCATGCGGGTCAGGCCGGCAACGCACCACAAGCCGTCCTCGCCTTCGCGGTAGCCGGATTCAAACTGCAGATAGCCCGGCTTCAGCATGTCATTGGCGTCTTCAAACCGCATGGCTTCGCTCCGGCTCTGCCTGATCAGAATCCCACATTGTTCCGGCCCTTGAGCGCCAGAATTTCGCGCGCCTCGGCTGGCGTGGCGATGCTGTGGCCGAGCTCTTCGAGAATGCGCCGGATTTTCGAGACCTGCTCGGCATTGGAACTGGCGAGCTGGCCGCGACCGATGAACAGCGAATCTTCCAGCCCGACCCTGACATGACCGCCCATCATGGCGGCCTGCGTCGCAAAGGGAATCTGGAACCGTCCGGCCGCCAGCACCGACCAGCGATAGTCCTCGCCAAACAGCCGGTCTGCCGTCTCCTTCATGAACATCAGATTGCGCATTTCCGGGCCAATGCCGCCGAGAATGCCGAAGATGGTCTGCACGAAGAAGGGCGGCTTGATCAGGCCACGATCGACAAAATGCGCCAGATTGTACAGATGCCCGACATCGTAGCATTCGTGCTCGAAGCGTGTGCCATGGGCATCGCCGAGCATTTGCACGATGCGCTCGATATCGCGGAACGTGTTGCGGAAAATGAAATCGTCGGTGCCGCGCAGATAGGGTGCTTCCCACGCGTGCTTCCAGTTGGTGTAGCGGTCGGCGAGGCCGAAGATCCCGAAATTCATCGAGCCCATGTTGAGCGAGCACATTTCTGGTTTCGCCAGCAGCGGCGCTTCGAGCCTTTGCTCGACGCTCATATTGAGGCCACCGCCGGTGGTGATATTGATCACAGCATCGGTCACCTCCTTGATGCGCGGCAGGAATTGCATGAACACGCCGGGGTCTGGCGTCGGCCGCCCGTCCTGCGGGTCGCGCGCATGCAGATGCAGGATCGCCGCGCCGGCCTTTGCCGCCGCAATCGACTGCGCGGCAATTTCATCAGGTGTCACCGGCAGGGCAGCCGACATTGTCGGGGTGTGGATACCCCCGGTGATCGAGCAGGTAATGATGACCTTGTCAGATTTGGTTTTGGCCATGTGTCGACTCCCGTAAGACGCGCGGCGCGCCAAAGCTCGCCTTGAGATGCTGCATGACCTTGTCGCGCACATGCGCCTGCTGCTCCGGTGTCCAGGCCTGAAATCCGGCACCAGATATGAACCCCAGCCGCCCTTCACCGATCAGGCGATCAAGGACGGACGAAGGCTCGGTGGCGCGATCAAGCGCTGGCAACAGATAGCCGTGAATGGCACGGGTCAATTCAAGGCCGACGAGATCGGCGTTTTCCAGCGGCCCTAGCACTGCGAGGCGGGCACCAAAACTGGATTTCACCACATCGTCGACGGTTTTGGCGTCGCACACACCCTCGGCCACCAGGGCAATCGCCTCCCGCCACAGCGCGTGCTGCAAGCGGTTGCCGATGAAGCCCGGCACGTCGCGCTTGACCTCAACCGCGGTTTTGCCCGCTTCTGTCAAAAGCGCCATCATCGCCGCCAGTGCCTGATCGCTCGTGCTGCTCGTGCGGATCACCTCCACCAGCGGCACGAGATAGGGCGGGTTCCACCAATGCGTGCCAAGCGCCCGGCTCTTGTCGCGCAGCCCCGACATGATCGCGGTGATAGGAATAACCGAGGTATTGGACGCAAGGATGGCCTCAGGCCTGGCGGCAGCTTCAATCTCGACAAACAGCGCCTGCTTGAGCGCCAGATCTTCGGGGGCAGCCTCAAACACAAAATTGGCACGGGCGACGCAAGCGGCCAGATCATCATGCAGCCGGATGGCCCCGGCTATGGCTTCATCGAGCCCGAGGGCCTTGAGAAGATCGCGGATGCGCGGCAAGGCCGCCTCGCGCGCTGCGGCCTTGGCGTCATAAAGCGCCACATCGTGGCCGGCGGCAGCAAAGACGAGGGCAATACCCGCGCCCATCAGGCCGGCGCCGACAACGCTGATAGCCATTTTGCCTGCCATTCCTCAGCCCGCCGTATAGCCGCCATCCGCATAAAGCGTATGGCCGGTGTAGAAATCGGAGGCGCGCGAGCAAAGGAACAGCAGCGGCCCTGCAAGGTCATCAGGTTCGCCGAGCCGCCCCTTGGGCACCCGCGCCAGAAAGCCGGCCCGCACGGTGCGCGCCCGCTCGTCATCGCCGAACATCCATTCGGTCAGGGCTGAACGGAACACGGTGGGCGCTATGGCATTGACGGTGATGCCGCTCGCGCCCCATTCGCAGCCGAGCGCCCGGGTCATGCCGTCAATGGCAGCCTTTGAGGCACAATAGGCCGAATAGCCCGCTGGATGGCCGAGCAGGCCGCGCGCCGATGACATCAGCACCACCTTGCCGCCCTCGCCCTGCGCCAGCATCTGCGCGCCCACCGCCCGCGCGATCAGCCAGGATTGCGTCACATTGGCGTCCATGACATCGAGGAACCGCTCGGGAACCATCTCGGTGATTTTCGCCACGTCATTCTTGCCGGAAGCGACCACCAGAATGTCGATGCGCTGGAAGCGTGCCAACGCCGCCGCGACGATCATCGCGCAGGCGGCTTCCGACGTCGGGCGCTTGTTGAGGGTCTCGACCTCGGCGCCAAGGTCGCGGCAACGCCTGGCGACAGCATCGAGCGCACTCGCCTTGCCGGCCGTCAGCACCAGTTTCGCACCGGCCGCGCCCAGCACCTCGGCCGCCAGCGCCCCGAAGGCCCCGGACGCCCCGGTGATGACCGCAACCTTCCCGGCAACGTCAAACAGCGCCTGCGATGAGGTGAGTGCGCGCGTCATGGCTTCACTCCGGAAGGATAGGGAATGACCACCAGCATCTTGCAGATATGATTGCTGGCATTGATGATTTCGCGCACCTCTCCGGGGGCGATGGTGCAGGAATCCAGCGCACCCAGCACCGCCGTGTCCCCGCCGGTGATGACGGTCATCTCGCCTTCCAGCACGATGTAGACTTTCTCGAAGGGCGTCGAATCCGGCCCTGCGCCGCCACCGGGCAGAAATTGCGAGAAGCCGACCCATTGGTTGGTTGGCCCGCCCGGCTCAAAGCCCTGCAACCGCAGCCCGACGACGCCGCGATGATTGGGAGCTTCATAGGGTTTGGCATCTGTGAAACGCTTGATATGCATGACCCATCCTCCGGGCTGGCGCGTTTATGCCTTGCCTTTGCCGCGTTTAAGAGCTGCCTCGAAAGCCGCGCCATTGGCGATGCGATAGGACTGGCTCTTGTCGATCATCGCCACCAGACGGATGATGCAGCCATCGCCGCGATCCCAGTTCCACGGGAAAAACGCGAAGGTCACGCGCTTGCCGGTCACGGCATCGAGGTCGCCGCCGACATTCTCGATGCCGAGAATGCCATTGGTAAAGAGCTTGCGATGCACGGGCTCCCATTCGGGATGCGCAACCTTCCAGTCGATCCCGCCCGACCACGCCTTGAATTCTTCTGCCAGATGCGGGTGCAGCGGCCCGTTGCGATGTGGGCCGATGGCGGTTGCCAGCGGGTGGTCATTGGCCTGGGTGTCATGGCCGACCACTTTCACCTTTTTCTCGACAAACCAGTCGCCGGCCGAAGGCACGAAGCCGGGGCATTTGCAGAAATATTCCTCGCTGTCGCGGTATTTATGGTGCCATCCGGTGTTGACGATAATGACATCGCCGGGCCGCACGGCATGGCCCGCCGCCTTTTCCAGATCGTCATAGGTGATCGGCTCCCACATTTTCTTGGGGATCGACACGACCAGCCCCGATCCGAAGAAATGCGGCAGCGGCACCTCGTCGATGAACGGCGTATCCTCAACCACATGGGCCGGCGCATCAATGTGGGTCGTATTGTGCATGGAGGTGGTGATGCGCTGCGACAGCACACCGGATTTGGCCATGTAGTGAATGCGCTCGATCTTCACATCCTCGAAATACGGCCAGTTCGGCGACTGAAACCCGAAGCGATGCGACAGATTGTAGAATTCCAGACCCATCGCATTGTCGAGATTGTCCTCAAACTCGATCCCGCGCACTTTGATAGGCATGATGGCTCCTCCGGAGTCTGATGAAGTTCGGCGTTTCCCAATCCAGCTCGTCAGATGGCTGGTTCTTTGTTGTATCGTATGATAGTGCATGTGTATCACAAGCCAGTCAAGATGGATTCTGGAATTTTGTAAATTGATCCATGCGGGCTAGAGCGGGCGCGAGGGGATGGGCGGACGTGAGTGCAACAGACGTGAAGGATGACGAAAAGACTGCGGGGCTGGGCGTGCAGGTCATTGCTCGTGCCGCCGTGGTATTGCGGGCGCTGGAAGGCAAGCCCGAGGGCCTGAGCCTGGGCGCCATCGCCCGGCAGGTCGGCCTCGCCCGCTCCACCGTGCAGCGCATCGTCGCGGCATTGGCCGCTGAGGATTTTGTGACCCAGGCCGAGCCCGGCCACGGCGTGCGCATCGGGCCCGGCCTCGCCCGTATTGCCGCCTCGCTCAGCGCCAATTTCACCGATATCCTGCACCCGCATCTTGTGGCATTGCGGGATGAAGTCGGCGAAACCGTTGATCTTTCCATCCTTTCCGGCGGCTCTGTGGTGTTCATCGACCAGATTCCCGGCCAGCAGCGGCTCGTCGCCTTGTCGGCCATAGGCGAGCGGTTTCCGCTGCATTGCACCGCCAATGGCAAGGCCATTCTGGCCTGCTTTGCGCGCGAGGATGCCGCGAAGCTGATCGACAAGAGCCTCGCCGAGCATGTCGAGTTTCCCTTGGCCGATCAGGGCAAATTGCTGCGTGACATCGACAGCGTGCGGCGCAGGCACCTCGCCTTTGACCTTGCCGAGCACGGCCTTGGCATCAGCGCCGTCGGCATTGCCGTGGTTGATGCCTATGGACGCCCGGTCGCCGTCTCGATTCCGGCGCCCACCCACCGCTTCGTTGCTGAGCGGGAAGCCTTGTCAGCCGCGCTCATGCGCTTTCGCGACAAGCTGCGGGCGATCGTCGGGCGCTAGCGCGATGGCCGCTGCACCCCCGACTTGAAGCAGATGACGACGTGAAAACATGATTTCCTCCTTGATGCTCCGCCTTGTTGCGGTAATTGGCGACCTTTGGGTTGTCTTTCAGGGATCAGGCTGCGGTCGAAGGCCTGTCCTCATTCCTGGATAGGGGGCAAATCTCGATCCGCACGCCGGCAGCGCGCAGGGTTTCCAGCGCCTGTTCCGGCGCCGACGGATCGGCGATGAGCAGTTCGATGCGCGACAGCGGACACACCACCAGCGAGCCGCGCGGCGCAATTTGCGCCGGCCTATATAATTGACCAGTCCCACAATGCCACCGATCCCATCGAAAGCCTGCTCTCGTCCGCCGTGTCGATCCAGCGCGCCTATGCCCAGGCCCTGCTGGTGGATCGCGCCGCTCAAGACCTACCGAGCGTCAACGGCCCTGATTCGCCAGATTCATACGAGAACGAGCGGCCGCCGGGCCGCCTGTCGTGCCGCGATGCGCCAGCAATGGGTGCTGACAAGCCGCTGACAGCCTGCGGCACGCTGGCAACACTGTGTCATTTTTGCAACGCCGGTGATCAATCATTGTTCAGATTTGAATAGGAAGAAAATCTGCCTTAAATATAGGCAATTGCCCAACATTTTGTCTTGCGCGCTACCGATATCCCTAGGCAAGCTGTGACATCAATTTGGGAGCAACTCCATGAAATCCGCGGTTTTGAAATATCTCATTGTCACGCTTCTGGCGAGCGGTTCGGCAGTTGCGGCTGACCTCCCCGACAGCAGTTCTGGCCCTGTGCCGAAGACCCCGCCCGCAGCGCCTGCGCCGCCGGCCTTGCTTCCTGCCATGGCGGGGCCTCTGACGGCCAATCCAGATCCGTTCTTTGTGCCGACGCCCTTCGGCAAGATTTATGTCACCGGTGTGCTGAGCGGCATGCTGCAGAGCACGACCAATCCGATTGCTAACCCGTTCGACCCGGCCAGGAGCTCCCAGGGTGACCTGACCAATGCCCAGATCTTCATCCAGAAGGTCGACGGTCCGATCCAGTTTTTCGCGGATTTTGGCGCCTATTCGCTGCCAGCGCTCGGGACGCCCTATTTCACGTCGCTGCGCGCGACCCACGATTATTTTTCCTATGTGCCGATGGCGTTTCTTAAAATCGCCCCGACCGATACATTCTCGTTCGAGGTGGGCGCCCTTCCGACACTGGTTGGCGCGGAATATAATTTCACGTTCCAGAATATGAATATCGATCGCGGCCTGCTGTGGAACCAGGAATCGGCCGTCAGCAAGGGCATTCAGGTCAATTACACCGTAGGGCCGCTGGCGCTGTCGGCATCGCTCAACGACGGGTTTGACTCGAACCACTACAGCTGGCTGTCAGGTTCGGCGACCTATACGATCAACCCGCAGAACTCGCTGGCCTTTATCGCGGCTGGCAACCTGCAGCGCACGCTTGCGAACTCGATCGTCACGCCGATCCTGCAGAACAATTCGCAGATTTATAACCTGATCTACACCTACACCAACGCGCCCTGGACCCTCACAGCCTATGCGCAATATTCGGTGGTTCCGGCATTGCCGGCCTACACCAACGCCTATGCGGCAACGGCCGCAACGACCTCGGGAAGCACTGAAGGCGTAGGGCTGCTCGCCAACTACAGTTTCCCCGAGAAGAGCTTCCTTGCCGGCTTGAGCCTGCCAGTCCGGCTTGAATACATCGCGTCAACCGGCAATTCCCTCACCGGCCCCAATCTGATCAATGGTCCCGGCAGCAAGGCTTGGTCGGCGACCTTCACGCCGACCTACCAGTACAAGCGCTTCTTCGTGCGCGGCGAGGCTTCCTATGTGAAGCTGCAAAACGGCACGCTGGGCTCGGAATTTGGCCCGCTCGGCAACAAGACCTCGCAGGCCCGCTTCAAGCTTGAAACCGGCGTGATTTTCTAAAAATCAGCCGCAACACCCGCGTCGCAACAAAAATCCCTGATCGCTATGACCTGCGGTCAGGGATTTTTTATGCCGGCACGGCGGGTCCCCGGGGGGCGCGCGGCAGCTCAGCCGCGCAAGCCCTTCGCCAGCACATAGTCAATCACCCGGTCAGCCAGGACCTCGGCCGGGGTGCCTTCGGTGGTCAGCACCAGTTCGGCGGCCTGCGGCGCCTCATAGGGCTGGTCGATGCCGGTGAAGTTCTTGATCTGGCCGGCGAGGGCGCGCTTGTAGAGGCCCTTGGTGTCGCGGGCGATACAGGCCTCAAGGCTGGTCTCGACGTAAATCTCGACGAATTCACCCGGTTCAACCAGCGCCCGCACCATGTCGCGATCCGCCTTGAACGGCGAGATGAACGAGCAAAGCGCGATCACCCCTGCCTCCAGCATCAGCTTGGCGACCTCGCCGACCCGGCGGATATTTTCCACCCGGTCAGCATTGGTGAAACCAAGATTGCGGTTGAGACCATGGCGCATATTGTCGCCATCGAGCAGGGTCGTGTGGGCGCCCAAGGCATGCAGGCGCGCCTCCACCAGATTGGCGATGGTGGATTTGCCGGAGCCGGAAAGGCCGGTAAACCACAGGATCAGCGGCTTTTGCCCCTTGAGGGCGGCGCGCTCGGTCTTGTTGATCACCAGAGCCTGGCGATGCACGTTGGTCGCCCGCCGCAGGGCAAAATCGATCATGCCCGCCGCCGCCGTGACATTGGTTTCGCGGTCGATCAGGATGAAGGCCCCGGTGGCGTGGTTGTCGGCATAGGCATCAAAGCTCACCGGCACGCTGGTCGAAAGGTTGCAGACGCCGATTTCATTGAGATCGAGTGTAGCCGCCGCCAGCGGCTCCAGCGTATCGACATCAATCCGCCGGCGAATGGCAGTCAAAGAGGTCGGCACCAGCCTCGAACCGATCTTCATCAAATAGGAGCGGCCCGGCAACAGCTTGTCGGCGCTCATCCAGATGAGATGCGCGGCAAACTGGTCGGCCACCTGCGGCCGGCTTTCCGGTGTCGATATCAGGTCGCCGCGCGCCGCATCGATTTCATGATCGAGCACGAGGCTGACAGCATCGCCGGTCGTGGCGCGGGCGAGATCGCCATCGGCCGTATGGATGCGGCGGATTCTTGCACTGGCCCCCGAAGGCGCCATGACCACGCTGTCACCAACGCCGATGCTGCCGCTGGCAATCGTCCCCGCCAGCCCGCGAAAATTCAGGTCGGGCCGGTTTACCCATTGCACCCACATGCGAAACGGCAGGGGTTCAGCTTTTGCGGTGAGGCTGACACGCTCCAGCGCCTCGATCAGCGTCGGGCCGTTGAACCAGCCGAGCCGCTCGCCGCGCGCCGACATATTGTCACCAAACCGTGCAGCCACCGGCAATGCGACGACGCCCTCAAGCCCGAGGCGCGTGGCAAAGGCGGTAAATTCCGCGGCAATGGCATGGAAGACCCCAGCATCATAATCGACAAGGTCAATCTTGTTGACCGCCAGAATAACGTGGCGAACCCCCATCAGCGCGACAATGGCGGCGTGGCGGCGGGTCTGGCGCGAGACGCCCTTGCGGGCATCAACCAGCACCACGGCGCAATCGGCCTGCGAGGCACCGGTCGCCATATTGCGGGTATATTGCTCGTGGCCCGGTGTGTCGGCCACCATGAAGGAGCGCGTCGGCGTCGCAAAATAACGCCAGGCGACATCGATGGTAATGCCCTGCTCGCGCTCCGCCTCAAGACCATCGACCAGCAAGGCATAGTCGATATTCTCGCCATCGGTGCCATGGCGCAAGCTGTCGCGCTTCAGGGTCGCCAGCAAATCATCGGGAATCAGGCGGCGCTCAAACAGCAGGCGACCGATCAGCGTCGATTTGCCGTCATCCACCGAGCCGCAGGTGATGAAACGCAGGGTCGGCAGGTCGACAGCGGCCGTATCGAGGGCGGGGGCGGGTGCGCTGGCAGCAGCGCTGGCAAGGGCAAGAGCGCTCATCTCAGAAATACCCCTCACGCTTTTTCTTTTCCATGGACCCGGTTTCATCGGCATCGATCAGCCGCCCCTGGCGCTCAGAAACGCTGGAGCCGCGCATTTCATCGATGATTTCGGGCAAAGTCGTGGCCGTCGATGGCACGGCCCCCGTCAAAGGGTAGCAACCGAGCGTGCGAAACCGCACCATCCTGATTTCCGGAATCTCGCCCGGCAACAAAGGCAGGCGCTCGTCATCGACCATGATCCATGTGCCGTCGCGCCAGACCACCGGGCGGGGTCGCGCAAAATAAAGCTCGGGCACCGCGATGTTTTCGGCGGCGATATAGTCCCATACATCGGCCTCGGTCCAGTTCGACAGCGGAAACACCCGCATGGACTCGCCGCGCTTGATGCGGGTGTTGAAAAGGTTCCACAATTCCGGGCGCTGGTTGCGTGGATCCCACGCATGCGCCGATGAGCGATGCGAAAAAATCCGCTCCTTGGCGCGCGATTTCTCCTCGTCGCGCCGCGCCCCGCCGAAAGCGGCGTCAAACTGGTGCTCGTCGAGGGCCTGGCGCAGCCCTTCGGTTTTCATGACATGGGTGTGCACCGACGAACCCGACGCAATCGGCGACACCCCGCGCTCCAGCCCTTGCCGGTTGATATGGACAATCATTTTCAGGTCATGGCGCGCCGCCAGCGCATCGCGAAACGCGATCATCTCGCGAAATTTCCACGTCGTATCAACATGCAGCAGCGGAAACGGCAGCCGACCTGGGCTAAAGGCCTTGAGCGCCACATGCAGCATGACGCTCGAATCCTTGCCGATCGAATAGAGCATCACCGGGCGCGCAAATTCCGCCACCGTCTCGCGCATGATGAAGATCGCCTCGCTTTCCAGCGCGCGCAGATGACGACTCAAGACAGGCATAACACGTCCTTTGGGTTCAACCGAATACCCATCTCTATATTACCGCAATCAAATTGTAAATTATTTTATTACACAAAAATAATATGTAATTATGGCAGGCTTGGTGTGGTCTCAGCCCAGGCCGGCAAGGCCCTGATGGTCTCGAACCACGCCATGATCGCCTTGTAGTCATGCAGCGGCAATTTGCCTGCTTCCAGAAACATCAAGCCGGCCGACACCGCAAAATCCGCCAGGGTGACGCTGTCACCGGCCAGCCAGTTCCGGCCTGTGAGCGCGCCTTCCAGCACGGCGGCGAATCGCTGCAATTGTGGCAAGGCCGCCGCCAGCACCGCCTCATCCGGCGCGCCCTGGCGGCGCAATTGCTTGAAATAATGTTCCCGGAAAAATGGTGCCAGTGCCGGCAGCCAATGCGCCACCGCCCAGAATTGCCAGCGCGTCACATCCGCCTGCGCCCGGCCCTGTTGCGGCCACAGCCGCGTGCCCGGCACCTTGCTGCACAAAAACTGCGCTATGGCATTGGCTTCCCACAATTTGAAGTCGCCATCCACCAGCACCGGAAACAGGCCATTGGGATTGAGCTTGAGATATTCCGGCGTCTTGTGCTCACCGGCGGCGGCATTGACCTGATGGACATCGAGCTCAAGTCCGAGATGGCGTGCCGTCAAAAGCACAATACGGCCGTTGGGCGAAAGGGGCGAGTTATAAAGCTGCATGACAAATGACCTCTTCAAGTGTGCTGCATTGTTGCCGCTGCTTGGCGTTTGAAGCAAGGCCCTCCAGTGTATGCCCGCACCAGTCCTCCGGTTTTCTGCACGGCCATGCCAACGCGCCTGCCTCACGCGCGCGAACCTCATAGTCAACAAAAGCTTAAGATATACAATAAAATTGCGCATTGAATATAGTTGTATATTTACCGCCTTCATTAGCGATATTATCAGTTTCATGTTGTAAAACTTTTGAGATATGCAAGGTTAACTTCATTAATCAAGAAGTTACCCAGCGATTTTATGGAGACTGGCGTGAACATACATCAATCAATGCACGGCATGCTGGAGGCGCCGGTCAAGAAAAGCAGCCAGTTTGTGCAAAGTGCGCACAAAATTGCCGCCATCGCCAGCACCCACGCTGCCCAGGTCGACAAGGCCAGCCGCTTTCCGCATGAGGCCATGGCGGCGGTGCGCGAGCACAAATTGCTCGGCGCCACGGTGCCGGTGCAATTTGGTGGCAGCGGCGCAAGCCTGCGCGATATTGTTGAGGTTTGTTTCATTCTCGGCCAGAGCTGCGCCTCGACCGCGATGATTTTCGCCATGCATCACGTCAAGGCGGCCTGCATCATCGGTCATTATGGCGAAAGCCCCTGGCACATGGCTTTCATGCGCCGCATGGTCACTGACCAGTTGCTGCTGGCCTCCTCCACCACCGAGGGCCAGAGCGGCGGTGATGTGCGCAATTCCAACGCGCCGGTCATCGAGGATGGCGGCTCGTTCACGCTGGAGCGAGCCGCGACGGTCTTGTCTTACGGCGAGCAGGCCGACGCCCTGGTGACCACGGCCCGGCGCAGCGCTGCGGCAGCCGCCTCTGACCAGGTCCTGGTGATCCTGGACAAGAGCGACTACAGCCTGACCCCGACATTTGGCTGGGAAACCCTCGGCATGCGCGGCACCTGTTCGGGCGGTTTCGGCCTCAAGGCCCGCGGCCAGATCAGCCAGATCATGCCGGTCGATTACGCCACCATCCATGCCGAATCGATGATCCCGGCTGCGCATCTGATGTGGGGTGCGGTCTGGGGCGGCATTGCGGCCGGCGCGCACGAGCGGGCCCGGCGGCATTTGCGCAAACTGGCCACCAGCAGCGGCACGGTGCCTTCCGGCGTCGCCTGGCTGAACCGCGCCGCCACTCATCTCACCGCCCTGCGGGCCATGCTCAACAACACGCTCGACCAGTATGAAAATGCTGTCGGCACACCCGATATGCTCAACCAGCTCGAGCTGCAGACGGCCATCACCCTGCTCAAAGTTGATGTCTCGGAACTTGCCGTCGCCTCGGTCATGGCCTCGCTGCGCGCCAATGGCCTGCCGGGCTATCGCGAGGATGGCGAAGCCAGCAATGCCCGCGCCCTTCGCGACGTGCTGTCGGCGCCGTTGATGATCAACAATGATCGCATTCTGGGCAATCTCGGCATCGCTCCGCTGATGATCTCCCCGGCGTCGACGCTTACCCCCTGACCCAAAGCGCACGGAGTCGCATCCATGAATATCGCCCTGAAACCCGCCCCGCTCGACGCCCAAGGCCAGCAGGAACTGGTTGAGACCCTGTTTCGCCCCATGGGCGTTGACGGGGTGATGGCACGCACCGGGCGCTATGAGGCCGTGGTTCGCGGTCTCGAAGCCTTTATCGACAGCCAGCGGCCGGCACAGGCGGCCATCTTCCGCTTTCCGCCGGTAATGAGCCGCAAGATGATCGAGCGCTCCGGCTATCTGAATTCCTTCCCCAATTTGCTCGGCTGCATGTGCTGCCTCACCGGATCCGAGCGCGATATCACCGCCACGGTCGCCAGTTTCAATGCCGGCGAAACCGACTGGACCGATGCTTTGGCGGCGAGCGATCTCGTGCTCAGCCCGGCCAGCTGCTACCCGATCTATCCCATGGCGGCAGAGGCCGGGCCCGTGCCGCGCGCCGGCCTGTGGTTCGATGTCGCCTGCGATTGCTTCCGCCGCGAACCGTCAAGGTCAATTGATCGCCTGCAATCATTCCGTATGCGCGAATATGTGCGCATCGGCACACCGGAGCAAATTCTCGCCTTCCGCGCCGAATGGATCGAACGCGCCAAGGGCATGGCCGATGAGCTTGGCCTCGCCTATGGCGTCGATGTCGCCAATGATCCGTTCTTCGGGCGTGGCGGCGAGATCATGGCGGCAAGCCAGGTGCAGCAGGCGCTGAAATTCGAGCTGCTGGTGCCTGTAGTTTCGACGACAAAGCCAACCGCCTGCATGAGTTTCAACTATCACCTCGAACATTTCACGGAAGTCTGGGACATGCGCGATGAGGATGGTGCCATGCCGCACAGCGGCTGCGTCGCCTTCGGCATGGACCGGCTCGCCGTTGCCATGTTCGCGACCCACGGTCTCGATCCGGCGCTCTGGCCTGCCTGGCTGCGGCGCATCCTTCAGCTGACCTGACGGAGGGCAGCCATGCGACTGGAAACATTGGCGATCCATGGTGGCTTCGACGGCGACCCGACCACCAGGGCGGCGAGCGTGCCGATCTATCAGACGGCAGCCTATATTTTCGACAGCGCCGACCACGCCGCCGCCTTGTTCGATCTTGAGGTCGAGGGGTTTCGCTACAGCCGCATTTCCAACCCGACCACCGACATTCTCGAAAAGCGCGTCGCAGCCATGGAGGGCGGCATCGGAGCGCTCGCCGTTGCCAGCGGTCAGGCCGCCCTGCATTATGCCTTTGTGACGCTGGCCGATCACGGCGGCACCATTGTCGCTACCCCGCAGCTCTATGGCACCACGCACACGTTGCTGGCGCATGTGCTGCCGCGCCAAGGCATCAGGGTGCGTTTTGCCAAAAGCGACAGCGCCGCGGATATTGCTGCTGAAATCGACGAAACCACCCGCGCGGTGTTCTGCGAGAGCGTCGGCAACCCGGCCGGCAATATCTGCGACATTGCTGCCATTGCCCGTGTCGCCCACGCCGCCGGCGTGCCGCTGGTGGTCGATAATACCGTCGCAACCCCGGCGCTGCTGCGCCCGATCGAGCATGGCGCCGATATTGTCGTGCATTCGCTGACCAAATTCATGGGCGGCCATGGCACGACGCTCGGCGGCATCATCATCGATGGCGGGCGCTTCGACTGGCGCCAGCAACCGGCGCGCTTTTCGATCTTCAATGAACCTGATCTTTCCTATCACGGCCTCGTCTATGCCGAACGCTTTGGCGCGGCCGCCTATATAGCGCGCGCCCGCTCGGTATGGATGCGCACCACCGGCGCGATTCTGCCGGCGACCAGCGCCTTTCAGCTGATGCAGGGCATCGAAACCCTGTCGCTGCGCATGGAGCGCCATGTCGCCAATGCCGGCGCGGTGGCGCGGTTCCTGCGCGATGACCGGCGGGTGGCCTGGGTCAATTATGCTGGTTTTCCGGACCATCCCGGCTACGCTCTGGTCCAGAGCCAGCTTGGCGGCAAGGCGCCCTCGCTGCTGACCTTCGGCATTGCCGGCAGCATGGAGGACGGCAAGGTATTTTTCGATGCCTTGAAACTGGTCCGCCGCCTCGTCAATATCGGCGATGCCAAGACGCTGGCCTGCCATCCGGCTTCGACCACCCATCGGCAGATGACGCCGGAAGATCAGGTCAAGGCCGGGATTCATCCCGAAACCATCCGCATCAGCGTTGGTATCGAGCATATTGACGACATTATCGCTGATCTCGATCAGGCGCTCGGCGCGGCCTTGACGCAGCGCCCGCCCCTGCGCCTTGCTGCTGGAGGCTGAGCCCATGCCCGCCGAAGACACCAGAATGTTCCTGCCCAACATGTTCTTGCCGAAACGGCGCAAGCCGCTACGCATCGGCCTCGTCAACAACATGCCGGATGCGGCATTGCGGGCCACCGAGCGCCAGTTTGCCGAACTCATCGCCAATGCCGCTCGTCTGCTCGGCTCCAGCTTCCCGACGCTGACGCTGAGCCTGTTTCATATCGGCGAAATCCCGCGCAACCCCGAAATCGCTGCCGAACTCGCCGTCACTTCGGCCGATGTCGCTACGCTCGGCGACGCCGGCCTCGATGCCCTTGTCGTCACCGGCGGCGAAGCGCTGCTGCCTGACATGCGTGCCGAGCCGCACTGGGCCAAAATGACGGCGCTTATCGACACGACCCGGGCGCTGGACCTGCCGGTCTTGTGGTCCTGCCGTGCCGCCCACGCTGCCGTGCTGCATCTTGATGGGATCGACCGGGTGCGCCTGCCAGAAAAGCTCAGCGGCGTTTTCGCGACCGAACTGGTTGGCGATGCGCCGGTATTGCACCATCTCGCCGGCAACCCGCTGACGCCGCAGTCGCGCTATAATTCGCTCGATGCTGATCAGCTGCGCGCCAAAGATTATGTCATTCTCACGCAAGGTGCCGAGGCCGGGCCAGACTGGTTCACCCGCGCCGCCAGCCCGCACATGCTGTTCGTGCAAGGCCATCCCGAATATAATGCCAACGCCCTTTGTCTCGAATACCGGCGCGACGTGCGGCGCTTTTTGAGGGGCGAGGCCGCCCGCCACCCGGCCTTGCCGGCCAATTATTTCTCGCCGGCACTGCGTCAGCGCTTGCAGGATCTGGCCGCGACCGTCATCCAGCAGCGCGATCCCACCTTGCTGCACCGCCTCGATGATGTGCTGGCAGCGCACACGCCGCGCCAGCGCTGGCGCGAAACCGCGGTCGAGCTTTATGCAGGCTGGCTGGAAACCATTGCCGCCAAGGCTCGCCCGGCAGTCATTGCCGCCTGATCGCCCGGTGGCCACGCGCCACCGAATGTGCGGGCGTAGACCAGACACGGGCCTTGGCTGCGCTGCAACTGCGGCCAGCAGGTCGCGCCCTCCACGCGCCTTTCGAGCCGTAATCCGGCCTTTTCAAGGACCCGGCTTGAGGCGATATTGTCAGGATGGCAGGTGGCGCTGATGCGCATGATGCCGCGCTGCGCCCCGGCCCAGCCGACCAGGGCCCCGGTTGCCTCGGTGGCATAGCCGCGGCCCCAGAATTGTTCTGCCAGAATATAGCCGATTTCGGCGTCAACGCCGCGCAGGCCCAGCTCGATCGAGCCCACGCGCTCACCGGTCTCGCGCAGGATGATCATATAGGCAAAGGCCGTCTCCTCCTGCCAGTTGCGCAGGCAGCGCTCGACCCAGGCCCCACTTGCCATCTGGTTGAGATGGCGCGGAAAATTCATCAAGCGCGTGGCCTTGGCGCGCCCCGCCCAGCCGCGATAAATCTCCCGGGCATCGCCCTGCGCTACGGGCCGCAGCATCAGCCGCAGGGTCTCGACAATCTGTGGCGGATGCATCGCCGCTTACCGCTTGTTCAGACGCGAGCCGGGTTGCGCCCAATGGCGCTCCAGCGGCGCGCCCGTTTCCGCCTTGCGGAAGATACTGTGCTGAAACGACAATGGCTTCAGGTCATCCGGGCAATCGGGCAGCGATTCGGAAGCACCGAGAACCAGATAGCCGCCGGGTGCCAGCGCCGACGCCAGTTGCGCCAGCGCACTGGCGCGGGTCTTGTCATCGAAATAAATCAGCACATTGCGGCAGAAGATAATGTCGAACTGCCCCAACCGGCTGATATTGCTCATGAGATTGATCTGCCGGAATTCGACGCGTGCGCGAATATGTTCGGCGATTTCCCAATATTCGCCGACGCGGTGGAAATAGCGCAGCAGGTGGTTGATCGGCAGGCCGCGCTGCACCTCGAATTGCGAGAACTGGCCACGCCGCGCCACGTCGATGACCGACGCGGAAATATCCGATGCCAGCAAATCGACCCGCCAGCCATTGAGCTTGCGCGCTTCCTCATCGAGTTGCATCGCCAGCGAATAGGGCTCCTGCCCAGTTGAACAGGCCGCTGACCAGATGCGGATGCGCCGGACGCTGTCGCGCAGTCGCATGATGTCAGGCAGCATGGTGGTGCGGAATTGCTCGAATGGCAGGCGATCACGAAAGAAGAAAGTCTCGTGGGTCAGCATGGCTTCCACGGTTTCGGCGGCGAGTTGCGGCTCGAAACCGGACACGATCTGGCCGATCAGCGCATCAATGGTCGGCAGACCGTGGCGTTCCACCACCGGCTGCAGCCGACTTTCGGCGAGCCAGGCTTTTTCGGGCGGGAAGGCCAGCCCGGCCTGTTGCGACAGAAATCTCTGCAGGGCTTTGACGTTCATATTCACGCCGGGACCCTCCGCTGCCGGGCCACTAGCAGGCCATCGAGCGCCGAAGCTATGCCGGTCAGCGGCAGAACCGCACTGGCAAGGCCGGCGCGGGCGATGGATCCGGGCATGCCCCAGACCGCACTTGAGGCTTCGTCCTGGACGATCACCGTGCCGCCGGCATCGACCAGCATGCGCGATCCGGCGAGGCCATCGCGGCCCATGCCGGTGAGCACGATCCCCAGGGCCTCGGGGCCGAAAGCACGCGCGGCGCTGGAAAACAGCACATCGACAGCAGGCTTGCAGAAATTCTCGGGCTTGGCATCGCTGTGCATCAGGATCACCCGGCGCTCCGCCCGCATCACCCGCAAATGCTTGTCGCCGGGGGCAAAATAGATGGTTCCGGGCAGGAATTTATCGCCATGGCAGGCGATCCTCGTGGGCATGCCGGAGGCGCGCGCAATATTGGCGGCCACCACTTCGATGAAGCCGGGCGGCGCGTGCAGCACCACGGCAATAGGCAGCAGCCGCAGCCAGCTAGAGGCTGTCGTCAGCATCTGTTCGAGCGCTTGCGGCCCGCCGGTGGAAGCGCCGATCAGCAGCGCCGCGGGCGGCATGGGCGAAAACCGCCGCGTGACGATGGGGTCGGCCAGCGCCTTCGTGACTTCGCCTGGAACATCCGGTGCGGTTTGCATGTTGATCTGGCCCCAGAAGCGTGGCGTGGCGGCGTCAGGCGATCAAGCCGATTTCCTGGAGCTTCGAGCGGAAAATGTCCTTGTCGAACGGCTTCATGATATATTCGTCGGCACCGGCATGCATGGCCTTGGCGATATAGGCGACTTCGTTTTCGGTCGTGCAGAACAGCACTTTCGGGCCATTGCCGCCCGGCATGCGGCGCAATTCCTGCAGGAACTGGAACCCGTCCATCTCCGGCATGTTCCAGTCAAGCAGGATGGCATCGGGCATGTGCTCCTGGCATGCGGCCAGGGCCTCGCGCCCTCCGGGTGCTTCCGAAGCGCCAAAGCGCATCGATTCAAGTATGCGGGTGGCAACCTTGCGAATGACGGATGAATCGTCGACAACCAGAACGTGTTTCATGAGCTTGGACCTTGCTTTGGGAATGCGTGGAGTTTTCAGGATTGCGATATTGCGGGTGTAAGGGCATAAATGGCGGTCATATCGAGAATGGAGAGCAGGCCGCGGGCATAGCGATAAACCGCCTGGGTCACGGCGGCGCGGCTGGCCGTCATGTGGCGCGGCAATTCGATCTGGTCATGGGCGTCAAGATCAATGACGTCGCCGGCCTCATCAACGACGAGTGCCAGCATTTCGCCCTCATATTCCATGACAATGGCAACCCTGGTCGAGACATTGAGCTCGGCAAGGCCGAGCCGGCGCCGCAAGCTCAGGGCAGTGACGATGCGGCCACGCAGATTGACCAGCCCCATCACCGCCACCGGGGCCAGCGGCACGGGCGAAAGCCGGTCGATCATGAACACCGTGTGCACGGCGGCCACCGGGATTCCAAAAGTCTCATCCGCGACCCTGACAGTGAAAATTCGCGTGGTCGCGACAGCCCGTTGCACGACGGGAGCCAGAATGGCACGGGCAGAAGGGGTTGCCGAAATGGTCATGTGTGCAGCCTCGCAATCAAATCGGTTTCGATGGTTTGCTTCGCGATGGTCGCCTGGTCGAGGACATCAGACAGGCTCTTCAACAAGGCGCGACGGTCGAATTTGCCAACGGCGGTCACCATGCCGCTGGCCTTGGCCGCCTGTTGAATGATAGGCCCGGCATAGGAAGCGAGCGCGAGGATCGGCGGGCAGGTCCAGCGTTGATCGGCGATCAGCGTACGGGCCAGCGCATAGCCATCCATATCCGGCATGTCAGTGTCGGTGATGATGGCTTCAAACTTGGCGCCGCGCTCCATCAACATGATCGCCTGCGCGGCTGAATCCGTGGTGGTGACGTCATAACCGGCCACCGAAAGCACCGGTGACAGCATGTCGAGGAAAAACGACTTGTCATCGACCAGCAACACATGAAAGCGCTTGACCTGACCGCGCGCAAAAGCTTGCGGCCGGGCATTGTTCATGAACCAGGCGCCATCCAGCACTTCTACAGCGGCATCGCCGATCTGCGCCATGCCCAGCACCCGGTCATTGTGGCCGGCAATTTCGATATCAAGCTCGACATCGACGATATCGACAATGGCGGAAATGATCAGGCCCATCGGCTCGCCGCCAACCGCCATCACCAGCACCGGGCATTGCGGCGCTGCAGTCGGATCAATGCCGTCGCCCACCATCAGCAAGGGCATCAACCGGCCCTGAAACGGCACAACCAGACAATTGTCGCCCTTCTGGATGATGGCCGTGTCGAATTGCTCCACCCGGCTGATCACCGACAGCGGCAGGCATTTCAGCGGCCCGGGGCCAGCGCTGAACAGGATCATTCTGGTGCGCGTGGCAGGAATGACGAATTCTTCGGCGCGCGCATGCACACGAAAATCACTGACGCGCTCAAGCCCGAGCCTTTGCGCAATTTCACCCGGATTGAGGATCAGCACCACCGCGCCGTCGCCCAGGATCGTATTGCCGGAAAACAGCGGCAGCGGCCCCAAAAGCGAGCCGAGCGGCTTGACCACCACTTCCTGCACGTCGGCAACCCCGCGCACCCGCAGACCGAAGGTAAAGTCCCGCAGGCGCATGACGACGATGCGGTCGCAGCTCGATGTTGCCGCGCCTTTGCCGTCCTGCATCAGCAACTCGCAAAGGTTGATCACCGGAATGACCGCTTCGCGCAGCCGCAGCAGACTGGCGCCCTGCACCCACTCGATCGACGGCCCGCCGGCCTCGTCGAGCCCTACCACTTCAACGACCCAATGCTGAGGCAAGGCGAAGCGCTGGCCGGGCTCGCCCTCGATGATCAGGGCAGGGGCAATGGCGAGCGTCAGCGGGATCTTCAGAAAAAAACTGGTGCCCTGACCGGCGGTTGTCGAAAGTGCCACCGAGCCGCCGAGCGCCTCGAGGTTCTCGCGCACCACATCCATGCCGACACCGCGCCCGGAAACGCTGGTGACGGCGCTGGCGGTCGAAAAGCCTGGCGCAAATATAAAGCGGCAGATTTCCTCGTCATTCATCCGCGCAATGTCGGCTTCCGGCGCCAGCCGCATCGCCATCGCCTTGGCGCGGATGCGGCCGACATCCAGCCCGCGGCCATCATCATAGATTTCGATGATGATCTGCCCAGCCTCATGCGAGGCACTCACCCGTATGGTGCCGGTTTCGGCCTTGCGCGCAGCTGCTCGCTCGGCAGGCGGCTCGATGCCATGATCGGCACAATTGCGAATGAGATGGGTCAAGGGATCGCGGATCAGCTCGATGATCTGCCGGTCGACCTCGGTCTCGGCCCCCAAGGTGGCCAGTTGCAGCGGCTTGCCAAGCTCGCTCGCCAGTTCGCGCACCAACCGCGGAAGTCCGGCGAACAGGCGTCCTACCGGCTGCATCCGCGAGCGCATCACGCTGTCCTGCAGATCGGAGGTCAGCGAGGACAGGCGGATCAGCGGCTGGTTCAGCGTCTCGTCGTCGCGCCGGCGCACGATGTCGAGCAATTGGTTGCGGGTCAGCACCAGCTCGGATACCAGCATCATCATGCGTTCGAGCGTATCGACCGATACGCGCACGGTCTCGTGCCGGGCCGCCGGCTCGGGTGCCGTCACCGGCACATCCGTCACGGCCATCGGCGGGTTGATCTCGCCAGCGACTTCCGCAGGCTCACCATCAAGCGGCGGGATCGCGGCAACAACCGCCTCGGCCTCGCCCTTGCGCACGGCAGTCAGGCGGGCGATCAGCTCGGTATCCTCGCCTTCCGGCTCGGCGCCTGTGCGCTCAAGTTCGGCAATGATGAATTTGACCTGGTCGATGGCGGTCAGGATCAGCGAGACATGCGAGGTTTCCGGTCGGCCGCCATCGCGCAAATGCGAGATCATCGCTTCGGCGGCATGCGCCAGCCGCGACAGGCGCGGCAGGCCAAGAAAGCCGCAAGTGCCCTTGATCGTATGCACCAGCCGAAAGATCCCGGCGATGAGCTGCGCATTGGAGGGGTCGCGCTCAAACAGCACGATCTGGCTGCCCGCGGCCTCGATATGGTCGCTGGTTTCAGTCAGAAATTCTTTGAGCAAATCGTCCATGCGTCAGCCAGCCGAGACGCGCCGCTTGCGTCTTGCTGAACAGAATTTCAGAAAGGTATTAAGGGAGCCTTGAAATCAATAGCTGCGCAGGCCGTCACGCTGCTTCGGCATCGCTTTTCTCGACCACCTCGGCCGAGCGGCCGGAAAATGCTACGCAATCGGCTTCCACCGCGACATTCAGGGTAAGGTTGCTGGCGCGTGCCACCACGCCCGTATAAAACGGCTGGATCGAATTGCCGTCCACCATGCCATTCTCGGGTTCGCCTTCCAGCAAGGCCGGTATGCCGCTGGCGATCTTGGCATTGGTGCCGCGCGCCTCGACGCTGTAGGCGAACTCGGCATCCTCGCCGGCGATTTTCACCGCAATGGTGCCGCCGCGATAAATGCAGGCATTAGCGATGAGGCAAAGATTGAGGATGACCTTCACCTTGTTCTTGGCCAGCAGTATGCGCGGTGCATCCCATTCCAGCTTGGTGCGCTCGGTTTCAAACAGATTGCGGGCCACGCGTTCGGCATCGCCCGTGTCGATCATGGCGCCAATCGAACCTGACGCACCAAAGGCCAGCCGGCAAAATTGCAATTTGGCGGAGGCCGATTGGGCGCTGCTGCGCACCAGTTCCAGCGCATGCTGGCGCATTTCCGGGTCATCGACATTTTCATCAAGCACTTCAAGGCCGTTGATGATGGCGCTGACCGGGTTGATGACGTCATGGCAGACCCGGGAGGCAACCAGGGCGGCAAGATCAAGCGAATCGAGGGTGAGCATGGTCATGGCGGCTCCACAAGCTGTAGCGGTGCGAATCAAATTGCAACTTTGCACCAAGCTTAAGCCACAGATGGCGGGCGCCACAAGCGCCATTCTGGGCGCCGTCAGCTCTCCGGCAGCGACCGCCAGGTGATGCTGACGCGCGGCGCCGCTATTGCCAGCGTGCCGTAATAATCCGGCACCGGGGTGAATTCCTGCAAGGACCAGGTCTCGGGCGAGGCCGCGCCTTGCGGGGCCGATTGCAGGTGCAGCGGCTCATCGGCGCTGATATGCACGCTGAAGGCCGACAGCGGCACTGACAAACCGACGCCCAGCGCTTTCAGCACCGCCTCCTTGGCGGTCCATGCCCGGAAAAACGCCCGCTCACGGGCTGCGTCCGGCAATAGCTGCCAGGCGGCAATTTCAGCTTCCGAAAAAAACCGGCTGACGATATCCATGTCGAGCCGGTGCCCGCGTTCGACATCGACACCGACCGGTTGCTCGCGGCAAATGGCAAGCACCGCCTCGCCATCGCTGTGGGCAAGGTTGAAATGCGGCGCCCCGGCATCGGCCAGCATGGGTTTGCCCTGTGGCCCATAGCTGAACACCAGCGCGCCGGGCGATTTTTGCAGATATTGCGCCAGCCGCAGGCGCATGCCGCCGCGCCCGACAACGAAGCGGCTGCCATGGCGCTCATTGAGAAAGCGCCCGGCGCGCTGGCGCTCGTCGTGATCCAGCAACGCAGCATGGCGGGCAATGGCATGTGCGGACGGGTCGAGCGACCAGGCCCACAGGTCCACCTCAACCACCGCGTTCATGACTTGGCCTTTATTCAAAGAAAAAGCCCCATAACGGGGCGGACAGGATGCATCAAGTTGTCAAGGGGCCAGGGCCCGCTGCGCGAACGCGGCGAGCCCCGGTTATTGGATCAGGAATGTGCGTTCTGCACGTAGGTGATCTTGCCGCTCGGCAGTTTCTTCCACGTATAGACGACATAGTCGGCGTCCTTGCGGTCGCCCTTCTTGTCATAGGAGAAATTGCCGATGACGGTATGGAAGGTCATGCCGGTATGGATTTCGGCGGCGACCTTCTTCGGGTCGAGTGACTTTGCCTTGGTCGCGGCCTGGGCGATAACCTGCACGGCGGCATAGGCATAGAGCGTATAGGCTTCCGGGTCGAAGTTCTTGGCCGCAAACTCCTTCACCACGGCCGCTGCGGCCGGGTTCTTGGTCGGATCGGGCTGGAAGGTGTTCATCGTGCCGATGACAGCCGGGCCGCCGATCTGCGCGAATTCGTCGGAGACGACGCCGTCACCGCTGAACATCGTCGCCTTGACGCCCTGATCGTGCATCTGGCGCACCAGCAGGCCGCCGACATCCTGCAGGCCACCCCAGTAAACGATCTGCGCGCCCGAAGCCTTGATCTTGGTGACTTCTGCCGAATAATCCTTTTCGCCAGCGTTGACTTCATCAACGAGCACCGGCTTGATGCCGCCCTTTTCGACCAGCGCCTTTGTGATGTCGGCGAGCCCCTTGCCATAGGTCGTCTTGTCATCGAGGAAGGCGATTTTCTTGCCTTTCAGGTGCTTCAGGATATAGGCGGCAGCCACGGCGCCTTGCTGGTCATCACGGCCGCACACGCGGAAGATGTTCCAGTAACCGGGGCGATCGGTGAGCTGCGGGTTGGTCGAGGCCGGAGTGATCGCCAGGATGCCGTTTTCCTTGTAGACATCGGAAGCCGGGATGGACACGCCAGAGTTGAAATGGCCGACCACAAATTTCACGCCGTCGCCCACGAATTTATTGGCAACAGACACGCCCTGCTTGGGATCTTCCTGATCGTCGCCTTCTTCGGCAACCAGCTTGTGGCCGAGCACGCCGCCCTTGGCGTTGATGTCGGCAATCGCCTGTTCAGCACCCTGGGTCATCTGCTTGCCAAATGCCGCGCCAGCGCCGGTGATGGGGCCGGCAATGCCGATTTTCAAATCGCTGGCGGCGTTGGCCGAACCCGTCAGAGCCAGACCGGCCGCCAAAATCATGCCCGTATACATCAGATGTTTCATTTTGAACTCCCTTGTCTTCCTCAAACCTTCGGTGCCAAGCCGGCCCAAAGCCCGTTCCAAGTGATGCAATTATCGCGCCATCACTCTTGTCATTGGCGCGGCGGGTTCAAGTCCCCGCGCGCCGCCCAGCCCGCCAGCCCGGACTTTTCGAAAGCCCAGAAATAGCGTTCTGTCATCTGCCGCACTCTTTGCAGGCGCCAGGCAATGACGCCGATCACCGCAAGAGCTGCAAAATTCACCAGATAATAGTGCAAGGTCAGCAAGCGCTCCTGATAAAGCGCATAGTGCAGGAATTGCACGCCGGCCGCAAGCAAGGCGCAGTAGACCAGCACCTTGACGACCGGATTCCAGGTCGTCGCCATGGCGCGGCCGATCGAAACGGCACCAAGGCCGCCCAGAATGAGCGTCACGCCAACAAACACAAAGGGCCCGCTGGGCGTGGCCGGCCAGAGCAATGACATCAGTGGCCTCCTTCCAGATAGGCAGCCTGCACTTCCGGACGCGCCAGAAGTTCCTTGCCGGTGCCGGACATAGTGATCAAGCCATTGACCATGACATAGCCGCGATCCGCCAGCTTCAGCGCCCCGAAGGCGTTTTGCTCCACCAGCAGCACGGTCAGGCCCTCACGCTTGTTGAGATCGCGGATGACATCGAAAATCTGCAGTGCGATCAATGGCGCAAGCCCGAGCGAGGGTTCATCGAGCATCAGCAGGCGCGGCCGCGACATAATCGCCCGCGCAATGGCCAGCATCTGCTGTTCGCCGCCCGACAGCGTGCCACCGCGTTGCGTCGCGCGGTCTTTCAGCCGCGGAAACAGCGTGTAGACCCGCTCCAGATCCTCGGTGAAATGCGCAAAATTGTTCAGGGAGGCGCCCATTTGCAGATTCTCGTAAACGCTCATGCGCGGGAAAATCCGCCGTCCCTCCGGCGATTGGGCAATACCCAGCCGGGCAATCTCATGGGTGGCCAGCTTCGTGATGTTGCGGCCATTATAGATGATCTGGCCTTCACGCGCCCGCGGACTGCCGAAGATCGTCATCATCAGTGTGGATTTGCCCGCGCCATTGGCGCCGATCAGCGTGACGATCTCCCCTTCGGCGACAGACAGGTCAACGCCCTTGAGCGCGATGATATTGCCGTAATAGGTCTTGATACCCTTGATTTCCAGCAGCGCCGGCTTGGCATTGGCTTCGACGCTCATGAGCGCATCTCCGCTTCGGCTGCGTCAACTTCCGCCTCGTCGGCGACGCCGAGATAGGCAGCAATGACCTTGGGATCATTGCGCACCTCGGCAGGCGGGCCGTCGGCGATCTTGATGCCGTAATCGAGCACAATGACATGATCGGAAATCTGCATGACGACCGACATGTCATGCTCGATCAGGAAGACGGAAACACCGTCGATTTCGCGGATTGAACGCAGCAGCGTGTTCAAATCCGCCGACTCGCGCGGGTTGAGGCCGGCCGCCGGTTCGTCAAGACACAGCAACACCGGCTTCGTGCACATGGCGCGGGCAATTTCGAGGCGTCGCTGCGCACCATAGGGCAATTCGCCAGCAGCATCGTCGGCGCGGTCGATGAGGCCGATACGATCCAGCCAGTGCCGGGCAAGGTCAACCGCCTCGCTCTGGCGACGGCGGAACGACGGCGCGCCGATTAGCCCGAGCAGGCTGTAGCCGGAGGCTGCCATCAGCGGCACATGCTGCGCCACAATCAGGTTTTCCAGAACGGTCATGCCCGAAAACAGCCGAATATTTTGAAAAGTGCGGGCGACACGCGCCTCGCGCGCCACCTCATAGCCCGGCAGGCGCTCCAGCAGATAGAGATCATAGTCCGAAGCCTGTGCCCGGCGACCACCTGATCGGGTCAGGTTTTCCACCGGCCCACTCTCGACCTTGCCCTGGCGTGCCAGCGCCAGACGCCCGGTCGTGGGCTTGTAAAAGCCGGTCACGCAATTGAAGACCGTCGTCTTGCCGGCGCCATTGGGGCCGATCAGCGCGGTGATATCGCCCCGTCCGACACTGAACGACACATCATTGACCGCCGTCAGGCCGCCGAAAACCATGCTCAGATGGTCAACCGCCAGCAGCGGATCGCTTTCCCAGCGCATCAGCCGTGCCCCTCTTTGACGTTGGCTCCGGAGATCGTCCGCGCCTCATTGAGGAAAATTGACGGCGTACGCGTCGAGACCAGACCACGCGGCCGGAAAATCATCATGACCACCATGCCTGCCCCAAAAATCAGCATGCGATATTGCACCGGATCGAATTGCGGCCCGAAAATATATTTCAGAAAGCCCAGTTCGCGCAGAATTTCCGTGCCGCCAATCATCAGCGCCGCCGCGAAGGCCACGCCGATCTGCGAGCCGAGACCGCCAAGCACGACAATTGCCAGAATCGTCGCCGATTCGATGAAAGTGAAACTGTCGGGGCTGACAAAGCCCTGGCGCACCGCAAAGAACGACCCGGCAAAGCCGGCAAACATCGCGCCCAACGAGAACGCCGTCAGCTTGGTGATGGTCGTGTTGATGCCGAGCGAGCGGCAGGCAATTTCATCCTCGCGCAGCGCTTCCCAGGCTCGGCCAATCGGCAGGCGGCGAATCCGCATCGTCACGAAATAGGTCAGCAGCGCCAGCGCCAGGATCAGGAAATAAAGGAAGATCGTTTGCTGGATCGGCATGAAGTGCAGATGGAAAAACGACGCGAATGTCAGGTGGGTGTCATCATCTTCAAACGGCAGGCCGAAAAAGCTGACATGCGGAATGGATGCAATCCCGGCATAGCCATTGGAAAACGCCGTCCAGTTGATCAGGATCATGCGAATGATCTCACCGAAGGCCAGGGTCACGATGGCGAGATAATCGCCGCGCAGGCGCAGGACCGGAAAGCCGAGGATCATGCCCCAGAGCGACGCCAATATCCCGGCAAGGGGCAGGCAAATCCAGAACGACAGTCCGAACTTTGTGGAGAGCAGGGCATAGGAATAGGCCCCGACCGCATAGAAGGCGACATAGCCAAGATCGAGCAGGCCGGCGAGGCCGACAACGATGTTCAGGCCCCAGCCCAGCATCACGTAAATCAGGATCTGGATACCGTAATTATTGATCCATTTCAGCGAGCCGAACGGCCCGGTCAACCAGTACATGATAAAGGGATAGGCGATCAGCAGCACCACCAGCAAAGCTTTCAGCTGGAAGGCCGTCTGCGGCGAAATCCCGATGCCTGAGGATTTGACCCGCGTGGTGCGGCCAGACTGCCAGATGACGATGAAAAACCGGGCGACGAAAATCGCCGCGACGAGGCCGAGCACCAGCAGTGGCCGCGACCTGACGACCAGCATGTTGTTGATATTGGCGCCCGCCCGGAACAGCAGGATCGGAAATGAAAGGGCCGCAGCGGCCACTGCCGCCCAGGCTGCCTGTTTGAACGCTTCGACAATATCGGAACGGCCGGCTGCGCGCTCTGGATTCGTGGTCACGCTCATGAAATCAGACCTTCTCCACTTCAGGACGGCCCAGCAGTCCCGAGGGCAGGAACACCAGCGTGATCGCCAAAATCGAGAAAGCGGCGATGTCTTTGTAATCGGTCGAGAAATAGGCTGACCAGAACGTCTCGATCAGCCCGATCAGCAAACCACCAAGCACCGCACCCGGCAAAGACCCGATGCCACCAAGCACCGCGGCCGTGAAGGCCTTTGTGCCCGGCAAAAACCCGTCGGCAAAATTTATGACGCCGTATTTCATGAGATAGAGCGAGCCCGCGACCGCCGCCAGCGCCGCGCCGATGATGAAGGTGAGGGATACCGTGCGGTTGACATCAACACCGAGCAGCGCCGCCATTTTCATGTCCTGCTCGCAGGCGCGTTGCGAACGCCCCAGCGACGTATGGCGCACCATGAACCAGAAACCGGCCAGCAGCGCGATGGTCACGACGACGATGATGACGTCGCTGTAGGACATGGTCACGTTGAACTGGCCGCCATGGGTCAGGGTGATGGACCGGCCAAACGGGTTGGAAATCGGCTTGTTGCGGGGCCCCTGCGCCACCTGCACGAAATTCGACAGAAAAATCGACATGCCGATCGCCGAGATCAGCGGTGCGAGCCGGAATGACCCGCGCAGAGGCCGATAGGCGATCCGCTCGATGGCCCAGTTCCATACCGACGTCATCAACATGGACCCGAGTGCCGCCAGCACAAAGACGAGGGGCATGAAGGTCACGCCCAACTTCTGCGTCAGCAGCAGCAAAAACAGCAAGGCAATGAAGGCTGAAAGCATGAACACATCGCCATGGGCGAAATTCACCATGCCGATGATGCCATAAACCATCGTGTAGCCAATGGCGATCAGTCCATAAATCGCACCCAGCGTCACGCCATTGATCAACTCTTGCAGGAATAAATCCATGCCGGTCACACCCCCCGCCTTAACCCGCAGCCGGCGCAGCTTGTAGTCGCGCGTCCGGCTTGTCTGACCCTGTCGAACACAGGTCAGTGGCGACAGTTGAAGCTTAAATCGTTCTACAATGCAAGCCCAACTTCGCCTCATTGTGCTGCCATTTTAGCCAATATGGGTGCCAGCAGTCGGTTCAGGGGCCCGGCAGCGCCGCTTTTTCGCCACCATCAGGGGCCCTGCGCCGCAGGTCCTGACACGATTTTTGAACCGTTCCAAAGCCGGTTTTCAGCCGTTGGAGCCCGACAATGCACCCCTGTGGATCAGCCCTCGTCAATCGCCAGTCTGGCGCGGGCGCGCAATTTTTCGGTTTCGCTCTTGAGTTGACCACAGGCGGCAAGAATGTCCCGGCCACGCGGCGTGCGCACCGGGCTGGCATAGCCGGCATTGAAGACAATGTCGGAAAATCGCTCGATCGTCCCCCAGTCAGAACATTCATAGGGGGCACCTGGCCAGGGGTTGAAGGGGATCAGGTTGATCTTGGCCGGGATGTGCTTCAACAGCCGCACCAGTTCGCGCGCTTCGGCCGGTGAATCATTGATGCCTTTCAGCATGACATATTCAAAGGTGATGCGCCGGGCATTGGAGGCGCCGGGGTAATCCCGGCAGGCCTGCAGCAGGTCGGCAATCGGATAGCGTTTGTTCAGCGGCACCAGCCTGTTGCGCAACTCATTGGAGGTGGCGTGCAGCGAAATCGCCAGCATCGGCCCGCTTTCGGCACCAAGGCGCGGAATTTCCGGCACGACGCCGGAGGTCGAGACGGTGATGCGCCGCCGCGACAAGGACAGGCCATCGCCATCGCTCATGACATCCACGGCATCGCGCACCGCGTCAAAATTGTATAAAGGTTCGCCCATGCCCATGAAAACAATGTTGGAAACGGCGCGGTTGCCCTCGCCGGGCACGAGGCCGTCGGTCGGCGGCACCGCCCCGGGGAAATCCCCGAGAAGGTCGCGCGCCACCAGCACTTGCGCGACAATATCCTGGGTCGTGAGATTGCGGACCAGCCTTTGCGTGCCGGTATGGCAGAAGCTGCAGGTCAAGGTGCAGCCGACCTGGCTTGAGACACACAGGGTCCCGCGGTCATGCTCGGGAATATAGACGCATTCGATTTCCGCACCCTTGTCGCGGGCATCGACCGGCGGCATGCGCATCAGCCATTTGCGCGTGCCATCGGCCGAGAGCTGCGCCGAGACCACCTGCGGGCGCGCCAGCGTGAAATGCGCGGCGAGCTTCTGGCGCAAGGGCTTGGCTATATTGGCCATGGCGTCAAAGTCGCGGATGCCGCGATGATAAATCCAGTGCCAAAGCTGGGCCGTGCGCATGCGGATTTCGCGCTCGGGCACATCGAGGCTCGCCAGCGCAAGACCAAGATCGGCGCGAGTCAGGCCGGCCAACGAGCGCGCCGGACTGGTTGTGACAAGAGAGGTCGTGGTTTCCATCCGTGCTCCCTAGCACATTTTTCCCGCCTCGACGCGAATTTGCAGCGCCGCACGAACCGGCCTCGCGCCGCTTCTTTCAGGGCTGCGACAGGCGCGCACTATGGCACCTGCACATACTTGCCGCTTGCCTTGGCCCCCGATTTCGCCTTAGCCTAGCTGCCTGGACGGATTGCCGTCCGGTGCGTGGCAGGGATGGGAGATTTGATGATGGGCATTATTTCAATTTTGATCATGGGGCTGATCGCCGGTTTCATCGGCAGCAAGATCGTAAACAAAACCGGCTCCGGGCTGGTCATGGACATTGTCATCGGCGTGGTCGGGGCTTTTGTCGGCGGCATTATCGGCCAGTTGCTGTTTCATGTCGGCATCGAGCACTTCAACCTGTATGGTATCATCATGTCGATCTTTGGCTCGGTGATCGTGCTTTATGCCTATCACATGGTGCGTGGCTCGCAGTCGTAAGGTCAGGACCATCGCGTGTCAGAACTTGCTGTCAGTATCGAGGCATGGCGCGACGTCGATGTGCCGCTGATTGAGCGGCTGGATGCCCGGGTCTTCGGCCCTGGGCGTTTTGCCCGCAGTGCCTACCGGCTACGTGAGGGCGGCGCGCCGGAGTTCGGGCTCTCGCGCCTCGCGCGCATTGGCTCGATGATGGTCGGCGCCAACCGCATGACCCTGATTCGCTGCGGCGACCGGCCGGCACTGCTGCTCGGCCCGCTCACGGTCGAGCCGGCCTTCCGCAAACACGGCATTGGCGGCAGGCTCATCGCCAGTTCGCTCGAGGCAGCGCGCGCTGCCGGGCACTGCTTCGTGCTGCTGGTCGGCGATTTGCCCTATTATGGCCGCCATGGGTTTTCCATGGTCAAGCCGGGACAAATCACCATGCCCGGCCCGGTTGATCCGGCGCGACTTTTGGTTTGCGAACTCGAGCCAGGCAGCTTTGTCGCCGCCAGCGGGCTGGTGCTGGCGGCGTAAGCATCCCATTCAGCTATGGATCAACTCGCCGGCCGATTTCCAGTGCGCCCCATCAAAGTCCTGGATTTGCAGGGCGCGGATCGGCGAATAATTGGTCGGCGAAGTGTTGAGCGTGATGCCCGGCAATAGCGTGGCGCAGGTGAAGTCCTTCAGGCTCTGCGCCTGTTTCAGAATATTCGCGCGCGACAGGTCATTACCGCATTGTTTCAGCACATGCGCCATGGTCTGGGCGGCAGCATAGCCATAGGCGGCATTGCCATCGACGATGGCGTTCTTGTCCATATATTTGTTACAGAAGGCCGCCCACTCCATATAACCCGGATCCTTGGCGAGGGCCGGGTCGGACGTGTCCTTGACATAGGCGGCGGTCAGCAGGCCCTTGGCGGCATCGAGCCCCGCGGCCTTCAAGATCGGAAATGCCGCCGAAACATTGGAGAGGTAGCGCACACCCTTGAAGCCTAGGGCGAAAGATTTATGCACGGCCTGCGCCCCGAATTTCGGCGTTGCCGCAAACAGCATCACGTCAACCCCCGCACCTTGCAGGGTGACGATCTGCGAGTCGACGGTGGGTTCAGAAACCTCATAAGACACCGTCTTGGTGATCATGCCGGCCTTGTCGCCTGTTAGCACCGATTTCAGGCCCACCAGATAATCCTGGCCAAAGTCATCGTTCTGATAAAGCACGCCAATCTTGGCTTTGGGGTGATTGGCGAGGATATGCTTGGCGTAGATCGCCGCCTCTGCCTGGTAATTCGGGTTGAAGCCCATCGTCCAGGGAAACTTCTTGGGATCGCTGAAGATAGCCGCACCGGTCGCCACGAACAATTGTGGGATTTTGGCGTTGTTGAGATATTTCATGATGGCCGCATTGGACGGCGTGCCGAGGCTCTGGAAAATGAAAGCCACCTTTTCCTGTTCAACGAGGCGGCGGATGTCCTCCACGGCCTTCGGCGGGCTATAACCATCATCGAGGCTCATCAGCTTGATCTTGCGCCCGTTAATGCCCCCCTTTTCGTTGAGCATTTTGAAATAGGCGACCTCGGTGCGCCCGATTATGCCATAGGCCGAAGCCGGGCCGGAATAGGGCATGGTCTGGCCGATGCGGATCTCGGTCGCTGTAACGCCCGGCGCATTGGCGGCCAGGGCAGGCAGGCTTGCCCCGGTTGCCACGCTGGCGGCGGCACCGGAGGCAAGCAGTTCACGACGTGATATCATGGTGTTAGCTCCCTTGGGTTGTCCTGTGGTTTGGTTCCGCAGGTTGGTTGCCGACCGAAATGGCCGGTAATTCTGTTGCAGGTCGGGATGAGGCTTTCGCCATCATATCCCGCACTGATGTAACCAAGCGGCGCAAGGCACCGGCAATGCCATGGGGGGCCAGCAGCAGGATCGCGATGAGAAACACGCCATAGACCGCCCAGGGCAGCGCTTTGGCGCTTTCGCCAAACATGTCCGAGAAGGAATCGGCCAGATTGGGCACAAACTCGATGAAAATCGCTCCGGCCAGCATGCCCCACAAGGAGCCAAGCCCGCCCACCACCATGCCAACCAGAAGCGACAGCGACAGAAACACGCTGTAACTGTCCGGGGCGACAAACCCGACCAGCGCCGCATCGAGCGCTCCGGCGACGCCGGCATAAAGTGCTGCGATACCAAAGCATGTGGCCTTCACCATGGCAGAATTGATGCCCATGGTCTGTGCCGCAACGGGATGATCACGCAGGGCCACCATCGCCCGGCCCACGCGGCCTGAAACCAGATTCTGGGCAATGAACAGCATCACTAGGGCGGCGGCAAGGCAACACAGGAACAAAAATTGATCCTGATTGATCGGCAGATGCAGTGGCACTTTCGGCTTGTCGACCTGCAGGCCGCTGGTGCCACCGGTAAAGGCGTCAAAGCGCTTGTAATTGAGGATGCCCGGCATGGTGATTGCCAGAGCAAAAGTCGCCAGCGCCAGATAAAGCCCTTCGAGCCGCAGCGCCGGCATGCCAAACCCGAACCCGGCGATAAAGCAAAGGCCCGCCATGATCGGCAAGGTCAGCCACCACGGCACGCTAAGATGCGCCATCAAAATCGCCGCGCCATAGCCACCTATGGCGAAAAACGCACCGTGCCCCAGCGAGATCGAGCCGTTGAAGCCGGTCAAAAGGTTGAGGCCGATCAGCGCGATCATGTAGATCAGCACCTGGGCATATTGAAAGAGGTGATAGCCGCTCGCGCTAAAGGCCAGCAGCAGGCCGATGATCAGCGCTGCTGCGAAGGCTGGGGCGCGGCCCGGCATCCGGCGTGGCAATCTCGCAATATCTGGCTTGATGCCCGCCGGGACGCTCATGGCCCTAGACCCGCGTTACGATGGTGCGACCGAACAGGCCGGAAGGGCGAACCAGCAGCACGCCGATGATCATCGTCAGGGCTACCGCGAGCTGCAATTGCGTGCCGACGAGATAGGCTCCAACCAGATTGACGCTGACCCCCACGATCAAGCCTCCCAGCACCGCCCCCCATGGATTGTTGATGCCGCCCAGCACGGCCCCGGCAAAACCATAGAGCAGCAGCGAACTCATCATCGAGGGATCGAGATAGACAAGGGGCGCGGCCATCATGCCGGCAATCGACCCGATGGCCGCAGCAAGGCCCCAGCCCAACGCCAGCATCCAGCCCACCTTGATCCCGACAAGGCGGCTTGAGGCCGGATTTTGCGCTGCCGCTCGCATGGCAAGCCCCAGCGTCGTGAAGCGGAAGAACGCCCAAACCACAGCCATCACTATCAATGTCACCAGCAGAATTCCCGATTGGTGCGAGGATACCAGCGGGTTGTTGAACCAGTTATGATCAGGAAACGGCGAGGGAAACTCCTGCAACTGGTAGCCGAAAATCCAGCCGACGACGCTGTCGATGATAAACACCAGCGCGATGAACACGATCACCACCGTCAGCACCGGGGCGCTGGCAAAGCGGCGGATGATCAGCCGTTCAATCAGCACTCCAGCCGCAAAGGACAGGATAACCGTCAGAAAAAAAGCCAGCCAATAGGGCACCCTGTGCTGGATCAACTGCCAGGCCAGATAGGTCGAAGCCATGGCCATTTCGCCCTGCGCAAAATTGAGCAGCGCCGTCGCCTGAAATATCATCACCAGCGACAGCGCCAGAATGGCGAAGATGCCGCCCATGGCGAGGCCGGAAAAGCATTGATTGAGGAAGGCTGTCATCGGCAATATTCCTCAATAGCCAAGGTAGGCGCGGCGCACCGCATCATCGGCGCTCACAAGGCTGGCCGGCCCGGCGAGCGCCACGGTGCCGGTTTCGATCAGCACTGCATGATCAGCAAGATCAAGCGCAGCGCGGACATTCTGTTCGACGATGAGCAGGCTCACCTGGCGCATCGCGTTGATCTGTCGCAGGGTCGCGAAAATATCCTTCACCACCAGCGGCGCAAGCCCGAAGGAAGGCTCGTCCAGCAGCAGCAGCCGCGGGCGCAAGATCAGCGCACGGGCTATGGCTAGCATCTGTTGTTCGCCGCCGGACAACGTCCCCGCCTGTTGAAAAAGACGCTCTTTCAGGCGCGGAAACAGCACAAATATCCCGGCGAGATCATCGGCCACGGCGGCTTTGTCGCGTCGCACATAGGCCCCCAGCGTCAGGTTTTCGGAAACCGTCAGGCCGGTGAAGGTGCCGCGCCCGTCCGGCACATGGGCGATGCCGCACCGCACGATCTCCTCGGTCGTCATCGGGCAAAGGTCGCGGCCCGCAAACTGCAGGCTGCCCTCACGCCGGATCATGCCGCAAAGCGCCCGCAAAATCGTGGTCTTGCCCGCGCCATTGGCGCCGAGCAACGCCGTCACGCCACCCTCCTCGACGGTGAAATCAAGGCCATGCACCACTTCCACCGGCCCATAACCAGCCTTCAGGCCCTTGACATCGAGGAGAATGGTCATGCCGCCTCGTCCCCCAGATAGGCTTTCAGCACTTGGGCATCGGCCTGCACATGCGCTGGCGTGCCATCGGCGATGACCCGGCCAAAATTCAGCGCCACAACCTGATCCGACACGCGCATGACGAGGTTCATGTGATGCTCGACCAGCAGGACCGCGACCTTGCGGCGGTCGCGAATGGCGCGGATTTCGGCAATCAGGCCCTCGACCTCTTCATGGTTGAGGCCGGCGGCCGGTTCATCGAGAAGCAGCAGGCGCGGGTTCATGGCCAGAGCCCGCGCCATTTCCACCCGCTTGCGCGTGCCGAACGGCAATTGCCCGACTGCGCGGTGGGCAATGGCATCAAGCCCGAATTCCTCGACCAGGCTTTCGGCCCGGGCGCGAATGCGCTTTTCTTCGTCGCGCTCGGCTCGCCGCCGCAGCGCCGCCGCAACGAAGCCGGCCCGCCCGAGGCCATGCGCGCCCACCATGACATTGTCGAGCACGCTCATCTCATTGAACAGCGCCACATTCTGGAACGTGCGGGCAATGCCGAGCCGGGCAATATCATGGCGACGCAACCCCAGCAGCGACGTGCCGGCAAAGGTAATGTTGCCCGATGAAACGTCGTAGAGCCGCGACAGGCAGTTGAACAATGTGGTTTTTCCGGCGCCGTTCGGGCCGATCAACCCGCAGATTTTTTCGGGAGCCAGCGAAAAGGTCACATCCTTGAGGGCGACAATGCCGCCGAACCGCATGCTGACGCCAACAACATCAAGCAGCGGCGCGTCCCCGCTCATGCCCGCGGCCTCGCAGCCAGGCCGCGCCAAAGTGATCCCGCCTCGACAGCCTCGTGCACCGCCCTGGTCCCCGGTGATTTTTTATCGTTAGTTCATGATGCAACTATGTTGCGGCCATAGCAAGGGCCTTGTCGATGGCGCGATCCATGAATATCCCGGCCCGTGGCAAAGCCCGGACAACTCAGAACCCGGCGCGGAAGGCCATGTAGCGCTTGGCGACTTCGCGCGCAAAATGCGGTGTCGAATCAACGCATTCGTAGGAGAATTGCTCCAGTTTGCCCCGATAGCGCCGCACCGCACCCGCCTCCACTAGCCGGTCGATGAAGCGCGTCATTTTCGGATGGCCCTTGCCGGACGGGATATAGACATGCACCGGCACGCCGGTCGCGGTGGCCTCGCCCACCATATTGACACTGTCACCGGTGACGATGATCGCTGCCGCCCGCGCCAGAATGCTGACATAGGGATTGATGCCGACCCGGTTCCAGACAAAGGCCCGCGTGCCGAGCAGCCCGGCCCGGTCAAGCGCATCGCGGATGGTTTCCAGCAATTCAGGCGGTGTGCGCCGCGATGGCGTCACCATCAGCCCATAGCCGCCGCTGGCGTGGCGCACGGCAATTTCCGCCAGCCGGTCGGAATCCGCCGCCGTGAAATCATAATGGCCGCTAACCCCGCCCAAAATCATCGCCAGCCGCGGTTGCGGCAGCACATCAAGGCGCGGATCGGGCGTATCATGGGCATCGCGAAGCACCTCCGGCGACAGGCCGTGCGGCGAGGTCATGGCGGTGATGATATTGTCGGCCCGCAATGTGTCATGCATCGGCAGGCACAACACATCGGCGGTCTTGGCGCCGGTATAGGGGTCCTTCATGAAAACCGTGAAGCTGCGCCCGCCCGATGCGCGCTTGACATGCCGCAGATAGGGCACCGTGCGGCGGCCGGCAGCTATCGCAATATCGGGAAAGGGTGGTGCTACCGGGCTGCCCGGCTTGTAATGGGCATCACGCGGATCAATCGGCCCCCAGGGCATAAGCGCCGCAAACAGGCCGCGCGGGCGCACGAGATGGCGCTGCGGCTTCAGGCCCAGCGCATGCGCGAGGCCGAAACATTGCACCTCATCGCCGATCTTGCCATCGGTAATCACCCACACCGAAGGCGTGCCGACCAGCTCCAGCCCCGGCACGCGCGGCTCGCTCACCGCATATTGGGCGCGGTCATCGGGGGTTTTGCCTTTGGCGTGGCCTTTGCTCATGCAAATGCAATCTTGGTGATTTCGTAAGAGCGGCGCCCGCCCGGCGTCGCCACTTCGACGCTGCTGTTGACCTTCTTGCCAATCAGGGCGCGGGCGATCGGCGAGGTGATGGAAATGCGCCCCGATTTGATATCCGCCTCGCTCTCGCCAACTATGAGATAGACCTTCTGCACCTCGGTCTCTTCATCGATCAGGGTCACGGTGGCACCGAATTTGACGGTATCGCCCGAGAGCTTGGAAATATCGATGACTTCCGCCCGCGACAGCTTGTCTTCGAGTTCGTTGATGCGGCCCTCGTTGAGCGACTGGGCTTCCTTGGCGGAATGATATTCAGCATTTTCCGAAAGATCACCATGGGCGCGCGCCTCGGAAATCGCCTCGATGATGCGCGGACGTTCAACCTGCTGGCGGTGCTTCAACTCGTCCTGCATGGCGGCGAAGCCGGTCGTGGTAATAGGAAATCTTTCCATGGTCTTCGTTCCGGTTTGGCTAATGCTTCGTAATGACGCCGTCCCTGAAGGGGCAGCGCCGTGCTCAAATCTTCGCTGGCAACATCATAACGCTCAATCGCGATTTATGGCAAAATAATCCTGCAAGGCCCGAACTTCCAGCTCACCGGCCATATAGGCTTCAATGCCTTCTGCCGCGGCCAGCGATCCTGCAAGCGTGGTATAATAGGGAACTTTGTGCAGCATGGCCTCGCGGCGCAGCGAGCGCGAATCGCCGAGCGCTTGCGCGCCCTCCGTGGTGTTGAACACCAGCTGGATGTCGCCGTTCTTGATCGAATCGACCACATGCGGGCGGCCTTCCGACACTTTGTTGATGCGCATCGAATCAATGCCCGCGGCTTGCAGAAAGCGCTGGGTGCCGCCGGTGGCGACCACCTTGAAGCCGCGCTTGTGCAATGCCCTGATCGTCGCCAGGATGCGCGGCTTGTCATCGTCGCGCACGGACACGAACACCGTGCCCTGCTGCGGCACCTTGGTGCCGGACCCAAGCTGGCTCTTGGCAAAGGCGACATCAAAGGCACGGTCAAGGCCCATGACCTCGCCGGTCGAGCGCATTTCCGGGCCGAGCACGGTATCGACGCCCGGAAATCTGGCGAAAGGAAATACGGCTTCCTTGACCGCGACATGGCCGGGGCGCGCCGCGTCCAGCCTGAAGGAGGCCAGGGTTTCGCCGGCCATGATGCGCGCCGCGACCTTGGCAATCGGCACGCCGATGACCTTGGCCACAAACGGCACGGTGCGCGAGGCCCGCGGGTTGACCTCCAGCACGAAAATCTCGCCGTCCTTGAGGGCATATTGCACATTCATCAGGCCAATGACTTGCATGGCCAGCGCCATTTTGCTGGTATGGTCTTCGAGTTGCTTGATGGTGTCCTGGCCCAGCGAGCGCGGCGGCAGCGAACAGGCGCTGTCGCCCGAGTGAATGCCGGCTTCCTCGATATGTTCCATGATCCCGGCAATATAGACGTCGGTGCCATCGCACAGCGCGTCGACATCAACCTCGATGGCGTCTGACAGGTAGCGGTCGAACAGCAGCGGGTTCTTGCCAAGCACGGTGTTGATCTGCCCGGTCTTGTCATTGGGATAGCGCTGCTTGACATCGGCCGGCACCAGGCCTGGCAACGTGTCCAGCAGGTAATCATCAAAGGTGCCCTGGTCGCGGATGATCGCCATCGCCCGCCCGCCAAGCACATAGGACGGTCGCACCACCAGCGGCAGGCCCAGTTCGCCGGCAACCGTGCGTGATTGCTCGACCGACCAGGCAATGCCGTTTTTCGGCTGTTTCAGCGCCAGCTTGTCGAGCAGGCGCTTGAAGCGGTCGCGATCCTCGGCCAGATCAATCGAATCAACAGACGTGCCGAGAATGGGAATGCCGGCCTGTTCCAGCGCATGCGCCAGCTTCAGCGGCGTCTGGCCGCCAAATTGCACGATCACGCCCTTCAGCGTGCCGTTTTCCTGTTCCTTGCGCAGCACCGCCAGCACATCCTCGGCGGTCAGCGGCTCGAAATACAGCCGGTCCGACGTGTCGTAATCGGTCGAGACCGTCTCGGGATTGCAATTGACCATGATGGTTTCATAGCCGGCCGCCGTCAGCGCGAAACAGGCATGGCAACAGCAATAGTCAAATTCGATGCCCTGGCCGATGCGGTTGGGCCCGCCGCCGAGAATCACCACCTTGTCACGCATCGAGGGGCGGGATTCGCAGGGCGCCTCACCGGCAAAGTCGGGCGCATAGGTAGAATACATATAGGCGGTTGGCGAGGCGAATTCCGCAGCGCAGGTATCGATGCGCTTGAACACCGGCTTGACATCAAGCCCAAGCCGCGCTGCCGTAACCCTGGCCTCGTCAATGCCGGCGAGGCCGGCGAGCCGCAGATCGGAAAAGCCGGCCGCCTTGAGCCTGCGGAAATTCTCCGCATCCGTCGGCAGCCCGTGCTTCTGCACCCGGCGCTCGTAATCGACGATTTCCTGCAGACGCTCGATAAACCACGGATCGATGCGGCAGGCCTCGTGAATATCGCGATGCGACAGGCCGAGCCGCAGCGCCTGGCCGACCACCAGCAGCCGGTCCGGTGTCGGGCGGCCGAGTGCGGCGCGCATGGCATTCTTGTCATCGCCGCGCCCCAGCCCCTCGATCTCGACCTCATCGAGGCCGGATAGCCCGGTTTCCAGGGAACGCAGCGCCTTTTGCAGCGATTCGGCAAAGGTGCGCCCGATCGCCATGGCTTCGCCGACCGATTTCATCGCCGTGGTCAAAATCGGCTCGGCGCCGGGGAATTTCTCAAAAGCAAAGCGCGGAATTTTGGTGACGACATAATCGATGGTCGGCTCGAACGACGCCGGTGTCGCCCCGCCCGTGATGTCATTGGCGATTTCATCAAGCGTATAGCCGACGGCGAGCTTGGCCGCGACCTTGGCGATGGGGAACCCGGTCGCCTTCGAGGCCAGCGCCGAGGAGCGCGACACGCGCGGGTTCATCTCGATGACGATCATGCGGCCATCAGCCGGATTGACCGCAAATTGCACATTCGAGCCGCCGGTCTCGACGCCGATTTCACGCAGCACCGCCAGCGAGGCGTCGCGCATGATCTGATATTCCTTGTCGGTCAGGGTCAGGGCCGGCGCCACGGTGATCGAATCGCCGGTATGCACACCCATGGGGTCGATGTTCTCAATCGAGCAGATGATGATGCAATTGTCGTTTTTGTCGCGCACCACCTCCATCTCATATTCTTTCCAGCCCAGAACACTCTCCTCGACCAGCACCTCGCTGGTCGGCGAAGCGTCGATGCCGCGCTCGATAATGTCGATGAATTCGGCCTTGTTATAGGCAATGCCGCCGCCGGTGCCGCCCATGGTGAAAGAGGGGCGGATGATGGCCGGCAGGCCGATATCATCGAGGATGCCAAGCGCTTGCGACAACGTCTTGATCTGGTGCGAGCGCGGGGTGGCGAGGCCGATCTTGGTCATGGCATTGCGGAACAATTCGCGGTCTTCGGCCTTGTCGATCGCCTCGGCGCTGGCACCGATCATTTCGACATCGAATTTATCCAGCGTGCCCATTTTTTTGAGCGACAGGGCGCAGTTCAGCGCCGTCTGGCCGCCCATGGTTGGCAGCAGCGCGAAACCGCCGGGGATGGCGTGGCGCTCTTTTTCGATGATTTTGGCGACGACTTCCGGGGTAATCGGCTCGACATAGGTGCGATCCGCCATATCCGGGTCGGTCATGATGGTGGCCGGGTTGGAATTGACGAGGACGATGCGATAGCCTTCCTCTCGCAGCGCCTTGCAGGCCTGGGTGCCCGAATAATCAAATTCGCACGCCTGGCCGATGATAATGGGTCCGGCACCAACGATCATGATGGTGGAAATATCTTGGCGCTTCGGCATGTCAGGCCTGTCGTTTCAGGGGCGGCGGCGCGAACGAGCCCCGCGCTACCGCCCGGTTGGGAAAATTCTGCAAAGTCCAGAAAAAATCCGCGACGCGAACCTTGGTCAGGCAGCCGGGATTTAGCCCTGCTCTAACCTAAAAGTCCGCGCAAGCCAACCCGCATCCAGCGCCGTGCGCAGGAAATTGCTGAAAAGCGTCAGGGAGCGGTGCCGATAGAGCGATCAGGCCGCCAGCAGGCGGCCGACTTCATTGACCAGGTCCCTGAGATGAAAGGGCTTGGACAGGATTTTGGCATCGCGCGGCGCATTGTTGCCGGCATTGAGGGCCACGGCGGCAAAGCCGGTGATGAACATGACCTTGATGTCGGGATCGAGTTCGGTGGCACGGCGCGCCAGCTCAATTCCATCCATTTCCGGCATCACAATGTCGGTCAGCAGCAATTCGAACGGTTCTTCGCGCAGCCGGTGATAGGCCGACAGGCCATTGTCGAAAGAGGCGACGTCATAGCCGGCATTCTGCAGGGCCTTCACGAGAAAGCGACGCATGTCGGTATCGTCCTCGGCGAGCAGGATTTTGGCTGTCATCTCGGGCGCTTCCGTCATAATAACCTCACGTTGTGTCCCGTCATGATAGACAGGCTTTTGGTAAACAGCCGGTGAACGACGCGCATAAACTCCTGAAATTTGCACGCAACCCGGCCTTGCCAAGACACGAAACTGATTGCTAGCATTGCCGCGAGGCATCAAGCGCTCACAGGGTGGCATAATGGCGCGCAACAACGATCCTGAACACAGCCGCCTCGATGACGCTGCCCGCGCCGGATGGCTATATTATGTCGCCGACAACAGCCAGGACGAGATCGCCCGCAAGCTCGGGGTCTCGCGGCAGGTGGCGCAAAGGTTGGTGTCGCTCGCGGTCAGCCGCCAGCTCATCAAGGTGCGGCTCGACCATCCAGTCGCGGCTTGCATGGCTCTCGGGCAAAAGCTGCAGGCAACCTTTGGCCTGCAATATTGCAATGTGGTGCCCTCTGACCCGGAAAGCCGCTCTACGACTCTCGGCACCGCCCAGGCCGCGGCCGATTGCCTTGAACATGTATTGCGCTCGCCAACCCCCATGGTGATCGCGCTCGGCACCGGCCGCTCGGTGCGCGCCGCCGTGACGCAATTGCCGAAAATGGATTGTCCGCAGCACAAGATCATTTCCTTGATGGGCAATATCGCCGCTGATGGCTCAGCCAGCTTCTTTGATGTCATCAGCGGCATTGCTGACCGCATCAATGCCCCGCATTTTCCGCTGCCGGTGCCGGTGTTCGTCTCCTCGCCGGAAGAAAAAGACGCCATCCTCACCCTGCGCAGCGTCCAGAACATTTATGCCCTGGCGGCGCGCGCTGCCTTCACCATGGTGGGTATCGGCAACATCGGTGATGATGCGCCCCTGCTGCTCGACGGTTTCATTGATCGCAACGAGATGCGCGTGCTCGTCAATGCCGGCGCTGTCGGCGAAATCGGTGGCCGGGCTTTCTCCGCTTCGGGGGTGTTTCTCGAAGGCCTCACCAACGAGCGGGTGGTCGGGGCACCGGTCCGGCGCGACGGCGCGCGAGTGATCGGCGTCGCCATGGGCGTCAACAAGCGCCGCTCGATTCTGGGGGCGTTGCGCGGCCAGCTGGTCAATGGTCTCATCACCGATGAAGCGACCGCAACCGCCCTTTTGGATATGGCCTGATAAGCCCCTGGCCTGAAAATCATTCATAGCCTGAAATAATTTTGGCGTGACCGGCAAAAGCCGATTGACACAAAGCTGCCGCAATGTGATTATTTGCTTGCGTGTAGGGCAAAAGCCCACAACCCTCGGAGGAACGCAAAATGAGGTTGACCAAAGCCCTTTATGCGGGCGCGTTTGCGCTTGCATTGTTGTCTACCGCTTCAGCGCAGTCATTGACCATCGCCACAGTGAATAACGGCGACATGATCCGCATGCAGAAGCTTACCAGCGATTTCACCAAAGCTAACCCTGGCATCAAGCTGAACTGGGTGACGCTCGAAGAAAACGTTCTGCGTCAGAAGGTGACGACAGATATTGCCACCAAGGCTGGCCAATACGACATCATCACCATCGGCACCTATGAAGTTCCGATCTGGGCCAAGAAGGGCTGGCTCGTGCCGCTCGACAATCTCGGCGCGGACTATGACGTCAATGACCTGCTGCCGGCCATCCGCAGTGGTCTGAGCTACAATAACAAACTTTATGCAGCACCCTTCTACGGCGAAAGCTCGATGGTGATGTATCGCACCGACCTGATGAAAAAGGCAGGTCTGACGATGCCGAAATCACCGACCTGGGCGTTTATTGCCAAAGCTGCTGCCAAGATGAACGACCCCAAGAATGGCGTTTATGGCATCTGCCTGCGCGGCAAGGCCGGCTGGGGCGAGAATATGGCCTTCCTCACCACCCTCGCCAATTCCTATGGCGCGCGCTGGTTCAACATGAAGTGGAAGCCGCTTTTTGATGGCCCGGAATGGAAGAATGCCATCAATTATTATGTGAATCTGATGAAGGCCGATGGGCCTCCCGGCGCTTCTGCCAACGGCTTCAACGCCAATCTGACCCTGTTCAATGCCGGCAAGTGCGGCATGTGGATTGATGCCACCGTGGCAGCAGGTTTCGTGACCGACCCCAAAAAGTCCAAGGTCGCTGACAAGGTTGGTTTCGCCCTGGCTCCCAACGCCGGTCTTGGCAAGAACGCCAACTGGCTCTGGTCCTGGGCTCTCGGCATCCCGGCGGCTTCCAAGCATGTCGCGGCGGCGGAGAAGTTCATCGCCTGGGCAACCTCGAAGCACTACACCGAGCTGGTTGCCAGCAAGGAAGGCTGGGCTCGCGTGCCGCCCGGCACCCGAACCTCGCTTTACAAGAACCCGGCCTATCTGAAGGCTGCGCCCTTCGCGCAAATGACGCTGGATTCGATTGATTCAGCTGATCCCTCGATGAATGGCACGGTCAAGAAGAAGCCCTATATCGGCGTGCAGTTCGCTGCTATCCCCGAGTTTGAAGGGCTTGGCGACACGGTCGGCCAGTATTTCTCTGGTGCTCTCGCAGGCAAGATGACGGTTGATGCTGCCCTGAAGCAGGCGCAGGATTACACCACCCGCGTGATGACCAAGGCTGGCTACATCAAGTAGGCTTTGCCTCGCGCCGCTCGGCTCCTGGGCCGTGCGGCCGGCCCTCCGGCTTGGTACCTCCTCCCGGGCCGGAGGCCATTCCACTAATTGCAAAAAATATTGTGCGCTGCGCCGCGTTGATGCCGCCAGCGAAGCTTTGCTCCCATGGGAAATATCATATGGCGACTAAGCAAACCCAATCCGCAGCGCGACTGCTTGCAGCACCCTCGATAGGGTTGTTGCTGATCTGGATGATCGTGCCTCTGGGGCTAACCATCTATGATTCAACCCTGAACTACACCTTGCAGGGAAACCCGGTTCATAAATTCATTGGCTGGACAAATTACTATTATTTCGTCACTGACCCGGCCTTCCTCACCTCTATCTGGAACACGCTGGTTCTTGTCGGCTCGGTGCTGGTGATCAGTATTGTCGGCGGCACGGGCATGGCGCTGCTGCTCGACCAGCCCATCTTCGGACAGGGCGCGGCCCGCGTCATGGCGATTTCGCCCTTCTTCATTATGGCGACCGTGGCGGCGCTGGTCTGGAAAAACCTGTTCATGCAGCCGGTTTTCGGCCTGTTCGCCTGGATCGCCCATCTTTTCGGTGCACCGCCGATCGACTGGTTCACCAATGATCCGATGATCGCCGTCATCATCATTGTCGCCTGGCAATGGTTGCCCTTTGCCACGCTGATCCTGCTGACGGCCCTGCAATCGCTCGACCTTGAGCAAAAGGACGCCGCCCAGATGGATGGTGCGCCGCCCCTGAGCTATTTCTGGTATCTGGTGCTGCCGCATCTCGCCCGCCCGGCGACCGTCGTCATCCTGATCGAGACGATCTTCCTTCTGGGCATCTTTGCAGAAATTTTCGTGACCACCGGCGGCGGACCGGGGCAGGCGACGACGAATCTCACCTTTCTGGTGTTTCGCTCGGCCCTGCGTGATTTCGATGTCGGCGGCGCCGCTGCCGGGGGCATCATTGCCGTGGTGCTGGCGAATATCGTCTCGATTTTCTTGACCCGCCTCGTCGGCAAGAACCTGGAAGGGTGAGATCATGGCGCGCAAGGCTACAACATCCCGACGCCTGGTCATGACCTTCGTGGCCTATACCTTTGCCCTGATCCTGTTCTTCCCCATCCTGTGGATGGTGATTACCAGTTTCAAGTCCGAGGCCGATGCCATCGCCCTGCCGCCAAAATTCCTGTTCTTCCACTGGACTTTGGCCAATTACATCGACGTGCAGGCGCGCAATAATTACTGGCGCTTTGCCTTTAATTCCGTCGCTCTGTCGTTCGGCTCGACCGTGCTGGGACTGATCGTCGGCATTCCGGCGGCCTATGCCTTCGCCTTCGCCCCCACCAAAAACACCAAGCAGATCCTGCTGTGGATGCTCTCGACCAAAATGATGCCGGCGGTGGGCGTGCTGGTGCCGATCTATCTGCTGTTGCTGCAATTCCACTTGCTCGACACCTTCACCGGCCTGATCCTCATCCTGTTCCTGAGCAATCTGCCGATCATGATCTGGATGCTCTACACTTATTTCAAGGAAATCCCGCACGAGATCCTTGAGGCCTCGCGCATGGATGGTGCGTCGCGCTGGAAGGAAATCGTCTATGTGCTCTCGCCCATGGCGGTGCCGGGCATAGCCTCGACCGTGCTGCTCAACATCATTCTCAGCTGGAACGAGACGTTCTGGAGCCTGAATGTGACGAATATCCATGCAGCGCCGCTCACAGCCTTCATAGCGTCCTATTCAAGCCCGGAGGGACTGTTCTGGGCCAAGCTCTCCGCTGCCTCGACGCTGGCAGTCGCACCCATCGTTCTGCTGGGCTGGTTCAGCCAGCGGCAACTGGTGCGTGGTCTCACCTTTGGCGCGGTCAAATAGCGGCCCTAAAAGCAGGAAAGTCCTTCCATGGGTAAAATCAGTCTCCAAGGTGTCCGCAAGACTTTCGCGGATGTCGTCGTCATCCCCGGTGTCGATCTTGAGATCCCGGCCGGGTCGTTTGTGGTGTTCGTCGGCCCGTCGGGTTGCGGAAAATCGACCTTGCTGCGCCTCATCGCCGGGCTTGAGGATCTCAGCGGCGGCCATGTCCTGATCGATGACAAGGATGTCAGCGATTTCGCCCCGGCCCAGCGCGGTCTGTCGATGGTGTTCCAGTCTTATGCGCTTTATCCGCATATGAGCGTCGCCAGCAACATCGGCTTTGGCCTGAAAATGGCCGGCGTGCCCAAGCCCGAGATTGAAAAGAAGGTCGCCTATGCGGCCAATTTGCTCAATCTCACGGAATATCTGGCGCGCCGTCCCGGCCAGCTTTCCGGCGGCCAGCGCCAGCGCGTCGCTATCGGCCGGGCCATTGTCCGCGAGCCCAAGGCCTTCTTGTTCGACGAACCGCTGTCCAATCTCGATGCCGCCCTGCGCGTGCAGATGCGCCTCGAAATCACCAGGCTGCATCAATCGCTGAAGACCACGATGATCTACGTGACGCATGATCAGGTCGAGGCCATGACCATGGCCGATATGATCGTGGTCCTCAATCGCGGCAATATCGAACAGGCTGGCGCGCCCATGGAGCTTTACGAGACGCCGAAGAACCTGTTCGTCGCCAAATTCATCGGTTCGCCGACCATGAACATCATCGAGGGCGAGCGCGCGCAGAAATATGGCGCCCCCACCATCGGTATCCGCCCCGAACATATCAGGATTTCCCGTGAAGCCGGCGACTGGCCGGTGCGTGTCAGCATCGTCGAGCGGCTTGGCAGCGACACCTTCCTTTATGTCGAGGCCGAGGGCATGGGCCAACTCACGGTGCGTGCCGAAGGTGACCTTGGTGCCAAGCCGGGCGACCAGCTGTTTTTGTCTCCCGACGCTGGCCGCCTGCATCGGTTCAATTCTGAAGGCAAGGCAATCAGATCATGAGACTGCAAGGCAAGACGGCTATCATCACCGGCGCGGCCGGCGGCATTGGAGCGGCGATTGCCGCGGCCTATGTGAAAGAAGGCGCGCGTGTCGCTATCGCCGATATTTCGCATGAGGCGGCGCGCCAGACGGCGACCGTGCTCGGCCCGCAAGCCATGGCGGTGCATCTTGATGTCACCTCCGCCACCTCGCGCCAGGCGACCATCGAGGCTTGCCTCGGCACCTGGGGCGGCATCGATATTCTGGTCAATAATGCCGCCATTTTCGACATGGGCCCGGTGCTTGAGATCAGCGAAAAGAGCTATGACCGGGTTTTCGCGGTCAATGTCAAAGGCCTGCTGTTCATGTTGCAGGACTGTGCCAGGGCGATGGTCACCCGCGGCAAGGGCGGAAAAATCATCAATATGGCCTCGCAGGCCGGGCGACGCGGCGAGCCCCTGGTCGCCACCTATTGCGCCAGCAAGGCGGCGGTGATTTCGATCACGCAATCGGCCGGGCTTGCGCTGATCAAGGATCGCATCAACGTCAATGGCATCGCACCGGGCGTCGTTGATACGCCGATGTGGGCCGAGGTCGATGCGCTTTTCGCCAAATATGAGCATCGGCCGCTCGGCGAAAAGAAGCGGCTGGTGGGCGAAGCCGTGCCCTACGGCCGCATGGGTCGCCCGGAAGACCATGTCGGCGCCGCCGTATTTCTGGCGTCGCCTGAAAGTGACTATGTCGTCGCCCAGACATTGAATGTCGATGGCGGCAACTGGATGAGCTGAACTTAAGGAGCATTTTCGATGTATATGAAGAAATTCAAGGTCAAGGGCCGCAATGCTGTGGTGACCGGCGGTGGGCGCGGCATCGGCCTGGCCTGCGTCGAGGCACTGTCCGAGGCAGGCGCGCATGTCATCATCGCCGACGCCGATATGGGCGTGGCCGAAGAAGGCCGAGATGCGATGAAGGCAAAGGGCTATGCGCCGGACATCATCAAGATGGACGTGACCGATTCCAAGCGCGTCACGCAGGTCGCGGATGAACTCAACGCCAAACATGGCCGCATCGACATTCTCGTGAACAATGCCGGCATTGCCCGCAGCGAGACCCCGGCCGAAACCGTGACCGACGAGCATTGGCTCAATGTGCTCGATGTCAATCTCAATGGCACTTTCTGGTGCTGCCGCGCCTTTGGCAATCACATGCTGACCAACAAGCGGGGTTCCATCGTCAACATCGGCTCGATGTCCGGCTTCATCGTCAACATGCCGCAGGAGCAGAGCTATTACAATGCCTCGAAGGCGGCGGTGCACCATCTGACCCGGTCGCTGGCCGCCGAATGGGCCAAGCGCAAGGTCAGGGTCAATTCCGTCGCCCCCACCTATATCGAGACGCCACTGACCGCCTTCGCCAAGACCAACAAGAAAATGTTCAAGAAATGGCTCGACATGACGCCGATGGGACGGCTTGGCCAACCCCATGAAATCGCCTCGGCCGTGCTGTTCCTTGCCAGCGATGCCTCCAGCCTGATGACCGGTTCCATCGTGCTGGTCGACGGCGGCTATACCTGCTGGTAAGCTGGCGCAAAAGCCGGAGCAGGTCGACATGGCTGAATTATATCTGGGGGTCGATGTCGGCACCGGCAGCGTCCGCGCGGGTTTGTTTGATGCTTCCGGCACCTTGAAAGGTGTCGGCAAGCACGACATTCAAATCTGGCGCGCGGCGGGCGAGCGGGTCGAGCAATCGTCGGATGATATCTGGTCAGCGACCTGCGCCAGTGTGAAGGCGGCGATGCTGGCGGCCGGCGCCAGCGCCGCGGACGTGCGTGGCATCGGCTTTGATGCCACATGTTCGCTGGTTTTGCTCGATGCCGGCTTTCAGCCGGTCCCGGCCGGGCCGGAACAGGACAAGCGCCGCAATATCATCGTCTGGATGGATCACCGCGCCACGGCCCAGGCGGCGCGCATCAATGCCACCGGCCACCGCGTCCTGCGCTATGTCGGCGGCGCGATCTCGCCCGAGATGGAAACGCCCAAGCTATTGTGGTTGAAGGAAAATCTGCGCGGCTCTTATGACCGCACCAGCCATTTTCTCGATCTGAGCGACTGGCTGACCTTTCGTGCCACCGATGATCTCACCCGCTCGACCTGCGCGCTGGTGTGCAAATGGACCTGGATCGCTCATGAGCATAGCTGGGACGACAGCTATCTCGACGAGATCGGGCTTGGCGATCTCAAGGAGGCCGATCACGCCCGTATCGGCAGCAGGATCGTCCCGCCCGGCACGCCGCTCGGCGCTGGCCTCAGTCCGAAGGCCGCCGCCGAACTTGGCCTCGTGCCGGGCATCAAGGTCGCAGCGGCGCTGATCGATGCCCATGCCGGCGCGCTGGCGACGCTCGGCGGCCATGATGTCGCCGGCAAGGCCGCCGATCCGCGCCACCGGATGGCGTTGATCATGGGCACATCGGCCTGCTGCATGAGCCTGTCGCCCGGAGACATTGGCGTCAAGGGCCTGTGGGGCCCCTATTATGATGCCATCACCCCCGGCTATTGGCTGACCGAAGGCGGAATGTCGGCTGCCGGGGCAGCGCTTGACCGCTTTCTGGTCACGCATCCGCTGGCGCGCGGCGCCGGCGGCAGCCTCAAGCCTGGCCTGTTCGAGGAGCTGGAAAAGGCAGCCAGGGCCGCTGCGCCCGATCTTTCGCAAGCAGCCTTGCTGGCAAGGGACATTCATATCCTCGCCGATGTCAACGGCAACCGCTCGCCGCTTGCTGATCCGGAAATGCGGGGGATTTGGTCGGGCATCGCCCTGGCGGAAGATGCCGCCAGCCTGTTGCGCCTGCATATTGCCGCCCTGTGCGGCCTTGCTTATGGCCTTGCCGATATTCTCGACCAGCAGGAGCGCAGCGGCCTCACCGGTCAGGACACCATCGTCATTTCCGGCGGTCTCGGGCGCAGTCCGCTGGCAAGGCAGATCATCGCCGATGCCACCGGGCGGATTGTCAGCCTGCCGGCCACGGACGAACCGGTGCTGCTCGGCGCCGCCATGCTCGGCAGCGTCGCGGCCGGGGCCTTTGCCTCGCTGGAGCAGGGCATGGCCGCCATGTCACGCGATGCCGCGCAAAACCTGCCAGCCCAGGGCGAGATTGCCGCGTTTCATCGCCGCAAGCGCAAGGTTCACACCCTGCTGCAGGGCCTCGACCGCGAGGCCCGCGCCCTCATGGCTGCGCCTGCAGGCACGCCGCCCGCAATTTGACGAAAGCCCGCGCCCGATGGGAAATCGGCAGCCGGTCATCCTCGGGCACGGCGTTTTTCTCGTCCGCCATCATTTCCCCGAATGTACGGCTCTCGCCATCGGGCAGGAAGATCGGATCATAGCCAAAGCCGTTGGTGCCGCGTCGCGGAAACACCAGCGATCCGGGGACGCTGCCCTCGAATATGGCTTCATGGCCATCTGGCCAGGCGATCACCAGCGTCGAGTTGAAACTGGCGCGTGAACCATGGAGCCCCTTTGCCAGCAGCTCGCGCTCGACCCGGTCCATGGCCGCGCCAAAGTCACGCGGATGGCCGGCCCAATCAGCCGAATAGACCCCCGGCGCGCCATCCAGCGCCTCGACACACATGCCGCTGTCATCGGCAAGGGCCGGCAGGCCGGTGGCCGCCATGGCCGCAAGCGCCTTGAGCCGCGCATTGGCGATGAAGGTGGTTCCGGTCTCGGGCGGTTCCGGCAGGCCAAGCTCGCCCGCCGAAATCGCATCAACGCCATGGGGTGCCAGCAGCCGCTGCATTTCCCACAATTTGCCGGCATTATGGGTGGCAATTACCAGCCGCCCGTGCAATGTGCGCCCCATGATCACGCCACCGTGGCTTTTTGCAGGTTGACGAGATCGGCAATGCCGCTGCGGGCGAGAGCCAGAAAGCTCATCAATTGCGCCTCGCTGAAGGGCGCGCCCTCGGCGGTTGCCTGCACTTCGACGAGCCCGCCCGCTCCGGTCATGACAAAATTGGCATCGGTTTCGGCGGCGCTGTCTTCGGCATAATCGAGGTCGAGCACGCTCTCGCCCTGAAACACCCCACAAGATACCGCCGCCACATGGTCCCGCAGCGGATTGTCGCGGATGATCGAGCGCTGGCGCATCCATTTGCAGCATTCATGCAGCGCCACCCAGGCACCGGTGATCGAAGCGGTCCGTGTGCCGCCGTCCGCCTGCAGCACATCGCAGTCAATCGCAATCGCCCGCTCGCCGAGCGCCTGCAGATTGGTGACGGCGCGTAGAGAGCGCCCGATCAGCCGCTGGATTTCCTGGGTGCGGCCGGAGGGCTTGCCCGAGGTCGATTCACGCTTGGTGCGGGTGTGGGTGGCACGCGGCAGCATCGCATATTCGGCTGTCACCCAGCCGCGACCCTGCCCGCGCAGCCACGCCGGCGGCTTGTCCTCGAGCGAGGCGGTGCACAGCACATGCGTCTCGCCGAATTTCACCAGACACGAGCCCTCGGCATAACGGGCGACATTGCGCTCCAGCGAAACGGGGCGCATGGCATGGGCCGCGCGGTTGGAAGGGCGCAAGGGGAGTCCTTTGGTTCAGGTTGAAGCGTCAGGCGCGGTTCTGCACGCCGCGACAGGCGCGAAGTCTTACGACAATCTCACGGGCTGGGCTAGCCGCCTTTGCAGCCATCAAGCCGCCGCCTGGCTCGCGCCCATCATTTTGCGGGCCTCGTCGGCGGTCACGGGCTCACGGAACGCATAGCCCTGCGCATATTGGCAGCCTAGTTGATAAAGCTCGATCACATCGGATTCGCTTTCGGCGCCCTCGGCCACCACTTCCATGCCGAGATCATGGGCCATGCCAACAATCGAGCGCAGGATCACCGGTCTTGCGCCCTTGCCATTCTGGCGAACGAAAGACTGGTCGATCTTGATCGTGTCGAACGGGAAACGCTGCAGGTAAGCCAGGCTGGAAAAGCCGGTGCCAAAATCATCGAGCGACAGGCCGGCCCCCAATTCGCGGATGCGCGTCAGCATCTGCGCCGCAAATTCCGGGCTTTCCATCACCATGCTTTCGGTCAGCTCCAGTTTCAGGCTGCCGCGCGTCACCTGGGTGCGGCTGAGCACATTGCGCACGTCGCGCAGCAGGTCATGGCGCAGCAACTGGCGTGAAGAGATATTGATGCTGGCGAAAATCGGCGGCGTGACATTGACGGCGCGCTGCCAGGCGGCGAGTTCACGCGCCGCGCGTTCCAGCACGAAAATGCCGAGATCAACGATGATGCCGGTTTCTTCGGCAATCGGGATGAAGGTCGCCGGGGCGATGCGCCCAAGGCGCGGATGATCCCAGCGCAACAGCGCCTCAAAGCCGGCAATGGTGCGGTCTTCGAGCCGGATGATCGGCTGGTAATAGACCTTCATTTCGCCGCGCTCCATCGCGCCGGCAAGATCGGTCTGCAGCACCAGCCGGTCGGTGCGCGAGGCGCGCATGCCGGCCCGGAAAACCTCGATGCGGTTGCCGCCGATGCGCTTGGCGTGCCGCATGGCGATTTCCGCGTCCTTCAGCATGTCTTCGCCAAGGGGATGCAATTGCGGATCATAGAGCGCGAGGCCGAGCGAGGCGGTCAGCGCCACATTGCGCTGGTTGACTTCGACCGGAATGGCCAGCGCCTTGCGCACGCCGTCAGCAAATACAATGACCTGATCGCTTTGCGTTTCCGACATCAGCAGCAGGGCAAACTGGTCCCCGGCAAGGCGGGCCAGACAGTCCTGGGGCTTCAGCAGGCGGCCGAGCCGCCGCGCCATGGCCAGCAGCACGGAATCGCCAGCCGGCAGGCCAGCGGCTTCATTGATCTGCCGGAACCGGTCAATGTCGATGGTCAGCACCGTCGGGCGCAATGCCGAGTCGGCCCGGGCCATGGCCAGTGCTGCGTCGAGCCGGTCAAAAAACAAAGGACGATTGGGCAGGCCGGTCAGATTGTCATGCACGGCATCGCGCAGCAGCCGCTCCTGGGACACATGCGCCTCGGTGACATCGGCGAGCGTGCCGATCACCCGCACCACGGTGCCGTCGGCGGCCACCACCGGCCTCGCCTTGAGATTGAACCAGAGATAATAGCCATCATGCGAGCGCAGGCGGAAATTCTGCGAAACCCGCCCCTGCGCCTGCTCGATGACCGCATCGAGGCAAGCGCGGAAATTATCGCGGTCATTGACATGCAGCGTTTCGACAAAGCCCAGCGCCGGGCCGTCGAGCTGGCCGGGGCGCAGATTGAGCAGATGCGCAAGTTCGCCGCTGGTATGCAGGTGATCGGCCACCACATCCCAGTCGAAAATGATATCGCCCGAACCGGCCAGCGCCAGCGCCCGCAATTCGGCATCATTGACCACGCCATCTGACAACCCGCCCCCGGCGATGGCATTTTGCATCACCGTAAAGCCGACCAGCATGACGATCAGCACCAGCCCGCCGATCAGGGCCGGCGACACATAGGCATTGTTGATGGCGCCGCTCAGCGCAAAGCCCGCCGCCGTCACCCAGGCCAGCAGCACGAACCATGCCGGCAGCAGCATGATCGCCCGCTCGTAGCGATGGGCGGCGAGAAACACGATCAGGGCGAAACCAACCAGCGCCACGGTGGCGATACAGACCCGCGCCAGCGTCGCAGCAATCTGCGGCTGAAAGATCGACAGGCCAACCAGCAAGGCGAGGGCCGTGAGCCACAGCGCCGTGAAGCGCGAGGCGCGCACATGCCAGGACGAGAGATTGAGCCAGGCGAACAGAAACACCGTCATGGTGGCAGCAAGGATGGTTTCGGTCGCCGCGCGCAAAATCGGGCCATGATGCTGCGCAAAGGCAAAAATCTGGCCCAGAAAACCGAAATCGAGACTGACATAGGCGAGCACGGCCCAGGCCAGCGCGGCCGCAGCCGGAAACATCACGCCGCGACGCACCACAAAGACAATCGTCAGGAACAGCGCCAGCAGCGCCGAAATGCCGATGATGACGCCTTTGTAGAGGGCGAGACTGATCTGGCCGTCCTTGTAGGCGGTCGGCCGCCAGAGCGCGAGTTCTGGCAGGGTCTTGGTGCGCAATTCGCCGACATAGGTGACCGTCGAGCCGGGATCAATGGTCAGGCGGAAAATATCGGCATCGAGCGAGGTCTGGCGGACCGGGGCAAAACCCTGGCTCGCCGTCAGGGCGACGATGCGGCCCGAGCCGAGATCAGGCGCGAGAATGCCCGATCCCACCAGCCGGAAATGCGGGGCCACCAGCAGGCGTTCGAGCTGCTCGCTGGTATCATTGGTGAGCGAGATCGTGAACCAGTCCGGTGATGTGCCGGGATGGCGAGCCGAAACCTCGATGCGCCGCACGATGCCATCCGACCCGGGCGCGGTCGCCACCTGCAGATGGTCGCCATTGGCGGCATAAAGGCGGATCGAATGGGTCAGGTCGACCGCCGCGATCTTCAGCGGCACACGCACCGGCTGGGCTGCCGCCGTTGCCGGTTGTCCCGCGGCCGACGGCGTGGAGTCAGCGGCAAGGCCCGGACGCGCAAACATCGCCCACATCGCCAGACCCAAGAGCAAAAATCGCTGTAATGCAGACAAATTCATTGATCCAAGCGGCAAGCATCCTCGGACATGCTGCGAAACAACACCCGATCATATCCTGCAAGTTCCCCTTGGCGACATTTCGCATGATGCAGGGTCACCTGTCAAAATTCGCGGCCCCGCATAAGCCCCGGCGCGCCTATGTCCCCAGAATGGCTTGAATCAGCGCCAGTCCGGCGACGGCAGCCGTATCGGCCCGTAGGATGCGCGGCCCCAGCGAAATCCGTCGCACATTCGGGCGCGCCAGCACCAGTGCGCGCTCGGTTGCGCTGAACCCGCCCTCAGGGCCAACCAGCAGGCTGAGCCCGCCATGGCCGTCGATATTCGCCAGATCCTGCAGCGGCTTGGCGGGTGGTGCGGCCTCATCGGCAAAAACCAGCACGTCAGCCTCGCTCTGGCGTGCCAGCCAGGCCTCGAACGGCTGGGGGTCTTCCACCTCCGGCACCTGCAGCACACCGCATTGCTCGCAAGCCTCAATGACATTGGCGAGCATGCGCTCGCGATTGACGCGCGCCACCTGCGTGCGCGCCGTGATGCAGGGCACCAGGCGGGTCGCCCCCATCTCGGTGGCTTTTTGCACCATATAATCGAGTCTGGCGTGTTTGAGCGGCGCAAAGGCCAGGGTCACTGCGCGCGGGACTGGTTGCGGGCGCACCTGCGCGCCAATATGCAGCCGCACATCGCGTTTGCCGGTGCGCTCAAGGCGGGCCTGCCATTCGCCATTGTGGCCGTCAAATACCATGAGGCCGGCCCCGTCCGCGAGGCGCAGCACATGCAGCAGGTAATGGCTCTGGTCGAAACCGGGCGTGACAAAGGTGTCGCCCTGCAGCGGCCCTGCCAGATACATACGGCACGCCGCACGGTCGCGTTCATCCATGGCGATAGGTCACTTCCGGAAACTCCCTGCGTCCGCGCCGCCACAATTCTTGCGAATTGTCGCGCGATAGTGGATAAAGCACTTCGCCCGGGCAGACAATGCGCCGGGGCGTCGGGTCAGGTTGAAGTGCGGAGAGTGTGCCGTGGTGCAAAAGAAATTCTATTCAGGAATTGCCCTGGCTGCCGTGTGGCTTGCCGCCTCTGTGCCCTCCGCCTACGCTCTGGATTGCCAGAATGACATTGCCGGCCTGATCAAGACACGCCTCGCCATCATAGCCACGCTGAACCGCTCGATGAAGGCGACCCACGGCAAGCTCAATCCCATCACCGCCTGCCCGTCGCTGCGCCGGCTTTCGGTGGTCGAAAGCAAGATGGCAACCTATTTCAAGACCAATGGCGCCTGGTGCCACATTCCCGATGCTGCCGTTGCCGGCATTGCCAAGGCCCATGCCAATGATACCGCCATGGCCGGCAAGGCTTGCGCCATCGCGGTCAAGATCAAGAAAATGCAGGCGGCCCAGGCTGCCGGCATGGCCAGGCAACAGCAGCAATTGCTGCAACAGCAGGCGACGCAATTGCCGCGCGGCCCGCTGTGAGCGCTGTGGCGTGAACGGCAACGCCGGACTTCCAGATACAGATCAGGCCAGCCTCGCGGCGCGCCTCGCGTCCGGGCGCCTGCAGGCCTTTGCGCAACTGGCGCGGCTCGACCGCCCGATCGGCTGGCAATTGCTGCTGGCGCCCTGCTGGTGGTCGAGCGCGCTGGCGTCTATCGCCCGCCATGCCGGGCCTGCCTGGGGCCAATTGCTGCTGCTGGCGCTCGGCGCCATCATCATGCGCGGGGCCGGCTCCACCTATAATGACATTGTAGACCGCCATATAGATGCCAATGTCGAGCGCACCCGCAACCGGCCCCTGCCGTCGGGCCGCATCAGCCCGAAGGCCGCAGCCGGTTTCATGCTGGTGGAAGCGCTGACCGGTCTGGCGATCCTGCTGTGCTTCAACCGTTTCACCATCGGACTCGGCATCGCCTCCCTGGCTATTGTTGCCATCTATCCCTTCATGAAACGCGTCACCTCCTGGCCGCAATTCGTGCTAGGCCTCGCCTTTGCCTGGGGCGGGTTGATGGGCTGGGCCGGGCAGACCGGCGATGTGGCGCTGCCAAGCCTGGCGCTCTATGCCGCCGCTATTGCCTGGACCATCGGCTATGACACGATCTATGCCCTGCAGGACAGCCGCGACGATGCCATTATTGGCGTGCGCTCGACGGCGCGCCTGTTCAAGGGGCGGGTGCGCGTTGCCGTCGGCTTGCTCTATGGGCTGGCGGTGCTTCTGGCGGCTGCAGCTTTGGCGCGTGTCGGTGTCGGCGCTCTGGGCTGGATCGGCCTTGCGGCTTTTGCGGCGCATCTTGGCTGGCAGGTCAGCAAGATCGACGAGGCCGATGGCAAGGGCGCCCTCGCCCTGTTTCGCGCCAACCGCAATGCCGGCCTGCTCTTGTTCGCCGGCTTGCTGGCGCAAGCCATGGTCAGCCATTTCGCCTGAACCAGGCCCGCGCCGTCTACGGCAGCCTCAAACCCCGGCCTCGACCACACCCAGCAGACGCGCCTGCAATTGCGGATCGGCCGCCAGCGTCAGGGCATCTCCGTCAAACGCCATGCGGCCATTGACCAGCACGCAGGCGCGGTCAACCATCGCCAGCACGCTCTCGGCGTGATGCTCGACAATGATCATCGCCATGCTGCGGCGCAACGTCTCCAGCGCCAGACGCACCTCCTGCACCACTGCCGGGGCCAGACCCTCGAAAGGTTCATCGAGCAGGATCAGGCGGCTTGGCGCCACCAGCGCGCGGGCAATGGCAACCATCTGGCGTTCGCCGCCCGAAAGGTTTTCACCAAGGCTGCTTCTGCGCTCTTCGAGGCGCGGAAACAGCGCGAAGATCTGCTTCAGGCTCTGGCCGCCGGGCCGCGCCGCCAAAGCCAGATTGTCGGCCACGGACAGATTGGGGAAGATCCGCCGCCCCTCCGGCACCAGTGCCATCCCGGCCCGGTTGATCTCGAAGGGCTTGCGCCCGGAAATGCTGGAGCCTGCCCATTGCACATCGCCGGCGCTGGCGCGCAACGTGCCGGTCAAAGCCCGCAGCAGCGTGGTCTTGCCAACGCCGTTGCGCCCGAGCAGCGCCAAGGCCTCGCCCTCACGCAGGGTCAGGTCAACGCCGCTGAGCACGGTGCTGCCGCCATAGCCGGCCGCCAGCCCGCTGACCTGCAACAAGGGCGGCGCCGCCAGCCTCGCCTGGCCGGTCACCGGGGCCGTCACCCCGCCATGGCTGCTGCCAAGATAGGCGGCGATCACCTCCGGGTTCGCGGCGACCTCGGCGGGACGTCCATCGGCAATCAACCGGCCCTGATGCAGCACGCTGATCCGGTCCGACAGCGCCAGCACCCGGTCGATGTCATGCTCGATCAGCAATACGGCATGGGTGGCCGCGAGTTTCTTGATCAAGCGGGCGACAATGTCGCGGTCGCTCTCGGCCAGCCCGGCCAGGGGCTCATCGAGCAGCAACAGCCGTGACGGGCTCGTCAGCGTCATCGCAATATCGAGCAGGCGCTTGGCGCCATGGGGCAGGCTGGCGCAGGGCTCGGCGGCGCGATCCGCCAGACCCACCGCATCGAGCACTGACCAGGCCCGCTCATTGACCGCGGCATCGTCATGGGCGTCGCTGAAAAATCCGAAGGCGCTGCGCTGTGCCGCCTGCACGCCGATGCGGACATTCTCGAACACGCTGAGATGCGGGAAAATCGACAGAATCTGATAGGAGCGGGCCAGTCCCAGCCGCGCCCGCGCATGCACCGGCAGCGTGGTGACGTCGCGTCCTTCAAGGAAAATCTGCCCGCCGTCGACCGGCAGCACACCGGCCAGCATATTGAAGAAGGTGGTCTTGCCGGCGCCATTGGGGCCGATCAGCGCGTGCAGGCGGCACGGTTCAACTTGCAAATCCAGCGCATGCGCGGTCACGAGATGGCCAAAGGCCTTGGCGACATGGCGCGCCTCAAGCACCGGAATGCCCGCCGCCAGCGCCAGTCCCTCCGGCACATAGGGGGTTATGACCGGCGGGCGCGGCGGTATCGTGCCGCGCGTCAGGGTCCAGCGCGGCCGCCTGGCGAGGCGCTGAGCCAGGCCCTGGATGCCCTCGGGCGACAGCAGCGCGAAGGCGCCGATGACCGGCGCGAAAATCAGCCACCAATTTTCCGTGAGCGCCGAAAGCCGGTCTTCGAGAATGATGAAGGCCACCGCGCCCCACAGCGGCCCGAGAAACTGGTGCACGCCGCCAAGCACGGTCATGAGCAGGCTGTCACCGGCATGCTGCCAGCTCAGATTGTCGGCATAAACACCTTGCAGCATCAGCGTCAGCAAGGCTCCCGCCAGCCCGATAATGCCGCCCATCAGGGTAAAGGCTGCGAGCCGCACGCCATAGACATTGATGCCAAGCGAGCGCGCCCGCATCTCGTTGTCGCGCACGGCCTGGAGGATCCGGCCGAACCTGGCATGCGCGAGCCGCCACAGCAGCCACAGGCCGGAGAGAACCAGAGCCACCACAAAGACATGAAACGCCCGGTCGGAAGCAAATAGCGTGCGGGGCACATTTTGCAGGCCATTCTCGCCGCCGGTCACCGGCGTCCAGCGGTTGGCAATTTCAAAGGCGACCTGGCTGAAGGCCAGCGTCAGCAGCGAGAAATACAGCCCCTTGCGCCGCAAGATCAGCGCGCCGATGGCCAGCCCCAGCACCAGCGCCGCAAGCGTTGCCACCAGAATGCCAGCCAGCGCATTGGCATTGAGACTGCGCAGGAAAATCGCGCAGACATAGCCCGCCGTGCCGAAGAACACCGAGGCCCCGAACGGCACCAGGCCGGTATAGCCGACCAGCAGGTTCACGCCCGCGCCATAGAGCGTATAAATCGCGATCTGGGTGATCAGCGAGATCGGCGCCCCGATCGCCAGCCACCAGGCGCTCAGGGCGCCAAGCACAAGCGCGGCGATCAGCACCGGATGTTGCAGCGCCTGCAGGATGCGCTTCATTCAAAGCGCTCCCAGCTCTCGCCGAACAGGCCGCGCGGGCGCACCAGCAGCACCACCATCATCAGCACATACATCGATGCCGCCGACCAGCCCGGCGCAAACTGGATGGTGAGCGCCCCGACCAGGCCAACCATCAGCCCGGCGACAGCGGCGCCGAGATAGGAGCCAAGCCCGCCAATCGTGACGATCACAAAGGCTGGCATGATCGCATCATTGCCCATGGACGGCTGCAGGCTCCACAGCGGCCCGACCAGCAGGCCGGCAATCCCGGCAAGCAGGCAGCCGATACCAAAAACCCCTGAGAACACGATCGGCAGGTTGATGCCCAGCAAGCCGACCATCTCCGCGTCGCGCGATCCTGCACGGATGATGCGCCCGAAGCGCGTGAAACGCAGGAAGGCCCAGAAGGCGACCAGGACTGTCGCGGTGACCAGCAGCACCGCCAGCCGGTAGGTCGTCAGCAGGATCGGCCCCCAGACGATCAGGCCCGACAGGAAACCCGGCGGATCAAACGGCCGGGCATCGCCGCCAAAGGTAAATTTCAGCGCCGCCTCGAAGAACAGGGCGAGCGCGAAAGTCAGGATCAGCCCGAGCAGTGGTTCCTTGCCATAAAGGTGCCGGATGAGCGTCATTTCGACGATGACACCAATCAATCCGGTGAGAACCGGCGCGAGCACGACGGCCGGCCAGCCGAAATTCTGCACCAGCGTCACCGCCAGATAGGCACCCACGGCGATGAAGGCGCCATGGGCAAAATTGACGATGCCCAGCATGCCGAAAATAATCGACAGGCCGACGGCAATCAGCACATAGAGCATGCCATTGACGAGGCCGATCACGACCTGCGACAAGATCAGACCCGCCATCAGCGCCCCCTGCGCAAGACCGTGAGGGTCGCGTCAGACCGGGCCCATCTTGCAGGCCGACTGCGCCTGCGTCCCATAGACCGCCTCGACCTCCGCCGGTGATTTGGGCAATTCGGCGAGAACGTCGAAATAGTCCCATTGATCGGTGATTTTCGGCTTCACCTTCACCACCAGCGCCCGGTTGATCATCTGGTGATCAAAGGTACGGTAATGCAGGTTGATATCGCCGCGCGGCATCGACCAGTGCTCCAGCGCCTCGACAATGGCGGCAGGCTTGGTGGATTTGGCCGCCTCGATTGAATCGAGCAGCGATTTCATGGCGATCCATCCCATCCAGGCCTTGTCGGCGGCCGGGCGCTTGTAGGTGGCGAGATAATCGGCCGCCATCTGCTGTTCGGCCGGCGAATTTTTCTTGTTGGTGTAATACCACGTCATGGTGAACAGGCCGTCGGCAGCTTTCGGCCCGACCCCCCAGATATCGGTGCAGCCAATGGAGATTTCGGTGAAGGGGATTTTGCCCCGCATCCCCAGTTGCTCCCATTGTTTCAGGAAGGCGGTGAGGCCGCCGCCAACGACGCCGCCGATCACCACATCGGGCTTGGCCGCGCGGATTTTCAGAATGTAGGACGAATAGTCGGTCGCCGACAGCGGCACTTCGTCGGCGCCGACGATCTCGATGCCATTCTCCTTGGCATAGTCGGTAAATTCCTTCTTGATATCCTGGCCATAGGCATAGGCCGCGGTAATCAGATACCATTTCTTGCCGAGCGCCTTGCAATAAGGCCCGAACATTTCCCGATGCACATGCACCGGCGGCTGGCTGCGGAACGTATATTTGTTGCAATCGACCCCGGTGAGTTCATCGGCCGCACCATTGGCGGCAATGAACGGCACCTTCATTTTCTCGGCAACCGGCGCAATCGCCAGAGCGAAGGCCGAAATGACGCCGCCAACGACGCCGACAACCTTGTCCTCGCCCATCAGCTTGGCAGCATTTTGCGCCGAGTTTTGCGGGCTGGATTCGTCGAGCCAGATAATTTCCGCCGGCTTGCCCATCAGCATGTTCTTGCGCTGTTGCAGCGCCAGCAAGCCACCCTGCGCCAGATATTGGCCCTGGCCGGAAAGCGGGCCATTCTTGGCCCAGACCATGCCGATCTGGATAGGTGCGTCGGCATTGGCACGGCTGACCCACGGCATGGCAAGGCTGCTGACCGCGGTGGCCGCGCCGCCCTTCAACAATCCACGCCGCCCGATCGGCAGCAGCAGCGAAGATGATGGCTTCTTGATCTGGCTCATGCGTTTCCTCTTGGCTTTTTTGAAGCGGCCATAGTGCCACCCCGGAAGCTAAGGCGAAAAGCGCCCCGTTGGCAAGGTTGAGCGGGCCGCGCGGGCGTGTCATTGCGTTGTCGCGATTTCGCCACTATCTACGCTGCAAGGTTCTGCCCCCTGAAAGGTTCCCATGGCGCGCGATGTTTCGGATTTGGAGAGGATCACGTCGCGTGATCATCTGGTGCAATGGTTTGAAAGCGGCACAAAATCCCCCGGGCAATTCCGGCTGGGCACCGAGCACGAGAAATTTCCGTTTTACCGCGCTGATCTGGCACCGGTGCCCTATGCCGGGCCGCAGGGCATCGAGGCGCTGCTGAACGGCGTCGCTGCCCGGCTTTCCTGGGAAAAGATCGAGGATCGCGGCAAAATCATCGGCCTGTTCGACGAGGCCGGCGGCGGCGCGATTTCGCTGGAGCCGGGCGGCCAGTTCGAACTTTCCGGCGCACCTCTGGCCGATGTCCATGCCACGGCGCGCGAGCTTCAGGAACATTTGCGCGTGACGCATGAGGTTGCCGATGCCCTGGGCATGGGCTTTCTCGGTCTCGGCATGAGCCCGCTGTGGACGCTGGCGCAAACCCCGGTCATGCCCAAGCAGCGCTACGCCATCATGAAGAATTACATGCCGAAGGTCGGCAGCCACGGCCTCGACATGATGTTTCGCACCTCGACGGTTCAGGTCAATCTCGATTACGCCAGCGAAGCCGATATGGTGCGCAAGCTGCGCGCCTCACTCGCCCTGCAGCCGGTCGCTAGCGCCCTGTTTGCGGCATCGCCCTTCACGGATGGCAAGCCCAACGGCTTCTTGTCGATGCGTTCGGAAATCTGGCGCGATACCGACCGCGCCCGCTCCGGTATGCTCGCCTTTGCCTTCGAGCCCGGCATGGGGTTCGAGCGCTATGTCGATTATGCGCTTGATGTGCCGATGTATTTTGTGAAGCGCGGCGACACCTACCACGATGTTGCAGGCGCCAGCTTCCATGATTTGCTGGCAGGCAAGCTGCCGCACATGCCCGGCGAGCGGGCCACTATTTCCGATTGGGCCAACCATCTTGGCACGATTTTCCCGGAAGTGCGCCTCAAGCGCTATCTGGAAATGCGCGGCGCCGATGCCGGCCCTGTCAGCCATCTGGATGCGCTGCCGGCGCTGTTCACCGGCTTGCTCTATGACGGGATCGCCCTCGATGGCGCGCTCGAACTGGTCAAGGGCTGGGACGCGGCGATGCGGCAGGATCTGCGTGACAGTGTGCCGCGTCTGGCGCTGAAGGCTGAAATTGGCGGGCGCAGGCTGGACAGCGTCGCGCGCGACATGCTCGGGCTGGCGCGTGCCGGACTGGCACGCCGTGCAAGGCTTGATGAGGCCGGCCGCGACGAGTCGATATATCTCGATGTCCTCGATGAAATTGCCGGCAGCGGTGTGACGCTGGCTGAACGCCTGCTCGCAGCCTTCCACGGGCGCTGGGTTGGTTCGGTCAGGCCGGCCTTTGCCGAATTCGCGATCTGAGGCTTTAGCGCAGGTCTGCGGCAGCCAGCATGGTGCCGGCCCGCAGGAACGGCGCCGGATTGACGGCCACGCCATTGAGGCGAACCTCATAATGCAGGTGTGGGCCGGTCGAGCGTCCGGTTGAACCGATATAGCCCAGCACCTGTCCGCGCAGCACGTGCTGGCCTTCGGCGACATTGAGGCGCGACATGTGCCCGTAGCGGGTCATGATGCCATCGCCATGGTCGATTTCGACCATATTGCCATAGCCGCCCCAATAGCGGGCGATGACGACCTTGCCGGCCCCCGTGGCGTGTATTGGCGAGCCGAACGCCTGGTGAAAATCAATGCCCGGATGCAGCGACATGCGGTCCAGAAACGGATCTAGCCGCATGCCAAAGGGCGAGGTGATGGCGAGGTGGCCGGGCAGCGGTGCCGACAAGGGCAAATAATGCATCAGCCGGCGCAATTTGGCGATCTGAACGAGCGAGCCCTTCACCGCCGCAATTTCATGGCCGAAGTGACTATTGCCCTCGGTCTTGTCCAGCGGAATGAACGGGCCGCCGATATTTTTCACCGGCTTGACGCGCAGCTGTGCGGGATCGAGCCCGGCGGCGCGGATCGCCCGGTTGAGACGGCCGGCAGCCGCAGCCGCCGGTCCGGCCAGCTGTTTCAGCGCCGTGAGCTGATTGATGGTGTCGGTATCCTCATTGATTTTCACCCGCTGCAGCGCGGCGAGAACCTGATGGGTAGACTGCGGCATATCTGGCCCGCGAATATCACGCGGCAGCAGCATGGATTCCGGCTTGGGCTTGCCCCACACCGCATCGCCCTGGCCTGGAGCGCCCGTGGCATCAGCCGCCCCACCCGGACGGGCGATGCTGCCGGTCGGGCGATGATCGACAAAGCGCGACAGCGACGACAACAATGTCGCCCTCTGCTCCAGCATGGTCTCGCGCTGGCTCAGCGCAGCGATCTTGCGGGCAATGCTCTGCTGATCGAGAAGTGTGTGGCTGGTGGCCTGATCGAGACGGGCATGGAGATTGGCAAGGCGGTTTTCATAGGCAAGCTGCATGCGGCTGCGCTGCGCCATGATGCCGGCCAGAATCTGATCATGCAGGCCGATATAGAGCGATACGCCCGCCGTCCAGGTCAGCAGCACTGGCACCAGCGCCAGCGACACATGCGCTCCCCAACGCGGCACTGCCAGCGTCCGCATTTTTACGCCATGGGAAATGGTCAAAAAATAATGCGTTCGCGGCAATTGCGGACGAGGCACCTGCTGGCGAATCGACATGGCACGGTTCCAACTGAACAAGGACATCCAGGTTCATCTGGTGCCATGAAACCGCAACATGGTTAATTATTTCTCAATCCGGCATCAGCAAGCCGCTTTGGCAAGAAATCCGCACATCAACGTAAATCCTGCAACGCCGACAATACCTCCTCGGCATGGCCGGCAACTTTCACCTTCTTCCAGATTTTCGTAATGATTCCCGAGCCATCGATCAGAAATGTGCTACGCTCGACGCCCATATATTTACGGCCGTACATGCTTTTCTCGACCCAGACACCATAGGCCTCAAGCATCGATTTGGCCTCATCTGAAACGAGGTCAAGCGACAGCCCGTGTTTCGCCTTGAATTTGTCATGGCTTTTGGGACTGTCGGGCGAGACCCCGAGAATCTTCGCGCCCTGCGCCGCGAAGGCCGGTCGCAGCCGGCTGAAATCCATCGCCTCGATGGTGCAGCCGGAGGTATCGTCCTTGGGATAGAAATAAAGCACAAGGCGTGACCCGGCAAAATCGCGCAGGTTCTGTGTGATGCCATCTGAACCAGGCAGGGAAAAATCCGGGGCGCGATCGCCGATCTTGGGAGAGGAAGTGGCCATGAAGCGTCCATTGGTTGTAGAGTGGGCGGCGTCGCGCCATCGGGCGACAATTTCGATATGGAACAGGCCAGTGAGTTTGCCTAGTGTCATGTCGATGATTCGCGGTGGCAACCAAGACGTGATGAGGCATTTGGACTCGATGACCCTTGAGCGATCCTGAAGTTCTTCCACCGCCACGAAAACCTGCAAAACCCGTGCGCCCGAAGATGGCGCGAAAGCCGCTTGCCCTCAGGCTGGTGGGTGCGGCCGTCATGCTCGTGCTGGGGCTTATGGTGCTGGGCGTGCTGGTATTTGCGGCCCTTGTGCTCAGGGTGGAACAGGGTCCGGTCGACCTCTCCTTCGCCATGCCCGACATCGTCAACTCGATCAACGCGCGCCTTGGCCAGAAGCTGAAAGTCGGCATCAAGTCACTGGTGCTGGAGGGCGGTGCCACGGGGCTGCACCTCACGGCCCGCGGCTTTGATCTCTCCGGCCCGGATGGCCATTTGCTGTCGGGCGCACAGGCCGTGCTGGCGCTCGATCCCTGGGCCATGCTCCGCGGCCAGCTGGTGCCCTCGACCGTGGCCCTGAGCCAGCTGGCGCTGATCGTCACGGTGAACCAGCAGGGCTCGATCACCATGGCCAACGGCGCGGCGCCGCCGGTCAAGCTCGCCGCGCCGCCGGTGGCGCCGCCGGCACCGGCCGGTGCTGTCACGCCTGCCCCCGATGTCGCCCATGAAGTGGGTCAGGTGCTCGACAGGCTGCTGGCCGCCGACACCCCCCTTGCCGCCCTGCACAAGGTGTTGATCCGCGACAGCAGCATCACCGTGCGCGATCTCGCCCATGACAGCACCGCGCATCTGGCCCATGTCGATCTGTCGCTGGCCCGTTTGAAGGGCGGCGCCACGCTCGATCTTATCGCCTCGGACGGCGATCTTCCCTGGCACGCGCGCGCCCGGGTCGAGACCAGGGCTGCGGATGCGAGCCGCTTCGTGCAATTGCACGTCGACCATTGGTCCTTTGCCGCGCTCCGGCATCTCGTCGGCTTGCCTTATGACGGTACGCGTCTCGATGTTTCCGGCACGATGGATATGACAGCGCGGCTCAGCCGCGATGGTGCGCTGATGAGTCTGGCTGCCGGCATCAAGGGCGGTCATGGCCTGTTCAAGGCCAATAATCAGGATTTTGAGCCGTTTTTGTTTGATGGCTTCAGTCTGAAGGCGCATTACGATCCGGCCCGTGCGGTCATTCTCATTGACACGGCCAGTCTCAAATCCGGCAAAAGCGCCCTGTCGCTGGTCGGGCAGATTACCCCGCCGTTGACCGGCACCGGCAAGATCGGCTATGACCTCACTATCGACAAGGGCACGCAGCTCGGTGCCTCGCGCCCCGGCGACAGTATCTTGCAGATCAGCAGCGGCCACATGGCCGGATTTTTTGACCAGGCCAAGGATCAGCTGACGCTGGACCAGTTCCAGCTGCAGGGCCCGCAGGTCCATATTGCCGCCAGCGCGAGCGCCGTGCTGGGCGCCGCGCCGCATGTGACCGGACAGGCCAGCATCACTGCCATGCAGGCGCGCGATGTCATCCGGCTGTGGCCCTCGTCCCTTGCGGCACCGGTGCGCGCCTGGTTTCGCCAGCGCCTGACCGGTGGCATTGTCGATGACGTGAAAATCATCATCAATCTCGATGCCAAGGCCCTGGCGCAGGCGGCGGCGCAACAGGCAGTGCCCGATGCCGCACTCAACATTACCGGCGTGGTCAAAGACATCGGCCTCAAGATTCTTGATGGTTTCCCGGAGGTCACCGACATCAACGCATCGGGCGTGCTGACCGGCCATACCGTGCGTATTGCTATCAATGCCGGCAAGCTGACCGCGCAGCCGGGCAAGACCCTTACGATTTCCGCAGGCAGCTTCACCATGCGCGACAGCAGCCTGATGCCCGCGCCGGCGACCATTCTGGCAACAATGTCCGGGTCATTGGCCACCACCACCCAGCTTCTCGGCAAGGATGCCCTGCGGCCCTTCGTGCATCTGCCGCTTGATCCCAAATCGATCGCCGGCACCATCAAGGGTCAATTGCAAGTCAGCACATTGCTGGGCGATCATGTGCCGCCATCGGCCACCAAGGTCGGCGTCGTCGCGAAAATCACCGATTTCAGCGCCTCCAATCTCATCGGCAAGGCCGGGATCACCCATGGTGTGCTGGATTTCAAGGTGGGGCCGCAAGGCATGAAAGGCAGCGGCACCGGCACGATTTTTGCCAGCCCGGCCAAAATTGAATTGACCCAGCCCAATCATGGCAAGGGCCAGGGCAAGCTGAATTTTACGCTGAATGATGCCGCACGCGCCAACCTGCACATCGCCGTCGCCGGTGTTTCCGGGCCCATCGGCGTTGCCGTGGTCTCGCCGCTCGGCGACGCGGCTCCGCCGAAAGACAAGGACAAGAAGGCCGCGCCGGCACCGGCACCCCAGCAGGCGCAGGTGACACTCGATCTTGGTGCCACCACGCTCGATTCGCCGTTTCCGGGCCTGCTCAAGGCGCCGGGGCGCCCGGCCCGGGCCAGCTTCACGGCCATGGTCGAGCCGCACGCGACCCTGCTCAAGAACCTGAATTTCGACGGCGGCGGCGTCAGTTTTGCCGGATCGGCAACGCTGGGCGCCGATGGCCACCTTCAGTCCGCACAACTGACGTCAGTCAAGCTCTCGGCGCTGGATCAGCTTCAGGCGGCCGTGACCTTCGGCACTGACATCACAAAGGTGGTGGCAACAGGTGCGACCTTTGACATGCGCAGCGTCTGGCACAGCCTGACCGGGCAGGACAAATTGTCAAAGGCCGCCCCTGCGGGCAAACCCGCCAATGTCGACATCAGCCTGAACGCGAACAATGTGGTCGGCTATAATGACGCCACCCTGCATAATGGCCGGTTCCGCATGTTGCGGATCGGCGGCAATCTCCAGGCCTTTCAGATGGGCGGCACCCTCGGCCGGGGCCATGTGCAGGGCGAGCTGAGCGCCAGCAAAACCATTCACATCACCAGTTCCGACGCTGGCGCGACCCTGTCATTCCTCAATCTTTACAATCATATGCGCGGCGGGGCGCTCGACCTCGATGCCAGCCTCAAGGGCAGCGACGCCAGCGGCGCCGCCACGATCCATAATTTTGTGCTCGCCGATGAACCGCGCTTGCAACAAATCGCCGGGGCCGGCAATCCGCGACAGAGTTCTGCGGTCAAGCAATTGTCGAGCGTGCCCTTTCAAAAGCTGCAGGCGCAATTCACCAGCCATTCCGGAGCCATTTCCATCGCCAATGCCGTCATGTTTGGCCCCGATGTCGGTATATCCATGAATGGCATTCTGAATTTTCCGAAAAACAGCCTCGATGTGAAAGGCACATTCGTGCCTGCCTATGGCATCAACAATATCTTCTCGCGGATACCGCTGTTTGGCCGGCTGTTGGGGGGCGGCCGCCACGAGGGCCTGTTTGCGGTGAATTACCGTATCTCCGGGCCGATGGGCAGCCCGTCATTGACCTTCAATCCGCTGTCGGCCATAGCGCCGGGGTTTTTGCGCCAGATTTTTGGCACAAACCCGCCGCCGGCCGGCTTCCAGGTGCAGCACTGATCACGGCACGATCTTCAGCAGCATATGCTTTTTGCTGCCGCGCGACAGCTTGATGAACCCGCCTTCAAGAAGCGCGATGCCCGAGAGCTTTAATGTGGCATCGTTCACGGGTGTATCATTGGCTTGCAGGCCGCCGCCGCTGACAAGGCGGCGTGCTTCGCCATTGCTGGCGGCGAGCCCCGCCTTCACCGCCGCCGTCAGGATGCCGAGTTCTGCAGCCTCGGCTTTCGATATTTCAACCGTCGGCAGGTTGGTATCGAGCCCGGCGCCGCTGAAGGTGGTCGATGCCGTCTGCGCCGCCGTCTCTGCAGCCTCGCGGCCATGCACCAGCGCGGTCGCCTCGGTGGCCAGCACCTTTTTGGCTTCGTTGATTTCGGCACCCTGCAAGGCCGACAGCCGGGCGATCTCATCGAGCGGCAGCAGCGTGAACAATTTCAGGAAGCGCGCGACATCCGCATCTTCGGCATTGCGCCAGAACTGCCAGTAATCCCAGGCCGGCAGCATATCGGGGTTGAGCCACACCGCCCCTTGCGCGGTCTTGCCCATTTTTGCGCCCGAGGCCGTGGTCAGCAACGGGCAGGTCAGCGCGTGCAATTGCGGCGTCCCGAGACGGCGGCCAAGATCGACGCCGGTGACGATATTGCCCCATTGGTCGGAGCCACCCATTTGCAGGTTGCAGCCAAAACGGCGGCTGAGCTCCACATAATCATAGGCCTGCAGGCACATGTAGTTGAATTCGATGAAGGAAAGCTCCTGCTCGCGCTCCAGCCGCAGCTTCACTGAATCCATCGACAACATGCGGTTGACCGAGAAATGCCGCCCGACGTCGCGCAGGAAGGCGATGTAATTCAGCTTGGTCAGCCAATCGGCATTATCGACCATGATCGCGTCATGCGGGCCCTCGCCAAAGGTCACGAATTTGCTGAAGGCGCGAAAAATCGAAGCCTTGTTGGAAGCAATGGTCTCCAGCGTCGCCAGCGGCCGGCTCGCGTCCTTGCCAGAGGGGTCGCCGACCTGCGTGGTGCCGCCGCCCATCAGCACAATCGGCTTGTTGCCGGTTTTTTGCAGCCAATGCAGCATCATGATCGACATGAGGTTGCCGACATGCAGCGACGGTGCCGTGCAATCGTAGCCGACATAGGCGATGAGCTTGCCGGCCGCAGCCAGCGCATCCAGCGCCGCTATATCCGAGGTCTGATGGATGAACCCTCGCGCCTGCAGGGTCTGCAAAAGCGCTGATTTTGCCGCAATATTCGTCATTCTTGTTCAGTCCCGCGGTTTTTCGATCAGATCGACACGCGTTGCCACATGCAGCTTGGTCGGATTGCCGAGGCGCCGGTCGAGATAATCGCCGACCTCGCCGCCCAGTTCGTCCACCCGTCCCTCAAAGAAATGGTTGGCACCGGGAATGACCACATGCTCAATGGCGATGCCGCGCTGGGTTTTCAGCTTCTCGATCAGCGGCATCACTTCTTTGAGCGGTGCCACGCGATCCTGATCGCCATGCACGAACAGGCCCGATGAAGGGCAGGGCGCAAGGAAGGTGAAGTCAAACCGGTTGGCCGGGGGGGCCACCGAAATGAACCCTTCGATCTCCGGGCGGCGCATCAGCAATTGCATGCCGATCCAGGCACCGAACGACACGCCGGCAATCCAGCAGGACTTGGCCTCGGGATTGATGGATTGCGCCCAGTCCAGCGCCGAAGCAGCGTCCGACAATTCGCCGGCGCCGTGATCAAAGGCACCCTGGCTGCGCCCGACGCCGCGAAAATTGAACCGCAGGGCGGAAAACCCGCGCTCAGCAAAGGCATAATAGAGCTGATAAACAATCTGGTTGTTCATCGTGCCGCCAAATTGCGGGTGCGGATGCAATATGATCGCAATCGGCGCTGATTTGGTCTTGGAGGGATGAAACCGCCCCTCCAGGCGCCCTGCCGGGCCGGTAAACAGAATTTCGGGCATAGATACTCCATTCAGTCTCGGGCCTGCACGGTTCTGTCGCAGGTGCACAGCGCGACATTGGCCGAAAAGCCCTTGACGTTATGCCGGGTCCGGCTCAAAATAGTGTTAGAATTATTCTAAACTAGGGCTGGGGTCGCCGGGCCAACGTCAGCCCCTCGTTTAGACGTTTGGCCTTCGCGAAAGCAAGGTAAATCGGTGCAGCGGGCTTTGGTGTCATGCGCACTGACGGGAAGTTTGGTTTGAGGCACGGACTGGCAAGATGAACGCGACCCGCCATTACCTCGATTACAATGCCAGCGCGCCGCTGCGCAAGGAGGCGCGTGCAGCGATGGTCGCGGCGCTGGACGTCTGCGGCAACCCGTCTTCAATTCATGCCGAAGGCCGCGCCGCGCGGGCCTTGGTCGAGGAGGCGCGCTACAAAGTCGCATATTTGTGTGGAGCCAGGCACGATGGCGTGGTGTTCACCTCGGGAGCGACCGAGGCCCTTGCCACGGCCTTGCGCCCCGCGTGGAGCGTCAATGCCGCCCCGGTGACCTTTGGCGCCCTGATCATCGGCGCCACCGAGCACGCCTGCGTCATGCAGGGCCATGGCTTTGCGCCGGGCAAGCTGCGGGTCGCGCCTGTGCACCGCAACGGGCAGATCGACCGCGCCGCGCTGCAGGCCCTGCTGAGCCAGACCGGCCCGGCCGTGGTGGCCATCCAGCTTGCCAATAATGAGACCGGCATCCTGCAGGATATGCCGGAAATCGCCGCGCTGGTGCATCAGGCCGGCGGCGTGCTGGTCTGTGACGGCGTGCAGGCGGCCGGGCGCATCGACATGGATATGGCGGCACTGGGGATCGACGCGCTGGCGCTTTCGGCCCACAAGCTCGGCGGGCCCAAGGGCGTTGGTGCGCTGGTCATGCTTTCGTCGGCAACCCTTCCCGAAGCCTGGCTGCGTGGCGGCGGCCAGGAGCGGCGGATGCGCGGCGGCACTGAAAATGTCGCGGGCATTGCCGGTTTTGGCGCCGCTGCCGGTGCTGCGCAGGCTAAAGCCGATGACATGCGCCCCTTGCGTGATGCCTTCGAGCAGGCGCTCGCTCAACTCGTGCCGGAGGTCGCCATATTCGGGGCCGGGGCCCCGCGCCTGCCCAATACCAGCGCCTTTGCCATTCCTGGCCTGAGTGCCCAGACCGCCCTGATGGCGCTTGATTTGCAGGGTATTGCCCTGTCCTCGGGCTCGGCCTGTTCCTCCGGCAAGGTCGCCGCCTCGCATGTCTTGCAGGCCATGCAGGTGCCGCCAACGCTGGCATCTTCAGCCTTGCGCGCCAGTTTCGGCTATGGCTCGACCAGCGCCGACAAGGACGCGCTGCTGGCGGCGCTGCAAAAAATCGCCCATCGTGCCGGTGCGCTGGCAGCATGACAAATTGAACATACCGGCGGCCCTTGAAGCCGCAGCGGTTCACAGGAGTGGATAATGGCAGCTGATCTCGAAACTATCGAAAAAGTCCGCTCGATTGATGTCAATGAATATAAATACGGCTTCGTCACTGATATTGAGAGCGAACTCGCACCCAAGGGCCTGAACGAGGACATCGTCCGTTTCATCTCCGCCAAGAAAGGCGAGCCGGAATGGCTGACGCAATGGCGTCTCGATGCCTACAAGCGCTGGCTGACCATGGTCGAACCGCGATGGGCGCGTGTCGAGCATGAGGCGATCGACTATCAGGATCTGCATTATTACGCCGCACCGAAAGCCGCGCCCGGGCCGAAGTCGCTGGATGAGGTCGATCCCGAATTGCTGCGCACCTATGCCAAGCTCGGCATTCCCTTGGCCGAGCAGGAGGTGCTGGCCGGCGTCGAGCGCCCGCGCGTCGCGATTGACGCCGTGTTTGATTCCGTTTCGGTCGCCACCACCTTCAAGGCCGAACTTGCGCGCGCCGGTGTGATCTTCTGCCCGATTTCTGAGGCGGTGCACACCCATCCCGAACTGGTGAAAAAATACCTCGGCTCGGTTGTGCCGGTGACCGACAATTTCTTTGCCACCCTGAATTCGGCAGTGTTTTCCGACGGTTCCTTCGTTTACATTCCGCCTGGCGTGCGCTGCCCCATGGAGCTTTCGACCTATTTTCGCATCAACGAGCAGAAAACCGGTCAGTTCGAGCGCACGCTGATCATTGCCGACAAGGGCGCCTGTGTCAGCTATCTGGAAGGCTGCACCGCCCCGAAACGCGATGAGAACCAGCTGCATGCGGCCGTTGTCGAACTGGTCGCCCACGAAGATGCCGAAATCAAATATTCGACCGTGCAGAACTGGTATCCCGGCGATGCCAATGGCAAGGGCGGCATCTATAATTTCGTCACCAAGCGCGGTGATTGCCGCGGCGCGCGCTCGCGCATTTCCTGGACGCAGGTCGAAACCGGCTCGGCGATCACCTGGAAATACCCGAGCTGCATCCTGCGCGGCGATGGCTCGCGCGGCGAATTTTATTCAATCGCCATTTCCAATGGCCGCCAGCAGGTCGATAGCGGCACGAAAATGGTGCATCTCGGCCGCAATACCACGAGCCGCATCATTTCCAAGGGCATTTCCGCAGGCCATTCGCAGAACACTTATCGCGGCCTGGTCTCCGCCCATCGCAAGGCGACCGGCGCGCGAAATTTCACCAATTGCGACTCGTTGCTGATTGGCGAAAATTGCGGCGCCCATACCGTGCCCTATATGGAAGCCGGGAACCCTTCGGCGCAATTCGAGCATGAGGCCACCACCTCGAAAATCTCCGATGACCAGCTGTTTTATTGCCAGGCGCGCGGCCTCGACGCCGAGGAAGCCACGGCCCTGATCGTCAATGGCTTCGTGCGCGACGTGCTGCAGCAACTGCCGATGGAATTTGCGGTGGAAGCGCAAAAGCTCATCGCCATCTCACTTGAGGGGAGCGTGGGGTGACCGGGTCCAGCATGCCGGGCCCCGTGCTCAGCCTCGACGAGGCCCCGCTTCGCGATATTGGCAATGCCACCAGCTTTCGCGCCCGCGCCGCGCGGATCGGCGGGCTCTTGGGCTTGCGGCATCTCGGCTGCCAGATGATCGTGGTCGAACCGGGCCAGAAGGCCTACCCGTTCCACAACCATCGTGTGAATGAGGAGATGTTCGTCATTCTTGAAGGCGAGGGTACCTATCGCTTTGGCCCGGAACGGCTGGCGATCAAGGCTGGTGACGTGCTGTCAGCCCCGCCGGGCGACGCGACCTGCGCCCATCAGATCATCAACACCGGCACCGCGCCGCTGCGCTATCTGGCGATTTCGACCCGATTCACCACGGATGTTTTCGAATATCCCGATTCCGGCAAATTCGGTGTCGCCAGCGGCATGCCGGACGGCAAGGGCTTGCTGGCCTCCGATTTTCTCTACATTGGCCGTCCGGAGACGGCGGTCGATTATTTCGATGGCGAGGAATGAGCCATGGCACAAATCTGGTTCAGACCCAAGCGCTATGGCTTTGGCGCGACACCGGTGAGCTGGCAGGGCTGGCTGGTGACGCTGGGCGGAGCGCTGGCGCTGGCCATGACCGTGGCTGCAGCCATGCTCGCCGCAAACGGGCGCATTGCCGGTGGCAAGGGACTGGCGATAGCCCTGGCGCTTCTTGCCATCATCATAGTGGTAAAGATGACCATTCTCACCTTGCTTCACACCGAAGGCTCTTGGCGCTGGCGCTGGGGCGGCAAATAATTCGATCAATCACAGGGACACCAGGCTGACATGCTCAAAATCAACAATCTGCACGCCGAAATCGACGGCAAGAAAATCCTCAAGGGCCTGACGCTGGAGGTCAAGGCCGGCGAGGTCGCAGCCATTATGGGGCCGAACGGTTCCGGCAAGTCGACCCTGTCCTATATCATCGCCGGCCGGCCCGGCTATGAGGTGACCGAAGGCAGCATTACGCTGAATGGCGTCGATCTTCTGGCGCTTGAGGCGCATGAGCGGGCGGCGGCGGGCGTGTTTCTGGCCTTTCAATATCCGCTGGAAATTCCCGGGGTCGCCACCATGACCTTCCTTAAGGCGGCGATGAATGGCCAGGCGCGCCAGCGCAGCGAAGCTGAACTGACCACGCCGGAATTCATCAAGAAAGTCCGCAACGCCGCCAAAGACTTGAAGATCGATCCGGAAATGCTGAAGCGGCCGCTCAATGTCGGTTTTTCCGGCGGCGAGAAAAAGCGCGTGGAAATCCTGCAGATGGCGCTGCTGGCGCCGAAATTCGCTATTCTCGACGAGACCGATTCAGGCCTTGATATCGATGCCCTGCGCATCGTCGCCGATGGGGTCAACGCGCTGCGCAACCGCGAGCGCGGCTTTCTGGTCATCACCCATTACCAGCGCCTGCTGGATTATATCCGGCCTGACAGCGTCCATGTCATGGCACGCGGCGAGATCGTGCGGTCGGGCGGGCCGGGGCTGGCGCTCGAACTGGAAAAGAGCGGCTATGCCGGCTATGCGGATGAGGCGGCCTGATGAACGCGCCCCTCACCCGCCTGCAAACCGACGCCGAGACCGGGCTTGAACGCCAGTTCAGCGCCCTCGTCGCCCCCGAGCCCTGGCGTCAGCAAGCCTTTGTCCGCTTTGCCGGGCAGGGCCTGCCGAACAGGCGGGTCGAGGCCTGGCATTTCACTGATATTCGTGCGGCGATGGCGCAGGCCCTGCCCCTTGCCGCACCTGCCGGCGATTTTCCCAAGGCCAAGCTGCGCGGCGTCGGCGCGGAGGGAACCCGCCTCGTTTTCGTCAATGGCAGCTTTGCCCAGGCGGCATCCGATGCCCTGCCCGCCGGTGTCAGCATCCGCAAGGACCAAAACGCGCCCGCTGCCCATGGCGATGCCATGGTGACGCTCAACCACGCCTTTGCCGCGCAGGCATGGCTCGTGGAAATCGCCCCCGGCACAAGCTTGCCAGCACCGCTGCAGCTGATTTTCGCGCAAAGCGGCCCGGCATCGGCCACCTTCAGCCGCGTCGGCGTCAAGCTCGGAGCGGGCGCAAAGGCCACCCTGGGCGAAAGCTACGCCGGTCTTGAATCCGGCCATCATATCAACAGCTTGCTCGACATCGAGCTCGGCGACAAGGCCAGCCTCGTCCATGGTTGCGATGGCGCGGGCGAAGATGCGCTCTGTGTCCTCAGCCTGTTCGTCAAGCTGGGCGAGGGCGCGCAATTCACCTCCTTCGCCATGCTCGACGGCCGCGCGATGATGCGCCGCCAGATCTTTGCCGATCTTGCCGGTGAAAACGCCAATATTGCCCTTTCCGGTCTGATGCTCGGGCGCGGCGAGGCGCATCTCGACACCACACTCACCATCGACCACGCGAAGCCGCATGGTACCAGCCGGGAAATTTTCCGCTCGCTGCTCGATGAGGCGGCGCATGGCGTCTATCAGGGCAAGGTCATCGTCAAGCCGCACGCCCAGAAAACTGACGGCAAGATGATGTCCAAGGCGATTTTGCTGCATGACGGCGCGCGCATGGACAACAAGCCGGAACTGGAAATTTTTGCCGATGATGTCGTCTGCGGCCATGGTGCCACGGTCGGCGGTCTCGACGCCGAGCAGATTTTCTATCTGCAGGCGCGCGGCATCGCGAGGCCTGAGGCCGAAGCCCTGCTGCTTGAAGCCTTTGCGGCAGAAGTGGTTGAACCAGTTGAAAATGATGCTTTCAAGCGCCATTTCTGCGACAGGCTGGCGCATTGGCTGCAAGCCCGTGGAGGCCAGGTCTGATGAACATCATGAACGCGCCGACCATCTATGATGTTGAGGCCATCCGCCGGGATTTTCCGATCCTGCAGGAGCGCCCTTATGGCAAGCCGCTGGTTTATCTGGATAATGCCGCCTCGGCGCAAAAGCCGCTGCACGTCCTTGACCGCATGCGCCAGGCCTATGAGCATGAATATGCCAATGTGCATCGCGGCCTGCATTATCTCGCCAATGCCGCAACCGAGGGCTATGAGGTGGCGCGCGAGAAGGTGCGCGCCTTCCTCAATGCCGCCTCGAGCGACGAAATCATCTTTACCTCCTCGGCCACCGCCGCCCTCAATCTCGTCGCCTCCAGCTTCGGGCTGGCGCATATAATGGCTGGCGATGAAATCATCCTGTCGCTGATGGAGCACCATTCCAACATCGTGCCCTGGCATTACCTGCGCGAGCGCAAGGGTGCGGTGATCAAATGGGTCGGCGTCACGCCGGATGGCTCGTTCGATCTGGCCGCCTTTGAGCGCGCCCTGTCGCCGCGCACCAAAATTGTCGCCGTGACGCAAATGTCGAATGTGCTTGGCACGGTGACGCCGCTCGCCGACATCATTGCCGCCAGCCATGCCCGCGGCATTCCGGTGCTGGTCGATGGGTCGCAAGGCGCGGTCCATCTTGAGACCGATGTTCGCGCCATGGACGCCGATTTTTATGTGCTGACCGGCCACAAGGTCTATGGCCCGACCGGCATTGGCGTGCTTTACGGCAAAAAGCACCTGCTCGAAGCCCTGCCGCCGTTTCTCGGCGGCGGCGAGATGATCAGCGAGGTCACTTGCGATACCGTCACCTATAATGAGCCGCCCCACCGGTTTGAGGCCGGCACGCCGCCGATCGTCCAGGCCATCGGCCTCGGCGCCGCGCTGGATTACATGGAAAGCATCGGTCGCGCTCGCATCAAGGCCCATGAGGCAGCGCTTTCGGCCTATGCCCATGAGCGGCTGTCGGGCATGAATTCATTGCGCATATTCGGCGCTGCGCCGGGCAAGGGGCCGATCCTGTCCTTTGATATGGAGGGCATTCACGCCCATGACGTCGCCACCGTTATCGACCGGGCCGGTGTCGCCGTGCGTGCCGGCACCCATTGCGCCCAGCCGCTGTTGAGCCATTATGGCGTGACTTCGACATGTCGCGCGTCATTTGCCATGTACAATACCTTCGCCGAAGTGGACGCGCTGGCCGAAGCGCTGATCAAGGCGGAGCGGTTGTTTGCCTGAAGGACGAAACGCGTGAACGAGCACACTCCCATGGAGCCGGAATTTGAGCCGAACCGCCCCGAAATGGCGGTGGACGGAGCTTTGCCGCCCGCCGAAATCGACCGGCTGACCGATGATATCATCGCGGCATTGAAGACGGTCTATGACCCGGAAATACCTTCGGATATTTACGAACTGGGCCTGATCTACAAGGTCGAGATCGATGACAGCAAAATGGTGCTGATCGACATGACCCTGACCGCACCGGCCTGCCCGGTGGCCGGTGAGATGCCGAGTTGGGTCGAGGCCGCCGTCAGCGCCGTTCCGGGCGTCTCCGGCGCCAAGGTGACGATGGTGTTTGACCCGCCATGGGATCAGAGCCGCATGTCGGACGAGGCGCGGGTCGCGCTGGATATGTGGTGAATTAGCAAGGATTTGTCGCCAGTCTCGATCTCGCAATCCGGCATATGAGTGCCTACATTCAAGGTCAGGCTGGTGCAACAGGAGCCGAATATGGGTAGGTCCGGTTACAAGATGATGTCCCTCACCGAGGCGGCCGCCGCCCGCGTGCGCGAAATCATGGCGGCCAGCGATGAGCCGCTGGCAGGGCTGCGGGTCGGCGTCAAGAACGGCGGTTGTGCCGGCATGTCCTATACGATGGAGTTGGCCCGCGACATCAGCCCGCTTGACGAAGTGGTCGAGGATCAGGGCGTCAAGGTGCTGATCGACCCTAAAGCCATTCTGTTTCTGCTCGGCACGCAGATGGATTACCAGGAGAGCAAGCTTTCCTCGGGGTTCGTTTTCAACAATCCCAACCAGACCGCCGCATGCGGATGCGGCGAGAGCGTGACCATCACCCCGGCCTCGCCCGAAGCCATCAGCGCGGTATCCTGACGGCATGGACGCCGAGGCCCTGCGCGAAATCTTCGCGCCCTTTGGCGCTGTCGAGGTCAAGCGTCTGTTCAGCGGCCATGGCATCTATGCCGATGGCCTGTGTTTCGCGCTGGAAATGCGCGGCGACATCAGAATTCGCGGCGATGCCGATTGCGCCGCCGCCTATGAGGCGGCCGGCGGGCGTCCCTGGCATTATGAGCGCGCCAATGGCCGCAAGGGGTCCATGCCCTATTGGACCTTGCCCGAAACCGCCCTGGATGATGCCGACGAACTGGTCTCCTGGTGCCGGCAGGCTCTCGCCGCCGCCCGCCGCGCCGCCGTCGCCAGGCCCGCGAAAGCCTCGCGCAAGCGCCGGTCAGTCAACACTGTGCCACCCTCCTGAAAGCGCGAGACCCCCATGGACACCAAACCACCGCTGCCACCTTTCGATGAAGCCGGTGCCATTTTGAAAGTGCGCATGGCGGAAGACGCCTGGAACAGCCGGGATCCGGCCCGGGTCGTGCAGGTCTATACGCCGGACACGGTCTGGCGCAATCGCGCCGAATTTCCGGTGGGCCGCGATGAGGTGCAGGCATTCCTCACCCGCAAATGGGCCAAAGAGCTGGATTACCGCCTGATCAAGGAATTATGGGCCTTTCGTGACAACCGCATCGCCGTGCGCTTTGCCTATGAGTGGCATGATGCCGACGGCGCCTGGTTCCGCTCTTATGGCAATGAAAACTGGGAGTTCACGCCTCAGGGCCTGATGGCGAGGCGCTTTGCCAGCATCAATGATCTTGCCATTGCGGCCAGCGCGCGCAAATTCCACTGGCCGCTCGGCCGCCGTCCGGATGACCACCCCGGCTTGAGCGATCTGGGCTTGTAGCCTGCCCGCATTTGGCGCAAATTCGATTCGGGCGCCTGCTTCTGATCCGCGTCGGCCGCGCAATATTGCTGACACGATTGGATGGCACGCTTCCACCACAATAGGCAGGGGATTTCCTATGACGACCTACGACAAGCGTGAGCAAGCCTTCGAAAGTGCCTTTGTCCATGACGAGGAACTGCGGTTTCGTGCCCACGCGCGGCGTGATCACAGCCTCGGTCTGTGGGCGGCAGCGCTGCTCGGCAAATCCGGCGAGGATGCCGAGGACTATGCCGCAACCATCGTCGCCCTTGGTCTCGAACCTGCGCCCAACGAGGCCGTCAAGGCCCGAATCATTGCTGATTTCGTGAAACACAATGTTCACCAGTCCGTCGAACAAATCGACAGCACCATGGCTGCAATGATGAAAGACGCTGTGGAACACATAAAAATGGAACCGTGATGCGATCCGTCATATTGAAAAATTAAGACTTTAGGCCTATCTCCCAGGTCACAAGCAGGGAAGAGCGTTTCATCAGGGCATCGTTGAGGAGAATTTCTGACGATGCAACATTCATTTGTCAACGGCGGTTGGATCCGTCGCATTTATCCAAGTGACCGGGCGGCCTTTGCCGCGCATCTCATTCGTCTTGATCATGAAAGCCGCCATGACCGCTTCGCCATGGCCGTTTCCGACGATTATATCGAGCGCTATGTGACCGGCTTTTTTGATGCGCCCGGCGATATTGCCTATGGCTGGTTCGTCGACGGCGTGTTGCGCGGCGCTGGTGAATTGCGTCAGGCGCATAGTCCGTCAGCCGACGCCGAACGCGTCGCCGAAGGCGCCTTCAGCGTGGAAAAGGAATTTCGTCGCGGTGGCGTCGGTGAGGCGCTGATGGCCCGCATCGTGCGGGCAGCGCGCAACCGCCGTGATTCGGTGCTCTGTCTGCTGTGCCTCGCGGAGAACCGGTCAATGCAGGGTCTGGCAAAGAAGTTTTCTGCCGACCTGACCTTCGAGCGTGACCAGATCACCGGGCGCCTGCTGGCGCGCCATGTCACCGCCGCCTCGCTCTGGCAGGAATGGGCCGATGACATGCGCGGCCTCGTGGGCACGCTGGTCAGCGCGCACCACCACGCCGAGCCCGTGGCACCAAAGCCTGCCGGATAATCACACCATCACCCTGACGGTGAAGGGGCACCTTCAGCGCCCCGGCCTCGCTGCGCGGGCGCGGAAAGTTCAGCGGGCAAACCCGGCGACGAGTGACACGACACGTGAATCGAGGCCATTGAAGCCATGATAGGCCCGCGCGCCGCAAGCGCGGCCTTGTGAAATGCCGCCGTCGAGCCAGACGGCATGCGCGCGGCCCGCTGACCATTTGACAAAAGGCCCGACACCGGCAGGTGCCGTGAGCCGGCACGCATCCTTGCGGTTTTCGATGACCAGCGTCCGTGGCAGGGCGCCAGGTGACCCCAGAATGCGCATGACATTGTCAGGATCGCCGGACTGGTCGCTGAGAAAGCCGGACGTCAGCACCAGCTTGTCGGGCCGCGCTCCGGCGGCAATTCCACGCGCCGCACGCTGCGTGCCGCGGCTGGTGCCAACAATGGTCACGGGCCGGCGGATCTTCGCCATATAGGCGACGGCGGCGGCAAGATTGACGCCATTATTCGGCACCAGCACCGCAAAGCCGAGACGCGCATAGGCGGCGCGGGTGCGAACCAGCTGGTTGCCGCCACCGCGCCCGATCGATCCATCGGCGCCAATGGCAATATATCCGTTGCCGCCGGTCATCAGGATCACGCTGGCGCGTGGCCTCGGCGGCGTCAGCAGGGCCGCCTGCGCGCCGCCAACATTCACCGATGCTTGCGAGATCGAGGCCGCATGGGCCGGCAAAATTGCAAAAAACGTCATGGCGGCAAAAAAGCCCCTGGCAAAGCGTCGCATGTTCTCCTACCGTCTCAAAGCCCAGCTCCGGCACGATAATGGCTTTGTCTGTGCCAGACAACGGCGCGCGCCCGACCCCGCCGCGCCTATGACGCCAGGGCCTGCTTGATCACCGCCAGAAAATCCGCCGCATATTGCGCGCATTTGGCGGCACCGACGCCATGCACCTGCGCGAACTCGGCCTTGCTGCGCGGCGAGCGCACCGCCATGTCGATCAGGGTTCGATCATGAAAGATCACAAAGGCCGGTACCCTCTGGGCGCGCGCCAGTTCCGCGCGTCGCGACTTCAGCGCATTGAGCAAGGCAGTCTGGCGCACGCTCAGGCGCTGGCCATCACTGGCAATGTCGACGGCGGCTTGCACCGGCGAGGCTTCGTCGCCCTCCTCCATGGATGGTCCGCGCCGCCTGAGCTTGCCCTGCAGTGCCGTGCTGCGAATCTGCACATTCATCTCGCCCCTGAGCACGGCCCAGCCCGGTTCGCTCAACACCAGGCGATCGCGGTCGTCGGCATCATGGCGCACCAGCCCGGCCGCCTGGATTTGGGTGAAAACACTGCGCCATTCCTCCTCGCTGAGATCGCGCCCAACGCCAAAGGTCGGCAGCAGGTCATGGCCGTGGCGTGTCATGGCCTCGCTCGTCTGGCCTTTAAGCAGCTTTGTGAGATGCGGCGGCGAAAACCGGCCCTGCGTGCGGACAATCGCCGACATAGCCTTGCGGGCCATGAGGCTGCCATCAACCAGCGTAAAGGCCCCGGCGCAGACATCGCAATTGCCGCAAGGTTCGGCGGATTCGCCAAAAGCGGCCAGCAGGGTCTGGCGCCGGCAGCGCGGCGTTTCGCACAGCGCGATCAGGGCATCGAGCTTGCGGTGGTCGATGCGTTTGCGCGCCTCATCGCTGTCGGCTTCGGCAATCTGGCGGCGACGCAATTGCATGTCGCCCGGCGAATACAGCGTCAGCGTATCGGCCGGCAGGCCATCGCGACCGGCTCGGCCGATTTCCTGATAATAGGCCTCGATGCTGGAAGGCAGGTTGGCGTGCAGCACAAAGCGCACGTCGGGCTTGTCGATGCCCATGCCAAAGGCCACCGTCGCCACCATGACGACGCCATCCTCGCGCAGGAAACTGTCCTGATGCGCACTGCGCAGGTCCTTGTCCATGCCGGCATGATAGGGCAGGGCCTGATAGCCGGCCGCGCCAATATCCGCTGCCAGATCATCAACGCCGCGCCGCGAGGCGGCATAGACGATGCCGCTCTGGCCCTTGTGCCGGGCAAGGCGCGCCAGAAGCTGCGCGTTGCCGGCGCGCCGCTGCGCCATGGCGAGGCGCAGATTGGGCCGGTCGAACGAGTGCAGGAAACTCCGGTGCCCGTCGCTGAGCAGCAGCCGCGCAATATCGTTGCGGGTCGGTGCATCGGCGGTGGCGGTCACGGCCAAAGTCTGCCTGATGCCGCAGGCCGCGCGCAAATCCGGCAAACTGCGGTATTCCGGGCGAAAATCATGCCCCCATTGCGAGACGCAATGGGCTTCATCAATCGCCATCAGCCACGCCCCGGCCTCCCGCAGCAGATTTTGCGTGTCGGGGCGCACTAGCCGCTCGGGCGCGACATAGACAAGCTTCACGGCCCTGGCGCGCAGGGCGGTGCTGATCTGCTTGTCCTCGGCCGGGGAATTGAGCGAGTTCAAGGCCGCAGCCGCCACGCCATTGGCGCGCAGCTGGCTCACCTGATCACGCATCAGCGCAATCAGCGGCGAAATCACCACGGTCAGGCCCGGCGCCAGCAAGGCAGGGATCTGGAAGCACAAGGATTTGCCCGCCCCGGTCGGCATAACCGCGAGCACATCATCACCCGCCATCACCGCGTCGATGATTTCGGCCTGGCCGGGGCGAAACGCCTCGTAGCCGAACACCTCGCGCAGCAGGCGGACGGCATTGCCCGCGTGGCTAGGTGGCATGGCCAAGCCTCGCGATGCGTCGGATCAAATCTTCACGCAGCCCGGCCCGACTCATGGCGCCGTGCTGCAGCGCGACGTCTTCGGCCAGCGTCGCTGGCTGGCCAGACAGCAGCAACACCCGGCTGCACAGCTCCACCGCCTCGTCGAGATCATGGGTCACCAGCAGCGTCGTCACCCCGCCGGCCGCCAGAATCCCGGCAAGTTCAGCGCGCAACCGCGTCGCCATGGCCTCATCCAGCGACACGAACGGCTCATCGAGCAGCAACAGCCCGGGGTTCACCGCAAAGGCCCGCATCAGCGCCACACGCCGCGCCAGCCCCAGCGACAATTGCCCGGGAAACTGCCTGCGATGCCCGGCCAGCCCCAGCGCGTCATAAAGCCGGCCCAGCGCCCCGGCATCGAGCGCCGGGTGAACCAGCGCGATATTGTCCTCAACCGTGCGCCACGGCAGCAGCGCCGGTTCCTGAAACACCATCGCCAGCCGCCCGCCCGCGCCCGGTCGCGTCACCCGGCCCTCAAAGGTCCGGTCGAGCCCGGCGATCAGCCGCATCAAGGTGGTTTTGCCACAGCCGGACGGCCCGACCACCGCCACCCGCTCTCCCGGCTGCACCGTGAAGCGCAGGTCGCGCAACACCAGGCGCTGGCTTTTGCCCGGCGCGGCATAGGATTTGGCGGCAATGGCCACATTCAGCGCAGGTTCAGTCACGCGGCACCCGCCAGCGCGCCGCATGCGCCTCGAACGGGCGCACTATGAAGCTCTCGATCACCAGCATCACCGCCACAAAGGCGAGGCCATAGGCGAGAATCCGCGCCACATCAAACAGCTGAAACGCGGTGCCAAGCTCAAAGCCAATGCCGTTGGGGCGCCCGAGCAATTCCACCACCAGCACGATTTTCCACACCAGCGACAGGCCCGAGCGGGTCGCCGCCGCAAAATAGGGCGCGAGCTGCGGCAGCACCACATGGCGCTGGCGCTCCCAGGGGCTCAGGTCGAAGACGGCGGCCATATCATCGAGGCTTCGATCCAGCGCCCTTGCTCCCTCGCGCAGCGTCACCGCAGCATTGGGCAGCTTGTTCAGGGCCACCGCGCTGATCGCCGCGGTTTCGGTCAGCCCGGCCCAGATATAGGCCAGCACGATAATGACCAGTGCCGGCAGGTTGAGCAATACCACGACCCACGGATCAGCCACGCGGTCGAAAGCCGCATGGCGGCCCATGGCAATGCCCAGCGCCGAGCCCAGCACCATGGCAATGCTGAAGGCGACCGCCACCCTGAAGAGAGTGATCAGCATCTGGCGTGGCAATTCGCCCGTCAGGGTGTCGTGGAGCATCAGCCGCCCCACCACCAGAGGCGAGGGCAACATTTGCGGCCCGGCAAAATGCGCGCCGATAGCCCAGATGGCGACCAGCGCCGCCAGCGATCCGAGCCGCAGCATCAGCTCTCAACTCCCCGGCATGCCGGTATAATAGGTGCCGGGATCAAGCGTTTTGCCGGCACCCACCAGTTTCGTCCCGCCGGTCCTGGCCAGAACATCAAACAGCGTGGCCGCATCACGCTGCTCGTCGGCGATTGGCCGGGCCGGTATTCCGGCGCTGTAATCGCGGCGGAACAGCGCCTGCGTGACGGCATCCGGCGCGCCGATATGCGGGCCCAGCGCCGCCCAGTCGGCGGGTGTAGACGCGAGAATTCCCTTGGCCTTGCGGGTCAGCGCCAGAAAGCGGTCGAGCGCCGCCTTGTGGGATTTGGCAAAGGCAGACGTGAACACATAGCCCAGCATCGCCACTTTGCCCTTGGCACCGAGCTTGCGCTCGACATGCGCCATGGTCACCAGCGGCCGAAATCCCTTGCCCTCCAGCGCGGCGCTGAAATTCCAGAAATTCAGCGAGGCATCGGCCTCGCCCTGCAGGGTTTTCTGCTGCAGCAACGGCGGTGCGCCAAACATCAGGTTGGCTTCGTGCTTCACATCGAAGCCGCGCTTCTGGCCATAGGCCTGCAGCAGCAGCCAGCTCTTGTCGAGCGGGCCACCCGCCACCGCCAGTTTCTTGCCTTTGAGATCAGCCAGCTTCCTCATCGGCGAGCCCTTGCGCACCATCACCGCGCCGACGGCGGAAGAATAGGGATAAAACTTCAAATGACGACCGGCGGCACGCTCGCGCGACACAAACAGCCAGTCAGAGACGATTATATCGGCAGTGCCGCCCAGGAGTGCGATTTTCTGGGCTTCGGGTGAGGCGGTGACCTGCGTCTGCAAATTTAGCCCCGCCGCCTTTGCCAGCCCGAGCTTGTTGATCACGCCCAATTCCCATTTCAGCGTGCCTGTTTGCATCACCGCCAGACGGATGGTGTCGGCCGCGCTGACAGGCGGGCTTGCCAGCGAAAACACGGCAAGCAAACCGAGGGCGCGAAATTTGAACCTTGTCACGCTTCATCCCCTTCGCGCCGCAGCCCCGTGCCGAAATCACCAGGCCTCTTGATCATGGCCCCGCAACTATCATACCTTGAAGATGCGAGAGCAAGCCCTCCTTAAGAGGGTCAGGGGCCCTGCGTTGCCCATTGCCAATATAGGAAAGAAACCGATGAAGTTTGCATCTGGGTTGAGCATCGTTACCGCCGCTGGCCTTGCCATGGGACTGGCGCTGCCGGCTGCGGCCGCCGGCGATCCTGCCGCTGGCGCCAAAGTATTCCAGAAATGCCGTGTTTGCCACCAGATCGGCCCCGGTGCGCAAAATGCCGTCGGCCCGGTGCTCAATGGTGTCGTCGGGCGCCACAGCGGCATCTATCCGGGCTATTCCTATTCGGATGCCAACAAGAAATCCGGCATTGTCTGGACGGTCGATGTCCTGCAGAAATATCTGAAGAGCCCGCAGTCGGTGGTGCATGGCACTAAAATGATGTTCCCCGGCCTGCAGAAGCAGTCGGATATCGACAATGTCATCGCCTATCTCCAGACCTTTGATGCCAAGGGCAATCCCGTGAAACCGGGTGCTGCGCCCGCCGCTGCCGCTCCGGCCGCGCCTGCTGCAAAATAAAGCTCTTGCCGGGCCGCGCCCTGCGCTCAGTTTTCAGGCCATGTGACCGCCGCACCAGGGGTTCTCAACAGCGCCATGTTGCGGCGTGCTTGATTTTCCCGCCATCAGCCTGTCCAGTGGGTGCAGGATGTGGATTGCGGAGGCCCGATGAAGTTTCGCAAACTGCGACTGGCGGGGTTCAAATCATTTGTCGAGGCGACAGAATTCCTGATCGAGCCGGGTTTGACCGGCGTGGTCGGGCCGAATGGTTGTGGCAAATCCAATCTGGTCGAGGCCATGCGCTGGGTGATGGGGGAGACCTCCTACAAGAACATGCGCGCCTCGGGCATGGAAGACGTGATTTTCTCCGGCTCGGGCAAGCGCCCGCCGCGCAATTTCGCCGAAGTGCTGATCACTCTCGACAATGCCGACCGCACCGCCCCGACCGCCTGGAATGATTCAGACACCATCGAGGTCACGCGGCGCATCGAGCGCGGCGACGGATCCGATTACCGCATCAACGGCCGTGAGGCCCGCGCCCGCGATGTGCAATTGCTGTTTGCCGATGCGTCATCGGGCGCGCGTTCGCCCGCCATGGTGCGTCAGGGCCAGATTGGCGAGATCATCGCCGCCAAGCCGCAGCAGCGCCGCCGCATCATTGAAGAAGCCGCTGGCGTCGCCGGCCTGCATTCACGCCGCCACGAGGCCGAATTGCGCCTGAAGGCCGCCGAGGACAATCTCGTTCGTATCGATGACATTGTCGGGCAGCTGGGTGGCCAGATCGATGGCTTGCGGCGCCAGGCGCGCCAGGCCGAGCGCTACCGGTTGCTGGCGGCAGAATTGCGCCGTCTTGAAGCCTTGCAGCACGCCATCGCCTGGGCGACGCTGGAACAGCAACTCGCTGATTCTGCCCGTGCCGCTGGCCTCGCAACGCGCGATGTCGCCAATGCCATGGTTGCGCAGCAGGAGGCGGCGCGGCTGGCGGCGCTTGGCGCCCATGGCCTGCCGAAGTTGCGTGAGGACGAGGCTGCGACCGGAGCGGCCTTGCAGCGGCTGGTTCTGGCGCGTGAAGCGCTGGATGGCGAGGCCCGACGTCAGGAGGAGCGGCGGCTGGCGCTGGAGCAGCGGGCCCGGCAGGTTGAGGCCGATCTCGCCCGCGAGCGGGCGCTGATAGATGATGCCTCGCGCATGGTGGCGAGGTTCGAGGCCGAGCGCATGACGCTGGAAGCCGGCAGCGCCGATGACGAGCGCTCGGTCACCATGGCGCAAAGCGGGATTGCCGCCATCGAGGCCGAGAATGCGGCGATCGAGGCAAAACTGGCGGAAGCCCAGGCTGCAAGTGCCGCCTTTGCCGCGCGGCGCGAGGCGCTGGCCGCCCGCCTTGCCGATGAAACCCGGCGGCGCACCCGCATCGAGACAGACCTCGCCGAAGCCCGCCGCGCCCGCGCTGCCATCGACGCCGAAATTGCCCGCATGGTCGATATTGCCACGCTGGCAGCGCAAGAGCAGGCTGCAACGCAGGCCGCCAGCGCCGCGGAAGCCGCATGGTTCGAGGCCGAAAGCGCGGTGGCTGAAGCCAGGCGCCTTGAGGGCGAGCTTCGCGGGCCGGCCGAGGCGATGGAGCGGCGCAAGCAGGCGCTGGAAACCGAAATCCGCACCCTGGAAAAACTACTGGCACCGACACAGGCCGAAGCCTTCGCCAAGGTTATCGACCAGATCAGCGCCAGGCCGGGCTATGAAGCGGCGCTGGCTGCCGCCCTCGGCGATGATCTTGAAGCCTCGCTGTCGCCGCAAGCCGCGCTGCACTGGGCGGTGACATCCGGCGCATCTGACCCCGACCTGCCGCCCGGCGCGCAGGCGCTCTCGGCCTTTGTCGAGGCGCCGGAGGCGTTGCACCGCCGTCTGGCGCAAATCGGCGTCGCAACGCCGCAAGCCGCATCGGCGCTGGTGGCGGCGCTGAAGCCCGGGCAGCGTCTGGTGTCTGCCGCCGGCGATCTCTGGCGCTGGGATGGCCTGACGCGGACGGCGGCGGCTCCTGGCGCGGCGGCGCGGCGGCTAGGCGAAATGAACCGGCTGGCGGCGCTTCGTCTTGAGTTCAGGGCGTGCGAAAGCGAGGCGACCAGCCTTCGTGCGCAATGGCAGGCCGCCAGCGCTGCCGCGACCAAGGCCGTCAACCATGAAATGCAGTGCCGCAATGCAGAGCGCGCCGCGCTGAAAGCGGCGGAAGCCGCGCGCAACGGGCTGGCTGATGCAGAACGCCGTCTCGGCGCGCACCGCAACCGCGCAGCCGCGCTCATGGCCTCGCTGCAGCAGCTCGAACGCGATTTCAGCGAGATCGATGCCGCCTGCGCTGCCGCCCAAGCGACTATGGCCGAGGTAGCGCCGACAGCGCCCGAGGCCCAGCGCACCGCGACCGTGCTGGCGCAGGCAGGCGATCTTGCCAGCGCCAGCCGCCGCAAGCTGGGTGAGGCGCAGGCAAGGCTCATTCAGGCCCGCCGCGTCAAGGATGGCCGGGCGGCGCGTCTGGTTGCGCTGGCGCGCGATCTCGCCGATTGGCAAAAGCGGCAGGGCTCAGCTGCCCAGCGCAGCAGCGATATGGTCAACCGCGCTGCCCGCCTCGCCCAAGAGCATGAAGAGCTTGCACAGGCACCGGCAACCTTGCTGATGCGCCGCCGGGCGCTGATGAACGAGATCGATGCCGCCGAGGGGCTGCGCCAGAAAGCCGGCGATGCCCGCGTGGCCGCCGAAATCGCCCAGGCACGGCTCGATGCCGCCGCCCGTGAAGCGCAGGAGCGCCTTGCCACCGCGCGCGAGGCGGCAGCGCGCGAAACCGCAGGCCATGACGCCGACACGCAGCGCCGCACCGAACTCGCCGCCACCATAAGGGCGGCGCTGGATTGTGATCCCCAGGACCTGCGCGCTCTTGCCGGCTTGAAGCCGGGGGCGCCCCTGCCGGCGTCCGCGACGGTGACAGACAAGCTGCAAGCCCTGCGCGAGGATCGCGAGCGGCTGGGCGTTGTCAATCTGCGGGCAGAAGTCGAGCTTGGCGAACTCGAAGCAACCCGCACCGCCCTTGAGGCGGAGCGCAACGAATTGACTGAAGCCATCCGGCGCCTGCGTCAGGCCATCGGCACTCTCAACCGCGAAGGCCGCGAGCGGCTGCAGGAGGCTTTTGATCGCGTCAACGGCCATTTCCGCGACCTGTTCACGCGGCTGTTCAATGGCGGCACGGCCGAATTGCAACTCATCGAATCGGACGATCCGCTGGAAGCCGGCCTCGAAATTAACGCCCGCCCGCCCGGCAAAAAACCGCAAACCATGACCCTGCTTTCGGGCGGTGAGCAGGCCCTGACCGCCATGGCGCTGATTTTTGCGGTGTTTTTGACCAATCCCTCGCCCATATGCGTGCTGGATGAAGTCGATGCCCCCCTCGATGATTCCAATGTCGAGCGCTTTTGTGATCTGCTCGATGCCATGGCCCAGCGCACCGAGACCCGCTTCCTCACCATCACCCACAACCCCATCACCATGGCGCGGATGAACCGGCTCTATGGCGTCACCATGGCCGAACAGGGCGTTTCGCAACTGGTTTCAGTCGATCTCGCGGAAGCGACGGAATTGGCGGAAGCGGGCTGAGCGCAAACGTCCGCGCGCTTCAGATCTTCCGGCCCATCGCCAGAAACTTTTCGGCGCGGGAATTGCGCAATTCCTCGGCACCCATATTGCCGAGCGAAGCCAGGCTGTCGGCAATCGCGGCGCCGCAGGCGGCAATGGCAGCGGCCGGGTCGCGATGCGCGCCACCCTCGGGCTCGCGCACGATCGTGTCGATAATGCCGAATTTCAGCAGGTCCTGCGCGGTGATTTTCATGCTGTTGGCAGCATCCGTGGCCTTGGTCGCATCGCGCCAGAGGATCGAAGCCGCGCCTTCGGGTGAAATCACCGAATAGATCGAATGTTCCAGCATGATCACCCGGTTGCAGCAGGCAATCGCCACCGCGCCGCCCGAGCCGCCCTCGCCGATCACCAGCGCCACGCTCGGCACGCCCAGCGCCAGCGCCGCATCGGTCGAGCGGGCAATCGCTTCCGCCTGGCCGCGCTCTTCGGCATCAATGCCGGGGAAGGCGCCGGCTGTGTCAATCAGGGAAATCATTGGCAGGCCGAAACGATCCGCCAGTTCCATCAGCCGCACTGCCTTGCGATAGCCCTCAGGGCGCGCCATGCCGAAATTATGCTTGATGCGGCTCTGGGTGTCGGCACCGCGCTCCTGGCCGATCACGCAGACAGCCTCGCCGCGAAACCGCGCCAGCCCGCCGATGATCGCCTCGTCCTCGCCAAATTGCCGGTCACCGGCCATGGGCGTGAAATCGGTCAGCAGGCCATCGATATAATCGACGCAATGGGGTCGCTGCGGATGGCGGGCCACCTTGGTTTTCTGCCAGGGCGTCAGATCGGCATAAAGATCAACCAGCGCCTTGTGCGCCTTGGCCTCAAGGCGCGACAATTCGTCGGCAATGCCTATGGCCTTGCCGTCCGTGCCGAGAGCACGCAATTCCTCGACCTTGGCTTCAAGATCGGCAAGTGGCTTTTCAAAATCGAGGTAACTGCGCATCATCGAAAGCGGGCAAGTCTCAAGAGTCAACCGCAATGAACCGGCGCGGCGCGTAAGCACTGGCGTTTTGCACCAAGCCTGTCAAGCGCAACTGCCCTGTTACGGTTAGCAGGACGCTTGCGGCCAGCCGGCGCCAGCGCTAAAGCCTGTGGCAAATCTGGAGAAACCGACGTGTCTTTGCTCGCGCCGCTGGTGATATATTTTTTGAAGTTCTGCGAATATCTGATCATCATCATGGCGGCCATGTCCTGGCTGATCGGTTTCAACATTGTCAACATCCGCAACAATGTCGTCCGCACCATCTGGGTCAGCCTGAATCTTGTGACCGAGCCCATTCTCAACCCGATCCGCAGGATTCTGCCCAGCCTTGGCGGCGTTGATCTATCGCCGCTAGTCGCGCTTCTGGTGATCCTGTTCGTGCAGCAATGGGTCAGAGCCCATAGCTGAGGCGTGCGGCCTCAACGTGGCGAGGCACCGAAGGCGACCGTGAGCCGCGTGAGCTGCGCATGCACATCATTGCTTTCGAGCGAGCGCATAGTCGGCGGCACCGCCGTATAGAGCGCCGTATCAAGATGAATCAGCCGCTCCTGCAGGCGCAGGGAAGCGTCCGAAAGACGGCGCAGTTCCTCGGGCAGGCGCGCATAGGTTTCGGCATCGGCAACAGGTGCCTGGCGCGACAGTTTCACCTTTTGGCGCTCATTCCCGGCAGCGGCAAGGTTGAGCTCGCCATCATTCACCGCCCGCTGCATCAGCAGCCAGGACGCCAGCTGCATCAGCCGCGTCGTCAGCCGCATGCTCTCGGCAGCATAGGCGAGCGCATCCATGCGCTGCAGCACCTTGGCTTCGGCGCGGCCGGGGCCATCGAGATAGGCCGCGGCGGCTTCAACCAGATCCATGCCTTCACGAAACAGCAGATGAAAGCTGTCCGAGCCAATCAGCCTCTGGCCGAAAGCCACCGGTTGCGCACCATGTCCGCCCTTGATGTCCGCACTTGCCATGTTCATTCCCATTGCCTCAGAAGAGCCGCCGGTGCGCGCGTCCGAAAACGATACGTGCCAGCCTGTTGCGAACTGTGGGAGCAATGTTAACGCCATTCATGGCATTTGTGGCGTTTACTGTTTCTTAGGGTTAATGGCCCTGCCGGGCACTTGCGACAAAAAAAGCCGCCCGAAGGCGGCTGTAAGTCCAAACAGGGAGGAACACAGGAGATGCCCATGGCATCCAGAAAATGCCTGACGAATCAGACAACATCAGATTATATCGAAAGCGTTAACATCTGCTTAATATTTTTCGGTCACGGCCACGATTTTACGGTGCGCCAGCGCCTTTAGCCGGATTTCTCCTGTGGAGAACCAAAAAAACGCTCTGCAGCATGCCTCGAATCACGCTTTTTGACGAGATCCGCTTCAAGGCGTGCCACCTCTTCATGAAGGATTTGCAAATGCGCCAGCAGGTCATCGACCGACAGCGAATCAAGTTTCTGGCCGATTTCATGAACGGGCGGCTTGGCGACCGGGCCTGTGCCAAACACATCATCGAGTGTCGCCATGTTCCGCGCTCCGTCAACAGGTGTCATTATGGCGCAGATTGTGCCATTGCGACAAGCTGTGGCGAGGGTGGTTTCAGGCGACGCCGCGCGCCAGAAGATCGTGAATATGCACAACGCCTTGCGGGATGGCTCCGGCGTCCACCACGAAAAGGGCGGTAATTTTTCGCGCCTCCAGAATCTGCAAGGCTTCGGCGCTCAGCATGGTCGGTTGCACGGTGCGCGGCGATGGCGTCATGACATCGGTCACCGGGCGCATCATCAGGTCATCGCACATGTGGCGGCGCAAATCGCCGTCGGTGATGATGCCGACCAGCCGTCCCGCGCCATCAACCACACCGACACAGCCAACACCCTTGCCGGTGATTTCCATCACCGCTTCGGCCATGGTGGCGGTGATGGCGACCAACGGCAGACGCGGTGCCCCGAGCATGACGTCGCGAACCAGCAGCAGCCGGGCGCCAAGCTTGCCGCCGGGATGGAACTGGCGAAAATCCTGCGCCGTGAACCCGCGCGCTTCCAGCAGGGCCAGCGCCAGCGCATCGCCCAGTACCAGCTGCAGGGTCGTCGAGGATGTCGGCGCAAGGCCGTTCGGGCAGGCTTCCTCGACCAGCGGCAGGATCAGGCAATGATCGGCAGCCCGGCCGAGGGCGCTGTCAGCATGGGCGGTAATGGCAACCAGCGGCACATCGAACCGGCTGGCATAGAGAATGATATCGGCGAGTTCGGCGGTTTCGCCCGACCATGACAGCGCCAGAATGGCATCGCCGGACTGAATCATGCCAAGGTCGCCATGGCTGGCCTCGGCCGGATGCACGTAATGGGCAGGCGTGCCGGTGGATGAAAACGTCGCCGCCAGCTTGCGGGCAATATGGCCTGACTTGCCCATGCCGGTGACAATGACCCGGCCCTGTCGCCCGCGCAGCAGCGCCACAACCCGGCCGAACTCGGCCCCCAGTTCCGAGCCGGTATCGCCGGCCAGATCGGCCATCAAAGCCTGCAGCGCATCGCTTTCAATGCGCACGGTTCGCAGCGCCGAGCCGAGCGCCTCGCCATGACTCATGCCTGCAGACGTCCCAGACCGCGCCGCGCCACCGGGTCATTGGGGTTGAGCGCCAGCGCGCCCTGATAGGCCTCAAGCGCCTTGCTCTTTTGCCCCAGATGCTCGCGCGCCAACCCGAGGCCATCCCAGGCTTCGGGGTTCTTGGCATCGACGTTCAGCGAGGAATTGAAGTCGCCCACGGCCTCTTTGTAATTGCCGACGGCAATATAGCTTTGCCCGCGCGCCAGATAGGGCGCAGCCGCAAACGGATCGCTGTCGATGGCATTGCTGAAATCGGTAATGGCCTGCTGCTGATTGCCAAGGCGCTGATCTATCAGGCCCTTGGCATGATAGGCTTGGGCCCGCAATTGCTGCGGCACACCCGAATGAATGGCGATGATATGATCGAGATCATTCATGGCCGGCTGCAGCTGGCCTTCCGAGCGCAACAGATTGGCGCGCCCCAGATAGGCCGGTGCATGATTGGAATTGGCATTGATCGCCGCGGTAAAATCCCGCATCGCCGCGCGGCTGTTGCCCATCTGCCGCTCGGCCAGCGCCCGGTTGGTGAAGGCCGGCGCATTATGTGGGTCGAGCCGCACGGCAACGCTGAAATCGCGCACGGCGCGGTCATAGGAGCCGATCCGCGCATAGGCGACACCGCGGGTATTATAGGCATCGGCATCGCGTGGATGTGCGGCGATCACGCGGCTGAGCGAGTCGATATCGACCGTGGTCGCGGCACTCGCCGGTTGCAGCTCGGCATAGCCAGGGTTGTCGCTGCCCGGAAAGCTGCCAGTTGTGCCGCAGCCTGCCAGCGCCAGAACCAGAACGCCGGCCTGCAGCAATGCCAGACTGCGCCCGACATGCGCTCTGGGGGCCTTGTCCGGACTATGTCGCATTATTGCCAGCCCCGTCATCGCAAAATCCCGGATTTCACCAAGGCACATTGCCTCAAACACTGCCAGGGTAGCCCCTGAAGTTTACCTCTTCGTTGCCGCTCTCAAAATCGAAGGCGGCAACGAGCCAAGGTCACCAGCTCAGCGCGGTGCGCCCGGCAAAACTTTCGGCTTCATCGGCAGCAGACCTTCGCGCTGCATCTTCTTGCGTGCCAGCTTGCGGGCGCGGCGGATAGCCTCGGCTTGCTCGCGAGCGCGCTTTTCCGACGGCTTCTCGTAGTGATCGCGCAGCTTCATCTCGCGAAAAACACCTTCGCGCTGCAGCTTTTTCTTCAGCGCCTTGAGCGCTTGATCAACATTGTTGTCACGGACGAGAACTTGCAAAACGTATGATCCTGTAGGCTTGAAGGGATGACAGCACAGCACAAACGCGCTGCATCCCGCTCCGATAGCAGAAGCGCCGTTCCATGTCCAATGCTGCGTCGAAATTGTGCGAAAATCGACGCTGCCGGTCAATCGGGACAAAATGTCGCAGCTGCCCCCGGGCCAGGCGCCGGTCAAACGCGCCGCGCCGTAACCTCGATCTCGATCAGCATGCGTTCATCAAGCAGACCCGTGACCAGCATGGTCGCGGCCGGGCGAATGGCCCCGAAACGGGCCCGCAAGCTCGGCGCGCACCGCGCAAAATCGGCCCGGTTTGGCAGATAATAGGTGACCCGCACCACATCTGCCATGCGGAACTGCCCCTTTTGCAAGGCCGCCTCGACATTGTCGAGCGCCTGCTCGCATTGCGCCACCACGCCATCCTTCAGGATCATGGCGGCATAGTCATAGCCGGTGCAGCCCGAAACGAACATCATGTCGCCGGCGACCACGGCGCGCGCATAACCTATCTCGGCTTCAAAGGCCGACCCGGTGGAGATGGTCTGGCGTGCCAGGGCTGGCGACATGGCATAAGACTTTCACTGATGATCTGGAACATCTTATCACCACGTTGGCGCAAGGCAGGCAAGCCCCTTGAATTTGCTAGCGCGCCCGGAACGTCCTAAATACGCTGCAACGGCGCAACATTCCCGCGTCACCCCCCGATCAGAGGAACGACCGCTTTGGCCTTGTTCATCCACCCTTTATTCGTGATCGTCGAATTTATCCTGAATTTGCTGTGGTTCATCGTCATGCTCAATGTCGTGATGTCGTGGTTGCTGTCCTTCGGGATCATCAACATGAGAAATGACCTTGTCCGCATGATCTGGAACAGTATTGAATCGCTGCTTGAGCCGATGCTCGCGCCATTGCGGCGGATTCTGCCCAGCTTCGGCGGGCTGGATTTTTCACCTCTGGTGCTTTTGCTGGCGATTTATTTCATCACCATGGAATTGGGCGCGCTGGAATTTGCCCTTTACCGTTCGATCGGTGCCTGACGCGCCGGGCCATGGCGCCACCATGGCCCAAAGGGGTTCCAGCAGGACATGGCTGGCCCCTGCCAGACCTGCCCTTCGCTGGTTTCACCGCACAATGACATTGCTGAATTGCCAGGGATCGCTGGTATCCATATCTTCCGGGAACAGCCCGCCGCGGCCCTGAAGCGGCGTCCAGTCGGTATAATGGCCGGTGACCGGCCCGAGATAGGGCCTTTGCACTTCAAGACAGCGGCGAAAATCCAGTTCGTCGGCTTCGAGAATCCCGGCCTTCGGGTTTTCCAGCGCCCAGACCATGCCGGCCAGCACCGCTGATGTCACCTGCAATCCAGTGGCGTTCTGGTAGGGCGCGAGCTGGCGGGTCTCCTCGACCGAGAGCTGCGAGCCATACCAATAGGCATTTTTGGCGTGGCCATAGAGCAGCACGCCAAGCTCGTCGATGCCATCGATGATTTCGCTCTCGCCCAGAATATGCGAGGCGCTCTGGCGCTGCCATTGGGCCCCGGCCATTTCATCAAGCGACAGCACGGCATCGGCAGCCGGGTGATAGGCATAATGGCATGTCGGCGCATAGGTGATTTTGCCGGCCTCGCGCAGGCTGAAATAATCGGCAATCGAAATGGCTTCATTATGAGTGATCAGAAAGCCATGCTGGGCTTGCGCGGTCGGCGTCCATGACCGCACCCTGGTGCCAGCCCCCGGGCGCAGCAGATAGATGGCGCAATCAGGGCCAAAATCATGGCGGCGGCCCTCGGGCGGCAATGCCTTTTCATGCGTGCCAAAGCCGAGTTCTGCCGGCTGCAGCCCCTCCGACACAAATCCCTCGACCGACCATGTATTGACAAAAACACCGCGCGGTTTGGGCATGCGCGCGCGTTGCGTGTCGCATTCGGCAATATGTATGCCCTTGACGCCGCAAGCTTGCATCAGCCGCGCCCAGTCCTCGCGGGATTGCGGCGGTTCATGGGCGATGTTGCAATCCCGCGCGATGTTCAGCAGCGCCTGCTTGACCAGCCAGGACACCATGCCGGGATTGGCCCCGCAGGTGGTGATGGCGCTGGGGCCAGATTTCAGCTTGCGGCGCAAATCCAGCATGGATTCGCGCAAGGCATAGTTGGAGCGCTGCGAAACGCTGAGGCTGGTATCGGTATAAAATCCCGGCCAAGGCTCGATGCAGGTGTCGATATAGAGCGCATTGGCCTCGTGGCAGAGCTGCACCAGCGCCACCGAGGAGACCTCGACCGAGAGATTGATCAAAAATCCCTGGCCGCTGCCAGCAGTCAGATAGGGTTTGAGGACTTCGGCATAATTGTCACGCGTCAGCGCCATTTTGACAAATTTGATGCCGCGCTCATCCAGCAATTCGCGCCCGGCGTCATCGGGCGCAATCACCACCATGCGGGCGGGGTCATGGGCAATATGGCGCTCGATGAGCGGCAAGGTGCCCCGGCCGATCGAACCAAAGCCGATCATGACGAGCGGCCCGTCGCAACGGGCAAGGACAGGCGCGGAACCTTGGGAGACAATTGGCATGAGAGCGGGCTTTCGGCTTGGAAAAATCTTGCGCCCTGATGCGATGAAAATGTGACAGTTGCAAGTTGGGTCCCTGCCGGAACCCGCCATGCGCGGGCTTCGGGCGCTGTTATTTCATAGAAAAGCGCGCGGGCGTGCGTTGGAACAAGCTATTGGCGAGATCATCGCCGCCGTAACCGTCGATCGGATACATTGCGGTCGAGACCCGCAATTCAAAATCCGCAAAGGCCGTTGCCCTCAGGGCGTCGCGCAGCAGGCTCTCGATTCTGCCGGCGACAAATTCGAGATCTGCGCGATAGCGCAACAGCGGCAACAGCACGGCAAAGCGCCGCTGCGGCAACCGGGCGATCAGATCATGCCGGCGCAGGCGCGGGCGCAAGACACTCACCAAAGCCCGTTCGACGGCGGGCAGCAGGCCGACAGCCGGCGGATGCCCCTTGCGCCGCAGCTCGATGCCGACCAAACCGGCACAGCGGCTGCGCACCAGCGACATTTCCACGACCCGGTCAACCTCCCTCAGGAACACTTCCGGCTCGAACACATCACAGCTGCTTTCAACGAAATTGCAGTCCGGCCGGATCACCGCCGAGCGGCGCTCGACCTTGAAAGGCAGGATGTCACCGCCGGAAATTGCAGGGGCCTGGGCGATTTTCTCGATGCCTTCGGCACAAAGTTCCAGCTTGCGCAGCTTTTCTGGATCAAACGTGCCGGCGCGCCGCGCCAGCAGCGCCAGAACGCCGAAAATATCGCCATTGGCGACATGAAGCGGCACGCCGGCATAAAACCGCAGATGCGTATCGCCGGTGACATAGGGGCTTTCGGCAAAGCGCTTGTCCAACCGCAGATTGGTGACCACCAGCGGCTGGTTGCGGCGCACGGTCTCGACCGAGATCGAATCGGAATAATCGATGGTTTGCGGGCTGACACCGATGCCATATTTGAGCTCGAAGCCCTGCGGCTTCAGCACAAGCAGGGCCACCATATCGCTGGCGCAAATCTTGCTCGCCTGGCCACATACCGCACCGACCCGCTGCAGGTCCTGATCTTGGATCTGGTTTGAATCGAGGTGTATTTTAGCTGCCGGAGCGGCAGGACTGCGAGCATCAATCAAACCGGCCATCTATGCCCCCACGGCGAACCGGCGAAGCTCGGTTCGGATGCCCAGCAAATCATATTGAATTTAATGCTGGGTTAACATCAAACTAGTTGCGATGCAATTCGAGAGAGCTATAAATTTCAAATTTAATCAATTTATATATTACTGATAGTTGCAATGAAATCGTGGGAATAGTTGCAAAAGGCCGCAGAAATGAATGGGACATATATACGTGTTTGACCCAATTGGATAAATAGGCTAGTGTCTTTTCAAGTGAGGGGATAAGCCATGTTGCGGAATTTCGACAGCCTTTTCGATCTGTTCGATGCCTTCCCGGACGAGCAGGCTTGCATTGACCACCTGCGCGCAATCCACTGGCGTGACGGCGAGTTTTGTCCCTACTGCGGCGACAATCGCATCTATCACTTTTCCGACCGTAAGGCCCACAAGTGCGGCGCTTGCCGTCAACGCTTTTCGATCAAGGTGGGGACGATTTTCGAGGATACGAAACTGCCGCTCCGCAAGTGGTTTGCGGCAATCTGGATGATTACCAATCACCCGAAAGGAATTGCTTCGACTAAGCTCGCCAAGGACCTGAAAATCACTCAGAAGTCCGCTTGGTTCGTCCTGCATCGCCTGCGCCACGCGGCGCGCACCAATTCCTTCAACGCGCCGCTCAAAGGCGACGTTGAGGCCGATACGACCTTCGTCGGCGGCAAGGAAAAGAACAAACACGCCGATCAGCGCGCGCCAGGTTCGCAAGGGGGCGCCAATAAGTCGATCGTGCTTGGCATAGTCGAACGCGAAGGCGAGCTTCGCGCTGCCCACGTCGACGACGGCAAGGCGAAGACACTTCAAGGCGAGGTCCGCAAGAATGTCAAAAAGGGCGCGGCGCTTCTGACTGACGAAGATCGCGCATTCATCGGCCTTGATCGCGACTACAATCATTTGGCCGTAAACCACAGCGCGGGCGAATATGTCCGGCTTGGCGGCTTCGTTCACACGAACACGATCGAAAGCGTTTGGGCGCTCCTGAAACGCCAGATCGTCGGCATCCATCATTGGGTTAGCCCGAAGCACCTTGATCGCTATGTTCAAGAGATGACTTGGCGCTACTATCGCCGCGACATGAAGCCGTCTCCGCGTATGAATGGCCTCTTTTCCTGCGTCGAGGGGCGTCTTAAGTATAACGTGCTAATCGGCAAGGCGCTGGCGTGACGAACAAAGGCAAGAAGCTAGAGCCGCCTCTGCGGCTCGATATGAACTTCGGCGAGGCGCTGGAACGGTTTCTTGCGACGAGGCCGGAAGATGTTGAGGCAAGCATAGCGGTATCTAAGGAACGGAGGCCGCCGCAGGATGATGGCCCGCGACGGCCGGGACGCAGTAAGCGCGAGTCTAGTGGGAGCTAGATTTTAGAACGCAAAACTCAACTGGCCACAACAACGCCAGTAGTCTGAGACGTGCTCCAAACGACCGAAGCGCAGGCGCACGTAAGCCCTGACGTGGTGGCAACAGCTTCGCTTACGCATTTTATGTCTCCACATTGGAGACAGACTTGAGTAGGGCGGCGCGATGCGCTATACACAACGTGGCGCACCGCGCAGCCTTTCGTCGCCCTGTCCGTCGAAAAGTCAGGCGACACCTCGAAACCGGCCCAAGTCTTCCCCTGCCAGGGATCGCTTGGGCCGCGTGCGTTTCTGGGCCTCGAAATGGACTCTATAGAATCCCTGCTGTGTCGGCAAGAGGCCAACTCTAATCCGCTTGTGTGCGCGTTTAGATTCCGTTAACTATTTTTGGAGTCCGCATTCGACCTGGAGGACGCGACGTGCTAGACATTCTGCAGAATGCGTTCCTAGCGATAAAGCGTATGTCTGAGTTTGACGAGTTGATAGAGCAATTTCGGCAGCGCCGGGCCGCCGCTCAGGAAGCGGCGGATAAGTTTTCGCATGTCATTTCATTGCTGGAAAAGGCAAAGGCCGCCCTGAACAACGAACAGCTTTCGGCTCTATTGAAGTCTTTTCAGCCGACCCTGTCTCAGGCATTCCCCACAGAGCCAAGTCGGGTACGGGGGATAGTTTCGCCAGCTGAGATTGCCGGACTCGTAAAAACCATTTTGCGAGAAGAAGGCCGCCCAATGAAGAGAGGACAGCTCGTTGCCGCCCTTGAGCGACAAAACATTCCTCTAGCCGGAAACGACAAAAACAAGAACCTCGGGACCATTCTTTGGCGACACAAGAATGAGTTCGTTCATCTCGAACGACTCGGATACTGGCTAGCCGACATGCCGCTCCCCGGAATTTACGAACCCTGAAAACCTGTTTGGAGTGTACCAAAAGGCATTCGCTTTTGAAGTGTGGTCACACTTGTATATAGGTCCCAAATGAATTGACGTGACCCCCAACCTTCATCCATTTGCGATTAGAGCCTCGGCATTGTTCTTGCGCGTTGGCGCGGGTGAAGCAAGGGCGCGACGGGCAGCTTTGCCGGCGACTTGTATTTTGTCGCCGGACTGGCGATGCTCTCTGCCGTCTTGACTCTCATCCTCGCCCGCGCCGGCGGCCCTGCCGTCACCACCGCGACCGGCAATGCCAACTCATAAGGATCAAACCCATGCGCAAATATTCGATTGCCGCCATTCCCGCCGACGGCATCGGCCCGGAAGTGATCGGCGCCGGCATTCAGGTGCTGGAAGCCCTCCAGGCTCGCCTCGGTGATGTCGAATTCAATATCACGTCATTCGACTGGGGCTCGGACTATTACCGCAAGCATGGCGAGATGATGCCAGCTGATGGCCTGGCCCGGCTCAAGCCATTCGATGCCATTTTATTCGGCGCCGTAGGTGCGCCCGACGTGCCGGATCATATTACGCTTTGGGGCCTGCGCCTGCCCATCTGTCAGGGCTTCGACCAATATGCCAATGTGCGGCCCACCAGGATCCTGCCGGGCATTGCCTCGCCGCTGGCCGGGGTCAGGACCGGGGATCTCGACTGGGTGATCGTGCGGGAAAATTCCGAAGGGGAATATTCCGGCCACGGCGGGCGTGCCCATCGTGGCATGCCCGAGGAAGTGGGCACGGAAGTCGCCATCTTCACCCGCGCCGGTGTTACCCGCATCATGCGCTATGCGTTCAGGCTGGCGCAGGCGCGCCCGCGCAAACAACTCACGGTCGTGACCAAATCCAACGCGCAGCGCCACGGCATGGTGATGTGGGATGAGATCGCGGCGGAAGTGGCGGCGCAATTCCCGGATGTGACCTGGGACAAGATGCTGGTTGATGCCATGACCGTGCGCATGACCCTTCATCCCAAAAGCCTCGACACCATTGTCGCCACCAATCTGCATGCTGACATTCTGTCGGACCTTGCCGGCGCGCTGGCTGGCAGCCTCGGTGTGGCGCCCACAGCCAATATCGATCCGGAGCGGCGCTTCCCGTCGATGTTCGAGCCGATCCACGGCTCGGCATTCGACATTACCGGCAAAGGCATTGCCAATCCGGTTGCCACATTCTGGACGGCTGCGCAGATGCTCGAACATATCGGCGAAAAGGACGCCGCCACCCGCCTGATGCGCGCCGTGGAGCGGGTATGCGCTGCCGGTATCCTCACCCCCGATGTCGGCGGCACCGCCACCACCGCGCAGGTGACGCAGGCCGTGATCGGCGCCATTCATGGTGACAATGACTGAGGCCATGGCGTGACGCACTGGACGGATTCAAAGGCGCGGGCGCTGCTGCGGCAGATGTTTGATTCAGCGATTGCCAGCGCCGATACGGCCCGGACCATTCTGCCCAAATCTGCCGCAAAAGCCCTCCGGTCGCTGCATCGTGGTCGGCGCTGGCAAAGCCTCCGCCGCCATGGCTGCAGCACTTGACCAAGCCTGGCCTGACGTGAATCGCACAGGTGTCGTGGTGACCCGCGATGGCCATGCCGTTCCGGCCGGCCGCATCAAAATTCTCGAAGCATCGCACCCCGAGCCGGATTTAAGGAGCATCTCGGCGGCGCGCGAGATCATGGCAGCCGAGCAGGGCCTGAAGGACGATGATCTGGTCATCGCGCTGATGTCCGGAGGCGGTTCAGCCCTGATGACAATGCCCACCGGCAACATGAGCCTTGCCGACAAGCAGGCCGTCAATCGCGAATTGCTGGCCTCGGACGCCACGATTGAACGGTGGCGTCGCCTTAACCGGCTGTTTGAATTGACTTGATATAGGGCTTTGATGACCGAAACCCCGCTCGCCCACTTCAGACGCCACCGCTTTCCCGCTGAGATCATTGCCCATGCGGTCTGGCTCTACTACCGATTTCCGCTCAGCTTCCGCGACGTCGAAGATCTGTTGGCGGAGCGCGGCATCAACGTCTCGTTCCAGACAGTCTCGGAATGGGCGGCGAAATTCGGCTTGAAATTTGCCTATCAGTTCAAACGCCGTTCGCA
>JAGXAM010000022.1 GCA_019075905.1 Hyphomicrobiales bacterium
GCCGCTGGTGGTGCCGGTGGTGTTGCAGTCGACCTTGTCCTGGACGCCGTCGCTGACCAGCACCACGAAATTCACCGGCGGACGCGGCGTGGTGTAAGCTGTTGCCACTTGCGCCCCGGCAAATTTCATGGCCGCGTCGATGTCGGTTTCCTCATCGGGGCCGGCGTTGACATCGCCATACATGTTCATCTTCGGGTTGTTGACGCTGTTATAGCCGAGCTTGATATTCTGCGTATCGCTCAAAAGCGTCGTGTAATTGCTGCTCAGCGGCGAGACAACGGTTTGCGTCGTCGTGTTGCTGAAGGTGTAGAGCCCGAACTGGAACTGGTTGGGCACTTGCTGGGTGGTTTGCGCCACACCGAGCAGGCTGGCGACCGCATCGCGCAGGTAATCGATTCTGGTCTTCACGCCATTGTTCAGGGCGACGTGGTAATAATCGTTGGGATCATCGGTGCCATCGGGATTGCGCTCGTGGCAGGCAAAGGCACAGCCGCCATTGGAATCCCATTTCGACGTCAGGGCTTCGAGATTGGCAATGTCCGTAGCGCTGCCGCCAATGCCCATCGATGGCGAATTGTCCATCAGCATATAGAAATTGAGGTAGGACGGCAGCTTCGATTGCGCCGTGGCGGTGCCATGGATCATGACTTGCTTGATGCCCACCACCTGGAGAATGGAGGTCGGGATCGGCGCAGAATAGCTCACCGTGGCAATATAGCTGTTGGGCGTGCAGGGCGTCGCCACAGAACCGGTCGGCGTATTGTAATCAATCTTCGCTGCCGCAAAATTCGGGCCGGATTGCGTGCCTCTGGCGAAAGACTGAACCTTCAGGTTATCGGGCAGGCTGGCATATTGTGTGGCACCGGTGGCGCCAAAGGCGGCGGGAGCCGGGCTGGTCTCGGCCAGTTGCGTCGGGCAGGTGCCGGTAGGGCCGGTATAAAAAATATTATAGGTGAAGGAGGCGTCCGCCGGGATCGATGTCGAGGTGGAGTCATAATCCTCAGGCCCGACATATTGGCTGTCGTTGGAGGCGCCATTGAAATAGGCGCGAATTTGCGTGGTCGAAGGCGGGGCGACGACGGGAACTGCCGCGGCACCATTGATAGCGCGCGTCACGGCATTCAGCGCGGCGGCATCTGCAGCCGAATTCAGCGAGGCCTTGATCGAGGTCACGCGCGAATAATCCACGGCGCAACCCATGAAGGTGATGAGGGGGACAATCGAAAGGCCAAGCAGCATGGCAAAATTGCCGCGCTCATCTTTCCTGAATGACTTCAGCAGCTGGCGGCCCCTCGACGTCGCATGTGCCTTGAACACGGTAAACCTGACTTTTAACTTACGATAGAGGCCCTTTCCAACACATGCTTAATTAAAAATTAGCACTCGGGATTGGTAAAATTCTAGTTAAACTCCCACAAGCCATGGACAAACTCGCCAAAATTCTAGCAGTATCGAACGTTAAATTATGTTTTATTTATTAACGAGATAATGTTATAGAATTATAATTGACGACAACGCGGACTGAAGTTCGATATTATGAGCTATATTCAGATTTGTCGGAGTATTTTGCAACGCAATATTTACTTTATTATACGTAAGAATCCCGGCGTCTTGAATTTTTTGATTTATGGATGCGGCCGGCTTTTGCAAGACAACGCTGTCGCAACGGGCCTGGACTATCATGGACAGTGTATGAATTTTTCGCGTGCATTCATCGTTGATTTACAAATATTTTTAAGAGGCGACGCCGTTCGGGCGCCTCGATGCAGCGCGCGAAGGTGCGGGGCCCGGAGACCGGCGGAAGACTCACGCGGGCCGTGTCAGCCTGATTGTGGAGGATGGCCCAGCGCCAGCCACTTCACCTTTGTGCCATCGAGCACATGACATTGCGGCGGCGCACAAAGCTGAAGATGCCGGAGTCGCGCTAAACCTCGTGGCCATAATACAAGGCTGCAACATGCACCGCCTGCGCGAAAAACAGCCAGCGCTCCGCCAGCAGGCCGCAGGCGGCAAGAATGACTGCCACAAATGCCATCGCCGCCGGCCACAGGCCGAAGGCTGCGGCCAAAGCCAGCAGCGTGGGGGCGAGGAAGGCGCAGACGATGACAATCTTGCGCAAGCGCGTGGCATGCTTGCGCGCCACCTGAAACCCCATTTCGCGCAGAATGTAGTTTTGCGTGAAATGCGGCTTGTCGAGCGGGCGGGCGGTCGCGCCCCTGATGCCGATGGCTGAACCAAGGGTGGCGAGCGGGGCGGCATGGTCGACATGGCGCCAATAGGCGAGCTTGGCAACAAGCCCCAGAAGACCGAGTACGGCAGCCAGCAGGGCAGCGCCTTTGAGATCGCCGCCGCCGAGGGCCAGGGCCAGCATCAGCAGCAAGGCCCCGGAATAGAGCGCAAACAACAGATAATCCGGCAGGGTATGGGCATTGTTCCAATGGCGCACTGGTTTGAGGCTGGCGTAAATCATCGCCGTGCAGGCGACGGTGATCATACCCATGGCGCCCGCCGCCAGGCCGGCAACCAGCGTCGTGCCGGCGCCTGGCCCGTCGAACCACCAGAAGGCCGCGAAGGCCAGCGCGGGCAGATAGGTCAAAACGGCAGCCACGCCCTCGCGTGACAGCCATGACGAGCGCCACTGGCTGAAGGCCCGCCAGGCGCGCTCCGGGCGCCCGAGATGCAGCGTTGAAGCCAGAAGCCCGGCACTGGCAAAGGCAAGGGCGAAACCGATGGCCAGCGGGCCAAACCAGGGCTGTTGCGGCAGGCCGCGCGCGGCGCCGAACACGCCGAGCCAGGCAAGCAGACCATAACCAAATCCGGTCAGGGTTGTGAGCAGGAGCACCGAAGCGGAGGGCGTCATCGCGAGAGCACCCGGTCTACGAGGGACAGGAGCGAGGCGCTGAAGCCCGTGCCAGCCCGCAACGGCTTTTCCACCGGCCCGGTCGGCACCACGGCCTTGCGTGGAGGCAGGTATCTGTTGGTGGGCTTGTAGCCCAGTTCCGGCATCAGCTCGACGCCGCCACGCGCCAGCACCAGCAGCGACACTGCGCTGTTCGGGTCACCGAGATCGCCGAAATGCCGGGCCCTCGACGGGCAGGAAGCGACACAGGCCGGCTCGCGTTCGGCCTCCGGCAGGGTTTCATTATAAATGCGGTCGACGCAGAGCGTGCATTTTTTCATGATGCTTTCGTCTTCGTCGAACTCGCGCGCGCCATAGGGGCAGGCCCAGGAGCAGAGCTTGCAGCCGATGCAGATATCCGGGTTGACCAGCACGATGCCGTCCTCGGCGCGCTTGTAGGAGGCACCGGTCGGGCAGACGGTAACGCATTGCGGCTCCTCGCAATGCAGACACGAGCGCGGGAAATTCACCGTGCGCGAGCCGCAGGCGCCGCCCTCGGTTTCGTAGGAATGGATGCGGTTGAACCACAGGCCATCGGGATTGGCACCGCGCGAATCATAATCGGGCAGCGGCCCGGAAGCGCCGCCGTGGTTCCATTCCTTGCAGGATACGGCGCAGGCATGGCAGCCGACGCATGTATCGAGATCGATGACGAGGCCGAGTTTGGTGGCTCCCGGCGCTGGTTGCGGCAGACTGGTCATGAACGGGCCTTTGTCGCAGGTGCGTGGGGTGGCGGCAAAGCCGGGAATTGCGGCTGGCTGGTGCGCGGCGGGGCGCGGCACGGCTCGATCCGCACCATCACGTCAAACCAGGCGGCCTGGCCGGTCACCGGATCAGAATTGGAGCGGCGGTGGCCGCTGCTGTCGGGTGGCAGATATTCAGAGATGACGTGGTTGAGCAGAAAGCCGCGCTGCGATTCCGGCGCGTCCTTGGCCAGCGCCCAGGTGCCGCTGCGCTTGCCGATGGCGTTCCAGGTCCAGACAGTATCGGGGGCGAGTCCATCCATCAGCCGCACCTGACAGGTAATCGAGCCGTTGCGCGAGGTCAGGTTCACCCAGTCCTCATTGGCGAGGCCATGGCGTTTGGCGAGGCTGGTGTGCAGATAGAGCCGGTTTTCGGGCAGGATCTGCCGGAGCCACTGGTTTTGCGAACCCCATGAATGATACATCGGCATTGGCCGCTGGGTCAGCGCGTGCAGCGGGAAAGCGCGGATATCGTTTTCGGCTTCCTCGACCGGCTGATACCAGATCGGCAGGGGATCCATGAAGCGCCGGTTGCTTTCGCGCAGGCGCTCCGGGGGCTGATGCGTGCCATGGCCTTCGGCGGCGAGCCGAAAGCGCTGCATGATTTCGCTGTAAAGATTGAGGACGATCTGGTCGCTGGAATCGATCAGGCCCATGGCCTTGGCGCCTTCGAGATAGCCGCGGTTGCCATGTTTGAAATAGAGCTGGTCTGCCGGCAGGTGGTGCCGCCAGAAGGCGCGGTTTCCCACATAGCTGGCGATCTGGTCGGGGTTGGGATCACCCTTGCCTATGGCATTGCCGTCGGCGCCGCGGAAGCCGGCGAGCGGGCCAACACCGGGCTTGCGCTGGTGCCTGACCATATAATCAGGATAGGACTTGTAGAGCGGCCTTGCGTCGGCATCGACGAAATTCGGCAGTTTCAGCCGCCCGGCCAGATCAAGCAGCACATCCTGAAACGGGCGCACATCGCGGTCCGGCTTGATCACCGGCACCCTGATGGCATCGGCGGGACCATGGGCGGAACCGATGGGCCGGTCGAGCAGCGAGATGCAATCATAGCGTTCGAGATAGGTGGCGTCGGGCAGGACCAGATCGGCATAGGCGACGGTTTCCGAGGCAAAGGCGTCGGCGACGATGACGAAGGGGATGCGATACTGGCCGTCAGGATCACGCGCCGTCAGCATGCGCGAGCTTTCGGCCGGGTTCATGGCCGAATTCCACGCCATATTCGCCATGAACAGGAACAGGGTATCGACGCGCTCGCGCCCGGCGGCATAGGCCTCGCCAATGGCCATATGCATCATGCCGTGCAGGCCCAGCGGCGCTTCCCATGAGAAGGAGCGGTCCAGCCGCAGCGCCTCGCCATCGTCGCCGACCAGCAGGTCCTGCGGGCAGCGCGGAAAGCCCAGCGGCGGAAAATCCAGCGCGCCATTGGCCTGACGCTGATGGCCGCCGGGGGCCGGGCCGGGCGGAATGGGTTTGGGATAGGGCGATTTATAGCGCCAGGACCCCGGTGAATCGATGGCGCCGATCAGCATCTGCAGGACATGGATCGCCCGGCAGGTATGAAAGCCGTTGGAATGGGCCGATACGCCGCGCATGGCATGCATGGCCACCGGACGCCCGACCATGGTCTCGTGGCGCACGCCGGCGCTGTCGGTCCAGGGCTGGTTCAAAATGACCGGCTGGTTGAAGGCGACTTCGGCGATTTCGGCGGCGATACGCCTGATATCCCGGGCGTCGAGCCCGCAGCGGCCGGCCACGGCCTCGGGCGCATAGGCGGGATCGGTGTAGCGTTGCGCCAGCAGCGCAAAGGCCGGCTGGGCGTTGCGGCCATCAGGGAGTTTGCAGGCCCCGAGCAGCGCCGGATTGATGCCCTTGGCATCGGCGGCCACGAGGCTGCCGGTGTCGCGATCGAAGGCCCAGGCGATGCCATCGCCATTGCGGGCGATGAGGCCGTGATCGGCGCTGCCGGGGGCATCGATCACGAGGTGATGGGCGTTGGTGTAGCGCACCAGAAATTCGGTATCGATCTTGCCAGCTTCCAACAGGCAGTGGATCAGCGCCATGACGAACAGGCCGTCAGTGCCCGGCGTGATCGCCACATGCTCATCGGCAATCGCCGAATAACCGGTGCGCACCGGGTTGACGGAAATAAATTTCGCGCCGCGCCCTTTCAGGACACCAAGGCCAAGCTTGATCGGATTGGAATCATGGTCTTCGGCCACGCCGAACATCAGGAACAATTTCGCGTGTTCCCAATCGGGTTCGCCAAATTCCCAAAAGGCGCCGCCAATCGAATAAAGCCCGGCGGCCGCCATGTTCACCGAGCAAAAGCCGCCATGGGCCGCGTAATTCATGGTGCCGAACATTTGCGCGAAATAGCCGGTCAGGGCCTGCGACTGGTCGCGCCCGGTGAAAAATGCCAGGCGGTTGGGGTCTTTCGCGCGGATTTTCGCCAGACGATCCGTGACGATGGCCATGGCCTCGTCCCATTCGATCTCGACGAAGGTGCCGGTGCCGCGCTCGCCGGTGCGCTTCAGGGGTTTGCGCAGCCGCGAGGGCGAGGTCGCCGTCATGATGCCGGCCGAACCCTTGGCGCAGAGCACGCCGCGATTGACCGGATGCTTGCGGTTGCCCTCGATGTAGCGGAGCTTGCCGTCTTTCAGATGGACCTTGATGCCACAGCGGCAAGCGCACATGTAACAGGTGGTATAGGCGACCTCGTCACCTACCGGCTGGGAAATGTTGATGTTTTTGGCCACGCGTCAGCCTCCACACCTATCATGCCCGCGCGAATGTTGCGTGTCTAATTGATTGAATATATGAATACGATCTCATTTTTCGATTAAACGCGCGGTGCCGGCTCGGCGGCTCGGTGCTTTACCCGCACCGTGAATAATGCTTCAATCGCCCCGGTGCAGCGTATGGAGCGGCTCCTTCCCCGAGGGTCAAGGGCGGCGGCCATGTCGCGATGGCAACATGTTGTGAAAGAGACCGGCCCATGTCGCCCCTAGCGCCGTCCATTTTACCGCCCGCGGCGCCGGGACGCGGCGCATGACCACCTACCTCCTGCAACGGCTGATGATCCTGATCGCGACCCTGGTGCTGGCATCGGTGGTGATATTTGCGGTGCTCGATATTCTGCCGGGCAATGCCGCACAAACCATGCTCGGGGCCAGCGCCACGCCGCAGACGGTGGCGGCGCTGGCGCACAAGCTCGGGCTCGATCAACCGGCGCCGCTCCGCTATGGAGAATGGATATCCGGCCTGGTGCGCGGCAATCTCGGCCGCTCTTATGCCTATCATTCGTCGATTGCGGCGCTGATTTCCGCCAGCCTCAAGATCAGTGGGCCACTGGCGCTGCTGGCCATGGTGATTGCCGCCACCGTTGCGCTGGTGGCCGGCATGGCCGCCGCCGCCCGCCATGGCAAGGCCAGCGATGGCGCCATCATGATGGCGAGCCAGATCGGCCTTGCTGTTCCGAATTTCTGGTTCGGGATCATGCTGGTGCTGGTCTTTGCGGTGAACTGGCGGTTGCTGCCTTCGGGGGGATTTCCGGGGTGGACGCCTGACCCGCTGCGGGCCTTTAGCGCGTTGATCCTGCCGGCGCTGGCGCTTGGCCTCGTGCAGGCAGCGATCCTGACACGGGTGACGCGCTCGGCCCTGCTCGACGTGCTGCATGAGGATTATATCCGCACGGCCCGCGCCAAGGGCCTGACGCCGCAGGCGATCATCAGGCGTCATGCCCTGCCCAATGCGATGATCCCGATCCTCACCATTATGGGCCTGCAACTCGCCAATCTGGTGGCCGGGGCTGTCGTGGTGGAAAATGTTTTCAGCCTGCCGGGGCTCGGGCGCCTGATCTTTCAGTCGATCTCCAACCGCGACACGCCGGTGGTCGCCGATTGCGTCCTGCTGCTGGTCGCCATCGTCATCGGCGTCAATTTCCTGGTGGATCTGGCCTGCGCCATGATCGACCCGCGCCTGAGGATGCAGCCTTGAGGCGCCGTGCCTCCAGGTTGCACCGCGGCGCGGCGCCTGGTCTGGTGCTCGGGGCCGGACTGGTGGCCTTCTTGCTGGCGATGGCGTTGCTGGCGCTGGTGTGGACGCCCTGGCCGCCAGCAGCGATTGATGTGCCGCACCGGCTCCTGCATCCGTCGCTGGCGCATTGGCTTGGCACCGATGAGCTGGGCCGCGATATCCTCTCGCGCCTGATGGCGGGCGCTGGCGTCTCGTTGAAAGTCGGCATGATTGCCGTTGGCCTCGGCGCCGTGCCCGGCGTGGCGCTCGGGCTCATTGCTTCCGCGGTAAAGGGGCGCAGCGAAGATGTGATCATGCAATTATGCGATTTTGCCTTCGCTTTCCCGGCATTGCTGAGCGCCATCATGCTGACGGCAACCTATGGCGCCGGCATTGACAATGCCATTCTGGCCATCGCCATCTACAATGTGCCGGTCTTTGCCAAGCTCACCCGTGCCATGGCGAACAGCGTGATGGCGCGCGAATTTGTGCAAGCGGCCCGTGCGGCGGGACGCAGCCCTGCCGGCATTGCCGTCCATCATGTGGTGCCCAACATTCTAGCCGCCCTGCTGGTGCAGGCCACCATTCAATTTTCAATTGCCATCCTTGCTGAAGCGGCGCTGTCCTATCTTGGCTTTGGCACCCAGCCGCCGGAAGCCTCATGGGGGCTGATGCTGAGCGAGGCGCAGAATTTTCTGTTTGTCGCGCCCCGCCTTGCGGTCTATCCTGGCCTTGCCATAGCGCTGAGCGTGCTTGGCCTGTCGCTGCTTGGCGACGGCCTGCGCGATGCGCTCGACCCGCGCCTCCAGAAGATAGCCTGGCAGCGCGCTTGACTATACCATAAGGGCTCACTGGCCCGACACTTGACGAAATCGGCACGAAGCGTTCTAGTCCCGCGCGGATGTGCCGGCTTGTAGTTAAACACTTTTGCATATTCAGGTTTAGCAATAGCCAGTAAGTCTGACATATCGCGCGAGCGCAACCTGGAGATCAATATGCGACACGCTTTTTATCTTGCCTTTTTTCTTGGCACCTCGGCTCTTGTCTCGGGCGCACAGGCTGCAACCAAAGATAGTGTCACGATAGGCATGGCCCTGGAACCGCCGGGCCTCGATCCGACCATGGGTGCGGCCGCCGCCATCGGCGAAGTCACGCATTACAATATTTTCGAGGGCCTGACGAAAATCGGCGAAGACTTCTCGGTGTCGCCGTTGCTGGCGCGTTCGTGGAGCTTTTCCAAGGACCTGAAGACCCTGACATTCCAGCTGCAACAGGGGGTCAAATTCCAGGACGGCCAGCCCTTCACCTCGGCTGATGTGAAATATTCGTTCGAGCGCGACGCGGCCAAGGCCTCGACCAACAAGGACAAGGCATTCTTTGCTTCGATTCAATCGATTGATGCCTCCAATCCGCAGGTCGTAGTGTTGAAGTTCAAGGCGCCGAGCTTTCAGGCACTGTATCATCTGGGCATGAATACGGCGGTGATCATCGACGCCAAGAGCGCCGCCACCGAAGCGACCCATCCGGTCGGCACCGGCCCCTATACATTCGGGACCTGGACGAAGGGGGCCTCGCTCACCCTCAACAAATGGGATGGCTATCGCGATGCCGCCCATATTGCCATTCGACACGCCACGTTTCGTTTCATGAGCGACCCCGCTGCCGAATCCGCGGCCTTGCTGGCCGGTGATATCGACGCGTTCCCGCGCTTTCAGGGTGTGGAAGATGTCAGCGCGTTCCAGAAGGACCCGCGCTTCAAGGTGACGGTCGGCGGCACCGAAGGCAAGACGATCATTGCCATCAACAACAAGCAAAAGCCGCTGGATAATCTCAAGGTTCGCCAGGCAATCGCCTATGCCATTGATCGCAAAGCGATTATCGACGGCGCGATGAATGGTTTCGGCACGCCGATCGGCAGCCACCTCACGCCCAACGATCCGGGCTATATCGATCTGACCGGGCAATATCCCTATGATCCGGCCAAGTCGAAGGCGCTGCTGAAGGCCGCCGGTGTCAAGTTGCCCCTGAGCCTGACGCTGACGCTGCCGCCGCCGGCCTATGCCCGGCAAGGCGGGCAGATCATTGCCGCCGAACTGGCCAAGGTCGGCATCAATGTGAAGATCATCAATGTCGAATGGGCGCAATGGCTGTCGGGTGTGTTCAAGAACAAGAACTATGACCTGACAGTGATCAGCCATGTCGAGCCGCTCGACATAGGCATCTATGCCAATCCTGATTATTACTTCCAGTACGACAACAAGGACTATCAGAATATCATCACGAAGATGAACGCAGCGCCCGATCTTGCCTCATTCAAGAAATATATCGGCGAGGCGCAGCACAAGCTGGCCGATGATTGCGTCAATGTGTATCTGTTCCAGCTGGCGCAAATCACCGTGGCCAATGCCAAATTGCAGGGCTTGTGGAAAAACGGGCCTATCTTTGTGAATGATCTTTCGGCAATGTCATGGAAATGAACGCCAAGGCGCGCGGCTGCGAGGCGGCGCGCTGACCCACCGGGGGAGTTGATCCCAATGCGACCCCATGCCCTGAGCGCGACAGCCATGCTTGCTGCTTTCCGGGCGCGTGAGTTATCGCCGCGGGAGGTCATGCAAGATGTGCTGGACCGGGTGGCAGACTATGAGCCGCATATTCATGCGACCTATCTTCTGGAACCGGAGCGGGCGCTGGATGCGGCCGCCGCTGCCGAAGAGCGCTGGCGGCGGGGAACGCCGCTTGGGCCGCTCGACGGCGTGCCGCTGACCCTCAAGGACAATATCGCCACCCGAGGCGAACCTGTGCCGCTCGGCACGGCTGCTGGTGACATGCGCCCGGCAAGTGCCGATGCACCGCCGGCAGCGCGCTTGCGCGAGGCCGGGGCCATTTGTTTCAGCAAGACCACCATGCCTGATTACGGCATGCTGTCCTCGGGTCTCTCCAGCCTGCACCCGCTGACCCGCAACCCTTGGGATCTCGCGTGCAATCCGGGCGGCTCCTCGGCCGGCGCGGCAGCGGCGGCGGCGGCCGGCTATGGTCCGCTGCATCTCGGCACGGATATCGGCGGCTCGGTGCGCCTGCCGGCCGGCTGGTGCGGGCTGTTCGCCCTGAAGCCTAGTGGCGGGCGGGTGCCGATCGATCCGCCCTATATCGGCCGGGTAGCGGGGCCAATGACCCGCAATGTCGCCGATGCGGCACTGATGATGGCAAGCCTTGTTATCGGCGATGCCCGCGATTTCATGAGCCTGCCGCCGCAGGATATCGACTGGCGGATCACGCCGGCAGAGGTGCGCGGCCTGCGCATCGGCCTGTTGCTGGAAGCTGGCTGCGGCGTCCTGCCGGACCGCAGCGTGCGCGAGGCGGTCGAGGCGGCGGCACAGCAACTTGAGCAAGCCGGGGCGAAGATCGTGCCGCTGGCGCCCTTTCTGAGCCAGGAAATGCTGGATGGCCTTGATCGCTTCTGGCGGATGCGCATGCTGGTCGAATTGCGCGCTCTGCCGGAGGCCCGCCGTGCCAGAGTGCTGCCGTTCATCGACGCCTGGGCGCAATCGGCTGCTAGTCTTTCGGCAGAGCAGGTGTTCCATGGCTTCAGCCAGATCATGGTCATGCGCAAGGCGGCCGTGGCAGCGACGCAGCCGTTTGATTTCGTCCTGTCACCGACCGCGCCGATGACCGCCTATGCGGCGCATCTGCCATCGCCGGGCAATGATCCGCTGAACCCGTTTCCGCATATCGGCTTTACGGTTGCCTTCAATATGTCGGAGCAACCGGCCGCGAGCCTCAATTGCGGCCATGATGCGGGCGGCCTGCCGATCGGGCTGCAGATCATCGGGCGCAGGTTCGATGATGCCGGCGTGCTGCGTCTCGCCATGGCGCTCGAAGCCATGCTGGCGGCCAAATGCCGGGCATGGCCGGAGCCGCCCCGGAATGCGCCGCGTCAGGCGTGACGGCGGTTTGCCGAACCTAGACCGTGCGCCCGCCATCAACCGGCAAAACCACACCGGTGATGAAGCTGGCCTCGTCACTGGCAAGATAGACGCAGGCGGCGGCGATGTCGGTGCCGCGTGACATGCGACCGAGCGGGATTGTCGCGAGAAAGCCGGCAAGGCGCTCCGGGGTCGGCGGCCCGCCCATGAAGGCCTCGGTCAATCCGGTCTCGCCGAGCACCGGCGCAACGCAATTGACCCTGATATGCAGGGGCGCCAACTCGACGGCGAGCGATTTCGAGACAAGGTTCACAAAGCCCTTGGTGCCATTATACCACGTCAGGCCCGGGCGCGGGCGCACCCCGGCGGTGGAGCCGATGTTGATGATCGAGCCGCCGCCATGGGCCTGCAACAGCGGCACGACCGCTTTTGTCATCAGGTAGATCGATTTGACATTGACAGCGTAGAGCCGGTCAAATTCATCCTCGGTGACCTCGCCGAGGGGCTTGTTGCGATGCGTCCACCCGGCATTGTTGACGACGATGTCGAGCGGCCCGAGATGCGAGCCCACCAGCGACAGCGCTGCCGCAATATCCCCGGCCTTGGTGATATCGCAGGCAATGGCCAGCGCATGATGACCGGCCGCCGCCGCAACCCTAGTCGCGCCCTCGACATTGATATCGAGCAGCGCCACCTTGGCGCCCTCGGCGACAAATCTTTGCGCAATAGCCGCGCCAAACCCCGAGGCGGCGCCGGTGACCAGTGCTGTTTTCCCTTGCAAGCGCATGTCAGCCCGTCCTTGCCATTATTGACCATCTGCCGCCGTGGAGACGCGAACGCCCCGAGGCCATATGTGCGGCCCCCGGCGTCAGGCAGGCAAGGCGGTTTCGACCAGCCGCGCCCAATAGCTCATGCCGACCGGCAAGGCCTCGTCGTTAAAATCATAGGCGGGGTGATGCAGGCTGGCAGAATCACCATTGCCGACAAAAATGAAGGCGCCGGGGCGCTCAAGCAGCATGTAGGAGAAATCCTCGCCGGCCATGATCGGCGCCATGTCGGGCAGGACCCTGTCGGCCCCGGCAACATCGCGCGCGACATCGAGGGCAAAGTCGGTCTGGGCATCATGGTTGGAAGTGACCGGATAGCCGGTGCGGTAAATGACCGTCGCCTTGGCGCCAAAGGCGGCGGCAATGCCCTCGGCGAGGTCACGCATGCGCCGCTCGACATTCTTGCGCGTCACCGGCAGAAGCGTGCGCACCGTTCCGGAGAGGGTGCATGTCTGAGCGATGACATTATAGGCGTCGCCAACCTGAAATCTGGTGACGCTGACGACGCATCTGTCGAGCGGGTCGATGTTGCGGGCGACGATGGATTGCAGCGCCAGCACGATCTGCGCTCCGACCACCACCGGGTCGATGGTATCATGCGGCTTGGCGGCGTGGCCGCCGCGACCCTCGATGACGATGTCGAAATTGTCGGTCGCCGCCAGAATCGGCCCCTTGCGGATGGAAAACCAGCCGAGAGGCAAGCCCGGCGCATTGTGCATGCCGAAAATTTCCTCGATCCTGAAGCGATCCATCAGGCCATCTTCAATCATGGCGCGGCCACCGGCGCCGCCTTCTTCGGCAGGCTGGAAAATCACCACGGCGGTGCCATTGAAATTGCGGGTCTCGGTGAGGTAGCGCGCGGCGCCGAGCAGCATCGAGGTGTGGCCATCATGGCCGCAGGCGTGCATCTTGCCGGGCACGAGTGAGGCATGCGGCAGGCCGGTGGTCTCATGGATCGGCAAGGCGTCCATATCGGCACGCAAGCCGATGGCGCGCCCGGAGGCACGGGAATTGCCATGGATGACGCCAACGACGCCGGTGCGTCCGAGGCCGGTGACGACTTCATCGCAGCCGAATTCGCGCAGTTTCTGCGCGACCACACCGGCGGTGCGATGAACCTCATAGAGAATTTCAGGGTTCATGTGCAGGTCACGCCGCCAGAGCTTCACATCGTCAGCGAGATCGGCAATGCGATTGTTGAGCGGCATGTTCCCTCACATGTTTTATTTTCTTATTCAAAAGTCTATAGCATCACAGAAAATCCGCTCGCGCAAGGGGCCCTTGCCCGTGCGCTTTTGACGTTCGCCATGCGGGGGCATGCCAGGACGCGCCCTAGCCCCTGAGCGTGGCACCGGTCTTGCGGGCGACTTCGGCAATGAGACTGCGGCTGAAAGCCTCGATTTCGGCGTCATTGAGCGTTTTTTCGCGCGGCTGCAGCACCACCTCGATAGCAACCGACTTCTTGCCCTCGGGCAGGCCGGGGCCCTCATACATGTCGAACAGGGTCACTTTGGTGACCAGATTCTTGTCAACGCCCTGGGCCGCCTTGATGACATCGCCAGCGGCCTGCTCGCGGTCGATGACGAAAGCAAAATCGCGGCGCAGCGCCATGAGATCGGGCATGTCGAGCCGCGGTCTGGCACGCGTGGCGCGGGCCTTGGGCGCAGGCAGCGCGTCGAGGGTCAGCTCGAAACCGACCAGCGGGCCATCGATCGCAAAGGCCTCGTTGACCGAGGGATGCAATTCGCCGACATGGCCGAGCACCAGTTTCGGCCCCATCTGGATCGTGGCTGAGCGGCCCGGGTGATACCAGGACGGCGCCCCGCGGACGAATTGCAGGTTTTGCACCGGCAGGCCGAGCGCCGCCAGCAGCGTCGCACAATCGCGCCGGGCATCATCGAAACTCACTTTGACGGCGCGCTGCGACCAGTGCCGCCCGGCGCCCTGCGGCCCGGCATCGCCCTTGCGCAGGGCGGCGGCGTTGAGGCGCTGGTCCTTGTCGCCGCTGCCAAGAAACACCTGACCGATTTCACACAGGGCGACATCGCCAAGACCCTTGTCGGCGTTGCGCGCCGCCGCGGCGATGAGGCCCGGCAGCAGGCTGGGGCGCATGTCCGAGAGATCGGCAGCAATCGGATTGGCGAGCGCCAGCGCCGGTGCGCCGCCGCCAAAGGCCCTGGCGTGGCGTTGCGAAATGAAGGACCAGGTGACCGCCTCGATGAAGCCGAGGCCAGCAAGGCTGCGTTGCGCTGTCTGGCGACGCTTCTGCAATGGCGTCAGCACCGGCCGCGCGACGCCGGCTTCGAGGCGCGGCAAGGCGGTGGCGTGAACGCGGTCAATGCCGGCAATGCGGATGATTTCTTCAACCAAATCGGCCTTGCCCTCGATGTCGGGGCGCCATGACGGCACGGTGACCAGCGCTTCTTGCGCATCACCCTTGCGCGCAACGCCAAAGCCAAGGGCGCCGAGAATGGTGCCAGCCTCATCGGGCGCGACGCTGACGCCGGTGAGGCGTGCGGTTTCGGCAAAGGGGAAGGACAGGCTGCGCGGTGCCGGGGCGCTGTAGCCTTGCGGCACATGCACGGCAAGCTCAGAGGCCTCGCCGCCGCAGAGGTCCAGCACCATGCGGGTCGCCATTTCGGCGCCGGGCTCGCAGAAGGCCGGGTCAACGCCGCGCTCGAAGCGATAGCGCGCGTCCGAGGTGATGCCGAGCTTGCGGCCGGTGCGGGCAATATCGGTGGCATCCCACAGCGCGCTCTCGATCAGCACATTGGTGGTCTGCGCGTCGCAGCCGGAGGCCTCACCGCCCATGATGCCGGCGATGGATTCGACCCCGGCATCATCGGCAATGACGACCATGCCGGCTTCCAGCTCATAGCTGCGGCCATCGAGCGCGACGATGGTTTCGCCGCTCCGCGCCTCACGGATCACGAGCCCGCCACGAACCTTGTCGGCATCGAACACATGCAAGGGGCGGCCCTGATCGAAGGTCATGAAATTGGTGATATCGACAAGGGCATTGATCGGGCGCAGGCCGATGGATTTCAGGCGATCCTGCAACCATGCCGGCGAGGCGGCGTTTTTGACGCCGCGCACCAGCCGTAGCGCAAATTTCGGGCACAGATGCGCCGGAAGGTCGAGCGAGACCGGCACCGGGCAGGCAAAATGGCCAGGAACCGGTGCCAGATTAGCCGGCTTCAGGGTGCCGAGACCGGCTGCCGCCAGATCGCGGGCAATGCCGTGCACGCCGGCAGCATCGGGCCGGTTGGGCGTGAGGTTGATGTCGAGCACCGGATTGTCGAGCCCGGCAAAGGCAGCATAGGCCATGCCCGGCGTGGCCCCTGCCGGCAGTTCGATAATGCCGTCATGATCGTTGGAGAGCTCCAGTTCGGCAGCCGAACACAGCATGCCGTTGGATTCAACGCCGCGAATGACGCCCTGGCCAAGGGTGATGTTCTTGCCGGGAATATAGGTGCCGGCCGGTGCAAAGACGCTGCTCATGCCGGCCCGGGCATTGGGCGCGCCGCAGACCACCTGTACCGGCGCCCCGGCCCCGGTATCAACCATGCACACGCGCAGCCGGTCAGCATTGGGATGCGGCCTGGCCTCCAGCACATGCGCGACAATGAAGCCCTTCAGGCGATCACCGGCATTGTCGATGGCCTCGACCTCCAGCCCGATTCGGGTGAGCGTCTCTGCGATGGATGCCAGGGGGGCGCTGGTTTCAAGATGGGCGGCGAGCCAGGGAAGGGTAAGTTTCATGGTCGGTCTCGATCATCAAATCTGGGCGAAACGCCCCGGTATGGTGCTGCTGAGGTGTCGGTCGGCACAATGCCGACAAGGTTCTGGTCTTGCGGGGCGCGGTCAATTGCGATGGCGCACCATCTGATCCTTTACCCGCTCAGGCCGCCGGCCAAAGTCGGGAAATCCAGAGGGCGGAAGCCGTAATGATTGAGCCAGCGGACATCGGCCTCGAAAAATGGCCGCAGGTCAGTCATGCCATATTTCAGCATGGCAATCCGGTCGATGCCCATGCCCCAGGCGAAGCCCTGAAGGTCATCGGGATCAAGACCGCAATTGCGCAGCACATTGGGGTGAACCATGCCGCAGCCGAGAATTTCCAGCCAGTCGGAGCCTTCCCCGAAGCGGATGTCATGGCCATCGCGGCGGCACTGGATGTCCACTTCCATCGACGGCTCGGTGAAGGGAAAGAATGACGGGCGAAAACGCATGTTGACGCTCGGCACCTCAAAAAACGCCTTGCAGAATTCTTCCAGCACCCATTTGAGGTGGCCCATATGCGCCGATTTGTCGATCACCAGCCCCTCGACCTGATGGAACATCGGCGTGTGGGTCTGGTCGGAATCGCAACGATAGGTGCGGCCCGGGCAAATCACCCGGATCGGCGGCTTTTGCGTCAGCATGGTGCGCACCTGCACCGGGCTGGTGTGGGTGCGCAGCAATTTGCGCTCGCCGCCTGAGTCGGGTTGCAGGAAGAATGTGTCGTGCATTTCCCGAGCCGGATGGCCGGGCGGGAAATTCAGTTTGGTGAAATTATAATCATCGCTCTCGATATCGGGGCCTTCGGCGACCGAAAAGCCCATATCAGCGAAAATCTCGGTGAGCTCATCCATGACCTGCGTGATCGGATGGACGCGGCCGAGATTGAAAGGCGCCTCGCGCGAAGGCAAGCTGATGTCGATGGTTTCGGCACGCAGCCTCTGGTCGAGCGCCGCCGCCTTCAGGTCGCTCTTGCGCTGCGTCAGCGCCTCGACGACATGCTCTTTCAGGAGGTTGATGTCGGCCCCGCGCACCCGGCGCTCGTCGGGGGCCATTTTGCCCAGCGTTGCCAGCAGCGACGAGATCGAGCCCTTCTTGCCGAGCGCGCCAATGCGCACATTTTCGAGCGCGGCCTCGTCGGCGGCGGCGGAAATCGCCTGAAGCGTTTGAGATTCCAGTAATTTCAGGTCAGACATGCAAACTCACAAGGGGTGAAGGGCACAGGCTGCATTGCGCGTCCTGCAAAACCTTGCCGTGCCGGCACGGGCGATCCAACAAACGACGCCAAGGCACGTCATATATTTTGGCGAGATTTGCAAGGGTTTCGCGCAGCAGCCGGCGCAGGCATGAAGCAAAAAAGCCCGCCTTGCGTGGCGGGCTTTGATGATATGCAAAGGCCGTGGCAGCGTCAGGCCGCCTTGGGGAGCGCGGCCTTGGCCTGGTCGACCACAACCTTGAAGGCTTCCGGCTCATGCACCGCCATGTCGGCGAGCACCTTGCGGTCAAGCGTGATGCCAGCCTTGTTCAGGCCGTCGATGAAGCGGCTGTAGGTGAGGCCGAGCTCACGCACGGCGGCGTTGAGGCGCTGGATCCACAGCGCGCGAATGGTGCGCTTCTTGGCCTTGCGATCGCGGGTCGCATATTGCATCGACCGATCGACGGCAGCCTTGGCGGCACGGATGGTATTCTTGCGGCGGCCATAAAAGCCCTTTGCCGCATCGAGTGTCTTTTTGTGCTTGGCGTGCGATGTTACGCCGCGTTTGACGCGAGCCATGATCTGAACCTTTCAAAGATGGATTGAATTTTGCGCAGGAAAGCCCTGTTTCAGCCGTTCGGCAGGAAGTACTTCTTGATATTGTCGCCGTCGGTTTTGAACAGGACGTTGGTGCCGCGCAGGTTTCGAATCGCTTTCTTGGTGCGTTTGATCATGCCGTGGCGCTTGCCCGTCTGGGCATAGACCACTTTGCCGGTACCTGTGAGTTTGAAGCGCTTTTTCGCGCCCGATTTCGTCTTGAGTTTGGGCATTTGGCTCTCTCTTGCAAAGTTGCAGGCACGCGCCGGCGTGCCCTGAAGTTTCGCGCGTCATGATATATGAACGAGCAATATCGCCCTGCCACGGCAGCCCTTGATCAGCCGGTCAGGTCGAACTGGAGTGCTTATGGCCGAATTATCGGCGTCTTGCAAGATGTCTGGCGGCGGGTCTCGAATTGCCAAGGTGCTGAACCTTGTCGGCATGGCCAAAACGGCTTATCTCACGCGCTGACGTTTCTCATCACCGTAAAGTTGTCTGGCCATGAATTATGTCGATGCCACCATAGCTCCCACCCGCAAAACCGGGCATATCAAGCTGCATGGGCCGGAAGCTTTTGCCGGCATGCGCAAGGCCGGACACCTCACCGCCACGCTGCTGGATGCGCTGGTGCCGCTGGTGCGGCCCGGCGTCACCACCGGTGCCATCGACCGTTTCTGTTTCGATTTTGCCATGGCCCATGATGCTTATCCGGCGCCGCTGGATTATCGCGGCTTTCGCAAGTCGGTCTGCACCTCGATCAATCATGTGGTCTGCCACGGCATTCCCGATGACAAGCCGCTGCGTGACGGCGATATCGTCAATATTGACGTGACCCTGATCGTCGATGGCTGGCATGGCGATTCCAGCCGGATGTATCAGGTCGGCAATGTCGCACGCCGTGCGGTGCGGCTGATCGAGGTCACCTATGAGGCGTTGCAGCGCGGCATTGCCGCGGTCAAGCCGGGGGCGACCACTCATGACATCGGCGTGGCGATCCAGACCTATGCCGAGGCTGAACGCTGCTCGGTAGTGCGGGAATTTTGCGGGCACGGGCTCGGGCAATTGTTTCACGACGAGCCCAATATCCTGCATTATGCCCACAAAACCTCAGCCGTGGAGCTCAAGCCCGGCATGATCTTCACCATCGAGCCGATGCTCAATCTCGGGCGGCCGCATGTCAAGGTTTTGGCCGATGGCTGGACGGCGGTGACGCGCGACCGGTCATTGTCGGCGCAATTTGAACACAGCGTCGGGGTGACCGCGACCGGCGTCGAGATTTTCACGCAGTCGCCGTCCGGGCTTGATTTTCCGCCAGCCCAAGTGTGACGTCATGGCCGATGCGCCGTCTGACCCGCATTACCTTGGCCATCGTGACCGGCTTAGAACGAGGCTGCGCGAAGCCGGTGCGGCGGCACTGTCTGATTATGAAATGCTGGAACTGGTGCTGTTTCGGGCTATTCCGCGCCGCGATGTCAAGGCCCTGGCCAAGGGCTTGCTGACGCGCTTTGGTGATTTTGCCGAAGTTCTGGCCGCTGAGCCCGAGCGGCTTGCCGAAGTCGAGGGTCTGGGCCAGGCGGCGATCGTGGAATTGAAAATCGTCGAAGCCGCCGCCGCAAGATTGCTGAAGGTCAGGGGGCAAAACCGCCCGGTCATGGGATCCTTCAAGGAATTGCTGGATTACTGCCGCGCCAAAATGGCCTATGCGGCGCGCGAGGAATTCCGCATTCTTTATCTCAACAAGCGCAACATCCTCATTGCCGATGAAGTGCAGGGGCGCGGCACGGTCGATCACACGCCGGTCTACCCGCGCGAGGTGGCGCGGCGCGGCCTTGAATTGGGGGCTTCGGCCTTGATTTTGGTGCATAATCACCCTTCTGGCGATTGCACCCCCTCGGCCGCCGATATCCGCATGACCCAGGAAATCGTTGCCACGGCCAAATCCATGGGTATTGTCGTGCACGATCATCTGATCGTCGGGCGCGATGGCCATGCCAGCTTCAAGGGCCTGCGATTAATTTAGCAACAATATCCGTAAGCTTGCGTAATTGTTAACCTGCATTGAGTAGTTTCGGTTATTATCTGCGGGGCCCTATATGCAAGTTCCTGTTAACAAACCAGCGTCGCCACCAGCCTTGAGCCGCAATTTCGGGCTTGCAGCCGGACAAATCGCCATGGCGCTGGTGTTCATCGGTGTGATCGCGCTGGCGGCCTATCGTATTGAACTCAACAGGGAACAGCGGATTGCCGAAGAGATCCATGTCGAACGTGTCATGGTCAAGCAACTGGTCGGCCTGCGCCAGCGTTTGCAGCATGATTTGATCGTTGGCAGCGCCGCCACCGGCAGCAAAAACGATGGGGCGCGCATCGTCGGCATGAATTCATCTTCGCCGGAATCCTGGCCGGCAGGCGAGAACTTTGCGAAAATTTCACAGTCGCTTGCAGGACAGGGCTGGGATAGTTCGTCATCTGCCGATGTCACCGGATCGATTGCAGGCGCGACGCAAGAGACGTCGCCGCAGGCAGCGATGCCCGGGCAGGCGCCGGTGATGGGCGTGGTTTCGATCAAGGGCCAGGCCTATGCTGCTGTCGCGGCGCGCGGCGCGACCCCGGCTGTGGCCTTGCAGCCGCTCGACATGACCTTCCTCGACAAATTGTCGCGCGCAGCCGGTGTGGCGCCGATGCGGATCGCCGAGGCGGGGGCAACGCCCGCCCATGCCGCACAAATCGATATTTCCCGGCAACTCGATGCGGGCAAGGCCGGGCCGCATCTGGTCTTGCAATGGCAGCCGAAACGCCCGGGCGATCTTGCGCTGATTCGCGACGGCCTGATCTTGATGGGCGCGACCATCCTCATCGCCCTGATCATGATCGGCTATCTGCACAATGCCATGAAGAAGCTGCGTGCCAGCGAGGCACAGGCACAGCGCCTCGCCGGCTTCGACAAGCTCACCGACCTGCCGAACCGCTCGCAATTTGGCCATTTGCTGGCGCTCGAAACCGGACGCAGCCGCCGTGCGCAATCCAGTTGCGCCTTGCTTTATGTCGATATTGATCGCTTCAAGGAGATCAATGACACGTGCGGGCAGGAGGCCGGCGACAAGCTGATCCAGGGCACGGCCAGCCGCATTGCCAGCCTGCTGCAACCCGGCGACCGGCTGGCGCGCATCGACGGCGATGAATTTGCAATCCTGCAGACCGAAATCGTCAGCGCGCGCGATTGCGAGGTGCTGGCCACCAAAATTCACAACAGCCTGCGTCAGCCCATCGACCTTGGCAATATTGAAATCCGTGTCAGGGTGTCCATCGGCATTGCCATGTTCCCCGCCGATGCCGCCTCGGATGATGAATTGACGCAAGCCGCCAGTTCGGCGCTGGCGCTGGCCAAGAAAGAGGGCCGCGACCGCTTCGTGTTCTTCGAGAAAATGCTCGGCGATGACATGAAGATGCGGCGCACCCGCGAAGAAGAATTGCGCAAGGCCATCGAGACCGGCAATCTCGTGGTGCATTACCAGCCGATCATGTCTGCCGATGGCCTGCGGCTGAGCTGCGTCGAGGCGCTGGTGCGATGGCCGCATCCGCTCGGCGGGCTGGTGCCGCCCGACGAATTCATCTCGCTGGCCGAAGATCGCGGCCTGATCCTGCCGCTTGGCGAATATGTGCTGCGCCAGGCTTGCCGCGATGGCCGTCGCTGGCCGGGGGTGCGGGTTGCGGTCAATGTGTCGCCGATCCAGTTTCGCCAGAAGGATTTCGCCAAGATCGTCGAGCGCGTGCTCGTTGAAGAGAGTTTTGACCCCACCCGCCTGGAACTGGAACTTACCGAAGGCGTGGTCATTGCCGATGCCGATGAGGCCGAGGCGATCATGTTTGACTTGCGCGGCCAGGGCATTCGCCTCGCGCTGGATGATTTCGGCATGGGCTATTCCAGCCTCGTCTATCTGCGCCGTTTTGCCTTCGACAAGATCAAGATCGACAAGTCCTTCCTCGAATCCATGGAATCAACCGGTGAAAGCGCGATCATCCTGCATTCGCTGATCCATCTGGGCCGGGCCCTCGGCCTGACGGTGACTGCCGAAGGCATCGAAACGCCGGAACAGCACCGCTTCCTGCAGGCTGCCGGTGCCCATGAATTGCAGGGATTCCTGTTCTCGCGCCCGGTGCCACGCGAACAAATCGACCGGATTCTGGCAGCGCAGCGCACCTATGATGACGCTGATGCCTCGGATTCATCGCGCTCGGTGGCCTAACTCTGCAAAAATGCAAAGTATGTCTCATAACTTTGCGGGTTGTGCGATGGCGGGCAGTCGCGCTATTTTTCCATCACGCTTGAGATGCGTTTTGGAGAAAGACTATGCAATCAAATTCGACCTCAAATGGTATCTTGTTGCTGGCGCGCATTCTGCTCGCGGGTGAATTCCTGCTGGCTGGCGTCAACAAGATCATGAATTATGGCGGAACTGGCGGCTACATGGCGAAAATGCATGTGCCGGCTGCGCTGCTGCCCCTGGTGATCCTGACCGAAATCGGTTGCGGCCTCGCCGTCATCGTTGGCTGGCAGACCCGCATCGCCGCTTTCCTGCTGGCCGGCTTCACCTTCCTCGCCGCCATTATCTTCCATAATCCCGAAGGCGGGCAGATGGCCTTCATCTCGTTCCTGCACCATACCTCGATTATCGGCGGCTTTCTGGCGCTGGTGGGTCTTGGCGCCGGCGGCTGGTCGCTCGATGCGACCATGGGCAAGAAGGCTGCGGCCTGATCAAAACGCCTTGAAGGTAATAATGGTGCGGGTATCGACGATGCCCGCAATCTTGTGGATGTGCTCGCCGACAAAATGGCCGATGTCGGCGTGCGCATCCACGTAAAACTTGGCAAGAATGTCAAAATCACCGGCCGTTGAATAAATCTCCGAGGCGATTTCAGCCTCGGCGAGCGCGCTGGCGACGCCATAGGTTTTGCCCAGGGCGCATTTGATCTGCACGAAGAACGTCTGCATGGCGTCATTTTCCTTTTTGGGCGAGAATTTCGACGTCGCGGTCGATGCCGGCATCGACCTTGATGGTGCTTTCATAGGTTTTGCCATTATTGCGGGCAATGGCGTCATAGGTGCCCGCAGCCAGAACCAGCTTGGGAAAAGCGCCGATCACCTCGCGGATGACGTCGCCACCGGGTGTCAGAATCGCGAAGGTCGTGTTGGCGAGGCCGCCGCCGCCTGCAACATTCACCAGCTTGAGGGTGATGGTCGCCGCCTGATGCGGCAAGGTCGCCGTTGTAAGCTTGCCGGATTTGACGACAAGGTCAGCGGAGACGACAGAATTGGTCGGCACACCTTTCTGGCCCTGCCCGCCCGAACCTGAAGTGTCGAGATAGGTCGAGACCACGTGGTAATTGCCTTCCGGCAGGCCAATCAGCCGGTCGGGCGCGGCATGATCCAGCACCAGGCGCGCCTGCGGATTGGTTGGCGTCGCGGCATAGACCGAAATTGCCAGATTGGCCGGGGCAATGACGTTGCCGCCCATGGTGCAATGCAACTCCAGGGCTCCGGCCTTCAACGAAAGTGTCAGAGTCTGGTCGCCATTGGTGAAATCGACATTGCGTATGGCGCTGGCAAGGCCATAGGCGAGATGCACGATATAATGACCGTCCGGCATGGTCAGGACCGGTCGCGCATCTTTGGACGTCGCCACAAGCGCATGCGACCCGTCGGCACGGGCCCGTGCCCGAAACACCCGCCAGATGACATTGGCGTCGACGGGCTTGTCGGTGCCGCTGAAATGTGAGGCGAGCGCCAGCCGATGCTCCGGCACATCCGCCGCCACAGGCGCACCTTGCGCCAGCGTCCTGCCGGCGAAGCTGCAAGCCAGCAGCACGGCCAGCGTTGTCGTGGTGCCTATTTGTCGCGCGCGACCACCGCAAATTCGATGCAAAGCTGCCAAACACCCTATTCCTTGTTGCGCCGTCGCTGTGGCGGCTGCGGTGGCATGTCCGGGAGCTGCAGCGCCGTCCGCTACCAATAGAGACTTGTTATCAGATCGGCAATCGGCTAGCGCTGCTGGTGCGTGCGAGGCTATGATCACCGCCAAAATCAACCAGCATAATCGGAAGATTGCATGAAATCGGATGGCCAAGGCAAGGCTGGATTTACGCCGGAACAGGCCAAGGCGGCCTATCACACCATGCTGCTGGTGCGGCGGTTTGAGGAAAAGGTCGCGCAAATGTATGGCCTTGGCCTGATTGGTGGCTATTGCCACCTTTATATCGGCCAGGAAGCCATCATCGCCGGTGTGGCGGCGCATTATCACGACGGCGACCAGATGATCACCGGCTACCGCGACCATGCCCATGCCTTGGCCTGCGGGGTCGATCCGCGGCGGGTTCTGGCGGAACTGGCGGGGCGCCGCAATGGCCTCAGCAAGGGCAAGGGCGGCTCGATGCACCTGTTTGCGCCGCAACTCGGGTTCTTTGGCGGCCACGGCATTGTCGGGGCGCAAGTGTCGCTCGGCACCGGCCTCGCCTTTGCCATGCAGCACCAGAAAAAGAATGGCGTGGTCATTTGCTTTTTTGGCGATGGCGCGGCCAATCAGGGCCAAGTCTATGAATGTTTCAACATGGCGCAGCTGTGGCGGCTGCCCATACTCTACATCATCGAGAACAACCGCTATGCCATGGGCACCCCGGTCATGCGGGCTTCGGCTGTGACCGATTTTTCGCGGCGCGGCACGGCTTTCGATGTGCCGGGTGCCCGGGTCGACGGCATGGATGTTGCCGCCGTGCATGCCGCCACCGGCGCGGCGCTGGCGGCGATCCGGGCCGGCGGCGGGCCGCGCATTCTGGAAATGCAGACTTATCGTTATCGCGGGCATTCCATGGCTGATCCCGCCAAATACCGCTCCGCCGAAGAGGTGCAGAAAATGCGCGAAACGCAGGACCCGATCGATCAGCTGCGCGACTGGCTGCTGCAGGGCGGGCATATCAGCGAGAGTGAGCTGCGGGCGATCGAGACCGGAGTGCGCGCCCGCATCAGCGAGGCGGCCGAATATGCCGCCCACCAGCCGGAGCCGGATGCTGCCGAACTCATGACAGACGTGCTGGCATGAGCGCCGCCCGCCCCCCCCGCGCCGAAGCGCCGCTGCTCGACATCAGGCTGCCGAGCCTGCCGGGGGCTTCCGGCGGCTTTCGCCTCACGCGCTGGCTTTGCGGCATTGGCGAGCGCGTCAATGCCGGGGACGTCATTGCCGAAATCGCTGGCGAGGCCTCGACCTTTGAAATTGAAAGCCCGGGCGATGGCATATTGATGCAGCAGGTGGTCAGCGCTGGCAGCGCCGCGCTGGCGGCCGGTGTCCTGCTCGGCACCATCAGCGAGCGTCCGCGCGCTGAGGCAGCTTTGCACCCCTCCAGCGCACCGGTGGCAGAACCAGCGCCGCAGGGCGAAATGCCTGCACCCCGGGCCGGCAGCCGCAACGCCAGCATGCGCGAGGCCTTGCGCTCGGCGCTTGCCGATGAAATGCGGCGCGAGCCGCTGGTGTTCGTCATTGGCGAGGAAGTGGGCGAATATGACGGGGCCAACAAGGTCACGCAGGGCCTGCTTGCCGAATTCGGCCCCGCACGGGTGGTCGATACGCCGATCACCGAACATGCCTTTGCCGGGCTGGCGGTAGGTGCGGCGCTGGCCGGCATGCGCCCGGTCGTGGAATTCATGACCTTCAATTTTGCGCTGCAGGCCATGGATCACATCATGAATTCGGCGGCCAAGGCACGCTATATTTCCGGGGGCCAGGTCGCCTGCCCCATCGTCTTCCGCGGCCCGAATGGCGGGGCGCCGCGCGTCGGCGCGCAGCACACGCATGATTTTGCCGCCATGTTCGCCAATATCCCCGGCCTGCTGGTGGTGGCACCGGCGACCGCCAGCGATGCGGCGGGCCTGCTGCGCAGCGCCATTCGCAACAATAATCCGGTCATGTTCCTCGAACATGAGTTGCTTTACGGCGAAAGCGGCGAGCTTCCCGACGATCCCGAGCATCTGGTGCCAATCGGTGAGGCCAGGATTGCCCGCGCCGGCACTGACGTGACGCTGGTCGCCTATTCCATCACGGTCAGCCATGCGCTGAGCGCCGCCGCCCAGCTGGCGAGCGAGGGCATATCTGCCGAAGTCATCGACCTGCGCAGCCTGCGGCCGCTGGATGTGCCAAAAGTGCTGGAGAGCGTGCGCCGCACCGGACGCTGCGTCACGGTTGAGGAAGGCTGGCCGCAAAGCGGGATTGGCGCGGAAATCGCCGCGCAGGTGGCCGAACATGCGTTCGCGGCCCTGAAGGCGCCGGTGCTGCGAGTCGCTGCCGTCGAGGTGCCGATGCCCTATGCCGCGAGGCTTGAGGCGCTGGCGCAGGTTTCGGCACAGCAGGTGATCGAGGCTGTACGCAAGGTGATGGCGCCGCAAGGCTAAAGCCGCCGGCGCTTGTGAATAAGCCACCCTGGCGCGCGCGCAAGCTTGCGTCCTGCGGCATGAAACTCTATGCGAACGGACTTGGATTGATTGCCCGATCTGCTGCACAAGGCCCCATCATGAAAGCGCGAATTACCGTTACCCTCAAACCCAGCGTGCTGGACCCGCAAGGCAAGGCTATCGAAGGCGCGCTGCATGCGCTGGAGGTTCCCGGCATCAAGGGCGTGCGCCAGGGCAAGGTGTTCGACATTGACATGGACGATATGGCCGCGGATGCAGCGACTACGACCCTGAAAGCCGCCGCCGAAAAGCTGCTGGCCAATCTGATTGTCGAGACCTACCGCATCGAACTGGTATAAGCAAAGATGAAAGCTGCCATCATCACCTTCCCCGGCTCGAACCGCGAAGGCGACGTATTCCGGGCCCTTGCCGATGTCACTGGCCACAAGCCGGTGCATGTCTGGCACGCCGATTATGAATTGCCCGCGGGCACCGATCTGGTGGTGCTGCCCGGCGGCTTTTCCTATGGCGATTATCTGCGCTGCGGCGCGATTGCCGGGCGCGCCCATATCATGCAGGCGGTCAAGGCACATGCGGCGCGCGGCGGGCTGGTGCTGGGCATCTGCAACGGCTTCCAGATTCTGGTGGAAAGCGGCCTGTTGCCGGGCGTGCTGATGCGTAACGCCAACCTGCGCTTCGTGTGCAGGATGCAGCATCTGCGGGTCGAGCGCACCGACACGCCCTTCACCCGCGCCTATCAGCCGCATCAGGTGATCAAGGTGTGCATCGCCCATGGCGAGGGCAATTATATTGCCGATGACGAGACCATGGCCCGGCTGGAAGGCGAAGGGCTGGTAGCGTTCCGCTATTGCGATGGCGCCGGCATGGTTGGCGGGGCTGCCAACCCCAATGGCTCGCTCCATGATATTGCCGGAATTTATGCCTCCGACCGCAGGGTGCTCGGGCTGATGCCGCATCCTGAAAATCTGATCGATCCGCTGGTTGGCGGCATTGACGGGCGCGGCCTGTTCAAAAGCCTGCTGGCCGCATGAATGTGCCGGTCGCCACGCCTCGGCAAGATCGCGCTCAGCGCAGTCCGGGGCTTGCCTTCCTTTTCATCCAACATGCCGTGACCTGCCATGAATGAACCCGCCCTGACCGCCGAACTCATCGCCTCGCACGGCCTGAAACCTGATGAATATCAGCGTATTCTGAAGCTGATCGGCCGCGCCCCGACTTTCACCGAGCTTGGCATTTTCTCGGCGATGTGGAACGAGCACTGCTCTTACAAATCGTCACGGCTGCATCTGCGTGGATTGCCAACCAAGGCACCCTGGGTCATCCAGGGCCCGGGCGAAAATGCCGGCGTCATTGACATTGGCGATGGCGAGGCTTGCGTCTTCAAGATGGAAAGCCATAACCACCCGTCATTCATTGAGCCATATCAAGGGGCTGCGACCGGGGTTGGCGGCATCCTGCGCGATGTTTTCACCATGGGCGCGCGTCCTGTCGCCTGCCTCAATGCCCTGCGCTTCGGCGCGCCCGAACATCCAAAAACGCGGCATCTGGTGGCGGGGGTGGTGGCCGGTATCGGCGGCTATGGCAATAGTTTCGGCGTGCCGACGGTGGGCGGCCAGGTCGGCTTCCACACCCGCTATGACGGCAATATTCTCGTCAATGCCATGGCGGTGGGTCTGGCCCGGAGCGATGCGATTTTCTATGCCAAGGCGACCGGGGTCGGCAATCCCATCGTCTATCTTGGCTCGAAAACCGGCCGCGACGGCATTCATGGCGCGAGCATGGCTTCGGCGGCCTTCGAGGCCGATGCCGAGGAAAAGCGCCCGACCGTGCAGGTCGGCGATCCCTTTGCCGAAAAATTGCTGCTCGAAGCCTGCCTCGAACTGATGCAGACCGGGGCGGTGATCGCCATTCAGGATATGGGCGCCGCCGGGCTGACGTCCTCGGCGGTGGAAATGGGCGCCAAAGGCAATCTCGGCATCGAGCTTGATCTCGACGCGGTGCCCTGCCGCGAGGCAGGCATGAGCGCCTATGAGATGATGTTGTCGGAAAGCCAGGAGCGCATGCTCATGGTGCTCGATCCGGCCCGCGCCGAAATCGCCAAGGCGGTTTTCGTCAAATGGGGGCTGGATTTTGCCATTGTCGGCAAGACCACCGACAATCTGCGCTTTGTCGTCAAGCATGGCGGCGAGGTCAAAGCCGATCTGCCGATCAAGGAACTGGGCGATGAAGCGCCGCTATATGATCGCCCCTGGGTCGCGAAGCCGAAACAGGCCGTGATCGAGGCGCGCGATGTGCGCCCGCCGGTCAGCCCTGACGTGGCGCTGCTGCGCCTGCTGGCGACGCCCGACCTGTGCTCGAAGCGCTGGGTCTGGGAGCAATATGACCATCTCATTTTAGGCAACAGCGTGCAGCAGCCCGGCGGTGATGCCGCCGTAGTGCGGGTGGGAGATGGCCCCAAGGGCCTTGCCTTCACCACAGATGTGACGCCGCGCTATTGCGAGGCTGATCCGGTCGAGGGCGGCCGGCAGGCGGTGGCGGAAGCCTGGCGCAATCTCACGGCGTCAGGCGCAAGGCCGCTGGCGCTGACCGACAATCTCAATTTCGGCAATCCTGAAAAGCCTGAGGCCATGGGCCAGCTGGTCGGCTGCATCAAGGGCATTGGCGAGGCTTGCGCGGCTTTGGATTTCCCGGTCGTTTCCGGCAATGTCTCGCTCTATAACGAGACCCAGGGGCGCGGGATCCTGCCGACCCCGACCATTGGCGGCGTCGGGCTCGTCAAGGATGTCGCCAAGGCGGCCAGCATTGGCTTCAAAAAGGCCGATGAGGTGATCATGCTGATCGGGGCGACGGCGGGCTGGCTCGGGCAATCGCTGTATTTGCGAGATATTTGCGGGCTTGAGCGCGGGGCGCCGCCGCCGGTGAATCTCGATGCCGAGCGCCGCAATGGCGACTTTGTCCGCGAATTGATCGCCTTTGGCGATGTCAGCGCCGTCCATGATCTTGCCGATGGCGGGCTCGGCGTGGCGCTGGCAGAAATGGCGCTGGCCGGCAATCTCGGGGCGCGCATCACGGTTCTGCCGGAAGGCGAGCGCCATGGCGTGCTGTTCGGCGAGGATCAGGCGCGCTATGTCGTCACCGCGACCACCGCCAACAGCCTGAGGATCGCCAAGGCTGCCGGTCAGGCCGGTGTGCCGCTGGTGGCGCTGGGCGTGACCGGCGGCACGGCGCTGGCCTTGCCGGATTGTGAGCCGCTGGCGCTGGCGCGCCTGCGCGAAGCCCACGAGAGCTGGCTGCCGGCCTATATGGGCGCCTAGAGCGCCCGGCGGCGGCGCCTTGCCTCAGATGAAGCGAAATTCGCTGGTCTGGTGGTAGGTTTCGCCCGGCCGCAGCACGGGGCTGGGAAACTGGCGCTGGTTGGGCGCATCGGGCACGCCCTGCGGCTCGAAACAAATGCCGGCATGGCGCTGGTAGGGCTGGTTTTCGAGGCCGATGCCGGGGCAGGCGAGGTTGGCGGCATCATAAAACTGCACGCAGGGCGCGGAGGTGTGCACTTCCATGCTCAGGCCATTGAGCGGTGAGCGCAATGTCGCTGCATGCGCGAGACCATGATGCGGATCAGGCGGGGAAGTAACAAAATAATTGCTGTCATAGAGCGTATCTCTGGCGTTGATGGCCGTGAAACGCGTGAAATCCCATGGCGTGCCGGTGACATCGCGAATTTCGCCGGTGGGAATGCCCTCGGCATCGGTCGGCGTGCGGAATTTCGATGGGATCAGCACCTCGTGGCCGCGCGCGTCAGGACTGCCATCGAGGTTGAAATAGGAATGTTGCGCCAGATTGATGATGGTCGGCGCGTCGCAATGGGCGGCAAATTCCACCCGCAGGATACCCATGCCGATCAGGCGGTAGGTGCAGGTGACGTCAAGCGCGCCGGGATAATTGGCATCGCCGTCGGGTGAATGCAGGGTCAGCGTGGCGCTGGAGCGGTCATGGGCCGCCAGCCGCCACGGCCGCACGCCAAAACCGGCGCCGCCGCCATGCAGGCTGTGGCGGCCGTTGAGATTGCGCGGCAGGTTGTGGGTGACACCATCAAGCGTGAAGCTGGCATGGGCAATGCGGTTGGCAAAGCGCCCGGCGACGGCACCCATATGGCCGGAATGATTGCGATAATCGGCGAGGCTGTTGAGGCCGAGCACGACGCGCTGGAGCTTGCCGCGATGGGGCACTCGAAGATCGCGGATGACTGCGCCCCAGGTGAGGATTTCGGCCTCGGCGCCTGCGTCGGACTGCAGCGGCACCTGCAGCACCGGCACGCCATCATAGTCGCCAAAAACCGTCACGCTCATTGCTGCCTCCCCGCGCCGCATGTCAGGGTGATCGTTGTCGCCTTGCACGGCATTTGGCAAGGGGCAAAGGCGCGGCCTGATGAATTTTACGCTTTGGCGCGGGCCGGGCGCCAGCGGCGCAACAGCAGCGCGTTGCTGACCACACTCACCGAGGAAAACGCCATGGCGGCACCGGCAATCATCGGGCTGAGCAGGCCAATGGCCGCCAGCGGCATGCCGATGAGATTGTAGAAGAAGGCCCAGAACAACCCCTGCCTGATCTTGTTATAGGTGGCACGGCTGATGGCCATGGCGTCGGCGATCAGCATGACATCACCGCGCATGAGGGTGATGCCGGCCGTCTGCATCGCCACATCGGCGCCGGTGCCCATGGCGATACCGACATCGGCCGCCGCCAGCGCCGGTGCATCATTGATGCCATCGCCGACCATGCCAACGCGATGGCCCGCAGCCTGCAATGTGCGCACCACCTCGGCCTTGCCGTCCGGCAAGACACCGGCCTTGACCTGATCGATGCCGACCGCACTGGCCACAGCCGCAGCGGTGCGCTCATTGTCGCCGGTGACCAGCATGGCGCGAAGCCCGAGCGCATGCAGCGCGGCGACGGCGGCCCTGGCTTCGGGCTTGACCGGATCGGCGACAGCGATGAGGCCCATGAGCCTGGCCGGTTCAGCCAGTTCGGCGGCCCACATGACCGTGCGCCCGAGAGTCTCAAGCCCGGCGGCCTGCGTTTCGAGGGGCGCGGTTGCAACGTTATATTGTGCCATCAGGGCGCGGTTGCCCATGGCCAGCCGGATGGTGCCGACATCGGCAACCAGACCCCTGCCCGGCAGGCTGGTAAAATTGTTCAAGGGCGGCAGCACCATGCCTTGCGCCCGCGCCAGAATGGCCCGCGCCAGCGGGTGCTCGCTGCCGCTTTGCGCGGCGGCGCAAAGGGCGACCAGCGCCGCCTCGCTCATGCCGGTCGTGATGATCTCGGTGACATGCGGCTTGCCTTGCGTCAGCGTGCCGGTTTTATCGAGAATGATGTAATCGAGATTGCAGGCCTGTTCCAGCGCCTCGGCATCCCGAATGAGAATGCCAGCCCGGGCGGCGGCACCGGTTCCCACCATCAAGGCCGTAGGGGTTGCCAGACCGAGCGAGCACGGGCAGGCAATGACCAGAACCGATACGGCGCTGATGACCGCCAGCGGCACATTGCCGATCACCAGCCACCAGATGAGGAAAGTCACCAGCGCCACGGCGATGACTACAGGCACGAAAATGCCGGCGACCTGGTCTACCAGCCTTTGCACCGGGGCTTTCTTGGCCTGGGCATTCTCGACCAGCGCGATGATGCGCGCCAGAACCGATTGCGTGCCGATGGCTGTGGCCGTGACGCTGAGAAAGCCGGCGCCATTGATCGATCCGCCGGTGACCTTGTCGCCCGCCTGTTTGGCGACCGGCATGCTTTCGCCGGTGAGCAGGCTCTCGTCGACATCGCCCTGGCCGCTGAGCACGATGCCATCGACCGGCATCAGTTCGCCCGGCCGCACGACGACGACATCCTGCGGGGCGACGGCATCCAGCGGCAGCTCGATTTCTATGCCATCGCGCAGGATGCGGGCGCGCTCGGGCCGCAGTTGCATCAGCGCCCGCAAGGCCGAGCCGGTCGAGCGTTTGGCGCGCTCTTCCAGCCATTTGCCGACCATGACCAGGGTGATAACCATGGCGCCAGCCTCAAAATAGGTCGACTGGCCCGGCGCACCGCGCCAAAAAACATAAAGGCTGTAGAAATAGGCCGCCGAGGTGCCGAGCGCCACCAGCATGTCCATGTTGCCGGTGCGGGCACGCAGCGCCTTCCAGGCGCCGACATAAAACCGCGCGCCCATGCCAAATTGCACGATTGTCGCCAGTGCCACCGCCAGCCAGCCCGGCAGCGGCAGGCCAAACATCACCGCCAGCAGCGGCAGGCTCAGGGCTGCGGCCAGCATCATGCGCCAGGTCTCGCGCTGCTGGCGTGCCGCTTCCTGCACCTGTCGCTGCTGATCGCGGGCGCTGTCCCCGGTGAGGAGATCGGCGTCGTAACCGGCGGCGCGCACGGCGGCAATGAGATCGGCAGGGCGCAGCAACCCGGATATGCCCTGCACGGTCGCCTTTTCGGTGGCGAGGTTGACGCTGGCCCCGGTGACGCCGGGCACTTTCGCCAAGGCCTTTTCGACACGGGTGGAGCAGGTGGCACAGGTCATGCCCGAAATTGCCAGATCGCGGCTCTCGGTGACGACGCCATAGCCCGCATGCTCGACGGCCGCGACAAGCGCCGCGGGCGCGGTGCAGGACGGGTCAAAGTCGATCGTCGCCTTGTTGTCGGCGAGATTGACCTGACCCTTGACCCCCGGCAGCGCCGCGAGCGCATGTTCGACACGCGCCGCACAGGTGGCGCAGGTCATGCCATCAATACCCAAAGCCACGCGCTGATTATGTGGTGCAGCCTCGACAGGCTGCGCCTTGTCTGCGAGCAGGCTCATCGACCTCGTCCCTCATGGCGGCCCAGACGGCCCCATCTGTTATCTTTATCTGGGGGTGGCCGCGCGAAACTTTAAGGGCATTGGCCGATTTGCCGCATGCCTCAAGCCGCTGCCTGCGGCTGGGTCACCATGGAGAAAGATGCGCCCTGCGGATCGAGACATTTCGCGGTCTTCTGGCCGCCGGGGACTTCCATCGGCCCCATCAGCACCTTGCCGCCAGAGGCGGTGACGCGCGCTGCCGCCTCCTCAATATCGATGACCGTGAAAACAAAGCCCCAGGTCGAGACCGGCACCTGCGGCGGGCGGTCCATCATACCGCCCAGTTGCTCGCCGCCATATCCGAACACCTCATAGGATCCCATGGCTCCCATGTCGTGCGACCGCAATTTGGTGAGGCCGAAATACTTGCCGTAAAATGCCAGCGAACCGGCAAGATCGGAGGTGTAAAGCTCGCGCCAGCCGACAGTGCCCGGAGCATAGCGCTCCGGCACCGGCCCATCGCCGGGCAACGGCTTGAAGAGATTGAAATGCGCGCCCGCCGGATCGGCCATGACGGCAAAGCGCCCGACATTGGGGATATCGGTCGGGGCGAGGTGGATGGTGGCGCCATCAGCCTGCATGGCCTTGGCGGTCGCATCGACATCATCGCAGGCCATATAGGCGATCCAATGCGGCGGCACGCAGGCCTGTGCAAGGTGATCGGGCAAATTCATAATGCCGCCGATCGGCACATCACCGGCCTTGACTACAGTATAAGGCATGCCGGGCATGTTCATATCGTCCGCGCCCCAGCCAAGCACAGCGCCATAAAAGCCTCGCGCGGCGGCCATATCTGTCGTTGACAATTCATACCAGACGAAGGGGGACGTGGTCATCGGAGCGCTCCATCTCTCTCGAAATGAGAACAAAATGCTAACATATGGGAACTGGGAGTCAAGCGCCCGAGGCAAATATTTGCTGGCGGATTTTGCCCGGACTGCGCGTATCAGCCGGGCTGTCCTGCCCCTCAAAAAAAACAAGGTTGAGAATTGAGGCAAACCATTGACGGAACGAAAAATTAGGGATTTTGTCACGTTGCTGGGCAGCAGTAGGGAACAGACACCATGAAGAAATCCTTGATCGTGCTGGCGCTGGTCGTGGCTGGCGTCACCGGTGCTACAAGTCCGGCCTGGGCGTGGCGGTGCTTTGCACGCGGCACAACCGGGGCTACCGGGTTTTCCTATGGATATTATTATCTCAGTTCGGCAAGACAACGTGCCTTGATCGAATGCGCGATCCGTACACCGCGCTGGGCCCGTTGCTACATTGTGCGCTGCCGCCCGGGTTGAGTGCCCGGCGAGAGAGTTGCGCAAGCGCCGCGCCTGCTTTAGTCGGAAGTGATGAAGTTCCTTGATCAAGCCCGTATCTTTGTGCGCTCCGGTGACGGCGGCGCCGGCGTTGTGTCGTTCCGGCGCGAGAAATTCATCGAATTCGGCGGCCCCGACGGCGGCGACGGCGGCAAGGGCGGCGATGTCGTCATCACGTGTGTCGAGGGTCTCAACACCCTGATCGACTACCGGTTCCAGCAGCATTTCAAGGGCAAGACAGGCACGCATGGCATGGGCAAGAACCGCGCCGGAGCCAAGGGCGCGGATGCTGTGCTGCGTGTGCCGGCCGGCACGCAAGTATTTGAAGAAGATGGCGAAACGCTGATTGCCGACCTCGTCAATATCGGCGAGAGCGTCAGGGTGGCGCGTGGCGGCAATGGCGGCTTCGGCAATGCCCATTTCAAGACCTCCACCAACCAGGCCCCGCGCCGCGCAAATGCTGGGCAAGCCGGCGAGGAGCGGGTGCTGTGGCTGCGCCTGAAACTGATTGCCGATGCCGGGCTGGTGGGCCTGCCCAATGCCGGAAAATCAACCTTTCTGGCGGCAGTCAGTGCCGCCAAGCCGAAAATCGCCGATTATCCCTTCACCACGCTGCATCCCAATCTCGGCGTGGTCGGGTTCGATGACCGGGAATTCGTGCTGGCCGATATTCCCGGCCTGATCGAGGGCGCGCATCTGGGCGCCGGGCTCGGCGACAGGTTTTTGGGCCATGTCGAGCGCTGCCGGGTGATCCTGCATCTGGTCGATGCCAGCGGCGAGCACGCGGGCAAGGCCTGGCGCACGGTGCGCGGCGAGCTTGAAGCCTACGGCGATGTGCTGGCCGACATGCCGGAAATCGTCGCGCTGACCAAGGTCGACAGTGTCGATGCTGCGACACTCAAGCAGCAATCCGACCGGCTGCGCCGGGTTTGCGGGCACACGCCGATAAAGCTTTCCGCCGTCACCGGCTTGCATATGCGCGAAACCCTGGCAAGCCTGCTGAAAATCATTGATCAGGCCAAGGCCGAAACCGTGCAAGAAGCCACCCCTGCCGAGAGTTGGTCCCCGTGAGTCACAGTTTATTGCTGCGTCACGCCGATGTGCTTGTGACGATGGATGAGCAGCGGCGCGAGATCAAGGACGGCGCGGTGCTGATCGAGGACAATGTCATTACCGCGGTGGGGGCGAGCCGCGATCTGCCGGGAACAGCCGACGAGGTGATCAATCTTCAGGGCCATGTGGTGATGCCAGGCATGGTCAACACCCACCACCACATGGTGCAGAGCCTGACGCGCGCCCTGCCGGCGGCGCAGGACGCCGAATTATTCGACTGGCTCAGCGCGCTCTATCCGGTATGGGCGAATCTGACGCCGCCAATGATCCGCGCTTCGGCGCATACGGCCATGGCCGAGTTGATCCTTTCCGGCTGCACGACATCGAGCGATCATCTTTATATTTTTCCCAATGGCTGCCGGCTCGATGATTCCATTGAAGCGGCGCATGATATCGGCCTGCGTTTTCACGCCACCCGCGGCGCGATGAGCGTTGGCCAAAGCCAGGGCGGCCTGCCGCCGGACAGTGTGGTTGAAAGCGAAGCCTTCATCCTCAAGGATACCCGTCGGGTGATCGAGGCCTGGCACGATCCTGCGCGCTTTTCCATGACGAGGGTCGGCGTCGCGCCCTGCTCGCCATTTTCTGTGAGCGATGCACTCATGCGCGAATCGGCGAAACTGGCGCGGGCCTATAGCGTCGGCCTGCATACGCATCTGGCCGAAAACGACCGCGATGTTGCCTATAGTTTCGAGGTTTATGGCGTCAGCCCGGCGCATTATGCCGAAGAGCGCGGGTTCCTTGGGCCCGATGTCTGGCACGCGCATTGCGTGAAGCTGGATGAGCCGGGCGTCCGGCTGTTTGCGGCCAGCGGCACTGGCATTGCCCATTGCCCTTGCTCGAACATGCGGCTGGCTTCGGGCATAGCCCCCGTGCGCTTCATGTGCGATGCCGGGGTGCCGATCGGCCTCGGGGTCGATGGATCGGCCTCAAATGATTCCGGCCACATGCTGGCAGAGGCCCGCCAGGCCATGCTGCTGCAAAGGGTCGGCTTCGGGCCGACAGCCATGAGCGCGCGACAGGCGCTGGAACTGGCGACGCGCGGTGGCGCCAGGGTGCTGGGGCGCGACGATATCGGCCAGATCGCGCCGGGCATGGCGGCCGACATCATCGCCTTTGACATGCGCGGCATCGCCCATGCCGGTGCGCAGGGCGACCAGGTGGCGGCGCTGCTGTTCGGCACGCCAGGAAATGTCTCGCTCAGCATCATCAATGGCAAGGTTGTAGTCAGGCAAGGGCGGCTGCTGACCATGGATCTTGAGAAAATCATCACGCGGCACAATGAATGGGCGGTGTCTCTGCTGGCCTGACCCTAAAATCTGTCGCCATTCACGATCCGGTCGCCGGCCTCCGCGACCTTCGTAAGCGTTGCGCCAAGGGCGCAGCTTTTTAGGCCGCGCGTGTTTTTATGTCGGTAGTTTTGACTTTGTCATTCGCCCATGCCCAAGGCATGAGTTCGTCGAGACGGGCGTTGGGCCAGCCGGAGGCGATTTTCTCGATGACGTCGGCA
>JAGXAM010000002.1 GCA_019075905.1 Hyphomicrobiales bacterium
CGCCGCGACCATCTCCGTGCGCTCGCCCAGCGCGTCGAAGTCGCAGATGGCGAGGTCCGCATCATGGGATCGAAGTCTCGGCTGCTTCAGGCGCTTACGGCGAACGGTAGCGTAAACTCAGTGCCCACTCAGGGACTGATGTGGCGGAGACGGAGGGATTCGAACCCTCGATAGGGCTTTACAACCCTATAACGGTTTAGCAAACCGCCGCCTTCAGCCTCTCGGCCACATCTCCGTGGCCCTGCTATGCCAAAGCCGCGCCCCGATTGCAAGCTTGACGAGGCCGCTGCCGACGCATCTTGCAAAGCGCCAGCCGTATGGCGGCCCTGCCTCACGGCGCTATAAATCCCTCGATCAGGGCGGCCACACGGGCCGGCGCCTCATGCGCACAAAAATGCCCGGCCCCGGCCAGCCTCTCGATGCGCAGGTCGCCCACCAGCTCATCGAGGCCCTCCAGCAGCACCGGCAGCAGCGCTGGTCTTTCATGCCCCAGATCACCAGCACCGGCACCTGCACTTTGAACTGTGCCGGATCAAGCTGCAGCGCCGCCGCCCCGGCATGTTCGGGCGTTGGCGGCAGCAGCGGCGTCACGCGGTAATAATTTAGCATGGCCTCCAGCGCGCCCGGCTCCAGCCAGTTGCGCCGATAGGTGGCTAGCAGCTCCGGCGGCAGAACATTATGGCCATCGACCGGATGGTTGAACATCGCCGCCAGCGCCGCCGCATCCTGCTCCCGCAGCCGGTCTTCCATGCCGGGCAGGCGCAGCTTCAGCATATAGTGGCTGGCCCTTTGCTGGCCAGCATCATGCGCCAGCGCCCGGGCAAATGGCACCGCATGCGGGGCATTGAGAATGATCAGCTTTTCGACCATGGCGGCGTGGCGGGCGGCAAAGCCCCAGGCTATCGCCCCGCCCCAGTCATGGGCGATGATGATTGCCTTGTCGCGGCCAAAGTGCCGGATGACGGCGGCAATATCGCTCATGAGCGCGCCCGGCCCATAGGCGGAAACCTCCGCCGGCCGGTCGCTCCCGCCAAAGCCGCGCAAATCGGGTGCCACACAAAAATATTGCGGCGCAAAATGCGCCAGCATCACATCCCAGGCGCAGGAAAATTCCGGAAACCCGTGCAAAAACAGCAGCATCGGGCCGGTCGCATCCGGGCGGCCGGCGCTACGCCACTGCAGCCTGATCGCGCCATTGCGTACAAATCCGCTGTCCATGCCCGCCTCCCCCAACTCCGCACTTTACAAGCCTGCCGCACCGCTTTAGCCTACAGTTTATATGCAGACTATCGATCTGCAACGCCAAGAATCGTAATATTGCGGGAAGAACCACAGCGCGCGCCACGCTTATCAGCCCTATTCATAACCGCCCGGCGCCTCGCCCTTGCTCCATGGGCGGCGCGCTCATCCAGCTTCATCCGAAGGGTCGCTCCCCATGTCTCCAGTGCATTCCACCATCGACAACGGCGTCGCCGTCATCCGCCTCGATAACCCGCCGGTCAACGGCCTTGGTCAGGCGCTGCGCATCGGCTTTATGCAGGCGCTGGGCGCCGCAGCCGCCGATGCGGCGGTCAAGGCCATTGTCATCACCGGCACGGACCGCAATTTTTCCGGCGGCGCTGACATTAAGGAATTCGGCACGCCGCGCTCCTATGCCTCGCCCAACCTGCTGGATATGATTGCCGCCGTGGAATCAAGCGCCAAGCCGGTTGTCGCCGCCATCAACGGCACCGCCATGGGCGGCGGGCTGGAGCTGGCGCTCGGCGCCCATGGCCGGGTCGCGCTCGACAAGGCCTTTATCGCGCTGCCGGAAGTCAAGCTCGGCCTCATCCCCGGCGCCGGCGGCACCCAGCGCCTGCCGCGCGCCCTCGGCCTCGCCATGGCCTGCAACATCATCATTTCCGGCGAGCCCTTCCCCGCCAGAATGTTCGCCGGCACCGGCCTGTTCAACGCAGTGGTGAAGGACGACGTCGTGGGTGCAGCCGTGAAACTGGCGCTCGAACTGGCGGCCAGCGGCCAGCGCCCGAAAGTGCGTGACCGTGCGCTCGACCTGCCCGTCTCGGAAGCGCAAGGCTTCCTGCAATATGCCAAGGGCGCGGCCCAGGCGCAGTTCCCGCGTGAACCGGCGCGGGCGCTGGCGGTCGATGCCATCGGCGGCGTGCTGAAACCCTTTGATGAGGGCATGGCCGAAGAGCGCAAGACCTTCATCAACCTCATGTCGACGCCGGTTTCCATGGCCATGCGCCATGTCTTTGCGGCCGAGCGCGCCGCTTCGCGCATTGCCGATATTCCAGCCGACACCCCCACCAGCACCATTGCCCGCGTCGGCGTGATCGGTGCCGGCACCATGGGCGGCGGCATTGCCATGAATTTCCTCAATGCCGGCATTCCGGTGACGATTATCGAGACCAAACAGGACGCGCTCGACCGCGGCCTCAAGACCATCCGCGGCAATTACGAGAATTCCGCCAGGAAAGGCCGCATCACTGCCGCCGATGTCGAAACCCGTATGGGCCTGCTGACCCCGGCGCTCGACATGGCGGCGCTGAAAGACGCCGATCTCATCATCGAGGCGGTGTTCGAGAACATGGATGTGAAGCAGGACGTGTTCAGCAAGCTCGACACCATTGCCAAGCCGGGGGCGATCCTCGCCTCCAACACCTCGACGCTCGATGTCAACAAGATCGCCAGCTTCACCAGGCGCCCGCAGGATGTGCTCGGCATGCACTTCTTCAGCCCGGCCAATGTCATGAAACTGCTGGAAGTGGTGCGCGGTGCCAAAACCGGCAAGGATGTGCTCGCCACGGTGATGCAGCTTGCCAAAAAGATCAAGAAAATCGCGGTTGTGTCAGGCGTTTGCGATGGCTTCATCGGCAACCGCATGCTGGAATATTACCGCCGCATGTCGGGCTATCTGCTGGAAAAGGGCGCCGCGCCCGAGCAGATCGACAAGGCGCTGGAGAAATTCGGCCTCGCCATGGGCCCCTTCCGCATGGGTGATCTTGCTGGCAATGACATTGGCTGGGCGGTGCGCAAGCATCGTTATGCCCAGGGTGCCACCATCCCGTTCTCGGAATTGTCGGACCGGCTTTGCGAAATGGGCCGCTATGGCCAGAAGACCGGTGCCGGCTGGTATCGCTATGAGCCGGGCAACCGCAATCCTCTGACCGATCCGGTCGTCGCCAAGCTGATTTCGGATTACCGGCACGAAAAGGGCATCAATGCCCGCAAGTTCAGCGAAACCGAAATCGTCGAGCGCTGCATGTATGCGCTCGTCAATGAGGGCGCGAAAATCCTTGAGGAAGGCATTGCCCAGCGCGCCTCCGATGTCGATATGACCTATATCGCCGGCTATGGCTTCCCGGCCTGGCGTGGCGGGCCGATGTTCTGGGCCGATCAGCAGGGTCTTTTCAATGTCGTCGCCCGCATGAAGGAATTTGCGGCACAATCGGCTGAAGACGCAGACTTCTGGCAACCCGCGCCGCTGCTGGCCCGCCTCGCGGCGGAAGGCAAGAGTTTCAACGCCGCTTGAAGCGCCCCCAATTCCGGAGACACCCCATGAATGAAGCCGTCATCGTTTCCACCGCCCGCACCGGCCTCGCCAAATCCTGGCGCGGCGCGTTCAATATGACGCATGGCGCGACCCTCGGTGGCCATGTCGTCGCCGAAGCCGTCAAACGCGCCGGCATTGATCCCGGTGAGGTCGAGGACATTCTGTTTGGCTGCGCCACGCCCGAAGGGGCGACCGGCATCAACATTGCCCGGCAGATCGGCCTGCGCGCCGGCCTGCCGGTGACCGCCTCCGGTGCCACAATCAACCGCTTTTGCTCTTCGGGCCTGCAGGCCATCGCCATGGCCGCACACAGCGTCATGGTAGACCACGCGCCGGTGATGGTGGCGGGCGGCGTCGAATCGATCTCCTGCACCCAGAACGAGCACACCAACCGCTTCATGGCGCAGGAATCCTGGCTTCTCGAGCACAAGCCGGAAATCTACTGGAACATGCTGCAAACCGCCGAAAATGTCGCCAAGCGCTACAATATTCCGCGCGAAAAGCAGGATGAATATGGTGTGCGCAGCCAGCAGCGCGCCGCCGCAGCCCAGGCCGCCGGGCGCTTTGATGCGGAAATCACCCCGATCAAGGTGAAAATGGCCACCAATGACAAGGCCACCGGCGCGCTGATGACCCGCGATGTCACGGTCAGCGCCGATGAGGGCATCCGCGCCGACACAACCTATGAAGGCGTCGCCAAAATTCGCCCCGCCATGCCGGGCGGCGTGATTTCGGCGGGCAATGCCAGCCAGTTTTCCGACGGCGCCTCGGCCTGCGTCATCATGAATGGCAAACTCGCCGCCGAACGCGGTATCAAGCCGCTCGGCATTTTCCGGGGCTTCGCCGTCGCCGGTTGCGAGCCTGATGAAATGGGCATCGGCCCGGTCTTCGCCATTCCACGCCTGCTCGCCCGCCACAAGCTCAAGATCGAGGATATCGACCTCTGGGAACTGAACGAGGCTTTTGCCGTGCAGGTCATCTATTGCCGCGACAAGCTCGGCATTCCCGATGACCGGCTCAATGTCAACGGCGGGGCGATCGCCGTCGGTCATCCTTACGGCGTCACCGGCGCGCGGCTGACCGGCCATGCCCTGATCGAGGGACGCCGGCGTGGTGCCAAACTGGCAGTCGTTACCATGTGCATCGGCGGTGGCCAGGGCGCTGCCGGCCTCTTTGAAATTCTCCCCTGAGGATGCAACCATGAGTGTGATGTCCCTTTTCAGCCTGCAAGACAAGGTCGCCCTCGTGACCGGGGGCTCGCGCGGGCTCGGCCTGCAAATGGCCCATGCCCTCGGCGAGGCCGGCGCCAGACTGGCGCTGGTCGCCCGCAAGGCGGACGAACTGGCGAGCGCAAAAGCAGAGCTGGAAGCCAGAGGCTTTACCGCCAAAATCTATCCCGCCGATCTCTCGAAACGCCCGGTGATCGCGCCGCTGGTCGATGCGGTGATGAAGGATTATGGCCGCGTCGACGTGCTGCTGAACAACGCCGGGGCCTCCTGGGGCGCGCCGGCCGAGGATTATCCAGACGAGGCCTGGGACAAGGTGATGGATATCAACATCACCGCCATGTTCATGCTGACGCGCGCTGTAGCCCGGGCGTCGATGATCCCGCAAAAATCCGGGGCCATCATCAACATTGCCTCGATTGCCGGCCTGCGCGGCAATCCTGAAGCCATGAAGACCATCGCCTACAACACTTCAAAAGGCGCGGTCGTCAATTTCACCCGCGCCCTTGCCGCCGAATGGGGCCATTACGGCATCAGGGTCAATGCCATTCTGCCCGGCTTCTTCCCTTCGAAAATGACCGCCGGTCTGCTGTCGACCATGCAGGACATGGTGATTGCCCGCACCCCGCTGCACCGCATCGGCGGCGATGAGGATCTGATGGGCGCCGCGCTGCTGTTTGCCAGCGAGGCCAGCCGCCACATCACCGGCCAGTGCCTCGCGATCGACGGCGGCTCGACGGCAATTTGACAGCGCAGCACGGCTGATTAAGCCTCACCGCGTCTAAGACAAGAACCACTGCATACAAGGCTTCCGAATTTTATAACGAGCACAAGATCGAGGAAACCGCGCATGAACACAAGGCATTATGCGTTTTGGCCCAAGGGCGTTGATTATCACATGCCCATTCCGGCCACCAATCTCTATTATAATGCCGAAGTTTCTGCCAAGCGCTATCCTGATAAATCTTTCATCATATATTATGATTACCACGTCACCTTTGCGCAGTTTCTGCGCGAGGCCGAGGCTGTAGCCGGGTTTCTCACGCAATCATGCGGCGTCAAGCAGGGCGACCGCGTCATCATCGACATGCAGAACTCGCCGCAATTCGTCATCGCCTATTATGGCATCCTGCGCGCTGGCGCGGTTGTCGTGCCGCTCAACCCGATGAACCGCACCGCCGAACTCCGGCATTATGTCGAAGACAGCGGCGCCCGCGTCGCCTTTGTCGCCCAGGAAGTATTCGCCCAGATGCGCCCGCTGCTGGGCGCGGGCCTCGATCATATCATCGCCGTCACCTATGCCGATTATGTGGGCGCCAAACCCACTGTGCGGGTGCCGGACTTTGTGTCGGCACCGCGGGCAGTGAAACCCGAGCCCGGCGTCTCACTGTGGCACACGGCGATCGAGGCCGGCCTCAGCGCGCCGCCGCTGCGCACCGGCCCTGATGATCTGGCCGTCATGCCCTATACCTCCGGCACCACCGGCCTGCCCAAGGGCTGTGCCCATACCAATCGCAATGTCATGGCGACGGTGACAGGCCAGCGGCAATGGACCCGCCCCTCGCTTGAGACCCGCATTCTGGTGATCCTGCCGTTTTTTCACGTCACCGCCATGCAGGGCGCGATGAATGTGCCGCTGATGAACGCCAGCACCATCGTCATCCTGCCGCGCTGGGAGGCGAGGATGGCCGCCCATTACATCGCGCATTATCGCATAAATGCTTTCTCGGCCGTGCCCACCGCCATTATCGATTTGCTGTTGCTGCCCGACATCGACAATTATGATTTCTCCAGCCTGCGCCAGGTGGGCGGCGGCGGCGCTGCCATGCCGGAGGCGGTGGCGCAGAAGCTGCAGGATAAATGCGGCCTCGGCTTCCTCGAAGGCTATGGCATGACCGAGACCATGGCGCCAACCCACCTCAACCCGCCAGACGCCATGAAAAAGCAATGCCTTGGCATTCCGATGTTTGACGTCGATGCCCGCATCATCGATCCGCTGACGCTTGCCGAACTGCCGCAGGGCGAGGTTGGCGAAATCATCGTCTCCGGCCCGCAAATCATGCAAGGCTACTGGCAGCGCCCCGAGGCCAATGCCAGCGCCTTCATCGAGCGCGACGGCAAGCGGTTCCTGCGCACAGGCGATCTCGGCCGCATGGATGAGGACGGCTATTATTTCATGGTGGATCGCCTGAAGCGCATGATAAATGCCTCGGGTTTCAAGGTCTGGCCGGCGGAAGTCGAATCCATTCTTTACGGCCATCCCGCCGTCGCCGAAGCCTGCATCATTTCCGCACCCGATCCGCATCGTGGCGAGACGGTCAAGGCGCTGGTGGTGCTGAAAGCCGGCTCCGCCGAAAATGTTGACGACGAAGCGATTATCGAATGGTCGCGCAACCAGATGGCCAGCTACAAGGCGCCGCGCATCGTTGAATTCGTTGAGAGCCTGCCAAAATCGGCCACCGGCAAGGTCGCCTGGCGGCTGTTGCAGGATCAGGAAAACGAAAGGTCGAAGAAGCCGTGAGGCGGCAGCGAGCAAAGCATCGCCACCGTGACGATGCCGCAATTGTCTGGCGCTAGGCCTTTGCGAGGCCCGCGAGATATTTTTCCGCTTCGAGCGCCGCCATGCAGCCAAGCCCGGCCGCAGTAACCGCCTGGCGATAAACATCATCGGCCACATCGCCCGCAGCGAACACGCCAGGCACATTGGTGAGCGTGCTGCCGGCCTTGGTCTCGATATATTTGTTCGGCTTCAGCTTGACCTGTCCTTCGAACAGGCTTGAAGCCGGTTCATGGCCGATCGCCACGAACAGGCCATCGAGCGCATGGCGGGTGGTGGCCCCGCTTTGCACATCGCGCAGCACCAGTTCCTTGACGCCGGGCGGGTTCTGCTCGCCGCAAATCTCCGCCACCTCGTGGTTCCAGATGACCTTGACATTGCCGGCCGCCATCAGGCGCTCCTGCAGGATCCGCTCGGCGCGAAAATGGTCACGCCGGTGCACCACGGTCACCTCTGCGGCAATATGGCTCAGGTAAAGCGCTTCCTCGACCGCCGAATTGCCGCCGCCGATCACGAACACGCGCTTGCCGCGAAAGAAGAACCCGTCGCAGGTGGCGCAGGCCGACACGCCATAGCCCTTGAAAGTTTCTTCCGAGGGCAGGCCCAGCCAGCGCGCCTTGGCGCCCGTAGCAATGATCAGCGCGTCGCACGTGTAAAGATCGCCATTGTCGCCGATGAGCCGGAACGGCCGTTGGCCAAGATCAACCTGACCGATATGATCGCTGATAATGCTAGCGCCGACGTGCTCGGCCTGCAGCCGGAACTGCTCCATCAGCCACGGCCCCTGCACCGGCGCCGCAAAGCCCGGATAGTTTTCGACATCTGTGGTGATCATCAGCTGGCCGCCGGGCTCGGCCCCGGCGATCAATACCGGCTTGAGCATGGCGCGGGCAGAATAGATCGCCGCCGTGTAACCGGCCGGGCCCGCGCCAAGGATAATCAGGCGGGCATGATGGGTGCTGGGTGCCATAATGGATCGTCTCAGTGCTTCTTGCGGCGCAGCGGCCGGCGATGCCGGGCCATGACCTTTTTCGCGGGCTGCCCCTGGTCAAAGCCGACCAGAACCGTGAAATCCTGATCTTCCATGTCGCCATCATCGGGGATCAGCATCGGTTGCGAAATCGCCGTGAAAGCGCCTTGGGTATGATCGGCAGGAATATTCACCGCGACTTTGACAAAATCAGTGGCCGCGGCCTTCTGGTCGCTCTCGCGGCGGATGGCAAAGCGCACCGGCACCTGGAAAGTCCCCGGCTTGCCATCGGGCCCGAGCAGAACCCGTCCCTCGGCACCAACCTTGATGGCGATCTGGCCATTTTCGAGGTCGCATTGCCGCGCCACATTATCGAGCGAGAACTGGTAATTGACGGTGCTGTTGCCAGCGCCGCCGACCCGCACATCCGACGCGCCCTGCAAAATTTCGATATGCGGACAAATGAAATCCTTGTCTTTCTTCGGCGCGGTGGCGAGCGGCGGCGGCGAGGTAGTGTGGAAGGCCAGCAGGGAGGCGAGCGGGCTCGAAGTGCTGGCCGGAGCGCCCGAAGACTGCGGTCCGCCCATGGCGCCGCAACCAGCCAGCGCCATGGTCAGCCCAGCCGCCAGCGCCATGCCGCATTTGCTCTGAAACCGCATCGAACGATCACGCATGACTTGGGCTCCCGCCTGAACTCTGTTGTTTGGTTTAGCCGATCAGGGCAAGCTCTCAAAGCCCTGCTTGAAGCCCTTCAACTGCAAGGGAATGCCGACACCCTGCTCCGGAGTCTGGAAGATGATGAAGGTCGCGACCTTGCCGGTTTCCAGCTGTTTCAGGAGCTTGTTGTCAAGCACGGTTTCTGCGACGCAGCCATGGACATCGCCCTCGACGATACAGCGCACGAAATTGACACGCCCGATATCGGTGTTGTCGATCTTCAGGCCAAGCCCCGAGGGCAGCAGCACACCCAGCGGCACGACGACGCGCAGCAAATGGCTTTTGCCATCCGCCGTCTTCAGCGCCACCGCCATCAGCGTGAGATTGGGCTGGTTTTCGGCGCTGACCTTCTGCACCAGCGCGCATTGCTGCTTGGTGGCGCCAACCGGCGTGCGGCAGCGCATGTCCCAGTCGCCATATTTGGCCTTGATCACGCCCTGGGCCTGCGCCCCCGCCACGGGCACCAGCATCGCCGCCAGGTTTAAAGCGCCGACGAGGCAGGCGGTCGCAACGATAAAGCCAAATTGCCGCATAAACATCCCGGTTTGTCAGGTTCGGCCCGCCGAAAGGGAAATTTCCTGCCCCCAAGCGGCGTCCCTCGAAATAAAGACGCAGTGCTTCCTAGCGCACCGTGCCCTGCCTTGCAAATGACGCCGGCTGCCAGGCAGCACGCCTGCTTCACCAATGTCCTGTGCCGGCATGCATTCTTTGCCGCGCGCTATTGACGCAAGTCGCAATCCGGCCGCAATGTTGCACCTCGCCGCACATTGTGGTTTAGAATCGTTTGAAGGTGATGGTTCAAATTTGCATCACCAGTGGAGCACGCGGAGAGACGCGACATGTCTGGAAAAAATAGAATGGTGAAGTTCGCGGCGCTGGCCGTTCTCATGGGGTTGCCATCACTGGCGATGGCCGCCGGACCGATCGGCCATGCCGTACCGGGACAGATCGGCTTTATTCCTGCCGACACCTCGCTGGCCCATGACATCCACCTCTTCCACAATGACTTGCTACTGCCAATTATCACAGTGATCTGTCTGTTTGTGCTGGCGCTTCTGGTCTATGTCAGTGTCCGGTTCAACGAAAAGAGCAACCCTGTTCCCTCGCGCACCACGCACAACACCATGCTGGAAATGGCCTGGACGGTGATCCCGATCCTGATTCTTGTGGTCATTGCTGTGCCGTCCTTCAAGCTCCTGACCAACCAGTTGACCCTGCCCAAGCCCGACGTCACCATCAAGGTCACCGGGCACCAATGGTATTGGTCCTATGCCTATCCCAAGGGCCAGGGCGACTTCTCGTTTGATTCGATGCTTATTCCCTCCAACAAGATCGACAAGGCCAAGGGGCAATTGCGGCTTTTGTCGGTTGATAACCCTGCAGTCGTGCCGGTCGGCAAGAACATTGTCGTCCAGGTCACCGGCGCCGACGTGATCCATTCCTTCACCGTGCCGTCCTTTGGCGTGCGTATCGACGCCATCCCGGGCCGCCTGAACGAAGCCTGGTTCAAAGCCGATCATACTGGCACTTTCTACGGTGAATGCTCGAATATCTGCGGCCAGAACCACGCCTATATGCCGATTGAATTTAAGGTCGTGAGCCAGGCCGATTACGCGGCATGGCTGCTCACTGCCAAGAAGCAGTTTGCCATGGCTGGCTCCAGCCCCGTGCAGGTGGCGACAGCCGCGCACTGAGACCAAGCTCCTGACCAACATTACGCTGATAATGAGGATTGAACCATGACTTCAAATGCAGCCAGCGCCGACCACGGCCACGGCGATCATTCGATTCCCACGGGGTGGCGTCGATATCTGTTTTCGACGAACCACAAGGACATCGGCACGCTCTATATCATTTTTGCGATCATCGCCGGCTTGATCGGCGGCGCCCTGTCGATCGCCATGCGCGCCGAATTGATGAATCCTGGCATTCAGGTTTTCAACCATCTCTCCGGGATCATCGATGGCAACAGCACCCGGGCTGCAGCCAAGAACCTCTACAACGTATTCATCACCGCCCATGGCGTCATCATGATCTTCTTCATGGTCATGCCGGCGATGATCGGTGGCTTTGGCAACTGGTTCGTGCCGCTGATGATCGGCGCGCCGGATATGGCCTTTCCGCGGATGAACAACATTTCGTTCTGGCTGCTTCCCTTCTCGTTCACTCTGCTGCTCACGTCCATGTTCGTCGAAGGCTCGCCTGGCATGAATGGCTTTGGCGGCGGCTGGGTCATGTACCCGCCGATGTCGACCATTGGCACGCCCGGCCCGGCGATGGATTTCGTGATTCTCTCGATCCATCTCGCCGGTGCCTCGTCAATCCTTGGTGCCATCAATTTCATCACCACCATCTTCAACATGCGCGCACCGGGCATGACCCTGCACAAGATGCCGCTGTTCGTCTGGTCAGTGCTCGTCACGGCCTGGCTGCTGGTGCTGTCACTGCCGGTTCTGGCTGGCGCGATCACCATGCTGCTGACCGACCGCAATTTCGGCACCACCTTCTTTGATCCGGCCGGTGGCGGCGATCCGGTGCTCTATGAGCACCTGTTCTGGTTCTTCGGCCATCCGGAAGTCTACATCCTGATCCTGCCGGGCTTCGGCATCATCAGCCAGATTGTCTCGACCTTCTCGAAAAAGCCGGTTTTCGGTTATCTGGGCATGGCCTACGCTATGGTGGCGATCGGCGCCGTCGGCTTCCTGGTCTGGGCACACCACATGTATACTGTGGGCCTGCCGCTCGACGTGCAGCGCTATTTCGTGTTCGCGACCATGGTGATCGCGGTGCCGACCGGCATCAAGATCTTCTCGTGGATTGCAACCATGTGGGGCGGATCGATCTCGTTCCGCCTGCCGATGATTTGGGCTGTGGGCTTCATCTTCCTGTTCACAATCGGTGGCGTCAGCGGCGTGGTTCTGGCCAATGCGGCTGCCGACCGCGCCCTGCATGACACCTACTACGTGATTGCGCATTTCCACTATGTGCTGTCGCTCGGTGCGGTGTTCTCGCTGTTCGCCGGCTTCTACTACTGGTTCCCGAAAATGTCGGGTTACATGTACAATGAAACGCTCGGCAAGGTGCATTTCTGGCTGATGTTCATCGGCGTCAATCTCACCTTCTTCCCGCAGCATTTCCTTGGACTGGCTGGCATGCCACGCCGCTACATTGATTATCCGGATGCCTATGCGCTCTGGAACAATGTATCGTCGTGGGGTTCGTACATCTCTACGGTGGGTGTATTCGTGTTCCTCTACACCGTCTATGAGGCCTTTGCCGCCAAGCGCCTTGCTGGCGACAATCCTTGGGGCGTCGGTGCCACGACGCTGGAATGGACCTTGTCATCCCCGCCGCCGTTCCATCAGTTTGAAACCCTGCCGCGCATCGGCGATGCCGCTGCCCATTGACAATGCGGTGCCGGGCGTCAAACCCGGCACCCGCTCCCTTGCGTTAATTCGAGGTCAGATCACGTGAGTTATGTTACCGGTGCTCATATCGAATGGACGGGTTCGGAAGCGACCCCAGGCGATTATCTTGCGCTGCTGAAGCCGCGCGTCATGTCGCTGGTGGTGTTCACGGCCCTGGCCGGCCTGTTGATGGCACCGGGCCCGGTTAACCCGCTGGTCGGTTTCATGTCGCTGGTGCTCATCGCTGTGGGCGCCGGCGCCTCCGGCGCGCTCAACATGTGGGTCGACAGCGACATTGACGCTGTCATGACCCGCACCATGAACCGGCCGATTCCGGCTGGCAAGATCTCGCGCGCTCAGGCGCTGGCCTTCGGCCTGACGCTTTCGGTCTTCTCGGTGGCGCTGCTCGGCATCGTCGCCAATCTGGCCGCAGCGGCGCTGCTGGCCTTCACGATTTTCTTCTATGTCGTGATCTATTCGATGTGGCTGAAGCGCCTGACGCCGCAGAATATCGTCATTGGCGGTGCTGCCGGCGCCTTCCCGCCCATGGTCGGCTATGTCGCCGCCTCGGGCCATGTCAGCCTTGCCTCCTTTGTGCTTTTCGCCATTATTTTCCTGTGGACGCCGCCGCATTTCTGGGCGCTTGCGCTGCTGAAATCGGAAGATTACGCCAAGGCCGGCATTCCCATGATGCCGAATGCCAAGGGCGCGGATCGCACCCGGCTGGAAATTCTGCTCTATACGCTGCTGCTGGTACCGGTCGCCATCGTGCCCTGGCTGATCGGTGCGGCATCGGTGACCTATGGCGTCATCGCCATACTGGCCGGCGCCCTCATGCTGATCGCGGCGCTGCGGGTCTACAAGCTGCGCCAGGGCGCCGAGGCCGACCTTGCCGCCAAGCAATTGTTTGCCTTCTCCATTCTTTACCTGTCCCTGCTGTTTGCCGAATTCATCGCCGAACATGGCCTGGGGCTGGCATCGGGCCTGTTGTAACAGGCTGTTTCGAAAGGTTGCGTCCATGGATCAGAATGACAGCGGAACTTCAGCCCAGGGCGGCATCGTGCTGACGCCGGCGCAATTGCGCAGCCGCAAGGCCCGCAGCATTGCCATCGGCTGCGCCGTCGGCGCTCTGGTCATCTTCTTTTACGCCCTGACCATCATCAAGCTCGGACCGCACGCCTTGGATGGAGGCTGGTAATGAACCAGCGAGCGCTCACCAACAAGTCTCTCGGCATTATCATTGCAACCGTGTTTGTCGGCATGATCGGCATGGCCTATGCAGCCGTCCCGCTGTACCGGATGTTTTGCGGAGCGACCGGCTACAATGGCACGGTGACGCAAGCCGATGGCTCGCCCCACCCGCTCGGCCAGCGCATGATGCACGTGACCTTCGACGCCAACGTCGGGCCGGGCCTCGACTGGAGCTTTGCGCCGGAGACCGCATCGGTTGAAGTGCGCACCGGTCAGGTCAAGACCGTTTATTACAAGTTCACCAACAATTCCGACCGCACCGAAACCGCCCGGGCTGTTGACAATGTTGCGCCCCTGCGTGCCGGGCAATATGCCGTCAAGATTCAATGCTTCTGCGATACGTTTCACACATTGAAGCCGCACCAGACCGTCGAACTGCCGGTCGTGTTCTATTTGAGCCGCAGGCTGGAGGCTTCGCGAGAAATGCAGGGTGTCAAGGCCGTGACATTCTCCTATACCTTGTATGAAAACAAGGGGCGGGCGCTGAACGGTTGATGCAATGGGATGAGTTTGTCCGGCGACAAAGCCACGGCGGGGCAGACTGGAATTTTGGAGAGAGTTGAATGTCAGACGCGCATGCCAAACCAAATCACGATTATCACCTGGTCAACCCCAGCCCATGGCCGCTCGTGGGTTCGCTGGCGGCCTTTGTCACGGCTGTCGGCCTCATCACCACTATGCACGGGATGCATATCGCCGGTGTGAAGCTCGGGCCGTTCCTGTTTGGCGCCGGCTTTCTTGGCATTCTCTACACCATGGCCTCATGGTGGCGCGATGTGATCCATGAAGCCAATGATCTTGGTGATCACACCCGCGTGGTGCAGATCAGCCATCGCTATGGCATGATCCTGTTCATCATCTCGGAAGTCATGTTCTTTGTCGCCTGGTTCTGGGCCTTCTTCCATTCAAGCCTGTTTCCCGGCGCCACCATCCAATATGCCCGTGATGCCTTCACCCATGGCGTCTGGCCGCCCAAGGGCACGGTTGCGATTGATCCGTGGGATCTGCCGCTTCTCAACACGCTGCTGCTGCTGACCTCCGGCACCACGGTCACCTGGGCGCACCACGCGCTGCTGCACAATGATCGCAAGGGCCTGAAGCAGGGTCTGGCGCTGACCATCATTCTTGGCATGTTGTTCACCACCTGCCAGGCCTATGAATATATTCACGCGCCCTTCTCCTTCGCCCATTCGATCTATGGTGCGACATTCTTCATGGCGACCGGCTTCCATGGCTTCCATGTCATCGTCGGCACCATTTTCCTGCTGGTGTGCCTATTCCGTGCCAATGCTGGGCAATTTACCCCCAAGCAGCATCTCGGCTTCGAGTTCGCGGCGTGGTACTGGCACTTCGTTGACGTTGTCTGGCTGTTCCTGTTTTCCTGCATTTACGTGTGGGGTTCGTGGGGCGCGGTCATCGAGCACGCGCACTGATCCTTGAGCAAGAAAATGCTGAAAAAGGGCGGCTGCGGTCGCCCTTTTTTTTGATGTGCGGGGAGAAATGGCATGCAGGTTTTGTTGATCGGATCAGGCGGGCGCGAACATGCCCTGGCCATGGCCCTGAGCAAAAGCCCGCACCTTGCCCGGCTTTTTGCCGCGCCCGGCAATCCCGGCATGGCCGCGCTGGCTGAATGCGTCGCGCTCGATGTCGCCGATCACGCCGCCGTCTCGGCTTTCTGCCGCAAGCAGGGCATTGATCTCGTCGTCATCGGCCCGGAAGTGCCATTGGTCGCCGGGCTCGTAGATGTTCTGGTAGTACAGGGCATTGCCTGCTTTGGCCCGAGCAAGGCAGCCGCCCGGCTCGAAGGCTCGAAAGGCTTCACCAAGCGCATCTGCAACGCCGCAGGCATTCCCACGGCGCAATATGACGCCTGCGACCAGCTTGCCCCGGCGCTGGACGCTCTGGCACGGCGCGGCGCGCCGCTAGTGGTCAAGGCTGACGGCCTCGCCGCCGGCAAGGGCGTGGTCGTGGCGGAAACCGCAGCCGAAGCCGAAGCCGCGCTGCGCGCCATCTTTACCGGCCCCGGCGCCAGCGTCGTCCTCGAAGAAAAGCTCGAAGGCGAGGAAGTGTCGTTCTTCGCCCTGTGCGATGGCCATAACGCGCTGTATTTCGGCTCGGCGCAGGATCACAAGCGCATCGGTGAGGGCGATACCGGCCCCAACACTGGCGGCATGGGCGCCTATGCGCCTGCGCCGCGCATGACGCCGGAGCTGGTTGAAGAGGTCATGGCGCGCATCATCCGCCCGACCCTCGCCGAAATGAACCGGCGCGGCACCCCCTTTGCCGGCATGCTGTTTGCCGGCCTGATGCTCACCGCCGATGGCCCGAAGCTGATCGAATTCAACACCCGTTTTGGCGATCCGGAAACACAGGTGCTGCTGCCGCTGCTGGAGGATGATCTCCTCGGCCTGCTCGATGCCAGCGCTCATGGCCGCCTGCCGGCGCAAAGCCCGGCCTTGAGCGGCGGCGTGGCGCTGACCGTGGTCCTGGCCGCCCGGGGCTATCCCGCGGCACCGCAGACCGGCGGCGTCCTCACAGGCATCGAAGCAGCAGCAGCCCTGCCCGGCGTCATCATCACCCAGGCCGGCACCGCCATGAAGCAGGGTCATATTGTCGCAACCGGCGGGCGCGTCCTCAACGTCACCGCGCTCGGCGCGACCTATGATGAAGCCGCCAGCCGGGCCTATGGCGCCCTCGCCACCCTCACCTATGCCGATGGCATCTGGCGGCGCGATATCGGCTGGCGCGTGCGCACCGCCGCGTCCTGACAAAATCGCTGGCAAATCCGGCAAACCGGCCTATTTATCCTATTGAGGTGTCGCCTGCGGCCAGTCATGACACTGCAGGCTCCAGCACAGGGCGCGACAGCCAGGAATGTCGCGAAGCAAGGCATGAGTGATCAGGAAGCGAACCGCCTGTCGGCGCGGGCGACGCGCTATTTTCGTGTGGGCGCCAATCTTGGCGGGGTTGCGGCGCGCATGGCCGGGGCCCGCATCATCGGCAGCACCGACGCCCGTGCGGGCAATGCGGCCGCCCTCACGCAGGCGCTGGGGGGCCTCAAGGGGCCGCTGATGAAGGTCGCGCAATTGCTCTCGACCATTCCCGATGCCCTGCCGCCGGAATATGCCGAGGAACTCGCCAAATTGCAGTCGGAAGCGCCGCCGATGGGCGCCGCCTTCGTCAAGCGCCGGATGATAGCCGAATTGGGTGCCAGCTGGCAGACGCGCTTTGCCGCCTTTGACCTTAAACCGGTCGCCGCCGCCTCGCTTGGCCAGGTGCATCGCGCCACCACCCTTGAAGGCGCGCCCGTGGCGGTCAAGCTGCAATATCCGGACATGGCTTCGGCAGTCGAGGCTGATCTCGCGCAGCTGGAAATCCTGTTTGCGCTGCAACGCCAGATGGATGGCTCGATCGACACCCGCCAGATCCTCAAGGAGATCGCCGAGCGGGTCCGCGAGGAGCTGGATTACCGCCGCGAGGCCCAACACGCCCGGCTCTACAGCCTCATTCTGGCGGGCAATCGCCATGTCCGCGTTCCCGCTTTGCACGAGGACCTTTCGACCCGGCGCCTGCTGACGCTGGGCTGGCTGCAGGGCAACCGGCTGCTGACCTACAAGCAAGCCCCGCAGGAGCATCGCAACACGATCGCCCGCGCCATGTTCGAGGCCTGGTGGTCACCAATGCTGCGGGCCGGTATCATCCATGGCGATCCGCACCTTGGCAATTACACGGTGTTTGAAGAAGATGGCGCCCCGCAGGGCATCAACCTGCTGGATTATGGCTGCGTGCGGATTTTCCCACCCTCCTTTGTCGGCGGCGTCATCGATCTTTATGGCGGGCTGCGCGACAATGACGAGGCCCGCATCGTCCATGCCTATGAGACCTGGGGCTTCAAGGGCCTGAAACGAGACCTGATCGAGGTGCTCAACATCTGGGCCCGCTTCATTTACGGCCCGGTATTCGATGATCGCGAGCGCACCATCGCCGATGGCGTCAAGCCGGGCGAATATGGCCGCAAGGAAGCCTATCAGGTGCATCAGGAACTCAAGCGCAAGGGGCCGGTGACGATCCCGCGCGAATTCGTATTCATGGACCGCGCTGCCATCGGCGTTGGCGGCGTCCTGCTGCATCTCGATGCAAGGCTGAATTTCAGCGCCCTGTTTCGCCAGTTCATCGAAGGCTTTGGCGTGGACGCGCTCGCAGCGCGCCAGACCGGCCTGCTCGGCGCGGTCGGGCTGGAGCCATCCGCGCCCGGTGACGCCCGCTAGAGCGCCGTCTCCACCCGCGCCAGCGCGGCCTTGAGCTTTTCCACCGCCCCCGACCAGGCGACCACCCGCTCGCGGTTTTCCTCGACGATCTCCTCGGGGGCGCGGGCGACAAAATCCTTGTTGCCGAGCTTGGCTTCGGTTTTGGCAATCTCGCCGTCGAGCCTGACAATTTCCTTTTTCAGCCGCGCCGCCTCATGGGCGAGGTCAATAATGCCGGCCAGCGGCAGCGCCACCACCGTGCCGCGCACCAGAAACTGCGCCGCCCCGGCTGGCGGGCTGGCGGCCGACTCCAGCCCGACGGTGCGCGCCATGCGTGCAAGGGTCTCCTGCCACTTGTGCGCCCGCGCCTGCAGGCCCGCATCGGCGCCCACCAGCACCACCGACATCTGGGCCGAGCCCGGCACATTCATTTCGCTGCGCAGCGAGCGGATTTCCGAAACGAGATCGACCACCCAGCCGATTTCATCCTCGGCTGCGCCATTGTCGAGGCCATCGAGCCCCGGCCATGCCGCGAGCGCCAGCACCCCCTCGCCCGCAGGCTTGATGGACGCCCAGATTTCCTCGGTCAGGAAGGGCATGAACGGATGCAGCAGCTTGACGATCTCGCGCAGCAAGAACGCCGTTGTCGCACGCGTTTCCTCCCGGGCCACGCCATCGCCGCCCTGCAACACCGGCTTGGCGAGTTCGAGATACCAGTCGCAATAAACCCCCCAGACAAACTGATAGGCGGCATTGGCGGCATCGTTGAAGCGATAGGCCTCGATGGCGGCGGTAATCGCCTGCCGCGCCTTGCCGAGTTCGCCCAGCGCCCATTGATTGAGGCTTTCGCGCAGATGGCGCGGGTCAAAACCTTCGGGAACCAGCAAGGCCCCGTTCATTTCAGCAAAGCGTGCGGCATTCCAGAGCTTGGTCGCAAAATTGCGATAGCCCTCAACCCGCGACGTCGAAAGCTTGATGTCGCGCCCCTGTGCCGCCATGGCGCACAGGGTGAAGCGCAGGGCATCTGCCCCGAACCGGTCAACCAGCGCCAGCGGATCGATGACATTGCCCTTCGACTTCGACATTTTCGCGCCCTTCTCGTCGCGCACGAGGGCATGGATGTAAATGTCCTTGAAGGGCACTTCCTTCATGAAATGCAGGCCCATCATCATCATCCGGGCGACCCAGAAGAAGATGATGTCAAAGCCGGTCACCAGCGTCGAGGTCGGGTAATAGCGCCTGACCTCCGGCGTATCATCCGGCCAGCCGAGGGTGGAGAACGGCCACAGGGCCGATGAGAACCAGGTATCGAGCACGTCGGGGTCGCGGTAAATCTTGCAACGCTGGTCACGCGGGTCACGCTTGCCCATGAACTTCCCTTGATCGCCCACATGCGCATGTGCGCTGCCAAGTGCGCGAGCAGCGAACCACTGCTGATAAGTTACGACATCTACGCCCTCTCCATATTTCGCCTCAGCGTCAGCAATGGCCTGCTTCTCACTCGTCGCGGCGAAGACCTCGCCGTCCAAGCCATACCACACCGGGATCTGATGCCCCCACCAGAGCTGCCGTGAGACGCACCACGGCTGGATATTCTCCAGCCATTCAAAATACGTCTTTTCCCAATTCTTCGGAATAAAGCCGGTCTTGCCCTTGCGCACCGCATCAAGCGCCGGCTTCGCCAGGGTCTTGGCATCGACATACCATTGGACGGTGAGGTAGGGCTCTATAACCACGCCCGAGCGGTCGCCATGCGGCACCATATGAGAATGTGGCTCGACTTTGGCGAGCAAATTCAATTTATTAAACTGACTGACAATTTTTGTACGAGCCTCGAAGCGATCTAGTCCATCGAAGTTCCGAACCTCATCTAATTCGAGATCATCAATATTATTTTTGACATAAATTGGTTCGTTATCTTCGTCGGATCTATAGGATCCAAGCTTTGATATGACGCCATACGACCCACCATATATTTTAGAATATTCAGTATTCTCAAAGAAATCACTGTTCCCAGCTATATTAATTGCCGCCTTGCCATCCAGCACATTGATCTGCGCCAGACCATGCCGCTTGCCGACCTCGAAATCGTTGAAATCATGGGCCGGCGTGATCTTCACCGCGCCCGTGCCCTTTTCCGGATCGGCGTAATCATCGCCGATGATGGGAATGAGCCTTCCAACCAGCGGCAACTTCGCGCGCTTGCCGATGAGATGCTTCAGCTTTTCATTGTCGGGATGCACCGCGACGCCGGTATCGCCCAGCATCGTCTCGGGGCGCGTGGTCGCGACGGTAACGACTTCGCCGGTCGCGACACCCGCCTCGTCCACGATCGGATAATCGAAATAATACAAATGTCCGTTCGGATTTTTGGCCAGCACCCTCCCCAAAGCCGCCGCATCAAAGGCAATTTCAGCGCCCTCCTTGTCCTTTTTGCCGCGCTCCCACGCAAACGAGCCCTTGCATTCGACCTGCACGACCTCGAGATCGGAAATCGCCGTCTGAAAATGTGGGTCCCAGTTGACGAGGCGCTTGTCGCGGTAAATCAGCCCCTCATTGTAAAGCTGGACGAACACCTTCATCACGGCGCGCTGCATCTGGCCCTGCTCGCCCTCCTGGCGATTGCCCATAGTGAAGCGCTCGCGCGACCAGTCGCAAGAGGCACCGAGCCGCTTGAGCTGGCCGATGATCGCGCCGCCGCTCTCCTCTTTCCAGCGCCAGACCTTTTCGAGAAAGGCCTCGCGCCCGAGCGCGCGCCGGTCAGGCTCTCCACGCTCGGCCAATTGCCGCTCCACCACCATTTGCGTGGCAATGCCGGCATGGTCGGTGCCCGGCTGCCAGAGAACATCCTTGCCCCGCATGCGCTCGAAGCGGCACAAGATATCCTGCAAGGTATTGTTGAGCGCATGGCCCATATGCAGGTTGCCGGTGACATTGGGCGGCGGGATGACGATGGTGAAAGTCTTCGCGTCCTTGCGATCCGCGCGCCCGGCCTTGAAGGCTTCCGCTTCGTCCCAAGCTGCAGCAACACGCGCCTCGACGGCGGCGGGATCGAATGTCTTTTCCATCATGAAATGTCACACCAATGCTGGCACGCCGGGCCGGCGCAAGTTGGCGTCAGAAAGCGCAGCGAGGCAGCGCTGTCAATGCCGAAGCTGCAAGTTTTCTCAGCGCCCGCCGCGCGCCACCCGCTCGATTTCGGCGCGCACCAGCTTTTCGACCATGACCGGCAGATTGTCATCGAGCCAGCTCTTCAGCATCGGCCGCAGCATGTCGCGGGTCAGTTGCTCGATCAGCGGCTTGTTGTCGAGCATCACCGATTTCGCCAAAGCGTCGAAGGACGAGGCCACGGCAGCATCGGTGAAGGGCGACGCCAGCGGCTCGGCAGGTGCCGTTTCGGCGCCGTCGATCATCGGAAACGGTGGCGGCGGTGGCGATGCCGCCCGAAAATCAGTGACGAGCCGGGTCGCGACGACTTCGGGATGATCAGCCAGATCAATCACATCGGCCAAGTCATCGACCGGCGGGACGCTGGCCGCGCTCGCCATAGGCTCGGGTTCGGGCGCAGGCGCGGGCGCGGGCTCGGGTTCCGGGGCCGCCACATGGACAACTTCATGCAGCATCGGTTCGGCCGCGACATCGCGCAGCTCGAAGCTTGCCTCCGGTTCCGCAGGGATCGCTGTCTCGGCGACAGGCTCGACCATGGGCTCGGCCGGTGCCGGTGTCTTGGCGACCTCGCTTCCAATCTTGTCATCTGCGATGATGCGGCGGATCGAGGCGAGAATTTCCTCCATCGAACTATCCGCGCCCGGCCGCGAGCGCTTGCTGCTGACAACGGCGGGGCCGGCTTCTGTTGTGGCCTGGGTAGCTTGAGTTGCTGCCATCTTCACTGTTCAACCCGCATGTTATCCCAGAATTTCCACAGGGACCGGACTTCCTGGCAACGGCAAGCCCTAGCTGCATTTGCCACAGGGCCGCCCTGATTAACCATAGGGTGCCCAACGCAGAATGATCAAGGGGCGAGACGCTACGCTTTTGTGGACAAACCCTGATATATCAACGCCCATCCGGCGTCCGCAGTCCCGTCCATTTGTCCTTGACCTGGCGGTAATGCACTTTGGCATCATAAATCGGCGCATGCAGGTGCAGATTGGCCGCCGACAGGCGACCGGTGGCTGCCACCAGCGAATAGGTCGCAACGACGTAGTCATGCTGCGCCGAAACCAGCGCCACCCGCGCATTGAGCAGCACCTGCTGGGCATTGAGCACATCGAGCGTCGTGCGCTGGCCGACCTTGGCCTCCTCGCGCACACCGCGCAGCGCCGTCTCGGCAGCCTTCACCGCCGCAATCGAGGAGACAATCGCCTCGCGCGCGCTGGTGACCTGCCCCCAGGCCGTGATCACCGCCGCCCGGACATTGACGCGCTGCAAGTCAACCTGCAGGCGTTGCTGCGCCAATGTCTCCTTGGCACCGCGTGTCGAAGCCTCGGCGCTGCCGCCATCATAGATCGGCACGGTGATTTGCCCGACAATCGAGGCCGTATTGGCCTGCGAGCCGGGAAATGTCTGAAAATCCCAGCTATGCGACAGTGACCCGGCGACGCTCACTGTCGGATACAGCGCGCCCTCGGCAATTTTCACCTGCAGGGCCGCCGCATCGACCCCGTGCAACAGCGCCTGGATCAGCGGGTTTTCCGCCTGCGACTGGGCGATGGCCTGCCCGAGAGTATGCGGCACCAGTTGCAGCAACGGCTTGGCCGGCGCCAGCTTGCGCGGTTGCGTGCCAATCACCGCGCGGTAATTGGCAATATCGGCTTCCAGATTGCTCTGGGCGACAAAAAACGTCGTTCGCGCCTGCGCCAGACTCGATTGCGCCTGCGCCACATCGGTCTGCGTCAGCTGGCCCACCTTGAACTGGTCGGTAGTCTGGCGCAGCTGTTGCTGGAGCACTTTGATATTGTTGGTATCGAGATTGAGAATGGCACTGTCGCGCAACACGTTCATATATTGCGTGGCACCATTGAGCAGCACCACCTGCTCGTCATTGCGCATGGTTTCGCGCGCCGCCAGCATCTTCGATTCGGCTTGGGAAATGCCATTGCCGATCCGGTTGCCATTCCACAGGGTCTGGTTGACGGTCACACCGATGGTGCGCGGAAACGTGTTGGTTTTGGTAAAGGGCAGGACGGAATTCGTCTTGGTGAGATTGTTCTGGGCACCGGCGCTCAAGGCACCGCTCACGGTCGGCCGGCCCGCAGCCTTGGCCAGCGGAATGCCCTCATCGGCAGCCCGCACGGCGGCGCGCTGCGAGTTGAGATCGGGATTGTTGAGATAGGCCCGAGCCAAGGCCGACGAGATGGTTTCAGCCCGCGCAAGCGAGGCAGGTACGAGTATGACACTCAGGCCCAGCACAAGACGCCAATGAGACATTAACCATCCAACCTTATCAAGCTTTGCAAGCCGCAATTTGTCCCGACTCACGCGCGAGGGCGACATTAGCAGAATCTTAAGTGCTTTCGCCGCCCGTTTCAACCGCTAGCCGGGGCCGCGACAATAATATCGCCGGGGCGACACATATATGTGACACTTTTGGCCCGTCAGATCAGAAGGAAAAGCTCGCTGGCCTGGCAAAACCTTCAATTATATCAGCGTGGCAGCTGAACAGGGGACGCTCGCCGACCGTGCCTGCGGCGACATCCAGCCGCACCGCCTCGCCCACCACCTCGTTCTGCGAACGCACGCCCACCAGGCGACCGCCCGGCGCGATTTGCGCCAGCAGCGCTGCCGGCAGAAGCTCGAAGGCGCCATTGACAATGACCAGAGTGAAAGGCGCTTCGGCGGCAGCGCCCTTGGCAATGTCGCCGGAAACGGCCCGCGCATTGCCAAGCCCGATCTGGGCAAAGGCCGCATTGGCCGCGCTGACGCGGGCGGCATCGGCTTCGACCATCACCACCTCGCGGGCGAGACCGGCAACCAGAGCCGCGCCATAACCGAGCCCGCCGGCGAGATCCAGCACCCGGTCTTGCGGGTTGATCGCCGCCGCCTGCAGCAACCGCGCCAGCACCATCGGTGCCAGCAAGCGTCGCGGCGGGCTTCCCGGCAAGGCCAGTGCAGCGTCGCTATAAGCGCGCGCTGCCAGTTCAGCTGGCAAAAACGCCTCGCGCGGCACGCTCAGCAGCCGGTCAATGAGATCGAGATTGGTCACATCATAGGTGCGAACCTGCCCGTCAACCATAGTCCGGCGCGCGAGCGCTGCGGGGTTCGAAAGCGGTTGCGCCAGAATTTGAACATTCATTGCGGCAGGTTCCCGAAAACAGCCAGAGCGGCGATGTCACAAGCAAGGTTGGCGTGCTTATAAGGGAGGCGCGGCCTTCATGTCCACTGGCGCCTGCGGTCAAGACACAGGCAAAATGCGCCGCCATCAGGCCTGCGGCGCGCGCACCACGTTGATCAGGGGCTGGCCCGCGTCGAGGCGGTTGATATTCTCTGCCATGGCCTGCTGGCGGCGGCGCACCGTTCCGGCGGTCCAGCCGCTCATATGCGGCGTCATCACCACATTATCGAGGTCGCGAAAGGCAAAATGCGAAGGCTCGGCTTCGGCCTCGCCGGCTGCGGGATAGCGATACCATGTGTCGATGATCGCCCCGCCGATCCGGCGTTCGCGCAGCGCCTCATAAAGCGCGGCCTCGTCAATGACGGCACCGCGCCCGACATTGACGATCACCGCGCCTGGCCGCATGGCCCTGAGCTCGCGCGCGCCGACCAGACCGCGCGTTGAGTCGAGCAGGGGCAGCGTCACGACAATATAATCCGCGCTGGCCATGAAGGCCTCGCGATCCTGCATCGGAAAATAGCGCTCGACCGCCAGCGCCGGATCGGGCTGCGAGCGGTTCATGACACGCACCTTCATCCCGAAAGCGCGGCCGCGTTCGGCCAGCATGCGGCCGATATGGCCAAAGCCGATCAGCCCGAGCGTGGTCGCCCCCAGTTCGCTGCGCAAGGCACCGGGCCGTCCTGCCCAGAAATCCCACTGCCCGCGCCGCAATTGCCTGTCGGCCTCGATCAGCGGCACATGGCGCGCCAACAGCGCGGCAAAGACATATTCGGCGATCGCCGCCTCATGGCCAAAGCAATTGCACAGCGCTGCCCGGGACGGCAGGCAGGCGGCATCAATCGCATCGGTGCCAGCCGCCGGCGCCTGATAGAGCCGCAATGCCGCCGGCTGCGGATCACCGCCGCGCAATCTGATGCCGATAATCACATCGGCACTGGCAAAGCTCTGGAGCTCACCCGGCTTGTCGAGATCATCCGTCACGCATTGAATGCTATGCGCATGCGGTGCCGCGAGACCTGCCTCAAAACCATCGCGAAACTGGATGGCATTGGTGCCGTGAAACAGGATCTTCATCGCCTGTGCCCTTGTGATACCACGTCTTATCGCGCCGTCAGTTTCAATTCAATGCGGCGGTCCTGCCGCAGCGAGGCGGCATCCTGGCCCGGCGTCACCGGCTGATATTGCCCAAAACCGGCAGCGGCGAGTCGGCGCGGCGATACGCCCTTGCTGATGAGATATTGCACGACGGCAATGGCACGCGCCGCCGACAGATCCCAGTTGGACTTGAACTGCGCTGATTTGATCGGGCGGTCATCGGTATGGCCATCAACCTGCAATATCCACGGAATTTCCGGCGGGATTTCCTGATCAAGCTCCTTGATGGCAACCGCGACCTGATCAATCTGCGCCTTGCCGGCCGCGCTGAGGCCGGCCGCACCCGAGGCAAACAGCACATCGGACTGGAACACGAAACGATCGCCCACCCTGCGAATGCCAGGCCGGTGCCCGAGAATTTCACGCAGGCGGCCGAAGAAATCCGAGCGGTAGCGCGCCAGCTCCTGCACCTTTTGCGCCAGGGCCAGATTGAGCCGCGATCCCAGATCGGCAATCTGCGCGTCTTCGGCCTTGCCCTTGGCCTCGGAAGCATCGAGCGCCTGCTGGATGGCGGCCAGCTGGCTGCGCAGGGCGGCAATCTGCTGGTTGAGAATATCGACTTCCGCCAGCGCCTGCGCCGATATCTGCTTTTGCGCATCGAGCGCCGCCGTGGCCTTGTCGGCAACCCCGCCGGTGGCCTTGGCACTGGCGGCATTGGCATCCAGCAAGGCCTGCAGCCGCGCCTTGCTCGCTTCATCCGATTTCAGCGTCGCATTGAGCGCCAGCAGGCTGGTTTCGGCATGGGCGCGGTTGGCCCGCTCCAGCGCCAGCAGCGAACGCAATTGCTCCACCTGCTGGTTAAGTTGATTGAGCGCCGAATTTTTCCCGGAAACATCCTGCGACAGGAAGAACTGCGACAGCATGAACACTGACAGCAGGAAAATGATCACCAGCAGCATGGTCGAAAGCGCATCGACGAAGCCCGGCCAATAATCAATATGCCGCAGCGGCCTGCGGGCACGCCCGGCCATCAGCTTCGCTCGCTCTCGCGCGCCAGCCGCTCCAGCAATTTGCGAATTTCCGCCTGTTGCGCCGCCTGCGCCTCAACCCAGTCGCGGATCATCTGCTGCTCACCGCGCATGTGCTGCACCAGCCCCTGGATGCCCTCGGCCAGATTCGCCATGGCCGCCGCCGCGACCCGGCTTTGTGATTGATCGACGCCGGCGTTGATTTTCGCCAGCGCCCCCTCAAGCTGCGTCGGCACCACGCCGTCCCTGAGCGCCGGTTCGAACGTGCGCGCCGACAGCGCGTCTTCCAGCTCGGTATAAAACCGGTTCTGCGCCTGGCCGGCCTGCAGGTCGAGAAAGCCGAGGATCAACGAGCCGGAAAGGCCAAACAGCGATGAGGTAAAGGATACGCTCATCCCGGCAATGGGCAGGCGCAGCCCCTCCTTGAGATTGTCGAACATCGCCGAAGGGTCGCCCTTGCCCTGCATGGCACCAATGACATCGCTGATCGAATGCACGGTTTGCAGCAGGCCCCAGAAGGTGCCGAGCAAGCCAAGGAAGATCAACAGGCCTGTGAGATAGCGGGCCGTCTCGCGCGCCTCGTCCAGCCGCGCGCCGACGGAATCGAGGATCACCCGCAGCGTCGAGGTCGTTATCGCCTCCTTTCCGCCCTTGTCAGCCAGCAGCGATGCCGCCGCCGCCAGCAGCACCGGCGGGCGCCCCGGCGAGCCTATGCCATTGAGGGCATTGACCCAGCGAATTTCCGGAAACAGCCGCACCACCTGACGTATGCCAAGCAGGATGCCGATGAACAAAACGAATAAAATCAGCCCGTTAAGTCCGGGATTGGCGAAAAACGCCACTTTGATCTGCTGATTGAGAATGAGCACCAGAAACCCGGCGAGCGCCAGGAACACCAGAATCCGCAGCAGGAAATTGCGCGGCGACGAGATTTTGTAAACAGGATGCGTTGAGTCCATCGTGTCAGTCTCGCCGTGCCGTCAAGCGTGGAAGGATCATGATCAGGGCTCAAGCTGCTCTTCGCCCTCAACTATAATATGCTTTGATCCGTAAAGCGAGACGCCGCAGCACTCAGCCGGGCCCGGGCCGTCGCCGTCCGGAACGGCGCGGCCGCCCCTCGCCACCGCCGAAATTATGCGGCCCCATATCGGCATCGGTCGGCTTGCGGGCACGGCTCGGCAGGTTGGCAGCCGCGCCATACTTGCGCGTGCCACGAAAGGCCCCGGCCGCATCCTCGACATCCTGCTGGCGTGCCAGCGGATCACCCGCCAGCACCAGTTCTGTGGCCTGCAGCCGCTTGATTTCGTCGCGCAGCCGCGCCGCATCCTCGAAATCGAGGTTGGCCGCCGCCTCGCGCATGCGCTTTTCAAGGCCGGCCAGCGTCGTCTTCATATTATGCCCGACCAGCGCCCCCTGTGGTGCGAGGCCGGTATCGACGGTGACATGATCGGCCTCGTAGACCGAGCCGAGAATATCGGCGATGCCGCGCCGGATGGTTGCCGGCGTGATGCCATTTTCGGCATTATAGGCTTGCTGGCGGGCACGGCGCCGGTTGGTTTCGGTGATCGCCCGCTCCATGGAGCCGGTGATCTGGTCGGCATAGAGAATGACCTTGCCATCGACATTGCGGGCGGCACGGCCGATGGTCTGGATCAGCGATGTCTCCGAGCGCAGGAACCCTTCCTTGTCGGCATCGAGAATGGCCACGAGCGCGCATTCGGGAATATCAAGGCCCTCGCGCAGCAGGTTGATGCCAACAAGCACATCAAACGCCCCAAGGCGCAAATCGCGCAGGATTTCAATGCGTTCGATCGTATCAATATCCGAGTGCATATAGCGCACGCGCACCCCGTGCTCATGCAGATATTCGGTCAGGTCTTCGGCCATGCGCTTGGTGAGCACCGTCACCAGCGTGCGGAAGCCCTGCTGCGCCACCAGCCGCACCTCACCCAGCAGGTCATCGACCTGGGCGCGGGCCGGGCGGATTTCCACCGGCGGATCAATCAGCCCGGTCGGGCGGATCACCTGCTCGACGAAGACGCCGCCGGTCTGGTCCATCTCCCAGCCCCCCGGTGTCGCCGAGACATGCACCGTCTGCGGGCGCATCGCCTCCCATTCCTCGAAGCGCAGCGGCCGGTTGTCGAGGCAGCTCGGCAGCCGGAAGCCATATTCGGCCAGCGTCGCCTTGCGCCGGAAATCGCCCTTGTACATGGCGCCGATCTGCGGCACCGTGACATGGCTTTCGTCGGTAAACACCAGCGCATTGTCGGGCAGATATTCAAACAGCGTCGGCGGCGGCTCGCCCGGCAGACGGCCGGTGAGATAGCGGCTGTAATTCTCGATTCCGGCGCATGAACCCGTCGATTCCAGCATTTCGAGATCAAAGGTCGTGCGCTGTTCCAGCCTTTGCGCCTCCAGCAGCCTGCCACCGCAATAAAGCTCCTCAAGCCTCGTCTTGAGCTCGGCCTTGATGGCCTTGATGCTTTGGATCAGCGTCGGGCGCGGCGTGACATAATGGCTGTTGGCATAGACCTTGATAAATTCCAGCTCCTGCTGCCTGGTGCCCGTCAGCGGATCGAATTCATCAATCGATTCAACTTCGTCGCCAAAGAACGAAATGCGCCAGGCGCGGTCTTCGTAATGCGCCGGGAACAATTCGACAGTATCACCGCGCACCCGGAAATTGCCGCGGGCAAATTCGGGCGTGCGCTTGTATTGCAAGGCCACCAGATCGGCGATGAGCTGGCGCTGGTCGATGCGCTCGCCGACTTTCAGGCCGAAAGTCATGGCCGTATAGGTCTCGACCGAGCCGATGCCGTAAATGCACGACACCGAGGCGACGATGATCACATCGTCACGCTCCAGCAAAGCCCGGGTGGCGGCATGGCGCATCCGGTCGATCTGCTCATTGATCGAGGATTCCTTCTCGATATAAGTATCGGTGCGCGGCACATAGGCTTCCGGCTGGTAATAATCATAGTAAGATACGAAATATTCCACCGCATTGTTCGGAAAGAAGCTCTTGAACTCGCCATAAAGCTGGGCCGCCAGCGTCTTGTTGGGCGCAAGGATCAGCGCCGGGCGCTGAGTCTTTTCAATCACCTGCGCCATGGTGAAGGTCTTGCCGGAACCAGTGACGCCGAGCAGCACCTGGTCGCGGTCATGCGCGGCAATGCCCTTCACCAGTTCGGCAATGGCCGTTGGCTGGTCACCCTTGGGCTCATAATCGCTGACGATCTCGAAGGCCTTGCCGCCTTCCCATTTCTCCGGCCGCGCCGGACGATGCGGCGTCCAAGGCTTTTTCGCCCGCAGGTTGGGGTCGCCCTCTTCCAGCAGCGCCTTCAGCGATTCGATGGTCGCGAGCGCGGGCGACACTTCCGGCGGGCGCGGGCGCACCCGCTTGGGATCATCGCCGGGCATGGTGACATTGCGGGCGAGGCTCTCGGCCAGAAACGCCGCCTGCGGGCTTTCGCCAAAGCCGCCAGCGGGCGGTTCGTTCAGCGCCGGGTTGAGCAGCGCCGCCAGATGCTCGTCAAGCGGCTGCACATCCGGGCGTCCGGATTTGGCGCGCGTGAGGCGTGAGGGAGCGGGAGCTTTAGCCATAGGGGCAATATGGGGTGATTCTGGTCTTGTGGGAAGGGTATGGCCTGAACATCCCTGCAGCCATGCCCCCGCATGAATCCCGCCATGCCCGCCCGGTCACACCGCGATTCCCGACAGATCATAGGCATCGCTGCCCTCGATTTTGACGCTGACTATGTCCCCGGCGCGCAGCGGACGATGCGGGCCATGTCGCTGGGTCGGTTGAAGGGATAGGTGCGCTTCGATAGCGACGATGGGGAATTGAAGCAAGTGTCACCGTAATTTCCCGCGCAGCTTCGCGTCGAGCTCAGTGATCGCGTGATTGATTTCCTCAAAAGAAGGCATGCCCGTTTGTTGGATCCCACGAAATACAATCATCCAAAACAATGATGGCACCAATGCGTAAATTAAAGGATGTGTTTCTCTCACGAATTCACGCGTCGGTAATGCAAATCCCTCAATAATATTGCTTAAACGAACGTCAGATTTGAATTTCAGCGCGTTATTGTAGTGCAGCCATTTTTGCGAAATCTGAGCTACGCATTGTTCGCACTCGGTATGGATGGTTTTTGCAAAATCTTGTTCCGAAGCTTGCTGGCTTTGGCCGACAACGCCGGCCCAATATGCTCCACCAATGACAAATACCAATATTCCGGGAGGGATGGACAGCCACCCTAGGAAATTCTGCCAGGCAGCGCGAGACACATAATAGCCGTAAGGTTGCATCATGTAGTAAACGCCAAAACACCCTAACATCCACGCGGCGATTAACACCGAGGTCAGTCGAACTGCCTTGTTTTGTGCGAACCGATTGTTCCGAGCGAACTCTTGAATTAGCTCCGTTGACGCGGCGGCGGCCAGACCAGCAGCTACTGGCATGAAAATCCATCCCAGCCCCACCGGGATCACGCGCCTGCCGGAGGCGCTATCAATGAGATAAACAAGCAACATCTCAAATGTCAGCATAAGGGCGAAGCCGAAACAGAAGGCTACCACCATAAGAATTCGGTGCATTGGCATACTTTCTGTTCGCGGCTTCGGCGGTGGCGTCAATTCTACGCAGCAACTCCACATCTCGATCATCGTGAGACGCGACGCCAGTTCGCAATTTTGGAAGCACGCATCGCGCATATTTGCACGCCTCCAAATTACGGTGACACTTGCTTCATTTCCCCATTATTTCCGCTTTCGCATGGCCCGCTTCGCTGGCCGCAACCGCAGACCCGGCAAGCGATGCGGGCCGTGGCGCTGGGTCGGTTGAAGGGATAGGCGCGCTTCGATAGCGATGATGGGGATTGAAGCAAGTGTCACCGTAATTCTGGTCTTGTGGGAAGGGTATGGCCTGAACATCCCCGCAGCCATGCCCTCGCATGAATCCTGCCATGCCCGCCCGGTCAGACCGCGATTCCCGACAGATCATAGGCATCGCTGCCCTCGATCTTGACGCTGACTATATCCCCGGTGCGCAATGGCCGACGGCTGCTGACATGGACAGCGCCGTCGATTTCTGGCGCGTCGGCCTTGCTCCGGCCCTTGGCCTTGAGCCCTTGCGTGCTGTCGATGATCACCGGCATGTGCCTGCCGACCTTGCCCTTCAGCTTTTTTGCGCTGATCGCCTGCTGATGCGCCATGAAACGGGCGTAACGCTCGGCCTTGACCTCATCGGGCACCACCGCCAGCCCAAGGTCATTGGCTTTGGCGCCGGTCACCGGTTCGTAGGGAAAGGCACCGACCCGGTCGAGCCGGGCCTCGCTCAGCCAGTCCAGCAAAATCCTGAAATCATCTTCGGTTTCTCCCGGAAACCCGACGATGAAGGTCGAGCGAATGGCAAGATCGGGGCATTGCCCGCGCCATGCCTTGATGCGCTCCAGCGTCTTTTTCTGGTCACCCGGCCGCTTCATCGCCTTCAGCACGGCGGGGCTGGCATGCTGGAACGGAATGTCGAGATAGGGCAGCACCTTGCCCTCGGCCATCAGTTCGATCACATCATCGACATGCGGATAGGGATAGACGTAATGCAGCCTGATCCAGGCCCCGAGGCTGCCAAGCTCGCGGGCCAGATCGAGGAATCTGGTGCGCACCTCGCGCCCCTGCCATGCGCTCATCGGGTAGCCGCCATCGAGCCCATAGGCGCTGGTATCTTGCGAGATTACCAGCAGTTCCTTGACCCCGGCCTTCACCAGCTTCTCAGCTTCGCGCAGCACCTCGCCGGCCGGGCGCGACATGAGATCGCCGCGCAGTTTCGGAATGATGCAGAACGAGCAGCGGTTGTTGCAGCCTTCCGAGATTTTCAGATAGGCATAGTGGCGCGGCGTCAGCTTGATACCCTGCTCGGGCACCAGATCAAGAAACGGGTGATGCGGCGGCGGCGATGCCTCATGCACCGCCGTCATGACGCTTTCATAGGCCTGTGGCCCGGTAATGGCGCTGACCTGCGGATAGGTGGCGAGGATCGGCCCCGGCTCGGCACCCATGCAGCCGGTGACGATCACCTTGCCGTTTTCCCGCATGGCGGCACCGATAGCGGCCAGGGATTCCGCCTTGGCGCTGTCGAGAAAGCCACAGGTATTGACGATCACCGCATCAGCGCCTTCGTGATGCCGCGATATTTCATAGCCCTCGGCGCGCAATTGCGTGATAATGCGCTCGGAATCGACGAGCGCCTTGGGGCAGCCCAGGGAGACGAAGGAAATTTTCGGTTGTGCACTTGTCATGGCCCCTCGCTTGCCACGCTCTTAACGCCAAGGCAACCATGCTTGTTGGCGTCCCGGTAAGGCGATCACGCTACGAGATAAGTGCTGCGCACGCATGTCCCCACGATTTCGATGGAAACCAGCCTCATGGATGCCTCCCTGTCCCAAGTCGACGCCCTGGCGATCAGCGGCCTGAGGAAGGCCTTCGACAAGCCTGTCGTCAAGGACCTGACGCTTCAGGTGCGCCCCGGCGAGCTCTATGCCCTGCTCGGCTCCAATGGCGCCGGCAAGACCACCACCCTGCGCATGGTCGCCGGGCTGATAGCACCCGATGCCGGCTCGGTGCATATTTTCGGCATCGACTGCGCCCAGGACCCGCTGGCGGCGCGGGCGGTCACCGCCTGGGTGCCCGACGAGCCGATGATCTACGACAAGCTGACGCCGCTGGAATATATGGCACTGATTGCCGGCCTCTGGTCGGTCAAGCCCGCCCTTGCGGCGCAGCGCACCGATGAGCTTTTCACGACGCTCGGCCTGAATGAGGTCGCCAACCAGCGCTGCGAGGCCTTCTCGCGCGGCATGAAGCAAAAGGTGGCGCTGGCCGGGGCGCTGGTGCATGAACCGCGCCTGCTGCTGCTTGATGAGCCGCTTACCGGGCTCGATGCCGCCATGGCCCGCATCGTCAAGGATTTGCTGGATGCGCGCGTGCGCGGCGGCGCCACCATCATTCTCACCACCCACATTCTCGAAGTGGCGGAACGCATGGCCAGCCGCATCGGCATCCTGCATCATGGCGAACTCGTCGCCGAGGGCACGTTCAGCCAGTTGCAGGCCCGTTTTGGCGGCGGCAAGGGCAGCCTCGAAGATGTGTTCGTTGACCTGGTGACCGACACGAGGAGTGCCGCTTGAACCTGCCGCGTCCGCGCCTCTTCCTGCTGCTCGATCACGAGTTTCGCCTGTGGCGGCGGCGCTTTTCCAGCGTCGCCGACGGCAACCGGCCGTGGTACCAGTCGCGCTTCCTGATGTTCCTGGGCGTGGTCTATGTCGCCGCGCAGGCCGGCGATTTCCTGCTCATGTGGTCGACCCACGCCACCGGCCCGGAACCCACCTTCCCGCAGCTCGTCGGCGTTGACCTGCTGATCGCGGCGTTTCTGGTATTCGTGACCATCACCGAATTGTCCTTCGTCATCGCCCGCGCCTATACTCGCGGCGAGGCGGATCTGCTCTATGCCGCGCCGATTCCGCCGCATCTGATCTTCGCTTCACGGCTGATCCGCGGCGCCCTCGGTGCCGCCCCGACTTGGCTGCTGCTGCTGTCGCCCGTCGTCAACGGCTATATCGTGTTCGACGGCATCAGATATGTGTCGATCTATGTGACAATCTTTCTGGTGTCTGGGCTCGCACATATCATCGCCAATCTGCTGCTTTTGGGCATGTACCGGGTGCTTGGTCCGCGCCATACCAAATCCATCGGCAATTTCATGGCCGGTGTGGCGCTTCTCAGCTTCATTTTCGCCTCGCAATTCGCCCGCTTTCCCTGGGGCCTGCGGTTCGTCGAGCGGCTTGATAACGCGCTCACGGCCTTTGCCGGCAATGTCCAGGGCTGGCCGCTCGCCCCGGCGCGGGCGCTGCTGGGGTCATTTCCCGACATGATCATTCTGGCCACGCTGGGCATGGCGCTCGTCGGCATCGCCGTGCTGCTGTTCAGCAACGCCTATGAGCGCATGATGCTGGATTGCGGTCAGGCCCACGGCGAGCATGTGCAGCCCGGCCGCACCAGCAGGCAATTGCCGGTTCTCGGCCTGCGGCTGACGCTGCTGCGCAAGGAATTTGCCGCCATGCGCCGCAACCCGACCCTGTGGGTGCAATTGCTGTCGTCAACCGCCTATGTCATCCCCGCCGGCATGAGCCTTGGCCGCAGCATGTTCAGCGGTGACTATCTCGATCCCGCTATCATGGCGGGCATGCTGGCTTTCATGTCGGTGACGACCTCAAGCCCGGTCATGCAGCTGGTGTTTCTCAACGAAAACGCCCCGGAGCTGATGGCCACCGCCCCGATACCGCGCAGCTTCGATCTTGGCTGCAAATGGCAGATTTCCGCGCTGTTCACGCTGGGGTTCCTTTGCGCGCCGCTCGCGCTGGTGGCGTGGCTGTCGCCGCTGGCCGGGCTTGCCGGCCTGCTGTTCTGTATTGTCGGCATCGCCTGCCATGCCATTGTCTATATCAGCTTTGTCGATCAGGCCGTGCCTTACCGCAATTCGAAAAAGATGCACCTGCCGCTCGGCGCTGGCCTGCTCACCATCCTGCTCGCCGTCACCCTGGGCGGGCTGGCCTTCACCACGCTGCGCCATTCCTGGTTCGCGCTGGTGCCCTTGCTGGTGCTGCTCGTGATGTTCGGCGCGCTGGTGCCGACACCCGCGCGCCGCCGGCTGGTCATGGGTGTGCTCAGTGCCTGATCTCAGCGCCGCGGCTTCACCCAGCCGGCATTGTTCTTCGAGGAGGTCAAGGCGGCATCGATGAAGGCCATCCCCTTGACAGCATCATCAATCCCGGGAACCAGCAGGTCGGCAGGGCGGGCCTGCCCCATACGTCGCGCCCGGATGGCGACGGCTGCTTCCGAATAAAGATTGCCAAAAGCTTCAAGATAGCCTTCCGGATGGCCCGGCGGCAGCCGCGAGCCCAGCGCCGCACCGGCCCCCAGTCCCGCACCGCCGCGCGCGTAAATCTGGATCGGCGCGCCAAGCCTTGCCACCTGCAGGCTGTTGGGCTGGGCCTGCATCCATTCCAGTGAACCCTTTTCGCCATAGACCCGGATTTTCAGGCCATTGTCATGGCCCGGTGCCACCTGGCTCGCCCATAACATGCCACGCGCCCCATTCTGGTAGCGCAGCATGATCTGCACATTGTCATCGACCCTTCGACCGGGGCTGAAGCTCGAAAGATCGGCGGCCAGTTCCTCAAGGGGAAGGTTGGTGATGAAATCGGCGAGTTGGAAGGCATGGGTGCCGATATCGCCGATACAGCCGCCGGCGCCGCTGCGCGCCGGATCGGTTCGCCATTCGGCCTGCTTGTTTCCCGAGGTCTCCTGCGGCGTGCACAGCCAGTCCTGCGGATATTCGACATGCACCAGCCTGACGGCACCAAGATCACCGGCCTGCACCATAGCCCGCGCCTGCCGCACCAGCGGATAGGCCGAATAATTATGGGTCAGTGCGAAAACCAGCTTCGAGGCCTTGACCGCATCCTCGATTTCAAGCGCGTCATCGAGGCTGATGGTCAGCGGCTTGTCGCAGATCACATCGATGCCGGCCTTCAGAAAGGTCAGGATCGGCGCCTTGTGCATGTGGTTGGGCGTGACGATGCTCACCGCCTCGATGCCATCCGGGCGCGCCGCCTCGGCCTTGGCCATGCTGGCAAAGTCATCATAAACCCGGGCCTCGTCGAGATTCAGCGCCGCGCCCGAGCGCCGCGATTTTTCCGGCGTCGATGACAGCGCCCCCGCGACAAATTCATAATGATCATCCATACGCGCCGCCAGCCGGTGCACGGCACCGATGAACGCGCCTTCCCCGCCCCCCACCATGCCAAGGCGTATGCGGCGCTTGTTGATGGCGGGAGGCTTTTGCTGTGCAGACATGACAGACCTTTCAAACGGGTTGGGAGTCAGGAAAACTTACAGAGGGACGCCAAGGCCGGTGGCAAATTCGCGCAGGCCCTGACGCAGCGACCGGCCATCGCCTTGCTGGTCCATGGCCTGCTCCAGAAACGCGCGGGTCTTGCCGACATCCATCGCCAGGATCATCGCCTTGACCGGTCCGATGGCCGCGGGCGACATCGACAGGCCGCGCAGGCCGCAGGCCACCAGCGCCATGGCATCGAGCGTGCGCCCGCCCATTTCGCCGCACAGGGTCAGCGGCGTCCCATGCCGGTCGGCAATGGCGGCGATCTGGGTGATCAGCCGCAGGAACGGCGCCGACAGCGGATCATAGCGCCCGGAAACCCGCTTGTTGTCGCGGTCCGCCGCAAAAACATATTGCGCCAGGTCATTGGAGCCGATCGAGATGAAATCGACCAGCGGGCACAGTTCCTCAAGCTGCCAGACCAGCGAGGGCACCTCCAGCATGACGCCCACCGCCAGCCCGCGCGGCAAGTCATGGCCGTGCCGCTTCAGATGCTGTTGCTCCTGGGCGAGGGCGGCGCGCGCTTCCACCAGTTCCGTGACAGTGGCCACCATCGGGAACATGATGCGCATGTCGCGCCCGGCCCCGGCCCGCAGCAGCGCCCGCAATTGCGGCCGCAGGAATCCCGGCCGGTCAAGCCCGATCCGCAAGGCCCGCCAGCCCAGCGCTGGGTTCTCCTCCTCGATTTTCTTCATATAGGGCAGCACCTTGTCGCTGCCGATGTCCAGCGTGCGGAAGGTCACGGGCCGGTCAGGCACCGCCTCCAGCACGGCTTTGTAGAAGCTGTATTGCTCGCCGAGCCGCGGGAACTGCGGCGCCAGCATGAATTGCAGTTCGGTGCGGAACAGCCCGATGGAGGACGCGCCGGATTCAGCCACCTGCGGCAGATCCAGCATCAGGCCGGCATTCATGCTGAGATCAACCGTCACGCCATCGAGGCTGCAGGCGGCACGCGCCCGCAGGCTGCGGTACTGCTCCTGGCGGCGCGCCCGCATCCGCACGCGCTCGACATAGGCCGCCTCGATATTGGCCGAGGGACGCACCTGCACCTCGCCGGTGCCGCCATCGATGATCATCGCATCGCCATCGGCCACCAGATCGGTGATGTTGGCAATATCACCGACACAGGCAATGCCCATGGCCCGCGCGACAATGGCGACATGGCTGGAGGCCCCGCCCTCCTCCAGCACCAGACCGCGCAAATGCGCCCGTTCATAGCCAAGCAGCGCCGCCGGCCCCATGGTGCGGGCCACAAGAATGGCATTTTCCGGCAATTGCTGGCGGGCATTGGTGAGCACAGTGCCGGTCAGCTTGTGCAGCAAGCGATCCGCCAGATCCTGCAAATCATGCAGCCGCTCGCGCAAATAGGGATCGGTCTGGCGTTGCAGCCGGGCGCGCGCATCATTCTGCACCCGCTCGACCGCCGCCTCGGCCGTCAGCCCCGAGCGTATCGCCTCTTTCAGCCGCCGCAGCCAACCGGCATCATGCGCCATCATCTGGAAGGTTTCGAGCACGTCGCGCTGCTCGCCGCTGGCCGAAGCCTGGTCGATCAGCCGGTCGAGTTCCTCGCGCATGCCCTCCAGCGCCACTTCGAGCCGCGTCGTTTCCGCACCCGGATCGTCGGAGATCAGCTTGGTGATCTGGATGCGTGGCTGGTGCAACACCGCATGGCCAAGACCAACCCCCTCGGCAGCAGGCGAGCCACGAAGCTCAAGATGCCGGGTCAGCGCCGATTTGACCCCGGGCCGCGCCAAAGCCTGCAAGGCCCCGCCGGCCACCATTTCGGCCAGCAACATGGCGGTGGTCTGCAGAGCCTCGATTTCTTCTTCGGTATAGACGCGGCGGGCGCGGTTCTGCACCACCAGCACCCCGAGCACATTGCCGCCACGCAGCACCGGCACGCCAAGGAAGGAATGATAGATTTCTTCGCCGGTTTCCGGCTTGTAGGAGAAGGCCGGGTGCGCTTGCGCATCAGCCAGGGCCAACGGCTCGGCGGTTGTCGCGATCAGGCCGACGAGGCCCTCATCCGGGCGCATCAGCGTCTCGTGCACGGCATCGGGGTTCAGACCCTCGGTGGCGTACAATTCCAGGATGCCATCGTCGCGCTGCAGATAGATCGAACAGACCTCGGCGATCATATTCGAGGCGATGAGCACGACAATGCGGTCGAGCCGCGTTTGCGGATCGACTTGTTCGGCCATCACGGCGCGCAAGCGGCGCAGTAACAGCCTTGGCCCACCCATGTCAGCGCGAACCGCCAGCTTCCCGTCTCCTCGCTTCACACAAGACCATATCCGAGATGATCCGAATCGCAATCGGCGGCGCAGATCGAACCCTCAAAGCTGGTATAGACGCTGCGGCAATGTCGCGGCAAGCCGCGCAAGGTTGCAACCGGTGCCACCGCCCCTGCGGAAGGGCGCGCGCCAGATGAAGCAAGTCTGGCGATAGCTCTGGTCAACGCACTCTGCTCACATCGCCTTTTCTGCCTCAAACAACCATGAAATTAAACGTCATGTCAAAATGATTAACTATATTATTGGCACATTAACAAAATTTCTATCAATATATTTGAAATCACATCGGAAATTTACAAAATATTAAACATATCATTAGCTGCAATGGGCGAAGTCATACCAAATTAATCTTTACAATGGAGTGTGGCCGCGGGTGCAGAGTGCAAGTGGTATGACCAAACGGCTGACATTGACGATATGGGCACTGAGCGGAATTTTCGCTCTGATGCTGCTGACGCAGCCGGTCAGCGTCTCGACCCAGTTTTATATGAGCGTCATCATCGTTGCCGCGATGACGATTGTCTGGAATTTCGTCAAGGGTGAATTCGGACGGCAGATTTTTCTCGGCCTCGCCACCATGGTGGTGATCCGCTATGTCTACTGGCGCATCACCAGCACCTTGCCACCTCTCTCCGATCCTGTTGATTTCACGCTGGGTTTCCTTCTGTTCCTGGCTGAAACCTATTGCGTGCTGATCCTCACCATCAGCCTCATCATCAATGTTGATCCCCTCAAGCGCCCGCCCCTGCCCCGCGACCCGGACGCCGAACTGCCGACGGTCGATGTCTTTATCCCGACCTATAACGAGGACGAGGAAATTCTCGCTGCCACCATGGCGGCGGCCTTGTCGATGGACTATCCCGCCGACAAGCTGAAAGTCTGGCTGCTTGATGACGGCGGCACGATCCAGAAGCGCAACGACAAAAACCCCGAAAAGGCGGCGGCGGCCCTCGCCCGCCATGAGAGCCTGCAGACCCTGTGCCGGAAGCTCGGCGGTCATTATCTGACCCGCGCCAAGAACGAGCATGCCAAGGCCGGCAACATGAACAATGGCATGAAATTCTCGGATGGCGAGCTGATCGTGGTGTTTGATGCCGATCACGCGCCTTTCCGCAATTTCCTGCGCGCCACGGTCGGGCATTTCGCCCGCGACCCGAAATTGTTTCTGGTACAAACGCCGCATGTGTTCCTCAATCCCGATCCCATCGAGAAGAACCTGCGCACCTTCGAGCGCATGCCCTCCGAAAACGAAATGTTTTATTCGGTCACCCAGCGTGGTCTCGACAAATGGGACGCCTCGTTCTTTTGCGGTTCGGCGGCAGTGCTGCGCCGCAAGGCGCTGGAAACGACCGGTGGCTTTTCCGGCATCACCATCACCGAGGATTGCGAGACCGCCTTCGAGTTGCACGGCAACGGCTGGCATTCAGCCTTTGTCGACAAGCCGCTGATTGCCGGTCTGCAACCCGAAACCTTCACCGCCTTCATCGGCCAGCGCTCACGTTGGCTTCAGGGAATGTTTCAGATCCTGATGCTGAAAAACCCCGCCCTCAAGCGCGGCCTCAGCCTCACCCAGCGCGTGTCCTATCTGTCGAGCATGACCTTCTGGTTCTTCCCGCTGCCGCGCCTTGTGTTCATGTTTGCACCGTTTTTGTATATATTCATGGATCTGAAGATTTTTGTGTCAAACATCGACGAGACCATCGCCTATACGTCAATGTATATTGTCGTAAATGTGATGTTGCAGAATTATCTTTATGGAAAAGTTCGCTGGCCGTGGATTTCCGAGCTTTATGAATATGTGCAGGGTGTATTTTTGTTCAAGGCGATGGTGACTGTCGCGCTCAACCCACGCAAGCCGACATTCAACGTCACCGCCAAGGGCCTGACACTGGACAAAAACCACCTTTCTGAACTTGCCATGCCGTTCTTTATCATCTGGGGTCTGTTATTTACCGCAGATCTCGTTTCGATAGGGCGATATTTTCTTGAGCCTGGCGTCAATAACCTGATCCTTGTCGTCGGATGCTGGAACACATTCAATCTGATGATTGCCGGTGCAGCGCTGGGCGCGGTCGCCGAGCGGGCGCAACCGGATCGTCATCCTCGCCTGCCGATCAACCGCCAGGGCATGTTGACGCTCGACGGCCAGAAGATCCCGGTGCAGATCGTCGATGTTTCGGCCGGTGGCTGCCGCATGCAGGCAACCGTGGACGTGCCTGGCGCCGTGCCGGGCAATGAGGCCAAATTCGGCGAACTGGTCATCAAGCCGGTCGGCCATGTGCTGAACAAGGTGAAGGTCGCGCGCAGCGTCACAGTCAAGATTGTCCATGTCAGCAACCAGCAGGGCAAGACGGAATTCCGCTCGGAATTTCATGAAATGACCGCCGAGCAAAATTTCCTGCTGGCCGATTTGATGTATGGCGACAACAAGGCCCTTGAAGACTATCTCGGGCGCCGCCGCGTGCACCAGAACATCATCCAGGGCACGCGCCAGTTCATCTGGTGGGGTCTGTCAGAACCTGTCCGCGCCTTCCGCTATGTCTGGATCGAATTCCAGGCGCGCCGCCTCGCCGACAAGGCTGCCAAGGATCTCGTGGAATTTGCCGCGAGGATTGCCGGCGAAACCAGCGGCCAGAAAGTCGTGCTGGCGCACAAGGGTGACGACCCGGCAGCGGCCATGCCGGAAGCCCGCGCCGCCTCCGCCCCTGTCGCGACGGTGGCCTGAACATGAACCGGCCCGCCGCCCTCATCTCCCGCACCTTGCTCGTCGGCGCTCTTGCCGGCTTTGGCGCCGTGGCGCGGGCAGACGACGCCGCCACCGCAGCCCAGGCGCCTGCCCCGCAAGCGGCGGCCAAGGCGCTGCCGCCCTTGCGCTATTTGCCCAATAATGCCCAGGGCCTGCGCCTAACCGGCGAAATTGCCACCTCGCAATGGCCGATCTATCTGACCAAGGCCCAGGCGGCCGAGGGCATGGTCTTCCAGCTGGGTTACCTCTCGGCGATTTCCGACCTGCCGGAAGATTCGACCGTGCAGGTGGAGATCAATGGCGTCAGCATTGGCACGGCGCCGATCAACGCGCCCTATCGCGTCAAGAAGGTCCGCTTCAAGGTACCGCCAAAGCTCGTACGGCCCGGATTCAATGCGCTCACCATCGTGGCCTCGCAGCGTCACCGGGCTGATTGTTCGTTGAAGGCGACCTTCGAATTGTGGATGCAGATCGACGCGACCACCACCGGATTCATGTTCTCTGGAAAGGATCCCGGCGTCATCCGTCTCAACGACCTGCCGGCTGTGCCCCCGGACCGGCACGGTGGCATGCCGATCCGCATGGTCCTGCCGACCAAAACTACCACTGAAGACATAAACCAGGCGCTGAAGGCGGTGGAACTCACCGCCATTCGCGGACGCTTTGAACAGCCGATCATTGATATCGGCCCCGGCCTTGCCTCGGGTGCCGGGATCAATGTCGCCGTTGGCACCTATGATGCGCTGGGAAAAATGGCCGATATCGGCACATTGAACTACCAGCCGCACGGTCAGATCAAGCTCCTGCCCGGCAGCGACGCCTTGCGCCCGACACTGGTGGTTGCCGGCCGCAATCATGCGGAAATCGATCAGGCCCTGCAACGCCTTGCCATCATCCGCAATGTCAGGGGAACGGTTGAGGGCCTGCGCGCGGTTCATGCCTTCCCCGGCTATGCCGTAGATGGTGGCACCCGCGTCAAACTGCGCGACCTCGGCGTCATTTCTCAGCAATTCAACGGGCGGATGTTCCGCGCGACCTTCAGCGTCATCATGCCGTCGGATTTTTACCCCGCGGATACCGCACAGGTCGCCCTTGATCTCAATGGCGGTTACGCGCCGCGCCTTTCCACGCAGGCGAAAATCGTCATCAGGGTCAACAACCGCATTGCTGTCGGCTCGAACCTCGGCCGCTCCAGCGGGGCGCTGTTCAACAACCGGCGCATCAGCTTTCCGTTGGGGATGATGCAACCCGGCCTGAATACCATCTCGCTCGAAGCGCAATTGCCGGGCCTCGTGAAGCAACCCTGCACACCCATGACCGACGCCAAGGCGCGCCAGAGATTCCTGCTGCTCGATTCCTCGACATTGGTGATCCCGCAAATCGCCCATGTCGCCCTGTCGCCCAATCTGGCGGTAACCGCGACCGGTGCCTTTCCTTACGCGGTGCTGGTACATCCGCCGAGCCTCGTCTTGCCGCAGACCGATCCTGACACCATCGCCGCCGCTGCGACCATTGCTGCGCGCATGGCCGTATCGGCCAACCGCGCGATCGATTTCAAAGTCACCACCCATGTTCCCGCCAGGGCCAACGCGCCTGTCATGCTGGTGGGCCCGCAGGCCGCCTTCAACGATGCCACCCTGGCATTGGCCGGCATCAACCCTGCGAAATTGCGCAAGGCCTGGCCGCCCGTTGCCACGCCGGCGGCGGCGAGCCATGACACCCGCGCGCTCTCCCGCTTTGAGCGCCAGAACGCTGCCCGCATTGCCCTTGAGCGCAATTATCCGGTGCGCTGCGCCCTCGGCGCCGCCACGTTCGAGGCCACGTCTTTGCCGGTCCCCGCGCCCGTCGCCGCCAAAAACCCGGCCACGCCGGCAAGCCCGGAAGCCATCAATGTTGCCGCCGGCGACCAGACGCTTGAATCTTCCTGGCAATACAAGAACCGCGTCGGGCACGGCTGGTTCTCGGCAACCTGGCTGCCACACCTGCACCTCTCGACCCTGACCGGCTTGCGTCTCGCCATCTGGCGCAGCCTCAAAGCGGGCACCGCGCATATCCTGACCGGCCTCGCGCCACAAAAGAGCGTCAATGTCATCACGCCGACGGCCAGCCTGCTGGTAGGCCAGGGCTCCAACGGCAGCACTGGTCTCGGTATCTGGACGCTTGTGACCGCGCGCAATGCCATAAGCCTGCGCCGCGATGCCGCCTGTCTTGTTGATCCACGCGTCTGGAACCAGCTGCACGGTGCAATTTCCGCGCTCAACCTGTCGGAAGCCAGAATAGATGCCAATGATTCCAGCAGGTTGCGATTTATCCAGACCCGGCCATTCACATTCGGCAATACACGCCTCATTACCGCAGGCTGGTTCTCGCACAATATCTGGGCCTATATCGGGCTCGTTCTTGTAACAGCCCTGTCGCTCGGCGGCATGACGCGCATGTTCGTGCGCCGCGTCGGGAGGCCGACATGACCGGCTCTCGTGCATGGCTGCGCAGCACAGCGCAGTTCCTGGCTTGCGCGGCGCTGGCCTTCGGCCTTGCTGCAGGCGGCGCCCGGGCGAACCCTGTGCCAGCGGCCAGCGCCGCAAAGGCACCGGCGCCGCTCGATCTCAACGCCCGGGTCATCCCGCTCGGCGGCAAGCTCGATGAGCCTCAGGCCTGGGCCGCCTATAAATCCCGTTTCATCACCGCCGATGGTCGCGTCATCGACACCGCCAATGGCAATATCAGCCATTCAGAAGGCCAGGGCTACGGCATGCTGCTGGCGGTCGCCGCCAATGACCGCGCGACCTTCGACCGCATTTTCGGCTGGACCCGAGCCAATCTCATGGTGCGCCCGGATGCCTTGATGGCCTGGCGCTTTGATCCTGACAAGCGCCCCGGCATCAGTGACACCAACAATGCCACCGACGGCGATGTGCTGGTGGCCTGGGCCCTGAGCGAAGCGTCCCGGTTCTGGCGGGATCCGGCCTATAGCGTCGAGGCCAACCGCATCGCCGCCGCCATTGCCGGCGAAGTGATGGTCAAAAGTTCGCCTTTCGGCCCCTGGCTGTTGCCCGCGGTGCGTGGCTTCAACGCGCCCAAACAGGGCGGTGCATCGATCCTGAACCTGTCCTATTTTGTGTTCCCGGCCTTCGAGCGCCTGCAGAAAATGGCCCCTGAGGGCAATTGGCAACGCCTCGTGGACAGCGGCCTCGCCCTGCTGCGCTCGTCACGCTTTGGCCCGGCGCATCTGCCGGCCGAATGGGAAAGCATCAAGGGCGATAAGCTGGCACCGGCACCGGGCTTTCCCGCCGAATTTGCCTATAATGCCCTGCGCATCCCGCTCTATATGGCCTTTGCCGGCGTTGGCGAACGCGCCGATTATCAGCCCTTTGCCACGCTCTGGGACATGAATTCCGGCCCGCTCTCGGTGATATCCCTGACTTCGGGAACGGCGATACGCTCCATGGGCGAGCCTGGCTACAGCGCCATTGCCGCTCTGGTGCAATGTGTCGTCAGCGGCGCGAGCTTTCCCAATAATGTTCGCGTCTTTTACCCCCTGCAGAATTATTACCCCGCGACATTGCAAATGCTGTCGCTCCTGGCCGCGCACCTGAGGTATCCGTCATGCCTGCGGCCTTGAAATCATGGGGGCTTGGACTGGTGCTGGCCGCTGGCCTGGCATCGGGAACCTGTGCGGCTCCGGCCGAACCGGCGGCAGCCGCCGCCACAAAGCCGGTCACCAAGCCGGTCACCAAGCCGGTCACCAAGCCGGTCACCAAGCCGGTAAAGATCGATGATTCCGCGCTGCGCTATTATGCCCAGCATCACGAGATGGACCGCGTCAAGATCGAGTTGCAGCGCCTGCAAACCATCTATCCGGGCTACACGATTCCCAAGGATGCCTATGCCCCGGTCGCTGACGCCGGCGGCCCTGAAGACCAGCCCCTGTGGGATTTGTTCGGTGCCGACAAGCTCGACGAGCTCCAGGCCCGGATTAAGCAGCATGAGCAGAGCGACCCGAACTGGCATCCGCCGCTGCTGCTGACGAGCAAGCTGCGCCTCAAGTTGATGCGCATCAAAATCCTCGCCATGTACAAGGCTGGCAAGTGGGACAATCTCTTGGCGCTGGCCAAGACCGATCCTGCCGCTTTCAGCACCAAAGACCTCGATCTCATGTGGAAGGTCGCGGCAGCGGCGGCCAATGCCCACAAGATGCGACAGGCGCTCTCGCTTTATGAAACGATCCTGAAAACCGAGCAGGATCCGCAAAAGCGCGTCGCCACCATGCAAATGGCGCTGGCGCATCTGCCGATGGCATTGGTCGAAAATCTTTACGCCATGGGCCATGTCGGTTCCGACGGCCGCAATGAGTTCGATGTCATTCTCACAGACATCACCCGCGCCCGCATCGTCGCCTATCTGCACGATGCACGCCCCGACAACATCAAGCCGAAGGACTTTGCCAGCTTCAGGGCCTTTGCCAAATCCGCCAAGGACCCCGACCAGATGGGCCTGGTCGGCTGGTATTATTACAAGCGCGCCGATTATCCGAACGCGCTGAAATGGTTCAAGCTGGGGATTTCAAAAGGCGGTGACGGCACCATTGCCCACGGCCTGGCGCGCAGCTTGCTTGAGCTTGGTAATTATCCGGCAGCCGCAGCCGTGGCCTATGCCTGGCGCAACAATTATGTCCCCAATTCGATGCTCTACATCGACATTCTCGGGCGTGAGCTGACCGAGACCACACCGCCTTATGTCAGCAATGAGGATCTTGCCAATTATGCCGGGGTAACCTTGCAGACCAGCTCGGGCGAGGGCGCCCAGGCCCTGGGCTGGTATGCCTATAATTCCTGCCAGTATCACGCCGCCCTGCAATGGTTTCACCGCGCTGCGGCCTGGTATCCCAAGCAAAGCACCATCATGGGCCTCGCCCTCACCTACCGGCGCCTTGGCGACATGCCGCAGTTGATCGACACTGTGAACCGTTATGACGGGCTTTTTCCCAAGGTCGTGGGTCTGGTATTCCCCGATAATCATTACACCACACCCCTGCCTTGCGAGCAGGCCGTGATGGCGCCGCTGGCCGTACCGGTGGTCACACCCGCAGCCATCATCAACCAGGCAGGTCAGGTTGTGCGCTCGGACCCGCCGCCCCCGGAAGCCACCACCTATGCGCCGGGCACGGCACCCAATTATCAGGACAGTTTCCATGATCCGCTGTGGCGCTATGTCTGGGGTTATGTGCCAAGTCCGACCGGCACGCCCTACCAGCCGGTGGCGCCCAACTATCATGGACAGGCATGGCAAATTCCGGTCTTTGACCCGCGACTTTTCCCCGTTGCGGTCAACCCGCAAAATCCGTTGCGCTACCCCGCCTTGCCGAATGATACCACCGGCGCCCCGGCGCCGCAGCTGGCTTTGGCCCAGATTTCGCCTTACGCAGCCGAACCCTTCACCGGCCCGTGGCCCGCCCTTGCCCGCAAGGTCGCCGGGGCACCTGCCATGCCCTATCAATCCAATGGCTACAAGCTGATCTCGGTGGCAGCGCCTCATGGCAAGGACGCGACCGGGGACAAGAACGAGATGCTCTATCAGTTCGTGCCACCGCCACCGCCGGTCGATCCGGGCGCGACCGGAGCGCTGGATCGCCCGCCTGGCCTGCCCTACCAGCCGTTGGTGCAGCCGGTGCCGGCCCCCGCGCCCCTGCCCTCACAGCCCATGTCCTATGTGCCGGCCCCGGCACCCCTGCCCTCGCAGCCCGTGTTATATGAGCCGGCGCCGGTAGCACCTGCACCCGGGCCGCAACGCCAGGCATTGCCGCAGCCTGCCAGCCGCAGCCGCCATACTGTCATGCAACGGCGGCTGGTTCACTCCGGCCACCCGAGGCCCGCCCGGGCCACAAATTGCGGGCGCGCTGACGGCACGCCGTCCGAAGCCGTCGCCGCCGGCTGGTGCCTGATGCACCTCAACCGCCCGGAAGAAGCCTCGCGCGCCTTCTGGCGTGGCACGGCGGGCGTCGGCAAGACGAGGGCTGATGCCTATTACGGCATGGCTCTGGCCGGCCTGAACAGCGGCCTGCGCGGGCCTGCCCGCAGCGCGCTGCAATCGGGCACGCTGACCCCGCAACGCCAGCGCCAGATCGACGCCATGATGCTCGGTCGCGAAGCCACTGATGAATATAGCGCCGGACATTATCGCGCCACCCTTGCCGCGCTCGATCGCAAGCGTTCCATCGTCCCCGAGCAGCGCAGCGATTCGCTGATGCGGGCCTGGTCCTTGCTGAACCTTTCAAAGCCGCGCGCCGCGCTGGCGCTGTTCCAGGCGCTGGATCGCCAGGTTTCAACCCCTGACAGTCGCCGCGGCCTAGGCTTGGCCGAAGACCGTTTGACCCCCGGAAACAACTGAAATGCGTAAAATTCTGGCCCTGACCCTCCTCACATGTGCCACCGCCCTCGGCGGTTGCGCGCTGAGCGGCATGAAGGGCTACCAATCGGCCGCATCGAGGGCATTTTATCAGCGCGACAACGCCCAGACCCGGCGCCGCAGCGCCGCCAGCGCCCTTGCTGCCTTGCCAGCCACTGCGGGGCGGGTGCTGACCGTGGATGAAACCCGCTATTCCAACGGCATCTCCCAGAAGATCATTCTCGCCGGCGGCCTGCATGGCTATGGTAGCAATGAGATCGACATTCGCGTGCGGCTCAGCGCTGATCCCACCGGCACCGCCCCCGACCCGATAACCTTGCCGGCCGGTGACGATGTCAGCATTGCCAGCGAGCTCGCTGACATGTTCCCGCACATCGCCATGCACGACGTGCCGGTGCTGCTGCAAAACCGCTATGGCCCCTATGGCCTCGCGGCCGGCAAATCCACGCATGGCGAGACCTGCATCTATGCCTGGCAATCCTACGACAATTTCGGCCATCGCAACCACGCCGCCCCGGCCAGTCTGGTCAGCGGCTTCGTGGCGCCATTGGAGCCGGCGACCATCAGGGTGCGCCTTTGCCAGAACGGTGTCAGCGCCGATGCGCTCGGCGGCCTGATGAATGAACTCTACCTTTCGGGTTCCGGCGGCTCGGTGCAGCCGACGCTGGTCAATCCGCAGATTGATCGCTCACCCGGCATTTCGGCCGATGCCCTGGGCCCTACCGACGTCGCCGCCTCAGGTGGTTTCAGCGGCTATCGCATGCCGCAAAAGCGCGTCGTTCTCGAACGCGCCGCACCGCGCCACCGCCGGATCATGGTGCGGCGCCAGCAGCACCGCGCGCCGCCGCATGTCGCCATCACTCATGTGCAGAATGCGCCCTTGCAAAATGCGCAGATGCCCTATCAATTGCCAGCCCGGCCAGCCTATGCGGTGCCGCCGCCGCCGGCCGTCGCGGTTCCTGCCGCTACGCCTGTGCCCGTAAACCCGACGGTCGTGGCGCCTGCACCGCCTACGCAATTGCCCGGTCTGCCCGCCGCCGCGACGCAAGGCCCGCAGGGCGCCAAGGCGATGCAAATCTCGCTGCCGCAACGCGCACTTCACCCCTTGCCGGATCCCACCGGCGCAGGCTCGCAAACCTCCGCAGCATCGGCAAATACCGACCTGCTGCGCGCCCATACGCTGAATGGCTCGGGTTCCTGAAACATGAAGACGCGCGTTCCGGCGGGCTGACAAAGCCCGCCATGTCGGACTAGGATGCACACTGGCCCTGTCGCCCGGAGTGCATCCCATGACATCAGCGAACCAGAACCCGGTTGCCCTGAATTTGCCGCAGGGCGAACTCTCACCGGACATGGCCGCCTATTTTGCCAAATGCGAGGAAAAAATAGGCTTTGTTCCCAATGTCTTGCGCGCCTATGCCCATGACAATGCCAAGCTTGAGGCTTTCAGCGGCTTTTACAATAACCTGATGCTGGCCCCCTCGGGCCTCAGCAAGCTTGAACGCGAAATGATCGCGGTCGCGGTTTCTGCCCATAATCGATGCCATTATTGCATCATCGCTCATGGCGCCGCCGTGCGCATGCTGGCCGGCGATGCTGATCTCGGCGATACGCTTGGCGTCAATTACCGCGCCGCATCCCTACCGCCGCGCCAGCGCGCCATGCTGGATTTTGCCGTCAAAATGGCGCGGGCCTCGGACGAGATCGTCGAAGCGGATCGTCAAGGCCTGCGCGATGCCGGCTTCAGCGATACCGACATCTGGGACATTGCCGCAGTCGCCGGTTTCTTCGCCATGTCGAACCGCGTCGCTTCGGCGACCGGCATGCGCCCCAACGCCGCCTATAACGCCATGGGCCGTCCGGCGGGCACAAAATAACCCTGCCCAAAGGCTGTAATTGGCTTATAATAACCAATCTTCCCGGTGAGATGAAACCCATGAACATTCAAACCCCCATGCCCCGCACCTTGCAGCTGCACGCGAGCGACAATGTCGTGGTTGCTGTTGACCGGTTGGAAGTCGGCCAGCCCACCGCGGCGGGCGTCACTACCATCGAGCGCGTGCCCAAGGGCCACAAAATGGCGATTGCCGGCATTGCCGAGGGCGCACCGGTGCGCAAATTCGGCCAGATCATCGGCTTTGCCAGCCAGGCCATTGCGCCGGGCACCTGGGTGCACGAGCATAATGTGGCGATGGGCGATTTCGCCCGCGATTACGCCTTTTGCGAAGGCCGCAACGATGCGCAGATGCTCGCTCCCGCCGAGCGCGCCACATTCGAGGGTTATCTTCGCGCCAATGGTAAGGTCGGCACCCGCAATTATCTGGCGATTCTCACCAGCGTCAATTGCTCGGCCAGCGCCGCGCGCTTCATCGCGCGCGATGTCGAGCGATCCGGCATTCTTGCCGATTACCCCAATATTGATGGCGTGATCGCGCTGGTGCACGGCACCGGCTGCGGCATGGAAATCAAGGGCGAGGGTTATGAAGCCCTGGCCCGCACGCAATGGGGCTATGCCGCCAACCCCAATGTCGCCGGCGTCCTGCTGGTCGGACTCGGCTGCGAGGGCTTCCAGATCGCCCGCCTCAAGCAGCACTACAACATCGTCGAGGGCGACGCCTTCCGCTCCATGACCATTCAGGAGCGCGGCGGCACCCGCCGCACCGTCGAAGCCGGCGTCGCCGCCCTCAAGGACATGATGCCTGCCGCCAACCGCGCCCGCCGCCAGACGCTGGGCGCCGATCACCTGACGCTGGCGCTGCAATGTGGTGGTTCGGACGGCTATTCCGGCATCACCGCCAATCCGGCGCTGGGCGCGGCCGCTGATGAACTGGTGCGCCAGGGTGGCACCGCCATTCTTTCCGAAACGCCGGAGATTTACGGGGCCGAGCACCTGCTGACGCGCCGTGCCGCCAGCCGTGAGGTGGGCGAAAAGCTGATCGCCCGCATCCATTGGTGGGAGGATTATACCGCCCGCAACCGTGGCGAAATGAACAACAATCCCTCGCCCGGCAACAAGGCTGGTGGCCTGACCACCATTCTGGAAAAATCGCTCGGCGCCGCCGCCAAGGGCGGCACCACCACGCTCAATGGCGTCTTCAACTATGCCGAACAGGTCACGACCAAGGGCTTCGTCTTCATGGACACTCCAGGCTATGACCCGGTGTCGGCCACCGGCCAGGTTGCCGGCGGTGCCAATCTGATCTGCTTCACCACCGGACGCGGTTCGGCTTTCGGCTGCAAGCCGGTGCCCTCGCTGAAACTCGCCACCAATTCAGACATGTATGCACGCATGGAAGAGGACATGGACATCAATTGCGGCGATGTACTGGACGGCGTCAGCGTCGCCGACAAGGGCCGCGAGATTTTCGCGGCACTGCTCAAGGTTGCCTCGGGCCAGCAGACCAAATCCGAAGCGCTTGGCTATGGCGATGCCGAATTCGTGCCTTGGCAGATCGGCGCCACCATGTGACGCCAGCCGGTGAGCGGCGCCATCATTGACGCTGCACGCGCCCTTCTGGCGTCAGGCCAGGGCGCCTGCCTGGTGCGTGTGGCCGAAGCCCTCGGCTCCACCCCGCGCGAGGCCGGAGCTGTCATGCTGGTGCTGGCCGACACGACGCTCGGCACCATCGGCGGCGGCAGCATGGAATTTGATGCCATCGAGCGCGCCCGCGCCCTGCTTGCCCAAGGCGAAGCGGCCGCGCAACTTGATATCCTGCTCGGGCCGGAAGCCGACCAATGCTGCGGCGGAAAGGTTCGCCTGGCCTTGCACCGGCTTGATGACACGCAACTGCAGGCGCTCGAAGCGGCGGCGGCCGCCCAGCGCCGGGCCTTGCCAACCGTATTGCTGTTCGGCGCCGGCCATGTCGGGCGGGCGCTGGCTGCGGCCCTCGGCCCGCTGCCGCTGAACATACGCTGGATCGAGGCGCGCCCCGAGGCCTTCCCGGCCCTGGTGCCGCCTTTCGTGGTGACGGTACTGGCGCCGCTGCTGCTCGATGAGGTGGCAAGGGCACCGCGCGGCGCTGCCATGCTCGTCGTCACCCATTCGCATGCGCTGGATTATTTCCTGTGCGAAGCAGCCTTGCGACGCGGCGATTTTGCCTATCTTGGCCTGATCGGCTCCAAATCCAAGAAGGCCCGCTTCCTGCATCATTTGCGCGATGCCGGGTTGGCTCAAGAGCAACTGGCCCGCCTGACATGTCCGATTGGCGGCACTCTGGTGCATGACAAGCGCCCAGAGGTCATCGCCGCTCTGGCGACCGCAGAGCTGCTGACGGCGCTGGCAACGACCGTCTCCGGGACACGGCGAAAAAGCTGACACCGCGCGAGGCGTTGCAAAATTGCCGCCGCGCCATGAAGAAAATCCGCTTTCGCCAGCGTGCCAGTTCGGCTTATCATGAAGCCCTGCCTCGCACCATTCCTTTCAGGGAGCCTTCGGGTTTGAAAGCCGCACCGTTTCATTTTCATCAGCCAGCGACCCTGGCCGAGCTGGCAGGGCTTTTGACGTCCCTCAGCAATGCCAGAATTCTGGCGGGCGGCCAGTCGTTGGTCGCCATGCTCAATTTGCGACTGGTCACGCCCGATCATCTGGTCGATATCAACAAGATCGCCGACCTCGCGACCTTGCGTCAGACGGGCGGTACCATCGAAATCGGCGCGATGGTGCGCCAGCACACTTTGTTGCACGCGCCCCTGATCGCGCAGCATCTGCCGGTGCTTGTCGAGGCGCTTGGCCATGTCGGCCATATGCAGACCCGATCGCGCGGCACCATCGGCGGCAGTTGCTGCCACCTTGATCCCAGCGCCGAACTCCCGGCCATGTGTGCGCTGCTCGATGCCGCTTTCACAGTCAATGGCGCGCGCGGACGCCGGATCGTGCCCGCCAGCGACTGGTTTGCCGGGCTGATGCAGGCCGCCCTCGCTGAAGACGAATTTCTGGAATCGATCAGCATCACCCCCTGGTCCGGCAAACACGGCTATGGCTTTGCCGAATATGCCCGCCGCCATGGCGATTATGCCATTGTCGGCGCCGGCGCCCTGCTCGAAGCCGATGGCGAGGGCACCATCAAGCGCGCCGCCCTGGTGCTGTTTGGCTGCGATACCGCACCGCAACGGCTGCCACAGGCCGAGGCGGCACTGGTGGGCACCAGGGCCGCCAACATTGATTTTGCCGGCCTTGCCGCTGCCGCCAGGGCGCAGGAGATGATGAGCGATGCCCAGGTGACGGCCGCCTACCGTGCGCGCCTCGCAGGCATCATGATGCATCGCGCGGTGAAAGCGGCACAAGGCCGCCTCAACAAGGAGCGCCCATGACGGCCATGCTGACATTGACAGTTAACGGGCGCGACATGAGCGCCGCCGCCCCCGCCAACATGCACCTCGGTGATTTTCTGCGCCATGTGCTCGGCCTCACTGGCACGCATATGGGTTGCGAGCACGGCGTTTGCGGCAGCTGCACCGTCATTGTTGACGGCCAGCCAGTGCGTGCCTGCCTTATGCTCGCCCGGCAGGCGCAAGGCGCACGCATCGAGACCGTCGAGGGGCTGGCACAGGATGGCCGGCTCTCGCCCCTGCAAGCCGCCTTTCGCGATCATCACGCCCTGCAATGCGGCTTTTGCACGCCGGGCATGCTGATGACCCTCACGGCCTTGCTGCGTGACGTCCCGAACCCTGGTGAAAGTGAGATACGCGCCGCCATTTCCGGCAATATCTGCCGTTGCACCGGCTATCAGGGCATCGTCGAGGCCGCCCTCGCGGTCGCGACCCGGAACGAGGCCAGCACATCATGAGCGCACGCTATTTTGGAGCCTCGGTGGCGCGATCGGAAGATGCCCGCCTGCTTATCGGTCAGGGCCGCTATGTCGATGATATCGACATGCCGGGCATGCTGCACGTTGCCTTTGTGCGCTCGCCCATGGCCCATGCCCGCCTTAAGGCCGTTGATCTTGCCCCGGCCCGCGCCATGCCCGGCGTCGTTGCTGCTTATACCATGGAAGATTTTGCCGGCCTCGCCGAGGGGCCGATGCCGCCCATGGCGCCCCATCCGCTGATCAAGCAGCCGCTGACCTGCCACCCGCTGGCACGCCACGAATTATGTTATGTCGGCGAGGCTATCGCCATGGTGGTGGCGCAGGACCGGGCGCTGGCCGAAACCGCCGCACTGGCGGTGATGGTCGATCTTGAGGAACTCCCCGCCGTCGCTGACGCCAGAGCCGCGCTGCAGCCGGACGCTGCCCCGGTGCACCTTGGCCGCGACAGCAACCTGCTCGCCAGCCTGCACACACAATTTGGCGACATTGACGCGGCTTTTGAAGCCGCCGACCACCGCCTGACCGAAACATTCGCCACCCATCGTGGCGGCTGCCACGCCATGGAATGTCGCGGTGTCGTGGCCAGCTACGACCAGCGCGAGGATCACCTGTCGATCTACACCTCCTCGCAGGCACCCTTCATGGTGCGCCGGCAACTGGCGAACTATCTATCGCGTGACGAACAGACCATCCGCGTCGCCGCCCCTGATGTCGGCGGTGGCTTTGGCCCCAAGGCCAATGTCTATCCCGAAGAATTCGCCCTGGCGCTGGGCGCGCTCAAACTCGGCCGACCGCTGAAATGGATTGAGGATCGCCAGGAGCATTTCGTCGCCACCAACCAGCAACGCGATCAATTCTGGACGCTGGAGGTCGCCTTCACCGCCAGCGGGCGGATTTTGGGCCTCAAAGGTCATGGCATTCATGACAGCGGCGCCTATGCGCCCTATGGCGTGATCCTGCCCGCCAATGCACTGGTGTGCTTTCCCGGCCCCTATGCCATGCAGGCCATTGATATCCGCCTCGACGTCGCCCTCACCAATCTGGTGCCGACCTCGCCCGTGCGCGGGGCCTCGCGGCCCAATGTCGCCTTCATTCTGGAGCGGATCGTCGACAAGGTCGCGCGCCATCTCGGCCACAGCCGCGAAGCCGTGCGCGCCGCCAGTTTCGTGCGCGCTGCGCAAATGCCCTATTTCACCGGCGGCGTCGCGCGGGATGGCTCGCGCGTCTCCTATGACAGCGGCGATTATCAGGTCGCCCTTGACATGGTTCTCGAAAAGATCGGCGCGGCGGATTTTACCACCCGCCAGCGCGATGCCCTCAAGCGTGGCAAGCTGCTGGGGCTTGGTCTGGCCGCTTGCGTCGAGGATACCGGCATCGGCCCGTTCGAGGGCGCCAGCCTGCGGGTCACCCCCAGGGGCAAACTGGTCATTGCCACCGGCGCCGCCGCGCAAGGCCAGGGCCATGCCACCATGCTGGCGCAAATCGCCGCCGATGTCCTGTCCATCGACATGGCCGATATTACCGTTGAGGCCGGCGATACCGGCCGCTTTCCGCTCGGCCTTTCCACGGTCGGCAGCCGCATTGCCGTCACCGCCGGAAATTCCGTGCATGTTGCCGCACAAAAATTGCGCAGCAAAGCCCTGCACTTCGCCTCGCTCAAACTTGAGGTTGGCGCTGATGACCTTGAACTGAGCGAGGGCGCGGTGCAGGTGAAAGGCGTTCCCGGCCTGAAAATCCCGCTGGCCGACATTGCCCGCGCGCTGGCCGGCACCACCGGTGTGCCCTTGCCGGGCGGCATGGAGCCCGATCTTGCCGCCACCGCCTATTTTGAATCGAGCGGTGTGACATTCGCTTATGGATCAAACGCTTGTGAGGTCGAAATCGACACTGAAACCGGCGATACCCGGGTCACCCGCTATGTCGTCGTGCATGATTGCGGGCGCATGATCAACCCGATGATCGTCGACGGACAGATTCGCGGCGGCGTCATCCATGGCATCGGCAATGCCCTGTTTGAACGCATGCTGCATGATGAGCAGGGCCAGCCCCTGACCACCACCTATGGCGAATATCTGCTGCCCATGGCCTGCGAAATGCCGAATATCGAAATCCACCACATCGAGACGCCATCACCGCGCAATCCGCTCGGCGTCAAGGGCGCGGGCGAGGCCGGCACCATTCCGGCCGCACCCTGCGTGATCTCGGCCATCGAAAATGCCCTCGAATTTCAGCTCGGCAAAGCCGCCCCCTTCATCACCCACCACCCGGTATCACCGCTCGATGTGGTCGAGTGGCTGGATGGCGGCCAAGGCTAGATCAGCGCGCCTTCATCGAGCGTGAAGGTCGCTTCTGCGGCGATGTCGGCGCTGGAGAAGCCGGCGCGCAGCGTGAAGGCGCCCGCTTCCGCCCGCCATTTGCCGACGGTGACATCATAAAAGGCGAGCGCGCGCAGATCGAGATTGACCTTGATCTCGCGCGTTTCGCCCGCCGCCAGCGCCACCTTGCGAAACGCCTTCAATTCCTGATGCGGCCGCGCGACGCTGGCCGCCTTGTCGCTGACATAGAATTGCACGACGCTTGATCCGGCACGCTGCCCGGCGTTACGCAAGGTCAGCATCGCCTCCAGACGGCGGCCAGCCCCGGTGCTGGTCCATTGCACGCTCAATGACCCCATTTCGAAACGCGTGTAGCTGAGGCCAAAGCCGAAAGGAAACAGCGGCTTGATCGCCCTTTTTTCATAAAAGCGATAGCCGATGAAAATCCCCTCGCCATAGCGCACATGGCCAGCCTCGCCGGGATAATTCAAAAAGGCCGGATCATCTTCCAGCCGCTGCGGGAAGGTCTGCGGCAGGCGCCCGCCGGGCTCGGCATGGCCGAGCAGCACATCGGCAATGGCATGACCGGCCTCCTGGCCCGGATACCATGCCTGCACCAGCCCCTTGACGGCATCGAGCCAGGGCATGGTCACCGGGCAGCCGCTCTGGAGCACGACCACGGTGTGGGTATTGGCTGCCGCTACCGCCGCGATCAGTTCGTTCTGGCCGCCGGGAAGATCGAGGTTCGGGCGATCAATGCCCTCCGAATCCCAATCAGCGCTGAGGCCCGCAAACACCAGCGCGACATCGGCCTCGCGCGCCGCCGCCACCGCCGCATCGCGCTCCCTGGCGCCAGTGACATAAGCCATGCCGAGGCGCAGGACCGTGAGATCGAGCTCCTGGCGCCCGTCGACCGGCACAAGCTCGGCGACGATCTCGCAGGTGCTGCCCGCGGCCAGATCAAGGCTGCCGCGCAGCTCGTTGCAGCAGGTGCCAAAAAACTCGTCGCCGCGGACGAAATCAAGCGCATCTACCAGCAGGTGGTCATTGACGAACAGGCGCGCCGGGCCGCTGGCAACGATGCTGAACTCGTGACGCCCCGATTGCGTCACCCCGGCGCTGGTGGTGATGCGCACCGAAAAGTCGGGTGCCTTCAACCCGATGTCGCCCTCGCCCATAAGCATCAGCAGGCCTTGCTCGACCGGGCGGCGATGGCGCGGCGCACCGGCAAACTTGCGTCCTTCAAAAAATTCCGCCGTGGCAATCGTGCTCACCAGCGGCAACAGCCGGTAATTGTCACAGCCCCTGGCGTGGATGATCTCCGCTTCAGGCGCCAGCGCCTCGGTGAGGCCGGCAAGCGGGCTGATCGCATAATGCGGGTTGATCTGCGCGCTGCCGCCCCCCATGATCTGCGCCACGGCCGCATTGGGGCCGATGACGGCGATTTTCATGCCGGGCTTGATCGACAGCGGCAGAATCGCGTCGTTTTTCAGCAAAACCGCAGCTTCGGCCCCGGCACGGCGGATCAGGGCGCGGGTCGCCGGGCGGTCATCGGCAATTTCCGGGCCGGGCTCACGCTCGGCAAAGCCGCCGAGCCCCTCGATGAATTTAAGCACCTGGCGTGCCGCCCGCCGCACTGCGCCGGCACTGACCTCGCCCTTGTCGAGCGCTTCCAGCAATTTTTCGCCGCGATAGCGTCCGGGGCCGGGCATTTCGAGATCGAGCCCGGCCATCAGCGCTGCCGCCGTCGCCTTGGTGCCGAACCAGTCCGACATGAACAAGCCGTCAAAGCCCCATTCCCCGCGCACCAACCCCTGCAGCAGGTCGGCCTGTTCGGAAACATAGGTGCCATTGAGCCGGTTATAGCCGGTCATGATCGCCTTGACCTGCGCCCGCTTTACCGCCGCCTCGAACGGCACATAATAGAGCTCGCGCAGGCTGCGCTCATCGATGTCGGAGCTGATGGTCTGGCGCTGGTATTCGGATTCATTGCCGACAAAATGCTTGATGGTCGCGCCGACACCGGCCCCCTGCAGGCCGCGAATATAGGCCACAGCCAGTTCCGCCGTGAGGTGCGGATCCTCGGAATAACATTCAAAATTGCGCCCGTTCAGCGTCGAGCGATGCAAATTCACCGTGGGCGCCAACAAGGCCAGCGCACCCTTGCTGCGGGCTTCATGCGCCAGCGCACAACCAACCTCGCTCACCAGTTGCGGGTTCCATGTCGCGCCAAGGGCAATGCCGACCGGGAAAGCGGCGGCTTTGATGCCGCCGACCAGCGCCCCGCCGCCGCGCGCGCCATTGGGACCGTCGCTCACTTTCAGCGACGGCACCCCGAGCCGCGCAACTGGCACGGTTGTCCAGAAATCGCGCCCTGAAAGCAGGCTCACCTGCTCGCCCAAAGTCATTGCATCCACGAGGGCATCAATGTCGATGGGCGGCATGGGCAGGTTTCCCTCAGGCTGCGCCTAGTTCATCAGGGGCATACTGAAGCTGGCACCATCCTTGATACCCGACGGCCAGCGCGAAGTCACGGTCTTGGTCTTGGTGTAGAAGCGCACGGCATCCGGCCCGTGCTGGTTGAGATCACCAAAGCCCGAACGCTTCCAGCCGCCGAAGGTGTAATAGGCCAGCGGCACCGGGATCGGCACATTGACGCCGACCATGCCGACCTGCACCTTGCTGGCGAAATCGCGCGCCGCGTCGCCATCACGCGTGAAGATCGAGACGCCATTGCCATATTCGTGGTCATTGGCAAGCCGCAGCCCCTCGTCATAGGACTTGGCCCGCACCACAGACAGCACCGGGCCGAAGATTTCTTCCTTGTAGATGCGCATGTCGGTGGTCACATGGTCAAACAGGCAGCCGCCCATGTAAAAGCCGTTCTCATAGCCCTGCATCTTGAAGCCGCGGCCATCGACCGCCAGCGTGGCGCCCTCCTTGATGCCGATCTCGACATAATTGCGCACCCGCTCCAGCGCCGCTTGCGTGACCAGCGGGCCGAAATCGGCGGAAGGATCGGTCGAAGGCCCGATCTTGGCAGCTTCGACACGCGGGATGAGTCGGCGCATCAATTCATTGGCTGTCGCCTCGCCCACCGGCACGGCCACGGAAATCGCCATGCAGCGCTCGCCGGCCGAGCCATAGCCCGCGCCCATCAGCGCATCGACGGTCTGGTCCATATCGGCGTCCGGCATGATGATCATGTGGTTCTTGGCCCCGCCAAAACATTGCACGCGCTTGCCGTTGCTGCAGCCGCGGCCATAGATATATTCGGCGATCGGCGTTGAGCCGACAAAGCCGATAGCCTTGATGTCTGGGTGGTCGAGTAGCGCATCGACCGCATCCTTGTCACCATTGACGACATTGAGAATGCCGGCAGGCAGGCCGGCCTCGATCATCAGTTCGGCAAGACGCAGCGGCACACCCGGATCACGCTCGGAGGGCTTGAGGATGAAGGCATTGCCGCAGGCAATGGCTGGCGCAAATTTCCACATCGGGATCATTGCCGGAAAATTGAAGGGGGTGATGCCCGCCACCACACCCAGCGGCTGGCGCATCGAATACATGTCGATACCCGGCCCGGCAGAATCGGTGAACTCGCCCTTCAGCATAAGCGGAATGCCGATGGCAAATTCCACCACTTCCAGCCCGCGCTGGATGTCGCCCTTGGCGTCCGGCACGGTCTTGCCATGCTCGCGGGCGAGCAGGTCAGCCAGCTCATTCATGTGCTTGTTGAGCAGGCCGACAAAATTCATCATCACCCGGGCGCGGCGCTGCGGGTTGGTGGCCGCCCAGCCCGGCTGCGCGCTTTTGGCATTTTCAACGGCTGCCGCCACATCCGCCGCCGTCGCGAGAGCCACCCTGGCGCGGACCGTGCCATCCATCGGCTGAAATACATCGGCAAAGCGCTTCGATGTTCCGGCGACATGCTTGCCGCCAATGAAATGCGTATAGGTCTGTGTCATGTTCATTCACTCCCTTGATAATGTCTGGCAATCTTGTTGCTCTATTTATTTTTGCACAGCAATATGATAGTTTGCTGATCCGTTATGCAAAAACAGGCTCATCCTTGGATTGGGACCAGGCAAGGATTTTTTTGAGCGTCGCACGCAGTGGCCAGTTGCTGGCTGCCGCGCGGCATTTGCACCTTGATCATGCCACGGTCAGCCGCCGCGTCAATGCGCTGGAAGCGGCCCTGCGGGTGAAATTATTCGAGCGCCGCACCACCGGCACGGTGCTCACCACGGCGGGCGAGCAGTTCCTGCAACATGCCGAGCGCATGGAAACCGCCATGTTGGCAGCGCAGGCTGAAATCGCCGGCACCAATGTCAGTGTCAGCGGCACCGTGCGCATCGGCGCGCCCGATGGTTTCGGCGCCTTCTTCCTCAGCCCGCGCATGGCCATCCTGTTGCAGCGCCATCCTGACCTGCTGATCCAGCTGGCGCCGCTGCCGCGCACATTCTCGCTGGCCAAACGCGAGGCCGATCTCGCCGTCACTGTCGACCGGCCCGAGCATGGCCGCCTCACCGCACGCAAGCTCAGCGACTATTCGCTCAGCCTCTATGCCAGCGCCGGATTTATCGCCCGTAACGCCATGCCAACGAGCGTGGCCGATCTCGCCGGCCTGCGTATCGTCACCTATATCGGCGACCTGCTGTTCAGCCGTCAGCTCAACTTTTTTGACGATCTCGCCCTGCCGGCCCGCACGCGGTTTGAATGCGCTTCGGTCGCCGGCCAGCTTGAGGCCATCAAGGCCGGGGTCGGCGTCGGCTTTGTCCATGATTATGTCGGCATCCACCATTCCGACCTCGTGCGCATCCTGCCCGAATGCAAGATCATGCGCAGTTACTGGCTGACGGTGCATGACGACATCAAGGATCTCGCCCGGGTGCGGGCGGTCGCCGACTGGATTTTTGAAGCCGTCCACCAGCCCGATGCCGCCATGGTGCACAAGGATTGACCGGCAGGCTATTTCACCGAAAACCTGAAAAAATGCAGGGCGGTGGCACCAAAAGGCCGGGTTTCTTGCAATTCAAGGCTTGGCGGCGCGTCGATGACGGCATCAGCCGTCTCCTCCACCACCACCAGCGCGCCCGGCTTCAGCCAACCACCGTCAGCCAGTCCGGCAAGGCATGGATCAGCCAGCCCGGCACCATAGGGCGGATCGAGCAAGGCCAGATCGAAGGTCTGGCCCGGCGGCGCCGTGCCCGGCTGCGTCGCATCGCGCCGGAATATCCGGCTTTTGCCGCCCTGTCCGAGCGCCTCGATATTGTGACGCAGCAAGGCCCTGGCATCAGCGCCCGAATCGACAAACAGCGCGAAAGCCGCCCCGCGTGACAGGGCTTCGAGGCCCAGCGCCCCGGTGCCGGCAAAAATATCGACGATAAAGGCACCCTCGAAGTCAAAATCGTAGCGGTGCTGCAGGATATTGAACAGGCTCTCGCGCAACCGGTCCGAGGTCGGCCTGATCTCGCGGCCGGAAGGCGCCTGCAACGGCCGCCCGCGCAGCGCCCCGCCGACAATCCGCATGATCAGCCGCGCGTCCGGGGTGGACGGCGCGGGCCTTTGGCGTCATCACGCGGGCGCGGCCCCTTGCCAGGCCTGGCGCCTCGCGGCCCGGAGGCGCGATCATGGCCGGCAGCAAAGCGCCGGGCATTGCGCTTGTCGGGAGCCTCGAAACGGGCGCTGCCACGCGGCGTCCGCGCTGCCACCACCCGCTCGATCCGCACTTCGCGGCCCTTGCGATCCTCGGTCACGCCTCTCTCGGTGCGGGTTCGGCTGCCGTGCCGTCGCTCCTCGTCGCGCTCGGCCCGCAGGGTCGAGACATGTTTGCGCGCGCGCGGCGGCGGACGGTCACGCGAGGGCTCGGGCGCGCTCGCCTGCTGGTTTTTCAGCGACAGGCGCGGCCTTGCCCGCGCAGGGCGCTGCGGCACCGTGCCCGGCAGCGGCGCCTCTTCACCCGGTGCCAGCGGCACGCCGACGGGACTGTCGAAATCTGCGCCCGCTTCCATCGTCAGGCGCGGGCCCAGTTGCTCTTTCAGCGTGCGGGTGCGGATCTCCTCGACAGCGCCAGCGGCAAGCTCGCCAAGCTGGAACGGCCCGAAAGCGATGCGGATCAGCCGCGTCACCGCCAGGCCCAGATGCTCCAGCACCCGCTTGATCTCGCGGTTTTTGCCCTCACGCAATGCCATGGTCATCCAGACATTGGCACCCTGCGCGCTGTCGAGCTTCGCCTCGATGCTCTGGTAATCGACGCCATCAATGGTGATGCCATGCCGCAGCGCATCCAGCGCCGGTTGCTCGATCGAACCATTGGCCCGCACCCGGTAGCGCCGGATCCAGCCGGTCGCCGGCAGTTCCAGCACCCGCGCCAGACCGCCGTCATTGGTCAGCAGCAGCAGGCCTTCGGTGTTGATATCCAGCCGCCCGACCGAAACCACCCGCGGCAAGGTCTGCTCGGCACCGATCGGCACCACATCGGCCAGATGCGCAAATACTGTCGGACGCCCCTCCGGATCACGATCGGTCGTGACGAGGCCGCGCGGCTTGTGAAACGCAAACAGCCTGGTGCGCTCGCGCGCCGGCAGCGCCACACCATCGACGGTGATCTGGTCACCGGGTGCCACATTGAAGGCCGGGCTGTCGAGGACCTTGCCATTCACGGCCACCCGCCCCTGCGCGATCCAACCCTCGGCATCGCGGCGCGAACAAAGGCCGGCGCGGGCCATGACCTTGGCGATTCGCTGGGCTTCCCCGGTCGGCTTGGGCGCCGGCTTCGGTGCCGGAGCCGGTTTCGGCCCGGTCGGCTGCGGCGGGCGGATCGGCTTCCTGCCATCCTTGCCGCCGCCCTCGCCGCCATAGGCGCGCGCCGGGGCATAGCGCTTGGCCGCGCCCTCGCCACCTTGCGGACGGCCCTTGCCCTCCTTGCCGCGCGCTGGCTTGCTGCCCTGATGATCACGGCCGCGTGCCGCTCCGCTCCCGGCACCCTTGGTGCGACGACCTTCCGGCCCGGGGCCGCGATATGATTGCTTATCCATGCCGCGATTGATAGCAGAGACTTCGGCCTTTGGGGAGAGCATTGATGCAGGACGAGACCCTTGACCCGATGTCCCGCGCGCTGGAAGCGGCCAGGGCGGCCGGGGCTTGCGGCGAGGTGCCGGTCGGCGCGGTGCTGGTCGCTGCCGGTCGCATCATCGCCGCTGCCGGCAATGCCACGCGTAACCCGCCCGACCCCACCGGCCATGCCGAAATCCGTGTCATCAGAGATGGCGCGCTGCTGCTCGGCCAGGAGCGCCTGACCGATTGCGATCTCTATGTGACACTGGAGCCCTGCGCCATGTGCGCCGGCGCCATCTCGTTCGCGCGAATCAGGCGACTTTATTATGGCGCTGCCGATCCGAAAGGCGGTGCCGTGGACAATGGGCCGAGGTTCTTTGCTAGCCCGGTCTGCCACCACGCGCCGGAGGTCTATTCCGGCTTTCAGGAACGGGCTGCCGCAGCCCTGCTGAGCGATTTTTTTGCGGCAAGACGATGAACGAGGCCGATTATCATGAGTGATCTCAGGTTTCTGGACGATCCCGGGCTCTATGTGCTGACGCCGGCCAGCCATCCGCACTTGCACTGGGTCTATACGGCCCTGGTGACGATTGGCCCGGTTGAGGAGGTCGGCCAGCGCCCCGAAGGCCTGCAACGCGTCATCCCTATCACCGGCGGAAAGTTCCGCGGGCCGCGCCTGCAAGGCAGCATCATCCCCGGCGGCATGGACTGGAACCTGCACCGCTCGGATGGCACCTCGCTTGTCGAAGCAAGCTATTTCATGCGCAGCGATGACGGCGTGGTGATCAAAATCACCAATGGCGGCGTCAATATCCGCCCGGAACCCGGCGCGCCGCGCCTGCGCCCTTCCTTCACCACACCGGTGTTCGCCGCGCCGGAAGGTCGTTACGCCTTTCTCAACCAGGGCGTCTTTGTCGGCACACTCGAACCCGTGCCGGGAGAAAACGCCGTGCGCATAGGGGTTTTTCAGCTTGTCTGATGCCATCCCCATGTCGAATTGCGCTGGCGTTCGATTTGCGGCAGACATTCGCCGGTTTTGAAGGGGATCAACTTCCATGACACAATGGGTTTTCAAGTTTGGCAATGGCACGGCCGAAGGCCGTTCTTCAATGCGCGACCTGCTTGGTGGCAAGGGTGCCAATCTTGCGGAAATGGCCTCGCTCGGCCTGCCGGTGCCTCCCGGCTTCACGATTTCCACAGCTGCATGCACGCATTTTTACGCCCATGAGCGCAGCCATCCCACCGAACTCCAGGCCCAGGTCGAGGCCGCCATGGCGGAAGTCGGCACCCTTGCCGGCCGCAAATTCGGCGATGCCACCAACCCGCTGCTGGTTTCGGTGCGCTCGGGCGCGCGCGCTTCCATGCCCGGCATGATGGATACCGTGCTCAATCTCGGCCTCAATGACACCACCGTTCTGGCGCTGGCCGCCGGCTCCGGCGATGCTCGCTTTGCCTGGGACAGCTACCGCCGCTTCATACAGATGTATTGCAATGTCGTGCTCGACATCGACCATCACAATTTCGAGGATATTCTCGAAGACTACAAATCCATGCACGGGCATGATCTAGATACCGATCTCGATGCCGATGACTGGAGCAAGGTCGTCGCCCTCTACAAGGACAAGGTCGTGGCCGTCACCGGCAAGCCTTTCCCGCAGGATCCACATGCCCAGCTTTGGGGGGCGATCGATGCGGTGTTTTCAAGCTGGATGAACCAGCGCGCTATCACCTACCGCAAGCTCAACGACATTCCGGCGAGCTGGGGAACGGCCGTGAATGTGCAGGCCATGGTGTTCGGCAATATGGGCGAGACCTCCGCCACCGGCGTCGCCTTCACCCGCAATCCCTCGACGGGAACCAAAGAGCTTTATGGCGAGTTTCTGGTCAATGCCCAGGGCGAGGACGTGGTGGCTGGTATCAGGACGCCGCAAAACCTCACCGAAGCGGCGCGCATCGGCGCCCATTCCGACAAGCCGTCGCTGGAAGTGCTGATGCCGCAGGCCTTCAACGAATTTGTCGCCACCACGCAAAAGCTCGAACGCCATTACCGCGACATGCAGGACATGGAATTCACCATCGAGCGCGGCAAATTATGGATGTTGCAGACCCGTGGCGGCAAACGCACTGCCAGGGCCGCCATCCGCATGGCCGTCGATATGGCCGAAGAAGGGCTGATTTCGCGCGATGAGGCGGTCGGGCGCATTGATCCTGGCGCGCTCGATCAATTGCTGCATCCAACCCTCGATCCCGATGCCAAGCGCAACCTCATCGCCACCGGCCTGCCAGCCTCGCCGGGCGCTGCCTGCGGCGAAATCTGCTTTACGTCAGATGAGGCCGAGGCGCTGAAGACCGCTGGCCACAAGGTGATTCTGGTGCGGGTCGAAACTTCGCCCGAAGATATCCACGGCATGCACGCCTCGGAAGGCATTCTCACCACCCGTGGCGGCATGACCTCGCACGCCGCCGTGGTGGCGCGTGGCATGGGCAAGCCCTGCGTTTCCGGCGCTGGCGCGATCCGCGTCGATTATGCCACCGCCACCATGCAGGCCGGCGGCCAAACCTTCCGCAAGGGCGATATCATCACCCTCGATGGTGCCACCGGCCAGGTGCTGGCCGGCGCCGTCCCCATGCGCCAGCCCGAACTTTCCGACGAATTTGCCACACTGATGCAATGGGCCGATGGCGCCCGTCGCCTGAAGGTGCGCGCCAATGCCGAAACCCCCGCCGATGCGCGCATGGCACGGCAATTTGGTGCCGAAGGCATCGGCCTCTGCCGCACCGAACACATGTTCTTTGAGGCCGACCGCATCATTGCCGTACGCGAGATGATTCTGGCGGACAGCGAGGCCGGGCGGCGCGCCGCTCTGGCGAAATTGCTGCCCTACCAGCGCGATGATTTCACGCAATTGTTCGAGATCATGGCCGGCCTGCCGGTCACGATCCGCCTGCTTGACCCGCCCCTGCACGAATTCCTGCCGCAGACCGAGGCTGAAATTGCCGAAGTCGCCGCAGCCTTGCGCGTCAGCAGCGAGCAGCTGGAGCGCCGTGCCGCCGAATTGCATGAATTCAACCCGATGCTCGGGTTCCGCGGCGTGCGCCTTGCCATTGCCTTCCCGGAAATTGCCGAAATGCAGGCACGGGCGATTTTTGAAGGCGCGGTCGCTGCCGGCAAAAGCACCGGCGCACCGGTGGCGGTGGAAATCATGGTGCCGCTGGTGATGACGCGCGCCGAACTCGATGATGTCAAGGCGCGCATCACCGCCATGGCCGCGAAGGTCGCCGAAGAGACCGGGGTCGAGGTGAACCATCACATCGGCACCATGATCGAGCTGCCGCGCGCCGCGCTGATGGCCGGTGACATCGCCCAAAGTGCCGAGTTTTTCTCTTTTGGTACCAATGATTTGACGCAGACCACGCTCGGCATTTCCCGCGACGATGCCGCCTCGTTCCTCGGCGCCTATGTCGCCAAGGGCATTCTTGCCCAGGATCCGTTCGTGACGCTCGACCAGGAGGGTGTCGGCCAACTCGTGCGCCTTGCCGCCGAGCGCGGCCGCGCCGTGCGGCCAGGCATGAAGCTGGGGATTTGTGGCGAACATGGCGGCGATCCGGCCTCGATCCGCTTTTGCGAGCAGACCGGGCTGGATTACGTTTCCTGCTCGCCCTTCCGCGTGCCGATCGCCCGCCTGGCCGCCGCCCAGGCCGCCCTTGGACGCAAGGCCGAAGGCCAGGCCTGAGGCGGCGAGGTCGGCCAGGCGGCGTCGCCTTGACCGACCGTTTAAATTGACATGAGAGAGGGCTTTCATGACCGAAAGCCCGCTCGCCCCCTTCTGATTCGACCGCTTTCCTGCCGAGATCATGGCCCATGCGCCCTGATTCCACGACCGATTTCCGCTCGGCTTTCGCAATGTCGAACATCTGTTGGCGGCGCCAGCGCCTTTGAGGATGTAGATGCGCTTGGCTTCGCAGACGTGCCCGCAATATGAAGCTCTGAGCCTTGGTGTGGCAAGCGCGACTCCAATCGCCATGCTGTCGGCTGCACCCGGCGCATAAACACCTCAAAATATTGCCGAAAATGGCGGTGGCCCAGATCAGCTGCGCCACGCCGCAGGACATGCTCAATCTGACACAGTGCCATTGAAGTTCACGGAACATAAGTACAATTATCAAATTATATTCACAAAGCTGTTATGCACATCTACGATCAAAATAAAGTCATCATAAGAACATTACTTGTGAACACACCCAATCTGAAATTGCTATAAATAAAACGGCAGAAGACAACCGTCAACAATTTCTGGATTCATCAAGTGACAAATTCTTTCGCAAAAGCGCTCAAGGCGCAGCTCGGACGCATTGTGCTGGTTTTCCAGGGTGGTGGCGCGCTGGGCGCTTACCAGGTCGGTGTTTATGAAGCGCTGCATGCGGCTGGCATAGAGCCCGATTGGGTTATCGGCACCTCGATCGGCGCCATCAATGGGGCGTTGATCGCTGGCTCGAAGGTGGATGAGCGTCTCGAGCGGCTCGAAGCCTTTTGGCGCCGGGTGGAGATCAATGGTTTTGGCGGTCTGTTCCAGGCGGTGCCTGGCGCGGGCGCATTCATGTCCAACTTCGCAACGCTTTCAGGTGGGCTTTCTGGATTTTTCGCCCCGAACCTGCTCGCATTCACAAGCCCGTTCTCCGCTCTGGCAGCTGAAGAGGCGGGTTATTATTCGACCTCGCCTTTGCGAGCAACCCTGCAGGAGCTGGTTGACGAAGACGTTCTGAACGCAGGGGCGCCCCGCCTGACCGTCGGCGCCGCGAATGTAGCGACCGGCGAAATGCGCTACTTTGACAGTCGTCAGGAGCAACTGGGCCTCGCACATATTCTGGCTTCCGGGGCATTGCCGCCTGCGTTTCCAGCTGTTCGCGTCGGCGAGGAACTTTTTTGGGATGGCGGCATTCTGTCGAACACGCCCGTTGAGGCGGTGTTTGATGACAACCCGCGGCAAAATTCCCTGATCTTCTCGGTCCACATTTGGAACCCGCATGGTCCCGAACCGCGCACGTTGTGGGATGTGATGAGTCGACAGAAGGACATTCAATATGCCAGTCGCACACTGTCTCATATAGAGAGGCAGAAGCAGTTACACCGGCTCCGTCACATCATCACTGAGATTGCTGGATATCTGCCCGAAGACGCCTTGAAAGACGGGCGCGTGCGGAAACTGAAATCTTTTGGCTGCGCTACGCGCATGCATGTCGTGCGCCTCGTCGCCGCGCCGCTCCCGGGCGAGGATCACACCAAGGATATCGACTTCACCCGCGAGGGCATCGCTGCGCGGCGGCGCGCGGGCCGGGAGGACGCGGAACGCGCCCTTGATGCTCAACCATGGAACGGCGAATTCGATCCGATGGAAGGGTTCATTCTTCATGAGGTCTAGAGCCAAGCTGAAGAGTGGCGATGGATCAGGACGTCTTCGCCGGGCAGTCGCAATAAAACAGAAGGGAGTCAGCAAAATGAACGTCATGGATAGTGCAATGGACTTCGCCCGCAAACAGGCGAAAGCAACCGCTGATGCCGCGCAGGCGCTTAACACCTGCTGGAGCGCGCTGTTGGGGGCGTCAGTTGAATTCGTCAAATCCGGCGCGGAGCGCAACGGCGAATATTCCAGGGGTATGGCGGCGGCGCGCTCTCTCGAAGAGATGACGGAGATTCAAGCCACTTTCGTGCGCGCAGCGTTGAACGCCTATGGCGACATGGCGACGAAAGTCGTCGAAGCGCAAATGCTGGCCGCCAGACAATGTAACACCGTGATGATCGCGGCGTTGCACATGCCGAAAAGCGATAAATCGGCATGATCCTGAAACGGGCTGTCAGCCCTTCGACTGAGGAGTGAAACCATGAAATATTCATTGATTGCCGTAATAACGGGCATTGTCACAGCAGCGACCTTGAGCTTGACCGGTCCTTGTCTGGCGTCTGCTGTGTGTCCCAAGGACAAGATGGGCGTCAATATTCGACCCCAGAATAGCACGCCCGGCAAAGGGGTGACTGACAAAGTATTGGGCCAGATAGATCTTTCCAAAGAACCGATAGCTGTCGCCGGTCGCCTGTTTCGTCTGCGCAAGCTTGTCATTCAACCCGGAGGCGTGGTGCCGTGGCATAGCCACATGGACCGACCCGCGATCATCATTATCACGAAAGGTACCATTGTTGAGTATGCGAGCAATTGTTCCGTTCCAATCGTTCATCACACTGGCGATGTGACCGAAGAAACCCACATGGTTTCGCATTGGTGGCGGAACGAGACGAAGAAGCCGGTCGAGCTCTACGCCACCGATCTTTTCCCCACCAAAATGATGGGCACGCCCGAACAACACGAGATGTAACGGGAAGGCAACTTCCCGGTGCATTCGGCGCGCTCCCACGCTCAATGGCGCGGAGCGCGTCGAACAACTGAATTATGAGACCCGCTATGACCCGTCGTGACTCGCATCTTGCTGTCGCAGCGATGGCGTTTTTCACGCTGGTGGATCTGTTTGCGACGCAAGCAATCCTGCCTGCCCTCGCTGGGCTATACAGCGCATCGCCGCAGGCGGTTGGTTTCGCCGTCAATGCGAGCACTATCGGCATGGCTGTGGCAAGCCTCGCCGTCGCCGGTTTCGCGTCCCGCGTCAACAAGCGAAAGGTGATCGCGGCCAGCCTCACCGTCCTCGCTTTGCCCACGGCGGCTCTGGCGTTCGCGCCAAATCTTGCTGTGTTTGCGGCCCTCCGCGTGGCGCAAGGGCTTTGCATGGCGACGGCTTTCGCTCTCACTTTGGCCAATATCAGCGAACATTCGCCGCCAGACGACGTCGCCGGAGCCTTCGCGGCCTATGTTGCCGGAAATGTTGGCAGCAATCTGTTCGGACGATTGATGGCAGCCGCCTTTGTCGACCATCTTGGCGTAGCGGGGAACTTCCTCTGCTTCGCGGCGCTCAATCTCGTTGGCGCGGCGCTGGCGCTGCGGATGATCGAGGACGCGCCACCTTCCGGCTTGGCCTTGATGGCTTCCTGGCGGCGTCATCTCGGCCAAACGGAGCTCGTGGCGGCCTTTATTGTAGGTTTCTGCATCCTTTTCGCCTTCGTAGGCACATTCTCTTACGTCAATTTCGTGCTCGCCGGCCCCCGCTTTGGCTTGGGCATGATGCAGATCGGATTCGTCTACCTTGTCTTCGCGCCGTCGATTCTCACGACGACCTACGCCGGAGCGTTGGTGGCGCGGCTGGGGCCGCGCGGAGCAGAGTGGTCGGCGCTGGCCACCGCGATCGTGGGGGTTGCGCTCACCCTCGAAGGGTCGATCTTTGCGACAATGATCGGCCTCGCGCTTGTCGGCGTCGGGACATTTCTGGCGCAGGCCGTCGCGACCGGTTTTGTGGGACGCGCCGCCAAGACCGATCGCGGGGGTGCGGGTGCGATCTATCTTGCAAGTTATTTTGCCGGTGGCTTGGCAGGGGCGGAAGTGTCCGGACGACTATTTGACACCTGGGGCTGGACGGCTTGCCAGCTTGGTGTTCTGGCGGCATTGCTGACCGCTGCCACTATGGCTGCCCGCTTCAAGATCAGTCCCGCGTTGGCCTAGTTCGCCAGGACTCCGGTCAAGTTCAAGGAGAGCGAACATGGACATGACAGGCAATATTGCGATGTGAAACCACTGCTTGAATCACACAAGGACAGGCCTGCCAACACGGTTTTTTTGCAAGGCCCGGGCTCATCCGCAGCGTCAAGATTATTGCGAATGTCCGCGATCCGACGGGCAAGCCTTTTGCGGGTTTTCAGTCTGTGCTCATCAAGGAGATCGATTTGATCCGGCCTTAGTCTGTGTTTCGGCGTCGCGGTTGGACGCCGGTCGGCGCTGGGATCACCGATGTCATGCCAATAAAATCAGGATCTTGGATTCGCGGGACTGGCCAGCAGCACTGCCATCGGAACCTGCACCACATCGCGGGACACGATCATTGCGAGCGAAGCGAAGCAACTTGAGGGGGTTGCGGTCACCCTCGCCGCAGCCATCCCCGAGCCCCCCCGGGTTGCTTCGTCGCTGCGCTCCTCCCAATGACGGTGAAGGGGGTGCTCCTCGCCATGTCGGCGAAGGATTGCACTGACACTTGCTTAATGCCCCCATTCGGACCTCTCGCATTGCGCCCCGCTTGCCGGGAGCGGGGGCGCTCGGCGGGGGGGGGCGGGATTCGACAGCGGCAATGGGGACATGAAACATGTGTCACCATAATTCAGTTCAAACACTTGCCAGGTCGTAGAGATCATCCTCCTGCGCGCTGTGGAGCCTCACCAGAGACTCGATGGTCTCAATCAGGTGCTGGGCGTCACGGATGAAATAGACGTCAGCCTCTACGCCCGGTTCGGACATTTCGCGCGCAAGCCGCGACAGGAGCCGTGCGAGATGCCGAATTTCCCGGTGCGCGCGCCCCATCGCGGCCAGTCCGTGTGCAAGGGTCTGCGCCTGAACCAGGTTGGGATAAACCTCGCTCTCGTCGGCACGCTCGTGGGTGACGATGTCGTCGGCGACAATGGCGTTGGCGTCGGCAACAAGCTTGCGCGCCGGCGGCCCGGTGGCGTCGTCAAGAGCGTCGGCGATCGCGCGAAGCCGGTCGAGACTCCGGCCAAGCCGCTCATGCTCTCCCTGCAACCGCGACGCTTCGGCCCCCTCCAGCGGCCGGGCGGCGCGCGGCGCGCCTGAGGCGAGCGCGCGAAGCGCGTTCAGGATCACCGCCACGTCGATCAGTTCCTGCCCGACCGCCCCGGCGACCGGCGACAGGAATCCCAGCGCCGCCGCGGCCATGGCGGCACCCGACAGGCCCATGCCCGCGACAATGCTTTGCCGCGCGATACGCCGCGTGCGCTGGCCGATCGAAATTGCCTCTGCGACACGGTCGAGACGTTCGACAAGGATGACCACATCGGCCGCTTCCGACGACGCGCTCGCTCCGCGCGCCCCAAGCGCGACCCCGACATGAGCCGCCGCAAGGGCCGGCGCGTCGTTAATGCCGTCGCCGACCATCATGGTCATGTGCTGCTGCCGCTCCAGCACGACCGCGGCAACTTTCTCCTCCGGGGTCCGCTCGGCTAGCACAGCGTCAATGTTCAGCGCCGCGGCAATTGTTTCCGCCGTTTCCGCCCGATCGCCCGTCGCCATGACGATGCGCCGAACGCCCGCCGCCCTCAAAAGGTCGAGCGCGCGCGGCGTTTCCCGCCGCATTTCGTCGGCAAGGAGCAGGGCCCCGGCCGGCGCGCCATCGATCGAGACGAAGACGCTGAGCGCCGAGCGCCACGCGGCGCGGCGCTGGGCCCGGATCGCCCAGGGCGGCGGCGATGCGGCGCCGAAAACGAACGCGCAGGAACCCGCGCGGACGGCGCGACCCTCGACCACGCCCTCCAGTCCCGAGCCCACCAGTTCGCGGACGTTAAGCGGCGGACTGAGAGAGAGCCCATTGGCCCGCGCGGCGTTCACAATGGCGGCGGCGACAGCATGGGCGGAGGCCTGTTCGAGCGAGGCGGTCAGGCGCAGGACTTCGTCGGCGCTCTGCGCTGGCGCGACTTCGCTCGCGGTGAGCCGCGCGCCGCCCACCGTCAGCGTTCCCGTCTTGTCGAACAAAACCGTATGAATCTTTGCCAGCGCCTCCAGGGGCCCGCCTCCCTTGACCAGAACGCCCCGGCGCGCCGCCCGCGCGACGCCCGCGACAAAGGCGACCGGCGCGGCGAGGATCAGCGGGCACGGCGTCGCCACGACCAGCACTGCGAGCGCCCGTAGCGGGTCATGTGACCACAGCCACGCCGCGCCCGCGACGATCAGGGTCAGCGGCGTCAGGGCCGCCGCGTAATGATCGGCCATACGGATGAAGGGCGCCTTGGCCTGCTGTGCCGAGGCTGCGAGCTTTACAATGGCGGCATAGGTGCTGTCGCGCGAAAGCGCCGTGGTCTGCATCTCGAAAGCGTCGCCGGCGTTGATGGCGCCGCTGCGAACGGCCTCGCTGGCCTTGCGTACGACCGGCAGGGATTCTCCGGTCAGGGCCGACTCGTCGAGCAAGACCTTGGAGTCGACTGCTATCCCGTCGATCGGCGTGATTTCGCCGGCACGCACAATGATCCGGTCGCCGACCGCGACCTCTTCCACATTGACGTCCGTGATCGCGTCGCGGATGCGGCGATGAGCGATGCGCGGGGCGCGGTCGACCAGGCCTTTCAGGCTCCGCTCCGCCCGAGCGACCGCGTAGTCTTCCAGAACGGCGCCGCCGGAATACATCACGGCGATGACGATCGCCGCCAGCGGCTGGTCGAGCGCCAGGGCGCCGCTCATGGACAGGAGCGCGATCGCATCGACGCCGAACTGCCTGTGCCAGAGATCGCGAACAATGGAAATCAGAAGCGAAAGGGTGACCGGGATGGTTCCCCCGAACCAAACCCATGCCCCCATCCGCGGATCGCCAAGCCACACGACGCCTGCACCCACCGCCAATACGGCTATGGCTGACAGGAACAGCGCGCTTCGAAGGGTCGCCGTGGACATTATACCGCCTCCGGTAAGGCGAGACGATATTAGAAGGCCGGAGCTGACTTTTCATTGACTTCGATCACTTGAATGATCGCACGGAATTACGAATTACACTGACACTTGCTTAAAGCCCCCATTCGGATCTCTCGCCTTGCGCCTCTTTTTCACCCTCAAGGCCCGCAATCAGCACATCAACCGGAGGTCAGCCGCTGATCGCTGACGCCGCGGCTGCCTCCCTCGCGCAGTGAAAGACCCTAGCCGTGCAGGCGCTGTTTCAAGTCTGCGCATAGCAGCTTTGCTGCCTTGAGCGAGGCTTGCGATATTTTCGTAAAGCTGAAAAACCCGTGGCTGAGGTCGGGAAACTCGCGGCAAATGAGATCATTGCCGGCGGCGCGCAGCTTGGCGGCATAGGCCTCATTGTCCTTGTAAAGGAAATCATATTTGCCAAAGCCGAGAATCGCCGGCGCCAGGCCTGCAAGGCTGGGCGCCAGCGCCGGCGAGGCCTTCCAGCTGCCGGAATTTTCCAGCGCCTTGCCGCCGAAATAATGCCGGTGCACCCGGTCTTCGCTGCGCTCGCGAAGATTGGTCGCCGGATAGATCAGCAATTGCGCCCGCAGCGCAATGCGCTCATCGCGGCACATGATCGCCGCCACCGCCGCGAGATTGCCACCGGCGCTGTCACCTGCCACCGCGAATTTGCCCTTGTCGCCGCCATAATGGGCAATATTCATCCACACATGTCGGGTTGCGGCCAGCGCATCATCGACGCCGGCCGGAAACGGGTCTTCCGGCGCCAGCCGGTAGCCGACATTGATCACCGTCGCATCTGCCTCGTCGGCAATGCGCGCAGCATGGGCAGCATGTGTTTCAAGATCGCCGACGATCCAGCCGCCACCGTGGAAATAGACCACGGTCGCGGAACCACGGCCATGGGCCGGGCGCACCACCCGCAATTCCATCGCACCGCGCGGGCCATCACAAAGCTCGGTGGTGATCGATCCCACCTCAATGTCCGGGCGCGGATAGAAATTGGCCCGCAGATAATTGGCGCGGGCCCGCGCCTCCGTGCCGGAATCAGTGTCATACATATCCTTGACACCCGCCGCCTTGGCGCGCGCTTCCATATCAGCAATCTGCGGGTCGAGCATGGCACCATCTCCCTAGGTTACAGACTATTTTGCGGGCTTGAGGTCCATCAGGTCAATCACCACCTCATGGCGCGGCTTGTGCGCGACAATCTTGTCGGAGACGAAATAGACCACATCGGTAGCTGCCAGAGGCACGAACCAGCCAAGCTCGACAACCCGCGCATAAACCTTCTGCCAGGCCGAGGCAGCCTTGTCCGAGGGCAGCGCCGAGGCCGCTGCAATCAGCGCCTCAAGCTTCGGGTCGGTGGAATGGAACGGATTCAGGCTGCCGTTGGGCATGAGCGTCTGAAATTTGGCAATATTCGGCGAATCGGAATTGGACGTGAAAATGATCGCCGACAGCTTCTTCTGAATCAGCGGGCCGATCAGCGCCCCGAAATTCTGCTTTTCGTCGATCGTCACCTTGACGCCAATCTTCTGGTATTGCCCGGCAAAGGCCTGCGCCAGCGTGGCGTTGAAAGTGTCGTGCGAATAGGAAATCGTCAGCGGAATACCATTGGGATAGCCCGCCGCCTTCAGCAAGGCCTTGGCCTTGGCAGGATCATAGGGATAACGCGCCTCAAGCGCATCATCATGGCCCATGAAACCCTTGCCCTGGATCTGGTCGGTAGGCAGCGCATAGGCCCCGAGCAGGGCCTTGCTGACCAGTTGCCGGTCAATGCCATAATTGAGCGCCTGCCGCACGCGTCGATGTTTCAGCGCCGGGTTGATGACGCCGTCGCGGTCCAGCACGAACATTCCCACCCATTGCACCGGGTCGGCGATGATGCGCAGGTTTTTCGGCAGGCCGGTATGGTTGGCATTGGCGGTGAGCGCGTCGCTGACCAGAAATTGCACCTGCCCTGCCTTCATCGCGGCAATGGCGGCATTGGCATCGGGAATGACATCAATGATGATCTTGCTGAAGCGGATGGCCGCCGGATCATAATAATATTTGTTGGGCACATAGGTGTAGCTCTTGCCGCTCACCGTCTGCGCCGGATCAAGCACATAGGCACCGGCACCATCGGTGGTGCTGCGCAGGCTGCCGACATCCTTGAGCGCCGCCGGGCCGATAATATCGCCCGCCAGCCAGTAGGTATTGAAATTATAGAGCACATCCGGGTTGCCGGTTGAAAAATTCAGCTTCACCTCAGTCGGGCCCAGGACATCAATCGAGGTCAGGCTGGCGAGATTGACCGAAAACGGGCCTTTCTTGTTGACCCAATAATTGATCGAATTTTTCACCGCCTGCGCCGTGACCGGCGTGCCGTCACTGAATTTGGCATTGGCGCGCAGGGTGAAGGTCACGGATTTGAAATCCGGCGATACCACCCATTTGGTGGCAAGGGCGGGCACGAAAGTACCATCGGGCCGCGTGCGCACCAGCGGTTCATAGGCAGGCATCAGCATGGTGCCGGCGCGGCCATTGCCACTGATCGAGGGATCGAGCCCCAGCGGCGCAAAGGCGGTACCAACGGTCAGCACCGGCTTGGCGGCGGCATAGGCCGGCACCTGCCATGAACCGGCAAGGGCAGCGGCGCCGACGATACCGGCGGTGATGGCGAGAAGCTTTTTCATGATGATCTCTCCCTTGAATTGATGCCAAAGCGTCAAATGTTATTATTGGTAACTATCATCAGGGCTCCGGCCGCCAAGTCAAGTCTCCCATGCGCCTTTGTTCTCGGTGCGCACGCTGGCGGGCAGGATCGGGGATCGGGGCGGCGGCCAGCAGCGCCCTGGTATAGGCATGCTGCGGGTTTTCATGCAGGCTTTCGGTCGCACCTTCCTCGACGATTTCACCACGATAAAGCACGATGGTCCGGCGCGAGACATGGCGCACGACGGTGAGGTCATGCGAGATGAACAGCAGGCTCAGGCCCATGTCGCGCTGCAATTGATTGAGCAGGTTCAGGACCTGTGCCTGTACCGACAGATCCAGCGCGCTCACCGGCTCATCGCAAATGATCAGCCGCGGCCGGGCGATGACGGCACGCGCAATGGCGATGCGCTGGCGTTGCCCGCCGGAAAACTGCGCCGGATAGCGGCTGGCCGTGTCAGCCGGCATGCCGACCTTGTGCAGAATATCGGCGACCCGGGCGGCGACAGCGGCGCGCGTCAGCCCGGCTTCACCGAGCAGAGGCTCGGCCAGGGTCTGGCCAATGCTGCGCACCGGGTTGAGCGAACCATAGGGATCCTGAAAAACCACCTGGATATCACGCCCAAGCGCCCGCCGCCGGGCGCGGTCGGCATGGGTGATATCCTCGCCATCAAAAATGATCCTGCCGGTCTGCGCTCTGGTCTGGCCGAGAATGACGCGCCCGATGGTGGTCTTGCCTGAGCCTGATTCGCCAACGAGGCCAACGGTCTCACCGGGCGCGACGCTCAGATTGACCCCCTTCAGCGCCTCAAACCGCCGCCCGCCCTTGAGCAGGTAGGTGACGCCGAGGTCTTTCACCGTCAGCAGCGGCGCGACATCGTTCATGGGACCAGAGCCTGCTGTTGCCACACATCCGCCACCGTCGGCAATTCCGTGCCCGGCAACGCATTATGCGGGTTCGCCCGCAACAGTGCCGCCGTATAGGCGTGCTGCGGTGCGCTGAAAATCTGCGCCACCGGCGCGGTTTCGATGCAGGTGCCACGATAGAGCACCAGCGCCCGGTCGCAAATATCGGCCACGACGCCCCAGTCGTGCGTCACCAGCAGCATCGCCATATGGCTGGATGCCGCCAGCCCGCGCATCAGATCGAGGATCTCGGCCTGCACCGTCACATCCAGCGCCGTGGTCGGCTCGTCGGCAATCAGGACTAACGGCCGCAGCGCCAGCGCCCTGGCGATGCCGACACGCTGCGCCATGCCGCCGGAAATCTGGTGCGGATAGCGCCGCGCCACATCTTCGGGATCGTTGATCTTGACCTCGCGCAGCAGTTCGATCGCGCGGGCCCTGGCGGCACCGCGTGACAGCCCGCCGCGCGCCCGCAACACTTCGGTGAGATGCGTGCCAATGGTGAAACAAGGATCAAGCGCTGCCATCGGCTCCTGAAAAATCATGCCGAGCACCTTGCCGCGCAACACGCTCAAATGGCGCGGATCGCTTAGGTCATAGCTCTTGCCCGCAACCAGCATCTGCCCAGAGGAAACCACGGTGCCGGACGGCAGCAGGCCGATGGTCGCCAGCACCGAGAGCGTCTTGCCGGACCCCGATTCGCCAACAATGCCAAGCGTTTCGCCGGCCATGAGATCGAAATCCAGCCCATTGACCAGCGGCTGCTCTCGTCCCTGCGCATGAATCACCAGGCCACGCAGACTCAGCACGGCTTCGAGATCAGGCGCACGCCGCGGCCCGGACAGCGATACGGCAGTGCCGCCCGCCGCCGCAACCTTGCCGGCGCCACGCTGCATCCAGCGCTCGGCCAAGGCATCGCGCAAGCCATCGCCGATCAGCGCGAAGGCCAGCACCGTCAGGGCGACGGTCACGCCGGGCGGCACCAGCATGAAGGCATCATTGTTCAGCACGCTGGAGGCATCAAAGATCATCCCGCCCCAGCTCGGCGCCGGCGGCGGCACGCCAAGGCCCAGAAAGCTGATGCCGGTCTGGATCAGCACTACCACCGCGGCAAACAGCGACAATTGCACGATGATGGTGCCCGCGATCCGGGCGATGACATGGCGGGTGATGATGGCAAAATCGCTGAGGCCGGCAATGCGCGCCGCCTCGATGTAAAGTTCGCTGCCAACCGCCAGGGTGGCGCTGCGCACCACGCGGATAATGCCGACCGAGCCAAGCAGGCCGACGCTGATCATGGCCGCAAACATGCTGTTGTGAAATATCGACAGGATCGACAAGAGCACGACGATAGCAGGCAGTGACATCACCAGATCCACCGCTTGCACAATCAGGCGATCATATCTGCCGCGATAAAATCCGGCGGTGACGCCGATGCCTACGCCAAGAAGCCCGGCCACCGCCAGCGCCTCGACAATGCCGGTCAAGGCCGGAAGGCCGCCATAAAGCAGGCGGCTCAACAGGTCGCGCCCCAGCGCGTCCGTGCCAAGCCAATGCGCTGGCGTCGGCCCCTGGCGCATCGCCAGCAGGTCCTGGTCGAGCGGATCATAGGGCGCGATCAAGCGCGCCAGCAGCGAGGCGATCAGGACGAGGCTGAGCCAGAGCAGCGCCAGCGCTGCCAACGGGCGCCCGAGCAAGCGCCGCAGCAAGGACGCCGGCGCCGCCGCGGGCAGCGCGCCGCTGGCAGCTTGCAGGCTCATGTCCGCACCTTGGGGTTAAGCCAGCCATAGCTGACATCGACCGCCAGATTGATGGCGATGACGATCAGCGTGAAATAGAGTGTTGCGCCTTGCAAAAGCGCAATGTCGCTGTTGGTGGCGGCCTCGACGGCGAGGCTGCCAAGCCCCGGCAGCACGAAGATGCGCTCGACGAACACCGTCGAGCCCAGCGCGCTGATCATCACCAGACCAATGACCGTCACCACCGGCAAGGCAGCATTGCGCAGGCCGTGTTTCCAGATGACGCTGGTCTCCGACAGGCCGCTGGCCCGCAGCGCCCTGATAAAATCACGCCCCATGACCTCGCCCATGGCATCACGGGTTTGCTTGGCAATGCTGGTGATCGAATGCAGCGCCACCGCCAGAACCGGCAGAACGAGGCTCATGAGCCACAGCCGCGGGCTGGCAAAGATGCTGGTATAGCCGATGGCCGGCAGCCATTCGAGCTTGACGGCAAAAACCTCGATGAGAATCAGGGCCACCCAAAACGAGGGAAAGGCAAGCCCGGCGATCGACAATATGTCGATGGTGCGCCCGACGATGCCGCCGCGCAGTGCGCTCAGCGCCCCCAGCAGCAGCCCGGCGCTGACGCAGACGATCAGCACCCCGACGACAATTGACAAGGTGACACCAAGCCGCTGGTTCAGCAGATTGACCACCCTCTCGCCCGAAAAATACGATGTCCCGAGGTCGCCATGCAGGGCGCGCCACAGCCAGTGACCATATTGCTGCATCACCGGCTGATCCAGCCCGAGCTTGTGGCGCAGCGCCAGATAGGCCTTGAGGCTGGTCTGCCCCTGCGGCAGGGTTGCCGCGACATCACCCGGCGCGAAACTGTCCAGAACATAGGTCAGCAGCGTCACCGCCAGCAGCAACGGGATCGATACCAGCAACCGATGCAAAATCAGGCGGATCATGTCCTGCTTCCGGGGGCACGCAGGATCTGCGCCTGATGAATTCATCATTGCCGGATGCCAGGCGTCAAGTTTGGCTGGCGAACAACCAAATGCCGATCATAATAAATAGGGCGCAGCCCAAGGGGGAAAACCCCGGGGCTGCGCCAAACTTAAGCGGTCAATGCGACGTCAGAGGCGTCGATGCCACCGTTCAGTTGCCCTTGCCTGAGCCGGCATCGGCATGATTGTAGGCCGGAACGTTGGCGGTGTTGTAATAAACAGCAACATAACGCCCCAGAGAATCGGTCCGCGTTGCAGCAGCCTGGCTATAAGGAGCCGAAGTCTGCGCGCCGGGAGTCTTGAACATCCCGTCGTGATTGAAGGTACCCTCAGCGAAAGCTGACGAAGACGCAAGAACAACTGCAACAGCAGCGGCGGCGAGTGAGAAAGTCTTTACCATGATTTAACTCCATCTTGTGAGCAGCTCAAGTTTGCTTGGCTGCGATGGGTGAAATCTAGGCCCGGCTTCCGGCCTGCGCTAGGGCCCGACAGCGACACCAGTCATGCGTATTTATCATGGCTTTCAGTCTTGAATTTTTCATACCGCCGACATCGAACTGAAACATAAATGCATTGCTTAGCCAAATTACCATTAAAATCAGTTAGATAAGAAACTATGGCGAAAATTTGCATTTGTGCACATTACCGCGATCATGATGTTAATCAATGCGAAATAACATGATCGTGAACGCCATAATTCGCATTCCGGCACGTTCCGCGCGGGCAAAATCGCACCGCGACGCACCCTGAGGTTACGCAAATCAGTCCTCGCCAGGGCCAGAAGCTCGAATCAACCGGCGCTCACGCCGCGCGCCGCCTGCACGAAGGCGTCAATTTTGCCGACATCCTTGACACCGGGCGCTGATTCGACCCCCGATGACACGTCAACGCCGCGCGCCCTCGTCACCTGCAGGGCCTCGGCGACATTGCCGGGATGCAGGCCGCCCGACAACAGCCACGGCCGCTCAAGGACGCTGTCCGCGAGGATCGACCAGTCGAAGGCGAGGCCATTGCCGCCTGGCAGCACCGCCCCCTTTGGCGGCTTGGCATCGAGCAGCAGCATGTCGGCATCGTCATAAGCGCGTGCCACCGCAAGATCCTCGCTGGCGGCGATCTTGAGCGCCTTGATCACTTTCACACCCATGCGGCGACGGATATCCGCGACCCGCCGGGGTGTCTCATCGCCATGCAATTGCAGATAATCGGGCTTGAGCGCGGCGATGACGGCGCTGATCGCCTCATCGGCGGCATCCACCAGCAGCGCCACCTTGATAATGCGCCCCGCCGCCTGTTGCCCCAGCGCAGCAGCGTCAGCCAGCGACAGGTGGCGCGGGCTTGGCGCGAAAAACACGAAGCCCGCCATATCCGCTCCAGCAGCTATGGTGGCTTCAAGAGTTTGCGGCGTTTTCAGGCCGCAGATTTTCACGTGCATTTTCACGCGCGCCAGGCCGCGACCGGATAGGTGCCGAGCATGCGCAATTCGGCGCAAAAGAAGCTCAGTTCCTCCAGCGCCCGCGCCAAAGCCGGATCATCGGGATGGCCCTCGACATCGGCAAGAAACTGCGTAGCGGTGAATTCACCATTGACCATATAGCTTTCGAGCTTGGTCATATTGACGCCATTGGTAGCAAAGCCGCCCAGCGCCTTGTAAAGCGCCGCCGGCACGTTGCGCACCCGGAACAGGAATGTGGTCAGCACCATGCCGCTGCCGCGTTCGGCGATGCGCGGCGTTTTTGACAGGATGACGAAGCGGGTGGTGTTATGGGCCGCATCTTCGACATTCTCCGCCAGCACCTGCAGCCCGTAAATGTCACCGGCAAGGCTGGTCGCCAGCGAGGCGCGGGTCTTGTCGCCCGAATCACGCACTTCACGCGCTGATCCCGCCGTATCACTGGCGACATGCGCCACCAGCCCGAGCCGCCGGATGATGTCCCGACACTGGCCGAGCGCATGAATATGGCTGTGCACGGTTTTCAGATCCTCGATCCGCGTCCCCTTGATCGCCAGCAGCTGAAAATGGATCGGCAGAAAATACTCGCCGATAATGTGCAATTCGGTCTTCGGGATCAGATGGTGGATATCGGCGACGCGTCCCGCCAGCGAATTTTCGATGGGGATCATGCCCAGCGCCGCCGTGCCATCGGCAATCGCCGCCAGCGCATCCTCGAAGGTCGCGCAGGGCAAGGGCTCGTAATCGGGGCATGCTTCCATGCAGGCAATATGGGAATTGGCCCCCGGCTCGCCCTGATAGGCGATTTTCATGCTCATTGTTTGGTCTTTCCAGAATGCGGCGCGAGCAGGGCGCGTGCCCGTTCGAGATCATGGGGCGTGTCTACGCCCAAAGGCACGCCGTCGACAACCATGGCGTCGATCCGCATGCCGGCTTCAAGCGCGCGCAACTGCTCCAGCTTCTCGCGCTTTTCCAACGGCGAGGGCGGCAAGGCGACGAACCGCTGCAGCGCTGCCCGCCGATAGGCATAAAGCCCGATATGATGATAGAGCGGGCCCTCGCCCCAGGGCGCGATGGCGCGCGTGAAATACAAGGCCCGAAACCGCCGTTCGCCCGCCGCGCTTCCCACCACTTTCACCACATTGGGATCATCGCGCTCCTCGGGGCGGGTGATCTGCGCACAAAGCGTCGCAATATCCACATGGGAATCGGCCAGCGGCACCACAGCGCTGCGCAAGGCCAGAGGATCCAGTGTCGGCAGATCGCCCTGCACATTGATCATGACGTCATAATTGCCCTGCGCATCAAAAGCGCCCAGCGCCTCAGCAATCCGGTCTGATCCGGAGGCATGCTCGCGCTGCGACAGGAAAGCTGCGCCGCCCGCTGCCTGAATGGCTGTGACGATTCTTGCGTCATCGGCGGCCACCAGAACCGGCCCGAGCTCAGCCTCCATCGCTCGCCGCCAGACATGGACGATCATCGGCACGCCATGAATATCGGCGAGGGGCTTGCCCGGCAGGCGTGTTGCTGTCATGCGTGCTGGTATGAGAATGGCAATGCGGGACATGTTTGCTCGCGGCGTCAAAAGGTAGCAGGATTGTTCCCTTATACGGGTTGCCAAAAATGCGGCAATGCCTGTAAAGGGCGAATGGGTGAGACTAGGCCGTAATGGCTCTAAACTGAATGGCGGGGCTTTCATGGATTCGTTTGAATTCAACAAATTTGCAGGCAGCATTCTGGGGACGCTGCTCTTCGTGATGGGCCTTGGCATCGTATCGCGCGCCATTTACGCCAATCCGGCGCCGGCGCTCGGCAAACAGGGCTATGCGCTGCCGAGTGGCGCCCCCAAGGCTGTCGCCAAGGCCAAGGCCGTTGTCGTGCCCTTGCCGGTGCTGCTCGCCAAGGCCGATCCCAAGCGCGGCGCTGCTGATGTGAAAGTTTGCGAGGCCTGCCACAACATCGCCAAGGGTGCCGGCATCAAGATCGGCCCGAATCTGTGGGATGTGGTCGGTCGCGCCAAGGGCTCGTTCCCCGGCTTCGATTATTCTGCCGGCATGAAAAAGAAGGGCGGGAACTGGACCCTGGCCGATATCAATGAGTTTATCACCAATCCCAAGGCCTATATTGACGGCACCAAAATGACCTACCCGGGTCAGCCAGACGCCGCCAAACGCGCTGATATTCTGGCTTTCCTGAACACCCAGAGCGATCATCCCGCCCCGCTCCCGGCCGTCGAGGCTGCCAAGCCTGCCGCGGCCCCCGCCGCAGCAACCCCCGCGGCGGCTCCGGCTGGGGCCAAGGCACCGGCTGCAACGCCAGCTCCGGCGGCGGCACCAGCTGCAACGGCAGCACCAGCTGCGGCTCCCGCCCCGGCGGCAGCACCTGCTGCGGCTCCGGCTCCGGCCGCGGCGCCTGCTCCCGCGGCAGCACCATCCGCAGCCCCGGCCGCGGCTCCTGCTGCAAAATAAAGCTGTGAAGCGGGTCAGGCCGCCGCGCCTGATCCGCTCAGCTTGTTGGCCGGATCCCAGCTATAGCCCAGCGTCTCGAAACGCAGGTCGCGCAGGTCCATCATCAGCAGCTTGCCAGTGAGCCCGGTGGCAAAACCGGTGATTTCGCGGATCACCTCAAGCGCCATCATCGCCCCGACCAGCCCCGTCAAGGCCCCAAGCACGCCCGCCTCGGCGCAGGCCGGCACCGTGCCGGCTGGCGGCGCCTCCGGAAACAGGCAGCGATAGGTAGGGTTCGGCCGTCCGTCGGCACCGGTCTGGAACGGCCGCAGGGTCGTCAGGGTCGCATCATAAGTGCCCACAGCAGCGCTCACCAGCGGCCGCCTCTCGTAATAGCAGGCGTCGGACACGGCATAGCGCGTGGAAAAATTATCGGAACCATCAGCGATAATGTCATAGCCGCGCACCAGATCGCGGGCATTGGCGTCATCGAGCCGCACCTGATACCCGGTCACCGCGACATGCGGATTGAGCCGGGCAACGGCATCGCGGGCGCTGTCGATCTTGGCGCGACCAAGATCGGTCGTGCCATGCAGCACCTGGCGCTGCAAATTGGAGAGCGACACGGTATCGTCATCGACAATGCCAATGTGTCCAACCCCCGCCGCCGCCAGATACTGGATCAGCGGCGATCCCAGCCCCCCGGCGCCGATGACCAGGACGCGGGCACTTGCCAGCTTTTGCTGGCCGGGCCCGCCAATGCCGGCAAGCACGATGTGGCGCGCATAGCGCTCCAGTTCCTCTGGGCTGAACATAAGGTTACGGCACCTTTCATGCGGCGCGCCGGCGTGCGAGCGCAGCCTTCCGTCTTGGCAAGCGCTCTGTTAACACATGCGCCAGGTTTTGTCGGCACCCATCCCGTTGCGGGTGTGGATCGCAAGGGAGATCGTGGCGATGGCATCGAGAGACATGCGGCATTTATGGATTTTCGGCGGCATCCTGAGCCTCGGTGCCCTTTTCGCCCTGTTCCAGCATCATCAGGGCACCCTGTTGCTGGTGCTGCTTGCCATCCTATTGGCGCCATTTGTGATTCTGGCTCTGATGGTCGGCTATTTCATGCTGCCGCCCCCGCCGGACGACATCATCCCCGAGGACAAGCGCCCGGCCCGCCTTGGCCGCGCCTGGATGTGGTTCGCCGCCATGGCCGCCGCGGCGGTGTTCTTCCTGATGTTCCCGCATCTCGATATGAGCGTCGCCGAGGGCTATTACCTTGGCCACAATCAGTTTATCGGCACGACCGAGCTCGGCAAGTTCGGCCGCGCTTTCGGCAATGTCACGCCGTTTCTCGTGCTCGCCTATATTGTGTTTGCCTGGGTTGCGGCGCGGTTTGGCCGGCCCTGGGCCTATCGCCCCTCCGGCCGCGATGCCGCCTTTGTTGTGCTCGCCATGGCGCTCGGCCCCGGTCTGCTAGTCAATCTGGCGATGAAGGATCATCTCCACCGCCCGCGTCCGGTGCAGGTGCAGCAACTGGGCGGCATGTGGGCCTTCAAGCCGTTTTATGAATTCAACGGCCAGTGCCATCGTAATTGCTCATTCCCCTCGGGCGAAGGCTCGGAAGCCTTTTTCATGCTGGCGCCGGCTAGTCTGGTGCCGCCGCCCTTGCGGGGCGAGGCTGTAGCGGCTGCGGTCGCCTTTGGCCTGTTCACCAGCCTGCTGCGCCTGTCCTTTGGCGGACACTTTCTCTCCGACATCACTTTTGCCGCCATCATCACCTGGGGCCTGATCATGCTGCTGCGCTGGGTTCTTTACGAACGCCGACCCTTTGGCTGAGCGGCGCGACCAACATGGTTAATCCATTGGCTGCAAGCGTCCCGAAAGCGCACAGGTCGCTGTCCAATCGTTAAGAAAAGCCCAGAATTCATTGATTTTACCAACAAATTTGCAAACGGCCTTTCAACAAATGTTAAACGCAACAGCGTAGCGTGGGGGTGTGAATTGTTGTTCCGTGCGTAACCGAGTAGGCCCCCATGGTTGAAGCCTTGCGTCCCCGTGTCAAATATGTGATCGGCCCCGATGGCAGTCCGCTGACCATCACCGATCTTCCGCCCACCGGCACCAAGCGCTGGGTCATCCGCCGCAAGGCCGAAGTGGTGGCGGCGGTGCGCGGTGGTCTGCTGTCGCTGGAAGAGGCCTGTTCACGCTACACACTGACGGTGGATGAATTCCTCAGCTGGCAGGTATCGATCGACCAGTTCGGCCTCGCCGGGCTCCGCACCACGCGCATCCAGCAATATCGCCAGTAACAGCCCGGGCACCGCACTGGCGGCGCCCTTTCGCACGTCCCTAGAGAGTAGCCTCGATCAGCCGGCGCAGTTGCGGCGTCACTTCCGGCTTGACGCCGAACCAGTGATGGAACGCCGGCGGCGCCTGGTTCAACAGCATGCCGAGGCCATCGACCCCCTTGTTGCCCCGCGCCCGCGCCGCCTTGAGCAAGGGCGTTTCCAGCGGCACATAGACAGCATCGCAGACCAGTGCCGACGTGTTCAGCGCGTCGAGCCGCAATTCCAGCGGCGGTTCGCCGACCATGCCGAGGCTGGTGGTGTTGACGACCAGCGCCGCACCATCCAGCGCTTCATGGCGCTGCTCCCAGTCGCAAATATCAAATTTGCCTTCGAGACCCGCCACCAGCGTTTCGGCCGCCTTGCGGGTGCGGTTGACGAGGCGGATGCGCGGCGTCCCCTCGGCCAGCAGCGTGGCGATAATGGCACGGGCCGCGCCACCAGCCCCGAGCACGACCGCAGCACCGCTAGCAGCTGAAAACTGCGGCTCGGCCTCGCGCAGGCTCTCGGCAAAGCCAAAACCATCATAATTATAGCCGCTGAGCGAGCCATCTGCCTCGACGACGACGCAGTTCATCGCCCCGATTTCGCGCGCCTGCGGCGAGACCCGGTCCATCACCGCCATGGCTGCGACCTTGTGGGGAATGGTTAGATTGCAACCGCGAAAACCCAGCGCCGGCAAGGCCCGCAGCGCCTTTTCCAGCCGCTCCGGGCTGATGGGCAACGGCAGATAGGCAGCCTTCAGCCCGAATTCGGCAATCCAGTGGCCGTGGATGGCCGGCGAGCGCGAGTGCATCACCGGCGCCCCCATAATGCCGGCGAGCGGAAATGATTCGTGGTTGCTCATGGTTCAGGCCCCCGATGCAGCGACAAGCGCCGCAAGACCGAGACGCGCGAAGTCTTCATCCTCGTCCTCGCTGAGGCCACTGACACCGATCGCGCCGCAAATCACCCCGTTCAGCACCACCGGCAGACCGCCGGCAAAACCTGTCAGACGGGAATCACCGAAATAAACGAAAGCCCCGCCGGCGCTGTAGCGCTCGCCCAGCACCCGTGTCGCCCGGTTGAGCCGCGCCGCCGTATAGGCCTTGTTCTGGGCTATGGTGATGGACGCGAGCAGGCCGCTCGCCATGCGCGCAAATGCCAGCAACTCGCCATGCCGGTCACACACCGCCACAACCACCGCCTTGCCGCGTTCCGCTGCGGCCTCGGTCACGGCTTCCAATGCGGCCTGGGCCTGCGCCAAAGTCAGCTCACTCATGTCATCGCCCCTCGCTTTGTGCATGTCGTGGGCTTCCCTAACAAAGCCAGGCGGCCGCGCATAGGCGCATTGTGCCGATTTCCTTTGGACATCAGCGGATTTGGTCTATAGCAAACCACGCCAAACGTGAGGTCGTCATGACGGATACAGCTTTTCCCGAAAGCCTGATGCGGGGCTATGAATCCTTCCTTGGCCACCGGTTTTCCGCCGAGCAGCAACGCTTTCGCGGGCTGGCGGAGGCCGGCCAGAAGCCGGAGGTGATGCTGATCGGCTGCTGCGATTCGCGCGTTTCGCCCGAAGTCATCTTCGATGCCGGGCCGGGCGAGATCTTCGTGGTGCGCAATGTAGCCAATCTGGTGCCGCCCTATCTGCCCAATGATGATTTGCACGGCACCTCCGCCGCGCTCGAATTTGGCGTCATGGGGCTGCGCGTCGCCCATGTCGTGGTCATGGGCCACGCCTCCTGCGGCGGCATCAGAAGCTATGTCGAAACCGACGCCGACCCCTATCAGCGACCTCTTTCCCCCGGCGATTTCATCGGCAAATGGATGAGCCTGATCGCCCCCGCCTTCGCCAGTTTAGGCCCCAGACGTGCCGATGAGACGGTCGCCGCCTATGCTGATCGCCTCGGGCATCTTGCCGTCATTCAGAGCCTCGCCAACCTGCGCTCGTTTCCTTGTGTGGAAACGCTGGAAAAGAAGGGCCGCCTGCATCTGCACGGCGCATTTTTTGGCATAGCCGACGGCCGCCTGCAGGTGCTCGATGAGGCTACCGGCATGTTCCATCCGGTTGCCGAAGCCGCCTTCAATGCCGTCATGGCGCAACCGCATTTCTGAAACGCGCGGCAGCGGCGCTCCGCCTCAGACGATGTTGGCGCCATGGGTGTTCTGGCTCGGATCCTTCCAGAAGCTGTCGCCGCTCACCCGGTTGAATAATTCCGGCGGCAAGACCGTCCGGCGCGGCGCGGCGGCAGCGATCCTGCTGCCGACCGCATGCAAGCCGGGCGTGCCCAGATAATTATCGAAATCGCTGACATCAAACGCGATATTTTCAAAATCATGCTTGAAAGCGGGCAGGCCAAGAAAGCTGTAAATCGCCTCCAGCGCCCGCGCCGGCCGCTGCGTGAGGGTTTCATAGGTCACCAGCAGCAGGCGGCTGGCATCGCTGCCATAATAGGCCTGCCGCAATCCGGTCCAGGCGAAACCGACAAGGCCGTTCGAGCGGTTGAGCGCCTCGAACCGGTCATAGACGGTGCCGGACGCCTCGAAACCGAAAATCCTCGAGGGCATCAAGGCATTGCGCTGGATCAGCCGCTCGAAGGAATCATAGATCCACGGCATGTCGCGCACGCAGCAAATGATCTTGCCGTCAGGATAAATCTGCCGCAGCGTCGGGAATTTCGAGCACCAGATGCGGTTGGTATCGAGCACCGTCTTGTGGGGGTGGATGTCGTCATAATAGCCCTGGATGAGGCCGCGCAGCACCGCCTTGCGGCGGGCATCATCAATGAACACCGAGCCCTCGTTGGCACCGCTCATCTCGCGCAGGGCGCCCAGCACCAGCGCCCCTACCGGACTGGTGACGCCGGCATGCACTTTCGGGTTCTGCCGCAGCAGCGCCGATAGCAAGGTCGAGCCCGAGCGCGGCAGGCCAGAAATGAAATGGATGCCATTTTTCATCACGTCGCTCCCCATCCGGATAGCGCAGCACTAGCTTTCGCCCACCCGACAGGCAACATGGAATTTCGACATCACCAACGGCTCAGATTCATGATCGGCGATCACCGCGCTGATCAGAAGGACAGGTGCGAACTGTCGCTCCTGCCCGCCGTAGCGCCGATGACGGCGTGGTTCCCGTAGCTCCGAGCCGCACCCAGGCTCTTCGCAACTGTGCCTCGGAGGTGAAGCCGGCCAAGGCTGCGGCCTGTCCCACCCGGGCACCGGCGCGCAACGCTGCTTCCGCCGTGTTGAGACGAATGCGTTGCAGATAGTGCAACGGCGTGATGCCCGCTTGCAGCGCAAACAGGCGGCCAAGATGACGCGGCGACACGCAGGCAATTTTTGCCATCGAAGCGAGAGTCCAATCGCCCTGTGGCTGGCGGCATATGGCATCCTGGAGCCGATGGAGTTGCAGATGGAGATGTCCGCGATGCGCAAGAAACGGCGATAGTTCAGGATCAGCCGGACCGCGGCGCAAGGCCACCGCCATAATTTCCGCGACACGCGCGGCCACCAGGCTGCCGCAATGTTCGGCAATCCGGTGCAGCATCAGATCAACGCCCGTCGTGACCCCCGCACTGGTGTGAATCGCCTTGCCGGCGATGAACACGCGATTGGCCACCACCCGGCAGCGCGGCGCGACTGTCCGCAGCTCTTCAAGGTGATGGTGGTGCGTTGTAGCCTCCAGACCATCGAGGAGGCCGGCATGCGCGGCCAGAATGCTGCCCGCGCAAACGCAGACCAGTTCGCAATACCCAGGGACCAGCCGGATGTCCCGCAACCAGCCGAGCAGTCTGCGCGCCGCTGGTGTCGAAACATTAACGCTGGGGCCAGGCTGCCCCAGCAACACAATCCAGACCGGCGGGTTGGCGTCGCCGGACAGGCTGGGCAGCGGCGCGATCTCGCACAGCCGCACACCAACCGATGTCGGTGGATTTGGCTCGGGGCCGACGAACTCCAGCTTGAAGGCGGGCGCGCGTCCCTGTTCGGCCAGCACGCCATTGGCGATGCGCAGCGCTTCGGCCGGGCCAGCCCAATCGAGCGCCAGACTGTCCGGCAGCACGACGAAAAGGACGCGCACAGCCGAATTATCCATGCTCCCTCGCGCGGTGTAGCGCCTCTTCCGGCGTGCAGAGTGTCGCGAAGCGACCGCGCAGCACGGTCTCGGTGCGCCGGACGATGTCATCAGCCCGCAATATGCCACCATCGGGCATATCCATGTCGAAGGTCAAGGTCGCCGCACTCACGTAATCCACTTCCCAGCCAAGATCAGAAGCGTGGCGCGTGGTGGTCTCGCAACATTGTTCGGTGCGAATGCCGCCGACGAGGATGCGGCTGATGTTGTTTCGCACCAGCCAAACATCCAGCCCGGTGCCAACCAGCGCGCTGTGACGCGACTTCAAGAACTGAGCCGCCGCCTGAAAGGTCGCAAGTCCATCAAGCGGCCTGACATGGCCGGAAACCTGCGCGAATGGATTATCCACTTGTTCGGGGCCGTCGCTGTGAAAAATGCGCACGATGGGGATTCGGCGCGCCTCGCAACCGTGGATCAGCGCATTCTGCGCGGCGAGGAAAGGCTCAAGATTTTCGGTCGAAAAATACGGACGCTGGCGGAAAGATTCCTGGACATCAATCACCAGAAGACATGAGGACATGCTGTTCTCCTTCACCAGGGAAGTCTGGATAATGAGAGGTTTTTCACGATTTTGCGCCTCGCATCCGGACAGGAAACTAGCAAATCAAGACATAAGCCACCATGGTCACGAATACGCGGAACATTCGCGAAGCGGACCTTTGAAATGGCCGCTCAGGCAGCATGCAGCAGGACGGCTATGCCGGCCATCAGCAGGGCGATGCCCAGGCCCTCGCGCCGATCAACGCCCTGGCGGAACAGTCGCCGTGAGATGATCTGGGCGAAAATCACTTCGACCATGGCCAGGGTGCGCACATTGGTGGCGCTGGTCAGGGCAAAGCCGAAAAACCAGAACAACGAGGCCAGCGCCCCGAGAAACCCGGCCATCAACGCCAGGCGCCATGCGGAGGCAAGCCGCGTCAGCGATGCCCGGTCGCGCCAGCTCGACCACAGCAGGATCATCACGCTCTGCAGGGCCAGCGCCAGCGCCAGGCCGGTCGCCGCCGCCATGAACGGCGAGCGCGCATTGAGCCGCAAAATTCCCTGCTGGAACAACAAGGCCGACAGCGCAAAAAACGCGGCGGACGCGATACCGAGCAAGGCCGGGCGCAAGCTTTGTTCGGTGCGGGTCTTGGGCCAGCTCATCAGCAGCACGCCGCAGGTTGCCATGCCGATCGCCGCCGCCGTCGCCAGGCTGAGCTTCTGGCTGAGGAACACCAGGCTGAACAGCGCCACCAGCACTGGCTCGGTCTTGGTATAGGCAATGGTCACCACAAAGGATTTCTGTTTCATCGCCCGCAGCATCAGCGCCGTCGCGAGGATTTGCGTCAGCCCGCCTGCCACCATGAACAGCAGGCTGGCGCCCTGTGGCATGGGCAGGGGCTGCCCGGAAGCCAGCCGCAGCGCGATCAGCAAGCCCGCTGCAAACGGCAGCCCGAACAGGAACCGCGCATAGGTGGCGCCCAATGTGCCGGCCAGCGGCGTCAGATGCCGTTGCAGGGCATTGCGCCCGGTCTGCGCCGCGGTGGCGGCAAGGGTCGCCAGCGGCCAGAGTTCAGCAAGTGCCACGCGCTGGAAGTCCTTGTCGTCCGAAAGACCGGCAGCGGCGATGCGCCACCGTCAGGCCCAACTCATAGCTGCCCGCCGCCACGAAGGGAAGCCGGTCGCCCCGTCTGCCCACATCACCGCAATTTTACCTCTTGACAGCAAGGGCTTGCAGCAGCTATTTTATTCTTGCGAATAATTATTCGCGATCCGAACTTTCTTTATCGGGCAGGATCGATGGATTCGGCAGTCAAGACCATGACGGACAAAAACCGGGTCAACGCGCTCGCCAAGGGCCTGCGCGTGCTGGAAGCCTTTTCCGCCGAGGCCCCCGAACTCACCCTTGCCGAAGTCGCCCGCCTCGCCGGGCTCGACAATGCCACCGCCTTCCGCATGCTCAACACGCTGATGGAGGCTGGCTATATCGACAAGGTCGGCACCACCCGCCGGTTCCGCCTGACGCTGAAATGTCTCGATCTCGGCTTCAGCGCCATTGCCCGCAGCGATCTGCGCCAGCTGGCGCGCCCGGTGCTGCGCGGCCTCGTCGGCCCGATGATCGAGGCGGCCTCGGTCGGCGTCCTCGATGGCGCCGATGTGGTTTATGTCGAGCGTGTCCAGGCCGGGCTCGTGCGGCTGGGCGTCGATATCCGCACCGGCAGCCGGGTGCCGGCCTATGCCACCGCCATCGGCCAGGCCATCCTTTCCTGCCTGGCTCCGGCCCAGCAACGCGCTGTGCTGCATGAGCGCCCGTTGCAGGTGCTCACCCCCTACACCATCGTCGATGAAGAGGCGCTGCTGGCGCGCCTGGCGCTGGTCAAAACGCGCGGCTACGCCCTTTCCGATCAGGAAACCGTGCTTGGCCTGCGCGTGCTCGCCAGCCCGCTGCTCGATGTCGATGGCGTGCCGATCGGCGCGCTCAGCGTCGCCTGCCCCGGTTTTGGCGGCACGATCGACAGCTTCGAGACCACAGCGGCAGCACCGGTCATGGCCGCTGCCGCCACCCTGTCGCGCGCCTTGCAGGCGGCCGGCAATTTTGCACCCCCGCTTACCGTTCAACCAGCATCCTGAGGAAAGCCATTGTCACAATCTGCATCACTCACCTGCAAGCCGATGAATTTTCATGGTCTCATCCCGGCCATGGCCGTGCCCTTCCGGCCGGATTATTCCATCGATGAAGAAGAGCTTGAGCGCTTTGCCGTATGGCTGGCGCGCCAGCGCGGCGTCGTCGCCATGATGACGAATGGTCATACCGGCGAGGTGTTCTCGCTGACCCCGCGCGAGCGCACTGAAGTCACCCGCATTGCGGCACGTGCCACCCGCGGCCTGTGCCCGGTGATTTCCTCGGTGGTCTGCGAAGGCATCGAGGACGGCAAGGAACAGGCGCTGGCCGCCAAGGAAGCCGGGGCCCAGGGCCTCGACATCATGCCGCCGCATCATTGGCTGCGCTTTGGGTTCCGCAAGAGCCACGTGCTGGCCTATTTCACCGCCATCGGCGAGGCCACCGGCCTGCCGTTGATCGTGCATGTCTATCCGGCCTGGACCCGCTCCTCCTTCTCCTCCGAGTTGCTGGCCGAACTAGCGGCCTTGCCCTTCGTGCAGGCTTTCAAGGTCGGCACCCGCGAGATGAACAAATATGCCCGCGACCTCGCCGCCATCCGCGCCGTGGCGCCGCAAAAGGCGCTGCTGACCTGCCATGACGAATATCTGCTCGCCTCGATGGTGCAGGGCGTCGATGGCGCGCTGGTCGGCTTTGCCTCGGTCATTCCCGGCCTGATCGCGGATCTGCTCGATGCGGTGAAACTTGGCGATCTCAAGCGCGCCCAGGCGCTGCAAGCCCAGATCGACCCGCTGAAAGAGGCGGTTTATGGCGGAGGCGAGCCCACCGGCGAGGCCCATGCCAATATGAAGGCCGCCATGGTCGCCGCCGGCATCTTCAAGGATGGCCGCGTGCGCCCGCCGACCCAGGCCCCCGATGCGGCAGAACTTGCTGCCATCGCCCGGGCCGTGGCCGGTGCCGGGCTCAAGTCCCGCGCTGCGGCCTGAAGGGGCGATGCCAATGGCCACGCTCGCAACCTCGCAACCCAGTGCCTCCGCCGGGTCGGCAGACGAAACCTCGCAGCCGCTCATTGCCTTGCGCGGCGTCGCCAAAACCTACTCATCGCAGCGCCACGGGGCGCTGCGGGCGCTCGATCCGATCGATCTTGATCTTGCCGATGGTGATTTCATCTGCGTCGTCGGCCCTTCGGGCTGCGGCAAGTCCACCATGCTGCGCCTGCTGGCCGGCCTCGACGTGCCGACCGAGGGCCGCATCAGGCTCGGCGACAAGACCATCAACGGCCCCTCGGCCGATGTCGGTGTGGTGTTTCAGGCCGCAAACCTGCTGCCTTGGATGAATGTGCGCGACAATATTGCCCTGCCGCTGCGGGTCGGTGGTCGTCAAAAAGTGCCGGAAGCGCGCATTGACGCCCTGCTGGAAATGACCGGCCTGAGCGAATTTGCCGGGCGCTTTCCCTATGAACTGTCGGGTGGCATGCAGCAACGGGCCGGCATTTGCCGCGCCCTCGCCCGTGACCCGCGCATTCTGCTGATGGATGAACCCTTCGGCGCCCTCGACGCCTTGACGCGCGAGCGCATGAATTCGGAATTGCAGCGCCTGTGGATGGAAGCCCGCAAGACCGTGCTGCTCATCACCCATTCCATTTCCGAAGCGATCTTTTTGGCCGACAAGGTGGTGGTCATGTCGCCGCGCCCCGGCCGCATTCTTGAGTGTCTCGACGTGCCGATCCCGCGTCCGCGCAGCTACGACACCCTGGTCACCCACCCTGTATATGCCGGACTGGCCCGCGAAATCCGCGCCCGTCTGACCCAAGCGGAGGCCCGCCCGTGAGCAGCATCGCCGCCCCCGCCAAGAGCGCCCTGCCCCGCAGCCGCAACGTGCCCTCTTCTGTCATCACCCTCGGCGGCCTCGTCGCCCTCATCGCGCTCTGGCAATTCGCGGTCACGCGGCTGCATCTGCCGGCCTATATCCTGCCCGCCCCGCTCGCGGTGCTGAAAGCGCTGTGGACCGGCATTGCCGTTGCGCCTTCGAGCCCCCTGGGCTGGTATCTGCCGCTGTGGAGCACCTTGCGCAACGCCACCTTCGGCTTTGTCATCGGCTCGGGCTTCGGCCTTGCCGCCGGCTCCGGGATGGCCGAAAGCGCCGTAATCGAGCGCCTGCTCATGCCCTATGCCTTTGCCTTGCAATGCCTGCCCAAGGTCGCCATCGCGCCCCTGATTGTCATTTGGTTCGGCTTTGGTGACGGCTCGAAAATCGCCGTCGCCGCCCTGCTCGCCTTCTTCCCGGTGATGATCAACAGTTTTACCGGACTGCGCGCCATCGAACCCGAGCGGCTCGATCTCATGAAAGCCCTGTCGGCGACGCGCCTTGAAACCTATCGGCTCGTCAAATTGCCCAATGCTGCACCCTTCATTTTCGCCGGTCTCGATATGGCGGTGGTCTATGCCCTGCTCGGCACCATCGTCGCCGAATTCCTCGGCGCGCAGCGCGGCATGGGCGTGGTGATCACGCAGGCGGAAGCGGTCACGGATGTTGCCGGCGTCTTTGCCGCGCTCATCATTCTGGGAGCACTCGGCATGGTGCTGCACTCACTGGTGCGCCTTGCCGAAAAACGTGTGGTGCACTGGTCCGACAGAGGCCAAAATCAAGGAGGTAGGGCATGAACTATATCCATAATGTTACAAGGCGCGATCTGGCGCGCGGCTCCGGGGCTATGGCGGCGATGCTGGCAGCACCGCGGGCCTTCGCCGCGGGCTTGCAGCCGCTGCGATTTGGTATCGGCCTCAAAGCCATCAATGCCGCAGTCATCAACACCGTCATCGGCGAGGCACTGGGCTACAACAAGGCCGAGGGCTTCACCCTGCAACCCAAGGCGCTGGGCAATAATGCCAACGTCCAGGTCGCCATCGACCGTGGTGATGTCGATATCGGCATTGGCGTGCCCGCCTTTGAACTGCCCTTGCTCGCCAAGAAGCAATGGCCCGATGACGTCAATTTTTATGAATATACCTATCCCTACAAGTGGGATGTGGCCGTGCTGCCGGATTCAAAAATCGCCAGCTATGAGGACCTCAAGGGCAAGAAAATCGGCATTACCGGCTTTGGTGGCACGGAATATCCCATCACCAGCACGGTGCTGAAATCACTCGGCATCAGCCCGTCGACCGATGTCAAATGGGTCGCGGTTGGCCAGGGTGTTGCCGCCGGTGTCGCCCTCAAGCGCGGCGCCATCGACGCTTTGGCCTATTTTGATGTCGGTTTTGGCGGCATCGAGGCTGCCGGCATTGCCCTGAAATTCCTGCCGCGCCCGGCCAAGATCCCGCTGATCGGTGGCCAGTTTCTCACCGCAAAGCGCAGCCTGCTGAAATCCAACCGCAAGCTCCTCATTGGCTTTGGACGCTCGGTGGCCAAGGCCTCGACCTTCATTCTCGCCAATCCGGCAGCCGGCGCCGGGGTGTTCATCAAAATGTTCCCGGAAGCTGCGCCGCGCGGCGCCAGCAATGAGCAGGCCGTCAAGGCGGTGCTCACCAGCATCGGCCGCCGCATCAAGCTCTACAACCCGCCCTATGCCGGTGCGGCCATGGGCAGCATCAATCCGCACGAATTCACCGTTGAGGCTCATCTCGACAAGCTTGCTGTCAGCCATGTCAGCCCGCTTTTCACCAATGAGCTGATCGCCGAGATCAACGATTTTGATCACAAGGCGATTGCAGCGGCAGCAACCAACTGGAAGCCATGAAACCTCCTGTTGCGCTTGTTACCGGCACGAGTTCGGGCATTGGCGCCGCCATATGCCGAACTCTGCTGGATCAGGGCTTCCGGGTGCACGGCCTCGACCGTGCGCCCGCGAAGCTGGATCACGCCAGCTTCCATCCCGTCGCGGTTGAACTCGACGACAGCGACGCCCTGCGCCAGGCGGTGGCCGGCATCGATAGCGTCGATGTTCTGGTTCATGCCGCCGGATTCATGCGGGTTGCCACGCTCGGCGCCGGCGACATGCAGGCCGCCGCCTCCATGTGGGCGGTGCATGTGGCGGCAGCCATGGCGCTCGCCGAGCATTTTGCACCGGCCATGCGTGCTGGCGGGCGCATCGTGCTGATCGGGAGCCGCACGGCATCGGGGGCAGCCGGACGCGGCGCCTATGCTGCCAGCAAGGCCGCCCTCACCGGTCTTGCCCGCTCATGGGCCAAGGAGCTGGCGCCGCGCGGCATCACTGTCAACATCGTCGCTCCGGGCGCCACCGACACGCCCATGCTGGCCGATCCTCAACGCGGCCATGTGCCGCCGCAAAAGCCGCCGATCGGCCGTTTCATCGCGCCTGAAGAAGTGGCGGCCCTCGCCGCCTTCCTGATTTCCCCCGCCGCCTCCGCCATCACCGGCCAGACCATCCTCATCTGCGGCGGCGCCTCGCTCTGAACCCGACAAAGGACGATCCATGTCACTGCGCATCACCGCCATCCATGAGCTGACATTCCCGCTCGCCTCGCCCATCCGCAATGCCTATATCGATTTTTCGAAAATGACCGCGAGCATGGTGGCTGTGGTCACCAATGTCACGCGCCATGGCGCGCCGGTCGTGGGCTACGGCTTCAATTCCAATGGTCGCTACGGCCAGGGCGGCCTGATCCGCGAACGCTTCCGCGATCGCATCCTGCAGGCGCCGCCCGCGAGCCTGCTTGATGCCACTGGCGACAATTTCGATCCCGACCGTCTATGGGCGGCGATGATGACCAACGAAAAGCCCGGTGGCCACGGCGAGCGCTCGGTCGCGGTCGGCACGCTCGACATGGCCATCTGGGATGCCGTGGCAAAAATCGCCGGCAAGCCCCTGTTCCGTCTGCTGGCCGAGCGCCACGGCCGCAAGGCTGATCCACGCGTCTTTGTCTATGCCGCCGGCGGCTATTACTATCCCGGCAAGGATCACGAGGCGCTGGTGCGCGAAATGCTCACTTACGTCGAGCGCGGCTATAATGTCGTCAAGATGAAAATCGGCGGCGAAAGCCTGGCCGAGGATTGCGCGCGCATCGAGGCGGTGCTGAAGGCGATTTCCGGCCGGGCGCGCCTGGCGGTTGACGCCAACGGCCGCTTCGACCTCGAAACCGCCATCGCCTATGCCCGGGCCATGCAGGCCTATGACCTGTTCTGGTATGAAGAGGCCGGTGATCCGCTGGACTACCGGCTGCAGGCGACGCTGGCCGATGTCTATCCCGCCGCCATGGCCACCGGCGAGAACCTGTTCAGCCATCAGGACGCCCGCAACCTGATTCGCTTCGGCGGCATGCGCCCGGATCGCGATTTCCTGCAATTCGATTGCGCCTTGTCCTATGGTCTTTGCGAATACCAGCGCACGCTGGCCATGCTGGCTGATCATGGCTGGTCGTGGCGGCGCTGCATCCCGCACGGCGGCCACCAGATGTCGCTGATGATCGCAGCCGGCCTGGGCCTTGGCGGCAATGAATCCTATCCCGATGTTTTCCAGCCTTTTGGCGGCTTTCCTGACGGTGTTGCTGTCAAGGACGGCCATGTCACCCTGCCCGATTTGCCCGGCATCGGCTTCGAGCACAAGGCGGATTTGTTCAGCCAGTTGCGCAAGCTCACCGCCTGAAACGTGCCAGCGCCGGGGTGCAGCATTGCCGCCCCCGGTTAATTGACAGTTCTCCAGGCTTCCCCATAAGTGGCATGAACAGCAAAGGTGCATGGAATGACAGACAAGGTTGCTTTGGTTACCGGCGCGGCGCGCGGCATTGGCTTGGCAACAACGAAGCTGTTCATCGCCATGGGCTGGCGGGTGGCCATGGTTGATCGCGACCGCGAGGAACTCGGCACCGCATCATTGGGCATCAATGGCGCGACACCCTTCGTCGATGACATTTCCATCCCGGCCGACGTCGATGCCATGGTGCAGGCGGTAACCAAGACCTTCGGCCGGATCGATGCCGTGGTGAACAATGCCGGCGTCGCCGATTTCGGGCCGATTGAAGGCACCGATTTCGCCCGCTGGCGGCGGGTGATGGAAACCAATCTCGATGGCGTGTTTCTGGTGACCCAGGCCTGCATTCCGGCGCTGAAACAGACACGCGGCGCGCTTGTCAACATCGCCTCGATTTCCGGCCTGCGCGCTTCGACTTTGCGCGTCGCCTATGGCACGTCCAAGGCCGCCGTAATCCAGCTGACCAAGCAGCAGGCCGCCGAACTCGGCGAATTTGGCATCCGCGCCAATTGCGTCTGCCCCGGCCCGGTGCGCACCAAACTGGCAATGGCGGTGCATTCGCCCGCCATCATCGCCGCCTATCACGATGCCATCCCGCTCAATCGCTATGGCAGCGAGCAGGAAATTGCCGAAGTCATCACTTTTCTGTGCTCGGAACGCGCTTCCTATGTCACCGGCCAGATCATCGCGGTTGACGGCGGCTTTGAAAGCACCGGCATCGGCCTGCCGGCGCTGCGCGGATGAGGGCAGGCCGCAGCGCCGCGGCAGCCGCCTTCACTCCGCCGCAACACCGCGTTTGAGCGGCCTTCGCGCCAGCACCTGACGCAGGAACTGGCCGGTATGGCTGGCCTCGACCTTCACCACCGCTTCCGGCGGCCCGGCAGCGACGATCCGCCCGCCGCCATCCCCGCCCTCCGGGCCAAGATCAATGATCCAGTCGGCGGTCTTGATGACTTCGAGATTATGCTCGATCACCACGACACTATTGCCCTGGTCAACCAGTTCGTGCAGCACTTCCAGCAGCTTGGCGACATCATGGAAATGCAGGCCGGTGGTTGGCTCATCGAGAATATAGAGCGTTCGTCCGGTGGCGCGGCGCGACAGCTCCCTGGCAAGCTTGACGCGCTGCGCCTCCCCGCCCGATAGCGTCGTCGCCTGCTGGCCGACCTTGACATAGCCGAGACCGACGCGTTTCAGCGTCTCCATCTTGTCACGGATTGGCCCGACCGCCTTGAACAGGTCGGCCGCCTCTTCCACCGTCATATCCAGAACATCGGCGATGCTCTTGTTGCGATATTTCACTTCCAGCGTCTCGCGGTCATAGCGGCGACCCTTGCAGACATCGCAGGTGACATAGACATCCGGCAGGAAGTGCATTTCGATCTTGATGACACCGTCGCCCTGGCAGGCCTCGCAACGCCCGCCCTTGACGTTGAAGGAAAACCGCCCCGGCTGATAGCCGCGCGCCTTGGCCTCGGGCAGCGCCGCGAACCAGTCACGGATCGGCGTGAAGGCGCCCGTATAGGTGGCAGGATTGGAGCGCGGGGTGCGGCCAATCGGCGACTGGTCGATGTCGATCACCTTGTCGAGCAGTTCCAGCCCCTCCAGCCGCTCGAAGGGTGCGGGATGGTCGGTGGCGCCCATCAGCCTTCGCGCCACGGCAGCATAAAGCGTGTCGATGATCAGGGTGGATTTGCCACCACCCGACACGCCGGTGACGCAGGTAAACAGGCCGAGCGGAATGTCGGTCGAGACATTTTGCAGATTATTGCCGCGCGCCCCCACCAGCTTCAGCGCCCTGCCCGGCTCCGGCTTGCGCCGCTTCGGAACCGGCACGCTCAGGCTGCCGGAGAGATATTGCCCGGTCAGCGAACGCGGGTTGGCAAGAATGTCGGCAGGCGTTCCCTGCGCTATGATCTCGCCGCCATGAATACCGGCCCCCGGCCCGACATCGACCACATGATCGGCGGTGAGGATCGCATCTTCATCATGCTCGACCACAATGACGCTGTTGCCGAGATCGCGCAGGCGACGCAAGGTTTCCAGCAGTCTGGCATTGTCGCGCTGGTGCAGGCCGATCGAGGGTTCATCGAGCACATAGAGCACGCCGGTCAAGCCGGAGCCGATTTGCGAGGCGAGCCGGATACGCTGGCTCTCGCCGCCCGACAAGGTGCCGGAACTGCGCGCCAGCGTCAGATATTCAAGGCCGACATCGAGCAGGAACGTCAGCCGGTCGCGGATTTCCTTGAGGACGCGGGCAGCGATTTCATTGCGCTTGGCATCGAGTTTCTGCGGCAGCGCCAAGAACCAGTCGCGCGCCGCCGCAACCGAAAGCTCCGACACATGGCCGATATGGCAACCATCGATCTTCACCGCCAGAGCCTCGGGCTTCAGGCGAAAACCCTGGCAGGCCGGACATGGTGAGGCGCCCATGAAACGGCCGATCTCGTCGCGCGTCCAATCCGACTCGGTTTCCTTGTAACGGCGTTCGAGGTTGGTGACGACGCCCTCGAATGCCTTGTGCACCTCATAGGAGCGCAGGCCGTCATTATAGGCAAAGCTGATTTTCTCGTCGCCCGAACCATTGAGAATCACCTCGCGCACCTTCTCGGGCAGCTTTTCCCAGGCAAGGTTCATTTTGGTCTTGTAGTGCCTCGTGATCGCTTCCAGCGTCTGCGCATAATAGGGCGAGGTCGATTTCGCCCAGGGCGTCACCGCGCCCTTGGCCAGCGACAGCGTCGGATCAGCAATGACACGTTCGGCATCGACCTTCTGGATCGAGCCGAGCCCAGTGCAGGCCGGGCAGGCCCCGAACGGATTGTTGAACGAAAACAGGCGGGGCTCGATCTCGGCAATGGTGAAGCCGGACACCGGACAGGCAAATTTGGCCGAAAAGGTGATTTTCTCGGCGCTGTCATCGGCAAATTCGATAGTCGCAATGCCATCAGCCAGTTCCAGCGCTGTCTCGAAGCTTTCGGCAAGGCGCGTCGCCAGATCAGCCCGCACCACCAGCCGGTCAACCACCACGTCAATGTCGTGTTTCAGCTTTTTGTCGAGCACCGGCGCATCGGCAATATCATGGAAGTGGCCATCGATTTTCAGGCGCTGGAAACCGCGCTTGGCAAATTCGGCGATTTCCTTGCGATATTCGCCCTTGCGTCCACGCACCACCGGGGCGAGCAGGTAAAGCCGGGTGCGCTCCGGCTGCGCCAGCACCCGGTCGACCATCTGGCTCACCGTCTGCGCCTCGATCGGCAGGCCGGTAGCCGGCGAATAGGGGATGCCGACGCGCGCCCACAAAAGCCGCATGTAATCCTGAATTTCAGTGACCGTACCGACGGTCGAGCGCGGGTTTTTTGACGTCGTCTTCTGCTCGATGGAAATGGCCGGCGACAGCCCGTCGATCTGGTCGACATCGGGCTTTTGCATCATTTCCAGAAATTGCCGGGCATAGGCCGACAGTGATTCGACATAGCGGCGCTGGCCCTCGGCATAGATCGTATCAAAGGCCAGCGATGACTTGCCCGAGCCCGAAAGTCCGGTGAACACCACCAGCTGATCGCGCGGGATAGTGAGATCGACATTTTTCAGATTATGCTCGCGCGCCCCGCGCACCCGAATGACGCGCTCCGGCGCGCTGCCGGGTCGGGCCGGGCCGGAGTTGGCAACGGCAGGAAATGTATCGCGGGCCATGATCATCCGATGGAAAGCTGGAGTTAACCCTTTATTTAGACCGTCACCCCCCTTTCGGCCATAGCATCCGCCAAAAAGCTTCTGTGCAAAAGCCCTGCCCTGCACGCATGGCAGCCGCAGCCCCGCGGCCTGTCACCGCGGCGGCGCCCCGCAGGATTTGCGGATCACCAGCCGCGCCGGACCAATGATACTCTGCGTGGGCGCGGCGCCGCCCTCGATGATCTTTTTCAGCAGATCGGCGGCAGTGCCGCCCAAGCCCCGCGTATTGCAGGCAATTGTCGTGAGCGGCGGCGCGTTGAATTCCGCCTCGGCAATATCATCGAAGCCAACAATCGACACATCGCGCCCGGCTTCAAGGCCACGCTCGCGCAGCAATCCGATGGCGCCGATGGCGACCATATCATTATAGGCCATGGCCGCGGTCGGCGGCGCATCGCGGTCGAGCGCGGCGGCCAGACTGGCGGCACCACCCGCCCGCGTCGGCGGCCCCTCAATGATCAAGGCCGGGTCTGGCGCGATGCCGGCGCCCCGCAGCGCGGTTTGATAGCCCTCGATGCGCTCGCGCCGCGTCGTGAAATTTTCGAGCCCCCCGAGAAAGGCGATGCGCCTGTGCCCGAGTTGCAGCAGATATTCCACGGCAAGCCGCGCGCCGACGAAATTATCCTGCCCGACATAGGGCAGGTTGGAGCCCTCAAGCCGCCGCATGGTCGTCACCACCGGTGCGCGAAACCGCGCGGCATCGAGCATGTCGGCGACGCCGTGGCCCGCCACCGGGCTGATCACCATGCCGGCCACGCCCTGCTCCTGTATGGAATGGATCAGCCGCGCCTGGCGCGCCACATTCTCGTTGGTATTGGCCAGCAGCGGCACGAAACCAGCCTGAAAAAACGCATCCTCAAGCCCGACCGCCAGTTCGGCAAACACCGGATTCATCAGATCATTGATGACCATGCCGACAAAATCGGTCCGCGCCGTCCGCAGATTGGCGGCGCTGCGGTTGTAGACATAGCCAAGCTCCGCCATGGCCGCATGGATCGCCTTGCGCGTCTCGCTGCGCACCGCCGGACTGCCTTTGAGCACCAGCGACACCGTGGATTTCGATACCCCGGTATGACGGGCAATATCGATGATCGTCACGCGCCGACGCGACTGTTCCAGCACACCCATCTGCCTCGCACACCCCTGCCCCTGAGGGGCTCTATTGACGGCCCCTATTTGTATCGTTCCACAAGTTGTTCATCCACGCAAGCGCCAGCTTTCAGCGACCAGGCGTGGCTCGGTCACATGGCACGGGCGCTGAGGCCGCCATCGACCGGCAGGCATACGCCGGTAATATATTGCGCATGATCGGAAGCCAGAAAAACCGCCGCATGCGCCACATCCCAGCCTGAGCCCATACGCCCTGTCGGGCAAGCCGCATGGCGCGCCGCGACCATGCTCGCCGTATCGCTATATTGCGAGGATATCTGCTGGTAAATCAGCGGGGTATCCATCAACCCGGGCAGGATCGCATTAACCCTGATGCCCTTGCTGGCATATTGCAGCGCCAGCGCCACCGACGCCTGATTGACCGCCGCCTTGGTGGCATAATAGGCAAAATACGGGTAGCCGACATATCGGATCGACGCCAGCGACGAAATATTGGTAATGACGCCGCGCCCGGCAGCTTCCATATGCGGCAGCACATGCTTGCAGGCGAGATAAATGCTGGAGAGATTGAGCTCCAGCGAGTCGTGCCAATCGGCCTCGGACAGTTCCACCGGCCCGCCCATGCGGGTGACGCCGACATTATTGTGCAGGATATCAATGCGCCCGCAGGTTTTGATACTGGCAGCAACGACGCGAGCCACATCGGCAGCTTTGGTGACATCTGCGGTATATTCGTCGGCCACGCCGCCCTCGGCGCGGATCAGGCCGGCCGCCTCGCTCGCCGCCGCCGCGACAATATCAACCGCAATGACGCGGGCCCCGGCCCTGGCATAGGCCACCGCCGCCGCCTTGCCATTGCCCCAGCCCGGCCCCACCGACCCGGCACCCATCACCATCGCGACGCGCCCGGCCAACCGATCATCTTTCATGTCACATTCCCCTGGCTCACGGCTTCAAGCACCAGTTCCATGGTCATGAGCACCGGATTGTCGCCGCCTTGCAGCACGCCGCTGGAAAGATTGCCTTCAAAATCGACAAGCTCGATGTCGATATGCGCCGCTTCGCCGCTGAGCCTGCCGGCGCGGATCGCCATTTCCGTCGCAAAAGGCCAGCTGATACGGCCATCGGCGTAATGGGCACCGATCAGGCTGCCGACACCGCCATGCAGGCGGGCGCCAGCCATGCCGTGCTGGCGGCAATAGTCCAGAAGCGCCCCGGCAAGATCCTGATTGGGCCGGAGCCGCAATGCATGAAACGGCGCCGATGCAACCCCCTTGCCGCGCGGCTCGAACAGGATGAAGCCGGTCTCCTCATCGGCCACAGCCTCGAAGGCTGCATCAAAAAGCCCGGTCGCCGTCACGGCCAGCGGTGCGGCGAGGCGGGTCTCTTCCGGCAGGATATGCCCGCCATTGCAACGCCCGTCCGCCTCTTGCCAGAAGGCGTGACAATGAAAGAACGGTTGCCCGTGCCGCCAGCCGAAGGTGAGCGCGCCTGATTGCAAGGTGGTCAGGCCGGCAGGCCGGGACGGCGCGCTGTAGAAGGCGGCATGATCGGGCGTCGCCGACAGCGCCGGCATGACATAGGCCATGGGCCCGAGCATCCCTGCGCCAAAGCGCAAGACCCCGCTTTGGCACCCCTCGGCGGCAAAGGCTGCCGCAACGGCATCGAGCAGCCGCAGACCCTGCGGCAGCACCGCGTCAAAATTCACACCGCGCGTCACCACTGCCACATGGCGCTCCCGGGCAGGCGGGCCTGGCTGAAGAATATGTCTCATGCCGGCTCAGACTTTGACGCGAGCCAATCTGGTTCGGCCTCGATCTTCTCGCGGATCAGCCGTTTTGGCACCTTGCCATAGCAAGATTTCGGCAAGGCCTCCCAGAACAAAAACCGCCTCGGCACTTTGTAGCGCGCCATTTTATCAGCGAGAAAAGCCGCCAGATCGGCCTCGCTGACCTGCGCTCCCGCACGCCGCACGCAGACAGCCACCCCGACCTCGCCCCATTTGGCATCGGGCAGGCCGAGTACCGCCACCTCGTTGATGTCAGGATGGCTAAGAATTTTTTCCTCGATCTCGCGCGGATAAATATTCGAGCCCCCGGAAATATACATGTCTGATGCGCGCCCGGTGATGAACAAAAACCCCTGCTCATCCATGTGGCCAAGGTCGCCGGTGCGAAACCAGCCGTTGCGGAAGGCTTTGGCATTGGCTTCGGGGTTGTTGTAATAGCCGGCAAACATGGCCGGGCCGATGACGCAGATTTCGCCGGTCACCCCGGGCGCCTGTTCCTCGCCTGCCTCGTTCTGGATCGATATCTGCATGCCGGTGCGCTCGAAGCCGCAGGTGCCGAGCCGCGTATTGGCGCCATCAGCCTCATCATGCAGCGCCGCCGGCAGCACCGTGATCGCCCCGGTGACCTCGCCAAGCCCGAAATATTGCACCAGCACCTTGCCGAATTTGCCCAGCGCGAATTTCTGGTCCTCGCGATACATGGGCGCGCCGGCGTAGATGATGAAGCGCAGGCTCGAATGATCATATTTGTCGGCAGCAGGATGTTCCGCCAGCATTTTCAGGATCGTCGGCACGGTGAAAAGATTGCTGACGCGATGAGTGGCGATCAGCCGGAAAGCCTCGTCAATGTCAAAGCGATCCGACGCCAGGAGCACGGTTTTGGCACCGCGCGCCACCTGGTTGAGCTGGTGCACGCCAGCGCCATGCGACAGCGGCGCCACCACCAGAGAGGCATCGGCTTCATTCACCCCCGGCACCAGATCGCTGAGATGATTGTTGATGACAAAGGCCATCTGGCCATGGGTCAGCACCGCCGCCTTGGATCGCCCGGTCGTGCCCGACGTGAAAAAGAACCAGCAGGGATCGTCATAATCCACTGCGCAGTCGGCCGGATCGGCACCGAGGCTGGCGGCCACGAGCGGCGCCAGCGCGCGCTCGCCGGCAGCGCCGGGCCCGATGCGGCCGATCCAGCGCACATCGGCGACATGCCGGGCAATGGCTTCGGCATGGTCATCGAAGCCGGCATGGCAGAGCATTAGTTCAGCGCCTGAATCTTTCGCAAGTTCAACAACTTCGCCTGGCGTTAGACGAAAATTGGTCGGCACCCAAACCGCGCCAATGCGAAAGGTCGCAAACATCGATTCAAACATTTCGTTGCAATTGCTTGAATGCACCAGAATGCGCATGCCTTTGCATGCACCCTTGGAAATCAGCACCGCGGTCATGGCGGCGACGCGCGCCTCAAGCACGCTCCAGGTCAGCGCGACATCACCCCATTGAAACGCCACCCTGTCCGGAAAGCGCCGCGCATTCTGGCGCAACATATGTGCCAGATTCATCACCCGTCGGCTGACCGGCAAAGCACCGCCCTGTTGTGGCACCGGACCGGTCATGGGAAAGCTTCCTTGCGTTGACACTATTCGTCTAATTTGCCATCTATGTCTGACAAAGAAAAGCCAATTCCGTTATGATGTCATGGCGGAATTTCTGGTAGAATTATTGTACTGAGGGAGCCCTGCCATGCCGGTTTTATCGCGTCGTCACTTCAACAAGGCCGCTGGCGCGCTGGCCGTTTCCAGCTTCGCGATAGGCACCGCCAAGGCCGCGCAATTCACCTATAAATACGCCAATAACCTGCCGCTGGCGCATCCGATGAACAAGCGCGCCGCCGAGGCTGCCGCCGCGATCAAGAAGGAAACCGGCGGCCGGTTTGAACTGCAGATTTTCCCGTCGAGTCAGCTTGGCTCAGACACCGACACACTCGACCAGATCCGTTCCGGCGCCGTCGATTTCTTCACCCTTTCCGGCCTCATTCTCTCGACGCTGGTGCCGGTCGCCGCCATCAATGGCATCGGCTTTGCCTTCAAGGATTATCCGACCGTCTGGAAGGCCATGGATGGCGGGCTCGGCGCCTATGTGCGCGGCGAAATCGCCAAATCCGGCTCAATCTTTGCCTTTGACACCATCTGGGACAATGGTTTCCGCCAGACCACGACCTCCAGCAAGCCTATTGTGACCCCGGCCGATCTGGTCAATCTGAAAATCCGTGTCCCGCCGGCGGCGCTCTGGACGTCGATGTACAAGGCCTTTGGCGCTGCGCCGACCACCATCAATTTCAACGAAGTCTATACGTCGCTGCAGTCCAAGGTGGTGGATGGCGAGGAAAACCCGCTGGCGATCGTCGATACCGCCAAGCTCTACGAGGTGCAGAAATACTGCTCTCTCACCAATCACATGTGGGACGGCTTCTGGTTCCTCGCCAACAGCGCCAACTGGAAGGCGCTGCCGCCCGATATCCAGGCCATTGTCACCAAGCACATCAATGCCGCAGGCCTCGCCGAGCGCACCGACGTTGCCGCCCTGACCACCGGCCTGCAAAAGAGCCTGACCGCCAAGGGTATGGTATTCAACACCGTTGACCCGGCGCCTTTCCGCGACAAGCTGAAATCGGCAGGTTTCTATAAGGATTGGCAGGGCAAGTTCGGCAAGGACGCCTGGTCGAAGCTGGAAGAAAGCGTCGGCACGCTCGGCTGACCGCCTCCCATGAGCGGGGAGCGGTCGGCGCTGCAGCACATCGAGAACGGCTGCGCCCGCGCGGTCGAAATCGCGGCGGGGCTGCTGGTCGCGGTCGAGGTGCTGGTGCTGCTTTCCGGCATCGTTGCGCGTGGTATCTTCGATCATCCGCTGATCTGGTCGGATGAACTGGCCGAAACCCTGTTCCTCTGGCTCGCCATGCTGGGAGCGACGCTGGCGCTGCAGCGTGGCCAGCATATGCGCATGACAGCGCTGGTGGCGCGCGCGCCGCAAGCGCATCGTGGCCTGTTCGAGGCTTTGGCTATGGCGGCCATGCTCGCCTTTTTGCTGCTGATCGCCTGGCCGGTCAAAACCTGGACGCTCGCCGCCATCGCCATCACCACGCCGGCCATGCAAATTTCCGGCGTCTGGCGGGCTGCCGCTTTCCCGGTCGGCATCGGCCTGATGATCGTGTTTTCGCTGCTGGCGCTGGCGCGCCGGGTTGCGCGGCGCGATGCTCTCATCGCCCTCGGCGTGGTCGCCCTTGCCTGTCTCGGCCTCTGGCTGCTGCAGCCGCTGCTGGCGGGCCTCGGCAATCTCAATCTTCTGTTGTTTTTTGTCGGCATCGTCGGGCTTTGCGTTTTTTCCGGCGTGCCCATCGCCTTTGCCTTTGCGCTCGCCACCCTCGGCTATCTGGTGCTGACGACCAGGGTTCCGACCATGACCCTGGTCGGGCGCATGGACGAAGGCATGTCGCATCTGATCTTGCTGGCGGTGCCGTTGTTCGTGTTACTCGGCCAGCTCATCGAAATGACCGGCATGGCCGCCGCCATGGTGCGCTTTCTCGCCAATCTCATCGGCCATTTGCGCGGCGGGCTCTCCTATGTGCTGATCGGCGCCATGTATCTGGTTTCAGGAATCTCCGGCGCCAAGGCCGCCGATATGGCCGCCGTCGCCCCCGCCCTGTTTCCGGAAATGATTGCCCGCGGCGCCGAACCCGGCGAGCTGGTGGCGCTGCTGGCCGCAACCGGAGCCCAGACCGAGACCATTCCGCCCTCGATCGTGCTGATCACCATCGGTTCGGTGGCCGGCGTCTCGATTGCCTCGCTCTTCACCGGTGGCATGGTCCCCGGCCTGTTGCTGGCGATTGGCCTGTGCCTGGTCGTCGGCTTTCGCGCTCGCTCGGCCACCATCACCCTGCCGGAGAAGGCCGGCCGCAGCGTCATCTGGCGCAGCTTCATCAAGGCCCTACCGGCTCTCGCCCTGCCCATTCTGATCCGCTATGCAGTGGTGCGCGGCATTGCCACGGCCACCGAGGTTTCCACCATCGGCATCATCTATGCCGCCTTTGCCGGCCTGGTCATTTACCGGCAATTCGACTGGCGGCGGCTCATGCCGATCCTCGTCGATACGGCCGCCCTGTCGGGGGCGATCCTCATCATCATCGGCGCCGCCTCGGCCATGGCCTGGGGCCTTACGCAATCAGGCTTTTCAGCGCAGCTGGCGCAGTTCATGGCGCGCCTGCCGGGTGGCGCCACCGGCTTCATGGCGATTTCGATCATTGCCTTCGTCGTGCTCGGCAGCGTGCTGGAAGGCATTCCGGCGGTGGTCTTGTTCGGGCCGCTGCTGTTTCCGATTGCCCGGCATATGGGCATCAATGAAGTCCATTATGCCATGGTGGTGGTGCTCGCCATGGGGCTTGGCCTGTTTTCGCCGCCATTTGGCGTTGGCTATTACGCGGCCTGCGCCATCAGCAAGGTCAACCCGAATGCCGGCATCCGCCCGATCTGGGGCTATATGGCCGCCCTGCTCGCAGGCCTGGTGCTGGTCGCCGCCGTGCCCTGGTTCTCGACTGGTTTTCTCTGAGGCGGGGCCACATGGCCGCAATTTTGCTGGCAGGTGCCCCGGCCATCGCCTTCATGCTATCAACAGCACCCGACGGGCCATATTCAGGCCGTTTCCGGGAGATTGTGATGAAACTCAGCGCGCGCAACCAGATCAAGGGCATCGTCAAGACCATCAACCTCGGCACGACCACCGCACATGTCCAGATCGAGGTCGACGGTGTGATCATCACCTCATCGATAACCAATGAGGCGGTAAAGGACTTGAAACTGAAAGTCGGCCAGGTCGCCTATGCGGTGATCAAGGCCTCCGATGTCATGATCGCCATCGACTGACCGGCGCGATCAGCCGGCTTCAGGCTCGGGACTGCCAGCCCTTTGCGGCTGGCGGCGCCATGCCACCAGTTCGGCAAGGATCGACAGGGCGATTTCCTCCGGCGTGATCGCACCTATATCAAGACCTGCCGGCGCCTTGAGACCGGCGAGCTTGTCGGCACTGACCTTGTCCGCCAATTGCTCGCGCAGCCGCGCCGCCTTGCGCCGCGAGCCGACAAAGCCGACACGCTGGGCATTGTGGTCGAGCGCCGCATTCAGGGCAGCAAGATCGCCCGCGCCCTGGGTCGCCACGATGATATAGCGCTCGCCCGGCGCCGGCGGCAGCTCAAACCCGGCATGAAAGGCGGTCCCCTCGGCAAATTGCCCGCGTTCCGCTTCCGGCGCGGCGACCGTCACCGCAAAATCGAATACGCCCGCCACGCTGGCCAGCGCCACCGCAACCGGAGTCGCGCCCATGATCACCAGTTCCGGCCGTGGCAGATTGGGTTCGATGAAAATATCCATCGTGCCCTGGCTGGGGCACATATTGACGGCATAAACCACGCCCGAGCGCGATTGCCCGCCCTCGACCCCAAGATCCTTCAGCAGGTCCTCGGGCTGGATCGACACCAGCCGCGGCCGCCCGTCGCGCAGGGCCTGGCGCGCGGCCCGCAGCACCGCGCCGCGCGCGCATCCCCCGCCGATCCAGCCGCCGACGATTTTGCCATCGGCCTCGATAATGGCCTTGGCGCCGGCCTTGGCCGCCGTCACCGCCACCGTGCGCACCACCGTGGCCAACACATAGGGACTGCGCGCATGCCGCAAATGCTGCACGAGATCATCAAAATCGATGAGTTTCTCCGGGCGGTTCATTGCATCGTCAACCATGGTTCGAGCGCCGCCAGACTTTCGAGCGAATGCGCGGCGGCAAAATGATCGATGAACGGCAGCGCCTCGCGCATGCCGCGCGCTTCCGGCGCATAATCCTTCCAGCCGATCAGCGGATTGAGCCACAGGATGCGGCGGCACCTTTGTCGCAAACGGCGCATTTCATGGGCCAGCGCGCCCGGCACCCCGGTGTCGAAGCCGTCCGAAAATATCATCACCAGCGTCCGCCCGCGCAGCGCCCGCCGCGCATGATAGCGGTTGAAATCAGCCAGACACCCAGCAATGCGCGTGCCCCCGCCCATGCCCTGCGCCACCAGCCCGAGCCGATCCAGCGCGCGTTGCAGGTCGCGATCCTTGAGCACGGCGCCGATATTGGCAATTTGCGTATGGAACACATAGGCTTCCGCCCTGCGAAAGGCATGGACGGCGCCGTGCATGAAGCGCGCGAACCAGGGCGTATAAAGCGCCATCGATCCCGAGGCATCCATCAGCATCACCAGCCGCAAGGGCTTTGGCTTCTTAATGCGCCACACCTGCTGCAGCGGTTCGCCGCCCGAAGCAATACTGCGATGCAGCGTGCGGCGCAGATCAAGCTTCTGCCCGCGCCGCGCCAGCCGCAGGCGCCGGGTCAGCCTCGTGCGCATCAAGCGCGCCAGCCGCTGTGCCAGCGCCTGCGCCTTTTCAATGTCTTCAGCATCGGCAATGTGGCGGACATCGCGGCTCATCAAGGCCTGCGCCGACGAGGCATTGCGCCGCTGGCTGCGGCTGTCAGCGGGGTTGGCATCGTCCTGGGTGTCGGCGGGGTTGGCCTCATCGGCATCGCGCGCCTGCTGGTCTTGCGCTCCGGCAGCATCGCCGAGCCGGCGGCCGCGCTGCTGGCGTTCCGGCGGGGTGCCGACCAGCACACCGGCGATCCGCTGGCCGTGGCGCAGATAAAAGGCGTCGAACAGCCGGTCGAATTTCAGCCAGTCGTCATGATTGGCGCAGCACAGCGGCTTGAGCGCGCCGCGCAGCAAATGCGGCGAACCATTGGCCGGCGATGCCAGCAACAGCGCCGCATCCTGCGTCTCTTTCATGCCAATACGAAACGCATTGTCGCGCAGCAGCGCCATAAAGCCGCCGAGCTTCACGAGCCCGCTTTCGCCCGGGGAGGTGCCGCCGGTCACGCTACCGCCTCCAGTTTGCCGGTGAGTCGCGCCATCACCTCAAAGCTGATGGTGGCGCGGTCATCGCGGGTTTTCAACAGCGCCGCAAGACAGGCATAGGCCTCCTGCGGGCTTGCGCCCAGATCCTCGACCTTGAGGCCGATGAGACTGGCGGCCCAGTCCAGCGCCTCCGCCACCCCGGGGCGCTTGGCCAAATCTTCCTTGCGCAGGGCGGCGACGATTTCCGCGACCTGCCCGGCCAGTCGGGCGGTGATGCCCGGCAATCTGGTCATGAGAATGCGCGTTTCCCGGCTGATGTCGGGAAATTCCAGATAATGATAAAGACAGCGCCGTCGCAGCGCGTCGGAAATATCGCGCGTGCCGTTGGAGGTCAGGATGATCCGAGGCATGGTCACGGCCGACAAGGTTCCAAGCTCGGGAATCGTCACCTGGAAATCCGACAGGAGTTCGAGCAGGAAGGCCTCGAATTCCTCGTCGGCCCGGTCGATTTCGTCGATCAGCAAGACCACGGGTTGCGGGCTGCGGATTGCCCGTAACAAGGGCCGCTCCAGCAGATAAGGCGCTGAAAAGACGTGCGCTTCCAGCGCATCAGCGGCACCCTGCCCCTCGCGCAGCCGGATCGCCAGCAACTGCTTCTGGTAGTTCCATTCATAAAGCGCGGCGTTTTGGTCAAGGCCCTCATAGCATTGCAGCCGGATCAGCTGGCATTCATGCAACTGCGCCAGTGCCTTGGCCACTTCGGTCTTGCCGACGCCCGCCTCGCCCTCGATCAGCAGCGGGCGCTGCAGATAATCCATCAGCCACAGCACTGCCACGAGATCGGAATCGGCGATATAACCCACCGCTTCCAGTCTCGCAGCCATGGTCTCGCGCGTCAGCATCAGCGAAGCTCCGCCTTGCTCCCGCTACCCGGTCACGCCGAGCTTTTCGGCAGCCTTCCACAACCGCCAGGCATCATGCGGCATCTGAATATGGGTCGAGCCAAGGAATGAAAACGCATCATTGACGGCATTGGAGAATGCCGGCACGCCGCCGACATTCGGACTTTCACCCACGCCCTTGGCACCAATCGGGTGATGTGGCGACGGCGTCACCGTGTGGCCGGTCTCCCAATGCGGGGTTTCGACGGCGGTTGGCAGGAAGAAATCCATGAAGGAGGCTCCCATGACATTGCCCATGTCATCGTAGCGGATTTCCTGGCCCATGCTGATGGCGAAAGCCTCCGTGAGCCCACCATGCACCTGCCCTTCGATGATCATCGGGTTGATGCGCGTGCCGCAATCATCGAGCGCATAGAAGCGTCGGGTCTTGGCGACACCCGTATCAACGTCGATATCCATGACGCAAATATAGGCGCCGAACGGATAGGTCATATTCGGCGGATCATAATAGCTCACCGCTTCCAGCCCCGGTTCCATCCCCGGCGGCGGCGCGTGATAGGCGACCCAGGCAATATCTGTCATGGTCTTGAAGCGCTCGGGCACGCCTTTCACCTGGAACCGGTCGATATCGAAGGTCAGGTCGTCCTCATGGACTTCGAGCAGCCAGGCGGCGATCATCTGCGCCTTGGCCCTGATCTTGCGCGCCGCCATGGCAATCGCCGCCCCGGCCACCGGGGTCGAGCGCGAGCCATAGGTGCCAAGTCCGTAGGGCGCCGTGTCAGTATTGCCCTCCTCGACCATAATATCGCTGGCGGCAATGCCGATCTCGCTGGCAATGATCTGCGCCCAGGTGGTCTCATGGCCCTGACCGGTGCTCTTGGTTCCGACACGGGCAATGGCGCTGCCGGTGGGATGGATCCTGATTTCGCAGGAATCAAACATGGCAAGGCCGAGAATATCGCAATTCTTGGAAGGCCCGGCCCCGACGATTTCGGTAAAGAAGCACACGCCAATGCCCATGATGCTGCGGGTCTCGCCGCGCTTGAAGGCCTCGCGCCTGGTCTTTTGCTCGGCGCGCAGCCCGGCATAATCGACCGCCGCCATCGCCTTGTTCAGCGCCGTCGCATAATCGCCGCTGTCATATTCCCAGCCGAGCGCCGATTGATAGGGGAATTGCTCGCGCCTGATGAAATTCTTCAGGCGCAATTCGGCCGGGTCCATGCCGAGCTTCTGCGCCAGAATATCCATGCCGCGTTCGATGGCATAGGCCGCCTCGGTCACACGGAACGAGCAGCGATAGGCCACGCCGCCGGGGGCCTTGTTGGTATAGACGCCATCGACGCAAAGATGCGCCACCGGAAAATCATAAGAACCGGTGATGATATTGGAAAAGCCGGCGGGCCATTTGGACGGATCGGCGCAGGCATCAAAGGCACCATGATCCGCCAGAATATGCACCCTGAGGCCGGTGACCTTGCCGTCCCTGGTGGCGGCGATTTCCGTGCGCATGTGATAATCGCGGGCAAAGGAGGTGGTGGAGAGATTCTCCATCCGGTCCTCGACCCATTTGACCGGTCTGCCCGTGACAATCGACGCCACGACGGCACAGACATAGCCGGCATAGGCGCCAACCTTGTTGCCAAAACCGCCACCGACATCCGGCGCGATCACGTGGATCTTGTGTTCGGGGAGTTTCGATATCAGCGACACCACGGTGCGGATGACATGCGGTGCCTGAAACGTACCCCAGAGCGTCAACTCGCCCTTGATCTTGTCGAATGAGGCAAGGCACTGGCAGGTCTCGAGCGGCGAGGGATGGGTGCGGTGATAGGACAGCAACTCGTCGATCTTCACCTCGGCGCGGTTAAACGCCTCATCAGTCAGCGACTTGTCGCCCACCTGCCATTTGAAAATATGATTGTGGTGGTCGCGCTTGCCATGGGCACCCTCAGTCTTGCCGGCGAGATCCTCGCGCAGCACCGGTGCATCTGCTGCCATGGCCTTGAACGGATCGACAATGACCGGCAATTCCTCGTAATCGGCTTCAACCAGTTCGACCCCGTCGGCCGCGGCCTGCAGGCTGGTCGCCACCACAAAGGCAATTTCCTGATTTTGAAACAGCACCTTGCCGTCAGCCAGCACCATCTGCACATCGCCCGCCAGCGTCGGCATCCAGGCGAGATTGACGGTTTTCAGGGTCTCGGCGGTGATTACCGCCACCACACCGGGCACTTTCTCGGCCTTTGACGTGTCGATCTTCCTGATCCGCGCATGGGCATAGGACGAGCGCACCATGTCGCCATAGAGCATGGCCGGCAGCTTGATGTCATCGACATAGGTGCCGCGCCCCTGGGTGAAGCGCACATCCTCGACGCGCTTGCGCTTGCAGCCCATGCCTTCGAGCCGGGCCTCACGGGCTTCTCTGGTCGGGGTCATGTCGTTCATTGCGCTGCCTCCGCGATTGTCTCGCCGTTGAGCGTTGCTGCCGCGTGCTGAATGGCCTTGACGATGTTCTGGTAGCCGGTGCATCGGCAAAGGTTGCCGGCAATGCCCTGACGAATGTCATCCTCACTGGGGTGCGGATTTTCCTGCAACAGGCGCCAGGCGCGCAGGATCATGCCCGGCGTGCAATAGCCGCATTGCAGCCCGTGCATCTGCCGGAAGCTTTCCTGCAGCTGGTGCAGGGTGCCATTGGCCTCGGCCATGCCCTCGATGGTGCGGATCTGCGCGCCTTCGGCCTGCACCGCAAACCGGGTGCAGGATTTCACCGAAACGCCGTCGAGATCGATGGTGCAGGCGCCGCAATGGCTGGTCTCGCAGCCAATATGCGTGCCTGTGAGGTTCAGCGTCTCGCGTATGAAATGCACCAGCAAGGTTCGTGGTTCGGCAAGGCCGCTGACCTCCTCGCCATTCACGGTCATTGTCACATTGATCTTTGCCATGGCCCGCTTCTCCCGCTTGTCGTTTCAGGCAGCGCGCTGCTGCGCCCGGGCCAGCGCCCGCGCCAGCATGATGCCTGCCATTTTGCGTCGATAATCCGCCGGGCCGCGCCCGTCGGCGGCCGGATCGGTGATGGCTTCAGCCGCAGCCACCGCCTTTTTCACGGCGTCAGCCTCCAGACGGGTGCCGACCAGCAGCGCGGCGGCGTCCTTGGCCCAGAGCGGCGTCGGCGCCACATTGGTGAGGCCGATGGCGCAGCTCGTCACCTCGCCACTCCGCAGCGTCAGCGCCACGGCCGCAGCCGCGACCGCATAGTCCCCGACCTTGCGTTTCAGCTTCTCATAGGCCACGCCCTGGCCCGCCACCACCGGCACCTGGATCGCCGTGACGATCTCGCCGGCGGCCAGCGCCGTATCATAGGCGCCGCGATAAAATTCCCGCGCCTTGATCTGCCGCGCGCCCTTGGGACCCTGCACCATATATGTTGCATCAAGGCACATCATCACCGCGGGCATGTCATTGCCGGGATCGCCATTGGCGACATTGCCGCCCAGCGTGCCAAGCGCCCTTATTTGCGGATCAGCGATCTGTTGCGCGGCCTCAATCAGCAGCGGCGCCTTGACCTGTACCAGAGCAGAACCCAGCAGCGCCCTTTGCGTCACCATGGCCCCTATAACGAGCCCGTCCGGCTCCTCGCGCAGCACCGCCAGATCGGCAATTGCAGCAAGATCAACAAGATGCGAGGGCGACGCCAGGCGTTGCTTCATCATCGGAATCAGGCTGTGGCCGCCTGCCAGCGGGCGCGCTTCGTCGCCATGGGTGGCCAGCATGGCGATCGCGTCGCTCAGGGTTTTGGGACGCAGATATTCGAAAGCGCCGGGGATCATCACGAGAACTCCGCGATTGATTTAAGTCAATGCGGGGTAACTGACGCCATGGTGCAATGCACATTCAAGGCCCGCCGCACGAGGCCTCCCTCAAGCGCACGAGTTGCGTCGAATTTGCACGAATTACGTCAGCAGCACTGACGCACTTGGTGCAGTTTCGCCGCTATCGCGGTCAGCCAAGCGTGACTTTACCGGTGCGATGCGGGCGCGCGCTACGGGTATTTTGCGATGCACCATGCAGCGCATGTCGAGGCGTGCGCTGTCGCCTGCGCGGCGCAGGCCCACCACATGCTCGACATTGACAATGAAAGAGCGATGAACGCGGACGAATTTTTTCTGGTTCAGCGCCGCCTCAAGCTGGCTGATCGGCAGCGGACAGAAATATTCATGCTGGGCATCGCTGATATAGGTGTAATGCGCATTGGCGCGGATGACGTGAACATCCTGCAGCGCCAGCACGATCCTGCGGCCATTCTGGTCAACCTGGATGGCATCCATGCCGGGCACGGCCGGGGCTTTCGGCACTTCGGGCGCCAGCACTCCGTGGCGCGGCAGCAGCGACAGCAAGAATGCCGCTGAAATGGCAAAGGCCGCCAGCGCCACCAGCAGCGCCAGCGCACCAGCGCTCAGCGCCGCAGGCGGCGGCGGTGTCATGGCCGCCAGCGGATTCATGGTCATGCCGGCCACCGCCACATAATGCATGCCCGCCACCGAAAACGCGAAAATCCCAGCCGCCGCCCACAACGGCGCACGATTATGCCCTTGCTGCATCACCCAGATCGCGAAGCTCGATCCGGCAATACCGATCAGCAGGCTCGCCGCCACAAACCCCGGCCGGTTGGCCATGATGACTCCGGAATCCAGCCCGGCCATGCCGACATAATGCATGGCGGCAATGCCAAGCCCCATCAGCAAGCCGCCGACCAGCACGCGGGCCGGGCGTTGCAGCGGCGCATGGATGGCATAGGTCGCCGGGCCGACCACCAGCGCGCAAATCAGCAGCGACAGCAAGGTTGGCAGCGCCGTGAACCGGGGCGGCACCGCAAAGCGCAGCGCCAGCATGCCGATGAAATGCATCGCCCAGATGCCGGTCGCCAGCGACGCCGCCGCCCCCATCAACAACAGCCGGTCGCGGCTGTCACCATCGCCCGTGACCTGCGCTGTCAGGCGAAAGCCGACATAGCCGCCCTGCGCGGCAATCAGCACCGACAAGGCAACAAGCAACGGATCATAGGAAAATACCATGAGCGGGCCTTTGGGCAAAACCGTCCGGTCGATATTAGCATTGTTCAGGCCTGAATCGATGCCTGATTTTCAGCAGATCAAACCAGCGCCCGAAACAGCGCGCCAGCGTGCCAGACCCCTGTTCGCGACACCCTTGATCCTGCGACGCTTTGACTTCATATTCGATATTGCGAATGTGTCCTGAATGCGATATCCCCTGGCCTTGTTGGGTCTGTCACAACAGGCAGCCAATGAAAATCCGCGACAAATCGCGGATGGGAGGAAACCCGGGTCAAGGCAAGGGCAGGAGGACATCATGGCAAGAATAGCAATTCTCGGTGCGGGGTTGGGGGGCACGATCCTCGCCTATGAGCTGAAAGGCAAGCTCGGCAAGAATGATACGATGACGGTCATCAACAAGGGCTCGGTCTATAGTTTCGTGCCTTCGAACCCCTGGGTCGCCGTCGGTTGGCGCGCCCGCAAGGACATCACCGTCGATCTGAAACCGGTCATGGCCAAGCGCGGCATCGTGCTCAAGGACCAGGGCGCCAAGCGCGTCCACCCGGATCAGAACCAGGTCGAACTCACCGACGGTTCCGTCGTCGATTATGATTATCTGGTCATAGCCACCGGCCCGGATCTCGCCTTTGATGAAATCCCCGGGCTCGGGCCGCATGGCAATACCGATTCCGTCTGCGAGGTCGATCACGCCCTGAGTTCCAAGGCCAATTTTGATCGCCTTGTCGCCAATCCCGGGCCGGTCGTTGTCGGCGCCGCCCAGGGCGCGTCCTGCTTTGGCCCGGCCTATGAATATGTCCTGACCCTCGACACCGCACTGCGCCGCGCCCGGGTGCGCGATCGGGTGCCGATGACATTCATCACGCCTGAGCCCTACGTCGGCCATCTCGGCCTGGATGGCGTCGGCGATACCAAGGGCATGGTCGAATCGGTGCTGCGCGACCATCACATCAAGTGGATCACCAATGCCCGCATCACAAGGGTCGAGCCCGGCAAGATGTTTGCCGAGGAAGTCAATGATGATGGCACCGTCAAGATGGCGCACGAACTGCCCTTCAACATGTCGATGATCCTGCCGCCGTTCCGCGGCGTGCCGGCGGTCTTTGGCCTCGAAGGACTGACCAACCCGCGCGGCTTCATCATCGTCGACAAGCACCAGCGCAATCCCAGATATCCCAATGTCTTCGCGCTCGGCGTCTGCGTGGCGATCCCGCCCATGGGCAAGACCCCGGTTCCGGTCGGTGTGCCCAAGACCGGCTTCATGATCGAATCGATGTCGACGGCCATCACCGCCAATATCGACGCCCTGATCAAGGGCCGACCCGCCAATGCCGTCGCGACCTGGAATGCCATCTGTCTCGCGGATTTCGGCGATTCCGGCCTGGCCTTCATCGCCCAGCCGCAGATCCCGCCGCGCAACGTCAACTGGTCGTCGGAGGGCAAGTGGGTGCATCTGGCCAAGATCGGCTTCGAAAAATACTTTCTGCACAAGATCCGTCGCGGCCATGCCGAGACGTTTTACGAGAATCTCAGCCTGAAAATGCTGGGCATCGACAAACTGAAGCAAACCAGCATCCAACCCTGAGCCCGGGAGGATGCCTGAGGCTCATCAACCCATGGAGTTCTGAAATGACTGCTGACCGTGCCGTACTCGCGCTTGCCGGGTCTATGGTGCTGATCTCATTGCTGCTTGCGCATTGGGCATCGCCATGGTGGCTGTTGCTGACGGCGTTCGTCGGCCTCAATCTGCTGCAATCGGCCTTCACCGGCTTTTGCCCCGCGGCGATGATTTTCAGGCGCCTCGGATTCAAGAGCGGTTGCGCATTCAACTGATCTTGAGACTGGCTTTGTTCGACCCTGCAAGGTACGAGGGTCGCACACACTTCATCCCGTCTGTATGACCAGACCCGATCGCAAATGATGGACTGAATGATGCGCAAGAATTACTTTGCCAAAGGTCGGCTGGGTCTCAGTGCGGCCCTTGTGGTTCTCGCAGCCCAGATATCGGCCGCCAGGGCTGCCGATCTCAAGATTCAACTGCTGACGGTGCCTGATTACAAGGCAGTTTTCGGCCAGATCGAAAGCCGCAACGTGCTGCCCGCCCGCACCCGCATCGGCGGCACGCTGGCGACAGTAACAGTCACAGAGGGCACGCTGGTCAAGAAGGGCGAGCAGATCGCGCTGGTCTCCGATCCAAAGATCGCCTTGCAAATCCAGGCGGCTGCCGCCTCGGTTCAGGCGGCCGCCTCGCAACTGAACAATGCGCAAAAGCAATTTGACAGGGTCGACCAGCTCCTGAAACAGAAAATCAGCTCGCAGGCCGCCTATGATCAGGCCAAGACCCAGCTTCTGGTGGCCAAGAACCAGGTCGCCGTGGCGCAGGCCAACCAGAAGGTCCTGCAACAGAACGCCAAGGATGGTGCGGTTCTTTCTCCGGCTGAGGGCCGTGTCCTGACCGTGCCCGTGGCGGCAGGCTCGGTGATCCTGCCAGGCGAGGTCGTGGCCAATATTGCCAGCGGGCCGTATTTTCTGCGCCTGTCCCTGCCAGAAGCCGTGGCGCCGCGAATTCGCAAGGACATCAAGGTTTTGATTGGCTCACCCGGGCAACTTTCGCGCGTCAACCAGAACCTGTCCGGCATTGCCACCGGCACCGTCGTCAAGGTCTATCCGCAGATCAGCGGCGGCCGGGTTCTCGCCGATGTCAGTGTTGCCAATCTCGAAAGCTATTTCGTCAATGAGCGCACGCTGGTGTGGATTCCTATCGGCACCCGCAAGGTGATTGCGGTCCCGCAGGACGCGATCTCGCTGAAGAATGGCATTGATTATGTCCATATCAATGATGCCGGCAGCGCCATCGCCGTCGCCGTCATCCCTGGTGACGAGATTGCCGGCCCGGAAGGCCCGGAGCGCGAAATCCTCACCGGCCTGCACGAAGGCGATGTCGTGATTGTGCCGGGCGCTGGAAAGTCGGGACAATAATCATGAATCTTGGACTTGGACTTGCCGGACGACTGACACGGGCGTTTATCGTCTCCCCGTTGACCCCCCTTTTCCTGCTCGCCGCCATTGCCGTCGGGCTGCTGGCGCTGGCAACGCTGCCGCGCGAGGAAGATCCGCAAATTTCCGTGCCCATGGTCGATATCAGCGTGCCCGCCAATGGCCTCAAGGCGCGCGATGCGGTCAAGCTGGTCACTGAACCTCTGGAGACCATCGTCAAGAGCATTCCCGGCGTCGATCATGTCTATTCCGAAACCGAGGACAATCGTGTCCTGGTGACGGCACGTTTCAAGGTTGGCACCAAGGAAGATTCCGCCTTCGTGCGGGTCAATGAAAAAGTGCGCGCCAATCTCGACCGCTTGCCGGTCGGCATCCCGCAACCCATGATCGTCGTGCACGGCATTGATGATGTCGCGATTGTGGTGGTGACGCTGACACCGACCGAGAAGGCCAGCGCCAAATGGAACGAGAACGGCCTGACCCGCCTCGCCCGCGAACTTCAGGTCCAGATCGCGCAACTGCACAATATCGGCCTGACCTATATTGTCGGCGCCCAGCCTGAAGAAATTCATGTCGAGCCCGATCCCGAAAAGCTCATGCTTTATGGCGTGACGCTGCAGCAGCTCACCGCCAAGATACAGGGTGCCAACAGCGCTTTCCTCGCCGCCAAGGTCCGGCGCGACGGCAAGCAGGAGGATCTGATCGCCGGCCAGACGCTAAAGTCGCTGAACTCGATCCGCAATCTCCTGATCACCACGCGCAACGGCCGGCCAGTCTATGTGCGCGACATTGCCAAGGTCGCGCTCGCCACCCACACCGCCGAATCCTACGTCACTGACATTCGCAGCATTGGCGGCAAGCTTCAGCGCCGCCCGGCAGTATCCCTCGCCATAGCCAAGCGCCCCGGCACCAACGCCGTTGTCATTGCCGACAGCATTACCCGGCGTCTCAATCAGCTGCACGGCGAGATTTTCCCGCGCGACGTCAACATGACGATCACGCGCAACTACGGCGATTCAGCCAATGCCAAGGCCAACGAGCTCCTGCTGCATCTGGCGATTGCGACAATATCCATCGTGTTGCTGGTCGGGTTCACCATTGGCCTGCGCCCGGCCTTCGTCGTGGCGATCGTCATCCCCACCACCATCCTGCTGACGCTGTTTGCCTCGAAACTCATGGGCTACACGCTCAACCGCGTCAGCCTGTTCGCCCTGATTTTCTCCATCGGTATTCTGGTCGATGATGCCATTGTCGTCATCGAGAACATCACCCGCCATTGGGCCATGGATGATGGACGCTCGCGCATCGATGCCGCCGTCGAGGCCGTGGCGGAAGTCGGCAACCCGACCATTGTCGCAACCCTCACGGTGGTGGTGGCGCTGCTGCCGATGCTGTTCGTTTCCGGCATGATGGGCCCTTATATGAGCCCGATCCCGGCCAATGCTTCGGCCGCCATGCTGTTTTCATTTTTTGTGGCCGTCGTGCTTACGCCTTGGCTGCTTATCAAATTTGCCGGCAAGCAGCCGGCCGGACATGGCCATGATCATGGTCACGCGCAATCCTGGCTGGCGCGCGGCTATGTGCGCATTGCCCGCCCGATTCTGGTATCGCGCCGCCGTTCGCTGATTTTCCTGATCCTTGTCGGCATCGCCACCCTCGGCTCGATGACGATGTTTTACACCGAGCAGGTCACGGTCAAGCTGCTGCCCTTCGACAACAAGAGCCATCTCGATGTCGTGCTGGATTTGCCGCGCGGGTCCTCGGTCGAGGACACCAACCGCAAATTGCAGCAGATTGTCGACCTTCTCGCCCCGGTCAAGGAAGTGGTCTCGTTCCAGACCTATGCCGGCACGGCATCGCCCTATGATTTCAATGGCCTCGTTCGCCATTATTACCTGCGCAACGCCCCCCAGCAGGGCGACGTCATGGTCAACCTGCTGCCCAAGGATGACCGCTCACGCGCCAGCCATATCATCGCGCTGGCCATGCGCAAGCGCCTCGCCGCGCTGCATCTGCCGCGTGGTTCCGTGCTGAAACTGGTGGAATCGCCACCCGGGCCGCCGGTGCTCGCCACCATGATTGCCGAAATTTACGGGCCGACGGCTGCCATCCGCCGCGCTGTCGCCCGCAAGGTCCGGCAGGCCTTCCTGAGCGTGCCCTATATCGTCGATACCGACGACAGCTACGGCACACGCGCCGAGCGCGTTCGCATGTCGATCAATCAGGACAATCTCGAATATTACGGCGTCGAGCAAAGCGACGTCTACGCGACCATCAACGATCTCGATCAGGGTGTGCCGGTCGGCTATTCGGATCGCGGCATGGGCCGTCAGCCGATCCCCATCCGCATCACCATGCCCAAGAGCCGCCAGACGGTGAGCCAATATTCTCTGGCAACGCCGGTGCCGGCCAACACCCTGCCGGGCAACCGCACCGTGGTAGAGCTCGGCGACGTCGTCAATGTCACGCAGGAAAAGGCCTCCTACCCGATTTACCGCCACAATGGCCGCCCCGCCGAAATGGTCATGGGCGAAATGGCCGGTGCCTATGAAGCGCCAATTTACGGCATGCTGGCCGTCGACAAGGCGATCGACAAAGCCAATTGGGGAACCTTGCCCAAGCCCATCATTTCCCTGCACGGGCGCCCGACCGACGAGGCCAAGCCGGTGCTGCTGTGGGACGGCGAATGGGATGTGACCTGGGTCACGTTCCGGGACATGGGCGCGGCCTTCATGGTGGCGCTGATCGGCATCTATGTGCTGGTCGTGGCGCAATTTGGCTCGTTCAAGCTGCCGCTGGTGATTTTGACGCCGGTGCCGCTGACTTTCATCGGCATCATGCTCGGTCACTGGCTGTTCGACGCCCCCTTCACCGCAACCTCGATGATCGGCTTCATAGCCCTCGCCGGCATCATCGTCCGCAATTCGATCCTGCTGGTCGATTTCATCCGCAACACCCGCGATCCGGCGCGGCCGCTGATTGACACATTGCTCGAAGCCGGGGCCATCAGGTTCAAGCCGATCCTGCTGACCGCCCTTGCCGCCATGATCGGCGCCGTGATGATCCTCACGGACCCGATCTTCCAGGGCCTTGCGATTTCGCTGCTGTTTGGTCTGACCTCGTCAACTGCGCTCACGGTGCTGGTCATTCCGGCGATCTATATCGTGCTGCGTGGTGACAAGGCGAAACCCGCGCCGGAACCGCAAGCCCCCTCTGAACATGCAGGTGCCTGAGGGTCTTTGATGCGGTGGCGCGCAGGGAAACCATGCCAGCGCCACCTCAAAATGCGTAATGCCGCCGGCACCAAGCCGTGATCAAGCGGCAATTTGCCTTGACATCGCCGCTCTGGACTGGTTCCAGATGGTATAATTTATTGATGATTCGCTATTTTTCTTACTGAGGGTCGACGGTGTTTCCCATTCCCGTTCCGAGGCTCGTGGCCAATACCGCTGAATTTGAATTGCAACCCATGGTCAAACCGACCGGGTTTCGCGAATATGATGCGCGCTGGTTGTTTGGCGAGGAAATCAACCTGATGGGCGTGCAAGCGCTGGGCATGGGCCTCGGCACGCTGCTCCACGAGATGGGCGTGCGCCCGGAACTGGTGACCGGCCACGATTTTCGCGCCTATTCATCCTCGATCAAGCTGGCATTGGTCACCGGCTTGATGGCGAGCGGCGTCAAGGTTCATGACATCGGCCTCGCGCTCTCGCCCATGGCCTATTTCGCGCAATTTGCGCTCGATGTCCCGGCCGTGGCGATGGTGACGGCCTCGCATAATGACAATGGCTGGACCGGCGTCAAAATGGGTGCGAACCGCCCCGTGACCTTCGGGCCTGATGAAATGGCGCGCCTACGCGATATCGTGCTGGCCGGCAAGTTTCGCATGGCCCCCAGCGGCAGCTATCATTTCGTGCCGGATTTCTTCAGGCTCTATGCCAAAGAGCTGACCAGCCGCCCGAAAATCTCGCGCAAGCTCAAGGTGGTGGCGGCATGTGGCAATGGCACGGCTGGCGCCTTTGCGCCGCAGGTGCTTGAGGCGCTCGGCTGCGAGGTCGTGCCGCTCGACACCCGGCTCGACTATACATTCCCGCACTACAACCCCAACCCCGAAGACATGCAGATGCTGCATGCCATGGCCGCCTGCGTGCGCCAGCATGGCGCCGATGTCGGCCTGGGCTTTGACGGCGATGGCGACCGCTGCGGCGTGGTGGACGAAACCGGCAACGAGATTTTTGCCGACAAGATCGGCGTCATGCTGGCGCGCGATCTCGGCCGTCGCCACAAGGGCGCGACCTTTGTCGTCGATGTCAAATCCACCGGCCTCTATGCCACCGACCCGGAATTGCGCGCCCTGGGCGTCAAGACCGATTACTGGAAGACCGGCCATTCGCATATCAAGCGTCGGGTCGCCGATTTGCAGGCGCTCGCCGGCTTTGAGAAATCAGGGCATTTCTTTTTCAACGCCCCGCTCGGGCGCGGCTATGATGATGGCCTCGTGACTGCCATTCAGGTCATCGACATGCTGGATCGCAACCCCGGCCGCAGCCTGTCGCAGCTTTATGCCGCGCTGCCGCATACTTGGGGCTCACCGACCATGTCGCCGCATTGCGCCGACGAGGTCAAATATGGCGTGGTCGAGCGCTTTTCCGCACGCATCAAGGCCCTGCAGGCGCAGGGGCTGCCGCTCGCCGGGCAACAGATCCGCGATATCGTCACCGTCAACGGCATGCGCGTCACCCTCGCCGATGGCACCTGGGGTCTGGTGCGGGCATCCTCCAACAAGCCGGAACTAGTGGTGGTGGTGGAAAGCCCGGTATCGGAAGCAGGGCTTCATGCCATGTTCACCGCGCTTGACGTCATATTGCGCGAGAGCCCGGAGGTGGGCGCCTATAACCAGACGCTGAAACCGCTTGCCGGGGCAGCAGGCGCGGCTCACCTCTGAGCCTCGAATAACCCGATTCAGCCAAAGTGCAGGAGATAGTGATGCAGATTGTGCCAGTCATCATGTGCGGCGGCGGCGGCACCCGCTTGTGGCCGGCATCCCGCACCAGCTATCCCAAGCCCTTTGTGCCGCTGATGGGGGCGCAATCAACCTTCACGCAAACGCTGGAGCGCGTCGGCAACCGCGCCCTGTTCAGCGCGCCGATGATTCTGGCGAGCGAGGCCCATCGTTTCCTTGTGGCCGGCGCCTGCGCCGAGGCCGATGTCACCGACGCCCGGCTGGTGCTGGAACCCGAAGCGCGCGACACCGCTGCGGCCATCACCGCTGCCGCGCTTCTGGCGCAGCGCCAGAACCCGCAGGCGCTGTTGCTGGTGCTGGCGGCCGATCACCTCATCCGCGATATCGCGGCTTTCCAGCAAACCTGCGAAATCGGCCTCAAGGCGGCTGAGGCAGGCGCAATTGTCACCTTCGGAATCAAGCCGCAATCGGCGCATACCGGCTATGGTTATATCCAGGCCGATGCCACCTTGCTGGCGCCGGGTGTCAACAGGGTCAAGGCCTTTCACGAAAAGCCGGATGCCGCCACCGCCAGCGCCCACGTTGCGGCCGGGCTTCTGTGGAATTCCGGCAATTTCCTGATGCGCGCCGACAGTTTTCTTGCAGAAATCGCCGCCTTTGAACCCGAATTGCTCGAGGCTGTCACCGCCTCCGTCGATCAGGCAGGCGAACTGTGGGGCGCGGTGCGGCTGGAGCCTGACGCCTTCCGGCGCGCACGCAAGGTCTCGGTGGATTATGCGGTGCTTGAGCGCTCCGGCAAGGTCGGCGTGGTTGCCGCCAGTTACGACTGGTCGGATCTCGGCACCTGGGAATCGATCTGGGAACTCGCCGGCAAGGACGAAGCCGGCAATGCTCTGATCGGCGAGATCGAGACCCTCGATGCCAGCCGCAATTATGTGCATTCCCCGAGGCTTCTGACCACGCTGATGGGCGTCAATGACCTTGCCGTTGTGGTGACCGACGATGCGGTGCTGATTTCCGACCGCAACCGCAGCGCCGAGGTTAAGCAACTGGTGGCGCGGCTGGAGCAGCGCCGCCCGAAAATCGTCGCCGAGCCCAAGCGCGGTTACCGCCCCTGGGGCCATTATGAGACGCTCGATCTCGGGCCCCGCTATCAGGTCAAGCGCATTGTCGTTCATCAGGGCGGCAAATTATCGCTGCAAAAGCACTTTCACCGCGCCGAAACCTGGACGGTGGTGGCCGGCTCCGCCATGGTCGAGATTGATGGCACCCGCAAGCTGGTCAGCGAAAATGAATCGGTTTACCTGCCGCTGGGCTGCGTCCACCGGCTGGAAAACCCCGGCAAGGTGCCGCTCGTGCTGATCGAAGTGCAATGCGGCGCCTATCTTGGCGAGGATGACATCATTCGCATCGAAGATGTTTACGCCCGCGTTTAGGGCGAGGCACCGGACCCCGGCAATCCCGCCCGTCGCGCTATCGCATCAGGGGTGAGGCGCGTTTCGGGTGCGGCTGGTGGCAGGATGGGCGCTCATGGCGATGGGCGCTCACGGCCGTAGGGCGCTCACGGCCGAAAATTCATCCGGCCGCACAACCTCCCGGCCTGCATGGCCGGCAGCTTGATATTAGGGCTTCAACACGCTTGCTGCTATGCCCGCGTCCTTGGCGGCGATGAACTTTGGCGCGGGTGCCGGGGCCGTCACCGGTGCGGCATAGCGCACCAGCGAATCTTTCATGATCGCCTCGACCAGCGCCGGAATGAGCACATTTCGCGCTGAAGCCGTCTCGAACCCGCCGCAGAATTGCGAGGTTGACTTCAAATAATTGACAAAGCAGGCAACGTCCGCCGCTGCCGCGGGCGCACCCTTTGTCCAGAACGCATCGAGCGGTTCCTGAAAGGTCAGGCCCTCGAAATCATAAATCGCATCGCCCATACATTTGACGGCCTTATTGGCCATGAGGCAGGCCAGCCCGGCCGTGCTGTTGATGGTCACCGCCGAGGCAATCAGCGGCATGACCGCTTCAATGCTGATATTGCGGATAAACGTAATCCGCTCGGAAATGCCAAGCTCGCTGCCGAGCCGCTGCACGAAGGATTCCGAGTTTTCCTTGCCGTAATCGAGCGGGTGCTGCTTGACGATCAGGCGATCTTCCGCGGGCGCAGATGTGGCAAATGACTGAAGGACAGCGCCAAGATAGGCAAGATTGCCCCCGAACCGCGAATGTTTCAGCAATTGCACATCGCCGGGCTTCTGCAACAGGCAGAGATGAATTTTGCCCGGACCATTCTTGAGCGCCGCCAAGGCTGCCGCCTCGCCCGAGCCCGGACGCGCCAGACGTCGCACGATTTCAGAGGCGTAGCCCCAGGCTTGTTGGCCGACGGGATCACCGTAATATCTGGAATCGTAACGCAAGAACGGTGCGCCGGCGATCGCCAGCGCATAATGCCCGATGGTGTTCAGCACGACACCGCGCAATTTGAACGGAAACACCTCGCTGTCATGCGCCACGGCGTTCTGATTGCGGTAATATTCGATATCGCGCGGCAGGCGCGAATGAGCATTGACACCATCGCGCTCGAAGGTGATCCAATGCGGCCGCAGGTAGCCATGTTCGAGCACATAGCTCTTGATGCCGAGTCGTCTGGCAGCCGCAAGCGCCCCGGCCTCACGATAATGCGCATCGTTGAAGGTGATGACGCCGTCGATCTTGAAGCGACGCAGCATGGTGTCGACGAACCGCGGCCATTCCTCGGGCTTGCCCTTGAAAACAATACGGTTTCTGGCACGTGTGGCTGCAAAATCTCCGGCATCAAAAACCACTCGGTGCACCTTGCACCCGGCTTTTTCCAATGCCAATGAAAAATCTCTAAAAAATAAGCCAAACGGCGATCCAACGCAAAATACGCGTCGCATACCTAGCCCCTCTCACCCAGAAAAGGTAAAACCGGGTTTAGCACGTTTTCAGGGAAAATACAACCGCTTAGGCTACCTTTATTGCGCTGCTTGATATAAACAAAGTCATGATACTGCAGAATATTGCATGACAGACTATAATCGAGTGCTATTCATATGAAATATAATTTAGATATTACAAGGATTTACGCCAGGTCTTGGCGATCTGCCCCTACCGGCATCGACCGGGTTGAATGGGCTTATGCACAGTTTTTGTCGCAAGATGACGACACCGCTTATATTGCAACGCTGCCCGGCTTTTCCGGCATGTTGCCGCCAGACCGCGCGCAAGCCCTGTTCGCGCGAATTCGTGCCAATTGGAACCTCTCCAAACCCGCGACCGAAGACGCAGTGCTCAAGGAGGTCGGCCTCTGGCTCGGGCGTGAGCCTGACCCCGCGCGACGGCGCCCGCACCGGGCGCAAGGCCTGCAGGCTCACCATTTGGGGGCGCCGGCGGCGGGTGCAGCATTGGCCGATGTCGCGCGCGCGCCGCTCATGTTGCGCCGTGATCTCACAAAATCCGTCGCCGGGCGCCACTATCTCAATGTCTCCCACTTGCAGATCGACCATCCGCAGCGTTTTGCCTGGGCTTTGCGGAACCAGATTCCGGTGACGTTGCTCCTGCATGATGTGATCCCGATTGATCACCCCGAATTTTGCCGCCCCGGTGCCGCGCGCCAGCATGAAGCGCGGCTGCGCGGCGCGGCGGCGCTTGGCGCGCGGCTGATCGTCAATTCTGAATTTACCCGGGCCCGGGTCGCGCATCATTGGGACGCGCTGAGGCTTGGCTCCCCGCCGGTTCTGGTGGCGCCGCTCGGCATCGAGGCGGTCTTCGCCGCGGCCGCGGCCAGGGATGCCCCGCCAGATGCAGCGCCATATTTTCTGTGCGTTGGCACCATCGAGCCTCGCAAGAACCTGGCTTTTCTGCTGGAAGTCTGGCGCAGGCTTGTCGAGCGCCACGGCATGGCGGCACCGCGGCTGGTGCTCGCCGGACATCGCGGGTGGGAAAATCAGAACATCATCGCCCTGCTTGAGCGCTCCGCGCAACTGGCTTCGCATGTCATGGAAGTCTCGGGCCTGTCGGATTCAGGCCTCGCGGCGCTCATGGCAGGAGCCCGTGGTGTGCTGGCGCCCTCGCTGGTGGAAGGCTATTCGCTGCCGGTGCTGGAGGCTCAGGCCTGCGGTGCCGCTGTCGTTGCCTCCGATATTGCCGTTCACCGCGAGGTCGCAGGTTCTGCGGCGCTGCTGTTGCATCCGCTCGACGGGCCCGGCTGGATCGACGCCATCACCCGCCTCCACGAGACGCAAGACCCGCTCGGGCCGCAGCTGCGCGGCAAATCTGCCGGGGTCACGCCAGTGCGCTGGGACGACCACATGCGCAAGGTCATGGCCTTTGTCGCCGAGGCCTGAGCTCGGCGCTATTTGAGGGCGGTCTTGAGCCCGGCGGTGGTCGCAACCGGCGATGACAGCGAATTGAACACCCCGACGACCTTCTGCACATCGACGAACGGTGCGTTCGACACATAGAGCACATCGTGATTGAAGACCGGGAAGTTCTGCGCCACGAACAGGCTGTCGGGCTTGTCCATGTTCAGCCGGAAGACGATCGGCGTCAAACGCCCGGGCGCCACCAGCGGGCTGCCGGGAAGCAGCACACGGGCGACGCTGTAGGGCACGCGCCGGAACAGGAACACCCCGCGCGCATCCGAGCGTTGATCCTGCAATCCGTAAATCTTGCCGAGCGCATCGCTGAGCGACAGGCTGTCGGCATCGAACGGCACCTGGGCATTGGCACCGGTCGCCCCGAGCGCAATGAACACCCGCGGGTCGCGGTTGACGGTGACGATGTCATTGGGACGCACATAGACATTCTGGTGCGGGTCGTTGACGATATGGTTGAAGCGGACTTTCTCGGTATGGCCGCCGCGTGACAATTTCACCATGGCATCGGCGGCTATGCCCCTGATGCCGCCGGCCTGGGCAATGACGTCGAGCAGACGCTGGCCTTTGGGCGACAAGGGCAGAACGGCATTGCCGACTGCATCACCGGTGATGGTGACCGTGCTGCTGGCCTGAACCGGGCGCGTTACCAGCGCTTGCGGCTGGATCGCCTTGCCGCGCAGGGCCCCGACGATTTCCCCCTGGATTTGCAGGGGTGTGCGCCCGAGCACCGGGATTGTCCCGGCATAGGGCACGCTGATGCGCCCGTCGCGCCCCACGACCTGCGGCGGCAGCGTCACGCTGCTCGCGCCAGAGCTGGGCACGCCCGGCAAGACCGGCGACGAAAACAGGCCACCCGGCCCCGACTCCCAAATGGTGACGACCAGCTGATCGCCAACGCCAATCCTGGGATCGACCGAACCGCGATGATCGGTGAAGGTCCGGAACAAGGTGGGCGGCAGATGCTGGCTGGCCAGCCGCGCAACGTCGCCATTTATGTTGATCATCGCAAAGGTCGCGTTTTGCGAAGCCGGATCCCCTGCAGCCGCCGTCACCGCTGAGGTGCTGGGTCCAGATTCGGGGAGAGCGGAACAGCCGGAAAGGCCAAGGGCAAAAGCAGCGCAACCGGCCAGAACACCGGCTTTCGGCATTTTCATTCCGTCAATCCTGATCAATACCCCAAAAGGACTTTAGCACAAACGCTTGCATTTTCAACGGGCGCCGCGGCTTCGGGCCGCCAATGCAACTATATGTGGCACAAATGCCACATGGCACGAGGTTGCAATCGCGCAGCTTTTGCCGGTTACCGGCAACAATTCGGCGTGTGATTTGCGGCGCTTGCGGCACTGCCGGGAGCGCGTGAAAAAGCGTGGGCAGCCATTTGGGCTGTCCACGCTGATGTTTTCTGACGAGGCCTTCTGGCCCCGGATATGTCACAAGCCTCAGAAAGCGATCCAGCTATAGAGGAAGGTGACATCATTGCCCTTGGCGCTGTGGCCATTGCCGTCAAAGTTGGTGGTGCCGCCATAGACCTGCAGGAAGTGCGTATAGCTGATACCGATGCGGGCATTGGCCCACGGCCACAATTTCGGTCCACCATGGCTGAAGGGCAGATAGGCCGCATCAAGGATCATGCCGCGTCCGTTGGGCGAATTGACCAGCGAATTGCCGCTGTAGAGGCCCGCGTCTGAACTGCCTGCCACGTCAAAATATTCGGCCGAGAGGCTGTAGGTGTGGTCATACACCCATGAGCCGACGAGTTTGAAGCTGCGCAGCGTATTGTTCAGATTGGACGAGCCACCCTGACCGAATGTCGAGGCCAGATGCTGGCGCTCGAAAATATCCGAGGCACGCACCGTGAACGAGTTCTTGTCGCCATTATACTGATACTGGGTATCGAAGCCGATATCGGTGTAATGGTCGGAACCAAAGGTCGAAACACGCATGGGGTGGATGCGGGCATCCATGCCGAAGGTGCCGATTTCCCATGAATTGGGGCCCCAATCCGGCTCGAAAGCAATTCGCCAATAGGGCGAAACACCCTTCATACCGTCTGACGTTGCCGAATCCGGCTCGCCAAGCAGGCGCTCCTGGCCCTTGCTGAGCATCTGGTAACCAGAGAGCTCGAAATAGGCCATATCATTCCAGAAGGTATAGAAGCCCACACTCGCAACCTTGCCTGACAGGCCCCCCTCGATCAGGGTGCCAGGAGGTGCAAATTGCGGGGCCAGCGTCGGCGCGGCTTCAGGGAAACCCCAGGCCGGCGTCGTGGTCCAGACGTCCTGAACCGTCGGCGAGTTGTTGAAGTCGAAGCCGTAGAGCAGATCCTGCCCGAAAAGCTTGGTATTATCGGCATAACGAATATCGGTATTGTCGAGCAGGGTACGACCGGTCGCGCGGTCATAGGTCGCCTGCACGAAGGCGCCGAGCTTGCCAAAAATCTGGCCGCCGTAGAACAGGCTGGCCTGTTGCAGAATGATGTTGTCATTGGTCTTTGTATGCGGAGCCGGAGGCGCATCCTGCGCAACACCCGTATGGGTGAAGGTGGGCATCAGCATCATCGCCACATGCGGCGCCGAGGCGGACTTGTCAGTCCCGAACAGCGTGTAGCCATTCAGCTTGAAGCGGCGACCAAAGGGCGTCAGTTCTGGAAAGGCCGTATGACAGGCAGCGCAAGGCTGGCCGGTCTGGCGCGCGAAGCTCGGCAGTGCCGCAGCCGGCATTGACGAACTGACCAGCGCAGCGGCCGCAAGCGCAAAGGTGCCGATCCACACCTTCCGCAGCGCAGCCAGACGCTGGATTTTGTCTCTAAAAAGCCCCATTCTACCCCTCCAAAATATGCATGTGCCACAGGGCGATTCAGCCCTGCCCGCATACCCGTCAATTTGTTCCAGGCCTGTCATTCCAAAGCTCGCACCAGCCACCCGGGCTCACCGTGCCGGCAACGATCTTGCAGGACGACGGTGGCGCGAAGAGCTTGCAGTTTGAGCAGGAATGGCCATCCTTCGCTGAAGTCTGGTACTTGACCGAGACTTGCGAAACTTGCGCCGCCCTGGCCCCAAGGCCAGCCAGCGCCGCACCCGGAACTGCTATTGCAGCCGTCATCAAGAGCTTGCGACGGCTGATGTTGTTGATATCAAGAATCCTGGTCATGAATGCCTCCATGCATTCAGTCCCCCGACGCCATCGGGCGTTGCAAGGCCGCTCATGGCCCGCCCTGCAACGCTGAAAACGGCTCAGGCCTTAGGCGACCACAGCATGCACCAGCCATTCGGGCTGATCGAGCCGGAAACCTGCTTGCAAGACCCGGGGGCCTCGAACAGCTTGCAGGCCTTGCAGTCATGCCCGTCTTTCGGCTTGGCCTGATACATCACCGAACCCTGGGCGACCTTGGCTTCAGCGGAGAGCGATGCGAGGGCGGTGACCGGCACAGCCACGGCCGCGGTCAGCAACAATTTGCGACGGCTGATGTTATTGATATTCAAAATTCTGGTCATGGTTATCTCCTGTCATGCGGAAGCGCTGGATACAGGGCACATAATCGCAAATATGCCCCTGGATTGTCATTGATCGAAGTCAAACCATCACAAGACGCCCAATGATTCGCCACGATTCTGGACTTTTCCACCGGGATACCGCGCCTTTGCCTCCGGCTGTGTCCCATTTCGTGGAATACCTTCTTTCATTCTACTATAGTTTCATTGGATTTCGACACATTATTTTAATAATGGCGCTGATTGGTCGCAGTTCGCGTTGTTGTCTTATAAAGCAACCGAAGATGACGAATATGACAAGACACCGAATCTATCGCCTGCTGTCATCACAGATTGCCCCGGCAGCGAACGATGCGCAAGCGCTGATCGTCGCCTGATCCAGGGAAATGATGCCGGCGCGGCGCAAGGGAATGTCGATGAAAAACCAGCCTGCCCGGCAAACTGCCGAAACCGGCCCGCAACCTGTCACCGCCTGGCGCAAGACCGCCACCGGGCTGGAGCTGCACGTGCGCCTGACACCGCGCAGTTCCGGCGACAGGATCGAGGGCCTGGCCTTGCTGGCCGATGGCCGGCAGATTCTCAAGGCGCGGGTGCGGGCATTGCCGGAGGATGGGCGGGCTAATGTCGCCCTGCAGCGCCTGCTGGCCGCATTTTTCGGGCGGCCCGTCGCCGCCGTCACACTCATCGCCGGTGCGACCACCCGTATCAAGACCCTTGCCGTGACAGGCGACCCGGAAGGTCTCGCGCGCAAGCTTTCAGATCTGGCACCCCCGGCACCCTGAAATTTCGCGCAGCAAATCCGCGAGGCGCCGGGGCAGAGGATCGATGCAATGACCGTGAGGCCCAGACCGCATCATGCATGGCTGCACAGCAGCAGCCAACGATTGCGGATAATTACTGCAACAGCCGTTCGAGCGTGGCGCGCGTCGGAATTTCGATACCGCGAAGGCCATGCAGGCGAATAAGGCCGCGTTGCTGCAGGCTCGACAGGCAGCGCGAGATGGTCTCGATTTTCATGCCGACGAAAGCAGCAAAATCGGCACGGCTCATCGGCAGCGAAAAAATCCGTGTTGAACCCATGCGCCGCTGCATATCGAGAAGAAAGCTTGCCACGCGCTCATCGGAGCTGCGCTGGCTCAGCAGCAAGACATGCTTCTGGGCTTCGACCATTTGTTGCAGGGCTGCCTGATGCATTTCTTCCTTGCTGATGCCGTCGGCACAAATCAGCAGGGTTTCTTCAATGGCTTCGGCGTAAATCGCCAGCGAGGCGCTGCGCATGCACCAGACATAATCGCCCTTGCCTTGAAACGAGACGATCTGGCGGCGCCCGTCAGCCAGATCCTGCACCAGCCGCACCCAACCCGACAGGATCTTGAACACCTGCGGTGCATCGGTGGGCAGGCAGATCACCTGCTCGCGCTCGAAGCGCAGCGTCGTGTTGGCGTGGCGGAGAGGGGCCCGCAGAAAGGGATAGGATGAGCGCGCCCGCGGGTCGACGTTTCCCTGGCTTGAAAGATAAGACATGACCGCTTCATTCCCCACAAAGGCCGCAACGAGGGCAAAATAAATGCCGCCGCCGTTGCTGCCTATTCGTAGGGTCCCTCAGGGATATTACGGAGGGGAGATTTACGGTTCAGCTTTGCAGGCGTGCACCGCGTCCAGAAGGCTGCCGCCCAGCAGCGGCATGGTCAGCCGGGCGCTGGCGTGCCGCAGCAGGCAGCATGTCAATTGCGGCGGCGACGGATCGTCAAGAATGGCGATCAACGGCACCGCCAGTCCGCGCTGCATGGCGCAGCAGGGGCAAAGGCGATCCAGCGCGCAAGCCACCGGCAAATGCGCCACGAGGCAGAGGGCTGCGGCATCGTGCGGCGCCGCGCAGGCCGCCTCCACAGTCGAAAAAGCCGCAACCTTGTAGCCATCGGTTTCGAGCATGAACCGCAGCGAGGAGGCGAGCTCATCCTGCCCGCAAGCCAGTTGCACCAGTGATTCGCTGGATCGAGCAGCCATTGGTCTTTCCGCAAATGTCCCGGTTCGGCATAGATACGAAGGCGGGCAATTTAGGCGGAGCGCTGCTGAGGGCGAATGACTTAAGTCATGCCCGGCACGCATTATTGTCCCGGCGCTTCAGCCAATGCAGGCGCGTACCAGTTCGGGCAGGCTCTTGACCGCCATTTTCATCATGATGCTGGCACGATGGGTCTCCACCGTCCGCGGGCTGATGCCGAGCGACAGGGCAATGGTCTTGTTGGAATGGCCGTCGAGCAGCCCGTCGAGAACCTCGTTCTCGCGCTGGGTCAGCCGTTCGCGCCGCGCCGCATCCGGGCGCTCGGTCACGGGCTGCTCGCCTTTGCTGCCGGCCTTGCTGATCGCCTCGGCGATGGCGGTGCGCAGCGTCGCATCGTCAAACGGCTTTTCGATGAAATCGCTGGCCCCTGCCTTCATGGCCGCCACGGCCAGCCGCACGTCGCCGTGGCCGGTCATCATGATCGCCGGAAATTCCGCATCAAGTTCACGCAGGTGCCGGATCAGCTCCAGCCCATCCATGCCGGGCATGCGCAGGTCCGCGACGAGGCAACCGGCCTGCGTGCCGGGCCAGGTCGCCAGAAACGCCTCCGCGCTGGCATAGACCCGCACGGCCCAGCCCGAGGTCGTCAGGGCAAAGGCCAGCGCGTGACGGACATCGGCATCATCATCCACCAGATGAATGACGGGATCATGGATCATGACGCGCCCTGGCTGCGGTTTCATCGCCCTTGGAGGGGAGCGGCAGTGTGAAGCTGAATTTCGTGCCCTGCGGCGTCAGCGGCGTGAAGAAAATCCGCCCGCCATGGGCCTCGACAATAGTGCGCGAAATCGATAGGCCGACGCCGAGCCCACCGGGTTTGGTGGTAAAAAACGACTGGAACAAATGGTCCGAGGCTTCAGGATCGAGACCCGGGCCGGTATCGCTGACGCTGATGATCACCCGGTCGGGTGAAAGCAATTGCGCCGCGACATTCATCTGCTTCGGGCTGGTCACCTCCATCGCGTCCATGGCATTGCGCACCAAATTCAGCAGCACCTGCTGGATTTGAATGGCGTTAGCGTGCACCGGCGGCAAATCGGCAGCAATATCAAAGCTCACACGCACACTTTGCGAGGCCGCGCCAACCAGCGCAAGCGCGCAGGCTTCCTCGATCATCGAGGCAACTTCGACATTCTGGCGCCCGACATCGCCACGCGCTGCCACCCCGCGCATGTTGCGGATGATCTCGCCAAGCCGCAGCGTCTGCCGGGTGGCCCGCGCCAGCGCGTCCGCCGCCCGCGGCAGGGCCTCGCTGTCGCCGTCAGCGAGCAGCTTCTGTGCGCCCTGCAGATAATTGGCTATGGCCGACAGCGGCTGGTTGATCTCATGGGCAAGGGTTGAAGCCATTTCCCCGAGCGTGGTGATGCGTGACATATGAATGAGCTCGGATTGCAACTCCTGCAACCTTTTGCGAACTTCCTGACGCTCGGTAATGTCGCGCACGAAGCCAATGAAAAAATGCCTTGAGCCGGTGCGCACCTCTCCGACCGTCAGCTCCATCGGAAATGTCGAAAGATCAGCCCGCTGGCCGACGACCACACGGCCAATGCCGATGATACGCCGCTCGCCGGTCGCGAGGTAAGTTTCAAGATAGCGGTCGTGCTGCGTGCGGTAGGGCTCCGGCATCAGCCTGGAAATGTTTTGTCCCATGATCTCGGCGCGCTTGAAACCAAAAAGCCGCTCTGCTGCCGGGCTGAATTCCTGAATGACCCCGACCGTGTCGATTTCGATCATGGCGTCGGGCACGGTCGCCAGCACGGAATTGATATGCGCCTCGCGCTCCTCGATTCCCTGATTTTGGCTTGAGGCCGGGCCGGGCGAGAAACACAGCATGGCCTCGCCGCCAGCCAGCTGCGCAAGGCGCACCGGCACATCCTGCACCTTGTCGCCTTCAGCGCGGCATGTGTGCATCGACGGCCCGCTCGCAGCGTCGCCCGCCACCAGCCGCACGAGCGAGGGCGTGGCATTTGTACCGTCCGGCTGCAGCCATGCGAGGTCCTGGCCAAGCGCCTCGCTGGCAGCAGCACCAAACAATCTTTCTGCCGCCCGGTTGAAGGCACTGATTTTATGTTCGGCATTCACGCCGACAAATGCCTCCGAGGCCAGGTCAAGGCAGGCTGACAGCCTGTCAGTGGAGGAGTTTTGCCCGGACATGAATCAAAGTCTCGCGAAGCCTAAGATAAGGTCATAACGCGGCAAAACCCGTCTGTCACTTGCGCGGCCCCTGCAACCGCGCACTTCGACCCTGAAGCGTCCGCCAGCACTGGCATAAGTCTTTTGCGGGCGATCAGCCAGCCGGCTGCAACGGGCGGCGGCGCGCAAAGTGACGCATGTCGCCGCAAGGCGGTTATGAGCCGGTCACGACCATGTCGACGGGAGACACCATGCCGGCATGGCCGGGGCTGGCGCCGTCCCGTCAGACCGGATCAGAACTTGTAGATCAAGGCCGCGCGCACCTGATCGTCACGGAGCCGCGCCGTGCGGTTGGTATAGGCCGGATTGAGCGCGCCATAATCGAAGAACCGCGACCCGAATTCATCGTGGATATATTCCAGCCGCCCGATCCAGTGCGGCGTGAAAGAATATTCCGCCCCGGCCCCGAGGCTGTAGCCAAGCATCGTCTTGGTAATCGTCAAAGTCGGCACACCAACGCCGGTCAGACTCAATTTCTCATCGGCAAGGCTCATACCGGCCGCCGCATAAACCAGCGTCGAACCAAAGGCATAGCCAAAGCGCGCGCGAATATGTCCCGAGGCATCTTCGCGCGAATGCAAGGTGATGGTCCCGACCGGGTTGGCGGGAAATTTGGAGCCGAGCCCCGACATCAGGGCGCCATCGCCTTCGAGGCCTAAAACCAGATTGCCAGCTTCAAAATTATAGCCGGCCAGCAAGCCGAGTGTCGCACCATTGGCGTTTGTCGAATAGAACGGATTGCCGGCATTCAGAAACACCGTATGCGCGAAGCTGTTGACATAGCCGGCATCCGCGCCGGCGTAAAACCCGGCCCAGCTGAAAGCCGGAGCGACTGCGCTTGGTCCCTTCAGAACCGGCGCGTGGTCCCGGGTCGGCAAATCTGCCGCATAGGCGCTGCCAAGCCCGATGAACGCGAAAACTGCAGCCGCAAGGTGAACGGGCTTCATGGAAACTCCTGAAAGTTCTGGGGGAAAGGTTGATGGCTTGATCGTTGATTCTTCGAGCAATCTCAAGCATGCCCGGCCATGCCCTACAAGCCGCCTCGCGCTTTCGTGATCGAGTTTGCAACGATCAGGGGCGGGGTGTTGCACGAACGCAACAGTTAATCTCTCAACATTGCATGGCTGCATTGCTGAGCATCGGTCACGTCACCCGCTTTCTCGAAACGACTGAAATCCTGGCTTGCCTCAGGTCTCGATATCATCATCGGTGAGAATGCGCAGGGCTGCGCCTTCCGGATCCTCGAACTGGCGATGCTTCAGGCTCCAGATGAAACCTCCCAGCCCCGTCAAGCCCAAAGCCAGCGCGACCGGCACCATCATCAGCAGAATCGACATGGCAGATGACCTTCAACAGCACGTCAGCCCGGTGAGCGGCAGCTCGTGGGCGCTTGTATCATCCTTCTCGTCGGGCAGGAAGGCGCTCAACAGGCTGCCCTTGGCCCGCAACGAATTGACCGTCACCAGAATCGACGATATCGACATGGCAATGGCGGCCATCAGCGGCGACACGTGACCTATCACCGCCAGCGGCACCGCAATCGCATTATAGACAGCGGCAAGCCCGAGGTTCTGATGGATGAGGCGGGCGCCGCGCCGCGAAACCCGCAAGGCCTCGCTGACCGGTGCCAGCCTGTCTCCCGTGAAAATTGCATCGGCGACCGCCTGGGTAATGTCGGAGGCACTCACAGGGGACAAGGAGGCCTGCGCACTGGCCAGAGCCGCGGCGTCATTGAGCCCGTCGCCGACCATCAGCACCTTGCGGCCCTTGCCGGCAAGCTCCTCGAGCAGCGCCACCTTGTCGGCCGGCCGCACCCCGGCCCGCCAATCGGAAATTTCCAGAATGTCCGCCACGGCCTTGACCGGTCCTTCCCGGTCCCCTGACACGATCATCAGATCGAGACCCATGTCCCGCAAGGCTTGCACCACCTGCGGCACATCGGCCCGCAGCGCCTGGCGAATCGGAATCTGCACGGTTTCATCGCCCCAGCGGAACGCCAGCACGGAAGTCCGGGCATCGTCCGCCATGGGTGCCGTCGTCGCCAGGCCGCAGAAGGCGGGGCTGCCGAGCCAGGCACGCTTGCCATCGATGGTGCCGCTGACCCCCTGCCCGACGGTCTCCGCCGCATCGGCGCAGGGCGCGCGCTCCACGCTGAGGCGCGCCAGGGCACGCGCCAGCGGATGATGGCTGGAAAGGGCCAGCTGTGCCGCTGCCTGCACCATACCGGCGGGAATCTCGGCCGGCATAACTTGCGGTTCCGGCAAGGTCAGGGTGCCGGTCTTGTCAAACACCACCATGTCAACCGCCGCCAGCCGCTCGATGGCATCGCCATGGCGCAGGATGATTCCGGCGCGAAACAGGGCGCCGGAGGCCACCACCTGAACCGCCGGAACCGCAAGGGCCAGCGCACAGGGGCAGGTGATGATCAGCACTGAAATGGCTGCAACCAGCGCATCATGAAGGCTCATATGGCCCAGAAAATACCAGCCAAGGCCGGTCAGCAGCGCCGCAAGATGCACCACTGGCGCATAAAGCGCCGCCGCCCGGTCCGCGAGATGGCGATAGCCGGAGCGCGCCGTCTCGGCTGCCGCGATCAGCTTTTCGATCTCGTCCATCAGGCTGTCGCCGGTCGCCGCCCGCACGCGCAGGGTCAGCTGGCCCTCGCCATTGAGCGTGCCGGCATAGACGGGCGTGCCGGCTGCAGCTTCCTGGGGCAGGGTTTCGCCAGTGACCAGACTGGCATCGATGCTGGATTGTCCCAGCGTTACCACACCATCGGCGGGAATGCGGTTGCCGGGCCGCACGATCACACAATCGCCCGGCTGCAGCACCTCGACCGGCACCGTGGTCACCTCGCCATTGGCCTCGATGCGCTCGGCACTAAGCGCCCGCAGGGCGGCAAGATTGACCGCGGCGCTGCGCATCTTGCGCCGCATCGCCTGGTCCAGAACCCGCCCGGCAAGCAGAAACATCAGCAGCATCAGCACGGAATCGAAATAGACCTCGCGGGCATGAAGCAAGGTCTCGACGACTGAAAGGCCGGTGGCCAGCAACACCCCGACCGAGATCGGCACGTCCATGTTCAGGCCACCATGGCGCAGCACCCTGGCCGCCGAGACAAAGTACAGCCGCCCGGAATAGGCCACCGCAGGAATGGCAATCACCGCGGAAATCGCGTGGAACAGGTTGCGCGTGTCATCGGACATGCCCCCGGCCCAGATCGAAATCGACAGCAACAGCACATTCATCATTGCGAAGGCCGCCACTGCCAGCGACCGCGCCAGCATGTCGCCGCGCGCCTTTTCGTCCGCCTCGACGGCGGCAGGTGCAAAGGCATGGCCGCGATAGCCGAGTTGGTCGAGCTTGCCGAGCACCGCGCCGGGGTCGGCACTGCCTTCCCCCCATTCCACACTCAGACGCTTCTGGGTGAAATTGACCCGTGCCGAAGTGACCCCCGGCAAAGCCCCGATGCCTTTTTCGATGCGCGACAGGCAGCCGGCGCAATGAATGCCCTCGACCGCCGCATCCATCTGGTCGCGGCCCGCCCGCGACCTGACAAAATGCGACATGTCGGCCCTGTCAGCCATGGTTGGGCACCACCCCCGGCAGGGCAACGTGATTGACCGAGCGGAACATGCGCTGGCCGCCACGACTGAGATTGAGGATCACCCGCGCCCGGGACATATGCGGCGTGAATTCAGCCTGATAAACGCCCGGCGCCACCGCCGCCAGCGCCAGTCTGGCATCGAATTGCATGTTTGAGGGATGATTGAGCGCGATCTCGCCGGTGAGCCCTTCAATGACCTTGCCGGACGCATCGCGGGCCGTCACGTCAACCCGATCCTTGCCATGGCTTCCGGGTGCAAACGTCATGGTCACTTTCCAGTTCAGCGCCTGCTGGGCGCGTGCCGCCGCCAGTTCCTTGTCATAATCCAGCCCGCGCTTGTAAGGGTCGCTTGCCACTTCGCCACTGAAGGTCTTGATCGCTGCCGTCGCCATATAGACATTGATGGCAATATCCGTGCCGAAGAATGCCACGAACATCAGCAACACGGTCCACCCTGTCAACCTGAATCCACGATCAGCGCTTTTGGGGGCATCGGACGACTTCTGGCTCATGGGATGCCCCTCCTTCAGGGTGTCTTGAAATTGTCGGTGGCCGACATGGTGGTTTTCCGCAGCGGGTCAGTGACGCTGAAGGTGACCTTGATGCTGGCATGTTTCGGCGTGGACATCGGCCCGGTAATGATGACGCGAAGATCGCGCGTGTCATCACCATTGACCTCGATCGGGAACAAGGGCCCCTGGCCCGCCACCCCGATCACCTGCACCTGCGCACCCTTGAGGCCCTCGACCGAGAAATTCAGCTCGCGCGGCTGATCCTGCTCATTGACGATCTGCACCGTATAGGCATTGCGCACCGAGCCATTGGCATCCACGACATAAAGCGGGTTGCGGTCATGGGCGATGGTAATGCCGTCGGTTGGCCGCGTGACCAGCCGCGCAAGCATCACCGATCCGATCAGGACAATGGCGACGCTGTAGAGAATGGTGCGGGGCCGGACGATGCGATAGATCGCCGGCTCGCCGGCCATGCGTCGCTTGATATTATTCTCGTTGTCATAGGCGATCAGGCCATGCGGCCGGTTGATCTTGGCCATGACATTGTCGCAGGCATCGATGCACAGGCCGCACTGCACGCAGCCGAGTTGCGAGCCATGGCGAATGTCCACGCCGGTCGGGCAAACGGCGACGCATTGATTGCAATCGATGCAGTCCCCGGCTGCCTGGCCGTGGCTGCGCGCCGCAAGCCCGGTCTTGAGCGACATGCGCGGTTCGCCGCGATCATAGCGATAGGTGACATTCAAGGCATCTTCGTCGGTCAGCGCCGCCTGGATACGCGGCCACGGGCACATGTAGATGCAGACCTGCTCGCGCATGAAGCCGCCCAGAAGATAGGTCAGCACCGCAAGAATGGCGATGGAAAACCAGGCGACTGCAGGCGCCTGAAATGTTGCCAGCTCGCGCACCAGTGTCGGCGCATCGGCAAAATACAGCACCCAGGCACCACCGGTCCACCAGGCGATCATCAGCCACAGGATGTGCTTGTAGCCGGTATGCAGGATGTTGCTGAAGGTCCAGCCCTCGGCCTGGCGCTGGTGCTGCCGGCGGGCATCGCCCTCGACCAGCCGCTCGACGGCATAAAACAGATCCGTCCACACGGTCTGCGGGCAAAGATAACCGCACCAGACCCGGCCGGCGACGGCATTCATCAAAAACAGGATCATCGCTGCCAAAATCAGCAGGCCGGCGACGTAATAGAGTTCCTGCGGCCAGATTTCGATGAAGAAGAAGTAAAACCGCCGGTTCGCCAGATCAACCAGCACGGCCTGGCTTGGCTCGCCCGGCCCACGGTTCCAGCGCAAAAAAGGCAGGCCGTAATAAATGCCCAGCGTGATGACAAGAATCGTCCATTTGATATTGCGGAAGCGTCCATGTGCCGCCTGCGGAAACAACCGCTTGCCGGGGGCATAAAGCGGCCCCTCGATCACATCGTCGTCTCCACCCGTTTCAAGGACGGGCTGCCCGTGGGCATTGGGGAGTGTCATACTGCTGATATCCTGTTTGACGCCGTGTTTATTGCCCGCCACCCAGTGTGTGGACGAACACAGCCAGAGCCTTGATCGTCGTATTATCGAGACGCCCGCCCCAATAGGGCATGACACCGCCATGACCATTGGTGACGCCCGCCTCTATGGTCTTGAGCGAAGAGCCGTAAAGCCAGACCTTGGTGGTGAGATTGGCCGAGCCGATCTTGATGTTGCCCTTGGCATCCTTGCCGTGGCAGGGGGCGCAATTATCCGCGAAAATCTTGGCCCCGGCGCCAAGGTCGGCACCCGCCTCGGTCTTGAGGCCGGACAGCGAGCGCACGTAATTGGCAACCTGCTCGATTTGCGGCGGGGTCAGGATCCCGGCCTTGCCGAAATCCGGCATGGAACCCTGGTGGCCCTTGGGATCGCCCGAGCGTGCACCATGCAGGATGGTCTGATAGATCTGGTCAAGCTTGCCGCCCCACAGCCAGCGGTTGGCATTGAGATTGGGATAGCCCGGCGAGCCCTGGCCGCCCGCGCCATGGCAAGGGGCGCAATTATTGGCGAAAGCCGCGGCACCTGCGGCGCGCGCAAAGGCCAGCAGTTCCGGCTGCTGCTCGATCTGGTCGAGCGGCGTGCTCGCCAGCTTCTGCATCAGGGCGCCACGTGACTTTTGCAGGTCCGTCAGGCTCTGCACTACGGCCGAGCGCGAGTGCCAGCCCAGAAATCCGGTCGTCGCGCCATTGATCAGCGGGATCGAAGGATAGGCAAAGCAATAGCCCACGGCCCAGACGATCGTGATATAAAACGTCCACAGCCACCAGCGCGGCAGTGGGTTGTTCAATTCCTTGATACCGTCCCAGGAGTGGCCGGTTGTTGAAACGCCTGTATAGCTGTCGACCTCATGGTCGGCATGAGGCGTGTTGTTCGTCGACATGGGCCCTCACTCCTCATCCAGCGGCGAACGTCCAATCGCCTCATATTCAGCTTTTCGCGACGGCCACATCGCAAACGCGACGGCAACAGTGAACACCAAAATGGCGTAAATCATGCCGACAGTCCGGGCGATACTGCCTATATGCTCAAGGGTTGCGTTTGGAGTCATGGCACGATCTCATCGAATGTTGGCTTTGTCGTCATAAGTCTTGAAATTCACTTCGGTGCCGAGCATCTGCAGATAGGCGATGAGCGCATCTGCCTCGGTCACGTGGCGGGGAAGGCCCGCGTAATCACGTGATTTCGCGCCCGGATAACGCTTGGCGAGATCAGCAGCACCGTCGCTGTTGTCGGTATCCTGGGTGACGATGTCTTTCTTGGCGTCATCGATATCGGCCTGCGTATAGGGTGTCCCGAGCAGCCGCTGCACCTTCATCTTGGCGACAATATCGCTGGTGTCGAGGTCGGTGTGGAACAGGAAGCCAAACCGCGGCATGATCGATTCCGGCACCACAGAACGCGGATCCTTCAGATGCTGGCGGTGCCAGTCATCAGAATATTTGCCGCCAATGCGGGCCAGATCCGGGCCAATGCGCTTGGAGCCCCACTGGAACGGATGATCATACATGCTCTCGGCGGCCAGCGAATAATGGCCGTAACGCTCGACTTCGTCACGCAGCGGCCGGATCATCTGCGAATGACACAGGTAGCAGCCCTCGCGCACGTAAATGTCGCGGCCCTCGAGTTCCAGCGGTGTGTAAGGCCGGATCGAGCCAACCTTTTCAATGGTGCCCTTTACATAAAACAGCGGCACGATTTCGACCAGCCCGCCAATGGCCACAGCCAGAACCGCAGCAACCGCGAGGAGGATGACATTCTTTTCCAGAATATAGTGTTTGGACATCAAGGACATGTGTTGAATTCCTCACTCAGCGGGGACGAGTGCCGGAGCACCCGGACGACCGGCTTGGGTTAAGCTGAGTTCATCCACCGTGATCGTCATCCACAAATTGTAGACCATGATCAGAACGCCGGTGAGGAACATGGCACCGCCAAGCGCGCGCAGGACATAGAGCGGATGCACCGCCTGAACCGTATCCACGAAGGAATATTGCAGAAAGCCCAGCTTGTTGTAGGAGCGCCACATCAGGCCTTCCATGATACCCGCGACCCACATCGACGAGATGTAAAGCACAATGCCCATGGTCGAGATCCAGAAGTGCCAGTTAACCAGCTTGAGCGAGTAGAGCTCGCGCCGGTTCCACAGCCAGGGCACCATGCAGTAGATCGCCCCGAAGGAAATATAGGCGACCCAGCCAAGACTGCCCGAATGCACATGGCCAATGACCCAGTCGGTATAATGGGTGAGGGCATTGACTTCCTTGATGGCCATGACCGGCCCCTCGAAAGTCGCCATGCCATAGAAGGCCAGCGCCACGACCATCATGCGCAGCACCGGATCGGTGCGCAGCTTGTCCCAGGCCCCTGACAGCGTCATCAGGCCGTTGATCATGCCACCCCACGACGGCATCCACAGCACGATCGAGAACACCATGCCGAGAGTCTGGACCCAGTCCGGCAAGGCCGTATAGATCAGATGATGCGGGCCGGCCCAGATATAGATGAAGATCAGCGCCCAGAAATGCACGATCGACAGCCGGTAGGAATAAATCGGCCGGTTGGCGCGTTTCGGCACGAAATAATACATCATCGCCAGGAACGGCACCGTCAGGAAGAAGGCCACGGCATTGTGGCCATACCACCACTCGAACATGGCATCCTGCACGCCGCTCCACACGATGTAGGATTTCGACGAAAACAGCGAGATCGGCACGGTCGGGCTGTTAAACAAGTGAAGAACGGCGATGGTCAGGATAAACGACAGGTAGAACCAGTTGGCCACATAGATATGCGGCTCGGCACGACGCATCAGCGTGCCGACAAACACGACGAGATAGGTGACCCAGACCACCGTCAGCAGCAATTTCTGGTACCATTCCGGCTCGGCATATTCCTTGGAAGCGGTAATCCCGAGCGGATAGCCGGAGATGGCCAGCACCAGAAACAGATTATAGCCGATGGCAACGAACCACGGCGCCAGATAGCCGGCAAGCCGCGCCCGTGACGTGCGCTGCACGACATAAAACGACGTTCCGATCAGGATATTGCCACCAAAACCGAAGATCACCGAATTGGTATGCGAGGGCCGCAGGCGCCCGAAATTGACATATTGCACGAAATTGAGGTGCGGATAGGCGAGTTCCAGCGCGATATAAAGGCCGACCGTCATGCCGATCAGCCCCCAGACGATGGACGCCACGGTCAGGAACCTTACTGGCGACATATAATAATTTGGCTTGCCGTCGATCTCGCGCGGCGGCAGTTGCGCCGGGCGATTATAGTAATTCCGGATCACCAGAAACGCACACACGGCCGCAGTCCAGGCCATGATGCTGGTCTGGAACGCATAGGCCGGCGTCCACGCCTTGGCAGACACAAAGGTTGCAAAAACCGCGAATGCCGCCAGCAGCACGAAGCCGATGAGCTCGCCGGTTGTTATTTTCTTCGTGACACTCTGCTGCATTTTGCCCACCTTCTCCGAACCCCAGCGGAAATATCCGCCCGGTTTTAGAATGCGGGTAAAGTGTCGTCTTTGATCAAGATCAAGCGGGCTCGCCATCCTCGCCGCGAAATTGCCGCATCCTTGTCGCAGCCGGGCCGCGCAAGCCTGTCATTTCAGCCGATTGGTTGATGAGCGCCAAGCCTTGCGACAGTTTGACACCTGTGCCGTTGCGACCGCTTTTGATCCGCGTCAAAGCCATTTGCCGGGCCCGGGGGTTAAATTCTCCCCATGTCCCATGATGCATCCACCAATATTCCTGCGCTGATTGCCCGTTATGACGGCAATATTCCGCGCTATACCAGCTACCCGACCGCGCCGAACTTCAGCGCGAAAGTTGGCGCGGACGTCTATGCGCAATGGCTGCAGGCGCTGCCGCTGGACCAGCCATTGTCGCTTTACCTGCATGTGCCGTTCTGCGACCGGCTTTGCTATTATTGCGGATGCAACACTGGCGTCGTGCGCCTCGCCTCATCCCGGCTCGCCTATGCGAGGGTGCTGATGCGCGAGATCGCCATGGTCGCCGCCGCCTTGCCGGGCCGCGCCCGCATAGCCCAGATTCATTGGGGCGGCGGCACGCCGACCAGCCTTTCGGCCGAATCCCTGGTAGAGATCATGGCGACCATCCGCCAGCATTTTGATCTTGAGGCCGATGCCGAAATCGCCATCGAGATTGATCCGGTCAATCTGCCGGAAGATCGCCTGCCGGCCCTCAAGGCCATGGGCATCACCCGTGCCAGCCTTGGTGTTCAGGACTTCAACATCAATGTCCAGCAGGCCATCGGCCGCGCCCAGAGCTTCGAGGAAACCCGCAGCTGCCTCAACAAGCTGCGCGCCATCGGCATTGCCTCGATCAATATCGACCTGATGTACGGCCTGCCGCATCAGACGGTGGAGAGCGTTTGTGCCACGGCCCGTTCCGTGCTGGAACTGGCCCCCGAGCGCATCGCCGTCTTTGGCTATGCCCATGTGCCGTGGATGAAAAAGCACCAGCTGCTGATCCCCCGCAGTGCCTTGCCCGACGCTTTGGGGCGCTTTGCCCAGCAGGAGGCGATCAGGGAAACGCTGCGCCGTGAAGGCGGCTATATTGCCGTCGGGCTCGACCATTTCGCCTTGCCCGGCGATGCCCTGACCATGGCCGCCGAGGCCGGCGCGCTGCATCGTAATTTCCAGGGCTATACGACCGATGCCGCCCCGGCCCTGATCGGCATGGGCGCCAGCGCCATCGGCAGCCTGCACCAGGGATATGCCCAGAATGCAACGCGCGTGCCCGATTATACCGCAGCTATCGAGGCAGACCATTTTGCTGTCGCTCGCGGCATTGCGCTCAGCGCCGACGACCGGTTGCGCCGGTCCGTGATCGAACAGGTCATGTGCGGCGACGAGGTCGATCTCGAAGCCAGTTCCCGGCATTATCTCGGCCGTGCCGATGCGCTTGATGGCGTCTTGCCGACGCTGCAGGCGCTGGAAGCCGATGGCTTCGTCGCGCATCACGGCAGCATCTGGCAAATCACCGAGCAAGGTCGCCCGTTCATGCGTCAGGTGGCGGCATGTTTTGATGCCTATCTGGGCCAGGCGGCAACCGCCGAACGCTTCGCGCGGGCCGTCTAGCGCACCAGGGCCCAACCGGGTTGATTGTCATCGGCGCATCATTATCGTTATATCTATGAAAATATAACGATGCCGGGAGCGCGGATCCATGTGGAACCTCTGGCGCTTTGCTGCCTGATGCCCGGGGGCATCATACTATCGCAAACGCCTCAAATGCCTTGGTTTTTCCGGGCAGAACCATGCCCGGGCCTGCGCAAGTCCGTCCGTTGCAGACTGAATGACTCGGAAGTGATCCTGCAAATCGGCCACGCGCGAAAAGCCACCATCAGCCGCGCCGTGGCAGGCCCGCGGCCATGATCAGCGCGGCAGCCTTCGCCGCCGCGCTGTTGTTTTGGCTTAGTTTTTCGCCTTGTCGACCAGCTTGTTGGCACCGATCCACGGCATCATCGCCCGCAGCGTGGCACCGACATTCTCGATCTGGTGCGCCGCCGCCTTGGCGCGGGTCGCCTTGAAGCTGGTCTGGTTCACCTTGTTTTCCAGCATCCAGTCGCGGGTGAATTTGCCGGACTGGATGTCATGGAGCACCCGCTTCATCTCGGCCTTGGTCTCCGGCGTCACGATGCGCGGGCCGGTGACATATTCGCCATATTCGGCGGTGTTGGAAATTGAGTAATTCATGTTGGCGATACCGCCCTCATAAATCAGGTCGACGATCAGCTTCACTTCGTGCAGGCACTCGAAATAGGCCATTTCCGGCGCATAACCGGCTTCCACCAGCGTCTCGAAACCGGCGCGGATGAGTTCGACGAGGCCGCCGCACAGCACCACCTGCTCGCCGAAAAGATCGGTCTCGCACTCTTCCTTGAACGAGGTCTCGATAATGCCGGCTTTGCCACCGCCAATCGCCGAGGCATAGGACAGGCCAAGATCATGGGCATTGCCGCTGGCATCCTGGGCGATCGCCACCAGACAGGGCACGCCGCCACCGCGCTTGTATTCCGAGCGCACCGTATGGCCGGGGCCCTTGGGCGCGACCATCAGCACGTCGAGATCGGCACGCGGCTCGATCAGGTTGAAATGCACATTGAGGCCATGCGCAAACATCAGCGCCGCGCCCTTTTTCATGTTCGGGGCGAGTTCGGTGCGATAAATATCGGCCTGCAATTCATCCGGGGTGAGCATCATCACCACATCGGCCCATTTGGCGGCCTCGGCGGGGGTCATCACCTTCAGCCCTTCGGCCTTGGCCTTGGCGGCGGAGGCCGAGCCTTCGCGCAGCGCCACGACCACGTTTTTCACGCCAGAATCGCGCATGTTCAGCACATGGGCATGGCCCTGGCTGCCATAGCCGACCACAGCCACCTTCTTGCCCTTGATCAGGCCGATGTCAGCATCAGAATCATAATAAACACGCATGGAGAATGTCCCTCGTCGATGGTGCCCGCGCCTGACGCGGGTATTTGTTAGCAAAAAGCGCCGGATGGTTGGTGACGAAAACCTGCACCGCCGTCAAGGGGCTGCACACAATCATCCGGCCGTCGCGGCCAAAACCGGGCCCGCGCGCGGATTATTCTGCCGCCGCTGCCCGCAGCGGCACGCCGCCACCGCGCCATTGCTCCAGCAACCGCGCGCGCTCGCCGGCCACGCTGGCCATGCTTTTGGCCTTGACATGGCCATAGCCGCGGATTTTTTCCGGCAAGCTCGCCAAAGCCACGCCAAGAGCATGGTTTTCTGCGCTGAGATTGGAGATGATCTCGTCAAGCAGGGTCTCATATTCGGCCAGCAGCGCCCGCTCCGCCCGCCGCTCGGGCGAGCGGCCGAAGAGATCGAACGGCGTGCCACGCAGCACCTTGGCTGAGGCCAGCAGGCCAAACACCGGCATCATCCACCCGCCGAGCGAGACCTTGCGCGGACGCTGGTCTGCACCCACACGCGCGAGCAAAGGCGGCGCGAGATGGAAAGTCAGCTTCACATCGCCGTCGAATGTATCGGCGAGCTGGCGCGCGAATGCGCCATTGCTGTAGAGCCGCCCGACTTCATATTCGTCCTTGATCGCCATGAGCTTGAACAAATACCGCGCCACCGCTTCGCTCAATGCGGTTGAATGGGGCAGGATATGCTGTTCGGTAGCCCGCACCATCGCCACCCGCGCTGCATAATGCGCGCCATAGGCGGCATTTTGATAGGCGGTGAGAAATGCCGTGCGCCGCGCGATCATCTCATCGAGGCTCGTGGACATCTGGCGCGCCGGCGTAGGCGGCATGGCTTTGGCGGCTTCCGCCGCCACCGCCTGCGGATCATGCGCAGCCCGCCGTCCCCAGGCAAAGGCCGCAAGATTCATCGCCACCGCTTCGCCATTCAGCGTGATCGCCCGCTCCAGCGACTCTGCCGCCAGCGGCACATAGCCCTGCTGCCAGGCAAAGCCGAGCATGAACATATTGGCGGCAATCGACGTGCCGAGCAGCGCCGTCGCCATGGTTCCGGCATCGATGAGATGCAGCGCACCGGCGCCCGAAGCCTCCAGCGCCTGCTTGATGCGCCGGCCCGGCAGCGCATAATCGGCATTGCGCGCGAAATCGCCCGGATAGACCTCCGCCGTATTGATCACCAGCGCTGTCTCGCCATGGCGCACGCTCGCCAGCACCTTCTTGGAGCCGGACACCACCAGATCGCAGCCCAACACCAGATCGGCCTCGCCGGCCGCCACCCTGATGGCATGGATGCCTTCGGGCGTGGTCGCCAGTTTGACATGGCTGTAGACCGCGCCGCCCTTCTGGGCGAGGCCGGCCATATCGATCATGCCGCAACCGAGGCCCTCGATATGCGCGGCCATGCCGAGAATGGCGCCAATCGTCACCACACCCGTGCCACCGACACCATTGACCAGAATGCCGAAAGGCCGATCCGCGGCGATCTGGCGACGTTGCGGTTCCGGCAGTTCCGCACCTTTGGCCGCCAGCATCGGCCGCGCCTCGGCTTTCTTGATACGCGCGCCCGTCACCGTCACGAACGACGGACAAAAGCCGTTGACGCAGGAAAAATCCTTGTTGCAGCTCGATTGGTCGATTTTGCGCTTGCGGCCGAATTCTGTGTCGAGCGGCTGCACCGAAACACAATTGGAGGCGACGCCGCAATCACCGCAACCCTCGCAGACCAGCTCATTGATGATTACCCGCTTGTCGGGATCGATCATCTCGCCACGTTTGCGGCGACGACGCTTCTCGGCAGCGCAGGTCTGGTCATAAATCATCACGCTGACGCCGGGCACATCGGCCAGCTGGCGCTGCACATCCATCAGATCATCGCGGTGAAACACGCTTGTGCCGCCGGGCAGGCCGCCGCCACCGGCATATTTATCCGGCTCGTCGGTCACAACCACGAGACGTTTGGCGCCCTCGGCCACGACCTGCGCCGCCACTTTGGCAACCGTCAGGCCGCCCTCATGGTGCTGGCCGCCGGTCATCGCCACCGCATCATTGAACAGGATCTTGTAGGTAATATGGGTGCCCGCCGCCACGGCAAAGCGCAGCGCCAGAATGCCGGAATGATTGTAGGTGCCATCGCCAAGGTTCTGGAATACATGGCCGCGCTTTGAGAACGGCGCCTCGCCGATCCAGTTGGCGCCCTCGCCGCCCATCTGCGTATAGCCATCGGTGGAGCGATCCATCCATTGCGCCATGTAATGGCAGCCGATGCCGGCATAGGCGCGCGCGCCCTCCGGCACCTTGGTGGAGGAATTATGCGGGCAGCCTGAGCAGAAATACGGAATGCGCACCCCGGCATCGCGCGTTTCCGCCAGCGCCACCTGCGCCACCTTCAGGCGTGCCACCGCTGCCGCAACCTCGGCATCGGGCGTGCGCGCCAGAATCCTGCTGCCGATGGCAATGGCAATGTCATTGGCATCGAGCGCACCCTTCACCGGGAACAGCCAGGCGCCTTGCTCATCATGCTTGCCGATGACAACGGGCTGGCAGGCGGAGCCATAAAGCTCTTCTCGAACCTGCACCTCGATCAGCGAGCGCTTTTCCTCGACGACGATGATGAGTTCCAGCCCCTGGGCAAAGCTCATCAGCTCATCAGGCACCACCGGCCACGGGCAGCCGAGCTTCATCACCCGCAGCCCCAGCGCATTGGCGCGCACTTCATCGATGCCAAGATCGTCGAGCGCCTGCCGGACATCGAGATAGGATTTGCCGGCGGTCAGAATGCCGATGCGCGCCTGTGGCCCGCCCGACATGACGAGATGGTTGAGGCGGTTGACCTTCAGCCAGGCCACGACCGCCTGGCGCTTGTATTCCTGCAGCCGTTCTTCCTGTTCGAGGATGCCGTCGTGAGGGCGAATGTTGAGCCCGCCCGGCGGCATGACGAAATCTTCCGGCACGCGGGTGACGATCCGCCCCAGCGCGCCCGACACCGAGGCGGTTGATTCGATCGTGTCCTTCATCGCCTTCAGGCCCACCCAGACCCCGGCAAAGCGGCTGAGGGCAAAGCCGAGGAGCCCGAAATCCAGCAATTCCTGCACACCGGCCGGCGACAGGATCGGCATCATCTTGTCGAGCAGGTCAAATTCGGATTGATGCGCCGTGGTCGATGATTCGGCAGTATGATCATCGCCCATCAGCGCCAGCACACCGCCGTAGCGCGAGGTGCCGGCGAGATTGGCATGGCGGAAGGCATCGCCCGAGCGATCAACGCCCGGCCCTTTGCCGTACCAGATGGAAAACACCCCGTCGAAGCGGCCCTCGCCGCGCATTTCTGCCTGTTGCGCGCCCCAGATCGCCGTTGCCGCCAAATCCTCGTTGAGCCCGGGCGTAAAGACGATATGCGCCTTTTCAAACGCCGCCTTGGCGCGCTGCAACTGATGATCCAGACCGCCGAGCGGGGAACCGCGATAGCCCGACACGAACCCCGCCGTGTTCAACCCGGCAGCGCTGTCAATCGCCTTTTGCATCAACAGCAGGCGCACGATCGCCTGCGTGCCCGACAGAAAAACCCGATCCTGCGTCAGGTCGTATTTGTCGGCCAGCGACACATTGTGGGATTGCGGAGCATCATCAACATGATCGGATGCCATGGCGGCCTCCCTGAGGCTGCAGTTAATCTCTGTCTTCCTATATGGGTATCATTGCCCGCACGCAAAAGGCAACCGACGCGGCGCGGCGTGAATTATGAGATCCCTGCGCGGCTCACCTGGCGGCGCCGGGGCGGAAGCGCTTGACGAACAGGCTGGCGACCACGGCATGCGCGACCTGCTCGGCCATGCATTCATAGCCAAGGTCGTTGAGATGAAAATGATCCGGGCTCAGCAGCCGCACCTTGGCGCGGGTGCGTGCAATGAATTTCATCGCCGCATAGCGCCGGATATAAAGAATATGCCGCTCATTGGCGATTTTGAACAAAACGTCGCGAATGGCGATGTAATTGGCATCGCGCGCCAGCTTCGAAGTATATTGCAGCCCGATCAGCGCCACTTCGATCTTGTTTTCCTTCAGCCAGTCGAGCGTTGTGTTGACCGTCTCGGCGAACTGGTCGGGTGGCACCCGGCTCAGGGCATCATTGGTGCCAAGCTGCCACAACAGCAAATCCGGCCGTTCGACATCGACCTCGTCGCGGATGCGCTGTGCAGTCGTCGCCGCCACTTCGCCCGACACGCCGCGATTGATGATCTCGATATGCGACCCCTTCAGCGCCTTGGCGAGAATGCCGCTGAGATCGCTGGGATAGGCATGATTGCGGCTGGATGCGCCAATGCCGACGGTCGAGGACGAACCTATCGCCATGATCTTGACCGGATCACCGGCCTTGAGTTTGGCGCCAAGACTGGCCAGCGATCCCGATGTCGCCACATCCGCGTCAGGAACGGCGCAGGAGGCGGAAAATGCCGCAGCCGCGACCACCGGCGCCTGCGCGCGTGCTGCCGGTGCTAGCGCGAAGGCCAGCGCAAGGACCAGCGCGGTGATAGATCCTCTGTGTACCATGCGGTAATCCACAAAACGAGAAAAGTGCATACAAGGATGAGCGTATCATTAAGCGCGCCGCCGCCAACCACATAGCGATAGATTTGGCCAACGAGGCTGGCAAGCGAGCCGACACAAAAAACACTGAGGGAATTGCGCCCCAGTTTGGCAAAAGCGCTGGTGACGGGTGCGATCACCCGGTGCAGCACCTCAAATATGCCGGGCACGACCGCCGCCAGCGCCAGCATATTGATCAGCCGCGCCGGTGATTCGTAGGTTTTGTTGAAGGCAACAAACAGGCGAATCCATGGCGTTTGCGGTGATATTGGCGCGAAATGCGTCTGCGAGGCCAGCAATCCCAGCGCAAGAATCGGCAGGCTGACTACAAACAGCGGCCAGCGGAAGCGGCGCGCGAAGGCCCCGATCCCGGTCTTGCCGGCAATGCTGAACCCCAGAACGAAATTCAGCTGCCAGGCGAAAGGGTTGAGGAACCATGATCCCGGTGCCGGCCAGTTTGGCAAATTGAACCGCGAGGCCAGCACCACCGCGTAAAGCGCCAATGAGGCCGGCAACAGCAGCATGGGCCAGCGCCGGTAGATGGTGATCATCACGGGCGCCATCAGCATCAAGATCACATAGAGCGGCAGGATATTGAAATAGCCAAGCTGCGTCAGCAAGGTAGCAAGGCCGATGAGCCCACGGACCGGATCGGCAAATACCGTCCCTGCGGCGTTCCAGTCGTAGAGAAACGGCGCGTTCAGCACAACGGCACCAAGCACCAGGATCGCCAGCGCCAGCAGGCTGAACACGATCTGCGAGACGTAAAGCCTGCCGGATCGCCGCACCAGCCGCCAGTTGGCTGCCCCCGGATTGCTTCTGGCAGCGCTGCCATCGGCGACGAGGCGCATGGCCCATCCGGCGAGGAACACGAACACTTCGGAGGCATCCGAAAGCGCAAAATTATGCAGCGTATAATTGACGTAGAGATTGCCGGGTACGTGATCGATCGAAATCGTCACAAGCGCGCATCCGCGCCAGAAGTCTATGGCATTGGCAGGACGGGGCATGAATCTCGGGCGACAGGGAGGATCAGGCGAGACTCTTACCGTGTTCGCGCTTGAACGCAAGCGCCCGCTCGCGCGCCATGCGCCTGCGCTTCGCATCATGATTCAAAATATGCGGGAATTTGGTGCCCTGGAGAGGACTCGAACCTCCACCTCTTGCAAGACTGGTACCTGAAACCAGCGCGTCTACCAATTCCGCCACCAGGGCGACAAGGCTCACCTAAAGGCGCCGTCAAAGCTTGTCAATCTGCTTCATTGCACCTTCATCCGGCTATACAGGCCGCTTGTCAGGGGCTAAAGCGGTCATACCTCGGATTTGGGCAAAACAAGGCGATCAGGGCATGAATACGACGCGGCTTATCACGGTTTTTGGTGGCTCGGGCTTTGTCGGGCGTCATGTGGTGCGGGCGCTGGCTTTGGATGGCTGGCGCATCAGGGTCGCCTCGCGTCGCCCGGAACTGGCGTTTTTCTTGCCCACGCTCGGCACAGCGGGGCAAATCTGCACCGTGCAGGCCAATATGCGCTACCCTGATTCCGTCGCGGCAGCGATGCGCGGCGCCACAGCCGTGGTCAATCTCTCCGGTATTCTCGCACCATCGGGCCGCCAGACCTTCGATGGCATTCACCGCTTTGGCGCTGCGGCGCTGGCCGATGCCGCCAAGGCCGAGGGTATCACCAACCTCGTGCATGTCTCGGCCATAGGTGCCGATGTCAATGCCGCCTCGGCCTATGCCCGAAGCAAGGCTGAGGGCGAAGCCGCCGTGCGGGAAACCGTTCCCGACGCGGTGATCGCCCGGCCCTCGCTGGTGTTCGGGCCGGAGGATGATTTCTTCAATCGCTTTGCCGCCATGGCGCGGCTGTTTCCGGGCCTGCCGCTGATCGGCGGCGGCCACACGAAATTCCAGCCGGTCTATGTCGGCGATGTGGCGAAATTCATTGCGAAGGCGGCCGCTGGCGAGGTTAAATCCGGCACGGTCCATGAGCTTGGCGGGCCCGAGATCAAGACCTTCCATGAATTGCTCGCCTATATTTGCGAGGTCACGGGCCGCCGCCGCCTGCTGATGCCGCTGCCTTTCGGCCTCGCCTCGCTGATGGCGCGCAGCACCGAAATCGCCAGTTCGGTGTCGCTGGGCCTCTACCCGCCCCTGCTGGCCATGACCCGCGACCAGGTGACCCTGCTGAAATCCGACAATATCGTCTCGGCCGCGGCCATGGCCGAGAAACGCACCCTGCAGGGTGCCGGAATCGAGCCGGAAACCATCGCCGCCATTGTCCCGACCTATCTGGCGCGCTTCCGCCGCACCGGCCAGTTCGCTGTCAGGGGAGCCTGAAGGCCGTGAGCAATCATCTGTTCGACCAACTGTTGCCGCAGGGCCTCGACGAATCGAGGGTCTTTATCACCGCCGGGCAGGGCCGCGACCTCACCTTCGGCGCCCTTGAGGCCAGAAGCGCACAAATGGCACACGCGCTTGTGGCCGCCGGCGTCGGTCCGGGCGCCGTTGTGGCCGCCCAGGTAGAAAAATCCCCGCAGGCCGTGCTGCTCATGCTCGCCTGCCTGCGCTCCGGGGCGGTATTCCTGCCGCTCAACACCGCCTATACCGCGCCGGAAATCGCCTATTTCCTCGGCGATGCGCGCCCGCAGGTGTTCGTCTGCGATCCCGCCCGCCTCGATGAACTGAAACCGGCCGCCACCGGCGCCGGCGTTGCCCATTGCTGGACCCTCGATGCCGCCGGCGAGGGCAGCCTGACCCAGCATGCCGCCCGCCACAGCCCGGTTTTTGCCAATGTTGGCCGCGGACCCGACGATCTGGCCGCCCTGCTCTATACATCCGGCACCACCGGGCGCTCGAAAGGCGCCATGCTGACCCATGCCAATCTCGCCAGCAACGCCGCCGCGCTGTGCGGCCTGTGGCGCTTCACCCGCGATGATGTGCTGATCCACGCCCTGCCGATCTATCATACCCACGGCCTGTTTGTGGCGATCAATGTCGCCCTGCTCGCCCAGGCGCGCTTGCTGTTTTTACCGCGTTTTGACGTCAATGAGGTGCTGGCGCTGATGCCTGGCGCCACCAGCCTCATGGGCGTGCCGACCTTTTACACGCGGCTGATCGCCCATCCCGGCCTCGACCGCGCCGTCAGTGCCCGCATGCGGCTGTTCATTTCCGGCTCGGCGCCGCTTCTGGCTGAAACCCATCGCGAATTTTCCGCCAAGACCGGTCACGCCATTCTTGAGCGTTACGGCATGACTGAGACCGGCATGATCACCTCGAACCCCTATGACGGCGAGCGCCGCCCGGGCACGGTGGGCTTTCCGCTGCCGGACGTCACAATTCGCATTACCGAACCGGCCACCGGAGCCCTGCTGGCACCAGGCGAGATTGGCGTTGTCGAGGTGCGCGGCCCCAATGTGTTCTGCGGCTACCTGAACATGCCGGAAAAGACTCACGAGGAATTCCGCGCCGATGGCTATTTCATCACCGGCGATCTCGGCTTCATCGATGCGCAGGATTACCTGCACATTATCGGCCGCGGCAAGGATCTGGTGATTTCGGGCGGCTTCAATGTCTATCCCAAGGAAGTCGAAAGCGAGATCGACCTGCTCGATGGCGTGCTGGAAAGCGCCGTCATCGGCCTCGCGCACCCCGATCTTGGCGAAGGCGTGACGGCCATTGTCGTCGGCAAGCCTGGCGCCGCGCTGAAACCCGAGGCCATGCTGGCTGCCCTCAAGGCCCGCCTGGCAGCCTATAAATGCCCCAAACGCATCATTCTGGTCGATGATTTGCCGCGTAACAGTATGGGCAAGGTGCAAAAAAATCTGCTGCGCCAGACCTATGCCGGGCTCTATTCGGCCTGAGGGCATCAGCCGCGCTGGCAAGAATTGTCGCAATTATTCGGCAATTCACCCAATTCCGGCTTTGCAAAGTCTGAGGGCCTTGCTATAGACCCTCGCGACCATGGTCTGATCCCCGATAGCTCAGCTGGTAGAGCATTCGACTGTTAATCGAATTGTCGCAGGTTCGAGCCCTGCTCGGGGAGCCAAGCAATCTCTGCCCAATATCGCCCGGAACTGTCTGCACAAGCCCGGCGCGCCCGCGGGCCTGGCATGTTGGCCAGCGGCCAGCTTCTCGTGTAGGACAAGGGCTTCGATGCAGGGGACGGCGCGGCATTGCAGGACATAATCCAGCAGCAGGGAGACCAGGGGCTTGCGGCAACCCGGTCGCGCGAGGCGGGCAAGGCGGCATCACACGGCACCTGCCCGGCCTGCAGCCAACCCCTCGGCACCGACAGCCATGATCTGCCACCCCTGTGGCCACGCCTGCTAGGCGGCGAATATGCGCCGGCGCTGTTTCGCAGCAATGCCTTTTGCGCTACCTGCGCCCGGCTTGGTGATGATTCGATCGACAATAACTTCCTAAAAAACTGGTCGATGCAAGGCCAGCAGGTGCGCTCGGCCCTGTCGTTCCTTGACCGCGACAAGCCCTTGCCAGGACCTCTGACCTATCTTGGCATCGCCGCCGATTATCAGAGCGACGACGACACCTTCTGCGAGCGCTGGGCCGGCCTTGCCGGTGAACAGATTTTCCATATTCATCGCAACCGTGAAGTGGCCTGGGCGGGGCGCGTTGGTGCCGAGGCTTCGCCCGGCGCCATCGATGCCGGGTCTGTCACCCTGCGCCTCGCCGATTCCAGCGCCTATTGGTCGCAAGTCGCCAATCTCTCGGTCGCAGCCTACTTTCCGCACGCCAGACGCTTCATCATCAACCCCCATCACCATGGCACTTCCGCCCAGCCCGGCGCCATTGCCTTCGATGCCCTGTTTGCGCCGCGCCAGCAGGAATGGTTCCGCGCCGCCCATCATGGCCGCTTGACGCTGCACCCCGATCTGGCCCAGCGCGGACCACAACGCTTCCTGAACAAGCTGGCCCTGTCACTGGGGCGACGCCTGTTCGGCCCCTCCTTCATTCGCACGTCCCAGGCCCGGCAATTGCGCCGCAATTTCTGGAGCGCCAGTCCGCAGGTGCACAGCGGCCAGCTGGCGGAAGGTCTTGAGCGCGCCAGCGCCGCCTTCGGCTGCCCGCCGGGCAGATTGGGCGTTTGCGGCGCCTGGACCCTGATTCTGGGTCCGCTCGGCCAGGAATATGGCCTTTGCCTCATCACCCCGGCCGGACAGGCGATGTATGTCGTCATCGCTGATGACCCGGGCGAGGCGGCCCATGGCCATGCGGTGGCAGCCTGCGTCGCCGTGCCAAACCGCCAGATATTTCTCGGCCCTCTCCCGTTGCAGAAACTGGCGCGCCATCAGGCCGGGCTCGAATCCGCGCCCGAACTGGCACGCCTTGATGCCATGCGGTTGGCGCCGTCTCAATTGCCGCCCCGGCGCGGGTTGATGTAGCCCGTGGCCGACCTTCTCGCCAATATCGAGGAACTGAGCGTCACCGGCCTCTCCGGCGCGCTCAAGCGCACGGTTGAGGAGCGTTTCGGCCATGTGCGCGTGCGCGGTGAAATCACCGGCTACCGCGGGCCCCATTCCTCTGGCCATGCCTATTTTTCGCTGAAGGATGAGGGCGCCAAGATTGATGCCGTCATCTGGAAGGGCGTGTTTGCGCGGCTGAAATTCAAGCCGCAGGAGGGTTTGCAGGTGGTCGCCACCGGCAAGGTGACGACCTATGCCGGAAAATCTTCCTATCAATTGATCATCGAGGCGCTGGAGCCGCAAGGCGAAGGGGCGCTGATGCTGGTGCTGGAAGAGCGGCGCCGTCGCCTCGCCGCCGAAGGCCTGTTTGATACCGCCCGCAAGCGCCCATTGCCGTTCCTGCCGCAGGTCATTGGCGTCATCACCTCGCCGACCGGCGCGGTCATTCGCGACATCATCCATCGTCTCGGCGAGCGCTTTGCCCGCCATGTGCTGGTCTGGCCGGTGCGCGTCCAAGGCGAGACATGCGCCGCCGAGGTCGCCGCCGCCATTGAAGGATTCAACGCGCTGCCGCACGGTGGCCCCGTGCCCCGGCCCGATGTGCTCATTGTCGCGCGCGGCGGCGGCTCGCTTGAGGATCTGGCCGGCTTCAGCGAGGAGTCCGTGGTGCGCGCCGCCGCCGCCAGCCAGATTCCGCTGATTTCCGCCGTCGGCCATGAGACCGACACCACCCTCATTGATTTTGCTGCCGATTTGCGGGCACCGACGCCCACAGCAGCGGCGGAAAAAGTCGTGCCGGTGCGGCTTGACCAGCTGGCGCTGCTGCGCGGGCTGGATCAGCGCCGCCTCCATGGCATGACCCGCTTTCGCCAGCAGGCACGCGTCGCCTTGCGGGCGCTGGTCCGGGCCATGCCGGATGCCGACCGCATGATGGCCGAGCGGCGCCAGAGGCTTGACCGCAATGGCGAGCGCCTGCGCGCCGGCCTCAAGGACAAGGCCTCGCGGCTGCGCGTCGGGCTTGGGCGTCTTTCGCCGAGGCTGGCAGGCCAGTCACCGCGCGTACGTCTGGCGCTGGCCAAGGCCAGGGTCGATGCCATCCGCCAGCGCAGCGCCCGGGCCTTCGGCGAGGCGCAGATGCGGCGGCGCACCAAAATCGACGGGCTCGAAAAATCTCTCGCCAAGGCCCTTGCCGCACGCCTCGCGCTGGAGCGCGAACGCCAGCTCGCCGCCCGCCGCCGCTGGTTGCAGCAGGCCGGGCGCCTGCCGCGCGCCTTCAGCGAGCGCCAGCTTGTCCACAAGCGCAAGCTGCAGGGCCTGGCGGCACTGCTGAATTCGCTGGATCACCGCAATGTCCTTGGCCGTGGCTTTGCGCTGGTGCGCCGCGCCGATGGCACGCTTGTCAGCAAGATCGCCGCCGCGCCGCCCGGCACCTTGCTCAGCATCGAGATGGCTGACGGGCAGATCGCCGCGCGCGTCGAGCGCGAAGCCGGCAAGGCCGGAGCGACACCGGCGCCCGAGGCCGCAGCCAAACCGCAAGGCCAGCTGTTTTGAGCCTGGTTGTTCCCCAAGTCATTCTGTGCTTTTGACCTGAACCATGCGCAACCCTTTCGGATCATCGGCATCGCGACCCTATCACCATGGCAACCTGCGTCAGGCGCTGGTCGACGCCGCCGATCAGCTCGTGGCCGAGCGCGGCCTTGGCGGCCTGACCTTTGCAGAAGCGGCCAAGCGTGTCGGCGTCACCGGCGCCGCGCCCTATCGGCATTTCTCCGACCGCCAGGCGCTGGTTGACGAACTGGCCCGTCAGGGCTTCAGCCGTTTCACCAATGATCTTGCCGCTGCCGCTGCCTCGACGCCGCAACCCATTGACGCCTTTGCCGCCATGGGCCGCGCCTATCTCGATTTTGCCCGGCAGGCCCCCGGCCTCTATCAGGCGATGTTTTCGGCGCGCCCTGCCGCAGCGCTGGGCGATAATGCCCATTCCGCCTTCAGCGCCGGCGTCGCCGCCATGCTGGCCGGTGCCAGGCTGACGCCGCGGCAGGAAGAGGCCCTCGGCCTGAAAATCTGGGCGCTGGCCCATGGCATCGCCAGTCTTGAGGCCGCCGGTTTCATCGCCAGCCCGGATCTTGCCACCACCGCCCTGCTTGACGGCGCCGCCGCCATCATCAAGGACGTGATCACGACAGGCACCTGAGATATCGCCGCCCGAAGTCCACCCCGTCACCAGAAAGCTCACAGCAACCATGGCGCTCAATTCCTCGCTCACCGATTTCGTCACGGCGCTCGATCTGGAAGCCGATGCCGGCGCGCATGTCGTGGGCGCCGCCTTTCTCGACGGCGCACCAACCCTGGCGCTGGGCAATGGCCGCGTCCGCATCTGGCATGAGGGCGGCAGCCGCGCGGTCGATGCCCATCCCGAAGGCAGCGTGCTTTGCCATGCGCTCATGCCCGGCAAGCTGGTGACCGGCGGCGATGATGGCCGCATCGTCACCATAGCTGCTGATGGCACAATTCAGGGCCTTGCCGATGAAAACGGCACATGGATCGACGCTGTGGCCGCGCGCGCCGATGGCGCCATCGCCTGGTCATGCGGGCGCAACCTGCGGGCCCGCGACCGCGACGGCGTCGTCAAGAGCACCGCGCTGGCTTCGGTGGCGCGCGGTGTGGCCTTCATGCCGAAGGGCTATCGCATTGCCGCGGCCCAATATAATGGCGCCGCGCTCTGGTTCCCCAATACCGCCGCCGCCCCGGACATCCTGACCTGGAAAGGCGCGCATATTGACGTCACCCTGTCGCCCGATGGCCGCTTCGTGGTGACCTCGATGCAGGAAAACGCCTTGCACGGCTGGCGCATCGATGATCGCAAGGACATGCGCATGTCGGGCTATCCGGCCAAGACCCGCTCGCTGTCATGGTCGGGTGACGGGCAATGGCTGGCGACCTCGGGCGCGGAAGCCTGCATCGTCTGGCCGTTTCAGGGTCGCGATGGCCCGATGGGCAAGGCCCCGCGCGAATGTGGCGTGCGCCCGGCCAAGGTCACCTGCGTCGCCTTCCATCCCAAGGCGCTGGTGGTGGCCATTGGCTACGAGGATGGCTGGATCTTGATGTGCCGCCTCACCGACGCCGCAGAATTGCTGGTGCGTGCCCGCCACAGCGGCGCTGCCGAAGGCGCCATCACCGCGCTCGCCTGGGAATCGACCGGCAGCCGCCTTGTCTATGGCACGGCGCTGGGAGAGGCCGGCGTGCTGGTTTTGCCCAAAGCCTGAGGCTTTACGCCGCGGCGGCGTAAAGCCAGTCAAGCCCGCGTGCCATGCCCATGGGCCCGAGCGTCTGGATCGCCAAATCGCGGGCATGGGCAGGAAAGCCGGACAGGTGATAAATCGTCGCCTGGCGACGGGACGCAGCCTGCACCCGCGATGCCCGCGCCAGCCGCATGGCGCTATAGGCCACGAGCGCCTCGCGCGGCTGCTGCGGATGGCGCGCGAAACCCGCCGCCAGCGCCCCGGCATCCTCGATCGCCTGACACGCGCCCTGCGCCAGAAACGGCACCATCGGATGGGCGGCATCGCCGGCAAGGCCAATATGACCTTGCGCCAGGCTGGACAAAGGCGCGGCATCAAACAGCGGCCACATCCGAAAGCTCGTCACCGACGCCAGCAATTGCCTGGCTTCCCTGGAGAAATTTTCAAAGGATTGCGCCAGATGCTGTTGCGATTCGGCATCATCGCTGGCCGCGTCATAATCACCGGGAACAAGCCGCCTTTTCATGGCGGAGGTGGTTGCCACCACATTGATCAGCGTGCCGCCACTCAGCGGGTAATGCACCAAATGCGCTGCCGGGCCGAGCCACAGATGCGTCGAGGCGCTGCGGGCAAAGGCCGGGGCATCGCCCGCCGGCACCACGGCCCGCCAGGCGATTCGCTGCGTATCGCGCAGGCCGCGTCCGCCATCAAAACGGCCCCGCAATTGCGAGCCGACGCCATCGGCCGCCACCAGCGCATCATGATGACGGATTTCCGCCGCGCCGTGCATATCGAGGTGCAGGTCAATGCCGGTGCCCGGCTCATGCGCCTCCACCACGCGCGCGCCATTGCTGATGCTGATCCGGGGATGGGCACGCGCCGCCTCAAGCAGGGCGCTGTGCAGGTCGCCCCGGTGAATCACCAGACTCTGCGAGTTCCAGCGTTGCGCCGCCAGCACCTGCAAGGGCAGATCCACTAGCACGGTCCCGTCAGAGCCTCGATGAATGAACAGATGTTTGGGGCTGATAGCAAGTTTGCTGACCTGATCGAGCAGGCCGAACTGCGCCAATATGCGGCAGGCATTGGGGCCCAGCTGCACCCCGGCGCCGAGCGAGGACAACTGCGGCGCGCGCTCATAGACCGCCACATCATGCCCGGTTTGCGCCAGCGCCAGCGCCGCACTCAACCCGGCAATGCCGCCGCCAGCAATGCCGAGTGACAATTTACTCAAGGGAATACCCCACCGGGTACCTCGCAGCTTTGCGGGTCTGCATGATCCCCGAGCGTGCCATCAAACACATAATGCGTCGAGCAATAGGGGCAGATGGCATCATGGCCGCTGCCCATGTCGATGAAAATATGCGGGTGATCGAACGGCGGCAACGCCCCGATGCACATGAATTCATGGGCGCCGACCCTGACTTTAGCCAGCCCCGGCTGGTTGTGAAAATGCGGCGTTACACCGTGCGCCATGGTTCCGTCCTTGATGTGTTCAACCCGCGACCCCGCGTTCTCTATAGAGAAAGCCTGCAAGTTTGTGTAGGGGTTCAGGCAATTCAATCACTGTGGATTTCGGATCATGCCGACTTTTATGTCCGACGGGCTCGAACTTGCCTATACCGACACGCCCGCCGCAACGGATATGACCGGCCCGCCGGTCATTCTGGTGCATGGTTTTGCCTCCAGCGCCCTCGTCAACTGGAAGCAACCCGGCTGGGTGAGCCTGCTCAGCCAGAGTGGACGACGGGTCATCACCCTCGACAATCGCGGCCATGGCGCCAGCGCCAAACCCGCGACACCCGAAGCCTATGCAACCTCGCGCATGGCCGGGGATGCCCTGCGGCTTCTGGCGCATCTCGATATTCCGGTCGCCGATGTGGTAGGCTATTCCATGGGCGCCCGCATTGCGTCCTTCATGGCGCTGCAGGCGCCGGGCACGGTGCGCCGGCTGGTTCTGGGCGGGCTTGGCATTCATCTGGTCGAAGGTGTTGGCCTGCCCATGGGCATTGCCGATGCCATGGAAGCGGCAAGGCTCGATGATCTGACGGATCCGATGCAGCGCATGTTCCGCGCCTTTGCCGAGCGCACCGGCGCCGACCGCGCCGCCCTCGCCGCCTGCATTCGCGGCTCGCGCCAGGAGATGACCCCGGCCGAAGTCGCGTCAATCACCTGCCCGGTACTCATTGCCGTTGGCACGCTCGACAAGGTTGCCGGCGATGCCCATGCCCTCGCAAAACTGTTTATCCACGGTCAGGCACTGGATATTTTGGGCCGCGATCACAATCTTGCAGTGGGCGACAAGAATTTCAAAGCGGTTGTTGTCGAATTTTTGAACAGCCAAGTGTCATAATCCGGGTCTATAAGGCCCCGTGAAACTGCCTGAGGAGCGACCATGAGCGTAAAGACCACTCTGCCGGGCGCAGATAATGTCGTCGGCCTGGGCCGGGTTGATCCGATTTTCGCGCGGATGCGGCGCGAGGCCGAGGACGTGCTGCGGCGCGAACCTGATCTCTCTGGCTTTATTCTCGCCAGCATCCTGCATCATGAAACCCTCGAAGCGGCGATCATTCACCGGGTTGCGGCGCGGCTGCACCACGCCGACATGCCCGGCGACACCATCCGCCACGCCTATCTGGATCTTCTGGCCCGCGATCCCGGCCTCAGCGCTGCCTTCCGGGCTGATCTTGTTGCGGTTGTCGATCGCGATCCGGCCTGCACCCGCGCTCTGGAGCCGGTCTTGTATTTCAAGGGCTTCCACGCCCTGCAAACCTACCGGCTGGCCCATGACCTGCTGAAATCCGGGCGCCGTGACCTGGCGCTCTGGCTGCAAAGCCGCAGTTCGGAAGTGTTTCAATGCGACATCAACCCCGCCGCCGTCATTGGCAAGGGCGTGTTCATGGATCACGCCACCGGCATTGTGGTCGGCCAGACCTGTGTGATCGAGGATGATGTCTCGATCCTGCAGAATGTCACGCTTGGCGGCACCGGCAAGGAAACCGGCGATCGCCATCCGAAGATCCGCCACGGGGTGCTGATTGGCGCCGGTGCCAAGGTGCTCGGCAACATCGAAATCGGCCATTGTGCACGTATTGCCTCCGGCTCGGTCGTGCTGGCGGCCGTGCCTGCCAACACGACTGTTGCCGGTGTTCCGGCGCGGGTCGTTGGCACGGCCGGCTGTGCGGAACCGGCACGCAGCATGGATCAAATATTGGCCGACAAGCTTGTTTGATAAGGCAAAACTGAAATTCGCGATTTATAGTAAATGATTGGTTAGGAGTTTCGATAGTACACAAGGCATCGGTTCCCCGAGGTCGCGCCATGCGGCTGCTGACGGAAAAGAGCGATGCACGTGACCCCCGAGGCAAGTGAGGCAAAATCGTCCGCCTTGGCGGCAGGATCGGACGAAGGGCTCGATCTCGTCGACATGGCGCGGGTTCTGCGTGCCCGCGCCCGCACAATCCTTGCCAGCGTGCTGGCCACCACGGCCCTCGGGCTGGCGGTCATCGCCATGACCCCGACCACCTACAGGGCGACGACATCGCTGCTGATCGACCCGACCATCCGCGCCCCCCTCGGCGCCGAGCCAGGTGTGGTGGCGCAGGGCGGGCCTGATACGACGCTAATCAACAGTCAGGTGCGCATTCTGACCTCGACATCGGTGCTGGCCCGTGTCGTCAAAAGCCAGCACCTCGCCGATGACCCGGCATTCAACGCCCCGACCGGCCTGTTCGGCCGCCTGAAAGCCATGATATCGAGATCAACGGCCGCGCCCGGCAAGGCCGGGAGAACCACGGCACTGGCTGGCGCCCTCGCCAAGGATATTGCTGTCGGCCATCAGGACCAGAGCAATGTCATCGACATCAGCGTCGCTGCACGCAGCCCCGACGGGGCAGCGAATCTGGCCAATGCACTGGTTGCCGCCTATTTTGCTGACCAGCAGCAAGCCCGTGACGCCCGCGCGGCCGCCGATGCCGTCGCCATGGACACCCGCATTCGCCGCCTGCGCCAGCAATTTCTCCAGTCCGATGCGGCCTATGAGGCCTGGCGGGCGAGCCACCAGCTTTATGACGCCGACGGCAAGCCGCTGGGCGAGGTTGATTTGGGCAATGCTGCCAAAATCCTCAGCGATGCCCGCGCCAAAACTGCGGCCGCCAAGGCCAGGTTCCAGCAGGTTGAGGCCGTCGTCGCCTCCGGGCGCGGCGTGAGCACCCTGAGTGCTGCGCTGAAATCGCCCCTGGTTGACAAATTGCGCAGCCAATATGCGGATGTGGCGCGCCAGGAGGCGATGTACCGGGCGACATTGGGGCCGCGCAATCCCGCCTATATCCAGTCGCAAAGCCAGCTGCGCACCATTTCCGGCCTGATCAGCAACGAGCTGAAGCGCATCGCCGCCAATGCCGCCAGCCAATATCAGGAAGCACAAGCCAGCGAGGCCGCCGCCAAAGCCCAGGTTGCGGCCCTCAAAGCCGACAGCGCCAAATCTTCGGCCAATTCGGTGCAGGCGCTGCAGCTCAAGAATGACGTCGATGCGCGCCGCGCCGTCTATCAGCGCTTCCTGCGCGCCCGCGATTCAGTGGCCGACGCGCCGGTTCAGGGCCAGCTCGCGCGTGTTATCAGCCCGGCGACGCCGCCGCTTTACCCCGCAGCACCGGCCAAAAAGCTGATTCTCGGTCTGGCAATAGTCATAGGCCTGTTTCTTGGCGCTGCCTTGGCCTTGCTCGGGCACATGCTGGCCACCAGCACCCGCCCCGAGGCGGAACGGCCAGCTCCCGCGCCCGGCGACGCAGATGCACCCGCAGCGCACCCGTCCAAAGCGAGCCTGCAGGAGCGCAGCCTGGCACAGATGCTGGATGACATTCTCGTCGAGCAAGCGGCATCCGAACCGTCTTCCCGCCCCTTGTCGCTAATGGTGGCGGCGCTGTCGCCGGAGGCGGCGCAAAGTCTCGCGGCGCTGGAGCTTGCCGAGGCCGGCGCCGCCCGCGGCCTGCGCGTGCTGGTCATCGAGGCAGACAGGGCGACATCGGCCTATACGGCAAGATTGAGCCGGGCCAGCGGCGCGCCGCTGGTGCTGGCCGGCCGAAAGCGCCCTTGCTATGCACTCAAATCAACACCTCTGGTGCGGATCGTGCCGATGCTGCGCGCGGAAAGCGCCGCACTGGCGGCCATGAACCAGCGACAGGCAACCATCGATGGCTTCGGCGGCAATTTCGATCTTGTCATTTTCGAAACCGGACAACTTGCCAGAGACGACCGTCACGCCGATCTTGCCGCCCATATCGACCGGGTGATTTTCATCGCCGCCCCGGATCAGGGCGGCCCGGCCAATGTATCACGGGCCCTGCGCCATCTCGATGTTTCGCCCGACCGGCTGGGTGGCATATGGACCATTGATCCAGCCGAGAAGCTGGCGGCATGAGCATGGACGCCTTTCCGGTCAGGCTCTCCTCGCCATTTTCAACGCCGGGCCCGCGCGGCCGCCTGCGCCTGCCATCCCTGCCGCGAGACGACGCCGCCACCACAATCGTCAATACCCTGGTGTTCATCGGCATGTTGTTGCTGCTCGGCGTGTCCGCCATGGCGCTTGATGCCCTCGGTCTGCATTACGAGCGCCCCGGCGGGTCGCTGCTCGGCAAAATCCACCCCGCGACCTACGTCATCCTGCTCGCCCTGCTGGTGCGGCTGGCTGCAAGCCCGGCCCCCTGGCGGCACCTCAACGCCATCATCGCCCGCCAGAACGGCACCTTCTGGTTTTGCCTCACCGGCGGCCTGCTGCTGGCGCAGATCGTGCTCGTGCAACACCTGCCCTTCAGCCCGGTGATCGACACGTTTCTGCTGCCGGTCGTGCTCAGCATTCTCTTGCTGGATGCCGATCCCGACCACTTGCGGCGTCTGGCGCCGCTGCTGCATGTCATGTTTGCTGCCAACGCCCTGCTGGCCCTGTTTGAAAATATCACCGGCCATCGCCTGACGCCCTATGTGGCCGGCTCATATGTCGTCACCAATGACTGGCGCGCCACCGCGCTCTTCGGCCATCCGCTGGTCAATGGCATGCTGACCGGCACCTATATCATCATCATGAGCTTTGGCGGGCTTGGCGCCATGAAGCCGATGCTGCGGCCCTTCGCCATGGCCTTGCAGATGGCTGCGTTGGTCGCCTTTGGCGCGCGCGCCGCAACCACCCTTCTGCTGCCCTTCCTGCTGATCGCGGCCTGGGGCGGCGGACGCTCGCTGTTGCGGGGCCGCCGCTTTCCCGCCAGCGTCTGGCTGGCGACGCTGTTGCTGGCCCTCCTCGCGGCGGCAGCCATCGGCCTCGTCGGCTACCTCGGTTATTTCGACCGGTTTGCTGAACGCTTCGTTAATGACAATGGCAGCGCCAGCGCCCGCCTGTCGCTGTTCCACATCATGGCCGCGGTGCCCTGGTCGCAGCTCTGGCTGGGGCCCGACCAGCGCATTGTCACGGCGCTGGAAGTGCTTGATGGCAGCCGCTATGGTCTCGAAAGTCTGTGGATTTCATTCTTTCTGACCTATGGCATTCTTGTGAGCCTGGTTTTTTTCGCCGGTCTGGCGGCATTTTGTCTTGATATCATCCACCATGCCAGCAAGGCGAGCTGGATGGTATTTATCTATTTTTTCCTCGTTGCCACCACCTCGGTCAGCCTCTCGGCCAAGACCACCGAATTTGCCCTTGTCGTGGCAATGGTGCTGGTATTTCAAAGGCCGCGTTACCAAGCATCAACTTCATTGGCGTAGCACAGGGGCGACCGACGAGCAGCGTCAGGATGCCATGTGACCGCGCGAAGTGCCATTTACATCGATCACACGCATTGCGGGCGCCATGTCACGGGGCTCGAACGCATCACGCTTGAGCTGTTCTCGCCGCAGGCTTTGGCACCTTTGGAGGTGCAGGCCGTCACCGCCAGCACGCGCCTTGGCATGATGGCCCGCCAGAACCTCGATCTGCCGGCGCGCCTTGCCCTGAACCCGTCAGCCTTGCTGATCTGCCCGGGCTTTCCGCCCGCGCCGCTCGCCAGCCTGTTCGGCGCGCGGGTCTTGCCCTATATCCATGACCTGTTCCTGCTGACCCGCCCGCAGGATCTCAATATCCGCGCCAGGCTGGCGATGCGGCCGCCATTCGCGCTCGCCGTGCGCCATTTGCCGCGGTTTCTGGTCAATTCCGAGACCACCGCCGGGGCGCTGCGCGGTTTCTGCCGGCCGGACGCCGCAATTCACCTCTATCGCCCGCAGGTGCGCGACGTCTTTGACCTCGCCGGGGCGCCGCGCCCGCCTCGTTCAGGCGGCGGATTGCGGCTGATCGCGCTCGGCACGCTGGAACCACGCAAGAATCTCGATGCCGCTGTCGCCATCCTCGCCGCCCTGCACCGGCAGGGACATGCGGACGCCTGTCTGGACATTGTCGGACGGCCCGGCTGGGGCGTCGATATGGCGGCCCTCGCCAGCGTTCCGGGCGTCACCCTGCACGGCTATCAGCCCTTGCAGCGGGTGCGCGAACTGATCGGCGACGCCGATGCCTTGATCTCGACCGCCCACGACGAGGGTCTAGGCCTGCCGTTGCTGGAAGCCCAATATGCCGGGCTGCAGGTGATCGCGCCCGACAAGCCGGTATTTCGTGAGGTTTTGGCGACAAGCGGCCTGTTCATCGATCCGGCCGCCAGCGATATCGCCGCCGCCGCCATAGCCCGCGGCCTTGCTGCCCCGCCCGCCGAACGTGCCGCTGCCGCCAGCGCCAACCTGCAACGCTGGAGCCATCAGGCCGCCGCCGACAGCGCTGCGGTCATCGCCCTCATCGCCCGCCTCACCGGCCAGACCGCCATGACCAGCGCCAGGGTCGCGCCATGCTGATCCGCCAGACCTTGCGCTATCTGCCGGCGCAGATCATCGGCCCGCTCAGCCTGTTTATCGCTGCCGTCGTCTGGACGCACTGGCTGTCGCCGCGCGACTATGGCATCTTCACCTTCATCGTCGCCGGTCAGGATTTCGCCTTTCTGGTGGCGCTGAGCTGGTGGTCGCAATATATGATGCGCCACCTTGGCGAGCTGAAGGACGAGGCCGCCCGGCAAGCCTATCAGGCGACCGAAAATGCCGTATTGCTGCTCTCCGCACTGATCCAGGGCATCATCGCGCTGCTGGCCCTGCATCTCTTGCACCTGCCGCTGTCGCCAGCCTTGGTGATCATTGCCATCGCCTATTATCTCACCCGCAACATCACCCACCATCTCACCGATCGCGCCCGCAATATCGGCTCGGCCAAGGCCTATACTTTCGGGCAATCGGTAGCGCCCGTCGCCGGATTTCTGATGGCGCTGGCGCTGGTGGCGGGCGTGGCCGCAACCCCGCTGGCAGCGCTCACCGGCTTCACGCTGGCGCAGGCCTTGGGGATCATCGGCCTGTGGTGGATGCTCGATCTGCCGCTGGCGCGCCCGGCGCTCGACAGGAACCTGCTGCTCAAGGCCGCGCTTTACGGATTGCCGCTGGTGCCGGCCGGTGCCCTCGGCTGGCTCGGCATCAACGCCATCCGTCTGGTGGTGGAGCATGCGCGCGGCACTGCCGCCGTCGGCCTGATTGCCGTCGGCTGGGGGCTCGGCCAGCGCGTCGCCTCCATTGTCGCCATGCTGGTGACCGCCGCCGCCTATCCGCTGGCGGTGTCGCGGCTGCAACAGGGCGGGCGCCGCGACGGTCTCGAACAGACGGCGCGCAACGGCCTGCTGCTCATCGGCCTGGTGTTTCCTGCGATGGCCGGCATCATCATGCTGGACCACGAACTGGTCGCCTTGCTGATTGCCCCGCCCTACCAGCCCATGACCCTTGCCATCCTGCCGATGGCAGCTCTGGCCGGCGGCATCACCAACATCCGTATTCACGTCGCCAACCAGGCCTATTTGCTGTGCCAGCGCACCGATGTGGTGGTGATGGTCAATGCCCTGGAAGCGGCACTGGCGTTGCTGTTCTGCGCCATCGGCCTCAGCTGGGGTGGCCTGCAGGCGGCGGTGGCGGGCTGCGCCCTCAGCGCCTTCGTCACGCTCGCCATCGGCTTTGCCATCAGCCAGGAGCGCTTCGGCCTGTTCATGGACTGGAGCGCCATTGGCCGCTTTGGGCTGGCGACAGCCTTCATGGCCCTGCTGCTGACTCCGGCGCTGTGGGCCAGCGTTCCCGGCGGCAATGCCCTGCATCTCATGGGCAAAATTCTTGTCGGCATGCTCGCTTACGGATTGGCCAGCGCCGCCCTGTTTCCAGCCGAGCGCCGCCTTGCCGCTGGCGAAATACGCGCCCTGCTGCACCTCAAGCCGCAGCCGCGCTGATGCCGGCCAGCATTAAGGTTAGCACCACGATCAACGTGCATGCGGGCACGAAATTTGTCATGATCAATCCCAGCACCTTGAGTATGCCTGAATGATCCCCGCAATATCCTCCCTCGCCACCATTGACGGCCAGCCGGTCAATATTGCCAGCATGGCGGATCTTGTAGCCGGCATGCGCCGCTTCATTGACGCCCGGCAGGGCTTCTGCCTTTTCACTCTCAATCTTGACCATCTGGTCAAGCGCCGCGACCATGCCGCCTTCCGCGAAGCCTACGCCCGGGCCACGCTTGTCACCGCCGATGGCGCGCCGATCGTCCGGCTGGCCCGGCGCCAAGGCGCGCGTCTGCAACGCACCACCGGCGCGGACCTCATTCATCCGCTCTGCGCCCTTGCCGTCGAAACCCGGACACCGCTGTATTTCTTCGGCTCGACCACAGCGCAGTTTGCCGCCGCCGCCACAGCGCTGACCGCGGCCCACCCCGGCCTCGTCATCGCCGGTTATGAATCTCCGCCCTTCGGCTTTGACCCGCAAGCGCCGGACGCCGATGCAGCCGGGGACAGGATGGCTAAAGCCGGCACCGGCCTGTGCCTGATCGCCCTTGGCGCCCCCAGGCAGGAATTGCTCGCCGACCGCTGGCTGAAGGCCCATGGCGACATCGGCTATTGCTGCATCGGTGCGGCGCTGGATTTCATCGCTGGCGGCCAGAAACGTGCGCCCATGGCCTTGCAGCGCCTTGGCCTCGAATGGCTGTGGCGACTGGCGCAGCAGCCGCGCCGCCTCGCCCTGCGCTATGGCCGCTGCGCCCTGCTGCTGGCACGCATCGAGGTGGCGACGCGCCTTGCGCCCAAGCCGCGTGTGTCGGCGTGAAAAGGCCCTTCACCGTCTGCCTGATGCATCCCATGGACCCGCGCGGGCGCAAGCTCGGCGGCATCGAGACCCATGTGCGCCTGATTCTGGCGCATCACCCCGCAGATTTCCGCATTATTTTCGTGGGCGTCGACGAAATCGGCGATCTTGTCCCTGGCCAACTACAACAAGTCGATTACGCCGGGCGGCAGATCGATTTCCTGCCGGTCGCCCGCATTGGCAGCGACGCTATCAATCTGGCGGGAAAATCGCTGCTGGGCTCCACCACCTTCCGCTTTGCCACCGGCGCGCTGCGCCATAGTCTGGCCCTTCGTCGCGCTCTTGCCGGAACAGGCGCCACCGCCGATTTGCAGCGCTTTGAATTTTCCCTCATCGCTGGCCTGCTGGGGCTCAAAACCGTGCAGATGGTGCATGGCGAGGGCCGCAAAGACCAGAAAATGGATAGTCTCATCCGCAAATTATGGTTTTTGCACCGTTTCAATGAAACCATCGCCCTCAGCCGCGCCAGCGCGATTTTTTGCGTCAATGCCACCATCATCGAGCGCTTGAAGGTGATTTTGCCGAGGGCCGCAAAAAAAGCAGCGGTCATGAGCGTTTCGGTCGAAACCGACCGTTTCGTCGCCAGCGCCTTTGCCGACCCGCAGGGCCCTTATCGTCTGGTCTTTGCCGGCCGTCTCGATGAATTCAAGGACCCACCGCTGATGTTCAAGGTTGTGGCGGCGCTGCATGCCCGCCTCAACGGCGCGCTTGAGTTCCATTATGCTGGCACCACCGACCCGGCCCGCTACCCGGAATTTGCCGCCATTGCAGCCTTCACCACCCGCCACGGCTTTCTCGATGCGCCCGCCCTGGCGGCCTTGTACCATCGCTGCCATGCTGGGATTCTGACCTCATTTTTCGAGGGTATGCCCTGTTATTTGCTTGAACTTCTGGCTGCGGGACGGCCCTTCGCTGCCATCCGCCTGCCGCAATATGATCCGTTGATCGTCGCCGGGATCAGCGGCACGCTGGTCGAACGCAATGCTGCCGAAGCTGCAACCGTAGCCGCTCTGTGCGCGGCTTTCGTCGATCTGCGTCAGGCCATGCAGGACGGCGGGCTGGCACCGGACGCCATTCACGCGCTGGTCGAACCCTATTCGGTGACAAGGCAGATGGGCCGCCTGTTCGAGCGCCATCGCGCCCTGCAACGGCCCGCATCGCGCGACGCCAGGCTGGTTTCGGACCAGGGCGCTTTGTCCCGCTAGTGACGTCAACCCACCCCGGCCGCAGCCATGACCTCGCGAATGAGCTTCTCATAGGCGCCAAGCGCTGGCTCCAGCCCGAAGTCGCGCGCCCGCGCCCGGCGCCTGTCGGCTTCAGCCGGTGACGGCTGAAAATTTGCCAGCGCCCTCGCCATGGCGGCCTCATCGCCGCGGGGCACGATGGTGCCAAACCGCCCGAAATCCAGAATTTCACATGGCCCGTCGCAATCCGTGGCGATCACCGGCAACCCGCAGGCCAGCGCCTCGACCACGACCAGCCCGAAGGATTCCTGGTCGGAATTCAGCACAAAGCCATCAGCGCGGGCAAATTCGGCGCCGACATCTGCCGCATAGCCGGGCAAATCCACCCGGTCAGCGACCTTGAGGCGCCGCGCCTCGGCCAAGATCGCCGCGCGCTCGCTGCCCTCGCCAAGAATACGCAATCTGGCACCAGAAGGTGCGCCGGCCGCAAAGGCCCGCACCAGCCCGGTAAAATTCTTGGCACCATTCAGCCGCCCGCAGGCAATGAACAATGGCGCTCCGGCATACGGCTGCGGCAGAATTGCCGGAGCCCAGGAGGCTGTCAGCGCCGCCGGATTATAAATACGCAAGGTCCGGGCCACATCAGCGCGCCATACCTTCCGCAGATAATTCAGCAAGCCATCGGAAACGCAGATGGTGCGAGCGCAGAGCCGCGTCAGCAGCGGCGTCAGGCGATAGGAAATTTGGCTGAGGCGCTGCGGTTCATTGACACTATAGCCATGATAGCTGAGCACACAGTGCGAAAGGGCCGATGCCATAAGGCCGGCCATGGCCAGTTTCAGATTGGCGACGCAAAGCGCCGACAAGGTCACATCCGGCTTATGCTGGCGCAGCAGCCTGGCCAGTTCGAGCACGGCATGTCCATGTCCACTTGCCAACACCCGATATTTCACCGCAGGATGCAGGAAGTCACGATTTTCCGTGGCATCATGGTCGACCACAAACAGCACATCATGCCCGCGCGCCGCAAAGCCCGAGGCGAGCAAGGCCCAGACCCGCTCCGCACCGCCCCCGGCGAGCGCATGTGTGTAAAAGATCAAACGTAAAGGCTGATTCATCGGCTTGACGGAAATTCCACCCTGGCACGAGCCTTTTACCATTCTCAGGCAAGGTTCAGCACACAAATGCTCAACACAGTGAACAAGGCGCACCTATGAAAGGCCCCAAGCAACGAGCTTGCCGATGAAGCTGCGCTTTGCCTATGACCAGGGCCGTGCCCGCCGCTGGCACCAGCAATTGGGGGCGGCGCTACGGGCGCAGGGTCATGAAATCCACTATCAGGCCGTGCCATTGCAGGATCGCGGCCTGTTGAAGCAATTGCATCGACTTGACCAGCTTCTGGCGCTTGAGGCTCGTATTTACTGCATTCCAAGTGATAATGCATTTGCAAAAATTGATCCGCCACAAACGCCGGATTCCCAAGCGGACGGGCCCTGCATCGACCTCACAAGCGCCGGTTGCGGGCCGGGCGCCGGCCTGTTCCCGTTGTTTCAGGGTCAGCGTGGTGAAGCGGGCATGTTCGCGGCCCTGACCGATCCGGCCGCGCCAGGACTCGCCATCATGTCATCTGACGGCACCACGCCGGTTCTCGCCGGCCATCCCGCCATAGAAAATCGTGAAATCGCCAGCTATGGCCTCGGCCACCTCGCCATGGCGGCCGCCGCCCTGCTGGCCAAGGCCCTTGGCCGCACGAGCCGCGCGGCCGATCTGCCTGCTTTGCCGCTCCCGCAAAGGCCCTCCGGCCCGTCGCCGCTGGTCTATGGCGCCAGCATGCTGGCGACCAAGGTCATGCGCAACCTGCGCAAGCGCGCCGGCAAGGCACCAGAATGGCGCATCGCCTGGCGGCGCCTCCATGATGACGCCATGCAGGATACCGGCCTGTGGCCGCAGGCCGACTTCACCACGCTCGCCGACGACGGCCAGCGCTATTTTGCCGACCCCTTCATTTTCGTGAATGCCGGCACCACCCATGTCTTTTGCGAGGAATATCCCTTCTCGACCGGCAAGGGCATCATCAGCCATTTCACGCTGGATGCGCAGGGCGACGCCGGCGTCGTGCGCCCGGTGCTGGAACTGCCGTTCCACATTTCCTACCCGCAGGTTTTTGCCCTCGACGGCGACATCTACATGCTGCCCGAGGCCAGTGCCAGCGGCCGCCTCGAACTCTACCGCGCCCGTCACTTCCCGGAAGATTGGGTGGCAGAGAAGGTTTTGATCGACAATGTCGATCTCGCCGATGCCACTTTCATGACGCACGGCGGGCGTTGCTGGCTTTTCGGCACCCGCCAGCTGCCTTTTGGTTCAAGCTGGGATCAGCTGGTGATTTACAGCGCGCCGCATGTGCTGGGGCCGTGGACGCCACATCGCGACAACCCTGCCTGCCTTGACGCCACAGCCGCACGCCCGGCCGGCAACATGTGGGTGAAAGACGACGCGCTTTACCGCATGGCCCAGGATTGCACCGGCGATTATGGCCGCGCCTTGAGCCTGCTTCGTGTTGATCGCCTTGACGATGACGCCTTCCACCAGACCCTTGTCGCGCGTTTGACGCCGCCGCCCGCGACCGGCTGGCGCAATATCCACACGCTCAACAGCGGCGGCGGTTTCGAGATCATAGATTACATCGCCTGATAACGTGCCGCCTTTGGCACGCCCCCGGCGACAGTCCCGGCGCCAGCCTCAGCCGGCCTGCGCCAACCGCGTGACATCGGCCCCGCAGGCCGAGAGCTTGGCTTCCAGATGCTCGAAGCCCCGGTCAAGGTGATAGACCCGGTTGACCGTGGTTTCACCCTTGGCGGCCAGCGCCGCAATCACCAGTGACACCGAAGCGCGCAAATCAGTCGCCATCACCGGCGCGCCCTGCAAATCATCGACGCCATCGACAATCGCCGTATCGCCATCGAGCCGGATTTTCGCGCCCAAACGCGCCAGTTCCTGCACATGCATGAAGCGGTTTTCAAAAATGGTCTCGGTGATGCGTGACGAGCCCTTGGCCCGCGTCATCAGGGCCATAAACTGCGCTTGCAGATCGGTCGGAAAGCCCGGAAACGGCGCAGTCTCGACATCGACCGCCTGAAGCCCGGCGCCATTGCGGCTGACGCGGATGCCCTCATTGGTCGTCGAAATATGCGCGCCGACCTGTGTCAGCACATCGAGCGCCGATTGCAGCAATTCCGGCCGCGCGCCTTCGAGCAGTATATCGCCCCCGGTCATGGCCACTGCCATCGCATAGGTGCCCGTCTCGATGCGGTCGGGCATGACATGATGCTCCGCACCCTTGAGCCCGGCCACGCCTTCAATCTCGATCCTCGAGGTGCCGGCGCCATGAATGCGCGCTCCCATTTTCACAAGGCAATCAGCCAGATCGACTATTTCGGGCTCGCGCGCCGCATTCTCGATCAGCGTGTGCCCCAGCGCCAGGCTGGCAGCCATCAGCGCCATATGCGTGCCGCCGACCGTCACCTTGTCAAAATTGATATGGCCGCCGCGCAGGCCGTCAGGCGCCTTGGCAATCACATAGCCAGCCTCGATGGAAATTTGCGCCCCAAGCTTTTCCATCGCCATCAGCAGCAGATCCACCGGCCTCGTGCCAATGGCGCAACCACCCGGCAGCGACACCTTGGCATGGCCCATGCGCGCCAGCAACGGCGCCAGAACCCAGAAACTGGCCCGCATTTTCGCCACCAGCTCGTAGGGCGCGAAAGTATCGACGATATGTTCGGCGCTGAGCCGCACGGTCTGGCCGGAGGTCACGGTCTGGCCGGGCTTCTTGCCGTTGATCATGTAGTCAACGCCATGATTGCCGAGGATGCGCACCAAAAGGCTCACGTCGGCAAGGCGCGGCAAATTATGCAGCGTCAGGGTCTCCGGCGTCAGCAGCGAGGCAATCATCAGCGGCAGCGCCGCATTTTTGGCGCCGGAAACAGGAATTACGCCATTAAGCGGACGGCCCCCGACAATACGAATTTTGTCCATTTCGGACGTCCTTTCAGGCAAATAGCCAACGCGGCCCAAATCCGGCCGTCGACAAGTTGAATGTGCGTTTCGTGTGTTTCAAAATTGAACAAGGCCCAATGGCACCCTTGCTTTGGCCCTTAGCAAAAAAACCGCCCCCGTTACACGTCATCAGCAGTGCCGATGGGCGATTGTCCTGCCGCTGTGACATTTTTGTCATGACTCCCCGCATCCCGCAGCGCGCGGGCTTGCAGCTTGCGGCGTGCAAGATTGGCACGCAAAGCCCGCTCCAGCCGCCGTTTGGCTGCGGTTTTTGCAAGTTTCGCGCCAGCGGCGGCATCGGGAGTTTCACTCATGGCAGGCAGTCGGTCCGGATTTCGGGGGCATGGCAAAGCACAAATTTCATGTCTAGTGCAGGGCTTGTGGCAAGGCAACGTGGCGAAGGCCCTTGAAAGCTCGGGGCTGCTGTGGCACAGAGCGCCTGCCTCGGAAACATCATGCTGCGGTAGCTCAGTGGTAGAGCACTCCATTGGTAATGGAGAGGTCGACAGTTCAATCCTGTCTCGCAGCACCAGTTCTCCACAGAACGCCGGCAGGAGTTCTAAAACCTGACGGGTCGCGGTCAAAGGCGGCCGGTGCCTTAATCCGCAATCGGGCGGCGGGCAGTGATTCGTTTCGGAAACACAAGGCCTTTGGCAATTTTGCCACGGCTGTTTTGCCGCAAGCTGCAGCGCGCCCGCTGTTTGCGGCGGCGGAAAAATTGCGCTAGAGGCAGGAGACATCCACCAACGGGGGCTTTTATGTCTGACAGCATCGATCTTGTCCATTCCGACATGGACTATGCCGACCACGAGGAAACCTATGCCCGATTCACCCGGCTGGTGAAATACGGCGCCATCACGATCGTGACGATTCTCGTCATTCTCGCCTTTATCACGCTCTGACATCGCAACATGGGCGGCAAACAAAACGTTTGACTTCCTGCCACCCTTGTCATTTTCTGTGACATGCCGTCCCCATCGACGTTGCTGCGGAGCTCTTCATGCGTGTCGCCATTGCCACTGAAACCGATAATGGCGAAACCCGCATCGCGGCCACACCGGAAACCGTCCGCAAGCTCGTCGGCCTCGGCGCCATCGTTGCCGTTCAGGCAGGTGCCGGGCAGCGCGCAGGGCTTCCTGATGCCGATTTTGCCAAGGCTGGCGCAGAAATAGCTGCCGATGCAGCCGCTACCCTGCAGGGCGCCGATATCGTGCTCGCCGTGCGCCGCCCCGCCGCCGCCAAACTGAAGCGGGTGACGCCCGGGGCGCTGGTGATCGCCATCATGGATCCCTACGGCCATGATGCCGAGCTGGCAGCGCTCGCCAAGGCGCAGGTTCAGGCTTTCGCCATGGAGCTGATGCCGCGCATCACCCGCGCCCAATCTATGGATGTGCTGTCGAGCCAGGCCAATCTCGCAGGCTATCGCGCCGTGCTCGATGGTGCCGCCGCCTATGGCCGCGCCTTGCCGATGATGATGACCGCGGCCGGCACCGTGCCGGCAGCACGCGTGTTCGTGATGGGTGTCGGCGTCGCCGGCCTGCAGGCCATCGCCACAGCCCGTCGCCTCGGCGCCATCGTCACCGCCACCGACGTGCGCCCGGCCACCAAGGAACAGGTCGAATCTCTCGGTGCCAAATTCATTGCCGTCGAGGATGAGGAATTCCGGCAGGCCGAGACCGCCGGTGGCTATGCCAAGGAAATGTCAGCAGAATACCGGGCCAAGCAGGCGGCGCTGGTCGCCAGCCATATTGCCCGGCAGGATATTGTCATCACCACAGCCCTGATCCCGGGTCGCCCGGCCCCGAAACTGGTCGACGCTGCCATGGTCGCCTCGATGCGTCCGGGCTCGGTGCTGGTTGATCTCGCCGTCGAGCGCGGCGGCAATGTCGAGGGCGCCGAGGCCGGCAAGAGCGTCGATCACGGTGGCATCACCATTGTCGGCGATTCGAGCGCGCTGCGTCTCGCCTCCAGCGCCTCGCAGCTCTACGCCAAGAACCTGCTCACCTTTGTTGAGACCCTGATCGACAAGGACGCCAAAAAAGTCAGCGTCAATTACGATGACGAACTGGTGAAAGCGACCTTGCTGACCCGCGATGGTGCGGTGGTGCATCCCAATTTCCAGCCAAAGTCTGCCTGAAGGTTATTCGATCATGGCCGCGCAATCTGCCCAGCAAATCCTCGAAACCGCGCAAAAAGCCGCCGCACTGGCACAGCAGGCCCTCACCGCCGCGCAGGCCAATGCCGACCACGCCGCCCTCGCGGCCGGCGGCATCGCCCACGCGGCCACTGGCGGCGCGGTTGACCCTTTCGTCTTTCGCCTGGCGATCTTCGTGTTGGCGATCTTCGTCGGCTATTATGTGGTCTGGTCGGTCACACCGGCGCTGCACACGCCGCTGATGTCGGTCACCAATGCCATTTCCTCGGTGATCATCGTCGGCGCCCTGCTGTCGGTCGGAGTCGGCACCGGCATTGCCCAGGCCTTTGGCTTCATCGCGCTGGTGCTGGCCAGCGTCAACATTTTCGGCGGCTTTCTCGTCACCGAGCGGATGTTGGCCATGTACAAGAAGAAAGGCTGAGCCGCCGTGCTGAACGCTAATTTCGCAGCCTTTTTCTATCTCGTCGCCGGCGTGCTGTTTGTGCTCGCGCTGCGTGGCCTGTCGTCACCCGCCTCATCGCGCCAGGGCAACCGCTTCGGCATGATTGGCATGGGAATTGCCGTGCTCACCACCCTGCTTTATGCGCCGCCTTCCGGCCTCGGCTGGCTGCTGGTGCTGCTGGGCATTGCGATCGGCGGCAGCTTCGGCGCCTGGCGGGCGCGCACCGTGCAAATGACCGCCATGCCGCAGCTGGTCGCCTCGTTCCATGCGCTGGTCGGTCTTGCCGCGGTATTTGTGGCAGGTGGCGCGCTTTATGCCCCGCATGCCTTCGGCATCGGCGAGGTCGGCTCCATCGAGAAAGCCAGCCTGATCGAGATGTCGCTGGGCGCGGCCATAGGTGCCATCACCTTCACCGGCTCGGTCATTGCCTTCCTGAAACTCGATGGCCGCATGTCGGGCAAGCCGATCATCCTGCCGCAGCGCCATGCCATCAACATCGCCCTCGGCGCGCTGCTCGTGGTGCTGATCGGCGTGTTTTTCGCCAGCGAAAGCCATTTCGTGTTCCTGGTGATCGCCCTCGTGGCCTTTGCGCTGGGTGGCCTGCTGATCATCCCCATCGGCGGCGCCGATATGCCCGTCGTCGTGTCGATGCTCAATTCCTATTCGGGCTGGGCCGCGGCCGGCATTGGGTTCACCCTCGGCAATCTCGCCCTGATCATCACCGGAGCGCTGGTCGGCTCATCCGGCGCGATCCTGTCCTACATCATGTGCAAGGCCATGAACCGCTCCTTCATTTCCGTCATTCTCGGCGGTTTTGGCGGCGAGACAGCCGCGGCAGGTGGTGCGGTTGAGAGCCGCCCGGTCAAGCAGGGCTCGGCCGACGATGCCGCCTACATCATGAAGAACGCCGGCTCGGTGATCATCGTGCCGGGCTATGGCATGGCCGTGGCGCAGGCCCAGCACGCCTTGCGCGAAATGGCTGATATTCTCAAAAAGGAAGGCGTCAGCGTCAAATATGCCATTCACCCGGTCGCCGGCCGCATGCCGGGCCACATGAATGTGCTGCTGGCCGAAGCCAATGTCCCCTATGATGAAGTCTTCGAACTCGAAGACATCAACAGCGAATTTGCGCAGACCGATGTAGCTTTCGTGATCGGCGCCAATGACGTGACCAACCCGGCCGCCAAGACCGACAAGGCCTCGCCGATTTACGGCATGCCGATCCTCGATGTCGAAAAGGCCAAAACCGTGCTGTTCCTCAAGCGCGGCATGGGCTCGGGCTATGCCGGCGTCGAGAACGAATTGTTTTTCAAAGACAATACCATGATGCTGTTTGGCGATGCCAAGAAGATGGTCGATACCATTCTGAAGGCGCTGGCGCACTGACATGGACTGGCTCCGCAAACATGCGGGTCAATTGAAGCTGGCAGGTAAAATCCTGCTGGGACTGTATGTTGCGGCTTGCGCATTTCTTTATTTTGACCAGCAGCATCTCGAATATACCCCGGTCGCCTCGACCGACCAGCCGCGCGATTACGGCCTGAAGGGTTTCGAACGCCTGACGCTGACCACCTCTGATAACCAGACCCTGATCGCCTGGTATAAAAAGGCCGCACCGCTCCATCCGACCCTGCTCTACCTGCATGGCAATCTCGGCAATCTCGGCGAGTTCGCCAACCGTTACAAGATTCTCAGCGCAAATGGCGATGGGGTTCTAGCCGTGGACTATCGTGGCTTTGGCGCCTCAACCGGGTCTCCGACCGAGCCCGGGCTGATCATCGATGGCGAAACTGCCTACAATGCCTTGATCGCCCGTGAGATCGGCCTGAGCCACATCATCATCTACGGCCATTCGCTGGGCAGCGGCATCGCCGTCGCCCTCGCCGCCCGCCATCGGGTGGCCGCCCTGGTGCTGGAAGCACCTTTCTCGTCGGCCGTCGATGTCGGCGCCTATCGCTATCCTGAATTTCCCGTGCGCGACCTGATGCGCGACCAGTTCCGCTCGGATCTGCGCATCGGCAAGGTCAAATGCCCGATCCTGATCATGCACGGCACCGATGACAAAACTGTGCCCTACCAGTTCGGCAAGCGCCTGTTCGATCTCGCGCCGCAACCAAAAGACATGTTCACATTTCCCGGCGATGGCCACGATCTGCTGCCCGCGCCCGGCGTGGCCGGCAAGCTGGAGGCCTGGCTTTCCGCGCGTGTGCCGCTGTCAGTTCCGGACCCGACCGGCACCGGCAGCACGCTCGATCCCAGTCAGGAAGAATAGGGATGTTGCCGGCCTGAGGCATCTCTGACCATCAGGTCCTCAGCACTTTCTGTCACGGCGCCCGGTGTCAGCACCACCTTGCCATAGCCCCCCGGAATATCGAGCACATAGACCGGCATGGCGAGGCCGGAAATACGGCGGCGCAGGGCCGCCATCAGGCTTTGGCCTTCGGCAACCGGCAGGCGGAAATGTCCGGTGCCTGGCGCAAGATCGGGATGATGCAGATAATAGGGCTTGATCCGCAGTTCGACAAAGCGCCGCATCAAGGCCGCCAGCACATCGACATCGTCATTCACGCCCCGCAGCAGCACGCTTTGGCTCACCAGTGGCACCCCGGCATCGGCAAGAGCCGCCACGGCGCGCTGCGCCTCCGCGCCCAGTTCGCGCGGGTGATTGGCGTGAATGGCAATATAGACGGCGACATCCTTGCGGCGCAGCGCCGTCACCATCGCCGGCGTGATCAAGCCTGGCGCAACGACCGGGACACGACTGTGCAGCCGCACCACCTTGACATGCGCCATGGCCGCCAGCCGCGTCAGAACATCCGCCAGCCGGCGCGCCGACAGCATCAGCGGATCACCGCCGGTGAGGATCACCTCCCAAATCTCGGGATGGCCGGCAATATAGCCAAGCGCCGCATCGAGTTCGGCCGCATTGAGCGCGCCGGCCGCCTGGCCGACACTCTCGCGCCGGAAGCAAAAGCGGCAATAGACCGGGCAGGTCAGCAGCATTTTCAGCAGCACCCGGTCAGCATGGCGATGCACCACGCCCTTCACCGGGCTGTGCGCGTCATCGCCAATGGGATCCTGTAATTCCTGCGGCACCTGCACCAGTTCGCGGCTATCGGGCAGAAATTGCCGCGCCAGCGGGTCATCCGCCGCGCCGGGCACCATCAGCCCGGCCATGGTTGCCGTCACACCAATCGCATAATGTTGCGCCACCGGCGCAAGTCTGGCGCGCTCTTGCCCGTCAATCAGGCCGGCGCGCGCCAGATCATCGAGTGTTCGCAGTATTTTCATGGCGCGGTGCATGGCACAAATCCTGCGCCAGTGCACCCCCTGGTCATGGCATCAGAATGGTCGCGGCCGTGGTCTTGCGGGCCGCCAGCGCGGTCTGAGCTGCCGCAGCCTCCGCCAGCGGGTAGCGTGCGCCAATATCAATGGCAACGTCGCCGGACAACACCATCTTGAACAGCTCTTTGGCGCGCGTCTGGATTTCCTTGGCCGTGCGCGTATAGGTCGCCAGCGTCGGGCGCGTCACATAGAGCGAGCCCTTGGTTGCCAGAATGCCAAGATTGACGCCCTCGACCGGCCCCGAGGCATTGCCGAAGCTCACCATGGTGCCGAGCGGCTTCAGGCAATCGAGCGAACCCATGAAGGTGGTCTTGCCGACCCCGTCATAAACTACATCGCAAAGCTCGCCCTTGGTGATTTTCTTCACCTGCGCGGCAAAATCATCCTTGGTATAGTCGATCACGTGCTTGCAGCCCGCCTTGCGCGCCAGTTTGGCCTTTTCCGGCGAACTGACCGTGCCGATGACCGTCGCGCCCAGCGCATGCGCCCATTGCGACAGGATCAGCCCGAGTCCGCCCGCCGCCGCATGCAGGAGGATCACATCACCCTTTTTGACCCTGAAGGTCGAGCGCAGCAGATAATGCACCGTCAGGCCCTTCAGCATCATCGCCGCAGCGGTCTCGTAGCTGATACCCTTGGGCAGCTTCACCAGATTGACGGCCTTGGCGACCCGCACCTGCGCATAGGCGCCAACGCCGGTGCCATAGGCAACCCTGTCACCCACCGCGAGGCCCTTGACCCCGGCTCCGACCTCAAGCACCTCGCCGGCTGCCTCGGCACCGGGAATAAACGGCAGGCTCGGCGGCGGATAAAGGCCGGTGCGCATATAAATATCGGCGAAGTTGAGGCCGATGGCGTGATGGCGCAACAGCACTTCACCCTCGCCGGGAGCGGCGACCGTGACGGATTCATAATGCAATACGTCCGGCCCACCGGTGGCGTGCATACGAATGGCATTGGTTTTCATGATGCGTTCCAGTTCTTCGTAGTATTTGCGAGCGACATGACAACAGCCGGACCAACCGGCCAATTGATCTCGGGATAAACCCCACCCCTTCGCCGATTTGCCGCATGGTTGAACCTAATTTGTGGCATATATTTGCGTAAGGTTCAATTTGCGAGGAAAGCCGAATCGTGCCGAGCCAGAACGTCATCATCGCCGGTGCCGGCGCGACCGGATTGACCGCCGCCCTGGCATTGGCACAGGCCGGCTGCAAGGTGACCGTGGTCGGCAGGCATATCGCCCCGCCGCCAACCCGCACCGTTGCCCTCTGGGGCGCTTCGGTAAGAATGCTGGAAAATATCGGCATCTGGCAGGAGGCTGGCGCCTTTGCCGAGCCGTTGCAGGCGATGCGCATCATTGATGCCACCGGCTCGCTGTTCAAGCTGCCGCCGGTCGAGTTCCGCTCCGCTGAGCTTGGCCTGCCGGGCTTCGGTTTCAATATCACCAATGCCGATCTCGTGGCGGTGCTGCTGGCCAGCGTCAGGGCCGACAGCCGCATAACCCTGCATGAAGGCCTGGTGCGCGAGATCACGCTGCAAAGCGCTGCCATCGAAGTGGAATGCGATGATGGCACGCGCCACGGAGCCGCACTTCTCATCGGTGCGGAAGGCAGCCAGTCGCCCTCGCGTCGGGCTGCCGGCATCCAGCAGCGCCAATGGCAATATCCGCAGGTGGCGGTGACCGCCGTGCTGCATCATCGCTGCCCGCACCATCATGTCTCGACCGAATTTCATACCCGCACCGGGCCTTGCACGCTGGTGCCGATGCTGGCCCTGCCCGATGTGCCCTATCGCTCCAGTCTCGTCTGGCTGATGGACCCGGCTGAGGCCGCCCGGCGCGTGGCCCTGCCCGCCGGGGATTTTGCCATCGAGCTTGAAAACATGACGCAATCGGTGCTCGGTGCCTTCACCATCGAGGGCCAGCTAGGCGCCTTCCCGATGCGCGGCATGTTGGTCGAGCGTTTTGGCCGCAATCGGACCATGCTGGTCGGCGAGGCTGCGCATGCCTTCCCGCCCATTGGCGCGCAGGGCCTCAATCTCGGCTTGCGCGATGTCGCAGCGCTGGTTGACATCGTCAGCAGTGCCCTGGCCGGCGCGCAGGATTGCGGCAGTGATGCCGTAATGATGAATTACCATCGCGCGCGGGTTAGCGATGTCGCCTCGCGTACGCTCGGTGTCGATGTGCTCAACCGCTCCTTGCTCGCGCCCTATCTGCCGGTCGATTTCCTGCGCGGCGCCGGTTTGATGGCGCTCGCCAGCATCGCGCCCTTGCGCCGGGCCGTCATGCGCGCTGGCCTCGCCCCACAGGCGCTGCCGCAGCTCATGCGCAGCGCCGCGAAGGCCTCCACGGTGCTCACGGCTCCGGGTGCGGCACGAAATCGCCAAACCTTCCGCCATTGAACAGCAGCGGTTCGCCCGGGCCATGGCGATAGGCCTCAACCTCGCCAAGAAAAATCACATGATCGCCGCCGTAATAGCGCTGGGCATTGCGGCACTCAAATTGCGCCACCGCAGTCGCCAGCAGGGGTGCCCCGCCCGCGCCTTCGAGCCAGATCTCGTCGCCGGAAAATTTCTGCGCATTTGAGCGGCCAAACTGCCGGGCGAGCGCCTTGTGCGGCCGGCCGAGCACATTGACGGCAAAATGGCTCGCCGCCTGAAACGCCTCCATATTGGGCGAATGCACCAGCAGGCTCCATAGCACCAGCGGCGGGCGCAGCGACACCGACGCGAAGGAATTGACCGTCAGGCCGACCCGGTCGCCATTGGGCGCCCGTGTCGTGATCAGCACCACGCCGGTGCTGAAGGAACCGAGCGCCTTGCGCAAATCCAGCGGGTCGTGCGAGCCTTCCTGATAGCTCATGGCTGCAACAGCGGGTTATCGATGGGCAAGCCGAGGGCGACGCGGCCATACATGCTGCCTGCCGCATCGAAAGAAAAGGCAATATGCGCATCAATGGCCTGCGCATCACGAAACTGCCTTTGCATGACATGCGCCGCCGCAAGGCCGGAGGCGCCATTGGCCTTGAACAGCGTCGCGACAGCCTCTGTGCAAAGATTGACGGCCATGGCACCATCGCGCCGGTAACGCGCGCGCAGCATCAGGTCGGGTGCAAGTTCGGCGCGCGCCGCATCCATCGCCTCGGTCAGCGTGCCGCGCATGATACGGCGGGCGGCATCCACCTTGGCACCGGCGCTGGCGAGCCGCATCTGGATCGACGGAAAATCCGCCAGTTTGGCGCGGTTGTAATTGGCCGCGCGCTGGCGGGCGATCCCGGTGAATTCATGCAGGCAAGCCTCGGCATTGCCGAGCGCGACGCCCGCCAGCACGAAGGGGTAGAGCGCAAAAACCGGCAGGCTATACAGCGGCTCAGCCCCGGTCTGCGGCCCGCCCGCCATGGCCGAAGCTTGCAGGCTCATGGCGTCGGGCACGAGCAGCCTTTGCACGCTGACATCGCCAGAACCGGTGCCGCGCAGACCCATGGCATCCCAATTGTCAGCGTGCTGCACCTTAGCTGTCGGCACCAGCAACAGCCGATATTCGCAATCATCGGCATCGTCATCAGCCATGACGATGGCACCGAGCAGGATCCACGGGCACAGCCCGGCAGCCGTCGCAAACGGCCAATGTCCCGAAAGCTCGAAGCCGCCCTCGACCTTGCGGGCATGCCCCGCCGGGAAGACCAGCGACGAGGCAATCAGCGCCTGGGCGTCATGCCCCCACACCTGCTTCTGGGCGCCGGCGCCAAACCACCCCATCATCCAGGCATGGCTGGCAAGGCTGGCCCAGGTCCAGGCCACCGAGGCATCGGCACGCGCCAACGTGGCGGCAATATCGAGCAGGGTGACGATGTCGCATTGCGCCCCGCCATAGCTGCGTGGCTGCAGGATGCGGAAGAGATCATGCTGGCGCAGTTCGACCATGGTCGCTTCGGGCACATGGCGGGCCAGTTCGGTATCATGCGCCCGCTGCACCAGCAGGCCTTCGAGCGCCCTGGCCCGGGACATGGCCGCCGCGGCCGCTTGCAGCCGACGATCCTCGTCCCGCCGCCCCGCATGTTCATGACTGGCCATGGTCGCTCCTTCAGCTCCCGACGCTGCCATCAAGGCATGAATAAACTCTTGGCGCTGGCGACAGGCCGGGAGGCTATAGCCAGGACGGATACAGGCTATGCCTTGATCTGCTGCGCAATTTCACCGGCAATATGCGCTTTTAGCAGGAGATCCAAGCACGTCCGTGCCGGCACTTTTTTTTCGGCTGCTCAGGCCCGCCGCCTCCCTTCGTCATGGTTCCGGGCGCGCGGATGGCGTGCTGGAAACCAGCCTTTTTGCGCGGCCCGGCAAACTGGCTTTGGCCCGCTAGCGCCAGTCCTGTTCCCACGGCGATCTGCAGGGCCATGGCCAGACCAGCAGCCTGCAAGCATTTGACGACAGTAGGATTCATGTCAGCCTCTCCCGCTTTTGGTAAACATGACCGCGACTTGCGACCACGTCAACCTCGGATGAGCCGCATGAATGCAGGCTGAATGGCTGCGCTTTCAGCGCCGCTCCAGCATCATGCCCTTGATCTGGGCAATGGCCTTGGCCGGATTGAGGCCCTTGGGGCAAGCCTTGGCGCAATTCATGATCGTGTGGCAGCGGTACAGCCGGAACGGGTCTTCAACATTGTCGAGCCGTTCGCCGATCGCCTCATCGCGCGAATCGATCAGCCAACGATAGGCTTGCAGCAACGCCGCAGGGCCCAGATAACGATCGCCATTCCACCAGTAACTCGGGCACGACGTCGAGCAGCAGGCGCACAGGATGCATTCATAGAGCCCGTCGAGCTTGGCGCGATCCTGCGGCGACTGGCCCCATTCCTTTTCCGGCGCGGGTGTTGAGGTCTTCAGCCACGGCTCGATCGAAGCATGCTGCGCATAAAAGCGTGTGAGATCGGGCACCAGATCCTTGACCACCGGCATATGCGGCAAGGGATATATTTTCACCGCGCCAGTAATTTCATCCATGCCCTTGGTACAGGCCAGCGTGTTGGTGCCATCAATATTCATGGCGCAGGAGCCGCAAATTCCCTCGCGGCAGGAGCGGCGAAACGTCAGCGTCGGGTCGATTTTCGATTTGATCCAGATGATGGCATCGAGCACCATCGGCCCGCAATCATGGCGATCAACGAAATAGGTATCGACGCGCGGGTTGGCGTCATCATCAGGGTTCCAGCGATAGATGCGGAATTCCTTCAACACCGTCGCGCCGGCCGGCTTCGGCCAGACCTTGCCGGCGATGGTTCGGGAGTTTTTCGGGAGCGTGAGTTCGACCATGTTCGTTTCCTGTTGCTAGGGCCTGAAGGCTGCCGCAGCCACGGGCATGTTGCAGCCCGTCAAAATTCCCTCAATAAACCCGCGCCTTGGGCTCGATATAGGCTATATCATTCGACATGGTGAAGGCATGCACGGGGCGGTAATCGAGCGTAACCGTCTGCTTGACATTGTCGAGATAAGACAAGGTGTGCTTCATCCAGTCCTGATCATTGCGATTGGGGAAATCCTCGCGTGCATGCGCGCCGCGTGATTCCTGGCGATTGGCAGCCGAATCCATGGTCACCACCGCCTGGACGATGAGATTGTCGAGTTCCAGCGTTTCGATCAGATCAGAATTCCAGATCAATGACCGGTCCTCGATCCGCAAATCTGCTGTCCCCGACCACACCTGATGTATGCGCTTCGAGCCGGCCGCAAGCGTCTCGCCGGTACGGAACACCGCGCAATCATCCTGCATGGTGCGCTGCATCTGGTTGCGCAGTTCAGCGGTGAGCGTGCCGCCCTTGGCATAGCGGAAATGATCAAGCCGCGTCAGCGCCAGGTCCGCGGAATCCTTCGGTAGTTCAGCCTGTTTCTCGGATTTCTCGATGACTTCGGCGGCGCGCAGACCGGCAGCGCGGCCAAACACCACGAGATCAATCAGCGAGTTCGAGCCGAGCCGGTTGGCCCCGTGCACGGAGACGCAGGCCGCCTCGCCAATCGCCATCAGGCCGGGCACCACGCTGTCAGGGTCGCCCTTGACCTTGTTGAGCACTTCGCCGTGGAAATTGGTCGGGATGCCGCCCATATTATAATGGACGGTCGGCAGCACCGGGATCGGCTCCTTGGTGACATCGACGCCGGCAAAAATGCGGGCGGATTCGGAAATGCCGGGCAGGCGCTCGTGCAGGATGGCCGGATCGAGATGCTCAAGATGCAGGTGGATGTGATCCTTGAGCTTGCCGACGCCGCGGCCGCCGCGAATTTCCATGGTCATGGAGCGCGAGACGACATCGCGTGAGGCGAGGTCCTTGGCGGAGGGCGCATAGCGCTCCATGAAGCGCTCGCCTTCCGAATTGGTCAGATAGCCGCCTTCACCGCGCGATCCTTCGGTAATCAGACAGCCGGCGCCATAAATGCCAGTCGGGTGGAATTGCACGAATTCCATATCCTGCAGCGGCAGGCCGGCCCGCAGCACCATGGCATTGCCATCGCCGGTGCAGGTATGGGCGGACGTTGCCGAGAAATAGGCGCGGCCATAGCCGCCAGTTGCCAGAATGACCAGTTTGGCGCGGAAACGGTGGATCGTGCCATCATCCATTTTCAGGCAGACGACCCCGACGCAACGGCCCTCGTGCATGATCAGGTCGATGGCAAAATACTCGATGAAAAACTCGGTATGGGCGCGCAGCGCCTGGCCATAGAGCGTGTGCAGGATGGCGTGGCCGGTGCGGTCGGCAGCCGCGCAGGTGCGCTGCGCAATGCCCTTGCCAAAATCAGTGGTCATGCCGCCGAAAGGCCGCTGGTAGATCTTGCCGGCCTCGGTGCGCGAGAACGGCACACCCCAATGTTCGAGTTCATAGACCGCTGCTGGCGCATTGCGCACCAGATATTCGATGGAATCCTGATCACCCAGCCAGTCAGACCCCTTGACGGTGTCATACATGTGCCAGCGCCAGTCATCCGGGCCCATATTGCCTAGCGCTGCCGAAATGCCGCCCTGCGCCGCCACAGTATGCGAGCGCGTCGGGAACACCTTGGAAATGCAGGCGGTGCGCAGCCCTGCCTGTGAGCAGCCGACTGTGGCGCGCAATCCCGCGCCCCCGGCTCCGACCACAACGACATCGAAGGTGTGATCCGTGATTGCATAGGCGGGGCCCGCATTCTTGCCCGCCGCCCCGTTCATTGCACCGATTTCTGCCATGTCATTGACTCACGAAAGTTGAAGGGGACGCTCACGCCAGGCCGATGCGCACCAGCGCGTATAGGCAGGTCACCCCGAGTGCCACGCAGAAAAACAGATTGGCAATCAGCGCGGCATCCTTGATGGCGTGATCATGGACGTAATCATCAATAATGGCCTTCATGCCGATCTGCATGTGCAGGATACCGGTCCCGATGAACAGGATCATCAGGATGGTTGGCCCGGGATGGCCGAGATAATTGCGCACGCCATTGTAATCATGCGCGCCGAGGCGCAGCATCATCACCATAAAGGCAATCGCCAGCGGGATCAGCGCCAGCGAGGTGAGATGCATCTTGGCATGGTCACCCGTGCCACTGTGGGCTGAACCCAGATAATTGAACCGGCGACGGCTTGTGCGAAGGGAAGGCTCTGTCATGGTTCAACCCCAAATCCCGTAAATCAGCCAGACGACCAGCGTCAGGCCCAGTCCGCCCGCCAAAGTGCCGATGGCGAGCCATTCGCGCTCCGGCGCATCCAGACCCCAGCCATAATCCCACAGGGCATGGCGCACGCCACCCAGCAAATGGTGCATCAGCGCCCAGGTAAAGCCAAACAGGATCAGCATGCCAAGCCAGGAATGCATGAAGCCGCTGGCGACTGCGAAGGTGGCACTGTTCATCGAGGCGGCGATCAGGAACCAAGCCAGCAGCAACGTTCCAAGATAGAGCGCCGCCCCTGTGACACGGTGGGCCATTGACATCATCATAGTCATGGTCAACCTGTAGATCGTCAGATGCGGCGACATGGGTCGCGCTCTCCCCAGTTTCAGATCGGACATGGCACCCTCGAACGTTTGATCCGTTAGCCTGCTAGAATATCTTGTGCGTTGCCGCAATCCGACAAGGGCAGCATACAGCGAACATTGACTTAATCCGGTCGCAATGCCTTCGGCAACGGAAAGAACACCGATTCGTCCGCAAGTTTGCGCGTGGTCAAAGTCACCTCGAAACGCTCGGCAAATGCCGCGACGATCTCATCGACCAGGGTCTCGGGGGCCGAGGCCCCGGCGGTAATGCCCAGAGAGGCGATGCCTTCGAAGCGATTCCAGTCGATTTCCGACGCGCGCAGGGCGAGCTGGGTAATCGTGCAGCCGGCCCGCTCGGCAACCTCGCGCAGGCGCTGCGAGTTTGACGAATTGGGCGAGCCGACGACGATCATCGCATCGACCTCGCCGGCCACCGCCTTCACCGCCTCCTGACGGTTGGTGGTCGCATAGCAGATATCCTGTTTTTGCGGGCCGAGGGCGGCGGGAAATTTCTGGCGCAGGGCCGCCACCAGTTCTGCCGTATCATCGACCGAAAGCGTCGTTTGCGTGACATAGGCCAGCGCCGCCGGATCAAGGGGCACGAAATTGTCGAGGTCGGCGACGGTCTCGATCAGCGTCACCGCACCCGCCGGCAATTGCCCCATCGTGCCGATCACCTCGGGATGATTGGCATGGCCGATCAGCAGGACATGGCGTCCGCGCCGGAAATGAATTTCCGCCTCGCGGTGCACTTTGGTCACCAGCGGACAGGTGGCATCGATCGCCGCCAGCCCGCGCCGCTCGGCCTCGGCCGGAACCGATCGCGGCACGCCATGCGCCGAAAAGATCACCGGATGCGCCGCGGACGGCACCTCGGCCAGATCCTTGACAAAAACCGCGCCCTTGGCCTTCAGCGAGTCCACCACGAATTTATTGTGAACGATCTCGTGGCGCACATAGACCGGCGCGCCATGCCGCGCCAAAGCCTCCTGCACCACATCGATGGCGCGCACCACGCCGGCACAAAATCCGCGCGGCGCGCAGAGGGTGATCGCCAGCGGTAATCTGTCTGACATGGAAGGCTCGTCCCAGCGCCGGGCGAGGCGGCACAGCTCGTCCGCGCCAAGATTCTCCTCGCCAAATCTGGCGAAAGGCATTAGTCTGATTTCGCCGATCATGCAAAAGCCGCGCAGGACGCGGCGGCGTTGCGGCCTGGAGGGTGGTGGGATGTTCAACCTCAATGATATCATGCAGGCAGCGCAAGGCGGCCAGGGCATAGCCAATCTCGCGCAGCAATTCGGCATTTCTCCCGAACAGGCCCAGGCGGCCGTCAATTCGCTCATCCCGGCCCTGTCGCAAGGCCTGCAAAGCAAGCTTGGCGATGCCAATGGCCTCGGCTCGATTATCAATGCCGTGAGCCAGCCCGCCAACCAGCAGGCCTTCAACGATCCGGCAGCCGCCGCGCAATCCAGCGCCGCCGCCGGTGCCAACATTCTCGGCTCGCTGTTCGGCTCGCCCCATATCACCCAGCAACTGGCTCAGGCCGCGGCCGCGCAGACAGGCCTGCGGCCCGACATTCTCGCCTCGATGCTGCCGGTCATGACCTCCATGGCCATGGGTGGCATGTTCAAGTCCATGCAAAATCAAGGCATGGGCAACATGCTCAGCCAACTCGCCAATGCCGCCGGCAGCACCGGCGGCATGGGCAATATCCTCAGCCAGGTGATGAATCCGGCAGGGGCAGCGACTGACGCGACACCGGCGGGCGCGGCAGCGGGCGGCATGATGGCCATGCTCACGAACCTGTTCGGTGGCCTCTTTGGCAATAATGCTGCAGGCGGCGCGGCCCCGGCAGCACTGCCCGGCGGGCTCAATCCCGCCATGGTGCAGCAGGGTATCGATGCCCTGGGCAAGATGATGCAGCCCGGACTGCAGGTCGCCGCCGACCATCAGGCCAATCTGGCGAACATCATGGCATCAATGATGAAACCGCAAGCTTGATGCTACTTGGGAAAAGGACAATTATTCGCCAGCAATGACAACGTGTTGGGTCAGCGGGAACCACCGCTGCCGGTCGCTCTCTCAGACGTAATTCGCGACATTGTTGAAAATCGGTATCAGCGTGTTTCCGACCTTGCCGACCGAGGCGACGATGGCAATGGCGATCATGGCGACCAGCAACGCATATTCGATCGCGGTTGCGCCGGATTCGTCGTTGAGAAACTTGCTAAGCATTGTCGCTGGCTCCTGTCTGCCTGCGACTTAACAGCGGAAACATTCCCTGCCGGTTAACGCCGGTAACTTCCCCTGTTCTTAGCTAATAGTTGCTTGACCCGATTCAAGAAACCGCGAGCTGTCACGCTCACCGGCAAGTCTTGGCCACTTGTTCCAGCGCCTGCCTCAAACCGCTCAGCGAATAAGTATCGGTGGTGACGTGTCCCTTGATTGATTTGGCTGCAACGACAAGCTGATGCTTGTTCCGCAAATCAGCCAGAAGCGCCGCACGCTGCGCCGGATTTTTCAGCCATAATGTCGTCTCGGTGCCAACGAACTGGAAGCTCGTCGAGCCGAAATCCGCCGTGGCCGTGGTGCCATTGCGCATGTGGAACCCTTCGACGATAGACACATCATCACGGATGTTGAGCTTCGGCTGGGTGGTGATGAAAATATAGGCCGGATCGCGCTGCAAGCCGTCAGGCAACCGCTTTTTGGGCTGGGACAGCGCATAGCAGGTCTTGTTTTTGCCTTCGACGCCGATATAGGCGTTCCAGTCGCCGTAAGAACCAACCAGACTCGGGCCTGAAGCCGGCTTGGCCGCGGCGGGCTTCTTGCCGTGATGCGCCTTGTGGCGAGCGACCTTGGCGAGTTTCAGCGGCCCCGCCACAGTGGTTGCCGCAGCTTCACCGGCTTGCAGCGCCCCAAAAGCTACAGCAAACCCTGCGACGGCCAGGAGCCGGCCCCAACTTTCGATCATGCTTGTTCCTCACGCATCACTTTGTAATAGCGCCAAAATTTGACAAGGCCGCAGCCATGCCCGTCCGAATCATCTGAGCGATCCTACCACATTTTGCTGCGACCTCAGCGCGATGCAAATGCCCCGCTGTCACGCCTTACGTCAGCAACGCAAAGACGGCAGATTTCAGGCAAATATGGCCGGAGGTCTTGCCGGATGGCTGAACATGGCACATTGATTGTGCGCAAGTCATGCCTCAATGCCCGGTTCACGATTGACGGATCCAGCCACACTTCAAGCTACCCACGCGGCTTTGGCGCAACGCGTTGCCCGGGACCGCGATCAGCAGGCCTTTGTCGAGCTCTATGATTATTACGCGCCGCGCCTCACCGGCATGTTGATGCGTCAGGGCGTGGCGCGCGATCTCGCGGAAGACATCGCCCAGGACACCATGACGACGCTGTGGCACAAGGCCGGCCTGTTCGATGCGTCCCGCGCCAGCCTGTCGACATGGCTCTATCGCATTGCCCGCAACCGCCGCATTGATCTCCACCGCCGCCTTGGCACGCAGGTCGCCGAGCCTTCGTCCTGGCTTGCCGAAATGGCGCAAGACCTTGGCAACGATGCCGAAACCGGGCTTGACGAGGGCCGCAGGCAGGCTGGCATTGCCGCGCTTGTGAAAGCCCTGCCGCAGGAGCAAGGTCTGATGGTGCAACTGGCATTTTATGAAGGTTTGACCCACGCTGCCATTGCCGAGCGCACCCGTCTGCCGCTCGGCACCGTGAAATCACGCCTGAGGCTGGCATTTGTCCGCTTGCGCCGGGCTTTCGATGACTCGGGCTGGGCAAGGGAATAAGCAGGAGAGGAAACAAGATGCGCGCTGTTTTATGTGAAACATGGGGGCCACCCGAAAGCCTTGTCATCAAGGATATGGCCACACCGGCCCCGGAGGCAGGCGAAGTGCTGGTGCGCACTCGTTTCGCCGCCCTGAATTTTCTCGACACTCTCATCATCGAGAACAAATATCAGGTGAAGCCGAACCTGCCGTTTTCGCCTTGTGGCGAGTTTTCCGGCTATGTCGAGGCGCTCGGGCCCGGCGTCACCGGCTTTCAGCCCGGCGATGCCGTTGCCGGCTTCATCGGCTATGGCGCCGCACGCGAGATGGTGATCTGCCCGGCCAGCCAGATGATCAAGGTGCCGGCCGGCCTGTCGCTGGAAAAAGCCGCCGGGCTGTTCGTCACCTATGGCACGACGATGCACGCTTTCCGCCAGCGCGCCCGCCTGCGTGCCGGCGAGACGCTGGCAGTTCTGGGAGCTACCGGGGGCGTCGGCCTCGCCGCCGTGGAACTCGGCCATAGTCTCGGCGCGCGGGTGATCGCCTGCGCCTCTTCTGCCGAAAAGCTGGAATTTGCCCGCAAGGCCGGCGCCGACGAGGTGGTGGACTATGCCACCAGCGACCTGAAGGAGGCTCTCAAGACCCTCACCGGCGGCAAGGGCGTCGATGTGGTTTATGATCCGGTCGGCGGCCAACTGACCGAGGCGGCGCTGCGGGCGCTGGCCTGGGAAGGCCGCCTGCTGGTCATTGGCTTTGCCGCTGGCGAAATCCCTCGCATCCCGCTCAATCTGGCGCTGCTCAAGGGTTGCGACATCCAGGGCGTGTTCTGGGGCGATTTTGTGCGCCGGTCACCGGCATTGCAGGCCGAAAACATGCGCGATATTGCCGCCATGGCCGCCGATGGCCGCATTTCCGCACATATCCACAGAATTCTTCCCCTGGAAAATATCGCCGAGGCGCTGAATATCCTCAAGCGCCGCGAGGCTTTGGGCAAGGTCGTGCTGGCCATGCCATGAGCGCGTGCGGCGATTTTAGAAGTCGGTCGCCAGACCGCGCACTTCCCAATCGCCGTAACGCACCGGTTCCAGGCCTTCGCGCCCCTGATGTTCCGGCTCGGGCGCAGGGGTTTGTGCCGCCTGCCGTCGCGCTTGCGCCTCGCTGCGCGCCCGCTCCGCCGCCGCCTTGATGCGTTCCACCCGCGCTGTCTCGCGCGCGTGGTTCTGATCGACAGAAACGGAAGTTTTGTTCATCATGACGATCCAGTTGCCGCCCGTCGCGCCTGCCCTTGCGGCCAGTCGCCATCACGGGCACATGTTCAACATTATGTTTTTCCCTTATGGGTTTCAAGTTACAAGGAACGAATCACTTTGTTCATGAGCGCGTTTCGGCTCCTCTCAGCAGGCGTTTTTCTTGATAATCGGTAAGGACAAGGCCCCCGGCACTGCGCGTAACGGTGCCCCGCGTTCCCGGCTCACTGCGGCGGAACGGCAAGTGCAGGATGCTCTTGCCGCCCAATATCCCGGTCTGCCGCCGCGCATGGCAGCGACACAGATTCTGGTTGACCACCTCGCCGGATTATCGCCGGACCGCCCGCTCGCCGAGACCATGGCGACCCGGCTGGCAGCGCTCGACCAGCGTGACGCCGCGCTGGCGCGATCCATCGTCATGGTCAGCTTGCGGCGGCTTGGCTCCCTGCGCCACATTCTCGCGCGCCAGCTTGAGCGTGGCACGCCGAAAAATTCCGGCCAGCTTGAATGGATTCTGATCGCTGGAGCCGCGCAGCTGCTGTTCCTCGACATCCCCGATCATGCAGCGGTCGATCTGGCGGTGCGGGCCTCGCGGCTCGATGTCAAGGCTTCCGCCTATGTCAAGCTGGTGAACGGCGTGCTGCGCACCATCGCCCGCGAACGTGACACCTTGCTGGCGGAAGTCGCATCTGCAGAAATCGACACGCCGCAATGGCTGCTGACGCGTTGGCGCAAGACCTACGGGCCGGCCATCGTCAGCGCCATTGCCGCCGCCAACCGCGAGCAACCGACCATCGACCTGACCGTCAAGAGCGATGCGGCGGGATGGGCCGCGCGCCTTGGCGCAGTCGTGACCGCAACCGGTTCCGTGCGCCTGCTCGATCACAGCCAGATTTCCGGCCTGCCGGGCTTCGAACAGGGCGAATGGTGGGTGCAGGATGCCGCCGCGGCGCTGCCGGCCCGGCTTCTGGGGGTCAGCGCCGGCATGCGGGTCGGTGATTTTTGTGCCGCGCCGGGCGGCAAGACTGCCCAGCTTGCCCTGACCGGCGCTGATGTCGTCGCCATAGACCGTTCGGCAGAAAGGCTCAAACGCCTCGCCGCCAATATGGAGCGGCTGCATCTGAAGGTCGAAACGCTGGTTGCTGACGCCGCGACCCTCAAGGCCCAGCCCTTCGACGCCATTCTCGTCGATGCGCCCTGCATGGCGACCGGCACCATCCGCCGCCATCCTGACGTCGCCTGGACCAAAAAGCCTGGCGATCTGGCAGCATTGGTGGCGCTGCAGGCCCGCATTCTCGATGCCGCAACGCGCCTGCTGAAGCCCGGCGGCACGCTGGTCTACTGCACCTGCTCGCTGGAGCCGGAAGAGGGCGAATTGCAGATCGCGGCGCTGCTGCGGCGCAACCCCGACATGATGCGCGAGGCGATCGCGCCGGCGGAAGTCGGCGGCCTGACCATGTGCATCAATGCGTCCGGGGAACTGCGGACCTTGCCACAGCACATGCCCGATCCCCAGCCACGGCTTGCCGGCCTCGACGGGTTCTTCGCGGCACGGCTGAAGCGTCGTTAAGCGTTTATCAACCATAAAAGCCGAAATTATCGAGATGCTTAGGCACCCAATATCGATGTCTCGACGCGCAGGGGCATGAGTGGCCCGCTTCCCGCTTAGTTCCGCCGAAAGGCTGCGCATTTCGGGCGCGCTCGCAACGCTTGCGCTGGCGCGCATGCGGGGCCTTGTCCTGTCTTCATGGCAACGCCTCGCGCTCGTCCTGCAACGCCCGCCGCGCCGCCTGCTGGTCGCCCCGCAGGACATTCGCACCATCGATCCGGTGCGTGTAGAAGAATATCAGCGCGGGCAATTCACCTTTGGCGGCCAGTCACTTGACGTCGGCGCCGCATCACCCTTCGCGCAAGAGCCGCCCAGCACCGCCTTTGCCCGAGCGCTCTGCGATTTTGGCTGGTTGCGGCATGTGCGCGCCGCCCCCGGCGCCGAAATCAGCACGACCGCCCGCAAGCTGGTCGATGATTTTCTGCGCTATCGCAAGCCATGCCATTCGCCGGCCCTCGAACCGGACGTGACAGCCCGACGTCTGTTGTCCTTCCTGTCGCAGTCACCTATCCTGCTGGAAGGCGCGGATCGCGATTTTTACGATCGTTTCCTGCACGGCCTGAAGCAGGATCATGACCGCGTGCAACGGGCCCTTTGCCAGCCGCAGGCCGACATAACCCGGCTGAACCTGATCCTTGCCGCCGCCGCCTACAGCCTCTGCGCAGCGGTCTCGCCTCAGCGCCTGCAGCGCGCCGGCCAGCGCCTGGCCAAGGAACTGGCCGCGCAGGTGCTGGCCGATGGCTGCCATATCAGCCGCAACCCCGGCGTGCTGGTCGCGGTGGCGCTGGACCTGATGCCGCTGCAACAGGCCTTTGTTGCCAGAGGCATCACCCCGCCCCGGCAACTTGCCGCCGCCCTCACGCGCCTGCAGGCGCATCTGCGCAAGTTGCGCCATCCAGATGGCTCTCTGGCCCTGTTCAACGGCATGGGCCCTTCGGCTATGGACGCGCTGGCTCTGGCGCTCGCCCATGATGGCAACCACGAGCTGGCGCCCTCCGCCGCCACACCCGGCGGTTATCTTCGTCTTGGCGCCGGCAACAGCGTTTTGATCATGGATGGCGGCCTGCCACCGCCGATGCGCCATTCCGCCTCCGCCCATGCCGGGACGCTGGCCTTTGAATTTTCGAGCGGCGACCAGCGCCTTGTGATCAATTGCGGCTCGTGTGACGACACCAAGCCCTTGCTGCGCGAGGCCGGACGCCTCACCGCCGCCCATTCAACGCTCGAAATCGATGAAACCTCCAGCGCCACCTTTGCCGCCGACCACGGGCTGCAAGCCCATGTGCGTCATCAAATCATCTCCGGGCCGGAGGAAGTCGATGTCGAGCATCGCGAAGAAGCCGGCGATCAATTTCTTGGCGCGACCCATGATGGTTACGCCCGGCACTTCGGCCTGCTGCACACGCGCCAGCTCGGCCTGTCGCGCCGTGGTGACCGGCTGATCGGCGAGGACAGCCTTCACCCCGCGCCGGGCGGACGATCCCCGCCGGCCCTGCCCTTCAGCATCAGATTTCACCTGCATCCTTCGGTCAGGGCCGTGCCGGCCGACAATGGCCGCGCCATAAGGCTGGAAACCTCCCATGGCGAGGCCTGGCTTTTTGAAGCCGGCGGCACGCCGCTTGCGCTCGAGGATTCGGCGCTGATCGCGTCGCGCGCCGGCACGCGCCCAACCACGCAAATCGTCATTTCCGGCGAGACCGGGGCGACAACACGCTTCGCCTGGTCGCTGACACGCGCATCATCCGGGTCTTGAACCCCGTCGCCGAACCGCCTTATGATGGCGCTTCATGTCATGAGGATCGCTGAATGTCCCAAACTGCTGAAACCGCTGCCGGCTCCCGTCACGCGGCTGCGCCTTTCGCCTGGGACGATCCGTTCCGCCTCGATGATCAGCTGAGCGAAGTCGAGCGGATGATCCGTGACAGCGCCCGTGCCTTCGCACAGGACGAGCTCATGCCCGGCATCGAGCAGGCCTATGCCGAAGAGACGGTGAACCCCGGGATTTTCGCGCGCATGGGGGCGATGGGCCTGCTCGGCATCACCATTCCCGAGACCTATGGCGGCATCGGTGCCAGTTACGTCAGCTATGGCCTTGTCGCCCGCGAGATCGAGCGGGTGGATTCCGGCTACCGCTCGATGATGAGCGTGCAGTCCTCACTGGTCATGCACCCGATTTTTGCCTTTGGCGACGAGGCGCAAAAGCGGCGCTATTTGCCGAAACTGGCCAGCGGCGCGTGGATCGGCTGTTTCGGCCTGACCGAACCCGAGGCCGGCTCCGACCCCGCCAGCATGACCACAAAGGCTGAACCGGTTGATGGCGGCTATCGCCTGAACGGTGCCAAAATGTGGATTTCAAACGCCCCCATTGCCGATGTCTTCATCATCTGGGCCAAATCCAGCGCCCATGGCGGTGCCATTCGTGGCTTCATCCTCGAAAAGGGCATGAAGGGACTGAGCGCCCCCAAGATCAAGGGAAAATTGTCGCTGAGGGCTTCGGTGACCGGTGAAATCGTCCTGCAGGACGTTGACGTGCCGGCCAGCGCGCTGCTGCCGCATGTTTCGGGCCTGAAGGGGCCCTTCAGCTGCCTCAACCGGGCACGTTATGGCATCAGCTGGGGCGTAATGGGCGCCGCCGAGGATTGCATGGCCCGCGCCCGCGACTATGCCCTCAACCGCATCCAGTTCAAGCGTCCGCTCGCCGCCACCCAGCTCGTGCAAAAAAAGCTCGCCGATATGCAGACCGGCATTGCCCTTGGCCTGCAGGCCGCCCTGCGCGTTGGCCGCTTGCTGGATGAGGAGCAAAGCCAGCCGGAGATGGTCTCGATCATCAAGCGCAACAATTGCGGCGTCGCTCTCGATATTGCCCGTCAGGCCCGCGACATTCATGGCGGCAACGGCATCGCCGGCAGCTATCATGTCATGCGCCACGCCCAGAACCTTGAAACCGTCAATACCTATGAAGGTACGCATGATGTCCATGCGCTCATTCTCGGGCGGGCCATCACCGGGTTGCAGGCGTTTTTCTGAGACGCATTCGCTCAGGCGCCAAGCGCCTGCCCAACCTTGTCGGCGGCGCCCTCAAGCCCCGCCTTCAGGGCTTCATTCGTACCGGGCGGCGCGATCGAGAATACGGTTTCGACGCAGGTATAATCATAATAGCCGAGGCGCGCCAAGGGCTTGATCCGGGCGATGTCAAGTTTCCCATCGCGTAGCACCGCATCATCAATATGAATGGCCAGCACCCTGCCAAACACCACATCGACCGTGCCCATCGGGCCATTGCCGGGCAGGCGCACCGTTTGCAGATAGGCACATTCGAAATGCACAGGCGATTGCGCCACGCGGGGCGGACGGATCAGCCTTGAGCCAATCTTGCTCAAGCCCGCGCATTCGAACTCATCGACATCGGCGGATAATTCTTCGGAGGATATATTGACCGCCTCCCGCAGGTCATATGTCGCCATGTTCCAGACAAAAGCGCCGGTCGCCTCGGCATTCACGACGCTGTCCTTGCGGGTTCCGCGTGTCGTCTGGTTGGCTGAAAACATCACGATCGGCGGATCGAAGCCGATATTCTGAAATTGGCTGAAGGGCGCAAGATTATCGACGCCCTGCGCGCTTGTCGTCGAAATCCAGCCAATCGGACGCGGCACGACGCAAGATTTGAAAGGATCATAGGCGAGCCCATGCTTGCTCACACCCGGTTCGTAATACATGGGGTCTCCGACATTGGCGCCGCGAAAATGATGGACGTCCCGCGATCCTGCCATGCAACAGCATGACGGGCAATCCGGCTTTCAGGCCGCAATCGGCCGCCCCGACCCCTTGCGCCCTTGCAAAAACACTTTATGCCACACAACCGTGACCGAAGTTCTTCCCACCCTCGCCGCCTTCAGGCGCATCGTTGTCAAAGTCGGCTCGTCCTTGCTGGTTGACGCCAGGGCCGGAAAGGCGCGGGCTGACTGGCTAGCAGCACTGGCCGATGACCTTGCGACACTGCACCGGCGCGGCGCCGATGTGCTGGTGGTGTCATCGGGTGCCATTGCGCTCGGGCGCAGCGTGCTCGGCCTGCCGGCCGGGGCCCTGAGGCTGGAAGATTCGCAAGCCGCTGCCGCCATGGGCCAGATCGAGCTGGCGCGGCTTTGGGCGCAGGTTCTGGCAGCGCATGGCATCAAGGCCGGCCAGATTCTGGTGACGCTCGGCGACACGGAGGAGCGCCGCCGCTATCTCAACGCAAGAGCTACACTCGATCGCCTGCTGACCTATCGCGCCGTGCCGGTGATCAACGAGAATGACACCGTAGCGACGGCGGAAATCCGCTATGGCGACAATGACCGGCTGGCGGCCCGTGTCGCCACAATGGCCGGGGCGGACCTGCTGGTGCTGTTGTCAGATATTGACGGCCTTTACACCGCCCCGCCGCACAGCGATCCGAACGCCCAATTCATTCCCGTGGTCGCCAAAATCAGCGCCGAGATTGAAGCCATGGCCGGCGGTGCCGCCTCTGAATTGTCGCGCGGTGGCATGCGCACCAAGATCGAGGCCGCCAAAATCGCCGTCGGCGGCGGTGCCCACATGGTGATCGCCGACGGGCGTGGCCTGCATCCGGTGCGCAGCATCAGCGATGCCGATGCGCGGTGCACATGGTTCCTGTCGCCCTCCAACCCGGTGACGGCGCGAAAAAAATGGCTCGCCGGCTCGCTGGAGCCGCGCGGCACGCTGCATGTCGATGCCGGCGCCGCCCGGGCCCTCGCCTCCGGCAAGAGCTTGCTGCCGGCCGGCGTCACCCGCATCGAGGGCATGTTTTCGCGCGGTGACTGCGTGATTATCCGTGATGCCAAAGGCACCGAGATCGGCCGCGGGCTTGTCGCCCATGATGCCGCCGCAGCCCAGGCGATTCGCGGGCACCATACCAGCGCCGTCGCCCACCTTCTCGGCACGACCGGCCGCGCCGAAATGATCCACCGTGACGACATGGCCCTGACCGGGGACTAGCATCGCCATCTTGCATCGCGCCGCAGCAGCGGCAATAAGGAACCATGGTAGAAACAGCCCGCCTCTATCTCGTGACGCCGCCTCTGGAGCGGCTCGGCGATTTTCCTGATCAGCTCCGCCAGGCCGTCGAGCCGGGCGACGTCGCCTGCGTGCTACTGCGCCTCAGGGCCCGCGACGACCAGGAAGCCAAGAAGATCGTCCGTGCCGCCGCCGACATCGTCCAGCCGCGCGGTGCAGCTTTGTTGCTTGAGGCCGATGCCGGCGCCGACAGCGCCACGCTGGCGATGCGTGCCAATGCCGATGGCGTGCATTACGGACGCGGCCTCAGCCAGGAATTCGTCGAAGGCGCCGCCAAGCTGAAGCCGCGCCGCATCGTCGGCCTCGGCGGCATCACCTCTCGCGATGATGCCATGGTCGCGGGCGAGGCCGATGTCGATTATCTGATGTTCGGGGCAAGGGATGCGCGCGGCATAACGCCTGATCATGAGAGGACGCTTGAACTGGTGACCTGGTGGGCGGATATTTTCAACGTGCCCTGCGTTGCCTATGCCCATGATCTCGCCGAAATTGTTGAATATTCCAAAGCCGGTGCGGAATTTGTCGCGCTCGGGGCTGCGGTATTTGAGGATCCGCGCGGTGTTGCAGCAGCCATGGCCGACGCGCGGCGGCTGATCGCGCTTTCACAATCGGATCACGTTTGACGCTCATGGCCCTCAACCAGCGCCTGGTTGCCATTACGAAAGGCTGTGCCAGCCGATGGCACACCGGCTTGCTGGCGTTGCTCGCCTGCCTGCCACTGCACGCACTGGCAGCGCCGGCCCCGGAGCCGGACATGGCCTATGGCGCCTACCAGCGCGGCCTCTATCAAACTGCTGTCAATCTCGCCCTGGCGCGGCTCAAGACCAACCCGGGGGATGGGGCCGCCATGGCGCTGATAGGCCGTGTCTATGCCGAAGGCTATGCCTTTGGGCCACACCCTCGGCAAAGCGCCGGCTGGTATCGTCTGGCCGCCGAAAAGGGCAATACCGGCGGCGAATTTGCCTGGGGCATGGACCTGATCAACGGTTTTGGCACACCAAAAAATATAGATGCCGGCAAGGCCTGGCTGACCAAAGCCGCGGACGCAGGCAATGCCGACGCCCAGTATAATCTTGGCATTCTCACCCTCAGCCACGGCAAGGGCACCATAAAGCCCGCAACCTTTCTGGCCGCAGCGACATTGTTTCGCAAAGCTGCTGAAGGCGGCAATGCCGATGCCGCCCTGTCGCTTGGCCTGCTATATCAGGCCGGGCGCGGCGTGCCGCAGGATGATGCCAGCGCGGCCAAATGGTTCCTCGCCGCCGCCAAGGGCGACAATGCCCCCGGCATGGTCGAATATGGCCTCGCCGAATTCAAGGGCAGCGGCGTCGCCAAAAATGAACCCGGCGCGGCCAGATGGCTGTTGAAGGCCGCCAATCTCGGCAATCCCATCGCCCAGGATCGCATAGCCCGGCTCTATGCCGTCGGCCGTGCCCTGCCGCTGGACCGCGTTGCCGCGCTCAAATGGTACACGCTCGCCAAGGCAGCCGGTGAATACGACGACTGGCTGGCGCAAAATCTCGGCTCAACCACCCCGCAAGAAAAAGCCGCTGCGGGCCGCCAGTTGCAGGATTACCTCAATCCCTGAGCCTTTTCCGGTTCTTGCAAAACCCGGAAATCTCTGCCATTCTAGACCAAAGTTGCACGACGGAGGATGTAGCGATGATCACGCGGTTGTTGCTGGTCGGCTTGTTCGCCCTCGGTCTTTCGGGCATGGCGCTGGCACAGTTTCGCGACATGTCCTGCGCCGAGCTTTATGCGCAGCGCAACGGCATTTACAAGAATGCCGGCTATTGTTTCCATACCGCGCGCGCCATCCGCATGTTCGGCAATGCCGGCTGCAGTTTTGACAATGTCAATGATGTGCCGCTGTCGCATGCCGACCGCGTGATCATCGCCGCCATTGTGCGCGAGGAGCGCGAGCGCGGCTGCCCGCGCTGAGGTGAAACGGCAACCGGCAATGGCTTGACACGGCAGGTGATGCAGGGCATCGCACCGTCGGTCCTAATCGAGCACGCAAACCATGTCTTTCATTCCTGCATGGCCGCTGATGGCGACCTTCACGATAGCCTGCCTGCTGCTGGCGGTGACGCCGGGGCCGGACATGACCCTGTTCATGAGCCGCACCATGACGGGCGGCCCGCGCCATGGCATTGCTGCGCTGCTGGGCGCCACGACCGGCCTGTTCGGCCACGCCATGCTGGCAGCCTTCGGGCTTTCGGCGCTGATCGCCGCCTCCGTTCCGGCCTTTACCTTCATCAAGATCGTCGGATCGATCTATCTCCTGTGGCTGGCCGTGCAGGCGCTGCGCCATGGTTCGGCGCTGACGATCAAGCGCGACGGCGGCCAGGTGCCGAGCCTGCGCGCCACCTATCTCACCGGCATCGGCATCAACCTCACCAACCCCAAGGTGGTGCTGTTCTACGTGACGTTCCTGCCGCAATTCGTGGATCCGCACAGTCCGCAGGCCAGCCACACCATCCTGTTTCTGGCCCTGTTTTTTCTGGTGCTGGGAACCCTCGTCAACATGGCGCTGGTGCTGGTCGCCGGGCGCTTCCTCAAGCTCCTGCGTGACAACCCGCGCGCCATGCGCCGGTTCGATTATGGCTTTGCCGCGCTGATGAGCGGTTTCGCGCTGAAACTGCTCACCGCCCAGGTGCGCTGAGGCCTCACACCGGCGCGAGTGCCCCTGCCGTCGGCGCGCCGGTGCCCTTGATGCGCCGCTTGACGGCGCGCAGCACGGAAATCACCAGACCGATCTGGCGCGGCAAGGCGCGCTTGCACACGGCAATCTTGCGAACCCGGCTGTGCACGGTCCACACCGCATGCGAGCCCGCCGGGAACACCACCATATCCCCCGCGCCGAGGGTCTTCGTCTCGCCGGCGGCGTCACGAATGGTTACCGAGCCTGAAATGAAATGCACCGTTTCATCGAAATCGTAATACCAGTTGAAACTGCCGGGCGCGCAATCCCAGACAATCGAGGTCGCAAGCCCGTCGGCAGTGGTCGAAAGCAGGGCGCTGCGCGCTTCCGGCGCGCCGGAAATGATCCATTTCGGATTGATCGGCGACGGTTTGAGATTGAGCTGGTCAGGAAAAATAATAGCGGGTCTAGACATGATGCCTTCCGGTTTCGGGGCGCAATTGCCCGGAAAGCCAGATTAAGCCTCAGACCATAATATCGGCTTCAAGGTAGCAGGCGCTTTTGCGCCATCCTGTTCACGCCTTGGCAACCACGCGCCACGGCGGGCAAGGTTCCGCCAGCCGGTTTGCTGCGCGCGCAGGGCTCTCAGGCCGCTTTCGCCTCTTCCGGCGGCGTCATGGCCCCGGTCATGATCGCCACGGCGTCCGACATGGTGATCTTCTTCGGATCGACCACGGCAATGCGCTTGCCGAGGCGATGGATATGGATGCGGTCCGAGACCTCGAAAACATGCGGCATGTTATGGCTGATCAGCACGATCGGCAGCCCGCGCGCCTTGACGTCCTTGATCAGTTCCAGCACGCGGCGCGATTCCTTGACGCCGAGCGCGGCCGTGGGTTCATCCATGATGACGACGCGGCTGCCAAAGGCCGCCGCACGCGCCACGGCGACGCCCTGGCGCTGGCCACCCGACAGCGTCTCAACCTGCTGGTTGATGTTCTGGATGGTCAGCAGGCCGAGTTCGGACAGCCGGTCACGCGCCAGCTGCTGCATGCCGCCGCGATCAAGCAGGCGGAAATACTTGCCAAGAAATCCTGGCTTGCGACGCTCGCGCCCCAAAAACAGATTGTCGGCAATGCTGAGCGCCGGCGACAGCGCGAGGTTCTGGTAGACCGTCTCGATGCCAAGGGCGCGCGCATCTTGCGGCGAGCGAAACTTGACGATCTCGCCATTGAGTTTGACTTCGCCGAAATCCGGCACGATCGCCCCGGTCAGCACCTTGATCAGGCTGGATTTCCCGGCGCCATTGTCACCAATGACGCCCAGAATTTCACCCGGGTTGAGGTCAAAGTCAGCATGGTCGATCGCCGTGACCTTGCCATAGCGTTTGACCAGCCCGCGGGCGCTGAGGATTGGTTGCACGTCAGTCATTGCGATACCCTCCGAAGCCATTGATCAAGAGCCACTGCGGTGATGGACAAAACGCCGATGGCGAATTCCTGCCAGAGGACATCGACGCCATAAAGCGCGAGACCATTGACGAAAACACCGATGATAAGCGCGCCGAACAGCGTGCCAAAAATCGATCCGCGCCCGCCGAACAGCGACGTGCCGCCGATGACCACGGCCGTGATCGAGTCGAGGTTTGAGGTCTGGCCATTGTTGGGGCTGATCGAACCGACACGGCCGATCATCACAAAGGCACCGAGCGCGCAGATAAGGCCGGCAAGCGCATAGACCATAAGCAGCGTACGATCGGTCTGGATACCCGCGAGGCGGGCAGCATCGACATCGTCGCCGACGGCATGGACATGTCGCCCCCAGGCGGTGCGGTTCAACAGGTACCAGACACCGAAGAACAGCAGGATCATGAAGATCGAACCATAGGTCAGATCGCCGCCGAAAACCTTGAAGGAATTGCCGAAAAACAGCAGCGGGTTGGCCTTGGCAATCAAGTCCTGGTTCTGGATCGTCTCCGAATTCGAGAACCACAGGTTGAGCGCGAAAAATATGTTCAGCGTGCCCAGCGTGACGATGAACGGCGGCAGCCGGATTTTCGTGACGAGCAGGCCGTTGACGAGGCCGCAGGCGGTGCCGACGGCGAGGCCGACAAGAATGCCAAGCTCCCAGGGCCAGCCATAATGGACCGAGAGGCGGCCCATGACGATGCTGCAAAGCACCAGAATTGCCGAAACCGAAAGGTCGATGCCGGCCGTCAGGATCACCAGTGTCTGCGCGATGCCCACCACGGCAACCACCGTCACCTGCTGGAGGATGAGCATGAAATTCAGCGGATCGAAGAAAATGTGACCGATCAGCAGGCCGAAGATGACAAGGCTCAAAAACAACACGAACATCGGCACCAGCACAGGCGAACCATGCAGCAGGTGCTGAATGCGTTCCAGAATACCGCGCTGTCGGGCCTCAAAAGCTGCGAGCTTCTGGTCGCTTTGCTCCAGAACGCGTTCGTAGTCTGCAACCCTTTGTTCCGCCGCTGCTTTGGCAGCCTGCGAGGCCGTATCGCTCATGACGTTTCCCCAAGGTTTTTTTGAAGTTGACAAGCAGGAAGTCTTGAAAAAGGGCGGCTTACCGAAAGCCGCCCTCAATGTTAACTGCTTTTCAAAGCCTGGCAATCAGCCCCAGCACTTTTTCAGGCCTTCAGCCGAAGTAATTGACGGAACGCCCTTGACCGGGTGATCGGTGATCAGCGTCGTGCCGGTGTTGAAGAAGCTCAGGCCGGGCGAGTTTTTCGGCTTTTCGCCGGTCTTTGCGAATTTCGCCACCGCATCGACACCGAGCTTGGCCATAAGCAGCGGGAACTGCATCGAGGTGGCACCGATGATGCCAGCCTTGACGTTCTTCACGCCGTCGCAGCTGCCGTCGATGGCGACGATCAGCGCCTTCTTGCCCGCAGCCTTCAACGCCTGATAGGCACCGGCAGCAGCCGGCTCGTTGATGTTGTAAACCAGGTTGATGCCGGGGTTTTTCTGCAGCAGGTTTTCCATCGCCTTGCGGCCGCCGTCTTCAGCGCCGGCGGTGACTTCATGGCCGACGATGCGCTTGTCGGTCTCGGTGCCGTTCTTGTTGGGATCCTTCACGGGAATGCCGAAACCCTTGAGGAAGCCGGTGTCACGCAGCACGTCGACCGGAATATCGCCGGTGGCGAGGTCGAGCATGGCGATCTTGGCGGTGGCGGCACCTGCGCCCATGGTGGCATGTGCCCACTTGCCGATGAGTTCGCCCGCAAGGAAGTTGTCGGTGGCGAAGGTCGCATCAGCGGCATTGGCGGGCTGCAGCGGTGAATCGAGCGCGATCACCAGAATGCCGGCCTTGCGGGCCTTTTCAATCGCCGGGACAACAGCCGAGCTGCTGGCGGTGATCAGGATGCCCTTGGCATGGGCAGCGATCAGGTTCTCAATCGCGGTGATCTGGCTGTCGGAGTCGCCATCGGCCTTGCCGGCGAAGGCTTGGGCGCGCAGACCGTCTTTCTTGGCCTCGGCTTCAAAGCCGGCCTTCATTTTCACGAAATAGGGGTTCGTGTTGGTCTTGGTGATCAGGCCGATCAGCGGCGCATCGGCGGCATAAGCGGGAACAGCGGCAACAGCCACCGCCATCATGGCGGCACCAGCCAGAAGCTGAAGTTTTTTCATGGGTATCCTCCTCGGGATCATGCACATTGTGGAATTTGTCAGGTGGTTTTGTCTCTGACAGCGCGTCGCATAGGCCCTCTCCCTGGTTTATGCCGTCACCGCTTTTTGCGGTTTTTGCAGACTGTCCAATTCGACAGACTTGTGCGACGCCCCCTATCAAACTATGGCTTTAGCGCGATGTCAATGATTAAATCACTTGGATGAATTTATTGACAGGGGCCGCACAAAGGGACAATCTGCAGTTCACGCCAGCGCCCAGTCTGGCGCCGATAAAAATTTCAGGGAACGAAACTACAGGTTCATGCCGCTAATGAGTCCGATGGCATCTGCAGAGAGCAACAACACACGCACACCGCCAGATCTTGCCGGTGGCGATGACCTGCGCCAGGGCGACCTCAGCCGCGGCACCAATCAGGCGGGGGTGCGGCTCTATAACGAGCGGCTGATCCTGTCCCTGATCCGCCGCCACGGCGCCTTGCCCAAGGTCGAGATCGCCCGGCTCACCGGCCTCTCCGCCCAGGCCACCACGGTCATTGTCAAGCGCCTCGAAGCCGACGGCCTGCTGCTCAAGGGCGAGCCGATGCGCGGCAAGGTCGGCCAGCCGGCCGTGCCTTTCGCGCTCAACCCCGAAGGCGCCCTGGCTTTCGGGCTGAAAATCGGCCGCAAGAGTTCAGATTTGTTGCTGGTGGATTTTTGCGCCAACATCCGCGCCGCCATCCATCTGCCGCACGCCTATCCAACCCCGCAAGCGGTCACGAGCCTCGTGCAGAACGGGGTCACCGCACTGCTTGCCAACCTTGATGACGATCAGCGCTCCCGGGTTGCCGGGCTTGGCATTGCCGCCCCCTTTGAGCTGTGGAACTGGGAGCTCGAAGTCGGCGCCCCGCGCGACGTGCTCGATCAATGGCGCAATTTTGATCCGCAACGCGAAATCGCCGCGCTGGTGCCCATGCCGGTGCTGCTGTGCAATGACGGCACCGCCGCCTGCGCCGCCGAGCAATTTTTCGGCCAGGGCTGGCCATTTCACGATTTCCTTTATATTTTCATCGGTGCCTTCATCGGCGGCGGCCTCGTGCTGGAAGGCCACCTGTTTCAGGGACGGCGCGGCAATGCCGGCGCTATCGGCTCGATTCCGGTGCCAAAAGGCGCGGACGGCAGCCAGCAATTGATCCGCAGCGCCTCGATCTTCACCTTGGAACGCAAGCTGGTCGCCGCCGGCATCGACCCCTCCCCGCTATGGCGCTCGCCGCGCGACTGGGGCGATCTCGGACCCACCCTCGATGAGTGGATCGAGGACGTGACGTCAAATCTCGCCCGCACGATTTTGTCGGCCCATGCCCTGATCGACGGCGAGGCGGCGATTATCGACGGCGCCATCCCCGCCGCCGTGCGCAGCCGCATCGTCGCGCGCACGATCGAGCACATGGCAAGGCTAGACCAGCAGGGCCTGTTGCCGATCAGCGTGCGTGAGGGCACCATCGGCCCGGAGGCCCGCGCCCTCGGCGGTGCTGCACTACCATTTCTGGCTAATTTCGGGCGTGATCGCGAAGTGTTGTTTCGCGCGCAAATTCAAGGGGCTGAAGCATGCTGAAGGGCATCAATCCATTATTGGGGCCAGATTTGCTGCACATCTTGCGGGCGATGGGCCACGGCGACGAAATCGCCATTGTCGATGGCAATTATCCCGCCGCCACCGATGCGAGGCGGCTGGTGCGCATGGAAGGGCACGGCGTCGTCACGCTTGTCGATGCCATCCTTTCGGTGATGCCGCTCGACCATCATGTGCCTGCGGCATTCCGGCCGGGAATCAAGGGCGATCCGCACCATGTCGAGCAGATCATGCAGGCCCTGGCCGGCGCGATTGCCCGCCATGACCCTGCCGTCAGGCTCGAACCGCTGATGGGCGACGCCTTCTATGCCCGCGTCAAGGGCGCCTTTGCCCTGGTTGCGTCTGGCGAGCGGGCCCTTTATGGCAATGTCATTCTGCGCAAGGGCGTCATCGGGCCGGAGGCATAAATGATCCTTGTATGTGGCGAAGCCCTTATCGACATCTTTGTCGGCGCTGAAACCCACGATTCCATGAGCTTGCTGGGGTGCCCTGGCGGCTCGCCGTTCAATGTCGCCTTCGGGCTGGCCCGCCTCGGGCAACAGGCGGAATTTTTCACCGGCCTGTCGCGCGACATGATGGGCGAACGGCTTTACAAGTTTCTGCGCGCCGAAAAGGTTGGCGAGCGCTACCTCAAGCGCAGCGCCAGGCCATCGACGCTGAGCCTTGTCGATCTCACCGGGCCAACCCCCGCCTATGCTTTCTATGGCGATGGCGCAGCCGACCGGGATTTGACCATCGCCGAGCTGCCCGAACTGGCCGACGCCGTTCAGGCACTGCATTTTGGTTCATTTTCGACCGTGGTGGAGCCGGTTGGCACCACCTATCTGGCCTTGGCCCGGCGCGAGGCCGGCCGCAGGATAATTTCCTACGATCCCAACATCCGCATGAGCATTGAGCCCGATATTGCCGTCTGGCATGGCCGGGTTGATGCCTTTGCCGCATGCGCCGATCTCATCAAGATCAGCGACGAGGATTTCGAACGGCTTTATCCGGGCACCGAACCTGCCGCCAAGGCAGCCCAATGGCTCAAGGGCGGCGCGGGTCTCGTGGTGCTGACCCGCGGCGGCGCCGGGGCCTGCGCCTGGACGCAAGGCGGAACGGTTGATTTGCCGGCACCCGCCATCACGGTGGTAGATACGGTCGGCGCCGGCGATACTTTCCAGGCCGCCCTGTTGACGGCACTGGCCGAAACCGGGCATCTGCAGCGCCAGCGTCTCGGTGCCATCGACCACGCCAACCTGCAGCGCTGCATCGCTTTCGCGATTGCCGCCGCTGCCATTACCTGCGCCCGTCGCGGCGCAGACCTGCCGCATCGGCGCGATCTTCCGCAGCTTCGCGCCTGATCCATCTTCCCCGTCTATACGGAGTCACAGACCATGGTCTCACGCACCATCGAAACGCCGCCCTTTGACTTGATTGTCTTTGGCGGCACCGGCGACCTTGCCGCGCGCAAGCTGATGCCTGCGCTCTATCACCGTGACCAGGCCGGCCAGATTCCCGCCGATGCCCGCATTATCGGCGCCTCGCGTCGGGCCATGTCGAGCGAGGATTACGTCAATTTCGTCCGCCATGCCCTGAAAACCTTCGTGGCCGCCGATGACCTGACCCCGGAGCTGGAAGCGAAATTTCTGGCGCGCATTTCCTATCATGCCGTGGATGCCGGCTCCGCCGCCGGCTGGCCCGAACTGGCCGCCGCCCTCGCCGATAAAGAGGACCGGGTACGCGCCTTTTATCTGGCCGTCGGGCCAGACCTGTTCAAACCGATCTGCGAGCACATTGCCGCCTTCAAGCTGGTGACGCCGCTCGCCCGCGTGGTCGTGGAAAAACCGCTGGGACACGATGGCGCCAGCGCTTTTGAAGTCAACGAGGCCATTTCGAAGGTCTTTGCCGAGCCACAGGTGTTTCGCATCGACCATTACCTTGGCAAGGAAACCGTGCAAAATCTGATGGCCCTGCGTTTTGCCAACCGGCTGCTGGAGCCGGTTTGGAATGCCATGCACATCGACCATATCCAGATCACCGTCGCCGAGGATCTGGGCGCAGGCGAGCGTGCCGGTTATTACGACACCTCCGGCGCCCTGCGCGACATGGTGCAGAACCACATGCTGCAATTGCTGTGCCTCGTGGCGATGGAACCGCCCGACCGCTTCAACGCCGATGAGGTGCGCGACGAAAAGCTGAAGATTCTCAAGGGCCTTGTCCCGATTACACCAACCACATCACCGCTCGTGACCGTGCGCGGACAATACAAGGCCGGGGCTTCGGCGGGCGGCGCCGTGCCGGGCTATCTCGATGAATTGGCCGTCGCGCACGGCACACCCAAGGGCACCGCCGAGAGCGACACCGAGACATTTGTGGCGATCAAGGCAGAAATCGCCAACTGGCGCTGGGCCGGCGTGCCCTTCTATCTGCGCACCGGCAAGCGACTGGCCGACCGCAAATCCGAGATTATCGTCACGTTTCGCCCGATCAGCCATTCGATCTTCTCGGAAAATGCCGGGCAGATACACCCCAACCGCCTTGTCATCAGGCTGCAACCCGATGAAGGCGTGACCCTCTTGACCATGATCAAGGATCCCGGCCCGGGCGGCATGCGCTTGCGGCAAATCCCGCTCGACATGACCTTTGCCGGCACGTTTGGCGGGCGCAACCCCGATGCCTACGAGCGCCTGCTCATGGATGTCATGCGCGGTGACCAGACCCTGTTCATGCGCCGCGACGAACTCGCTGCGGCATGGCGCTGGATCGATCCGATCCTCAGCGCCTGGGCAACGAACCATGAGGCGCCCAAGCCCTATACCGCCGGTTCATGGGGGCCATCGGCCTCGATCGCGCTGATCGAGCGCGATGGCCGCACCTGGTTCGAGGACGTGCAATAAGGCGCGACCCTAATGGGCCTGCGCCTGTTTGGCGCGGGCCTGTGCCACCGCGGCCTTAAAATCCTTGAGATCGAGCGCCTGGTTCACCAGCAGCGGCCCAACGAGAAAGATCGGCGTGCCCGGCAGGTGCATGCGGTCGGCCTGCTTTTCCGTCCTCGCCATGATGGCGTCAATGTCGGCCTTGTGGGCAACGAGGTCGGCCTTCAGCCGCGCCATATCAACCGGCGTGGTCGCGGCAATGGTGCGCACTTCCTCACGGCTGAACTTGCGCTTGCCGGTAGCGAGCAGCGCATCATGCACCACCTGGTAATCGCCCTGCCATTTGGCGGCCAGCGCCACCTGCGCGGCATATTTGGACACCGGCCCGAAAATCGGCCAGTCCTTGTAGACCATACGAATGCCATGATCGCTGCGCAGCAGCTGCTTCAGCACCGGCGCCGATTTCATGCAAAACGGGCAATTGTAATCGAAAAATTCGACAATGGTGACATCGCCCTTGGGATTGCCGCCGGTCGGCGTCGCCGGATCGCGCAACAGCGCGCCCATGGTAAGGTCGGGGTCGGTCGGCTGGGGCAGGAGATCATTGGCCCTGGCCATGAGGCCGGAAACAAGCACCAGAGCCGTCGCCATGGTCATCGGCCAGGCTGAAAAATGTCGCATGGAAATTCCTGTAATGCGAAACAGGGCGCGCACGGCCCCCCGCTTCATGGATCTTGGCACTCACGCGCGGGATCGATTCCAGGGCGACTCTCCCGCGCGAAAACGCCTTCCTTCCAGCCATGGCGCATAATTGTGGTGGAATCTATGCAACAAGCCGTGATCAGCAAAAACCTTTCAGCTCAGGCCGCTGATGTCGCAATCACCCCGCGGGCGATTTGATCGGCTTCGATGGATTCAAACAGCGCCTTGAAATTGCCTTCGCCGAAGCCGTCATCGCCCTTGCGCTGGATAAATTCAAAAAAGATCGGCCCGATCACGGTTTTCGAGAATACTTGCAGCAGGATGCGCGTCACTCCGCCATCCACCACACCCTCACCGTCGATGAGGATGCCGTGGGCGCGCATCCGCGCGATCGGCTCATTATGGCCAATGACGCGCTGGCGCGAGGCGGCATAATAGGCCTCCGGCGGGCCCGGCATGAATTCGAGGCCGCGGGCCGCCATGGCATCGGTCGCGCCGTAAATATCATTCGTGCCAACAGCGATATGCTGGATGCCCTCGCCGCGATAGGCGCGCAGATATTCCTCGATCTGGCTTTGGTCATCGGCACTTTCATTGATGGGAATGCGGATTTTCCCGCAGGGCGATGTCAGCGCCCGGCTATGCAGCCCCGTGACCCTGCCCTCGATGTTGAAATAGCGAATTTCCCGGAAATTGAAGACATCGGTATAGAATTTCACCCATGTGTCCATGCGCCCGCGCTGCACATTATGGGTGAGATGATCAATATAGGTAAATCCGACACCGGGCGGGGCCGGATCGGCAGCCCCCGTCCAGACGAAATCGCGATAGGGCGAACCACGCTCGCCATAAGTCTCGACGAGATAAAGCAAGGACCCGCCAATACCGACCAGCGCCGGCACATCGAGGCTCTTGTCATCACCCTTGTATTCCTCGGCGCCAAGGCTGAGAGCCCGTTGCAGGGCGTGCTGCGCATCGACCACCCGCCAGGCCATCGCCGGCGCGCAGGGGCCATGCGCCTGCGCAAACCGCGCCGCATGGCTGCCAGAATCGCGGTTGACGATGTAATTGATGCCGCCTTGCCGGTAGAGCACGACGTCCTTGCTGCGGTGCCGGGCCACGGCGACATAGCCCATGCTGGCGAACAGCTTTTCGAGATGTTCCGGCTCGGGATGGAAAAATTCAACAAACTCGAAACCATCGGTCCCCGCTGGATTGATGGCGCTAATCTCTGCCGGGCTGGCATCATGCGGGAACGGACCCATGGTGATCTCCTGTGAGGTGCCCCGCAAGGCTAATGCAGAAATTATGCAAGGTGCTTGCAAACCGGCCGCATATGATGCCATCCTCACATGAATTACGCATAGATTCTTGACTCGTGCACGAAACACGCATGGATGCTTTCGACCGTAAAATTCTTGACCATTTGCAGCGCGATGGTCGCCTGACCAATGGCGAGCTTGCCGCGCGCATCGGTCTTTCCGCCTCGCAATGCTCGCGGCGGCGCAGCGCGCTCGAAGCGGCCGGCTTCATCACCGGCTATGCCGCGCTGGTCGACCCTGCCACCGTCGGTTGTGATGTGCAGGCCTTCGTGCAGGTGACATTGGCGCGTCATTCCCCCGACAATGCCGCGCGTTTCCTGCAGCTTGTGTCGGGTCTGGAAGAAATTCAGGCCGCCTATGCCCTGACCGGCGAGGCTGATTACATGCTCAAAATCGCCGTGCCGTCGCTGACCCAGCTGTCGCGATTGCTGAGCGAGGTGCTGCTCGGCCACCCCAGCGTCGCGCATCTGCGCTCGTCAATCGTGCTCGACCGGCTCAAGGAATCGCTGCGCTTGCCGCTGGCGCAATGGACCTGACCCGCAACGGCCGCCATCCTCCCGCAAGGTTGCGCAACCGGCGGCCTGCCCCTATGACAATCTCTTCCATGTCTCACAGGTTGGCCGACCATGTCTGCGCTTTCGCCGCGCTATAGCATTTTTGCCGGACGGCATCAGGCCAATGTCTGGTTGCTGGCGTTAGCCAACGCGCTGGCGGGTGGCAATTCCGCGCTGGTCTATGCCACCGGCTCCATCGTCGGTGTCGAACTCGCGCCCGCGCCCGGCCTCGCCACCCTGCCGATCACGCTGTTCGTCATAGGCACGGCCTCGGCCACGCTGCCGGCCGGTGCTTTCGCCAGGCGCTTCGGGCGCCGTGCCACCTTCCAGCTCGGCACTGGCCTTGGCGCCCTGTGCGGCATCCTTGCCGCCTATGCCATCTGGCACCAGAACTTCGCGCTTTATGGCCAAGCCCTGTTTTTTGGTGGCGGCTATGCCGCTGTCATTCAGTCCTACCGCTTTGCCGCCACCGATGGCCTCGCGCCCGAACAGCGCGCCCGCGCCATTTCGACCGTGCTCACCGGCGGCATTGTCGCCGCCGTGCTCGGCCCGCAACTGGTGACGCTGACCATGGGGCTGGCGCCGCTGCACCTGTTTGTCGCAACCTATATCGGCCAGGCCCTGGTCGCCCTGCTGGCCATGAGCGTCGTCAGTATGGTGGATTTGCCGCGACCCGCCGCCGCTGAAGCCGCCGCGGCCCGTCCCTTGCTCGACATCATCACCCAACCGGCCTTCATGCTGGCAGCCTTTTGCGGCCTCGTCTCCTATGTGCTGATGAACCTGGTCATGACATCGGCGCCCTTGGCCATGAAACTATGCGGCTTTGCGCCCGGCAGTTCCAACAATGTCATCCAATGGCATATTATGGCGATGTATGTGCCGAGCTTCCTCACCGGCGCGCTGATCAGCCGCTTTGGCGCCCGCGCCATCGTCGCTACTGGCCTTGCGATGATCGCCGCTGCGGCGCTGGCGGATATGTCGGGCATCGCCATCACCCAGTTTACCCTGGGCCTGATCCTGCTCGGCGCCGGCTGGAACTTTGGCTTTATCGGCGCCTCCGCCATGGTGGTGGAAACCCATACGCCGGCCGAGCGCAACAAGGTGCAGTCGTTCAATGACTTTCTGATCTTCGGCACCATGGCGCTGGGATCATTCTCGTCCGGGCAAATCCTAGCTTTTTATGGCTGGGTCATGGTCAACAAGGCGGTGTTGCCGCCTGTCGGCATCGCCCTGCTGTTGCTGGCCTTTGTTGCGCTGCGCCAGCGCCTCGGGCGCCCTTCGCCGGCATGACGGCGGCGCTCATCCGCCCCAGGCCGGATCGTTCAGGACATCGCCCTGGTGTTCGCCAAGTCCGGGCGCCGGGCGCTCTGCCGCGCCGATATGCCCGTCAATCATGAAGGCCGAGCGCAGGCCCGGCGATGATCCGCCCTTCAGCCGCGGGTTGGCCAGATCAAGCCGCATCTGCCGATGCGCTACTTGCGGGTTGACGAAAACTTCCGAGGTCTTGTTGACCGCGCCTGCCGGAACGCCTGCCGCCTCCAGCGCCGCCAGCAGCGGTTCGCGCAAAAAGCCGCGGCTCAATTCGGACAGGCGCGCATCGACCGCGACCCGGTTGATCACCCGCGCCGCATTGGTGGCAAATATCGGATCGCTGGCCAGTTCCGGCGCCCCGAGGGCAGCAACAAGGCGGCGGAATTGCCCGTCATTGCCGCAAGCTATCAGGAAATTGCCGTCTTGCGCCGGATAGACATCATAGGGAACGATATTGGGGTGGCCGTTGCCATAGCGGGCCGGCTCGATGCCGGAAACGAAATAATTCATCGCCTGATAGCCGAGCACGCTCACCTGGGTATCCAGCAAGGCGCAATCGATAGTCGCGCCTTCCCCAGTGCGCGCCCGCCGCAACAGCGCCGCCTGAATGGCATTGGCAGCATAGAGGCCGGTGAAAATATCGCTGATCGCTATGCCCGATTTCATCGGCGCACCTTCGGGTTCGCCGGTCATCTGCATCGCCCCGCCGAGGCCTTGAATGAGAAAATCATAGCCCGGACGCGGCGCATCCGGCCCGGTCTGGCCAAAGCCGGTGATCGACGCATAAATGAGCTGCGGATGGGAGGCGCGCAGGGTTTCGGCGTCAAGCCCGTATTTCTGCAGGCCCCCGACCTTGAAATTCTCCAGCACGACATCGGCGTGGCCGGCGAGATGGCGCACCAGCGCCCGGCCCTCCTCGGTCTCGAAATCCGCGACGACGCTGCGCTTGCCGCGGTTGCAGCCATGGAAATACGCTGCTTCGAGTTGCTCGCCCTGTGGCCCTTCCATGAAGGGCGGCCCCCAGGCCCGGGTATCATCGCCCGCCCCTGACCGCTCGACCTTGACGACATCCGCACCGAGATCGGCCAGCACCTGCCCGCACCACGGCCCCGCCAGAATACGTGCGAGTTCGAGCACGCGGATACCTCGGAGCGGCGGATCATAGGGCAATGTCATGACAGGGAAACTTTCGGCAAAGTGTTGAGAACCGCCATGTTCGGTCTGGCTGCGGGACATGCTTTGATAATGCCTATGGCGCGGCCTGACCAGAGCCGGCAAGAGCCGTTCCGCCATCTGCAGGGCGTTGCGTGCGCAGCCTGCAATTCCTCGCGCGACGGCAAGTCATTCATGTTATGAGAATCCTCGACCCGCACCACCGGTGCGCCACCGAAGCTCGCGAGGGCAAGGGAGTTGTCAGATGCTCGCCTCAATAGTTGTTTTCTTTACATTCTTCATCATAATTCTCGGCCTGTCGACCTTGTTCGGCTGCTTTTACACCGTCCAAACCGCGCAGGTCGCGGTTATCACCCGCTTTGGCCGTTTCCAGTCCATCGCCCAGCCCGGCCTCAATTTCAAATTGCCATGGTTTGACAAGGTCGCCGGCCGCATCAGCCTGCGCGTCAACCAGATCACCCTGACGATGGAAACCAAGACCCGCGACAATGTGTTCGTCACCATCCCGATTTCGGTGCAAAACCGCGTGCGCCCGGACAAGGCCTTTGATGCCTTCTACAAGCTGGCCGATCCGACCCAGCAGATCCAATCCTATGTCGAGCAGGTCATCCTCGGTCATGTGCCAGGCATGTCGCTCGATGAGGTTTTCGCCAGCCAGTCGAGCATTGCCGCCGCCGTGCGCAAGGAACTCGATGTCGACATGTCCGATTTCGGCTATGAAATCGTCAATGTGCTGGTGACCGATATCATTCCCGACCCCAAGGTGAAATCGGCGATGAATGACATCAACGCTGCCCAGCGCGAGCAGGTCGCCGCCAATGCGCGCGGCGAGGCCGAGAAAATTCTGGTGGTCAAGCGCGCCGAGGCCCAGGCCGAGAGCCAGGCGCTGCAGGGCCAGGGCATCGCCAACCAGCGCCGCGCCATCATCACCGGCCTGCAGGATTCAATCGCCGAATTCCAGAAGGTGGTAGGGGCCTCCACACCTGAGGAAGTCATGCATCTTGTGTTGATCACCCAATACTTTGACACCTTGAAATCCATCGGCGAAAGCGACAAGACCAACACCTTGTTCCTGCCGCATTCGCCGGCGGGCCTGAAGGACATTTCCGATCAGATCATGCAGTCCATGCTGGTGGCGGACAGGGCGAAGTTGTGAGGCCATGATGATGAAAACCAGAGCATTGGTGCTGCATAAGGCGCGAGACCTTCGCGTCGAGGAGCGCGAGGTTGGCACAATCGGCAGCCATCAGGTGCTGCTGCATGTCGGGGCCGGAGGGCTTTGCGGCTCCGACATCCATTATTTCTGGCATGGCGGCATGGGATCCATCCGCCTCAGCGAGCCGATGATTCTGGGCCATGAAGCGGCCGGCACCGTCGAGGCGGTCGGCACCCACGTGACCTCGGTCAAACCCGGCGACCGCGTTGCGATCGACCCCAGCCGGCACTGCGGCCATTGCCGCTTCTGCCTTGAGGGGATGATGAACCAGTGCGAAAACATGGATTTTCACGGCAGCGCCATGCGCAAGCCGCATTCGCAAGGCCTGTTTCGCGATCATATCATCGTTGAGGAGCGCCAGTGCCTCGCGGTCGGCACCAAGGCCAGCATGGCCGAAGCCGCCTGCATGGAACCCTTGTCGGTCGCCCTGCACGCCGTCAACCAGGCCGGCAGTCTGATGGGCCGCCGCGTGCTGGTCACCGGCAGCGGGCCGATTGGCGCGCTGGTCGTGGCCGCCGCCCGCCTTGCCGGTGCGCTGGAAATTGTCGCGACCGACATTGCCGATGCACCGCTCGCCGCCGCCGCGCGCCTGGGCGCGACAACCACGGTCAACAGCAAGGACAATCCCGACCAGCTCAATGCCAGCTACGCCGCCCACAAGGGCTGGTTCGATGCTGCCTTTGAATGCACCGGGGTCGGCGCCGTCCTGCCGGGCATATTCCCGGTGCTGCGCCCCGGCGGCACGCTGGTGCAGGTCGGCGTCATGGGTGATACCGCCGTGCCGATGAATGCCCTGGTCGCCAAGGAAATCAGCCTGCGCGGCACCCACCGCGCCAACCGCGAATATGCGCTGGCCGCCGCGCTTTTGCGCGATCAGCGCATCGACGTAAAGCCGATCCTCACCGCCACCCTGCCCATGGACGAAGCCACGCGCGCCTTTGATCTCGTGCGTGATCGCTCCACCCAGCTCAAAGTGCAATTGAGCTTTTCCTGATAAAAGCCAAAGCGAACATTGGGGACACCAACATTGAAATCGATTGCAAATTATAATGCGGGTGGTACTTTCGTATGGGGTGGATCGCGCAAGGCAGCGGCTTCTGGCTAAGCTGCAAATTGTGCCGCGCCCGGCAGTATATTTCCTCGGAGGGAAAACCAATGGATCAAGAAACAATCCGGGGCTACTCGGATCAGGCGACGCAGGTTTTGCTTAACAAGCAGGGCACGGCCTCCAGCACCAGCGGCGGCTGGATGATGATTTCCACCATTCTGATCGAGGCGTGGGATCTTTACGCCATCGCCTTTGTGCTGCTGTTCATCAGCGATTCATTTCACCCCGGCCCATGGGAAGCAGGGTTGATCGGCGCGGCGGTGCAGGCCGGCGCGATCTTTGGTGCCTTCTTTGGCGGTTACATTGCCGACAAGCTCGGCCGCAAGGCGGTGTTCATTGGCACCATGGTGCTGTTCATCATTCTCGCCATCGCCCAGGCCTTTGTCCAGGACGTCTGGCAATTGATTCTCGTGCGATTCCTGCTCGGGATTCCGCTGGGCAGCGATATTTCCAACGGCTACGCCTACATCATGGAATCGATGCCCAAAGGCCAGCGCGAGATCATGGGCAGCCGGTGGCAGTTCATGTTTGGCGCGGGCGAAGTGATTTCGCTCATCATCATCGTCGGGCTCTATCTCACCGGCATGAACCATGAAACGCTGTGGCGGCTGGCTTTGGCCCTTGGCGCGCTGCCGGCGGTGTTCCTGCTGATCGGTCGTTTCAGCCTGCCGGAAACCCCACTGTCGCTGCTGCAACGTGGCAAATTTGTCGAGGCCAAGCAGGTCTCGCAGCGGCTGTTTGGCGATTCACTGGCCATGCTGCCGAACCAGGACGTCACGATCGAACGCCCGAAGGTTGGCGACTTCCTGAAGGTGATCTGGGCTGACCCGATCAAGAAGCGCGCCGCCACTTTCGGCTGGGTTTCAAACATCCTCCAGGGGCTCGAATTCGCCGCCTGGGGCTTCTACATCCCGGTCATTTTTGCGACCGCCGGCATTGGCGATCCGCAACACAATATGGTGGCCAATTATCTCGCAACGGCGCTGATCTTCTGCCTCGCGACAGTGTCCGGTTATGTGGCACCGTTGATGCTGCCGAAGATCGGTCACCGCGGCGTCTCGATGGCCGGCTTCGGCATGGCCTTCATCGCGCTGATCATCGGCGGTTTTGCGCTGACCTACCACCTGAACCTGCTGCTGATCGCCGCCGCAGCCCTGCTGATGTGGGGCCATTACTGGGACGCCTCCAACGGCATGACCATCAGCTCGATGGTGGCGCCGCCGCGGTTCAAGGGCACGGCCTCGGGCTTTGCCTATATGTTTGTGAAGGCAGCCGTGTTCATCGGCATTTACATCTTCCCGTGGGTGACATCGAAGCTCGGCCCGGCGAATACCACATTCGCCGTATCGATCATCTCGGCGCTGGGCGTGCTTTCGGCCTATTTCATCCTGCCGGAAATGTATGGCTACGTTGAAACCGAAGCCGCTGGCGCCACCGCGCAGGCCACCAAACTGGCAACTGCCGAATAAGCAACGATAAAGACGCGGGCGCCCCGAACCGGCGCCCGCGGCACTGTCTTGAGCAAAGGCCAGGCCCCGTGAAAATCACTGCCATCGAAACGCTGTCAGCCGGCGAATTTGCCAATGTCCTGTGGGTGCGCGTGCACACGGATGCCGGCATTATCGGACTTGGCGAAACCTTTTATGGCGCGGGCGCGGTCGCCGCACAAATCCACGACACATTTTCCGGCCGGCTGCTCGGCCGCGATCCGCTGCATATTGAAGCGCTCAACCGCGACATGCTCAACCTGCCGATGGCGCAGGCCTCCACCGGCGTCGAAACCCGCGCTGCCTCGGCGCTCGACATCGCGCTCTGGGATATTTTTGGTAAGGTCTGCAACCTGCCGGTGCACCAGATGCTGGGCGGCCTGTGCCGCGACAAGCTGCGCGTTTACAACACCTGCGCCGGCACCCGCTACGTGCGCTCGACCAACATTCGCCCGGTATCGAACTGGAATCGCGGTGCCGATGACGGCCCCTATGAAGACCTCGATGCCTTCATGACCGACGCCGGTGCGCTGGCCGAGGATCTCGCGAAAAACGGCATTATGGCCATGAAAATCTGGCCGTTTGACCCCGCCGCACAGGATAATAACGGGCTTTTCATCTCCGCCGCGCAGATGCGCGAAGCCGTGCGGCCCTTCGAGAAGATTCGCAAGGCGGTCGGCGATGCCGTCGATATTATGGTCGAGATGCATTCGCTCTGGAACCTGCCGACGGCGATGGAGATCGCCCGCGAACTCGAAGCCTTCAAGCCGCGCTGGTATGAAGACCCGATCAAGATGAACTCGCCCCAGGCCCTGGGCGAATTTGCCCGTTCCACCACCGTGTGGACCTGCGCCAGCGAGACGCTGGGCTCGCGCTTCCCTTACAAGGACATGCTCGAACGCGATGCCATGCACGTGGTGATGGCTGACCTGTGCTGGACCGGCGGCCTCACCGAGGGCCGCAAGATCGCCGCCATGGCCGAAACTTACCACCGCCCCTTCGCGCCGCATGATTGCATCGGCCCGGTCGGCTTTGCCGCCGCCGTGCACATGTCCTTCAGCCAGCCCAACACGCTCATCCAGGAATCGGTGCGGGCCTTTTACAAGGGCTGGTATCGGGAACTGGTGACTACCGTGCCGACCATCGAGGATGGCTATGTCTATCCCATGGAAGGCCCTGGCCTTGGCACGGAGCTGCTGCCGCAAGTCTTCGAGCGCTCCGATCTAACCGTGCGCCGGTCCAGCCTCTAGGACAATGAGATGAGCAACAATCCCTTTGATCTTTCTGGCAAAACCGCGCTGGTGACCGGCTCGTCGCGCGGGCTGGGCTTCCTCATGGCCCGCGGCCTCGCCCGCGCCGGCGCCCGCATCATCCTCAATGGCGTGGATGTCGGGCGCCTTGAGGCCGCAAAAAACAGCCTGAAGCAGGAAGGCATTGACGCCGAGACGCTGAATTTCGATGTCACCCATGAAGCCGATGTCATCGCCGCCTTTGCCCGGCTCGATCAGCGCAATATGGTGCCGGACATTCTGGTCAACAATGCCGGCATCCAGTTGCGCAAGCCGCTGCTCGACTTCACCAGCGATGAATGGCGCAAGGTCATCGACACCAACCTCACCAGCGCCTTTATTATCGGCCGCGAGGCGGCCCAGCGCATGGTGGCTCGCGGGCACGGCAAGATCATCAATATCGGCTCGCTCGCCAGCGAGCTGGCGCGCCCGACCGTCGCCCCCTATACGGCGGCCAAGGGCGGCATAAAAATGCTGACGCGCTCGATGGCGGTGGAATGGGCGTCGAAGGGCCTGCAAGTCAATGGCATCGGCCCGGGCTACATGCTCACCGACATGAATCAGGCCCTGATGGACAATGCCGAATTCAACAGCTGGCTGATGTCGCGGGTGCCGGCCAAGCGTTGGGGCAAGCCCGAAGAACTGGCCGGAGCCGCCGTGTTTCTCGCCTCATCGGCCGCTGACTACATCAATGGCCAGATGATTTATATCGACGGCGGCATGCTCGCGGCCATGTAGCGCACCCCATTTGTGCGAGGCGGCAAAGCCCGCTAAGGAAAGGAGGCGGATTGCACCGCCTTGAGCCTGTCTCGCACATCATGGAGCCACAGCATGCCTGACCATCATCATCACGGGCTGCGTGCCAGCAAGGTGCGGGCGCGCGGCAGCTGGAGCGCCGCAGCCGCCGACAGCGTGCTGCTGGATTTCGAGGACCGGCAGCGCCGCCATATCCATCTTGCCGGAATCGGCGGCCTGCAATTCGTCCTCGATCTGCAGCAGGCCTTGCTGCTGCGCGGCGGCGACGCCCTCGAACTCGATGATGGCCGCCTCGTTGAGGTCGTGGCCGCGACCGAAAATCTGGTGGAAGTGCGCGCTGCCGATGCGCTGGCGCTGACGCGGCTGGCCTGGCACCTTGGCGGGCGCCACGTCCCGGTCGAAATCACCAAATCGGCGCTGCGTATCCGGGCCGACCATGCCATCGAGACCATGCTGGAGGGCCTCGGCGCCAGATTGCGCAAGATCGAGACCGCTTTCGAGCCCGAAGGCGGTGCCTATGCCAGCAACGGCCATGAACATGGGCATCACGGGCATGAGCATCACGACCATGCTCACCATGACCACGAGCATCATGATCATGACCATCACGGGCATGATCATCACCACCATAAATAGCGCCCAACCCGTTTGTCAGGGACGATGAACATCATTGCCGGCCGACACTTGGCGCCATAGTGCAGCGGCACTGACGCGCTGTGCGCGCATTTGGTGATCGGGCGGCTGGCCCATCGCGGCTGGACAGCCGGGCTTTGGTGGCATTAGGCTGGGCCGGTTCGGTCACGGGTGGCAGCATGGGGCGCGCATCGGCAAAATGGGTGGCCTTTTGGGTGGCAGCGGGGTTGTTTGCCGCCATCAGTGCGCTTGGCACATGGGGTTTTGCCCGTTCCTGCGGCTATCCTGGCTCCAGTGCGGCAGCCATCACCGATGCGCTCTATCGAACCTTGCAGCTCTATCTGCTCAATTACACGCCCTATGAATGCCACGGCGCGGCGGCTTTTCACATCAATGCGCCGCTGCAGGCGGCACGGTTTCTGGCCCCGACTTTTGCGACCGGCACGGTGATCCTCAGCCTGGTCGAGCCGTTGCGAGATTATGTGCGCCTGTTCTGGCAGAGCAGCCAGGCCCGGCGCCGGGTGATCGTGATCGGCTATGGTGCGCCGGGGGAAGCCATGGCCCGGCATCTGGCGCAAACCGAACTCGTGACGGTCATCACCCGCGAACCGGACAGCCGTGGCCGCCAGCGCCCGGTGCTGGGCCGCCTGCTGGTGACGGACGGCCACGATGACTTGCAGGCGGCGCTGCGCCGCGTGCGGGCCGACAAGGCACAGCGGCTGTTTATCACCGGCGCGAGCGACATGCAGGCGCTCGATGGCGCGCATGTCACGCAGGCCTGGCTGGCCCGGCGCCACAAGCGCAAGGCCGATCTGCGGGTGATCCTGCTTGATCCCGCCCTTGCCCGCGAAATGATCGACATCAGCGCTTCGGGCGGCGGTCTTTGGCATGAACTGGCAGCTTTCACCCTGCCGCAGATGGCCGCAGAAGGCTTGGTGCAGGTTGCGCGTTTCGACCGCACGGCGCTGGAAGCCGGGCAGGCTGGCGTGCATGTGGTGCTGTTTGGCGCCTCCAGCCAGGGCGAGGCGATCATCACCGAAATCTTGCTGACGGCATGGCGGGTCGCGCTGCAACCGCCCCGCCTCGATATTTTCGCCGGGGCCACCAATGCCCTGGAGGCGCGCCTGCACGGCCTCGCCCCGGCGCTGTTTGCCGACGCCGGCGCGCCGGGCCTGCCGACCGGTAGTGCTCCGCAGATCGTTTTTCACAATGTGGACGCTGCGCAATGGAATGCCAGCGCTGCTTTGTCACCGCTGCAGGCCCTGCAGACCCCGGTCACCGCCTATGTTTTTGCCGATGATGACGACACCGCCAATTTTCGGGCGGCGATGGAGCTGGAAAGCGCGATGCTGCAGGAGCGGCTGGCAGCGGCGCCGATCTATATCTATCTCGGCAACGCCCATCAGGGCGCGGCGGCCGACCCCGGCTTCAGCGCCACCAGCCTGATCCGTCCTTTCGGTGCCCTCGATGCCCTCGTCGCTCGCGGCATCGCCTTTGAACGCGCCCTCGATGGCCAGGCGCGGCAATTGCATCATGCTTATCTGCGCAGCGGCATGACCATGCAGAAAATTGCGCAGGAGCAGGGCGAGACATTCCGTTTCAGCGCTCTGGCCTGGGATGAGTTGCCGGAAACATTACGGGTATCGAACCGCCGCCTGTTTCGTCACAGCGTGCAGAAGCTTGAAGATTTCGGGCTGCAATGGCCGTTGCAGGGCCTGCACCTGCCTGCCGTGACCGGCGCGGATCATGCCCGTCTGGTCGACTCCGCCTTGCTTGATAGCGTCGCGGTGCGCGAGCATGACCGCTGGATGTGCGAGCGGGCGCTGGAGGGCTGGATGCCGGGCGAAGCGCGGGATGACCAGCGCCGGTTGCATCCCTCGATACGCCGCTGGGATGAGCTCGATGCCCCGACCCGCAATTATGACCGGGTCTTTGCCCGAAGCCTGCTTGAGCCGCAGACCGACCGGCTCGCCGCCCGTCCGCAGGCAAGGATGCGCCATCTCGCCGGTCTGGTGCTGTTGCCGCAGCACAAGCCGGATGGCGAGATCAGCTGGCAGGCCCATACCACGCTTGTGGCCGGGGAACCGGCCGCCAGCGAACTGGTCATCGGCATCAGATGGCCCCCGGCAGCGGCCGGGCGGACAAGGCTCGGCCCCGCCGGAATGGCGGCCGGCATTGCCGAAGTGCAGCACTTGCTGCGCAGCGAAAGGCGCTTGCAGGCCTTGTGCCGGATGCGCTTCGTCCATGCGCGCCCGCCCGAAGAAGTGGTGCTGCGCATGATCGAGCGCATCGTCAGCGAGGCCGCCCCGCAAGATTGCGAAATCTCGGTGCAATGGCTCTGGGGCCGCGGCGCGCCGCCACCCCTTGCCTCGGCCATCGCCAGCCCCGATGCGCTTTGGCAGAGCCTCGGGCTGATGCCGGGCGGGGCAAGGCCGCTCGTCCAAGGCTCGTAAAACACCCCGCAAAGGCTTTGCCAGACAGGGTTTCGCGGCCTATTCTGGAGCGCGAACGAGGGGAGGGAACATGTCGCGCTGCTGCCAGATCGACCCGCCACGCGCGCCTCATGAGCATGGCCATGGCTGAGTCCACACCCTTCGAACTGCCGCGCGACCGCCATTTGCTGGCACCGGGCCGCAAGCGCATCTTGTCGCTCGATGGCGGCGGCGTGCGCGGCGTGTTGAGTGTAGCCTTTCTGGAGCGGATCGAGGCGCTGCTCGCCGAGGATGCCGGCCGGCCGGTGCGCCTGTGCGACCATTTCGACCTGATCGGCGGCACTTCGACCGGCGCACTGATTGCCGCCGGCCTGGCACTCGGCCTGTCGGCGCAGGACTTGCGCGGCTTTTATGTTGAGGCGGCGCCCCGGATTTTCCGGCAATCGCGGCTGCGCATGTTTGGCGTGCTGGAACCGCGCTTTGACGCCCGGCCGCTGGAGGCCGAAATCCACCGGGTGGTGGGAGGCCGCCATCTCGACAGTGCTGATATTCAGACCGGCCTCGCCATCATCTCGAAACGCATGGACACCAACAGCACCTGGGTCCTGAGCAACAATCCGCGCGCGCCCTATTGGGAGGATCAGCCGGGCGGTGCCATCGGCAACCGGCATTTCCCGCTGGCAGCGGTGGTGCGGGCTTCCACCGCCGCGCCGCATTATTTTGCGCCCGAGCTCATCCAGATCGTCGCCGGTGAGCGGCCCGGCCTGTTCGTCGATGGCGGCGTCACCCCTTACAAAAACCCGACCTTGCCGCTGTTGATGCAGGCCCTGATGGCTCCTCATGGCCTGAACTGGCAGGCCGGCGCCGATCACTTGCAGATCATCTCGATCGGCACCGGCGACCGTCGCGAGCGTATGCCGCCGGGAAAGGCACCCCCGCGCACCTCGGCAGGCGTCGCCCTGCAGGCGCTGGTTGGCGCCCTTTCTGATTCCTCGGTCGCGTCGCTAACGCTGCTGCATTGGCTGAGCGGCACCAGGGCGCTGTGGCCAGTCAATTCGGAAATCGGTGATCTCGGCACGGTAGTGCCGCCTTTTGGCCAGCCGCTATTCGGCTTTCGGCGCTATGATGCGCATCTGGAGGCGGACTGGCTCAGCGAAGAACTCGGGATTCGCGTCGACGCGCGGGAATTGAAGGCGCTCGCCCGTCTTGACCAGCCGGCCGCCGTGCCCCGGCTTTATGAGATTGGCCAGAAGGCTGCGGCCAAATTCATCCGCGCCGAAGACTTCCGCGCCGATACCTCAGGCTGCGGGGCGCCCGCATGAGTGCCAGTGTGCCGCCGCTGCCGCAACCAACGCTGCAAATCGGCGTTATTGGCCACAGGGCCCTGCCGGATGCCGACCTCGCCCTGCTCGCTGACAAGGCCACGGAGGCGCTTGCCGGCATCATCGCCGCGGCCCGCAAGGCCCTGCCGGAACCGGCGCGCAGCCGCTTGCAACTGCGCTGCATCTCCTCCCTCGCTGAGGGCAGCGATTGTCTGCTCACAGAGGCGGCCCTTGCGCAAGGCTGCGCGCTTGCGGCGCCGCTGCCGTTTCAGCGGGCACTCTATGCCAGGGATTTCACCGATCCTGCGGCCCTGGCCCGTCATGAGCGCCTGCTGGCCCAGTCCGCCTCGGTCTATGAAATCGACGCCGCCGGTGCCAAGGCCGAATCCTATCTCGCCGCCAGCCGGATCCTGCTGGCGCAAAGCGACATCGTGCTGGCTATCTGGGATGGCGATGCCGAGCGCGGTATCGGCGGCACCGCACAGACCATCCGCGAGGCGCTGCTGGCCGACATTCCGGTGCTGGTAATCGCCGCGCAGGCGCCGCATGCGCTGCATGTGCCCGGCGATGACATGTCCGCCAGCCCGCAGGCACAAATCGAGCGCTGGATGCAGCATCTGCTGGCGCCTTTGCCGGCCAGACCGCGTCATGACGCGATGGCGCAATATCTGGCCGAGCAGGTCAAGACCGCGCCTGTGGCAACGTGGTTCGTGCGCAGCGTCGAGCGCTGGTTGCTGCTCGCCGCCAAACCGCAGCCGCAACCGCAAAGCGAGCCGCCGCCTGACCTGCCTGACGCTGCCGATGATCCGCTGCGGCAGTTCGATGAGGTCATCGAGCCGCACCGGCGCACCCTTGACCAATTGGCCACGCGCTATGGTGCGCTCTATCGCGCCGCTTTCACGGTGCGTCTGCTGGCGGTTTTGCCGGCTACCGCCTTCGGCATCATCAGCCTTTATGCCGCGCCGACGCTCGCCAATCTCGGACTATCCGGGCAATTGCTGGTGCTGGCGGTGACGCTGGTCATCGCCGGACTGGACGCCCGGTTGGGTTGGCACCGGCGCTTTGTTGCCTATCGCTATCTTGCCGAACACCTGCGTCAGAGCCGCTTGCTGGCGCTGTTTGGCACCACCGGCGCACTGGCGCCGCCGCATTTTGACCGCCAGCCTGCGCCCGAAGACTGGGCCGACGCCGTGCTGCGGCGCATCGTCCGCGCTGCCGGTTTACCGCCCCTGAATGGCGGTGACGGCTTTATCGGCGCTGCCGCCGCGATCATATGTCGTGAAATGGCGGAACAGCGGGACTTTTATCTCGCCCGCGCCGCCAAATTCGCTGTGCTCGGCCAAAGGCTGAAGCGTGCCGGAACGGTGCTTTATGTGGCCGGTTTTGGCTTCACATTGCTGCGGCTGATCCTCGGGCCTTCCAACCATGTTCCGGGACTTGCCACCACGCTCGCCCTGCTCGCCATGATCGCCCCGGCGCTGTCGCCGGTGTTTTTCGGCCTGCGCTCATGGAATGAATATGCCAGCCTCGCCGACCGCTACCGCGTCACCGGCAATCGCCTCACACGCCTGCTGCAGCTCTATGCCATGCATCCTGCCAACCGCGCCAAGCTGGAGACCATTGCTGCGGCCGCTACCACGCTGATGCTGGCGGAAACAAGGGATTGGCACAGCGCCATCAAGGGCCATGACCTGAAGCCGCTGTGAGGCGGAGAGCAAGACCATCGGCCCATGCGGCGCCGCCGGTTACGGCGTGACGCGGACATTCTGGGTGAGGGAAAGCTCGTTCAGCGTCGTTGCCAGGGCATCGAGCTGCACCAGCAGGCCGATGATGCGCGTGGTATTGGGCGCGCCCTGCGCCGGCACGCAATAGGAGCTATTGCCGTAATCGACCGAAATCGAGCAAGCGGTCGCTCCGCCCTGATCCAGACGGAACAAGGTATTGTCGACATCATTGCCGGCTCCCACCGGGTTGCTGTTGGTAAGCTCAATCCGCCCCTGCGGGCCTGCGGCAACGATGTGACCAAGATATTGATAGACTTCGAGTGGCGAGCGGGCACTGATTTCGAGCTTCACCGGCCCGGTCGGGCTGATATAGCGCACCTGGTCGGGATCGAGCCCGGTCGGCTTGTTTTCGCCGCAGACCGGCGCGACGCCTGCCAGCGAAGCATGTGCCAGCTCCGGCTCGAAACACACCCGTGATGCCGCCTTCTTGCCGGGCACCGGCTCGCTCACCAGCCCATAGCGCAGGGCCAGTTGCAGATATTTCTGGAATTCGGGGAATGTCGCATTGGTCGGGTCGTTGATGGCGACGCTGCGATGGCCATGCTCGAAGCGCGTCACCTTGCCGATGAACAGATAAAACAATATTTCGCGCGAGATGCCCTGGGCCGTGAAAAAGCGGATGGCCTCGGGCGAGACCGGATTCAGCATACCCCTGTAAAAATCCTTTGATTCCAGCACATTGACATCAAACGAGGTTGACCCCGAAAAACCCAGTGTGTTGTTGGCACCCGTGCCACCAGCCCCGCCAAACACGAATTGCTTTTGCAATGGCAGCTGGTTCGGCCCGAATGTCAGGGTTGGCAGGCCGAAGGCCGAGGTGGTGGCATTGGTGGCGTGCACGGTCGGCACTGTCACAAAATTCAGCGGCATTTCCTTGGCGGCGCGCACGATATTGGTGACGACCAGCTCATCACGGGCCGATTCGACCGAACGGTCGAGCCGCACCACCTGACTGTTGAAATGATCATTGACGGCACAAGATGACAAAGCTGCCATGCCCGCCACAACCAGAGCGGCCCGCCAGGCCGACGCCGTCCGCTGCAACATGTAAGCCCCCCGACCCATCCATTCCAGTCAGGCAAGCAAACCAGAGTTACGGGCGACAAGCAAGGATTTATTAAGGATTTGCCGCCGAAGCGCGCAAATTTCAGCAATCATTTCAGGGCAAGAGCCGCAAAGGGGCGTGACGCGGTGCAAACTATGGCGCAACTCATTCACCCGCGCAGGATGAATGAGCGACAAGTGTGTCAGCGCGCCGGTTTTTGCGGGGGCGAGCGCGCCCCGGCTCAGGCCGTGCGGCGTTTCGGCCTGGCCTTGAGCTCGCCAGCGCCGCTGGTGACCCGCTGCGCATAGGGGCTGCACTGGTATTCCCGCAGGATGTCCGCGACTTCGTGGCCTGGACGCGCCTTGCTGAACAGGAAGCCCTGCACCTCGCCGCAGCCTTCGGCCCTGAGATAATCGAACTGGACCGAGGTTTCGACGCCCTCTGCCGTTGTGGAAATGCCGAGACCCTTGGCAAGGCCAAGCACCGCCTTGATGATGGCAGCGGCATCATCATGCTGTTCGAGGCCGCGCACAAAGCTGCGATCAATCTTGATCTTGTCGAACGGGAAGCTGCGCAGATTGGCGAGCGAGGAATAGCCGGTGCCGAAATCATCCATGGCGATGCGCACGCCCATGGCTTTGATTTCCGAAAGGATGTTGAGATTGCCGACAGTATCCCGCAGCAACAGCGATTCCGTCACTTCAAGCTCCAGCCGCTGCGGCTGCAGGCCCGATGCACGCAGGTTCTCGCGCACCACTTCCGCGAAATTCTGGTCGCGGAACTGCGAGGGCGAGAGATTGACGGCCACGCGCAAATTCCCCGGCCAGCCGGCCGCGTCATGGCAAGCGCGCTTGAGCACCCATTCGCCGATGCGCGGAATGAGACCACCCTCTTCGGCAACCGGGATGAAATCATCGGGCTGGACCAGGCCGCGCACCGGGTGTTGCCAGCGCAACAGGGCTTCCATACCCACGATCTCGCCGCTGTTGGTATTCACAAGCGGTTGATAATAAACCCGCATTTCCCCGTTTTGCAGAGCACTGCGCAGGTCCATCTCCAGCATGCGGCGCGCCTCGGCGGCCGCATCCATCTCTTCCTTGAAGAAGCAGAATGTATCGCGACCGTTGGATTTGGCCTGATAAAGCGCCAGATCGGCGTTTTTCATGAGGGCATCGACATTGACGGCGCGCGCGCCCCTCACCATGTCTATACCGACGCTGGTGGTGACCCGAACCGAGTGCCCGGCAAGGTCGAACGGCTTGCTGACAGCGGAAATGATGCGCAAGGCGAGATCGGAAGCATAAGACGCATCTTCCAGTTCCAGGATGATGGCGAATTCATCGCCACCGAGCCGCGCAGCCGTTTCACCCTCGCGAATGACCGAGCGCAAACGGGCCGCCACCTGCATGAGCAGTTCATCGCCGATCGGGTGGCCGAGCGTGTCATTGACCAGTTTGAAACGATCGATGTCCAGGCACATCAAGGCCAGCGTCCGGTCGCTCTTGCTCACCCGATGCGCGACTTCGTCGAGCGTGCGGCGGAAGGCATTGCGGTTGCACAGACCCGTCAGGGAATCATGATAGGCGAGGTGCTGGATACGCCGCTCGCGCTGCTTGAGCTCCGAGACATCGGTATAAAGAATGACGGTGCTGCCGTCATCGGTGCGATGCTCGCTGACCATCATCCAGCGGTCATCGGAAAGATGCCGCTCGACGATCATGCGCCCGTTTTCGCGATGGCGGCGGCGGGCGGCGCCATCATTGAACGCCTCCGGCAGCACCAGCGCCCGGTTGGCAAAGGCTTCATGTTCGAGCCGGGCAAATTCCTCGTAGGAGCAGCCCGGAACCACTGAGGTCCTGAATTCCGGGAACAATTCGTAAAAGTGGGAATTGGCCAGCAGCAGCCGGTCGCCGGCATCAAACATCAAGAAGGCCTGCGACAGGCTCTCGATAATATTCGAGCGTGTGCGGCTTTCCGCGAGGGCTGCGGCCAGTTCGGCCTGCTTGATGCGGTTGGCATCGAGGATAACCCCGGTCCACAGCACGGATCCATCCGGCTTGCGCTCGGGGCGCGCCATGGCATGGGTGAAGCGAACGCCGCCATCCGGCAGCCGGATCATGGCTTCGACATCCCAGGTCGAGAGGTTTTTCGAGGCCTCGATCAATTTCTCGCGGAAGCTGTCCCGGTAATCGGGATCATAATGCGCAAATAGCGCCTGCGGATCATTGAGGATCTGATCGGGTTCGACACCAAAAAATTCACGGGCGCTTTCGGAAATATAGGTATAGCAGATCTCGCCCGTGGCACTGACCCGGCGCTGGTAGACCACTCCGGGGATGGCCTTCGAGATCATGTTCAGCGTGTGATCGCTGGCCATCACGGAATTCTTGTCCAGGGCGACCCGCAAACCAAGCCCGACGCCTTGGGCAACCGCAGCCAGAAACCCGTAGTCTTCGTGGAAATTGTCATCATTGCCATGGCGGTAGAGCGCGATCGCCCCGCGCAGCCTGCCATCCTGGAACGGCACCGCCGTAAAGGCCGACCAGCCGGCCATCATGGCGCGGACCGTGTGATCGCGATGGGCGCGCGAGGCGCGCAGGGCCGGAATGATCTTGATATCCTGATCGAGGGCCACGTCCCACAGCGGGTCGTCATGCACGGATTGCGCCTCGGCTTGCGGTGCAAAGCCGTTGCCGGCGACAAAATGCGATGGCACGGCACCCGGCCCGGCTGCTTCCGGCAGCACCAGAATCCGGCAAGCAGCGGAGTCACGCCTTGATTCAACCAGCGATTTGATGGCTTCCAGCAGCGACGCCATATCGCTCGCCTCCAGAGCCATCCGGCAAACGGCCGTCAACACTTCCGCTATGCTGACACTGGTGGCTGTATCGCGTTGCTCCTGGAGCGGGGCCACAGATTTATTGGTTGATGATCGCATTTTTAGCTCCAGCGGGAACTCGTGTTGAAATCAGTTGTCTGTTGATATTGACGCCATCTGCGCGCACCAGTTTCCCGTCATAGTCGTAGACAGTGGTTGCGCTTTCGAAGAAGCTAAACGGAATTCTTAAATCAATTGCTTTTGCCTTACGAAAATTGATGGCAATGTCAGGTGGCGATACAACCCCTACTTTCAATTTACCAACACTGGTTGGGTCTTTTAGGACTTTGCTAACGTAAATCGCAGCGAGATGCGCGTTGCTTTCAAAAGAGACGCCAACCGAAAGCACGGCGCTGTCGTCGCCAGGGCGCACCACCTCCGGCACAACGCTGATGACTGGCACCTTGTCCGCCATCGAGCTGATGATTTTCAGCTGGTTGAAGATCGCGGTGCTGCCGGTGATCCAGAACACGCTGTTCTGCAGGGTCGGATCGGTCCGGCGCATGGCCGCAATTGCATGGGACATCATTCCCGGCAGCTGGGCCGGCGCCGAAGCACCATTGGTGACGGCGAGGCTGAGGGCCCGGATATCGCGGCGATTGAGATATTCGGCCACCGGCTTGGCCTGGGTTTCGACCGCGCTGACATTGCTGGCGTCCACCAGCACCGCGACATTTTTCAGATGCGGGCGCAGTTGCAGCAGGTAGCCAACCTGCGCATCTATCGGCATATTCAGCGAGGTGAAGGCAAAATTGGTTCCCGAGCCATATTCGTAGCTGGGCGTCTGTTTCAGGATGACCGGATCCTTGGAGCAAACGGTGATGACCGGCAGCTTGCCGTCGCGGTAGTTCTTCAACATCAACGAGGTCGTGTCGGACCCCATGGCCACGATGGCCTTGGTGCCATCAGTTTCAGCCGCCTTGACGGCCGCCATCGCGGTGTCGGGCTGTGAGCCATAATAAACCACGTCGAGACGCAACCGGAGACGCTTTTCGTCAAAAATTGTCAGCATCTCGGAAATGGCGACATCATAGGCGGTGGATTTTTGCGCATAGAGCACCAGCACCCTGGTCAAGGCATTGCCATGAAAGCCGATGGCATTGATCTTCACGTGATCAGGGCTGATGACGGTGAAATCCCACGTATTGGTCAATTCCTGCTTGAAATTGAACCAGGGCGGCATTTTCGAATTAAGCACCGGCATGGCCAGCGAGGTCGAACCCAGCAGTCCGCTGCCCGCAATCGCCAGGAACCCGCGCCGCGAGAAATGTTTCAGCATCAACGAATCTCCGCAGGATAACCGGAATGGTTGGAATTATCTGAAGTGATGATGAAGCACATGCCGAGCACCACCGCGGCGACCGCCACCCAATAGAGAGCTGACCAGGTGCTGGCATTCAGCAGCAGAATCTGGCTCATCAGCAACGGCCCGGAGACGTGGCCGACCCTTTCGAGCAGCCGGTAGGTTGCGGCAACGCGGGCAGCGCCGACGCGCCCGGCTATGGGCGCATTCGCGACATTGGTGACGATAGGCGCATTGATCAGGCCATGGGCGCTGCCAAGACTGATGATACCGACAACTATGAAGGCCGTCGTCATCACCACGCCCGACTGCCCCGACAAGGCATGCAGGGCAGAGGGGGCAACATCGCCGGCATAACCCATGACGAACAGGCCGACGCTGCTCAGCATCGAGCCAACCAGCAGAATGCCTTCAGCACTGCCCGACTTGTCGACATAGCGTGAGACGAGGTGACTGACGATCACGACACAGGCCGCATAGACCATGGTGAGCTGACCGATATCCTCCAGGGCGTAGCCGGACTTGCGCAGCAGCAACGGCATGGCGAAGAGCACGACACCCGTCATGATCGCCTTGGCCGGCACGCCGATGAAGGCCATGGACCGGAAAAACTGGAAATCGCGGATGATCGCCCAGGTTTCGCGCCAGCCACCTTCTGCATAGCCGGCGAGTTCCACACCCTTGGGCATGCGCAGATCGGGCACGATGCCGAGCGTGTAGATGCAGGTCAACAGGGCCAGCGCCCCGGCCAGCAGGAACACCCCCTCGATACCAAGGTTGGTGACCAGCAGTGAACCAATCGCCATGCCAGCCAATGTCCCCGCCTGGAAGCCGAACACGATGATGCTCGCCGCCTGGGTGCGCTGGTTGCTGCGAGCGAGGTTCAGCGCAAAACTCTGCACACCGATGAACAGGATGCCCTGGCCAAAGCCGGCAATGGCACGCACGACCACCAGCACATAGAAGGTCGGGTCGATCCCCAGCGCAACATAGCTGAGCGCGCAAAGGAGCAAGCCCGCGATCATCAGCGAACGCGGGCCAAAGCGCCGCTCAAGCGAAATCGCCACGATCAGGGCGAGCGCAAAGCAAGCGTAATAGACCATGAACGGCGTGGTGGCATAGGTGATCGGCACGCCCTGTGCCATCGCCAGCGACTGGGCAAAATGCGGCAAGACCGGATAGGACAGGCTCTCGACGAACACCGCCAGAAAATAGGCCGGTTTGATCAGGCGCGTCGCGGCGGAATCAATGCCGGCTAAAGGCTCCGAGCCCTGGCTGCGGCTCTGCGCACTTTTCTCGCGCAGCGCCCGGCCGAGTTCCATGAACAGGCTGGCGATCAGTCCGGAGGCAATGAACAGGGCCGCGAAGTTCTTGGCGTTGCGACCTATCTGCCAATAAATCATACTTCGCGGGATTTGCACCATCAGGCTGATGACATGCTTGGCATGGGCTTTCGACAAGGGCAGATTGATCAGCAGCATCCCGCTTTTGGGTGCCCAGTTCGATCCGACCGCGGCATTGTCGGTACGCACCAGTATTTTGTTGTCCGACACCAGTTCGACGTCACTGACATCGGGGTTCAGCTTGCGGTAATTGTTCAAAATGGCGGAAACGCCAACAAACCGGCTGTAGTCGAGCCGCAGCTGCGGCACGTCATCGAGCCTTGCGCCAAGCACGGCCGCGACCGACTGCGCCTTGGCCTGGGCGCTGCCCGAATAGACCGAAATCATGCTCCAGATGACGGCGCCGGCCACGAGAAGATAGACGCCTGCATAGACAAAGCTCAGCTTGCGATAAACCGACTGCCCCTCTTCCACATGTAGGAACAGCGTATAGAACGCGAACACCAGCGAGGCGATGAGACCAAACACGATCAGCGGCTTGAAGGCCTCGACAACCGTCTTGTCGATCAGGGCCTTGCGCATCGAAATCGACAATGTGCCGACCTTTTCGAACTTGCTGCGCAGAGGCACGTTGAGTTGGATGGAATCGTGCTGGGAATTGAAGTTCATTTTGTCGCCAGCACCAACCCCGCGCAACGGCATCGGGCTCGGCTGGGCGGCGCCGACATTGAACACCAGATTGTCAGCCGTATCGCGGACGGCAATGCCGGAAATCGACGGGTCCGTGGACATGATCGACTGCGACACCTGGCCAAAGCCGGCAAACTGATGCAGCGGCAGCCCGGCATGCAGATAGGATTCAAGCGTGCCTTGAATGAGTTCGGCCTGGCCGGTGAGTTTGTCGCTTTGGAACTGTTCGTTCGTGCGACGCGCTTCACCAAATGCGACATAGAGCAAAAGACAAATCGACAAAGCGCTTACGATAAACATCGTAAGCGCGTCGACGTAATTCAGTCGCAATGTGGTGGCTGTTTTATTTTTCATTTGCGTGCAACCTTGCAGATTTCAAATCAACGACCGCAGCCGTTGCGATGATCCTCTATTTTCAGCAAACAAAACATCGATACGATGGGCGATCTGGGAAAATATGAGATCGTCGTAATCCATATTTTCCTCTTCCAGCCCAATGCAGATCAGGCTCGTCACTGTGTCGCTGGGCGCTTTTAGATCAGGTTTCGGGTTGGCTTCGAGCACGAAAAGATTGCCCTCGGCATCAGCCCGAATATCGAGGCGGATCAGCGCTTCAATCCCGATTGTCTTGACCACCGCGCGCCCGAGGGCGGCAAGGCGTTCGTAGAGTTCGGGCTCGTCCTGGCGCGACAGCGGACGGGCGCGCTTGTTGGTGATGGGCTTGACGTCCATTGACGTGAAAATCAGCTCGTCCGGCTCAAGCACGCGTTCCAGAATGGCGAAGGTAAAGGGCTCGGCCAGGCGCTCGATCTTCCGGCGCCGCGACACCAGCGGGCCGCTGACGGCAACGCAGAATTCCCGCCCGGGGATGAATTGCTCGATCAGGATATAATTGCCACTGACCGCATAGACCTCCTCGACCTTGGCTTTCAGCTGGTCGGGGCTCGCCACAAAATGCACATTCAGCGAGGCGCGCCCGGACACCGGCTTGACGACATAGCCGGTGGTGCAACCGGCAAAGCTGGTCTTGAATTCAGGGTCGAGCACCGGGTTGGCGTGGGAATGGCTCGGATGCCAGATCATGAAAGGCGCCGTCGGCAGCCGCGCCGCGATCAGCTGCCGCTTGAAAATGTGCTTGGCGTCGAGAATGGCCGCCATCATCGGATCGTGGCCGACATAGGGAATTCCGAACATTTCCAGCATGGCCGGGCCATGGGCAACGGAAGAATGGCCCTGCACGCCACCGCTGTTCATCCACGCCATATGGCTGTCGGCCTCTTTCAGGCTCTTGCCGAGATTCATGTCCTCGGCCAGCACGGTGACGTCGCGCACACCAAGCCGGCTCAGGGACTGGCCGATGTCGCGGGCCACAGCCTCGTAGCTTTTCCAGGATCGCGTGTTCAGAACCGGGTGCAGCACCGCACCCTGATTGTCCTTGTTGCCGGCGTAAATTACGGAGACCCGCAACCGCCTGAACATCTTTTCAAGCTGCCGCTGCAATTCATCGACACGCGCCGTGCGCGACGGGGTTGGCTGCTTGCGCAGATCGAGGGCCTTGGCGGAAGCACGCATGAAATTACAACTCCAAACACTAGACAACGAAATTTTGGCTTTCGAGATACGATGCTCGCTTGATCTCCACGCAAAGTTGCACCGAAGCTCTTACAGAGTGTTAAAATCACAAGCGGGCTGTCCAAGCATTACGATTTGCAATCTTAAAGTAAGTTTTATATTAAAAATGATTATATGCTAAAATGAAATATAAAAATATTACAAATTCCAGAGGTTATGTTTTAATTCATCATCAATATTTCGGAAATGAGATAAATATGGTTAACAAACGGTTGTCGGCGCCGCTTTCAATTGCCGCTGCCGGGTCAGAATCCGGCAAAAAGGCCGCGGTCTGTGCCTTGCGGTGCGGGGCAGGCACGCCTTTGACCCTCGGCATGGCGCATGTTCCGTCGACCCGGACGGGCAATTCATGCTGCTGACCCTGCCCGGGCAGGGACGCCAGGCAAACTCAGGCGGCGTCCCGCAGTTTGTTGCTGAGCGGCAAAATGTCCTTGGCCGGACGCGGCGGGCTGAACAGATAGCCCTGGGCCTCAATGCAACCCATTGCGGCGAGTTCCCGCAATTGCGCGGCCGTTTCGACGCCTTCGGCAACCGTCGTCATTTTCAGGCCCGTGGCGAGACCGACGATGGCGACCACGATGGGGGTGCTATCCTGCTCGCCGCCCATGCGCGATACGAACGAGCGGTCGATCTTGATGCAATCGACAGGATAGCGCTGCAGATAGCTCAGGCAAGAGAAGCCCGTGCCGAAATCGTCGATGGAGATTTTCACGCCCAGCGCACGAAGCTCTTCAAGGCGCGCCACCACCTGGCTGTTTTCATTCATCAGCGACGATTCCGTGATCTCGATTCGCAGCCTCTCACCGGGCAGGCCGGATTTTTGCAGGGCGTTCTTGACGCTGTTGACAAGTCTTGGGCTGTTCACCTGCACCGGCGAGCAATTGACTGAAACCGTGAGGTGTTTCGGGCAACGGGCGAGATCGGCGCAGGCTTGCTCGAAGATCCACTCGCCGATCGGGATGATCAGGCCGGTTTCTTCGGCAAGGGGAATGAAGTCTACCGGACTGACAAGCCCGCGCTCGGGATGCTGCCAGCGCAGCAAGGCCTCGAAGCTCGTGACCTCCCCGGTGACGGCAGATACGATCGGCTGGTAATAGACCAGCAGTTCATTGTTCTTGAGCGCATTGGTCAGGCCGGTCTCCAGCTCGCCGCGCGCCTGCGCCTTGGCATTCAGCTCCTCACTGTAAAAGCAATAGCTGCCACGCCCGCCAGCCTTGGCGCCGTAGAGCGCCATATCAGCCAGCCGCAAAAGACTGTTGGAGGTCGCGCCGTCAACCCCGCCAATCGCTATGCCGATGCTGGCACTGACCTTGACCTGCAAGGCCCCCAGCTGGAACGGTTCCGCCAGCAGCTCACAGATACGGCCGGCAACCAGCATCGCATCGCTCGGACTTTTTGTGCCATGCTGAATGACCGCAAATTCATCGCCATGCGCGGCAAGCCCGGATTGTGTCCCCGGACGTGGTGTAGGTTGTGAGGGTAGCGCTGCTGGCCGGACGCGCGCTTTCGATATTGCGCTGTAGCGTCCGGCCAACAGCGCGGGTGGTCACCGTGATTTTCGGATAGGTTTGGGTTGCGACACTCGAACCTACCGAAAGGAACCACGATGACCGATCCCATGATGCACCTGCGCGCGCTGGTCGAGAAGGCCCCGGACGCGGATATTTTGCGCGACATGATCTCGTTTGCCGCCGGGCGGTTGATGGAGATGGAAGTTGGCGGGCTGACAGGCGCTGGGCATGGTGAGAAGTCCGCCGACCGGCTTGTCCAGCGCAACGGCT
>JAGXAM010000023.1 GCA_019075905.1 Hyphomicrobiales bacterium
CTGGACGATTTCGTCGAGAACGTAGCCATCCTGATCGACAGCGCGCCACAGGTAGCGCTTCTCCCCGGCGATCGAAATGACGACTTCGTCGAGATGCCAGATGTCGCGGCGTCCGGGCTTCTTGCGCTACAGACGTCGCGCATGTTCCGTGACGTTGCCCCCAACTTTTATCCAGCTTTGAGTTCGCTCTGACGGTTGGATTTGCCCTGTTGGGCGGGGTGAATGTTGTGGGCCGGCGCGAAGCCATCGGCTTTGCGCAGCGCTGGCCCGCGTAGGCAGAACGTGATCTGGATGCGCATGAGAGCGTGCCCACGCAAATGGGTGAAGGAGTTTGCCGCGGGTCCGAGGGAAGTCACGCAAAAACCGCCAAAGCGACGATGTTGGGGTCGCTTCAGAAATCGAAACGACTCGTGCACCAAGCCGGAAGCGCCGAAGACCCATATTAACCTATTTGACAATTTAACCGATTCGGTTATAGTCCTGCATGGAAAAAGGCACAACACATTGCAAGCTGCCAGTCGTAAGAGCCTTTGTAGAGGCTGGGCAGGTCAGAGCTACAGCAACCGCCTATAACGGAGCGCGTGAGCTTGGAATTAATGACCTGGCCGGAATGTGCGCCGTTGTCTTGGCGCTCACTTCCGCCGACTTTTACAAAAGCATGACCACCTATGCCGATCACACGGTGTGGCAGGTTGTGTACCACGCCAAGACAGCAAGCGGCAATGAGGTGTACCTCAAGCTGACGGTCATTGATGATGTGCTGATTGTGTCCTTCAAGGAGCTATGACATGAAATGCCCATGCTGCGGCGCGGCGGAACTGATCCACGATACGCGCGACATGCCATACACTTACAAGGGCGAATCCACCACCATCCCCGCGGTGACGGGTGACTTCTGCCCCGCTTGCGGGGAAGTTGTCTTGAACCGTGAGCATGGCGACCGCTACAGCGAATTGGTCGGACTATTTCAGCGTCAGGTGAATGCCGCCTATGTCGATCCCGACTACATCGCCAAGGTGCGCCGGAAGCTCGACCTTGACCAGCGGCAGGCCGCCGAACTCTTCGGCGGAGGCGTCAATGCCTTTTCGCGCTACGAGAACGGCAAGACCAAGCCACCGCTGGCCTTGGTCAAGCTGTTCAAGCTGCTGGATCGCCACCCGGACCTGCTGGCCGAGGTCAGGACTGCCTGACCTTCTCGAAATGCGCCGCTCGGCCCCCCCCCCCCCGCAAGCAAAGACGGTTTTCGAGAGACCCCCGGCGACTTCGGCCCTGCGCTATACTGCCTTCTTTGAAAGGCTTCTCGCAGACTACCGTTTGCCAGGCTGTGAGTCAGAGCCCAAGTGGAACCCCCGCGCAACTCACTAGGTTATAGATAGAAATGGTATTTTCTAAAATCTGAGGGGTTCCGCTTCGGCGCACATGGGACCCCGTCGTTGAGCGAAATTATGCCCCCTCATCAATAGCTTACGCCCTTTGGAGTTGAGGGTCCCCCTTCGGCTCTGATTCACAAAATCCTTGATGGAGTAACGCAAGGCTCAGGCATAAAGCGCTGGGCGCTCACGCAGTTTGATGGGTTCGCGCGCACCGCTGGCTATAGCCTTGACCCCGGTGGTGGTGACGGCGGTGGCGACATAGCCATCCCAGGAACTGGGGCCGGTGGCCCCGCCCGCCCGGGCGGCGGCAATCCATTCGCGAAACTCGGTATCGAAGGCGGTGCTGAACCGCTCTTTCCAGTCCGCCGGGACGCGGCCGGAAAACACGCCATTGGCCTTGACGACGACATCATTGCGCTCGGCCAGCGTCACCACGCCGGTCTCGCCGATGATTTCGCCCCTGATATCATAGGCATAGGCGATGTTGACGGAAGTCTCGATTGTCACCAGTGCCCCAGAGCGCATATCCAGCAGCGTCAGCAGCGGATCAGCAAGCGCACCACCGCGGCTGTTCTTGCGCGGGCTCTTAACCGATATCGCCACCGGCTCGTCATCGAGCAGGAAGCGGGCGGTGTCGATATCGTGCACGGCCGTGTCGGTCAGCGCATTATTGGCCGTATAATAGCCCGGCACGCTGGGGTTGCGATGGCCGCTCTGGAAAATCAGCGGCGCGCCGATGATCCCCGAGCGCAGGGTTTCCTTCATGGCGCGATACTGCGAGTCGAAGCGGCGCATAAAGCCGAGCTGCACCAGGCGCTTGCCATGCCTGACCTCGGCGTCGAGCACCGCCTCGCAATCTTCCACCGTCTCGGCCAGCGGCTTTTCGCAAAACACCGGCTTGCCGGCGGCAATGGCCGCGAGCACATAGGTGGCGTGCGTTGGGCCCCATGAGGTGACGATAATCGCCTCAACCTCGCTCGCGGCTATCAAAGCCTCGCCGGTCGCATAGCATCTAGCACCAATCCCGGCGGCCACCGTCTCCGCCTGCGCGCCATTGACGTCGCTGACGGCAACGACACTGGCCCCGGCCAGCACTGTCGTGAGGCGGCGGATATGATCCTGTCCGATCATGCCGACGCCGATGATGCCGATTTTCAAATTCATGTCAGTCTCCTGAGAGGTTTTGTTCTGATGTTGCATGTCATTTCAGGTTCGATCCGGCCCTGGACGCGGCCAATGCCTGCGAAAAAACGAGGATGCGCTCAGCCGCGGTTTGCCGGCAGGTCTCCCAAATGCGATGCTCTCAATTGAACGTCCTTTGCAGCGCCTTGGCGGCATTGTAGCGGCGTCGCGCCGCCTCCAGCCGCTCTGGCCCGCCCGCTTGCGGCACGGCGACGTCCCACCAATACCCGCCGGCCCCGGTGCCGGGGGCGGGGTCGGTGTCGATGACAATGACGCTTGGAATGTCGCGGCCGCGCGCCGCGACGATCTCGCGCTCGAGGGCAGCAATATCTGCCGCCCTGACGGCATGGACCCCCATCGAGCGGGCATGGGCTACAAAATCGATCTCCGGCTGTGCCTCGACCCTCGAATCCTTGTAAAGATTGTTGAATTCGGCACCGCCGCATTCGATTTGCAGGCGATTGATGCAGCCATAGCCGCGGTTATCGGTCAGAACCACCGTGAACGGGATCTTGCGCATCACCGCCGTCGCCAGTTCCGAATTGGCCATCATGTACGAACCATCGCCGATAAAGCAGATTACTTCGCGGGAAGGCGAAGCGATTTTGATGCCCATCGCCCCGGCCAGCTCATAGCCCATGCAGGAATAGCCATATTCCATATGATAGCCGCCTCGCGATGCCTGCCACAGCACTTGCAGAGCCCCCGGCATCGTGCCTGCCGCACACATCGCCACACTATTGTCCCGCGCGACGCGCTGCACCGCCCCGATCACCTCGGCATCGGTCGGCAGTCCGTTGCGCTCGCCTGGCGGCGGCGCCGTAACCCGCCGCACCTCGTCGAGCCAGACCTGTTTCAGGGCGGGGTCATGCCCGGCAAAGCGCAGCGCGCCCAGAGCTTCTGACAGCCGTTGCAAGGCGATACGCGCATCGGCAACGACCGGGACAGCAAGACGTTTGCGCGCGTCATAGGGGTGGAGGTTGATCGAGACCAGCTTGCGCGATGCCGCCTCGAACAAGGACCACGAGCCTGTGGTGAAATCCTGAAAGCGCGTGCCGATGCCAATCACGACATCGGCCTGGCGGCAGATGTCATTGGCGCAGTCGGAGCCGGTGACACCGGGCGAGCCAAAATTCATCGGGTTGCTGGCGGGAAGCGCACCCTTGCCGGCCTGTGTCTCGACGAAAGGGATATTGTGCCGGGCGGCAAAGGCCGCCAGTTCATCTTCCGCTTCCGAATAGATCACGCCGCCCCCGGCCACGATCACCGGTCGCCGCGCCGTTGCCAGCATGGCTGCAACATCGGCAATTTCGCGACGGTCCGGCTCGGGCCGGCGGATCCGCCACGTAAGGGGCTCAAAAAAGCTTGCCGGATAATCGAAGGTTTCGGCCTGCACATCCTGGCAAAAGGCTAGCACGGCCGGCCCGGCATTCTGCGGGTCGGTCATCATCGCCAGCGCCCGTGGCAGCGCCGTCAGCAGATGCTCGGGGCGGGAGATGCGATCAAAATACCGCGCGACCGGACGAAAACAGTCATTGGCCGAAACAATCCCGTCGTCGAAATCCTCGATCTGTTGCAGCACCGGATCAGGCCGCCGGTTGGCAAAGACATCGCCCGGAATCAGCAGCACAGGCAGGCGGTTGACATGCGCCAGGGCCGCCGCGGTCACCATATTGGTGGCGCCGGGGCCAATCGACGAGGTAACGGCCATCGCCCGCTTGCGCCGCATGGTCTTGGCATAGGCAATGGCCGCATGCGCCATGGTTTGCTCGTTCTGGCCACGCCAGGTCGGCAGCGCATCGCCAATGCCATGCAGGGCCTCGCCGATGCCGGCAACATTGCCATGGCCGAAGATCGCCCAGACGCCCCCGATAAAGCGATCCCCGTCCTCGGTCATTTGCCGCGACAGCCATGTGACCATGGCCTGTGCGGCGGTAAGGCGGATTGTCTCGCTCATGCTGCCTTCTCCTGCGTTTTCAGGCGGGCCGCATCCCAGATGCGGCAGAGCCGTTCGAAATTGCCCGCCATGGCGGCCACCACCGTCGCATCATCGATCTTTCCGGCGAACCAGTCACGCGCGGGTTCGCCGAAAATCGTCCGCCCGACGGCAAAGCCCCGCACCAGCGGAAATCTGGCGGCTATGTCGAAAGCTGTCGCCAGCTGATCCTCGGGGGCATCGAGGCCCAGCACGACAATGCCGCGCGTGTGCGGATCATTGCGCTCGATGGTGGTGACAGCCTGGCGCCACGCTGCCTCGGAGGCGCAGGGCTCCAGTTTCCACCAGTCGGGGAAAATGCCGGCATCATAGAAACGCTGGATGATTCGGGCCGTGGTCGAGGCATCGACCGGGCCGACTTTGGAAGGAATGACTTCGAGCAGCAATTCCAGCCGGTTGCGCCGCGCCGCCTGAAACAGCCGCGTCATCGTCTGTTCCTGCGCGGCCCAAAGCGCGGCATCATCATCGGGATGGCAAGAGCAAAGCACCTTGACGACATGGTCGCGCGGCCATTCGACCAGACCGCCCAAATCCTCGCCGAGCGCCGGTTCCAGCGCTAGCGGCCGTGAGCCTGGCCATTCCACCGGTCGCCCGATCCATAGGCCGGTGCCGGCCGCAGCATGCAGCGCGTCGCTGCCAAGCCGGCCGTCGCACAAGATCCCGAAGCCGGCCCGTCCCGCCTGCACCTGCTGCGCCGCCTGCAGGCAGAGCCTCTTGAAGGCGCCGATCGCCTCGGGCGAGGCGCCCTCGATCTGTTCGAGCTGGGCACGATGATCAAAGGCGAACACATGCATGGTTCGCCAGTCATCGTGCCGGTTGGTCGACCAGTGAATTTGCTCCAGCGCCGCATCATGGCGCAAATCCTTGCGCATAATCCCGCGCTTCAGGAAAAACTGCAGCTCTTCGAGGCTCGGATAGGCCGGGGTGCAGCCATGGCGGGAAACCGCGAAGGCGCCGCAGGCATTGGCGAGTTTCAGGGTCGCCGGCCAGTCTTCGCCATCGAGCCAGCCCTTGAGCAGGCCCGACATGAAGCCATCACCGGCGCCCAGCACATTGAAGACCTCGATGGCAAAGCCGGGCCCGGTCTCCCCGGCGTCGAGATCATCGGCAATGGCGCCGCGAAACGCCACGGCACCGCGCGCGCCGCGTTTGCAAACCAGCGTTGCGGCGCTGGCCGCCCGCACCGCCCGCAGGGCTGTCACAGTATCGGTTGAGCCACCGGCAATGTGAAATTCCTCCTCGGTGCCAACGATCAGATCGAACAGATGCAAGGTCGAGAGCAGCTTGGCCGTGACCTTGTCCGAGGCGACAAAGCGGCTTTCGCCAGCACCATGCCCGGCAACACCCCAGAGATTCGGGCGATAATCAATGTCGAGCGCCGTCCGCATGCCACTTTCACGGGCGATCCGCAGCGCCTTGAGCACGGCGCTTTCGGTGCGGGCATGGCTGAGGTGGGTTCCGGTAGCCACCAGCGCCCGCGCCGAGCTGACAAAGGCAGGGTCGATATCCTCTTCGCACAGCGCCATGTCGGCGCAGTCCTGACGGTAGAAAATCAGCGGGAACTGCTCCTTGTCCCGAATGCCGAGGATCACCAGCGCCGTCAGCCGCTCCGGGTCGGTCTTGACGCCCGTGACATCGACGCCATGCCTGATCAGTTCCTCGCGGATGAAGCGGCCCATATGCTCATCACCGACGCGGGTGATCAGCCCTGATTTCAGGCCCAGTCGCGCCGTGCCACAGGCCATGTTGGTCGGCGAGCCGCCGATATATTTCTCGAATGAGCGCATGTCTTCGAGGCGCCCGCCGATCTGGGCGCCATAAAGATCAACACCGGCGCGCCCGATGGTGATGACGTCGAGTTTCCTGTCCATCCCTCGCGCTCCTCAAAAGCCGGTGCCGGCAAGGAAATTGCGGCTTGCCGCCAGGTCGTCGAGAATCGAGGACCGGTTTTGCGGATCGCGCTCCTGCTCGATGGTAATATAGCCGGCATAGCCGATGTCGCTCAGCACCGCGCGAACGCCCGCATAATCAATATTCCCGCGCCCGATAGGACACATGACGCCCTTGGCGCAGGCCTCGAAGAACCGGATCTTCTGGTTCATCACCGTGGCAAAGACCGCCGGATCAATATCTTTGAAATGCACATAGTCGAGGCGATCCGCGTAGTGGCGCAGCGTGGCCACCGGGTCCATCCCGGCATAGACGCAATGGCCGGTATCGAGACAAAGGCCCGCGTTCCCGGCATCGACATCCTCGACAAGGCGCTGCAGCTCGTCGGCAAATTCAATATAGCCGCCGGCATGCGGGTGGATGGTGGCGCGCACGCCATAGCGATCCCGCGCCCGTGCGGCGATGGCCCTGATGGTGGCCATCATCTCGCCCCAGGCTGCCGCATCGAGACGCGGCGCAAGGTCGCTGTGCCCGGCGGCATAATCGCGTTCATCGTGGCCCCAGTCCATGACCGTCAGAAACGGCGCGTCATAGCGCTGACCGGCATGGTGCGGCGGTTTCGGCAGCTTGATGATCAGGCTGCAGATTTCGTCGGTCTGCCGCAGCAGGTTCTCCCGGTTTGCCGGCGAGGCGAGATCATCAAAGATCGTCCCGGCGACTATGGTAAGGCTGTGGCGCTCCAAAGCCTGCGCCACCACATCGGCATCGAGCGGCATATAGCCATAGGGGCCAAGTTCGAGCCCGCCGAAGCCCGCCTGCGCGGCCTCGTCGAGCACCTTGCGCCAGTCCGGCAGATGCGGGTTTTTGACATCATCGACGCCCCAGCAGCAGGGCGCGCAAGCGATGGTGACAGGGGCGGGCATCGTCTGGTTACCTCATGTCTGCCGGAAAATGGCAGCACCGGTGGCGCCGCTCAGCGGATGATGGTCGCCTTCAGCGCGGCGACGGAGGACTGGATGCCGGCTTCAGTGGACATGGTGAAATCCTCCATCTCCAGCGACACCCAGCCATCGTAGCCCATCATGCCGACCACCGAGAAGAATTCCTTCCACCATTGCAGGTCATGGCCCGCGCCCACGGCGACATAATTCCAGGAACGGTTGGCGACATCGGTCACGTCCTTCAGTTCCAGCAGGCCGTTGACATCGGCCAGCCCGCGCTCGATCCGCGTATCCTTGCCATGGACATGGTGGATGGCCGGGCCGAGCGCCCGCGCACCGGCAATCGGGCAGGCGCCCTTCCAGAACAAATGCGAGGGATCGAGGTTCATGCCGACCATGGGGCCGACCTCATTGCGCAGCCGGAACAGCGTCTCGGGGTTCCACACCAGCATCGCCGAGAAATTCTCCAGCGCATATTTTTCGACACCGGAGTCCCTGGCGAGCTTGACGAGATCGTGCCACAGCGGGAAGGCGCGATCTTCCCACTGGTAGCGGTCGCGTTCCGGCATCTCGTCGGGCCACGACTTGGTATAGACCAGCCAGTTCGGCACCATGTCGCCCGGGGCCGCTTCCGGCAGGCCTGACATGGTGACGATCTTTTTGACGCCGATTTCACCGGCAAGCCGCACGGTCGCCTCCATCTCCTGGCGATGGCGCTTGCCCATCGCACCGGGATCGAGCGGATTGGCCGAGCAATTGAGCGCGGCAATCTGCAGGCCGCGCGCCTCGATCTCCTTGAGCTTCTGCTTCAGCAAGCCCTTGTCGGCGAGCAATTCGTCGGCGCGAAAATGCGGCCCCTTGGACCAGCCGCCACCGGTCATTTCGACCCCTTCGACCCCAAGCGCGACGCATTTGTCGAGCATGTCAGTGAAGGGGAGATTCCCCATCACGTCCGTGCAAATGGACAGTTTCATGTCAAAAGCTCCTTGAACAGCAATCAGTGAAAATCGACCCAGGCGGCACCGGCATCGGCCGAGCGCACGCAGGCCTCCAGCCAGCGCACACCTTCCGTGCCGGCGTGAATGCCAGGGTAATGGTGGGTCTTCAGAAAGGCGGCATCGCCGCGCCTTGCAGCATCGATGGCCTCGGCGATCCACAGATAGATATTCGACCAGCTGTCACCGAGCCCTTCTGTATGCAGCGCCCCCATGCGGTCGATCGCCAGACTCTCCGGCTCCAGATAGGGCATGCCATGATGCAGGATCCGCCCCGGTTCGCCCTGAACCTCATAGACGAGTTGATCGGGATGGCTGTCGGACCATGCGACCGAAGCTTTGGAACCAACGAAGCGATAGCGCTGGCTGCCCATATTGCCGGCATCAACCGAGGAGACCCACAGCCGCGCCCGCGCGCCATTGTCGTAATGCATCAGCACGGTGGCATGATCTTCGAGCGGCGCGCGCGTCGGGATGAAGGCCTTGCGGTCGCAGAGCAGCTTTTCCAGCTTCAAATGCGGCAAAACCAGTTCGGAGAGGTAATAGAGATGCGTGCCGATATCGCCGAGCACGAAGGTTGGGCCGGCCGTCTTCGGGTTGGTGCGCCACCGCACCGCCTCACCGGCGCCGGTGTCATCGCCGGCATTGAAGCCGTGGGTATAGGCGAGATCGACGATGCGGATATCGCCAAGCAGGCTCTTTTTCACCATGGCCGCCATCTGGTGCACCAGCGGGTGGCCGGTGAAGCCGTAAGTGACGCCGACAACAAGGTTCTTTTCCTTGGCCAACGCGGCGATCTCGTCACATTCGGCGGTGGTGAAGAACAGCGGCTTCTCGCAGATCACGTGCAGGCCCGCCTTGAGGCAGGCCTTGGTGATTTCGTAATGCGTGAAATTGGGGGTCGCGACCGACACCACCTCGACGCCATCGGCACGCCCGGCCTCGCCCTTGATCAGCTCCTCATAGGTCGCATAGCAGCGGTCTGCCGCCACGCCGAGCCTGACGCCGAAATCACGCCCGCGCGCCGCATCGAGGTCGAAGGCCCCGGCAAGGAGCTGATAGGTGCCATCGCGCAGCGCGCCGGTGCGGTGCTTGTAGCCGACCTGGCCCGTGCGTCCGCCCCCGACCATAGCCCAGCGCAAGGGCCGGCTGATTGTTCGCTCTCCGTTGATCATGTCTGTTTTTCCTGTGAAACCTGTGTTGCTGGGAAAATTGCCACCGGCGCGGCCCCGCGGGAGCCTGCCGCTCAGCCGCGCTGCGACGGCGCCGGCCTGTTGCCCGCTTGGGCACTGGCGTATTTGTCGATGTAGCGCTGCATTTCATTGCGCATGAAGCGGCTGCTCTCGTCGGCCCTGTCCTCCCAGGCGAAGACGCAGGCGGTCATGATCCCGTCAAAGCCGATCTCGGCCAAAGTGCCGAAGAAATCCTCCCATGGCACTTCGCCCTGGCCGATATTGAGATGCTGGTGCACCCGCGCCTGGGTGCCCGGCGGGTTGAGGATATAGCGCAGCCCCGATGAGGCCTTGTGGTTGAAGGTGTCGCCGACATGCACATGCGCCAGCACATCGGCGCATTCACGCAGCATCGCCTTGGTATCGTCGCCAAAATAAAAGGTATGCGGCGCGCAATAGAGGAATTTGACGAATTTGGAATTGACCGTGCGGATGATGTCGACCGCCGGTTGCAGCGTTTCGCACCAGTCTTCGGGATGCGGCTCGATATGCAGTTTCACGCCGCTGCGCTCCAGCAACGGCACGATCTCCTCCATCGAGCGCCACCACGCATCCTCGCAGGTCTCGATCATCGAGCCGGTGTGGCAGCAATAGCAGCCGCCGCGATCCGGGTGCGGGCCGCGTCCGAATTCCGAATTCATGGTGTCGACTTCCATCTCGACCGCAATCTCGATGGCGCGCTTCCAGTGCCGCACCGCCGCGACGCGCTCTACCTCATGGTCGGAGGCCCAGCGGTACATCGGCAGCAGCGAGGCGATCTTGACGCCTTCGGCCGCCAGGGCCCGCTTGAACGCCCTGATGCGCTCGGGGAACACCCGCGGCGCCTTGAACCATTCAAGGAAATCGCCACGCGGGCTCAGTTCAATCCAGTCGTAGCCAAGCTCGCGCACCTTGCGCGGCAGCTCTTCGAGGCTCAGGTGGCGATGCATGAAGGGGTCAAGTGCGATTTTCATGGGTTCTGTCCTGTTTGCGGGTTCAGGCTGAAGGCGGATGACCTTCGTGCGATTGCATGTAGGTTTCCAGCGAGGCTTCGAGACCGGCCATGGCCTCACCGCCGGCCATCAGATCGGTAATTTCCTCGCGGGTCTTTTCGCCCTTACGGAAATTGGCGGCGAGCGCGCCGCGGATCAGCACGGCGAAATGGTCACCGACGGCCATGGCATGCATGACCTGATGGGTGATGAAAATCACCGCGAGCCCGCGCCGCTTGGCTTCCAGCACAATGCGCAGCACATGCGAGGCCTGTTTGACACCAAGCGCGGCTGTCGGCTCGTCGAGGATCAGCACCCGCGCACCGAAATGCACCGCGCGGGCTATCGCCAGCGATTGCCGCTCGCCGCCCGAAAGCCCGCCGACCAGCCGGTCACCGTCATCGATGCGGGTAATGCCAAAGCTCTGCACCGCCTGCACCGCAATTTCATTGGCCTTTTTGCGGTCGAAAACCTTGAACGGCCCCCAGCCCTTCGTCGGCTCGACCCCGACGAAAAAGCTGCGGCCAATGCTCATCAGCGGAAAGGTGCCGCCAAACTGGTGCACCGTGGCAATGCCGCGATCACCAGCGTCTTTCGGCCCGGAAAAATGCACCGGCCTGCCATCCATGAGGATTTCACCGCGCGTCGGCGGGTGCACCCCGGCCAGCGTCTTGATCAGGGTCGATTTGCCGGCGCCATTGTCGCCGAGCAGGCAAAGCACTTCGCCGGCCCGCACTGTCAGCGATATTTCGTGCAGCACGTCGATCGGGCCGAAGGATTTATCGACCTGGCGCAGTTCGAGAACCGGAGCTTCTTCAGTCATGAGGTTGAGGCCTTTGCAGTCTTGCCAGGTTGCTGGTTGAGCGCGAGCTTGCGGAAGCTTTCATTCATGGCGACGGCGATCAGCAGCACGATGCCGATGATGAGATTCGCCCAGTTGCGGTTGATGTGGGTGAAATAAATGCCCTGGTTGACGATGGCGAAGGTCACTGTGCCGAAAAACACGCCGGGCACGGTGCCAAGGCCGCCCGTCAGCAACACACCGCCGACAACCACGCTGACGATGGTGTTGAAGATGTAATCCATGCCGCCCGATACCTGCGCGGAATTGAACTGGATCGCCTGGCACATGCCGACGAACGCAGCGCAGGTCGCCGACAGGATGAACAGCACCAGCGTCAGGCCGCGGGTCGGAATGCCGGCGTTGCGGGCGCTGGTCTTGTCGCCACCCATGGCGAAAATCCAGTTGCCATAGCGTGTCCTGTGCAGGACAAAGCCGAACAGCACCGTCAGCACCAGCCACCAGATGACCACCACCTGATGGCTGCCGCCGATCAGGTGTCCGAACAGGAATTTGGCCCATTCCGGCGCCGTCAGGGAGACGCTGGCATTGCCGGTCAGCAGCACCGAGGCGCTCAGCACCACGCCTTGCATGCCCACAAGTGTGCCGAGTGTGATGATCAGCGAAGGCACGCTGGTGCGCACCGCCAGCATGCCGTTGACAAGGCCGACCAGCACGCCCAGCGCCAGCGCGCCGGCCATGCCAAAGGCAATCGGCAGGCCGTAGTGGCCAGAAATGATCGCCGTGGCCATCGAGCCCGCCGGCATCATCGCGCCGATGGAAATATCGATCTCGCCGGCGATCATCAAAAGCCCGACCGGCAGCGCGACAATGCCGAGATTGGCGGCGAAATTCACCCAGCTCGCCGCCATGGCAAGATTGGCGAGGTTGACGCCGCCAAAGATGACATAAAAGGCCAGCACCGCGACGAGGCTGAGGATCGAGGCTGCCGCCGGACGGTAGAAAAAGCTGCGCATCATGTTCATAGCCCGCGCCTCACGTCTTCTTGCCGGCATAGTTCATCGCCAGGGCGCGGAACGTGTCGTTGGAAAGGACAGCGGCCAAAAGCAGCGCGCCGATGATGATCGAGCCGAAATCAGGATTGAGGCTGGAAAAGAAGATGCCCTGATTGACGATGGCGAAGGTCATGGTGCCGAGCACGATGCCGATCACCGAACCGGCACCGCCGGTCAGCAGCACCCCGCCGATGACGACGCACATGATCGAGTTGAAGATGAAGGATGACCCGGCTGCGACCTGGGCGCTGCCAAAGGTGATCACCTGCATGACCCCCACGAAGGCGGCGGCAAAGCCGGACAGCATGTAAAGCTGGATGGTCAGCCTTTGCGTCGGAATGCCGGCATTGCGGGCGCTGTCGCGGTCGCCGCCGAGCGCGAAAATCCAGTTGCCCCAGGGGCTCAGGTGCAAGAGCGCGTAAATGATGGCGGCAAAGCCCGCCCACCAGAAAATCCCGACCTGAAACATGCCGCCGAGCGCCGCGCCGAACAGGGCTTTCGTCAGCGGATCGGGCACGATGAAGACACCGGTTGATCCTGCGATCATGATCGTGAAGCCGAGGGTCAGCCCCATGACCGCAAACATGGTGCCGATGGTGAGGATCAGCGACGGGATGCGGGTGCGCGTCACCAGCAGGCCATTGACGAAGCCGACCGCCACGCCCACCAGCAACCCGCCGGCAATGCCGAGCGCAATCGGCAGCTTGTAATGGCCCGAAAGGATCGCCACCGTCAGGCTGGCGGCCGGCAGCACCGAGCCGACCGAAATATCGAGCTCGCCGGCGATCATCAACAGACCGACGGGAAGCGCCACAATGCCGACTTCCGCGGCCATATTGAGCCAGCTCGACCAGCCCGGGGCGCCGAGGAACAGGCGGCCGCCAAGGATGGCGAAGAACGCATAAGTGACGATCAATCCGACGAAGGATCCGGTTTCCGGTCGCTGGGCGAAACGGCCCAGACCCCTGAAGACGCCAGCCGTCATGGCTCAACCTCGCAGTTTTGCTGGTTTGGGCATGGCCGCCCGGTCTGGCCGGGCGGCGGCTTGATTCAGGGCCTCAGCGCGTGCCCTTCTTGGCACCGGCAAGGGTCGTCTTGATGTTCGAGGCATCGACGACGCCCGGCCCGGTCAGAATTTCCCGGGTCGGGATGGTGAGCCCATAGTTGACGTAGCCGTTGAGGATCGACACGGCATAAAATCCCTGTTGATACCCCTGCTGGTCAACCGCGCAGGCCTGCGTGCCGGCGGAAATCTGCGCCAGAATGGCCTGGTCGAAGTTGATGCCGCAAAGCTTCACCTTGCCAGCCTTGCCGGCCTGGGCAATGCCTTGCGCGATGCCGACGGCATCGAGGTTGGCGGTCGCCATGACGGCGTTGACCTGCGGATGCTGCAGGAGATAGGCGCGCGTCGCCTGCGCCACCGCGGTCACATTGCCTTCGGCCGTGGCCGGCAGCGGCAGGACATCAGCCTTGCCACCGGCTTTGCCGATGCCTTCGGCGAAGCCCTTGCAATAATCCTCGATATTGGCAGCGCCGGGCAGCGAGTTGACGCAGACCCCGACCTTGTTGCCGGCCTTGCCAAGATAGGCACCCGCAGCAACACCGGCCTTGTAATCGACCGCGCCGACATAATTCAGCGCGCCGAGACGGTCAGCCGCCTGGATGCCACCGGCATTATAGACGATGAACGGGATGCCCGCAGCCTTGACCGCCTTGAAGGCCGGATCCATCGCCGCCGGAACCCAGTCCGGCGCGACAATGGCGTCAGCCTTCTGGTCGATGGCCTGGCGGATCAGTTCGGCAGCATCGACACCGAGATTGTCGTAATTCTGCGGCGCCAACCAGGTTACCGAGCCGCCCTCGGCCTTGACGACGATGCCGGCATCTTCGGCGCCGCGCTTGACGATCGACCAGAACGGATCATCGGGCTTGCCGCCGATGACGAAAATTTTGGCGGCCATGGCGGCCGGAGTGGCAAGGGCGGTCAAGGCGGTGAGCGAAACCGAGGCTACCATACGGCTGAGTCTATTCATATTGATTTCCTCCTTGTCCGTCTCATGGACGGTCATTTTTAACGAAAGTATTCATATCGGATGCTTGATTTTATTCCAGCACGAATTAGCATGATCACAGCAAAAACTGTCATGCCGTATCATTCATGATGATATGAACGGGAGGCCCACGATGAACAAGCGACCCACGATTCCTGACCTCGCCCGTGAGGCGGGCGTGTCCGTCTCTACGGTCAATCGCATCCTTGGCGGATCGAGCGCCGTGCGGGGCCTGACGATGCAGCGTGTCCAGAGCGCCGCCGATCGCATTGGCTTTTATGGTGTCGGCGCCATCGATGACCGTATCCGCAAGGCCGCCCCGCATTATCGCTTCGGCTTCCTGCTGCAGCAGTCGACGCGCGGCATCTACCAGCTCTTCGCCCAGAAAATCGTCGCCGCTTGCCACAGCCGGCGCGAGGAGGTGGTCGAGCCGGTGGTTGATTTCGTTGACCTGCTCACGCCCGACAATATCGCCAACCGCCTGATCGCTCTTGGCAAGGATTGCGATGCCGTCGCCATGATTGCCGCCGACCATCCCATCATCGCCCATGCCGTGCGCGCCTTGCGCGAGATCGACAAGCCGGTTGTCGCCTATATTTCTGACCAGTCGGCGCCCGAGCGTGCCGCCTATGTCGGCGCCGACAACTGGAAGCTCGGGCGCACGGCGGCCTTTTTGATCGCCCGCATGACCCAGGGGCCTGGCCGTATTGCCGTGTTCATCGGCAATCACCGCTATCAGTGCCAGGACATTGCTGACGCCAGCTTTCGCTCCTACCTGCGTGAACATGCGCCGCGCCTGACCATCGAGGACAGCCGCACCACCCATGAGGAGCCGGCCGAGGCCTATCGTCTCGTCAGCGAATTGCTCGCCAGCGCTGACGATCTCGTCGGCATCCTGATCGTCGGCGGCGGCATTTCCGGTGTGTTGCGGGCCATGCGCGAGACGACCGAGGAGCGCCGCAAAGGCATCCGGCTGATATGCCGGGATATGGGCCCCGAAACCCGCAAGGGCCTGTCCGAGGGCCTGATCACCGCTGCCCTCTGCCATCCGCTGGGCGCGACCTCGGACCTGCTGGTGCAGACCATGATCGATGTCACCGGCCAGGACAGCACCACGGCCACACTCCAGCAAACCATCCCCTTCGAGATCATCACGCCGGAGAATGTGTGACAGCGGTCAGGCCGACGCGCTGACCCGGCGCAGTGTCAGGTTGATGCGCCCGCCCTCTTTCAGCAGCGTTGATGAGCCGGCCAGCACCCAGTCAATGCCATGAAAGCCGAAAGGTGTGAAAAGGCATAGAATCTGCCCCCTTACCAGACCGACGTAACCCCTTGATTTATCGCCGCAACTTCGATTTGAGACGGGGTCCTGTTCGGCATCTGCTGGGACCCCAGCAAAATGATATATTCCTTAATAATTCAATGACTTGATCGCTTTCATGCAGGGGTAGCGATCAGCTGCTTATTCACACCCCCCGGAAAACTCAGGATAACTCACTGAGTCAACTGAGGAAATTGACCGCTGACTGGGGCTCCGATCGACGCCGGTCGGGACCCCCTTCAAATCGAGTTGCGGTTTTGATATCAAAGGCTTGAAACGAGTTTTGGAGGGGTCAGGCTTCGGTGCTGATTCACAGCTATCTGGCGATTGCTGCGGATCGCTCACTGACAATGGCCATCAGCTTCCCTTGCGCAGATTTTGCCGCTTCGGCGTGGCCCGCGAAATCAGGCAGGCGCAGCGTGAGCGCGCGCTCGGACAGCCGCGCGGCGAGTTCAGTTATTGCCGCCCCAGCGTCGCCGGCCGTCAGGCCAATTGTCCGCGCCAGGGCTAGGAAGTCCTGCGCGTTGAGGCGGTCATCCTTGCCGTTGAGCTTCAAAGCCATGCGGTCATTGCCAAGGCCGGGGAAGACTCTCGTAGTGACAGCGTCGTAGAGCGGTGCGAAACGCACTGTAGTGAACGCCTTCGCGCCAGCGCCAGCGGTCTTCAGCAGCGCAAGATTCTTCATGTGCATGTCGCCATCTGCGATCAGCCAGGCGAAGATCGCGCGCCGGAACAGGGTGTTGAGGTCGGCGGCCGGGTCCGTCGACAGTGGGCGCAGGCTCTTTGCCATGCGTTCGATTGTGCCGTCGTATTTCGCCGAGGCCGGAAGATCCAAAATGGAGCAAAAGTCCTCAAGAGCCAGGCGGCGCTGATCCTGTGGGTCACGGCGGATATCGAAACGCTCAACCACCAAGGCCGGTAACATGCCGTCCGGCATCTCGATCAACGCCGCCGACGGCACATCGAAGCCAGCGGTGCGGCCGAACTCGAGGCAAAGCCATTCAACGACAGGCAGCGTCTCATACCCCGCCGTGCCGGCCGGCTTAAGAATGTGCGTGAACGGCTGATCGATCGCCGGGACAAGATCGCCATCGGCGAGGAGGCTCATAGGAGCCTTGATCTGAACGCCCGACAGGCGAGGCGTCTCGGCGCGCTCATAGATACTTGCGAGCTTTTGTTCGAAGGTTTCCTCGATCTCCCCGCGCGCCGGCCCTCCATAACGCCCAGTGAATCGCCCGGCCTCTGCGAATGCGGCAAGCGGCGTAGCAAGAACGTCGGCTGGCAGGGTTGCCAATTCCGTACGGTTTTGGACGATGACGATGTTCGACATATAGCGCCGACCTCGACGAAGCGCCTCGCGTTCGTCGCGTTCGTGCAAAACCTTCGCGAGCCAACCTTCAGGCAGGAGCGACTCGATGAAAGCCGGAAGCTTTCCCGGCGTTGTCTCCCGCACCAGCGCCGGCCATGAACGCTTTTGCGGTTTCCATCGCCATTCGAAGCCATTATGCGTTAGTCGGCCGAGAAACTCGCCATGCCAAGCGACCAATAGGTCAAGCGCCGCCTTGTTGGCAGGAGCCTTGGTCGTTCGAGGCTGGACCAGGAGGAAGCGCTCAGCGCCTTCACCTTCGCGATACCAAGCATTCTCTCGCGCCAGCGCCCAGACCGCGTCGGCAGCGGCCCGTGCGGAACCGTGTTCTTCAACCAAGCGCGCCGCCATCTGGGTTCGCATGTCCGCGGTGACCGCGCTGGCGTGTTCGCTCCTCAGCCGAAAGGCTTCCAGGAACCGCTGACGCGGCGACGATACATCGATGCGCAACTCCCCCAGATCGTCGCCAACCGCCGCGACGGCGGTTGACGGATGCGGCGGCGCCTCATTCTGGACGATCTCAAGGTTGCTCAGGCGCGTGCGTTGATTGCGCCTGCCACTAATGAAAAGCCGTCCGTCTGGCGTCGGCGCAAGAAGAGCCGCGCTTGCTGACGAGAGGTACGCGTTTGGGTAAAGATAATGGGCGATGCGAACGGCGTGGCTCAGGACTGCGGTCTCCGCATTCCCGTCATCATCGACATACACTCCCCGGACAAGCTGGATCAGCTCGCCCGATTGGGCTCGAAGATGCGCCCGCTTGGCATCGATGGTCTCTCCGACCAAGTGTAAGGCCATAGAATTATCACGCACCTGAGATGCGCGTTAATTCCATGTTCGGCCTAAAAAGTCAAGAATTTTCGCGCATCTCATATGCGGAAGAATTCCGCCGCCTCCAACCGTTCGAGGATCCAGCACACCCGGTTGGCCGGTTTTGGTCGGCACTGTCGAACGCCGGTTTCATGCCCTACGCCCGATTGGGCATAGGTTTTCTCACTCCCCGGGATTGAACGTTGGAAAGGTAGCCTTTTCGGGGGAAGGCGTTCCCCTGCGGACAAGCCCGTAGGCTGTGAATAAGCACCGAAATGGATCCCTTAGAAAACTCAGGGTAACTCACTGAGTCCACTGAGGACATTGACCGCTGACTGGGGTTCCAACCAGCACCGGTCGTGACCCCCTTCAAATTGAGTTGCTGTTTTGATATCAGGGGCTTGAAACGAGCATTGGCGGGGTTCGGCTTCGGTGCTGATTCACAACAGTTTAGGCGACGCCACCTTGCCTCGGCATACATAACAACTGTGCGAAGCGCCACGAATCGGCTGCCCTCACCACCGGTTGGACGGTGCAAAGGTTGGTCTTGCTGATCTTGAGTCGTGCTGCGGTCTCGCCGACATTCAGCCCGTTGGCGATGTGCTCCCGCGCCCGCTGTAGCTTGTCGGCGGTGACAACCGGCTTGCGTCCGCACTTTCGACCGCAAGCAGTGGCAGCAGTCAAACCTGCCTTGGTGCGCCACGGATCAAATCGCGCTCGAAGTGGCCCAGCGCGCCGAACGCGTGAAATATGAGCTGTTCGCCCGGCGTGGTTGTGTCAATGCCTTCGGTCAGCGACCGGAAGCCGACGCCACGCGATTCCGGCGCACCGATGGTCTCGATCTGGCAGCGTAGGGAGCGCCCGAGGCGGTCGAGCCTGCAGACGGCCAGAGTATCCCTGTCGCACAGATGGGCAAGTGCATCGGCCAAGCTGGGCCGGTCGGCCTTGGCCCCAGAAGCTGTGTCCTCAAAAATCCGTTCGCAGCCAGCCTGGCGCAGCGCATCCGACTGCGGAACGGTGTACTGTTCCGCCGACGATCCCCGCGCATAACCGAAGTGTGCCATCGCCGCCCATTAATCAGCTATCCCGTCCGCAAATCATAATGTCCGGAAACCCATCAAACAATCTATTTCCGGACGCTGTCCGGCACGGCCGACTAATGTTCGTTTGACGGAAGTTGACTATAAGGCGTTTTTGCATTACTCCACTAAGCATCGACCGCCAAGATTGAAGGGCACTATGACAACATTGACCGTTACCGCACGGGGACAAGTGACGTTTCGGAAGGACGTCCTGCAACACCTCGGCATCAGGCCAGGCGACAAGATCGAGCTGGACTTGCTACCCGATGGTCGCGGCCTTCTCAAGGCGGCTCGGCCCACTGGGACGATCGCCAGCTTTGTTGGCCTGCTCGCGGGCAGAACGCCTAAGGTTGCCACCCTCGAAGAAATCAACGAGGCGGCTGCACAAGGATGGGCTGGCCAGACATGAAGGTTGCCATCGATACCAACGTCCTTGTGCGTGTTGTTGTGCGTGACGATCCGGCACAAGCATCTGTTGCCGCCGCCGTCTTGACCGGCGCCGAGTTGATCGCGGTCGCGTTGCCGTGTTTATGCGAATTTGTTTGGGTGTTGCTCCGCGTCTATGGCTTCCAGCCAGCCGACGCGGCCAGCGCGATCCGGGTGCTACTGGCCACCGCCAACGTGGAAATGAATCGGCCCGCAGTGGAGGCCGGATTGCTGGTGCTGGACGCAGGGGGAGACTTTGCCGATGGCGTCATTGCCTTCGAAGGCCACTGGCTCGGCGGCGAAACCTTCGTTTCCTTCGATAAGAAGGCGGTGGCGCTGCTCGCAGCCCAAGGGCAATCCACAATTCTTTTGTGACCGACTGGCGCAGTACGAATTCGGCCTACTGGCTTGCGGCTTCGCTTGGCGTTGCGTGCATAGAACTGCTGGCAAATCCTTAGCGTACGATTTTTTCCGTTTTCTGAACCGACCACTTGCGGCGGCGCATCGACGGTGCCCCCCGGCGCGAGGAGCAGGTGAAATCCGTTACGAAATTCAAGTCGTTGCTGCCAAAAGCGGGGCGCTTTGCAGCCCAGTCCGGAAATTGTGCGCGATTCGGGAAAATTTCGGCACCATTCGTCCGGGACATTGTAGCTCGGAATCCGGCGATGATGCACCCTCCGCACGCGCAGCGCCTTGAATTCGGTAAATTATGGCTCTCCGACAATGACAGCTGCTGTCGTTTGCAGTTCATAGTTGGACTCGGACTGAATCTGTGAACTCAGCGAACAGCCGCGCATGTCGCTGCGGACCCGGCGGGACTGCCACGCTATCTCGCAACACCGATCATCCGCCAGTCGCTGACGATCATCGTCCCGCAATACGATCAGGTGGCGCAGGTTCTGACCAAGGCCGTGTGTCCCGATCTCCACGCTGTGGCACTAAGTTCGCTCTTGCAGGCCTTCGCGCTGATGGTCGGGATTGGTCGGATCACAGAGAGCCCGGTCGATCAGGCGCTTTCGATCTTGCAGAAGAGCGACATGGATGGGCAGGGCAGGGTGCAGGACGCGCTCAGATCATGGCCGCAGTCGTTGTGGCGACGTGTATCGGCCCGATTCTGGCGCGCTCAGCGCGACGAAGCAAACCGCCTGATCGCCTGGAAGGCCCACGGATGGTCGGAGAACCCGGGACGGTTCACGGGCCAGTGTCACGAATTCCGGCGCGTCCAGTCTCACGAATACCGCTCCGGAATCTCATGAACCCCGTGCCGGATTTTCGACGAGGCACCTGAATCTCATGAATTTCGGCTCTCCGACACCTTGAACAGCAAATGACATGACCCCATGGGGGCAATTTCCGTGTCGTGTCCGATAAGGCAACATTATCGGTCATCAAACCCGCACGACACCTGCGGCGATTATATGCGTTTTTTGGCTGACAAAGCGCCGCGCTGTGTTATGATCGCTTCATGCCGCGATTCGAAAGTTCGGCTCGCAACCGCCCCGCCAAGGTCGCAAGCCATGACAGGAAAAGCCTCTCTTCCGCGCCGGCCCCGGCGCAAGACGGCGCCCGCATCCAGCGCCAACCCGTTGATCTGCCCCGTCATGCCATCCTGGGCGCGCGCCGACTGGCAGGTTTACGCCCTTCAGGATGGCGGCGACAGGCAAGCTGTTCCCCATGCCGGCATAAATGCCCCCGGCGTGGCGCAGGCCGCCTTTGCTGCCGGCGCCAGCCTCGCCCTGTTCGACCAGTTTTTGCGCACACAACCGCCCTTTGCCGGCGCGCTGCGCCAGCGCCTCGCCCTGCGCGCCGCCGCAGCCTGCGCCAAACCGCTGCGCCTGCGCGAGGATGAGAGCGATCTGCGCGACGCCTTGCATCTGACGCTGCCCGGCGCCGATCCCGGCAGGGCAGGGCGGCTACACAGCCTCTGGTGCCGGCTGGCAAGGCCGATCACCCCGCTCGATGAAACCCCCATCGCCGCCATGCTGGCGCTGATCGGGGCTCCCGCCAGCATCGATGCCGGCCGGCTCGCAGCGCTGTGGCAGGCCGGCGCCATGCCACGCCATCCGCTGGCCGCCGCCACGCGGGCCGCCCGCGCGGCCTCGCTTCCCCCTGAATTTGGTATCGAGGGCGAGATTCTGGCGCTGTGGCTGGCAGATTTTTGGCTGGCCCAAAGCCTTGGCTGGGGGCAGGGGATGCCCTTGCTGGCGACAAGGATTTTGGGCGCCGGGATTGTGCGTGGCGTCGATGGCCGCAGGCTGCGGCCTTCTGATGCCGACTGGCCGATGGCCCTGACGCAGGCCTACGGCCTCGCCCTCAATGATGCTTTGGGTCTTGCCCAGGATTTTTGCCGCCGAACGCGGAAACTTCTGGAGCTGGCCCCAAAGCTGCGGGCCAAGGGGGCGTCGCGGGTCATCGACATGTTGCTGGCCGATGACGCGGCAAGCCCGGCCGGGGCAGCCAGGATCGCCGGTCTTTCGGATCGTGCCGCGCGGCGGCTGTTTGATCGCCTCGTGGCCGAAGGGGGCGTGCGCGAACTTTCGGGGCGCGCCAGCTTTCGCCTGTACGGGCTTTAGCAATCATGGCCCGCCCCCGCACCCTGACCGAAACCACCCCCTTCGACCGCGAATGCACCGACTTGCCCGAAGATTTGCGCTGGCGCGAATGGATGGGCCGCCTCGAGGCCGTGATTTTTGCCGCTCCAGCGCCGGTCTCACGCGAAACATTGGCGCTGTTGGTCGGTCGCGACTGCCAGCTCGACGCGCTGCTCGCCGACATTGCCGATGAATTGCAGGCGCGACCCTATGAACTGGCCTTTGTGGCGGGCGGTTATCAATTGCGTACCAGAATCCGCTTTAGCGCAGCCATCCGCGCCACCGCGCCAGCCGCAGGCGATACCGCCGGCCCCAAACTGACGCCAACCGAATTGCAGGCGCTGGCCGCCATCGCCTATATGCAGCCCGCCACCAGGGCCGATATCAGCCGCCTCGCTGGCAGGGACCTCAGCCGCGACATCATCGCCAGGCTGAAACGCCTCGATCTGATCGAGGCCGGCCTGCGCGCGCCCTATCCCGGCGCACCCTTTGCCTATGTCACGACGGGCAAGTTTCTGCAGGTATTCGGGCTCGGTTCGCTGCGCGACCTGCCCGAGATCGAGCACATGCAGGAAGAGGGCCTGCTGGTGACGACGGGCTCCACAGAGATCGACGCGGTTTTGGAGATCGGCGGTGAGGAGGGTGGGGAGTGAGGAGCGGGAGCAGCGCGGGTGCTGTTCACGGGTCTGGACATCAGAAATAGCCGTCAGCAAACTTCGACGCGACGAGGGTCGATCCAAACGGAGATGGGTTAAATCGATGTCCGTGTGGCCGCGTCAGAGTTTCGGCAATCGTCCAACGTTCGCCCACGAAACGCTGGTATCGCTCGGTGCTGAACAGGACATGCGCAGCTCCGCCCGAAGGGACGAAAGTTCGAAAATCCCATCGTTACAAACCGAGGAACTTACTGATGGTGACACGCTACTTGATCCGTTCATATCATTTGCCGCTGCTGACCCAAGTTTTATAACTTGACTAATAATCAGTTCTGCTGCAAATATCAATTCTGGGTCTATTCCGTTAGAATTGGTCAGTGGGTCAACCACCTAAATTGACGATAGCAATGACATGTATCGTTTGCGTTGTGGTAAGTTATTGTCCTACACACCTCTCCCAATGAGACCATGTAAAATCCGCTTATTTGTGAGGTCTAAAACCATTTTATAGGTAATAATTTGGAATATTACGCACACTCCCTCGAAATTAACGCTACGGGCAATTGGCAACCGTTGCAAGCCCATTTGCTTGCGGTAGCAAATCTGGCCGCCGCCAGAGGAAAAAAATTTTATGCTGCAGACATTGCTCGACAAACGGGACTTCTCCATGATCTCGGAAAATACACCGTCAGCTTCCAAAAGCGCCTTAGAGGCGGCGAGCGTGTAGACCACGCCACGGCCGGCGCGGTTGAAATAAAGAAGCTGTCGAGACTTAATTCAGGTTCAGGAATTGCGGCCGCCTTGGCCGCACACTGCATCGCCGGTCACCACGGAGGCTTGCCCAACAGCATAGGCGATCTCGATGAACGGCTGAAAAAGGAACTCGAACCGCTCGACTCGGTCTGGCGCGCCGAACTCTCTCTCGACGACGCCCTTCTCAAGCTGCCCGAATTCGCCTGGGCTCCGAGAAAGCTTGAGCGGCTTTTCCAGGTCGGCTTCCTTGGCCGGATGATCTTCTCGTGTCTGGTCGACGCCGACTTCCGGGACACCGAAGACTTCTACGCCAAAGCGAAAAACACGACGAAAGACCGCGATTGGCCGCAGTTCCCCGACATCGTCGATAAGTTGATCACCCGCCTCGACCATCATTTTGAACAATTGACCGAAGCGGCAAAAGACACACCCTTGAACAGGCTGCGCGCCGAAATTCTCGCTCATGTGCGCGCCGGCTCCGCCAAAGACCCGGGGGCATTTTCGCTCAACGTGCCGACCGGCGGCGGCAAGACTCTCGCCTCGCTCGCCTTTGCCCTCGACCATGCGCGGCGCTACCAGCGGGATCGCATCATCTATGCGATCCCCTTCACCTCCGTCATTGACCAGACCGCGTCGATCTTCAAAAACATCCTGGGCGAGGATGTCATCCTCGAACACCATTCCTCGATCGACGAAGAAAAATCCGTCGGCCGCGAAGCGCGCGACAAATTGCGACTGGCGATGGAGGACTGGGCCGCCCCGATCGTCGTGACCACGAATGTCCAGCTGTTCGAGAGCCTGCACTCGCACCGGCCCTCGCGATGCCGGCGCCTGCACAACCTGGCGAACTCGGTGATCGTCCTCGACGAGGCGCAGACGATTCCGCTCTCGGTCTTGCGGCCTTGTGTCGCCGCGCTCGACGAACTCACCCGCAACTATGGGGTTTCCGTCGTCGTCTGCACCGCCACCCAGCCGGCGATCGCCGCCCCTGACTTTGCCGGGGGCCTGGCGCTTGGGCCCGAGCGCGAACTCGCCCCCGATCCGCGCCGGCTTCACCAGCAGCTTCGCCGCGTGACGATCAGCGAGGGCGGCGCGCGCGACGACGACGCGCTACTCGAGGAACTCGCCGCGTCCGAACAGGGCCTCGTCATCGTCAACAGCCGCGCCCACGCGCTTGACCTCTATCGCGCCGCCCGCGAGTGCGGTCTCGATGGCGCCACCCACCTGACCACCCGCCAATGTGCGGCGCACCGGCGCATAATTCTCGGCGAAGTGCGGCAAGCCTTGAAAGAAGATAGGCCCTGCCGCCTGATCGCAACCTCGTTGGTCGAGGCCGGCGTCGACATCGATTTTCCCCGCGTCTGGCGCGCCCGCGCCGGCCTCGACCAGATCGCCCAGGCCGCCGGGCGCTGCAACCGCGAGGGCTTGCGGCCGGTCGAGGACAGCATCGTGATGATTTTCGACGCGCCGGAGCGCAAGCCGCCGCATGAATTGCGCGCCGTGGCCGAGGACATGGTTCGCGTTGCGGCAAAACACGATGACATGCTGTCGCCGGACGCCATGCAGGACTATTTCGGCGAGGTCTATTGGCGCAAGGGTGACGAGCGGCTCGACAAATTCAACGTGCTACAAGGCTTCAAGGCCAGCGCCGACGAACTCGATTTTTCCTACCGAACCATCGGCGAGACCTTTCGCCTCATCGAAAGCGGCATGGCGCCGGTCATCGTCCTCTTCGACGACACCGCCAAGGACGTCATCAATCGATTGCGGAGCGGCCACCTTTCTCCCGGCGCCGCGGCGCGGGCTCTGCAGTCCTATATCGTCCAGATTCCGCCGCGCGCGCGGGCGCTGATGCTCGCCAACGGCCACGTCGAGTTCGTCGGGCCGCCAGGCCAGCAAGGTCCGGACCTCAATGAATTCGCGGTCCTTAAGACCGATAGCCTTTACGACGCCGGCTTCGGCCTGTTCTGGGAGCACGCCGACTACCTCGGCATCGAAAGCATCATCATGTGATCGGGGGCGAAATGGCTTATGGCGTGAAATTACTGGTCGAAGGCGAGCGGGCCTGCTTCACACGGCCCGAAATGAAGGTCGAACGGGTTTCCTACGACGTCATGACGCCATCGGCTGCGCGCGGCATTCTCGAAGCGATTCACTGGAAGCCGGCCATCCGCTGGATACCCACCGCGATCCATGTGTTGAAGCCGATCAAGTTTCACACCATTCGCCGCAACGAAGTCGGACACAAGATCCCGGCCGGCGCCGTTCGCAAGGCGATGAACTCCGGCAAGATCGATGATCTGTATCTCGCTGTTGACGACCCAAAGACCCGCCAGCAGCGCGCTGCCACCATTCTCGCCGACGTCGGCTATGTCATCGAAGCCCGCTTCGAGATGACCGAAAAGGCCGGCGCGGACGACAACGAGGGCAAACACCTCGACACCTTCAACCGCCGCGCTTCGCGCGGCCAGTGTTTTCATCAGCCCTGTCTCGGCGCGCGTGAATTCGCCGCGCGCTTTCGACTCCTGAATCCCGAAGAGCCGGTTCCGGCCCCGATCGCAGACAGCCGCGACCTCGGTTTCATGCTCTACGACATCGACCATGCCGGCGACCGGTCGTCGCTGTTTTTCCGCGCGGCTCTGGACAAGGGCGTCATGCGCATCCCCGCGCCAGATTCTCCGGAGGTGCGCCGGTGACGATCCTTGCTTCCCTGGTTCGCGCCTATGACCGCCTCGGCGATAAGGCGCCCGCCCAAGGCTTCTCGACCGAGAAGATCGGCTTCGTCATTCCTCTGAACGAGGACGGATCGCCAGTCGGCAAACCCATCGACCTACGCGAGGGCGAGGGCAAGAAGAAGACCTCACGCTTGATTGCCGTGCCACAGGCCGTGAAACGCACCTCCGGCGTCGCCGCGAATTTCCTTTGGGACAAGACGGCCTATGTCCTTGGCGTGACCGCCGCCGAAGGCAAGACGCCCATCAAGGAGCACCAATGCTTCCGCGACGCGCATTTCGATAGGCTGGGGAATATCGACGACCCTGGCCTGCTCGCCCTTCGCCGCTTTCTCGAAAACTGGAAGCTCGAAGAATTCGTCCGCCTGCAATGGCCGGATGACATGAAGGACCAGAACGTCATTTTCGCGCTCGAATGCGACCGCCGCGCCAATCTTTGGCTGCACGACCGCCCCGCAGCGCGGGCGTTGTGGACCAATCTGCAAGCCAGCGGCGCGGCAACCCACGCCGTTTGTCTCGTTACCGGCGAAAAGGCGCCGATAGCGCGTCTGCATCCGGCAATCAAAGGGGTTTGGGGCGCGCAATCCTCGGGCGCCTCGCTCGTCTCCTTCAATCTCGACGCCTTCACATCCTATGGCCACGAACAGGGCGACAACGCGCCGGTGTCGGAAGCTGCGACCTTTGCCTATACCACCGCGCTCAACCTGTTCTTGCAAAAAGGCAGCGGCCATCGGATGCAGATTGGCGACGCTTCGACCGTCTATTGGGCCGACGCGTCGGATGCGGCGACTGCAAAGGACGCTGAGGACCTTTTCGCCGATTTCTTCGAGGTCGATGAAGACAGCGAAGCCAAAAAAATCACCACGATCCTGAAGAACGTCCGACTCGGGCGCGCGCCCGCCGATTTCCGACCCGATCTGCCAAAAAATGTCCGGTTCCACGTTCTTGGCCTCGCGCCAAACGCGGCGCGGCTCGCGATCCGCTTCTATATCGAGGATGATTTCGGCAAAATCGCCGCGAACTTTCTCGATCATTTTGCTCGAATGCGTATTGAGCCGCCCGCCCAGGATGTCAATCCGCCGCTCTGGCGGTATCTCGTCGAAACAGCGAGCCAGCGAAAATCAGAAAATGTGCCGCCCAATCTCGCCGGCGAATTCTTGCGCGCTATTCTCACCGGCGCGCCTTATCCGGGCAATCTCCTGTCGACCCTTCTCATGCGGCTGCGCGCCGACAAGGAGATCAACGCCCTGCGGGTCTCGCTTCTCAAAGCCATTCTTCTCCGCAACCACCCCAATTTCAATTCGGAGGCGCCTGTGTCCCTTGATCCCGCCAATAAAGACCCCGGCTATCTGCTGGGGCGACTTTTCGCCACCTACGAATACGCCCAAAGCCAGGCGCTTGGCGGCAACGTCAACGCGACGATCCGCGACCAATATTACGGCGCCGCTTCGGCGACGCCGCGTGCGGTGTTTCCCGTTCTCCAGCGCAAGGTGACGCACCACCTGTCGCGCCTTCGCAAGGACAAGCCCGGCCTCGCCGTCAACCTCGACAGGGATATTGGCGAGATTTTCGAGTTGGCCGCTCCCGACCGGCTGTTCGTGCCGACCCTGACCGCGCAACGCCAGGCGATGTTCGCCATCGGCTATTACCACCAGCGCAACAAATTCTTCCGCCCGAAGGACGAAGCCAAGACCCACTCCAATGCCGAAGGATCGACAAAATGACCGCTATCGCCAACCGTTACGACTTCGTCCTGCTGTTTGACGTCACCAACGGCAATCCCAATGGCGATCCCGACGCCGGCAATCTGCCGCGGCTCGATCCGGAAACCAACCGCGGCCTCGTCACCGACGTTTGCCTGAAACGCAAGGTCCGCAATTATGCCGAAATGGCGAAGAGCGACCAAAGCGGCTTCGCCATCTATGTCCAGGAAAACGCCGTCCTTAATGAAAAACATCGTGAAGCCTATATCGCGCTGCGCCCCGGAGACGAAAAGGCCAAGACCGACAAGAAGCTCAACCCGAAGAACGACGAGGAGGCCGCGGCGCTGCGCGATTTCATGTGCCGAAACTTTTTCGACGTCCGAACCTTCGGCGCGGTCATGAGCACCGGCGTGAATTGCGGCCAGGTGAGAGGGCCGGTGCAAATGTCCTTCGCCACCTCCGTCGAGCCTGTCGTGCCGCTCGAAATCACGATCACCCGGATGGCGGCGACCAATGAGGCCGAAAAGGCCAAGAAGGAAGAAGGTGCCGACGACGAGCGCAGCGACAACCGGACTATGGGGCGCAAGCACATTATCCCTTACGGCCTTTACCGCGCGCACGGATTCATTTCGGCCAAACTCGCCGAGAAGACCGGGTTCTCGGACGATGACCTCGCTTTCCTGTGGGAGGCGCTCAAAAACGCCTTTGAACATGACCATTCGGCGGCGCGCGGCGAAATGGCGGCGCGCAAGCTGATCGGGTTCAAGCATGACAATGCGCTCGGCAAGGCGCCGGCGCATGCGTTGTTCGATCGCATCAAGATTGGCCGCAACCAGAACGGCGAGTTCCGCGCCCTCGACGACGAGCGCATCGACAACCTGCCGCCGGCGCGCCGCTATGCGGATTACAAGGTCGAGATCGACCGCGACCACCTGCCTGAGGGCGTCGAAATTCTCGAACTCCTCTGAAAAGAAGGACGGCGGAAATGGACGAGATCGAGAATCCAATTCCGCTTTCCGCCGTCCAGCACGCGGTCTATTGCCTGCGCCAGGCGGCGCTGATTCATCTCGAGCGCCTTTGGCAGGAGAATGTCTTCACCGCGGAAGGCCGGATCCTCCATGACGCGGTCCACGAGCCCGGCGCCCGCCGCTGCAAAGACGTTCGCCGCGTCCACGCCATGGCGCTCTCGTGCCGCCGGCTCGGGGTCGCCGGCATCGCCGATCTGGTCGAGTTTCGCGCCGCCGATGGCGGTGAAACCGCCTTTCCCGTCGAATTCAAGCGCGGCAAGCCGAAACTTCATCGCGCCGACGAGGCGCAGCTTTGCGCCCAGGCGCTGTGCCTCGAGGAGATGACCGGAAGGCCCGTTCCTCGCGGCGCGCTGTTCTACGCCAAAACCAAGCGCCGACAGCCTGTCAACTTCGACGAAGAATTGCGAAACCTGACGGAAGGCGTGATTGCGCGACTTCACGATATTTTCTCGACCGGCAAGACGCCAGCAGCCAGCTTTCGCGCCCAAACCTGTCGGGCTTGCTCGCTCATTGAACTTTGTCAGCCGAAGGCCTGTGCCAGATCGGCGGCAGAATGGCGGAACCGCCAACTTGCGGCCCTGCTGGCTGATGAGGGAAACAACGATCGACCATGAAGAAGCTTCTCAACACGATCTATGCCACGACCGAAGGCGCCAGCCTGAAAAAAGACGGCGAAAACCTCGTCGCCCACATCGACGGCCAAGAAAAATCACGAGCACCGCTCCACATGATCGCGTCTATCGTCGCCTTCGGCCCGATTTTCATTTCGCCGGGGCTGATTGAAGCGTGCGGCGAAAAAGGCATCACCATCACATTGCTCGATCGAAATGGTAGGTTTCAAGCGCGCGTCGAAGGGCCGGTCACCGGAAATGTCCTGTTGCGGCGGGCGCAATTTCGTCTTTCCGACCAGCCTGAATCTATCGCCCGTGGCTTCCTCCTTGGCAAAATCGCCAACCAGCGCACGGTCCTGCAGCGAGCCGTGCGAGACGGGCACGCCATGGCGGACGACGCGCGCTCGGCTATTTCGGCGGCGACCGATCGCCTGGCGATGATTTTGCGACGCATTGCAGCCAACAACATCGATCTCGACAGTTTGAGGGGCGCTGAAGGGGACGCTGCCAACCTCTATTTCGGCGTATTCAATCACTTGATTCTTTCCGACGATTCACGTCTTCGCTTCAATGGACGATCACGTCGACCGCCGCGCGACGCAGTCAATGCGCTACTTTCTTTTCTCTATACACTTTTGACACACGAATGTAGAAGCGCGGCCGAGGCGGTAGGCCTCGATCCGCAAGTCGGTTTCTTGCACCGCGATCGTCCGGGTCGTCCAAGCCTTGCCCTCGATTTGATGGAGGAGCTGCGTCCGGTTTTCGCTGATCGTCTCGCGCTTGCGCTATTGAACCGCAAGCAAATTCAGGCCGATGATTTCGAGTGGCGCGACGGGGGTGCGGTTTTCCTCAAAGACGACGGACGGAGGGCGGTGCTCAAGGCTTGGCAGGAACGCAAAAGAGATGAACGCCGACACGAGTTTCTTAATGAAACTACGCCCTTCGGCCTCATCCCATATGTTCAGGCCTTGCTGCTCGCCAGACATTTGCGTGGAGACCTCGATGCTTACCCGCCCTGGTTGTGGAGGTAGTTCGGTGCCATGATGGTTCTTGTCACATATGACGTTTCCGTCAGTTCCCCCGGAGGTCAAAAGCGATTGCGGCGCGTCGCCAAGACGTGCAGGAATTTCGGTCAGCGCGTACAATTCTCGGTATTTGAAATCGAGGTCGATGCTGCGCAATGGACAGCGCTGCGCGCGCGCCTGGAGGCAGTCATTGATTCAAGTCAGGATAGCTTACGTTATTACTTCCTTGGTACGAACTGGCAACGACGCGTTGAACATGTCGGTGCTAAACCTGCCAATGATCTAAACGGCCTCATCACTGTATGATGATGGCGCGAACCCCAAGAGAACCCTAAAAGTCCATCATGTTCGCGGAACCAAACTATTACGGAATATCAAAGCACTGCGGATAGGACGTCACAGGTCACAACACCAAATCATTTGCCAAAATAGGCGGCCGCGCAAACTTTGGAATTCCCATAGGAAATTCAAAACTCTA
>JAGXAM010000024.1 GCA_019075905.1 Hyphomicrobiales bacterium
CTGGCGATCGTCTCCAGCGATGGCGGCGCGCTCGCCGCGACCTTGCCCGCGGGGGCCGGGTTGCAGGTGGCGGCCGGCGATGCCGGGGCGCTGGCCGGGGCCCTGGAGCGGGTGATTGGTGATCGAGCGTTGCGTGCGCGCCTCGCTGATGCCGCCTGGCGGGTCGGCCAGAAGCTGCCAGGCTGGGACGACACGGCCGGCCGGGTCGAGGCCATGCTGCAGGCCGCCGGCGCCCGGGGCGAGGCGCAAAAGCCGCATCCCTAGCCTTGCGGCATGGTTGCGTCACCGCGGCCAGCAGGGCATAAGCAGGCGGGACACAAAGGAGTTTGCCATGGCCGATTTTCGCGCCATCCTGATTGAGAAAACCGAAACCGGCAGCACCTGCGTGCTGACGCGGATCGATGAGGCGGCGCTGATGCCCGGCGATGTGACGGTGCGGGTCAGCCATTCGACCATCAATTTCAAGGACGGGCTGGCGATCACCGGCAAATCGCCGGTGGTGCGGCGCTTTCCGATGGTGCCGGGCATTGATTTTGCCGGCAAGGTCACTCATTCCGATGATGCCCGGTTTCGCGTCGGCGACGAGGTGGTGCTGACCGGATGGGGTGTCGGCGAGACGCATATGGGCGGGCTCGCGGATATGGCGCGGGTCAAGGGCGACTGGTTGCTGCCGTTGCCCCGGGGCCTGACGGCGGCGCAGGCCATGGCGATCGGCACGGCCGGACTGACCGCGATGCTGGCTCTGCTGGCACTGGAGCGCCATGGCGTCACCCCGGCGCAGGGGCCAGCGCTGGTGACCGGTGCGGCCGGCGGGGTTGGTTCCATCGCCATCATGGCGCTGAAAAAGGCCGGCTTCCATGTCATCGCCTCGACCGGGCGCCCGGCTGAATCCGACTTCCTCAAGGACCTTGGCGCTGACGAGATCATGGATCGGGCTGAACTTTCCACGCCCGGCCGGCCGCTGGGCAAGGAGCGCTGGGCTGCTGCCATCGATGCGGTCGGCTCGCACACGCTCGCCAATGTTCTGGCGCAAACCCGGTATGGCGGGGCGGTGGCGGCTTGCGGGCTCGCCCAGGGCATGGACCTTCCGACCAGCGTCGCGCCGTTCATCCTGCGCGGCGTCAGCCTGCTCGGCATTGACAGCGCCATGTGCCCGCCGGCTTTGCGGAGCCTCGCCTGGCAGCGGCTTGCCAGCGACCTTGACCTGCAGCGCCTGGCGGCGCTGACCACGGCCATCAAGCTCGACGATGCCATTGCCAGCGCCGGGGCTATCCTTGCCGGCAAGGTGCGCGGGCGCCTCGTGGTGGATATGGCATGATGCACAAAAGAGGTCTGTTGTTTGATCTTGATGGCACGCTGACCGATTCCGATCATCTGCATTATGCCGCCTTCAACGTGCTTCTGGCGCGCGAGGGGCGCCAGCTTGATCACCAGACATTTCGCAGCCAGGTGATCGGGCGGGCGAATGCCGAGATTTTTGCCGGGCTTTATCCTGAGGCCAGCAGCGCCGAACATGAAAGGTTGGCAGCGCAAAAAGAAGCTGATTATCGCAGCCTTGCCAAGAGCCTGGTGCCGCTGGCCGGCCTGCCGGGCCTGCTGGGGCTTGCGGCGCAGCGCGGCTGGGCCTGCGCGGTCGTGACCAACGGGCCGCGCCAGAATGCCGAGCATTCCTTGCAGGCGCTCGGCCTTGCGGGTGGCTTTCAGCTGGTGATTTCGGCCATAGAATTGGCGCGCTCGAAACCCGATCCGCTGCCCTATCAGGAGGCGCTGCGCCGCCTCGATCTCGCGCCCGAACATGTTGTCGGCTTTGAGGATTCGGTGTCCGGCCTCAGGGCCGGGGTTGATGCCGGGCTCGCCATGGTCGGGATCACCACCGGGCTTGAGGGCGCGCAACTGATCGCCATGGGCGCGCGCCTCGCGGTGGCCGATTACAGCGATCCGCGCCTGCTGCCATTTATCGAGGCCCGGCTTGGCGGTTGATAAGTCGCCCCGGTTTCGACTACACAGCCCGCTGTCGCTCCCCGGCGCCGGGTGCCGCACCAGCATTGTGCCGCGCAAGGCATCACCACCACAGCTGAATTGCGAATCGAGTTTGTCATGACACGCCTTCCCGAAAAACCGGCAACCGGAATGATCAAGCCCCTGCTGCCGCGCGGCCTTGCCGACCGCAGCTCGCAGGAAATTGCCGCGACGCGCCGCATGATCGATATTATTGGGCGGATTTACGAGCTTTACGGCTTCTGCGCGGTGGAAACGCCGATGATCGAATATACCGAGACGCTCGGCAAGTTCCTGCCGGATACGGACCGGCCCAATGCCGGGGTTTTTTCGTTCCGTGATGATGACCAGCAATGGCTGTCGCTGCGCTATGACCTGACGGCACCGCTGGCGCGCCACTATGCCGCCCAGGCCACCAGCCTGCCCAAGCCCTATCGCAGTTGGCGGGCGGGCTATGTGTTTCGCAATGAAAAGCCCGGGGCAGGGCGCTTCCGGCAATTCATGCAATGCGATGCCGATACGGTGGGGGCCAGCAGCGTGGCCGCCGATGCCGAAATCTGCATGATGGCGGCAGATACGCTGGAGGCCCTGGGCGTGCCGCGCGGCGATTACATCGTCAAGATCAATCACCGCAAGGTTCTCGATGATGTGCTCGATGCTGCCGGGCTCGCGGGCGATGCGCCGCGCCGGCTGATCGCGCTGCGGGCCATAGACAAGTTTGACCGGCTTGGCGCCAAGGGTGTGCGCGAATTGCTGGGTGCCGGCCGACGCGACGAGAGCGGCGATTTCACCAAGGGCGTCGAACTCGATGCCGCGGGCTGCGATATTCTCATGGCGTTCTTGCAGGGACATTTGCCCGAGGGGCTGGTCTCGACGGGCCTTGATGAGCTGGCGGCGATCCGTGACCTCCTGCTAGCCGGGGGCTATGGGCCAGACCGGGTGCGCATCGACATGTCGGTGGTGCGTGGGCTCGAATATTATACCGGCCCGGTGTTTGAGGCGGAACTGACCTTCGAGGTCGCGTCGCAGGGTGGCCAGACGACGAGGTTTGGCGCGGTCGGTGGCGGCGGGCGCTATGATGGCCTGGTCGGGCGGTTCCAGAGCGAGAGCGTCCCGGCTACCGGATTTTCTATCGGCGTTTCGCGGCTTTATGCCGCCCTCAAGGCGCTCGGCAGCCCGCTGGTCGAGGCCAAAAGCGCCCCCAAGCCGGTGCTGGTGCTGGTGATGGACAAGGATCATCTGGCGCATTATCAGAGCCTGGTCGCGGCGCTGCGGCGCGCGCAGGTGCCAGCCGAGCTTTATCTGGGGTCGTCCGGCATGAATGCACAGCTCAAATATGCCGATCGCCGCGGTGCGCCCTGCGCCATCATCCAGGGCTCGAACGAGCGCGCCAGCGGTCAGGTGGTCATCAAGGACCTGGTTCTGGGCACGACACTCGGCGGGGCGACCAAGGACCGGGCCGACTATCTGGAACTGAAACAATTGGCACAATTTGCGGTGGCTGAATCCGAGATGGTGGGGGCAGTGCGCAATGTCCTGGCGCGCCAGGCCGCCACTGCCAAAACCTGACAGGCGGCGCAGGGGCGCCACAAGAGGCCGGGCCGTGGTCAATGACGGGGGATTGAAATGCGTTCTGGCTTGAGCAGCAGGGATCGCGCGCATGCGCTGCAGGCGCTTTTTATCGAGGCGGGCTATGCCGGGATCGAGCCGCCGATCCTGCAGCCGGCGCATGTGTTTCTTGATCATGCCGGCGAAGATTTGCGGGGGCGACTGCTGCTGACCGCCGATGCCGCGGGCGAGGAATTGTGCCTGCGGCCGGAATTGACAATTCCGGCCTGCCGCGCCTGGCTGGAACATGGCAGCCCCGAGCCGGGGCAGATTTCCTGCGCCGGGGCGGTGTTTCGCCAGCGCCAGGCCGGGCCGTTCGAATTTTATCAGGCCGGGCTGGAAAATTTCGGGCGCACCGACCAGGAGGCTGCCGATGCCGAAGTGCTGGCGCTGGTGCTTGGCGCTGTCGGCAAAATCCACAAGGCACCGCTGCGTGTCACCTTTGGCGATGCCGCGCTGTTCCAGCATTTTGTCGAGGGCATGGGCCTGCCGCAGGCCTGGCGGCGGCGGATCTTGCGTGGCCACCGTGCCGGCAAGGCGCTGCGCGACATTACCAGCGCCTTCATTTCCCACGAGGGGGTCGATCACAGCGGGCTTCTGGCGGCGCTGGAGGGGGCTGACCGCGCCGGCGCGCGGGCGCTGGTCGAAGACCTTCTGGCGATTGCCGGCATCGCCCCGGTCGGCGGGCGCAGCCCGAGCGAGATCGCCGACCGGTTTCTCGAACAGGCGGCGCTGCGCGCCAGCGGCGGTTTTCCGGCGGAAAAACAGGCCTGGCTCGAAGAATTCCTGCAGATTGGCGGCGAGCCGGACCGGGCCTTGCGCGACATGCGGCGTCTGGCCGGGCTTGCCGGCATTGATATCGACAGCGATTTTGCCAAATTTGAAACGCGGCTCGGTTTCTTCAGCGCCCATGGTCTCGATGTTGCGGCGCTGAATTTCTCGGCGGCCTTTACCCGCCCGCTCGATTATTACACAGGCTTCATGTTTGAAGCGCATGAGCTTGCGGCAGAAACAAAAAATCCAGTGCTGGGCGGCGGGCGCTATGATCATCTCATGGCCCGCCTGAGTGGTGGTCGCACCATTCCGGCACTGGGTGCCGCTGTCTGGGTTGAACGGTTGTCGGGAGGAATTCATGGCTGAGACGGCGCCGGCCCTGGTGCTTTGCGTGCCCTCCAAGGGGCGCTTGCAGGAAAATGCCCATGCATTTTTCGCGCGCGCCGGGCTCGATGTGGTGCAGGCGCGCGGCGCCCGCGATTATCGTGGCCGTCTGGCGCAGGTGCCGGGCGTCGAAATCGCCTTTCTGTCGGCCTCGGAGATTGTGTCGCAACTGGCGGCGGGCACCGCGCATCTGGGGGTGACGGGGGAAGATCTGGTGCGCGAGAGCGTGCCGGATGCCGATGCCAGGCTGGCCTTGCTGACGCCGCTCGGCTTTGGCCATGCCAATGTCGTCGTGGCGGTGCCGCAGGCGTGGATCGATGTCGCTACCATGGGCGATCTTGAGGATGTCGCCAGCGCCTATCACGCGCGGCGCGGCGAGCGCATGCGGGTGGCGACCAAATATGTCAATCTGACGCGGCGATTTTTTGCCGGGGCCGGGGTCAGCGATTATCGGATCGTCGAGAGCCTCGGGGCGACCGAGGGGGCGCCGGCGGCGGGCCAGGCGGAATTGATCGTCGATATCACGACGACCGGGGCCACCTTGCAGGCCAATGCGCTGAAAATTCTCGATGACGGGGTGATGCTGCGCTCGCAGGCCAATCTTGTCGCGGCGCTGCGGGCAGCGTGGACGCCGCAGGCGCGCGAGGCCGCGCGGATCATCCTGTCGCGCATTGCCGCCGAGGAACTGGCGCGCACCACCCGCGACGTAGAGGCGCTCGATCTTGCCGAGGGCGACGCTGCGGCCGAACATGCGGCGGCGCATTTCAAGGCACGGCTGCTGACGCAATCGGGCCGCACCATGACGTTCAGCGTGCCGGGTGCCAAAGCGGCGGCGCTGGCCGATGATCTTGTTGGCAGGGGGGCGGGGCGCGTGACCATCCGCGCCCATCAGGCGGTGTTTTCGACCGATAATCCGCTTGCTGAGGCGCTGTTCCGACATCTGGCCTGATCCTGGTTTATGGCCTCAGGCCGCGGTCTCGAAGAGATCGGCCTGCTGCAGGGCGTCGCGCGGCGGCTTGAAATGTCCGGTTTCGAGCGCAAGGCGGGTCTTGCGGAAGCCGAGCCGGGCGGCGGTGATCTCAACCCGGCGGCCGATCATGAATGCATAGGGGCCGGTGCCGCTCATGCGGCGGTGAAAGGCTGAATCATAAAGCCCGCCTTCTCTGGTCGAACGCACCAGTTGCAGCACATGCTCGGCCCTTTCGGGATAGTGCTGGCGCAGCCAACCGGTGAACAATTCGGCGATTTCCAGCGGCAGGCGCAACAATACATAGCCGACCTCGCGGGCACCGGCGGCAAAGGCGCGGGTCATGATGGTCTCGATTTCGGGGTCATTGAGGCCGGGAATGATCGGCGCCACCATCAGCGTCACCGGAATGCCGGCCGCGGCCAGCGCCGCCATGGCGTCGAGGCGCAATTGTGGCTGGCTGGCGCGCGGCTCCATCCGGCGCGCGAGGTCGCGGTCGAGCGTCGTCACTGAAATGGCAACCTTGACCAGACCCCTCGCTGCCATGGGCGCAAGAATGTCGATGTCGCGGGTTACCAGCGCCGATTTGGTGACGATCCCCACCGGATGGCCGGTTTCGGCCAGAACTTCAAGCGCGCTGCGGGTGATGCGGTGCTGGCGCTCGATCGGCTGGTAGGGATCGGTATTGGTGCCCATGGCAAGGGTGCGCGGACGATAGCCGCGCGCCGCCAGCTCGCGCCGCAGAATGGCGGCGGCCCCGTCCTTGGCGACCAACCGGGTCTCGAAATCCAGTCCCGGCGACAGGCCAAGATAGGCATGGGTAGGGCGGGCATAGCAATAGCTGCAGCCATGTTCGCAGCCCCGGTAGGGATTGAGCGATTGCTCGAAGCCAAGATCGGGCGAATCATTACGTGTGATGAGATGGCGCGGCCGCTCGCGCGTCACACGCGTCACCAGGGTCTCCAGCGTTTCGGCAGCATCCCAGCCATCATCGACGCTCTCGCGGGTGACGGGCTCGAAGCGCCCGCTCGCGTTGGTCTGGGCGCCGCGTCCGCGATGAAGCGGGGCCTCGCCGGAAGGAAGCGGCCTGATTGGCCGATTGAAAGCTGGCATGGTCATGGCATCTTCCCCGTGGGGTTCTTTGATTCAGGGTGAGAACAAAACAGCAATATAAAACAAATAGAGAACATAAACGCCTCTGTCAAGACGGTGTTCGCTAAATGTTTCGATTCCACCCGGCAAGGCGGTCATGGCGGGATTTGGCAAAGGCTGGCGCCCGAGCTATGCAGGGCGATGCTGTCGATGCTGATTTTTTGCGACGGGCCGGAAGCGCTCGCCGCGCCGCGTTTGGTGCGGGCGCTGTCGAGCCTGGTGCCGGGGGTGGTGCGCGGCCTGATTGGCGATGTGCATGTGGTGACGCCGCGCGCGCCGGCCTTTGCGGCGATTGCCGATGAGGCCGGGGTCGCGCATTATGGCGAGGCCCCCGGCGAGGGGGCTTTCACGACGGCACTGCGGGCGCTCAGAGGCCCGTGGTGCGTGGCTTTGCGGGGCGATCAGCGGGTCGATGGCGGCTGGTTTGATGCGCTTGAGGCTTTCATCATGGAGCCGCCGCGCTCGGCCTTGCTGCGGGTGGCGCCGCAAAATTTCGCGCAACATCTGCTGCCGGGCCTTGCACCGGCGAGCGGGATCATCTGGCATCAAACCTGTGTGGTGGGGCCGCTGGTGCCGTCATGGGCCGGGCTGCGCGAGGGCCTGCGTCCGCGCCTGACCCTGGCGGCGCGCACCCAGCCGCTGACGCCATGAGCCTGCGGGCCAAGGACGGCGTTCAGGGTCGATGGTCAGCGTGAAAATGTGTTGCAGCTGTCGATCTGCCCGGATTTGAGGCCCGCTTTCAGCCAGAACACCCTTTGCGCCGAAGTGCCATGGGTGAAGCTGTCGGGCACGACATAGCCCTGCGCCTGCTTTTCGAGCCGGTCATCGCCGATGGCGCTGGCCGTGGCAATGGCCTTTTCAACGTCACCCGGTTGCAGGATGTGCCATTTGGCATCGGCATTGGCGGCCCAGACACCGGCGAGGCAATCGGCCATGAGTTCGACGCCCACCGAGAGGCGGTTGGCCTCGGCCGGGCTGGTGGCGCGTTGCTGCGCGGCTTCGACCCGCGGCAAAATGCCGAGCAGGTTTTCGACATGGTGGCCGATTTCATGAGCAATGACATAGGCATAGGGGAAATCGCCGCCGCCGCCATATTTGCTGCGCATATCGGCGAAGAAGGATGTGTCGAGATAGACCTTCTGATCGACCGGGCAATAGAACGGGCCCATGGTGGCCTCGGCCCGGCCGCCGCAGGCCGATTGCGTCACGCCATTATAGAGCACCAGCTTGGGGTTGGCGTAGGCGATGCCCTTTTGCTCGGGCAGAACCTTGCCCCAGACGACTTCGGTCTCGGCGAGAATGGCAGAGACGAAGCGGCCGGTCTTGTCGGTCGGCGCTCCCGCGGCGCCGGTCGATGGCGCGCTCTGGCTGATGCTGGTGGTGCCGCCCTGCAGCATTTGCGCACCGCCGATCAGCAGGCGCGGATCAATATGGAAAAACCACGAAACCAGGCCAATGGCGATCATGGCACCGAGGCCGAGATGGCCACCGCCGCCAAGGCCGGGGATGCCAATGCCGGAGGAATCGCCGCGCCGGTCCTCGATATTGGCAGATTGCAGGTCTTCGAGTTCCATGGCTTGCCCTTGCGGTTCGGGTTGCAGCGGGTGCAACCATAGCAGCGCCCCGGGGGCAGCGGCAAGGCGTCAGGTCCGGTCGAGCATGGCGCGCAAGGCTTGCAGATCGGCCCAGGCCTGACGCTTGAAGGCGGGGCTGCGCAGCAGGAAGGCCGGGTGCAGCATCGCCAGCGCCCGCAGGCTGCGGCCGGGCAGGGGATAATCGAACCATTGGCCACGGGCCCTGGTGATGCCTTCTCGGGTTTTCAGCAGGGTCTGGACGCTGACATTGCCAAGGCAGACCATGACATCCGGGTTGATAATCTCGATATGACGGGTGACGAAAGGCAGGCAGGACTGGATTTCAGCCGGGGTCGGCGTGCGGTTGCCGGGCGGTCGCCAGGCGATGATGTTGGTAATATAGACGCTGGTGCGATCCAGCCCGATCGCTGCCAGCATCAGGTCGAGCAATTGTCCGGCGCGGCCGACAAAGGGCAGGCCCTGCCGGTCCTCATCGCCGCCCGGTGCCTCGCCAACCAGCATAATTTTCGCCTCGGGATTGCCATCGGCAAAAACCAGCTGCGTCGCCGTGGCCTTGAGGGCACAGCCGTCAAAAGCCTCCATCGCTGCGCGCAACGCCGCAAGGGACGTGATGCCGGCAAGATCAAGGCCGGGCGCGGCGGAACGGGCGACCTGCAGGGGCTGCGGGCGCAGCAGCGGCGTGATGTTTTCGCGCACGGGTTCGCGCTCGCGCGGCATCTCGCGCGGTGTATCGCGCGATGGCGGCGCGTTAAAATGGTCAGGCGCGGTCTCGCCGACCACGGCATCGACGCCAATATCGGCATAAAAGCGCAGCAGTGCGGCCAGGGCGGCGGTTTCGGGTTCTGGGCCTGCTGACATCATGGGCTGATCTATGCCACAATTCTTCGCATCCCGCGAACGCGAATCCAGTGGCGCGTCGTGGATTTTAGTTTATATGTAAACAACTGCCGTCAAGAGCCGGTTTCGTCCCTCAAGGAGCCCGTCATGCCGAATGATCCCAGCACTGCGCCAGACCTGCCGCCGCGCGAGAGCATGGAATTTGATGTGGTGATCGTCGGTGCGGGCCCGGCCGGGCTGGCCGCTGCCATCAGGCTGAAACAGCTTGATTCCGAGCGCAGCGTCGTGGTGGTGGAGAAGGGCTCGGAAGTCGGCGCGCATATCTTGTCGGGGGCGGTGATCGATCCATCGGGTCTCGACCGATTGCTGCCCGACTGGCGCAACGATGCGACCTGCCCCTTAAAGACGCGCGTGCGCAACGACCGGTTCTATTATCTCGGGCCGGCCGGGGCGCTGCGCCTGCCCAATATGCTGATGCCGAAGTTGATGAACAATCACGGCAATTTTGTAGGCTCGCTCGGCAACCTGACGCGTTGGCTCGGGCAGAAGGCCGAGGCGCTCGGCGTCGATATTTACCCCGGCTTTGCCGCAAGCGAGGTGCTTTATGATGACAAGGGTGCGGTGCGCGGTATTGCCACCGGCGATATGGGCATCGGCAAGGATGGCAGGCAGGGAGCGCAATATACCCGCGGCATGGAACTACTCGGCAAATATGTGTTGCTGGCCGAAGGCGCGCGCGGATCGCTCAGCAAGCAGGTGATCGCCAGATACGACCTTTCAAAGGGGCGCGACCCACAGAAATTCGGCATTGGCCTGAAAGAACTCTGGCAGATTGATCCGGCCCTGGAGCGCCCCGGCCTGGTGCAGCATTCCTTTGGCTGGCCGCTGGACCAACGGACGGGCGGCGGCTCGTTCCTCTATCACCTTGGCGATGGCATCGTTTCGGTCGGCTTTGTCGTGCATCTCAATTACAAGAACCCGACGCTGTCGCCCTTTGATGAGTTCCAGCGCTTCAAGACCCATCCTTCGATCGCGCCGCTGTTTGCGGGCGGCAAAAGGTTGGCCTATGGCGCGCGGGCGATCACCGAGGGTGGCTGGCAATCGGTGCCGAAACTGGTGTTTCCGGGCGGCGCGCTGATTGGCTGCGCGGCCGGCTTTGTCAATCTTGCCCGCATCAAGGGGTCCCATAATGCCATATTGTCCGGGGTGGCGGCGGCGGACGTGGCCGATGCAGCGCTCAGGGTCGGGCGGGCGGGCGACGAGCTTGCCGACTATGAAAACCAGTGGCGCGAAGGCGCCATCGGCCAGGACCTGAAGCGGGTGCGCAATGTCAAGCCGTTATGGTCGCGCTTTGGCACGCTGGCCGGCATTGCGCTGGGCGGCCTCGACATGTGGTGCCAGCAAGTGTTCGGCGCCTCGCCCTTTGGCACCATGCACCATGACAAGGCCGATTATGCCAGCCTCGACAAGCTCGCCGCGGTGACGCCGCTGAGCTATGCCAAACCCGATGGCAAGCTGACCTTCGACAAATTGTCGTCGGTGTTCCTCTCCAACACCAATCACGAGGAAAACCAGCCGCCGCATCTGGTGCTGGCTGATCCGGCGATCCCGATCACTCGCAACCTGCCGGACTATGGCGAACCGGCGCGGCTCTATTGCCCGGCGGGAGTCTATGAAGTGGTCTATGGCGACGAGGCAGCCAGAAAAGACCCGCGCTTTGTCATCAATGCGCAAAATTGCGTGCATTGCAAAACCTGCGACATCAAGGATCCGGCGCAAAATATCACCTGGGTGCCGCCGGAGGGCAGCGGCGGGCCGAATTACAGCGGCATGTGATGGGGCTGACCCTCGCATTCGAGCATGGCCTGGCGCGGCGGGGCGCCCTGATCGCCGGGGTCGATGAGGTGGGACGCGGGGCGCTGGCCGGGCCGGTGATGGCGGCAGCGGTCATTCTCGATCCGGCGCGGGTGCCGGACGGGCTCGATGATTCCAAGCGGCTGAGCGCGGCGCGGCGGGCCAGCCTCTATGAGCTGATCTTGCGCGATGCCCGCGCTGTGGCGCTGGCCTGCGTGCCGGCGCGCGCCATCGATGACATCAACATCAGGCAGGCCAGCCTGCGGGCCATGGCCCGGGCGGTGGCCGGGCTGGTGACGGCGCCCGAACTGGTGCTGGTCGATGGCCGTGATATTCCCGCAGGTCTTGCGGCCGGCGCGCTGGCGATCGTCGGCGGCGATGGCAAGGCCGCCTCGATAGCCGCCGCCTCGATCATCGCCAAGGTTAGCCGTGACCGGCAAATGCAGCGCCTGGCTGCGCATTATCCGCAATATGGTTTCGAGCGCCATGTCGGTTATGGCACAAAGTTGCATCTTGCCATGCTGGCGCGTCACGGCCCGTCAGACCTGCATCGCGCCTCGTTCATGAAAAAGATCGCGCCCGCTGGCGCATTCTGAACAATTTGCCGCAAAAAACCGCATGGCCCTTAACCGATTATTGGCATTTGGCTGCCGTCGGTAGTTATAAACTATTATAAACACGAGAAATTTTTAACAAAGCTGTTCAAAAAAGAGACGAAGAATTCTTCGCTACGAAACCGCATGTTTAACCATGACAGTCATAGTCACAGCCGTTGGTAGCGTCATTGAGTAAGCGTTCATGCGTCGCGCGATTTCCGGGTTGGCCGGTGAAAATTCCCAGCTTCAGGTTCAGCGTACTGGGATGACGCCGTCTGGCCCGGCGCAGCGCTCCGTGCTGCCGCTCGACCGCATCCTGCGCGGCGACTCCTCGGCGCTCATGGGCGGATTGCCGGCCGCCAGTGTCGATCTCGTTTTCGCCGATCCGCCTTATAACCTGCAGCTCGAAGGGCAATTGTCGCGCCCCGACCAGAGCCTCGTCGATGCAGTCGATGATGACTGGGACAAGTTCGGCTCGTTTGCCGATTATGATGCCTTTACCCGAGCCTGGCTGACGGCCGCGCGCCATGCGATGAAGCCGGACGCGACGCTGTTCGTCATCGGCTCCTATCACAATATTTTCCGGGTGGGGGCGATGTTGCAGGATCTGGGGTTCTGGATTCTCAACGACATCGTCTGGCGCAAGGCCAATCCGATGCCGAATTTTCGCGGACGGCGCTTCACCAATGCGCATGAGACGCTGATCTGGGCCTCGAAAAGCCCGAAGGCACGCGGCTATACGTTCAATTATGAGGCACTGAAGGCCGGTAATGATGATTGCCAGCTGCGCTCTGACTGGCTGTTTCCGCTCTGCACCGGTGCCGAGCGCCTGAAAACGGCGACGGGCGTCAAGGCGCATCCGACTCAAAAGCCGGAAGCCTTGCTGGCGCGCGTCATTCTTGCGGCCTCCAAGCCTGGCGATGTGGTGCTTGATCCGTTTTTCGGCACCGGCACCACCGGCGCGGTGGCGCGCCGTCTCGGGCGGCACTTTATCGGTTGCGAGCGTGATGACGCCTATATTGCCGCTGCCGAGGCCCGGATCGCCGCTGTGGAGCCTCTGCCCGAGGCGACTTTGGCGAGCGCGCCGAGCAAGCGCAATGCGCCGCGTGTGGCCTTTGCCAGCCTGATCGACGCCGGGCTGATCGCGCCCGGTGCGCAATTGCGTGACCAGCAGGGCCGCCGCCAGGCGCTGGTGCGCGCCGATGGCACGCTGGCACTGGGTGATATTGTCGGCTCGATTCACAAGATCGGCGCTCTCGCGCAGGGGCTACCGGCCTGCAACGGCTGGACCTTCTGGCATTTCGAGCACAAGGGCTCATGGCAGATCATCGATGTGCTGCGCGACAAGGTCCGCGCCGACCTGCTTCGCGTTGCTGCCTGAGACAAGCAACGCGGCGGTTGCCGCGTGCCTGCCAAAGCCGCTTAGCGCCGGGCGCGCTGGTCGCGCCGGGCGAGCGTGCGCAGGCGCAGGGCGTTGAGCTTGATGAAACCGGCAGCATCGCGATGATCATAGGCGACCGCACCTTCCTCGAAGGTGACAAGCTCCTGGTCATAAAGCGAATTCGGGCTGGTGCGGCCGACCACCGTGGCATTGCCCTTGTAAAGCTTCACGCGCACCGTGCCGGAGACATGGGTCTGTGACTTGTCGATGAGCGCCTGCAACATCTCGCGCTCGGGCGAGAACCAGAAGCCATTGTAGATCAATTCGGCATATTTGGGCATCAGCTCGTCCTTGAGATGGGCCGCGCCGCGATCGAGCGTGATCGATTCAATGCCGCGATGAGCAAAATACAGGATCGTGCCGCCCGGGGTCTCATACATGCCGCGCGATTTCATGCCAACGAAACGGTTTTCGACGAGATCAAGCCGGCCAATGCCATTGTCGTGACCAAGCTTGTTGAGATGGGCGAGCAGGGTGGCCGGAGACATGGCAGTGCCATCGACAGCCACGGCATCGCCCTTTTCAAAGGCGATTTCGATGTAGGTCGGCTTGTCGGGGGCCTGTTCGGGGCTGAGGGTGCGCGAGAACACATAGTCCGGCACGTCCTGGCTCGGGTCTTCGAGCACCTTGCCCTCGGAGGAGACGTGCAGCAGGTTCGCGTCGGTTGAAAACGGTGCCTCGCCGCGCTTGTCCTTGGCGATAGGAATCTGGTTCTTCTCGGCGAAATCCAGCAGGGCGGTGCGCGAGGTCAGATCCCACTCGCGCCACGGCGCAATCACCTTGATATCGGGCTCTAGCGCATAATAGCCAAGTTCAAAGCGCACCTGGTCATTGCCCTTGCCGGTGGCGCCATGGGCGACGGCATCGGCACCAACCTTGCGGGCGATCTCGATCTGCTTTTTGGAAATCAGCGGCCGGGCAATCGAGGTGCCGAGCAGGTAGAGCCCCTCATATTGCGCATTGGCGCGGAACATCGGGAAGACGTAATCGCGCACAAACTCTTCACGTACGTCTTCAATAAAGATGTGCTCAGGCTTGATTCCCAACATCAAAGCCTTGGCGCGGGCCGGTTCCAGCTCTTCGCCCTGGCCAAGATCGGCGGTGAAGGTCACCACTTCGCAGCCATAGGTGGTCTGCAGCCATTTCAGGATGATCGAGGTATCAAGACCGCCCGAATAGGCAAGAACGACGCGTTTGACGGGATTGCTGGGCTTTGGCGACATGGCAGGCTTTCGTTCGCGGGTGTGACGTGGTGCCGGGTTATGCTGTGGCGCACTAGCCTGCCAGCCGCCAATAGGCAAGCTGCAGATCGCGTCGGCCGGCAGTGGGCGCGGGTTTGGCGCCTTCATGCGCCGGTGCGCGCCGCTTGCGCAGCAGCCTCCCGGCGCGCATATTGTCTTGCCTGGCGTCAGCTCCTATGTTCGGCTCGCCTTGATCCCGTTCTAGCAGTGCAGGATTTTTTTATGTTTGCACAAAGAGTGAGCGCCCTGATGGCGCGGCGCAACCTGCATTATGGCTGGTTGGTGGTGAGTGTTACTTTTGTGACGCTGCTGATGACGGCCGGGGCGATGAGCCTGCCCGGCGCGCTGCTCGATCCGCTGCATCAGGAATTTGGCTGGTCGATTGCCGATATTTCGCAGGCTCTGGCGGTGCGACTGGTGCTGTTTGGTCTCGTCGCGCCGTTCTCGGCGGCGATCATGGAACGATTCGGCATGCGCAATGTCATTCTCTTGGCTGTGAGCCTGATCGGCTCGGCGCTGCTGCTGGCGCGGTTCATGACTGCCTACTGGCAATTGTTCGTGCTCTGGGGGCTGGTGGTGGGCTTGGGCACCGGGCTGACGGCGCTGGTGCTGGGGGCGATGGTGTCGGGGCGCTGGTTCACAAAGCGGCGCGGCCTCGTGGTGGGCTTTCTGACCGCATCCTCGGCGACCGGGCAATTGTCTTTCCTGCCGCTGGCGACCTGGCTGGTGGCGACGCACGGCTGGCGTGCGGCAGTCTTGCCTTCGGTCGCCGGTCTGGTGCTGGTGGCAGTGCTGGTGACGCTGTTCATGGCTGACCGGCCGGCCGATGTCGGCCTGCCGCCCTATGGCGAAACGCAGGTGCTGCCACCGCCGGCGCCGACCAGCAATGCCTTTGCAAGGGCCTTCAATGTGCTTGCGGAGGTGGCCAGTGTGCCGGTGTTCTGGGTGTTGGCGGCGACCTTCTTCATTTGCGGGCTGTCGACCAATGGCCTGATCCAGCAGCATTTCATTCCGTTCTGCGGCGATTTCGGGTTGCAGGCGGTGCAGGCGAGCTTCGTGCTGGCGATCATGGGCGGCTGCGATTTTATCGGCACGATCCTGTCGGGCTGGCTGTCGGACCGGATCGACAGCCGCTGGCTTCTCGCCTGGTATTACGGGCTGCGCGGCCTGTCGCTGCTCTATCTGCCCTATGCGCATTTCAGCATTGCCGGTCTCAGCGTGTTTGCGGTGTTTTACGGGCTGGACTGGGTGGCGACCGTGCCGCCGACCGTCAAGCTGGCGACGGCGCATTTTGGCCGCGAGAAGGCGGGCGTGGTGTTTGGCTGGATTTTCGCCGCCCACCAGCTGGGGGCGGCAACGGCAGCCTGGGGCGCCGGCCTGACGCGCACCGAGCTTTCAACCTATGTTCCGGCCTTTATGGCGGCAGGCGGCCTGTGCCTGCTGGCAACGGCGCTGTGCCTGATGATGCGGGGCAGCCCGAAGGCAAAGCTCGCAGTGGCGCCGGCATGAGGGGGATGGAAAAAAGCTGGCAGGAGAGGTGGGACTCGAACCCACAACCCCCGGTTTTGGAGACCGGTACTCTAGCCAATTGAGCTACACTCCTGTGCGGGACGTCTCTTGCCGCAAAAGCTGGTGCGATGCAAGCCTTATGCGCTTGGTTCGACCAGCACCGCCGAACCATAGGCCAGCACCTCGGTAATACCGTCCATGATTTCATTGGCATCATAGCGCATGCCGATGATGGCATTGGCGCCGCCTTTTTCGGCATGTTCGACCATGAGATCGAAAGATTCCTGGCGCGCAGTTTCAGCAAGGCTGACGTAAACGCTGAGCTTGCCGCCAAAAACATTTTGCAGGCCGCCCAGCATATTGCCGACGACGCTGCGCGAGCGCACGGTAATGCCGCGGACAATGCCGAGATGGCGGACAATGCGGTAGCCGACCAGATCATTGGTTGTCGTGACAATCATGCTAAAGCTCCCGAAGAAAACGAATCATCGCGCCCGGGGGGCACCATGACGCAGATCAAGGCCCTTGCCAATGTCCTGTCGATCGCCGGTTCCGACCCGTCCGGCGGTGCCGGAATCCAGGGCGATCTCAAGACTTTCGCGGCAATGGGCTGTTACGGCATGGCGGCGATAAGCGCGCTGACGGTGCAAAACACCCTCGGCGTCATCGCCGTGGAACTGGTGTCACCGGCCTTTCTGGCGGCGCAGATCGACGCCATCTTTGCCGATATCAGGGTCGATGCGGTGAAAATCGGCATGCTCGGCGCGCCTGAACAGGTTCAGGCGGTGGCAGCGGCGATCCAGCGCTGGCGGCCACGCCATGTGGTGGTCGATCCGGTGCTGGCCGCGACCCAGGGGGTGGCGCTGGGTGCCAGCGGTCTTGCCGGGGCGCTGGTGGCGGAGCTTTTTCCGCTGGCGAGCCTGGTGACGCCAAATCTGCCGGAGGCGCGGGTGCTGGCCGGTCTTGATGGCGATGCGCCGGAACTTGCAGCAAGGCTGCAAGCCATGGGCGCGGCGGCGGTTCTGGTGAAGGGCGGCCATGCCGAATCTGGCGATGTGACCGATTATCTTGCCGATCATGACGGCATTGCGCCCTTGACCCTGCCGCGCCTTGGCACCCGCAACAGCCATGGCACCGGCTGCACCCTGGCGAGTGCCATTGCTGCGGGGCTGGCCGCCGGGCTGCCGCTGCGCGCCAGCGTGGGCCTGGCGCGCGAGCAGTTGCACAAGGCCCTGGCCGCTGCCGACCAGCTTCAGGTCGGCTCGGGGGCGGGCCATGGGCCGCTCAATCATTTCGTCATGCAACCCCTTGCGTTTTCAGATTGATTGGTGATTGAGTGCAGGGGGGCAAGGAGGCGGACATGCGATGGCTGCGCTGGCTTTGGGTGCCGTGGCTGAGCCTTGCCATGACCGCAGGGGCGGGGGCGGCCGAGCTTGATCTCACCTGCACCATCACCTTCCCTACCGGGGCCGCCGGCCCTGATCCGGTGGTGGCTATCACGGTTGATCTTGGCGCCAGATGGGCCGTGGTGCATCATACACTTAGCGGCAAGGCCTATGCGCGGCGGGACCAGTATTTCATCAAGAGCGCCTTCGCCAAGCCGGGGCTGTTTGTCTGGAAGGGCATGGATTTCCGGCGCCCGAGCCTGACCATGACCGGCATAGCCAGCCGTGGCAAGGACGGGGTGTGGACCTACCGCGAGTTTACCTTTGATGCCCGGCGCGGGCGTGTGTTCACCTCGCGCATGGAGTCGCGCTGCGTCAGTGCCGGGCCGGCAGCCGACCGCCCGCCGCCACGACAGGCGGCGATCGGCCCGGCGTTGGCGACCTGGAGCGCCAAGGAGGGCGCGCGCAGTGTCGATGTTGACGGCATCAGCCTCAGTTTCACCACCGTGGGGGCGAGTGGGCCTTACGCCTATCCGCAGGTCACGCTGCGCGGTATCGGCGTGCCCACGCAAGTGATCGCCCTCAAGCATGCCGACGCAAGTTTTGGCGTGAATTATGGCGTGCTGCGGCTCGATCCGGCGCATTCCAGCAAGGATGTACTGATTTCCGGCTATACCGGCGGAGCGCATTGCTGCTCGGTGACGAAGGTGGCCTCGCTGATCGCCGGGGCGTGGAAAATTGTCGATGTGCCGGAGACTGACGGCATGGCGCTGGATCATGCCCCGCTCGATCTCAACCATGACGGCACGCCGGATTTCCGCTTCATCGACGATGCGTTTCTTTATATGTTCACCGATTATGCCGACAGCGTCGCGCCAAGCCGGTTCTATCGGATCAATGATGGCGCCATGGTCGATGAATCGGGCGATGCCGCGTTTCGCCCGCTCTATCACGAGGAAATGCTGAGGTTCATGCCCAGCTGCCGCGCCGGCCATCATGGCGGCTGCGCGGCCTATGTCGCGGCGGCGGCGCGAGCCGGTGAATTTGACGGCGCCTGGCGCTTCATGCTGGCGCATTTCAACCGCACCAGCACCTGGGATATTCTCGATTGCGCGCCCCTTGAAGCCGGCTGCACGGCGACGACGCGGGATTTTGTCGGCGCGCTTGCGCGGTTCTTGCGGACGCAGGGCTATATCCATTGACGGCGCAGCGCCGCCTCAGTCGTGGATTTTCAGGGCGGGAATGGCGGTGACGAACTTGCCCCCCCAGGCACGCAGCCCTGCCATTTGCTGCATGATCTCGTCAGCGAGGTTCCAGGGGAGGATCACCAGATAATCCGGCCTGACGGTGGCGAGCATGGCTGGCGCCAGCACCGGAATATGGCTGCCCGGCAACAGGCGGCCCTGCTTGGCATCCGAGCGATCGAATACGCAAGTGATGGCACCGGCCTTGATGCCGCAGGCGTTGAGAAACGTATTGCCCTTGGCAGCAGCGCCATAGGCGGCGACCTTTTTGCCTTCGGCGGCGGACTTGGCCAGAAATGCCGCAAATGCCGCCTTGACCGCCTCGACCCGGGCCGGGAAGCCATCATAGGTGGCGATGGCGTCCAGCCCGGCCGCATGTTCGCGCTGGCGCATGGCAAGCAGGGCAGGTGAGGGCGCCTGCGGGTTGGCGGCCTTGACGGCATGCACCCGCAGCGAGCCGCCGTGGGTGGCGAGTTCCTCGACATGAACGCATCGCAGCCCGCTCGCGGCAAATACCCGCTCGACCGCTAGCAGCGACAGATACGAGAAATGCTCGTGATAGATGGTGTCGAACTGCACCTTGGCGATGAGATTGAGCAGATGCGGAAATTCAAAGGTGGCGACGCCATGGTCTTTCAGCAAAATGGCAAAGCCGGCGCAAAAATCGCCGATATCGGGCACATGCGCCAGCACATTATTGGCGGCCATGAGATCGGCCTGGATGCCCTCGGCGGCGAGCGCGGTCGCTGTGGCCCTGCCGAAGAATGCCACCCTGGTGGCTATGCCGCGCGCCTCGGCCACGGCGGCGACATTGGCGGCCGGCTCGATGCCGAGCACCGGGACATTCTGTGCCCGGAAATGCTGCAGCAGATAGCCATCATTGGAGGCAATCTCGACGACGAGCGCCTCTGGCCCCAGCGCCAGTTCGCCGATCATCTTGTCGGCATAGCGGCGCGCATGCTCGACCCAGCTGTCGGAAAATGAGGAGAAATAGGCGTAATCGCTGAAAATCGCATCCGGGGCGACCGGCGCGTCGGCCTGCACCAGAAAGCAGGCCGAGCAGACCCGCACGGTCAACGGAAAGCGCGGCTCGGCGGCCTCGGCGCCCGGCACCACATAGCTGTTGGCGGCGGGCTGCTGGCCAAGATCGAGAAAAACATGCCGCAGCGGCGTGCTACAAAAGCGGCAGGTTGGTTCAGGCATGGTGGCATCTCGTCTCGGGGTGGGGCTCAGCCTTTAGGCGACCAGAGGGCAAATATCCAGAGCCTGCGATTGTGCGCGCGTCAATCTTTGTTTAGGCGGTGGCCGGTGGGCCGCAGGGTGCGGCAGGCAGCCAAGGCGGGGTATCATGGCCAGCACACAGAATGTCGGACGCTTTCTGGAGGATTTCCATCAAGGCGAGATCATTCGCCACGCGACGCCGCGCACGCTGACATCGGGCGACCAGGCGCTTTATACTGCGCTTTACGGCAGCCGCTTTGCGGTGCAGTCCTCGGCGGAATTTGCCCGCGGCATCGGCTATGAGGCCATGCCGGTCGATGACCTGCTGGTGTTCCATGTGGTGTTCGGCAAGACCGTGCCGGATATTTCGCTCAATGCCGTCGCCAATCTCGGCTATGCCGAATGCCGCTGGCTGCGCCCGGTCTATGCCGGCGACACGCTGAGCGCGACATCCGAGGTGCTAGGCGTCAAGGAAAACTCCAGCCGCCAGGCCGGCGTTGTGCATGTGCGCTCGCGCGGCTGCAACCAGCGCGGCGAGGTGGTGCTGGAATTCGTGCGCTGGGTGATGGTGCGCAAGCGCGATGCCGCATCGGCCATCACGCCGGCCGCGCCGCCGTCGCTGCGCGAAAGCCTCGCACCGGGGGATCTCGGCAGCGCGGTGCCAAGGCTCAATCCTGCCGCCTATGATGATGGGCTTGCCGGCAGTGCCCGGCGCTTTGGCGCCTATGGTATTGGCGAGAAGATTGATCATGTCGATGGCATGACGGTGGAGGAAGCCGAACACCAGCTGGCGACACGGCTCTACCAGAACACGGCCAAGGTGCATTTCAACCAGTTTGCCCAGGCTGGCGACCGGTTCGGGCGGCGGCTGATCTATGGCGGGCATGTAATCTCGCTGGCGCGGGCGCTGTCGTTCAATGGCCTTGCCAATGGCTTTCATGTCGCGGCCATCAATGGCGGGCGCCACGTCAACCCGCTGTTTGCCGGGGGCACGGTGTTTGCTTGGAGCGAGGTGCTCGACAAGCAGCGCCTGCCGGGCCGGGATGATATCGGCGCCCTGCGGCTGCGCACCATCGCCACGCAGGACCTGCCATGTGCCAGCTTTCCGCAGCCGGGCGCCGCCGACAGTGACGGCCGCATCCTGCTGGATCTCGACTGGTGGCTGGTCGCGCCTATCTGAGTTGCTGCGAGAAGCCGAAAATCAGGCGGGCCGCGTCGACACCGGCGAGGCGATGGCGGGAAAAACGGCCGTTGGGGCTAAAATGCCGCCCGGGAATGACATGGCCGCCACCAACCACGGTGACATCCTCAACCGGCACACGGCAGCCGATATGCCGGTCGATACGCACGCCCAGCCGTGATTTGGGCGCCAGCGGCACCACCAGCTTCTTTCCGGCATGCTCCTTGCAATGGGCGGCGAGCATGAAAGGCTGCAGGGTTGCGGCTGCCGACAGCACCGGGCCGGGATAATCCAGCTTTTTCGTCGGGCCGCCATCAAAGGGCATCATCTGGTCGCCGGTGGCGTTGATCAACAGCAGCGGCGTCGGGCGCGGCAGCTTGCACTGGCCCTTGAGGGCGGCCGGCATATTGCCGAGGACGGCGCTGTAGCCGACGAACATCGACGGGCTGCGGCAGGCGACGGCCAGCGCCATGCTGCCACCGGTGGAAACGCCGGCGAGGAAAATATGATGCGCCTGGGCGATGCCGCGCCGCACCAGGCTGTTGCGCAGGGCTAGCAGGAAATGCAGGTCGGTGCCCTTGCCAAGCGCGGCGCCTGCAACATTCCAGCGGCCGTTGATGGCATTGGGGAACACCAGCACCACGCCGCTGTAACCAATCAGGCGGTCCAAAGCCAGTCGCTGGCGGATCCGCGCCCCCGAACTGTGGCTGCCATGCAGGACGATAATGACTCGGCGGCGCTGGCGTTTGAGCGGTTCACGTTCGACGACGACGGCGCTGCGCAACTGGCCATCCACACGCAATGTCAAACCGCCCCGAGCCAGAGCGTCAGGCGATATCAACAGGGAGGCAGCAGCAAACAGCAATAAAAACACAATGAAAGCATAAACTTTTTGGATAGAATTGACGAGAGCCATCCAAAAGTCCCCCGCACAGAGCAGAATCAATACCTCTTCAGCAAGACTGGATTCCATAAGCGCGCGCGGAAGGCAAGACTGCCCGCTTCATCAATACGTGACAGGGGCGCGATCTGGCCTTGATCGCCGGGGCCGGTTCAGGCCGCGCGGGTGGCCTTGAGCACGCTGTCGGGCACCGGAGCAGCCGGGTCCAGTTGCGGCATGAGCGCGATCACCCGGTCTGGCGGGAATACGGCAATGGCATCGGTGCCCTCACGCGGCTTGGAGCGCAGGATCAGCGTGCCGCCATGCAATTCGAGCAGGCCCTTGACGATCGGGAGGCCGAGGCCGGTGCCTTCCTCGGCGCCCTTGATGGCGTTCGAGCCGCGCCCGAAGGTGCTGAGCACCAGTGGAATTTCCGCCTCGGGGATGCCGGGGCCATTGTCGCGCACCATGAGATATTGGCCGCCCGGCTGGGTCCAGCCGATTTTCACCGTCACCGTGCCCTGGGCCGGGGTGAATTTCACGGCATTGGACAGTAGGTTGAGGATGATCTGGCGCAGGGCACGCTCATCGGCCCAGAGTCTGGGCAGATCGGCTTCAAAACTCTCGATAATGGTAATATCGCGCTTTGCGGCGCGCATCTTGATCAGGTGCAGGCAATCCTGCGCGACTTCCGCGAGAAGCAGCGCTTCTTCGTGCAATTCCTGGCGCCCGGCCTCGACGCGCGACAAATCGAGGATTTCATTGATCAAGGCCAGGAGGTGTTCGCCGGAACTATGGATATCGCGGCTGTATTCGGCATAGCTGTCATTGCTGTGCGGCCCGAAAATCTGGTCTTTCATCATTTCCGAAAAGCCGAGAATCGCATTGAGCGGTGTGCGCAATTCATGGCTCATGGTCGCCAGAAATCGCGATTTGGCGAGGCTGGCTTCCTCGGCGCGGCGCCGGGCTTCCTCGGAATTATTGCGTGCCTGGTCGATTTCGGCGATGAGCGTGTCCTTTTCCTCCTGCAGGGCAATGGCGCGCAGGTCATGTTGATAGGCGCGCAGCCCGAGCAGCAGAAAAACGGTCGAGGCGCCAAGGCACAGCGCCAGCAGCAGCAGGCCGGAGGCATGGTCATGCAGGGCGAAGGTGGTCGCCGCCAGCAGCAGCGGCAGCAGCCAAGCATAGAGCGCCTGCGGCACCGGCGACACCAGGTTGGAGGCCAGCGCGCCTTCTATCAACACCAGAAAAAACGCAAAGGCGGCGCTGGCATTGCCGACGGCCATATTGGCGAAAACGACGATGCTGGCAAAAATCACGCTTTGCAGCAGCGAGACGCCGACTACCATGCGCCGCGATTGCGCGACTGCGGCGTGATCGGGCAGGCGGTCGCAATAGCGGCGGCTGATTTCATGATTGGCGAATATGGCGGCGGCCGCGGCGAGCAGCCACAGCAAGATGAAGCTGGGGCGCAGGCAACGGGCGGCGAGCAGCGCCGAGGCGACGAGCAAGAGCAATTGCGCCAGCGTGGCGTGGCGCTGGTTATGGGCATAGAGCCGCATCAGTTCGACATCAAAGCGCCGCTGGCCGGAGCCGATCGAGGTCAAAGCCTCCCTGGTCGCCCGCACTTTCGTCGCCAGCTTGCGCTTTTGCTGCACCTGGGCACTGTCAGTGACACCGCGGCCACGCTCAATCATCTCTGCGGTGACTTCACTCATTTTGGTGCGCGGGCCCGTCTTTTCATCCAAGTTGCATAGAGCCGCAGAATGCTTAACTTTGTCCTTCCAAAGTCACATCAGGAATTATGTTTCATGGCACAACGGCGCGGGAATCCGGCGTCGATCGCTTGCCAACGGGTGGCGGGCAGGGCAAGTTGCGGTGCTTGAAGGTGCCGGCCCGTCCGGGGAGATCATGCCATGCTGCTTTACACGACCGCCCGGGCGCCCAATCCTCGCCGGGTCGAGATTTTCCTGCGCGAAAAAGGCCTGTCGGTGCCCTCGAAACATGTCGATATCGGCAAGCTCGAACACCGGACTGAAAGCTATGCAAAGGTCAATCCGGTGCAGCAGATGCCGAGCCTCGAACTGGATGATGGTTCGGTTCTGACCGAATCCATCGCCATCTGCCGCTATTTCGAGGAATTGCATCCCGAACCGGCGCTATTTGGCACGAGCGCGCGCGAGCGGGCCGAAGTCGAGATGTGGCAGCGGCGTCTGGAAATGGGGCTGCTGCTGACCGTGGCCTCGGTGTTTCGCCACAGCCATCCGTTCATGGCCAGGGTCGAGGTGCCGCAGGTCCCCGAATGGGCCGCGGCCAATCGCCCGAAAGTCGAGAGCTTCCTGCATCTTTTCAACGAGGCGCTGGCAGAGCGGCCTTTTGTTGCCGGCAAGGCGTTCTCGGTGGCTGATATTACCGGGATTGTCGCGGTCGAGTTCATGTGGCCGGCGCGGATCACGCTCGATCCGGGGCTGACGCATGTGCACCGCTGGTTCGCCGACATGGGCAAGCGCCCCTCGGTGATCGAGAATCCGCCACCGCCATCGGCCTGAAACATATTCAGGCCTTGTTCATCGCGCCTGATGGATGATCGTGGTCCAATTTATCATTTGGGAACAAAGCACATGCGTCGATCCTTGTTGCTCGCTGGTACGTTTCTGGGGCTTATGGGCCTTGCGGCGGGAGGGCAGGCGCAGACCGCCGGGCCACCGCCCACACGCGTGGCGCTGGTGGTCGGCGAATCGCATTATGCCGCCGGGGCCTTGCCGACGACGCTGAATGATGCCGGGCTGATCGCCTCGACGCTGACGGCGGCGGGCTACAGTGTCGTCGGCTTGCCGGATCTTGGCGGCGATGATTTGCGCAAGGCGCTAAGTGACTTTGTCAACCGCGCCAATGCCGCCGGGCCGCAGGGCAGCGCCGTCCTGTATTTTGCCGGGGAGGCGGTGCAATATGCCGGCGAGAATTATCTGGTGCCGGTCGATGCCACTATTCCGAATGATGTCAGCGTGCCGCTGCAGGGAATTAAACTGTCAGATTATACGCGGGCGCTGGCAGCCCTGCCGATCCAGACGCGGATTGTCATCGTTGACGGGGCGCGGCCCAACGGCTTTGCCCGCAGCGGCACGCCGCTGGCTGGCGGGCTGGCGCCGGTCAAGGCCGATCCGGGTGAATTGATCGCCTTCAATGATGCGCCCGGAACGGTGGCGCAGGATACGCCGGGCGCGACCTACAGCCCCTATGCGACGGCTCTCAATGCCGCCATGAATCAGCCGGGCCTGCCGGTGGCCGATGTGTTCTCGACGCTGCGCCTGCAGGTCAACACCCAGACCCGGGGTGCGCAAATTCCCTATGATTCTGATGCCTTGCGGACACAATTCAGCTTTTTTGCACCAGCACCCGGCACACCGCCGACGGCGCTGCTGGCGCCGCAGATCGCTGCCCGGCGGGCGCGTCCGATCCACAGCTTTACCGTGGATGATGCCTATCAGGAAGCGATCGAGCGCGACACATTCGCTGGTTATGAGCAGTTCCTGCGCGCCTATCCGCATTCGGCGCTGGCGGCGCGGGTGCGCAATATTCTGGCGGCGCGGCGCGAGGCCCTGACCTGGGAGCGGGTCTATGATGCCGATACGCCCAATGCCTACTGGACCTATCTGCAACGCTATCCGGACGGCCTGCATGCGCAGGATGCGCGCCGCCGGTTGCGCTATCTCGATGCGGCGCTCGAACCGCCGCCGAGCTATGTGCCGTTCGTTTATGACGTGCCGCCGCCGCCGCCCGATGAATATGTCTATGTCGATCGCCCGGTCGTGGTGTTCGACGAGCCGCAATTTGCGCCGCCGCCGCCACCAGCCATAGCCTTTGCGGCGGCGCTGGGTGCGGTGTTCCTTCTGCGCCCGCCGCATCCGCCGCATGATTTTGACCGGCATGACCTGCCGGTGCCGCAGCCGATGCTGAGCCCGTTTGCGCTGCGCGTGGCACCGGCCGCGCCGCCGCCGCACCCGGTGTTTCCGACCCTGCAGGCGACCCCGGCGCAAATTGGCCGGATGCAGCCCGCCGCCGTGGCCCCGGCTGTCGTGACGCCGGCCTTGCTGGTGAAGCCGCCGCAGCCGCAGGCACTGGTAGCCAAGCCGGGCCTGAAGCCGGTTGTCGCGCCGAGGCTCGCCGCGCCGGCCGTGGCGCCGCACCCGGCGACCGCACCGGTAGCGCCCAAACCGCCGGGGGCCTTGGTGAAGCCGCCGGCAGCACCGCTCAAGCCTCTGGCAACGCCGCTGAAGCCCCTGGCAACGCCGGTCGCGCCGGTGGCGCCGAAATTGCCGGTGCAGCCCAAGGCCCCGCTGGCGCCAAAGGTTCTGATGGCGCCAAAGCTGCCGGTGCCGCCCAAGCCGGCGCTGGCGCCCAAACCGCTGGCCAAACCGGCTTTGCCTGCGCCGGCCAAGGCCTTTGTCGCCCCCAAACCGGCGCTCGCCCCGAAGGCACCGCCGCCGAGGCCGGCAGCTTTACCGCCCAGGCCCGCCCTGCGCCCGGCGCCGCCGCCGCATCCGGTCGTACATATGGCGCCGCCACCGCATCCGGTTGTCAGGCGTCCGCCGCCGCCAAGGCCCGTGGTGCATGCGCCGCCACCGCCACGGCCGGTCGTGCACCGGGCGCCGCCGCCGCGTCCCGTGGTGCATGCCCCCCCGCCGCCACGGCCTGTCGTGCATATGGCGCCGCCGCCGCGTCCGGTCATGCGGCCACCGCCGCGTCCGGCTCCGCCCAAGGGGCCTTGTGGCCGCCCGGGCCTGCCGGCCTGCCACTAGACCGGCGGCAGCCCGCTAGCCGAGCAGGGTGATAAGGCTCGATGTATCGAGCCTCTGGCCGCCGGCCTGTTCGATCCTTGCATAGAACTGGTCGACCAGCGCGGTGACCGGGAGCTGGGCCCCGGTCTGGCGCGCGGTTTCGAGGCAGATGCGCAGATCCTTGCGCATCCATTCCACCGCAAAGCCGAAATCGAACTTGCCTTCGGCCATGGTATTGTGGCGGTTTTCCATCTGCCATGATTGCGCCGCGCCCTTGGAAATGGCTGCCACCACCTCCAGCGGGTCGAGCCCGGCTTTTTGCGCAAACGCAATGCCTTCCGCCAGACCCTGAACCAGCCCGGCTATGCAAATCTGGTTGACCATTTTGGTGAGCTGGCCGGCGCCGCTCGGCCCCATCAGGCGGCAGGCCTTGGCATAGGTGCCCATGATGGGCTCGGCCCTGGCATAGGCGGCGGGCGTGCCCCCGCACATGATGGTCAGCGCCCCGGCTTCGGCACCAGCCTGGCCGCCGGAGACCGGCGCATCGACAAATTCAATGCCCTTGGCGGCACCGGCGGCGAAAAGCTCGCGTGCAACCTCGGCTGAAGCGGTGGTGTGATCAATGAACATGGTGCCGGGAGCCATGCCGGCAAAGGCACCTTGCGGCCCCAAAGTTACTTGACGCAGATCGTGGTCATTGCCGACGCAGGCCAGCACGATATCGGCGCCGGCGGCCGCCTCGCGCGGGGTCGCTGCCACTTTGGCACCATATTGCGCGGCGAAAGCCGTGGCTTTGGCGCCGGTGCGGTTATAGACCGTGACCTCGTGCTGGCCGCGTGTGATCAAATGCCGGGCCATGGGCGCACCCATGACGCCCAGCCCCAGATAGCTCAGTTTTGCCATATCACCATCTCCCTCTTGTGCGTGAAAATGGCTCTCGCATGGCGACACAGTCAAGACAAGTCATGTGCATGCAGGACATGGCGTGGCGAAGTGTGCTCTTGACCCCAACCAGCGCGGACGCTTAAGCGATAGGCTTGCTCAAGCTGGATGGTAACCACCCCGTGCCTTCACATCAGGATATTCTCAATGCGCTCGCCGGGCTGCCCGGCCCGGACGGGCGGGCCTCGCTCAGCCAATCGGGTGCGATCACCGGCATTACCGAGCGTGACGGCAAGGTTTATCTGGCGATTTCCGTGACACCGGCACAGGCTGCCGGGTTTGAGCCGCGCCGTGCCGAGGCCGAAGCTCTGATCAAGGCCTTGCCCGGCGTCACCGGCGCCGTCGTCAGCCTGACCTCGGAGCGCCCCGCCGGGGCTGCACCGGCTGGCCCCGGGCCCAAAGCGCAGGTGGCGCGGGCCGGTGCGCCCATTCCTGGCATTGCCCGCATTATTGCCGTGGCATCGGGCAAGGGCGGGGTCGGCAAATCCACCACCGCTGCCAATCTGGCGCTCGGGCTCGCCGCCAGCGGCTGGCGGGTCGGGCTGATGGATGCCGATATTTACGGACCGTCGGTGCCGCGCCTGTTTGGCATCAGGGGCAAGCCGGAGGTCAAGGGCAGGGTGATGGAACCGCACCATGCCCTCGGCCTGAAAATCATGTCGATCGGCTTTCTGGTGGAAGAAGACACGCCGATGATCTGGCGCGGGCCGATGGTGATGTCGGCGATCAACCAGATGCTGCGCGAGGTCAATTGGGGCGAACTCGATTGCCTCGTGGTCGATATGCCGCCCGGCACCGGCGATGCGCAGCTGACCATGGCGCAATCCGTGCCGCTGGCCGGCGCGGTGATCGTCTCGACGCCGCAGGATCTGGCTTTGATCGATGCCCGGCGCGGCATTGCCATGTTCCGCAGAGTCGATGTGCCGGTGCTCGGGCTGATCGAGAATATGAGCTATTTCCTGTGCCCGCATTGCGGCACGCGCTCCGACGTGTTTGCCCATGGCGGCGCGCGCCACGAGGCGGAGCGGCTCGGTGCGCCCTTCCTTGGCGAAGTGCCGCTCAACATCACCATCCGTGAAACCTCGGATTCGGGGCGGCCGGTGGTGGCAAGCGCACCACAATCGGATTTGGCAAATATTTATCGCAAAATGGCCATTGATTTGCGTGGAACGCTTGAAGGCAATGTGCCGCGCGCGGCGCCGCGAATCGTATTTGACTGAAGCATCGGGGCTTCAGCCTCCATGGCAATTGTTGCACCGTCGCCGGTTTTGGCCTATCAGACCTCGACTTATTTGGTGGAAATTGCTCATGACTGTGCTGCGCCGAAATGTTCTGAAATCTCTGGCGGTGGCGTCAGCAAGCCTGCCGCTGGCCGCACCTGCCCTGGCACAGGGCGCGCCCAAGGTGACATGGAAGCTGACCTCAAGCTTTCCGAAATCGCTCGACCTGATTTATGGCGCGGCGCTCAGTCTGGCGCAGCGCGTGCATGAGGCCAGCGACGGGCAATTCGTGATCGAGGTGCACCCGCCCGGCGAGATCGCCTCGGCGCTGGATGCGCTGGATGCCGTGAAAAGCGGCAAGGCCGATCTCGGCCATACGACGCTGGCCTATTACTGGGGCAAGGATCCGGCTTTCGCCTTCGGCACTGGCGTGCCCTTTGGCATGAACGCGCGGCTGACCAACTCATGGTTCTATGAGGGTGGCGGCAATGAGGCGATCAACGAGTTTCTCGGCGATTATGGCGTGACCGCGCTGCCGCTCGGCAATACCGGCGCGCAGATGGGCGGCTGGTTCCGCCGTCAGGTGAAGACCGCAGCCGATTTCAAGGGCCTGAAGGTGCGCAGCGGCGGTTTTACCGGCACCTTGTTCAAGGCGCTGGGGGCGATTCCCGACGCGACGCCGATGGCAGCCATGCCGGCGGCGCTCAAGAGCGGTGCGCTCGATGCGGTGGAATTCGTTTCGCCCTATGATGACGAGAAACTGTCGATCGCCAAGGTTGCGCCCTATTATTATTATCCCGGCTGGTGGCAGGGATCGTCGGCGCAGCATCTGGTGGTCAATCTGGCGCAATGGAACGCCTTGCCCAAGGCCTATCGGGCGATGCTGACTTCCGCAGCCGCCGAGGTCAATGGCCAGGTGCTGGCGCTTTATGATGCGCGCAACCCCGCAGCCTTGCGCCGTCTTGTGGCCAGCGGCAGCAATTTGCAGGGCTTTTCGGCCGATATCACTGAGGCAGCCTACAAGGCAGCGCAGGAGATTTTTACGCAAGCCTCGAAAAGCAATGCGAAATTCAGCAAGCTGCATGAAAATTACACGGCGTTTCGCAATGATGGCTACCTGTGGTGGCAGGTCTGCGAATATACCTATGATAATTTCATCATCCGCCAGCGCGCCCGCGAGGCCATCTGAGCCTTGGTCCCGGGCGGCTTGACCGGGGCTGAAATATCGGCACTGGCTGGGCCGGTGTCGATGGGCGGTGGCGGGGCAGGGATCATGTCCCGCAGCGTGGTGTAGCTCATCTGGGCCACCGCTGATTTCGGCATCAGTTTGAGCCGATCATGCGCCGGGTACAGCCGAGAGCATGACGATGGGATTGTCGCTCACCGGGGCCATCGTTTCAAGCGTCATGTAGCGTGC
>JAGXAM010000003.1 GCA_019075905.1 Hyphomicrobiales bacterium
GGGCATTTGGCTCGTCTCTTTCATGCACTATGATCTTGGCTATATCGATTTGGAGCAGAAAACCCTTCAACCCCTCGACAACCCATTCGGCTTGTGGTTGTCACCCATGTCTTAGGTACACTCTGTTACCTATGTCTCAGGACTGTACAGCGCAAAAACTGGTGGTCCCGACGTGATTCGAACACGTGACCTTCGGTTTAGGAAACCGCTGCTCTATCCTGCTGAGCTACGGAACCACACGCCCCTCTGATAGCACAGCAGGCATAAAAGGGAATGGCCTGCGCGCCCTACCCGGCGCGCGCTAGTTCGTCAGGCAGGCTGTAGGCCCATTGCGTGATATTGCCGGCGCCCAGCAGCACCACATAATCGCCCTCGCTCGCCAGCGAGCGCACCAGCGGCGCCAGATCCTCCGGGCGATCAAGGCTGAGCACCTGACGATGGCCATGCGCCTTGATGGCGGCCACCAGATGCTCGCGATCGATGCCGGCAATCGGCGCCTCGCCGGCAGCATAGACATCGGCGATGATGACAGCATCGGCATCATTGAGGCAGGTGGCGAACTGGTCGAACAGCGATTGCAAGCGCGTATAGCGATGCGGCTGCACCACGGCGATGACATTGCCCCTGGTCGAGGCGCGGGCGGCGCGCAGCACCGCGGCGATTTCCACCGGATGATGGCCATAATCATCGAAAATGGCGACGCCGTTCCATGAACCGGTGCGGGTGAAACGCCGCTTGACGCCGCTGAACCCGGCGAGCGCCTTGCGGATATCATCGGGCTTCATGCCAAGCTCATAGGCCACCGCCAGCGCTGCCGTGGCATTGAGGGCATTGTGATGGCCCGGCATCGGCAACATCAGATTGTCGATGCGCACGTCCTTGCCGCTCTTGCGGTCACGCACCAGCACGTCGAATTTGGAAACACCGCCGTCGAGCACGATATTTTCCAGCCGCACATCGGCCTGCGGATTTTCGCCATAGGTGATGACGCGGCGATCCTCGATCCGCCCGACCAGGTCTTGCACTGTGGCATGATCGAGACACATGACCGCAAAGCCATAGAACGGCAGGTTCTCGACAAAATCGCGGAAAGCTTTCTTGACGGCATCGAATGTGTGGAAATGGTCGAGGTGCTCGGCATCGATATTGGTGACGATCGCCACATCGGCAGGCAGCTTCAGGAAGGTGCCATCGCTTTCATCGGCTTCCACCACCATCCAGTCACCCTCGCCGAGCCGCGCATTGGTGCCATAGGCATTGATGATGCCGCCGTTGATCACGGTCGGATCAAAACCGCCGGCATCGAGCAGGGTTGCTACCAGCGAGGTCGTCGTGGTCTTGCCATGGGTGCCGGCAATGGCCACGCACTGGCGCAGCCGCATCAGTTCGGCCAGCATTTCCGCACGCCGCACCACCGGCAGGCGGCGCTCGCGCGCCTCGCGCAGTTCCGGGTTCTCGCGCTTGATGGCGGTCGATACCACCACCACGGCAGCATCACCGAGGTTCTCCGCCTTGTGGCCGATATGGACCAGCGCCCCCTTGTCCCGCAACCGCTTGACATTGGCATTGTCGGAGGCATCCGAACCCTGCACCTTGTAGCCAAGGTTGATCAGCACTTCGGCAATGCCGGACATGCCGATGCCGCCGATCCCGACGAAATGGATCGGCCCCAGGGTCTGTGGCAATTTCATATTCAGCTCTCCAGTTTGTGCTTTTGCGCGACGCCAAGCACCAGATCGGCCAGTCTCGCCGTGGCATCGACACGCCCCTGCGCCTTGGCAGCCTGTGCCCGCTGGGCCAGCGCCAGCGGATTGTCAAGCGCCTGCTCCAGCGCCTGCGCCACCCAGGGCGCGGTAAAATCGTTCTGGCGAATGACCTTCACCGCCCCGCTCTTTTCCAGCTCGGCAGCATTGGCGGCCTGATCCTGGTCGAGCGCATGCGGAAACGGCACGAGAATGGCCGGCCGGCCAATCACCGCCAGTTCCGCCACGGTCGAGGCCCCGGCCCGCGCCACCACCAGATGCGCGCTGGCCATACGCGCCGGCAGGTCGTTGAAAAAGCTCTCGACCAGCGCGTCGGTCTGCGAGGCGGCATAGGCGTCCCGCACCCGCGCCACATCTTCCGGCCGCGCCTGCTGGACGATATGCATGCGGGCCCGCACCGCCTCCGGCATCAGCCGCAGCGCCTCCGGCATGATATCGGCAAAGACCCGTGCCCCCTGCGATCCGCCAGTGATGAGCACATGCAGGCCCCCTTCGCCAACCGCAGGAAATTGCGTCGCCGCCGCCGCCAGCACCGCCGGGCGCACCGGATTACCAACATCGCGCGCCTTGGCCCGCACCCGGCCATCGCTGCCCCCGAGCCGCCCGAAGCCGGTGGCAATCGCCGTCACCCGTCGTGCCAGCGCCCGGTTCGCCGCGCCCAGCACGGCATTTTGCTCATGCAGCACCGTCGGCATTTTTAACAGGCTCGCCGCCATCAGCGGCGGCACCGTCGGATAGCCGCCAAAGCCAACGACAATGGCCGGCCTTAGCCGCCGCAGCAGGCCGAGTGCCTGCAACGTGCCGCGCGCCAAAACCAGCCCGGCCTGAAGCTTGCCGGCCAGCGAGCCGCCGCGCGGCGTCGCCGAGGCAATCACATGCACATGATCAGCCGGAAAATTGCCGGTGTACCTTTGCGCACGGCTGTCGGTCACCAGTTCAACCCGGCAACCACGCCGCCGCAACTCATCGGCCAGCGCCTGGGCCGGGAACAAATGCCCGCCCGTGCCGCCCGCAGCCAGCACCACCAGATCGCCGCTGCTCATGCTGGCAACCCTGCCGGCACTTCGGTTTCCAGCAACACCTCGCTGCGCGGCCGCTTGCGCGTCACCGCGATCAGGAATCCAGCCCCCAGCGCCAGCGCCATCAGCGACGAACCACCATAGGAGATGAAGGGCAGCGTCATGCCCTTGGCCGGCATCAGATCGAGATTGACTGCCATATTGATGCAGCTTTGCAGGCCAAATTGCACCAGCAGTCCGGTGGCCGCAAAGCGGCAGAACGGATCCTCGTCGCGCGACGCCCGCCGCAGCCCGCGCAGCACCACAAAGGCAAACAGCGCCATCAGCGCAATGCAGAACAGGATGCCGAATTCCTCGCCGGTGACCGCAAAGATGAAATCTGTGTGCGAATCCGGCAAGATACGCTTGATCACACCACCGCCCGGCCCGCGCCCGAGCCAGCCACCCGAATAAAAGCTGTCGAGCGCCGTCTCCACCTGAAAAGCATTTGTACCAAGATGCGCCGCCTGCGGATCGAGAAAGGAAATGATGCGCTGGTGCACATGCGGCGACAGCTTGTAGGCCAGCAGCACGCCGATCGCCCCCAGCCCGCCAATGCCGACGATCCACAAAATATGCACGCCCGCCACCAGAAACAGCGCCGCCCAGACCAGCGAAATCAGCATGGTCTGGCCGAAATCCGGCTGCAGCAACAAGGGAATGACCGTCAGCGGCAGCAGCAGGATGGCGATGGTCGTGCCCGGCATTTTCTTCTGTTTTGCGCCTTCCGAAAAGGCCCAGGCCGCCAGCACCACAAAGGCGGGCTTGAGAAATTCCGAAGGCTGAATGCCGAAAATCCAGCGCCGCGCGCCCTTGATTTCGTGGCCAAACTTCAGCGCCAGCAGGATCGCCAGCATCGCCCCGGCATAGGTGACCAGCGAGGCGCGGCGCACCTGCCGCGGATCCAGCGTCGAGACCCCGAGCATGATTATGATGGCCGGCACCAGATACATCGCCTGCCGGTGCACGAAATGAAACGGCGGCAGGCCAATGCGCTCGGCCACCGGCGGCGATCCCGCCATGGAAAGGATCAGCCCGAGCGCCATCAGCACCAGAAAGGCACCAATCTGCCATTGGTCAACCGTCCACCACCAGCGGGCGAGTTGCGAGCGTTCAGCGCGTGAAATCATGGCTTTAGCCTCCGGTTGGCAGATGTTCGAGCGCAGCGACGAGGTCGCGGAAACGCGCGCCCCTTGCCTCGAAATTGGCAAATTGGTCATAGCTCGCGCAGGCCGGTGACAGCAGCACCACCGGGTTCGCGCGTCCTGATGCCGCCGCATCGTGCGCCGCCGCGCTGGTGGCCGCCTCAAGCGTGCCGCAAATCTCATAAGGCACGCTTCCCGCCAGGGTCGCGGCAAATTCCGGCGCCGCAGCACCAATCAGATAGGCCTTGGCAACGCGCGCAAAATGCGGGCGCAACGGCTCGATGCCGCCTTCCTTGGCCTTGCCGCCGGCAATCCAGAAAATATCATCAAAGGACAGCAGCGCCTTTTCGGTCGAATCGGCATTGGTCGCCTTGGAATCATTGATGAACAGCACCGGCCCGCGCTCACCCACCTGCTCCATGCGGTGCGGCAGGCCGGCAAAGCTCCGCATCGCCGTGCCGATCACATCATGCGGCACGCCGGAGCGTGCACAGGCAATGAAGGCGGCGGCAGCATTCTGGCCATTATGGGCGCCGCGCAAGGTGCCGATGCCATTGAGATCGACCAGCATTTCTATGATCGCCCCGGGGCCGAGCAGCGACACCGCACAGAACAACCGGCCCTGATCGTGGAACACCACGCCCGCCGCATCCTCGCGCGCAGCCGAGAACCCGGAAACCGTCTTTTGCGCGGCGATCAGCCGCCCGGCAATGTCGCGGCAATAATCGTCGTCGACACCAATGACAGCGATGGTAGAATTCGAGACCAGCCGCTCCTTGATCGCGGCATAATTCTTCATGGTGCCGTGCCGGTCGATATGATCGGGCGTCACGTTGAGCAGCACACCGATGCCCGGCTTCAGTGTCGGCGCCAGATCGATCTGGAAGGACGAGCATTCAATGACATGGATGCGCCCCTCGGCCGGCGGCTCCAGCGCCAGGATCGGCACGCCGATATTGCCGCCCATCTGCACATCCCGCCCGGCCTCGCGCAGGATATGCGCGATCAGCGCCGTCGTCGTTGATTTGCCATTGGTGCCGGTAATGGCGATGAAGGGCGCCCCCGGCGCCAGCGCCCGGCGCTCGCGGCAAAAAAGCTCGATATCGCCGATGATCTCCACCCCGGCCTGCCGCGCCTTTGGCACCGTCCAGTGCGGCACGGGATGGGTGAGCGGCACGCCAGGCGACAATACGAAAGCTGAAAATTGCGACCAGTCGGCGCTGTTGAGATCGGTCAGTGCGAGGCCCGCCGCCTGCGCCTTGTCGCGCGCCGCAGCGCCGTCATCCCAGGCGCTGACCCGCGCGCCGCCCGCCAGCAAGGCCTGCGCCGTGACGAGGCCCGAACCTCCCAGCCCGAACAGCGCCACATTCTTGCCGGCAAAACTCGTGAGCGGGGTCATGGTTTAGCGCACCTTCAGCGTTGCAAGGCCCATCATCGCGAGCACAAAGGAGATGATCCAGAAACGCACGACGATCTGGCTTTCCGACCAGCCCAGTTGCTCGAAATGATGATGGATCGGCGCCATCAGGAAGATGCGCTTCTTGGTCAATTTGAAATAGCCGACCTGCAGGATCACTGACACGGCCTCGACCACGAACAGGCCGCCCACCACCACCAGCACCACCTCGTGCTTGATCGCCACCGCAATGGTGCCAATCAACCCGCCGAGCGCCAGCGAGCCGGTATCGCCCATGAAAATCTGCGCGGGCGGCGCGTTGAACCACAGGAACCCCAGCCCCGCCCCCACCAGCGCCCCCGCGACCACCATGAGTTCGCCGGCGCCACTGACATAATTGATGCCAAGATAGGTCGCGGTGTTGATATTGCCGGCAAAATACGCAATCAGCCCGAAGGTGCTGGCGGCAACCATCACCGGCACAATGGCCAGCCCGTCGAGGCCATCGGTAAGATTGACCGAATTGCCCGCCGCAACAATCACCAGCGGCCCGAAGATCAGGAACAGCAGGCCAAGATCGGCGACAAAATGCTTGTCGAACGGCACCGCCAGCCAGGCCGCTTCATGGGTGACATGCAGCAGCGGCGCTACCAGCGCTGCAAAAAGCCCGGATATGCCACCGACCCCGGCTTCCGGCCACAGATCGGCGCACATCATGCCATAGGCAGCCACCATGCCGATCAGCATCTCGAAACCCAGCCGCGCCCGGCCGGAAAAGCCGTGATGCGACTGCTTGGTTACCTTGAGATAATCGTCATAAAAGCCGATCGAACCGAAGCCCAGCGTCACCCACAGCACGATCCAGACAAAGGGACTGTGCGGATTGGCCCATAATATGGTCGAAACCACGAGGCCGCCGAGAATCATCAGCCCGCCCATGGTCGGCGTGCCCTTTTTGGTGAGCAGATGCGACTGCGGGCCATCGGCACGGATCGGCTGGCCCTTGCCCTGACGGCGGCGCAACGACAAGATGCTTGAAGGGCCAAACATCATCACAAGAAACAGCGAGGTCGCCGTCGCCCCGCCTGCCCGGAACGTGATGTAACGGAACAGGTGCAGGGGCGAATAAAGATAGGCAAAATCATTCAGGAACGTCAGCATTGCTTTTTGTCTCTGATATCTTCCGCAGGGGCGCGGTTGGCAAAAGCATCCCGCAAGGCAGCAACTATCAGCCCCATCTTGCTGCTGTTCGAGCCTTTGACCATGATCACATCACCGGGGCCAACATAGTCGCGCACCGGCGCAATCATGTCCACCGACGTCAGTGCACTGGCAGCACGGCGTGATTGAGGCAAGGTGTCGTGGAGTTCGCCCATGAACCGTCCGACGGTGAAAACCTGATCAATGCCAAGCTGTTCGATGTCCTCGGCAAGGCCCCGGTGCAGCAGCCCGGATTGCTCGCCAAGTTCGAGCATATCCCCCAGAACGGCAATCCGCCGTCCGCCCGCGCCGGGCGTTGCGGCACCGAGCACGGCCAAAGCCGCGCGCATCGAGGCGGGATTGGCATTGTAGCTTTCATCGATGAGGCGCGCCTCGCCTTCTGCGAGATGAAGCACGCAAACCTCGCCCCTGCCCCTCGGGGCGCCGAAAGCCGCCAGCGCCGCTGCCGCCTCGTGCAGATCAAGCCCCATCGCCCGCGCCACCAGCAGCAGGCCGAGCGCATTTTGCGCAAAATGCGCGCCCGCCGCGCCCACGACAAAGGCAATATCCTGCCCCAGCACCCGCGCCTTCACATGGGTCGCATCACCACGCACATCGGCTTCGAGAAGCCGGGCATCGGCGCTGGCATCACGTCCAAAGCTCATGATGTGGCGGGCGGGTGACTGGCGCGCCATGCCGGCCAGCAGCTCGAATTGGCCAATATCGCAGTTGATCACCGCCACCCCGCCCGGCATCAGCCCGGAAAATATCTCGCCCTTGGCGCGGGCAATGTCATCGACCGAGGCGAAATGCTCAAGGTGCACCGGCGCCACAGTCGTGATCATCGCCACATGCGGGCGCACCATCGCTACCAGCGGCGTGATCTCGCCCGCATGATTCATGCCGATTTCAAAAACGCCGAAGCGGCTTGATTCCGGCATGCGTGCCAGCGTCAGCGGCACACCCCAATGATTGTTGAAGGACGCCACCGCCGCATGCGTCTGGCCGGCCTGCCGCAGCATCAGCGCCAGCGCCTCTTTCGACGAAGTCTTGCCGACCGAGCCGGTTATGGCGGCGATCCGCCCGGTTGCGCGCTGCCGCGCCGCCATGCCGAGCCGCTCCAGCGCGCCCTGCACATGCTGCACGATCAGCAGGGGTCCGCTGCCCCGCAGGCCATCGGCATGGGCCTCATCGACCACCGCCGCACCAGCCCCCGCCGCAAAGGCTTTTGTCACATAATCATGACCATCGGTGTTGTCGCCGCGGATGGCAAAAAACAGATCGCCCGGCACAAGGCTGCGGCTGTCGATCGAAATGCCGGTAATGGCGCCCGGCAACACCCCGGAAACCCGCGCCTCCAACGGCGCCACCAGGGCAAGCGCGCGCCACAGCGGCGGCAAGGAAGGGCTGACGTCATTCATGGCTTTTGATCTTTGAGCAGGGATGCGACGACGTCATGGTCGCTGAAGGGCAGAACCTGTCCGCCGACGATCTGGCCGGTCTCATGGCCCTTGCCGGCGACCAGCAAAATATCGCCTGGCTGCAAGGACTTGATGGCAAAACCTATGGCCGCGGCCCGGTCGCCGATTTCACGCGCCCCCGGCGCACCGGCGAGAATGGCGGCGCGGATCGTCGCCGGATCTTCCGAACGCGGGTTGTCATCGGTGATGATCACGTCATCGGCGCGCGCCATGGCAATCTCGCCCATCATCGGCCTTTTGCCGGGGTCACGGTCACCACCGCAGCCAAACACCACCAGCAGCCGTCGCTTCGCCAGCGGCCGCAGGGTCTCCAGCACCTTGGCCAGCGCGTCCGGCTTATGGGCATAATCGATGAAAATCTCGGCCCCGCGCAGGGATCCGGCATGATCGAGCCGCCCTGGCGCGCCCCGGAGCTTGCCGAGCGCCGTCATCACCGCATCTGGCGCGGCGCCGGTGGCAAGCGCCAGCCCGGCCGCGACCAGCGCATTCGCCACCTGAAATGCTCCGGCAAGCGGCAGGCGCAAGCTATAATCCCTGCCGCCATGGCCAACGACCAGATCAGTGGCAAAGCTATGGGCGACGGCCTCGCGCAAGATCAGGTCCTTGCCGGCCCGCCCGGTGGTGAGAAGCTTCAGGCCACGGCGCGAGGCACGTGCCATCACCTCGGCCGCCACCGTGCTGTCGGCATCGATGACCGCTGTTTTTTCCTGTTCAAGCAACACTTCAAATAAACGCATTTTAGCATTGAGATAGCTTACAAAATCATCGTGATAATCAAGGTGATCGCGCGACAGGTTGGAAAATCCCGCCGCACTAAGGCGTACGCCATCGAGGCGGTGCTGGTCGAGACCATGCGAGGAAGCCTCCATCGCCAGATGCGTCACGCCCTCATCGGCAAGCTGCGCCAAACGCTGGTGCAGGCTGATCGGGTCTGGCGTCGTCAGCGAGCCATAATCGGGCCCCTTGGGCGAGACCACGCCCAGAGTGCCGAGCGAGGCAGCGGCAAGGCCCTGCTGCGCCCAGATCTGGCGCGTGAATTCGGCGATCGAGGTTTTGCCGCTGGTGCCAGTTACGGCGACGATGGTGCCGGGCTGGCGCTGGTAGAAGCGCGCGGCGGCTGCGGCCAGCGCCGTGCGCACATCCTCGACGATGACCTGTGCCACGCGGCTGTCGAGACCGGCAATCGCGCGCTGCGCGACAATGGCGACGGCGCCGCGCGCCACCGCCGCCTCGGCAAAGGCCGAACCATCGGCATGGGTGCCGGGCACGGCAAAGAACACAAAGCCAGGCGCGACCTTGCGGCTGTCGAGGGCGAGACCCGCCACCGGCACATTGCCCGGCACCGGATCAGGCACCGCCAAAAGGTCGCCAAGCAGCATCAATCGACCATGCCTCCGCCATTGGGTTGATTGACATAGGTATAACCCTGCGCGGCCAGCAGCGGAAACGGCGCCTTGGGCAACACGTCCTCGGGCGCCAGGCCCAGCATCGGCGCCGCGCGGGTAATGACCTTGCCGGTGATTTCGCCGGAATTCCAGGCGGCCGTATGAAAGCCGAAGGTGGATTTGAGGCCCTGCGGCTCGTTCATGATGACCATGAACAGATATTTGGGCTTGTTGGCCGGCACCAGCGCCATGAAAGTCGTGAAGACCTTGTTGTTGGCATAGCGGCCATGAATGATCTTGTCGGCCGTTCCGGTTTTGCCACCGACGAAATAGCCGGGAATATTGGCCTTTTTGGCCGAACCGATCTCGGCATTGATGCGCATGAGATAGCGGATCGCCTCCGACACATCCGGCCGCACGACATTTTTGGAGACCTTCAGCGCCTGCGCCTGGTCACGCTTGAGGAAGGTCGGCACCATCAGGTTGCCACCATTGACGAGGCCCGCCACCGCCGCCATGGCCTGCAGGGGCGCGACATTGATGCCCTGGCCAAATGCAATCGTGATCGAATTCAGCGTTGACCATGGATGCGGGATGATCGGCGCCGCGCTTTCCGGCAATTCTGTCTTCATCCGCGTCAGCATGCCCATCTTGCGCAGGAAGGCCTTGTGGCCGGGCACCCCGACCCTGAGCACCATGCGCGCGGTGCCGATATTCGAGGAATGCACAAACACTTCCGGAACCGTCAGCATGCGGTGCGTTGCATCATAATCATGGATGGTGAAGCGGCCGTAATGCAGATTGTGGGTGGCATCGAGGCGCGAGCCGAGCTTCACCTTGTCGTCCTGCAGCGCCATGGCAATCGAGATCGACTTGAAGGTCGATCCCATTTCATAAACACCAGCAGTCATGCGGTTCTTGTTGACAGCGGTCACGCCCTTGCCAGGGTCGTTGGGATCAAAATCCGGCAGCGATTCCAGCGCAATGACTTCACCGGTGCGCACATCGAGAATGGCACCGGCATCGGACTTGGCCTTGAATTTGACGAGGCCCTTTTCGAGTTCGTCGCGCAGAACCTGGGTCACGTCGAGATCGATCGACAGCTTCACCGGTTTCAGGTCTTCATGTTTCACTTCAAAGCCGGCGCCATGCAGCGACATCAAGCCCTGCTCATCGATATATTTCTCGATGCCGGCAATGCCGCGATTATCCTCGTTGGTAAAGCCGAGCACATGCGCCGCCAGCGGGCCGTTCGGGTAAAAGCGCTTCAGATCCGGGAGAAAGCCGATGCCGGGCTCGCCCAGCTGGAAAATTTCCTCGCGCTGGCGCGGCGTGATGGTGCGCTTCACCCACACAAAACCCTTGCGCATGCCGAGGCGGTGGCGCAGCGCTTCGGGATGTTTCAGGCTGAGGATGCGCGTCAGCTCGTCCGTCACCTTGTTCTTGTCGATGATCTTGCCGGGCTCGGCAAAGACCGACACGGTACGCACATCGGTGGCCAGCAGGCGTCCATGCCGGTCGACAATATCGGGCCGCGCCGCCGAGAGTTCCTGATCGGCTGCGCCCTTGACTCCGCCCGGCAGGCCGCCCTTGAAGCCAAGCTGCACCAGGCGGCCAGCCATAATGGCAAATACGCCGAGAAAGCACACGGCAACGAAATTGATGCGCTTGTCGCTGTTGTGCAAATGCGTCGAGAGCATCCGCGCCTTGAGCGCACTCAGCTTCGGCGGCAAAACTGCCGACCGGGCTTTTTGGGGCTGGTCATCTTGAGGCAACATCGGCATCTCTCAGTGCATCTTCAGGAGGTCGGCGATGGTCTTGGGCGGCGCCAGCGTGACCTTGGTCGGCTTGCGTCGAGGGCGATGCTGATCGTGCGGGGTCAGCGGTGTGGAATGGGCCTTCATCGCCAGCGAGCTGGTGGTATCGCCAAGACCGAGGCCGGACAGCGCCGCGCTCAGCGGATCGCCCTGCTGGGTCTTGTTGGGCAATTGATCGGCACTGACAATCTGGTCGAGCGCCAGCGGCTGCAGGGAAAGATTGCGGTCGGCCAGCGCCTGAAGGCGTTCCGGGCGCACGAGATGCGCCCATTCGGCCTGCAAAAATGCGATTTCATGATGCTGCCGGCTGATATCAGCCTTGGCCTTGTGGATTCGTTCAGCATCATAAAGCGTGATGTAACTGATATTATAGGCATAAGCGGCGCAGCCCAGCAGCGCCAGCACGGTCAGGAGATTGATCAGGCGGAGCATGTCAGGGCCTTCCTGCTTTGCGCTGCGGCAGGCTCGCCAATGCAGCAAGGTCAAGGTCTGCAGCCAGCGGCGCGGCCATGGTGCGCACACCCCAGCGCAACCGCGCCGAGCGGGCGCGCGGATTTGTGGCGCATTCGTCCGGCGAGGGCCCCAAGGGCTGGCGCCCCGGCACCTCGAAACTGGGCTGTGCACGCAAGGGCTCGCCCGGCAGCAGGCGCGAGGTCGCCTGGCCACGCCCGCTGCGCTGGCCAAGGAAGCGCTTGACGATCCTGTCCTCAAGCGAATGAAAGCTCACCACCACCAGCCGGCCGCCGGGCGCCAGCATCGCTTCGGCCGCCTCCAGCGCCCGCACCAGCTCGCCAAGCTCGTCATTGACGGCAATGCGCAAGGCCTGAAAACTGCGGGTCGCGGGATGAATTTCCTGCGGGCGCGCCGGGCAAAGCCGCGCGATCAATTCGGCCAGCTGGCGGGTGGTCGTAAACGGCGTCTGGGCGCGGTCATGAACGATGGCGCGGGCGATACGGCGCGCCTGCCGCTCCTCGCCATAATGATAAAAAATATCGGCAAGAACGTCGGCGCTTTCCATGGCGATGATGTCAGCAGCGCTGCGGCCGGCCTGCCCCATACGCATGTCGAGCGGCCCGTCATGGCGGAAGGAAAAGCCGCGCGCCGCCTGATCGAGCTGCATCGAGGAAACACCAATATCAAAGACTATGCCATCGATGCTGCCTGGCTGCAGGTCCCGCGCCGCCAGATCGGCCGCCAGATCGCCAAAGCGCGCGGCCATCAGCTCGAACGCCCCCGGCCATTGCGCCGCCAGTTCCGCGGCGCGGCCGGCGACGCCGGGGTCGCGGTCAAAGGCCAGCACCCGCGCCCCCTCGCGCAGAAACGCCTGCGTATAGCCGCCGGCGCCGAAAGTGGCATCAACCACGATCTCGCCAGCCGCCGGGCGCAGCGCCGCCAGCACTTCCGGCAGCATGACGGGCAGATGCACGGCCCCCGTAGAAGGTGTTTCCGGCTTCATTGCAACAACACCGCCGGTGCCAGCCGCTGCTGCGCAAGCCAACACCCGCCCCATGGGCTCACGGCTGCCGCTTGTGGCAAAGGGCGTGGCAAAATGCTGTAACATGCGCGCTGAATCATCAAATCGGGGCCAATGCAGCTAAGCCGCTTCGATCGCCATTAGGCTTTTTTTAGGTTAATGTTGCGTTTATAGCCGCGCATAACCGTGCTGAAACCGCACAGGCGCCGGGGTCAATTGCCAGTCGGCCTGTAAGCCGGGTTCTGTATGGCCGCCTCTCCTTGCAGAGCTGCGACGTGATGGCCATTCCTCTGGGACCGGCGTTGCCGCCGGCCTCAAGCAACCAACCCGGATGAAAGCCTGAAACAAGGCCTGAGCCATGTCGCCATGCCTCGATCATCCCTATGCGGTTTTGCTCCCGGTGGGGTTTGCCATGCCGATGCCATTGCTGGCCGCGCGGTGCGCTCTTGCCGCACCATTTCACCCTGGCTCCGGCAGCGCGAGCGCGGCCGGAGTGGTTTGTTTTCTGTGGCACTTTCCCTGGGGTCGCCCCCGCCGGACGTTATCCGGCACCGTTGTTCCATGGAGCCCGGACTTTCCTCTGCCAGAAAGGCAGCGGCCATCCAGCCGACTGACCCGTCAGCGCTAGGCTGCGCGGCGGTCGCGGTCAAGCCCCGGGGCTCGCGCCCGCGCCCGAAGTCACCAGTTTGAGCTCACTTGACCAGTTTGGGCCCGGCACTGACCGGTGTTTCGCCTTCCTGCATGATGCCGAGCCGGCGCGCCACCTCGCTGTAAGCCTCGACCAGCCCGCCCATATCGCGACGGAAACGGTCCTTGTCGAGCTTGTCGCTGGATTTGGCATCCCACAGCCGGCATGAATCCGGCGAGATTTCGTCGGCGACGACAATGCGCATCATCTCGCCTTCCCACAGGCGCCCGCATTCCATCTTGAAATCGACGAGGCGGATGCCGACGCCGAGGAACAGCCCGGACAGGAAGTCATTGACGCGAATGGCCAGCGCCATGATGTCATCGATTTCCTGCGGATTGGCCCAGCCAAAAGCGGTAATATGCTCTTCCGAAACCATCGGATCATTGAGGGCGTCGTTCTTGAAATAAAATTCAATGATCGAGCGCGGCAATTGCGTGCCTTCCTCGATGCCGAGACGCGTTGACAGTGAACCGGCCGCAACATTGCGCACCACAACTTCCAGCGGCACGATTTCCACTTCGCGAATCAACTGCTCGCGCATGTTGAGGCGGCGGATGAAATGGGTCGGAACGCCAATCGCGTTCAGTTGCTGGAAGATATACTCGCTGATGCGGTTGTTCAGCACGCCCTTGCCATCGATCACCTGATGCTTCTTGGCATTGAAAGCGGTGGCATCATCTTTGAAGTGCTGAATGAGGGTGCCAGGTTCGGGTCCTTCATAGAGAACCTTGGCCTTGCCCTCGTAAATGCGACGGCGGCGATTCATGGGCGTTACCGGGTCTTTGAGAAAATCCATGGGTCCGGGGCTCCTATTGTCGTTTCCGATGCTACCGGAAATGAAGCGTTGCAAGTGCCACGGGGTCAAACAAATCTAAAAAGGCGGGACGCCCATTCAGGTGTCGACGAACCTTCATAACGCAATTGCCGCCCGTGCACAATGAAAACCGGACGCCAATCGCATCGCCGCGCCGCGCGCTCCTGCGCCGGGAGCGCTGCGCCCCGGCGGGGTCCCCGGGGCCCTTTTCAATCAGCCGCAGATGCCCTCAAAACGGGATATCATCATCGATCTCACCGCCACGGCTGCCACCGCCCTGCGGTGCCGGACGCCGCTCGCCACCGCGCTCCATCGGCGAGGCCCGGCCGAAACTGGCATTGTCGCCGCCGCCGCTGCCGCCGACATAATCAGCGCCATCGCCGCGCCCGCCCTTGCTGTCGAGCATGGTGAGCTCGCCGCGATAGCGCTGCAACACCACCTCGGTGGTCTTGCGTTGGTTGCCGTCCTTGTCGGTGTAGTCGCGGGTCGACAATTGCCCTTCGAGATAGACCTTCATGCCTTTTTTCAGATATTGCTCGGCGATCTTGCCGAGTTGCTCGTTGAAAATCACGATATTGGCCCATTCGGTGCGATCGCGGCGCTCGCCGGTGTTCTTGTCGCGCCATGATTCGGTCATGGCGAGGCTGAACGAGACGATCGCATCGCCCGAGCTGGTGCGTCGCACCTCCGGATCACGGCCAAGATTGCCGACCAGAATCACCTTGTTAACGCTACCCGCCATCACCCTGCTCCCTTCAAACCAGCGCACATGCCACAAAACGGCCTTGGCGCCGTCAATGTTCTAGGTATGTTCTTAACAGGCTTCCACGCATCACGCAAGAGGCAAATTCATGGATTACCGGCTTTTCAACCAAAAGCGGCGGCTTCACGCCCCGCCGCCCTCGGTCATCAGCCAGGCCGCGCCGCAGGCTTTGGCCAGTTCGCGCACCCGCAAAATATAAGATTGCCGCTCGGTCACGGAAATGACGCCGCGCGCATCGAGCAGATTGAAGCGATGCGAGGCCTTGATACATTGGTCAAAAGCCGGCAGCGCCAGCTTGTGCCGGGTCTCGCCCGGGCCGGGCTGGCCCTTGGCCAGCAGCGCCTGGCATTCGGCCTCGGCCTCGCGAAACTGCCGCTCCAGCACTTCAGTATTGGCATATTCAAAATTATGGCGCGAAAATTCCTGTTCCGCCTGCAGAAACACATCACCATAAGTGACTTTATCTTCGCCTTCCAATCCATTGAAATTTATATCAAAAATGCTGTATACACCCTGCACGTACATGGCCAGCCGCTCAAGACCATAGGTCAATTCGCCGGCGACCGGCGCGCATTCAAAACCGGCAACCTGCTGGAAATAGGTGAATTGCGAGACTTCCATGCCATCACACCAGCATTCCCAGCCCAGCCCCCAGGCACCCAGTGTCGGGCTTTCCCAGTCATCCTCGACAAAGCGGATGTCATGCAGCTTGCTGTCGATGCCCAGCACGCCGAGCGATTGCAGGTAAAGCTCCTGCAGATCGGGCGGTGATGGCTTCAGAATCGCCTGAAACTGGTAATAGTGCTGCAATCTGTTGGGGTTTTCGCCATAGCGGCCATCTTTCGGGCGGCGTGACGGTTGCACATAGGCGGCCCGCCACGGTTTCGGGCCCAGAGCCCGCAAGGTGGTGGCCGGATGGAAGGTTCCGGCGCCCATTTCCATGTCATAGGGCTGGAGAATGACGCAGCCCTGCGCAGCCCAAAAACCCTGCAAGGCCAGCAGCATGCCCTGAAAGGACTTTTGCGGTGCGCTGGCCGGAGTCATTGTCAAGGCGGGCTGTTGAAGGCTAGTCTGGGTCATGTGGCGGGTTCCTCTGCCTGCAGCCGATAAAGCGCGCGCGCGTCAGGGTCAATCTTTACCGCCCCCGGGCATCAGATGAACGCCACATGAACCATCCGGTCAGCAAGGGTTCAAGTCCCGCGCATTAGGTTCAAATATCGGATCGCGATGGTTCCGGTACATTCAAAAAAGGATAGAATCCCATGATTTCATCATCCATGAAGAAGCTGGCAGGCGGCATCGGCATCGCCGCCGCGTTGAGCCTTGGGCTCGCGAGCCTCACCCCCGCATCAGCCGATGGCTGGCGCCAGGAGCATTGGGAACATGAGTGGCGCGAGCACCATCCCTATTGGGGTTATCGTCCGCCGATCTACTACCGGCCGATCCATTGCTATAACCAGCGCATTTTCGTGCGCGGCCCCTGGGGCTGGCACCCGGTCTGGCGCCGGGTCTGCCATCGCTAAGGCTCAAGCGCCAGCGTCGCCTCACCGCGATGCAGGGCATCGGCTTCGGGCGTGAAAGCGCCCGAAGCCTGATGCAGGACCAGCGGCGCCAGCAGGCACAGTGGTGCACGGCTGCCCTGCTGCCAGCGCAGGATGATGCGGCTGGTCGGTGCCCCTTCGCGCGGCTGCAGCGCCAGCAGACGCAACCCGTCGCCACCCTGCCCCAGCCCGGCCAGAATCGCCGCCAGCGCCTCGGGCCGGTGGATCATCACCAGCACACCCTTTGGCCTGAGCATCTTGCGGCAGGCGCGCACCCACGCCTCGGTTGAGCCGCCATAAAGCACATGCGCTTGCGCGCGCGCCCGATCACGCGGGGCCCGCGCCTGCTCCGGCAAATAAAACGGCGGATTGCTGACCACGACATCATAGCGCCCCTGCAGCGCCTTCATGGCATCGGCCGCGAGAAGATCATGGCAGCGGGCAAACACCCGGTGCGACAGGTGATTGTCGAGGCCGTTCTGCGCCGCCAGCGCCACCAGACCGGGATTGATGTCGATGAGCTCGACCTGCACATCCGCATGGCGCTGCGCCAGCGCCAGCCCCACCGCCCCGGCCCCGGCGCCGGCATCGGCGATCCGGCCTTCCAGCTGCGCAAAGGCCGCCGCCAGCAAAGCGGCATCAGTGCCGGCGCGCTGGCCATGGCGCAATTGCCGCAAGGCCAGTTTGCCGCCGAGCCAGAAATCCTGCGTCACATCGGCGCAGGAATGGTCGTCATCCGCCATCAGCTGGCCCCTTGGGCACATCTATCGCCGCATCGCGCAGGATCCGCCGCGCCTGCGCCGCATCCTCGCGCGCCACCATAATGCGCCGCGCCATGAAGCCGGTCGAGCCTTCCAGCATCGACATATGAGCATCGGCAATGAAATAGCCGATACTGCTTTCGGCAAACAAGGCCTCGATCAGCGAGATCAGCACCATGTCATTGGTGCGCATCAGTTCAATCATGGTGCGGGCCTTGGGAATTTGCACTACAGGTTGAACACATTATAAACAGGGCTTGGCAGGGAAAGCCAACCAACGCGCGGGGGCATTATTGGGTTTCGTGACACAAATTGAAAAAAGCCGGGCAGAAGCTGGCATTGACGCGCTGGTCACCCTCACCCGCGCCGATATGGCACGCGTGAATGCCACCATTCTGTCGCGCACCGGTTCCGATGTCGCCATGATTCCCGAGGTCGCCAACCATCTGATCGAATCAGGCGGCAAGCGGCTGCGCCCGATGCTGACCCTCGCGGCGGCGGCCCTGTGTCAAAGCCCCGGCGCCGGCCATATCAAGCTCGCAGCCTCGGTGGAATTCATGCACACCGCCACCCTGCTGCATGATGATGTCGTCGATGAAAGCGACATGCGCCGCGGCAAGCCCGCCGCCCGCAAGCTCTGGGGCAATCAGGCCAGCGTTCTCGTTGGCGATTTCCTGCTTGGCCAGGCCTTTCGCATGATGGTCGAGGTCGGCTCGCTGACCTGTCTCGACGAACTGTCCTCGGCCGCCGCCATCATTGCCGAGGGCGAGGTCATGCAACTCGCCGCCGCCAAGAATCTGGCGACCAGCGAGGCGACCTATCTTGATGTCATCCGCTCGAAAACCGCCGCATTGTTTGCGGCGGCCTGCGCCGTCGGCGCGCTGCTGGCCGAGCGCGGAGCCGCAGAACTGCAGGCGCTCAGGCACTATGGCACCTGCCTTGGCCTCGCCTTCCAGCTCATTGATGATGCGCTTGATTACGGCGGCAATGCCCTGCAGCTCGGCAAGAATGTCGGCGATGATTTTCGCGAGGGCAAGATCACCCTGCCGGTGATCATTGCCCATGAGCGCGGCGATGACGAGGAGCGGGCTTTCTGGACCCGCACGCTCGATCGCGGCATTATCGAGGACGGCGACCTTGCCACGGCCTTGGCGGCGCTGGCCCGACATGAGGCCCTCGCTGCCACTATTGCCAAGGCGCGCCAGTTTGGCGAGGACGCCATCGCCGCCCTGCAGGTCTTTCCCCCCTCCGCCCTGCGCGATGCTCTGGAAGATGCGGTGCATTTTTGCATTGCACGGGCGCACTGAAGCCAGCGTCCGCTCACCCCAGCACGCTGGCGCGCACCCACCAGTCAGGATGGCCACGCCTGATGGCGCTCACCGCTGCTTGCGCCGCCCGGCGTGATGTGAACAGGCCAAAGCAGGTCGCGCCCGAGCCGGTCATGCGCGCCAGCCGGCATCCCGGCGCGCTGGCCAGAACGGCCAGAACCCCCACCAGCACCGGCGCCAGGCTCTGGCTGGCATCTTCCATATCATTGCCGGCGTGACGCAGCGCCGCCAGCAGCGCCTCGGCGCTCATGCCGGACTCGACGCGCGGCGCAGGTGCCGCCAGCGCCGCCTCGCCGGGTCGCAGGCGCATGGCAGCAAACACCGCAGCGGTTGCCAGCGCCACACCGGGATTGACCAGAACCGCGATCAGCGGCGGCAGGGCGAGCACCGGCCCGAGTTCATCGCCAATCCCGCGCATGAAGCGCGCCCGGGCCGCCAGACACACTGGCACATCGGCACCGCTGCGCCGCGCCGCCTCGAACAGCCGCGGATCATCAGCGCCAATATCATTCAGCCCGGCGAGGAGCCGCAAGGCCGCAGCGGCATCGCTTGAGCCCCCGCCAAGCCCGGCGGCCACTGGAATGTGCTTGACGAGGCGAAACCTGCCCGCCGCCGCGCCGGGCAACAGCGCGGCAAAATGCCGGGCCGCCTTCAGCACCAGATTATCGGCAACAGCGCCACTCGCGGCCGCCGTCGCGCCTTCGACGTCGAGCGCCAGTGGCAGCCCCGGTTGCAGCGTCACATGATCGCCAAACCGCGTGAAGGCCACCAGACTTTCCAGCTTGTGATAGCCATCGGCCCGCCGCCCCGTCACCGCCAGCGACAGGTTCAGCTTGGCCCGCGCCCGCGCCACCAGCATGGCCAATGCTTACCCGCCCTTGTGCGGCTGCGGGGCATCCTTCGCCGCCGGCGGCGGTGCTGCCGCGGCCGGTGCCTGCGTTGTCGCGGCGCTCGGCGTCGTCACCGCCGGGGTCGCTGCGGCAGGCTTGCTGGCCGGCGCTTCCGCCTTGGCAGGTGCCGCCGGGGTCGCGTCATCCGGCAGGCCGTTCTTGATCTCGGCAAGAATGCGCGGCAGATCCTTGGGAGCGGGATTGAAGTCGCGCGCATGGTTCCATTGGAAATGCGCCTCGATCTTGCGGCCGTCGCGCCAGTAGGCGTCGCCGAGATGCTCGTTGATCAGCGGATCGGCCGGCTGCAATTGCACGGCCTTCTCAAGCTCATGCACCGCCTCATGATAACGCTTCAGCTTGTAGAAGGCCCAGCCGAGACTGTCGACAATGAAGCCATCCTGCGGGCGCAGGTCGACCGCGCGACGCAGCATCTTGAACGCCTTGTCGTAATTCTCGCCGCGTTCAATCCAGGAATAGCCGAGATAATTCAGCACTTCCGGCTGGTCAGGCGAGAGTTTCAGTGCGGCCTTGAAATCCGGCTCGGCCTTGTCCCATTGCTTGTCGAGCGCATAGGCGACGCCGCGGCTGTAATAATCGACCCAGGTGACGCTGTCAGTCGCCTTGTCCTGCGCCAGAGCCTTCGAGAAGGTCGCCGCCGATCCGGCATAATCCTTCTTGTCGCGCTGCATGTCGCCTTCGGCCACCAGCGCCTCGAAATTATCAGGATGCGCCTTGAGCACGGCGGCGAGTTTCGCGGCCGCCGCGTCCTCGTGCTTGGTCGCGCGATAGATCATGGCAATCTGCGTATCGGCGCTCACCCGCAGCGGATCATTTTTGCCGACCGCATCATAGGCATCATAGGCTTCGGCATATTGCTTTTCGCGCAGGAAGAAATCGCCCAGCGTCAGCAGCACGAGAGCATTGTCCGGCCACAGATATTGCGCCAGCCGCAGGTAGATGATCGCCGTGCCGCTGTCGCCGGTTCGCGCCGCTGTCGCGCCAAGACCGAACAGCGCAACCGCAGCGCCCTGCGTCGCATTGGTCACCAGCGGCTCCGGCTTGCCGGCCTTGCCAAGGTTGGCCAGCGCCGCGCGCATCACTGCATTATGCGGCGCCAGCTTCAAAAACGCCTGGTAGATCGCCTTGGCCTGATTGAGATGGCCATTGATCGCGAGGTCACGCGCCTCGGCATCAGCCACCTGCTCGGTGGTGGGCGCATTTTTGTAGGCGCTGGCAAGGCGTGTCGTGGCGTCACTGCGATCCTTGCCGACGCCGGCGATCAGCCCGGCATGAAAATCCCGGAACGTTGCAAACGACGGATCATGCAAGGTATCGAGCAGGTTCAGGGCATCGTGCGTCTTGCCGCTGCCCGCCAGACTCCAGGCCGCCATCAGCGCCGAAATCAGGTTGGGCGAGCCCTTGTCGCCAATGCTCATGAATTGTCCGCGCGCTGACACGAAGCGCCTTGCCTTGAGATTGGCCACGCCCAGCACCAGCCGCGCCAGGCTGTTGTCAGGGGCATGCATGATCAGCCGCGCTGCCAGCCTTTGGCCATTGTCAATGTCGCCATCAATCAGCGCCGCAATCAGCGTATGCGCCATCAGCTCGTAATCATTCGGGTTGGCGCGCAGCGCTTCCTGAAAAAACGTCGAGGCAGCCAGCACATCATTGTCATGGCTGGCGGCCAGCGCCGACACGAAATTGGCGTCGGGATTGGCGCTCACCGCGAAAGGTTGTTCCAGCAGGATGGGCTCACGCGCCAAGGCAAGTGGCGCACCGGCCATGAATGCTGTCGCCGTCGCGGCCAGAAAGATGCGGAACCGAAGTGGATGCAGCATAAGCACACAGCCTTCCTTGAGATGCAGAGCAAAGCACGCGTCCCTCATGCCACCGCACCCATGAGGTTACAATCATTATTGCACGTCATGCAGCGATTTGCAGATGAAGCTTTGTTCATCTTGGCCGCGCGCAGCCGGGCCTCAATGCAGCTTTGGCGGCGCCAGACCGCCCATTTGCGCGGCAATCACCCGCGCCGCACCCAGCGACAATTGCGACCGGCGCGCCAGCGCGGCATCGGCTTGCGGAAAATCCGAGCGGTAATGCCCGCCCCGGCTTTCGAGACGCACCGCCGCACCCGCCGCGATCATCAGCGCCGAGCAGGCCATCAGCCGTGTCACCGGTTGCTGCGCCTGGTGCTCGATTTCGCTGATCTCGCGCAGCGCTGTCGCCAGGCCGGGCGCTGCCCGCACCACGCCGACGTGCTTGCTCATCAGGCCGCGCAAGCGCGTCACCAGCGCCGTTTCCGGCTTGATCGCCAGTTTCGGCACCGGACTGCGCAAGAACCGCTCGACCCGGTGCATATCAAAGCCAAGATCGCCGCGCCCGAGCAGGTCCTCGGCAACGCGCGCCCCGAAAACCACCGCCTCCAGCAGCGAATTTGAAGCAAGCCGGTTGGCGCCATGCACCCCGGTGCAGGCGACCTCGCCCGCCGCCCACAGCCCGGCCAGCGAGGTGCGCCCGCGCTGGTCAGTCCACACCCCGCCCATGTGATAATGTTCAGCCGGCACGATCGGAATCGGCATTTTCGCCGGGTCGATGCCCGCCCCCATGCACGAGGCAAATACGGTGGGGAATCGTGTCGCAAAATCGGCGACGATCGCCTGCCGGGCATCGAGGAAGGCGCCCCGCCCGGCAGCGAGTTCAGCAAAGACCCCGCGCGCGACAATATCGCGCGGTGCCAGTTCCGCATCGGCATGCAGCTTCACCATGAAGCGCTCGCCGGCCCGGTTGATCAAAAGCGCCCCCTCGCCGCGCAAGGCCTCGGTGGCGAGCGGTGCCGGATCGCGGCCAATATCGATGGCTGTGGGGTGAAACTGCACGAATTCGGCATCGGCAATAGTCGCCCCGGCCCGCGCTGCCATGGCCAGTCCGAGGCCGCGTGCCTCCAGCGGATTGGTCGTCACCTGATAGAGCTGGCCGATGCCGCCCGTTGCCAGGATCGTCGCCCCGGCCGGGAATTTCTCGGCCTCGCCATGGGCATTGCGGGCAATGACACCAATGACCCGGCCCTCATGGGCAATAAGTTCCTCGGCGGTCCAGCCTTCGATCACCGAAATGGACGGCGTCTCCCGCACCGCGGCCACCAACGCTGCCATGATCGCCGCCCCGGCCCGGTCGCCCTGCACGCGCACGATCCGCCGCTCGGAATGCGCTGCCTCGCGCGAGGCCACGAGATGGCCGGCGAGATCACGGTCAAACGGCACGCCATAGCCAAGAAGATCGTCAACCCGCGCACGCGCCTCGCGCGCCACGCCCAGCATCACCGCCTCATCGACGAGGCCGGCCCCGGCGACAATCGTATCGGCGCAATGGCGCTCCGGCGTGTCGCCCTCGCTGACCGCCGCCGCGATTCCGCCCTGCGCCCAGATCGAGGATGCACCCTCGCCCAGCGGCGCCGAAGCCAGCAGCGTGACCGGGCGCGGACTGAATTTCAGGGCACAGAACAGGCCCGCAAGGCCGCCGCCGACGATGAGGATGTCACTTGAAGGCATGGGTCCTTGTCGCAGCGTCGTGGTTAAAGTCGCCTTAACGCAAATCAATCATCCGCTGCACCGCGCGCCGCGCCCGCACCGCCAGAGCCGGGTCAATGACCACCTCGTCCTTCATATAAACCAGCGCATCGAGGATTTTCGGCAGGGTTATTCGCTTCATATGCGGGCAAAGATTGCAGGGGCGCACAAATTCCACCCCGGGCGCCTCGGCGGCAACATTGTCGGCCATCGAACATTCGGTCACCATCAGCACTTTTTTGGGCTGGCGGGACTGGACAAAGTCGATCATCGCCGCCGTCGAACCGGTGAAATCGCACACATCGACCACCTCGGGCGGGCATTCGGGATGGGCGATGATCTGGATGCCCGGATGCGCCTGGCGATATTCGTTGAGTTCGGCCGCCGTGAAGCGCTCATGCACCTCGCAGGAACCGGCCCAGCCGATGATCTTCACTTTCGTCTGCCGCGCGACATTGCGGGCAAGATACTGGTCGGGGAGGAAGATCACCGTATCAACGCCAAGGCTTTCCACCACCTGCACGGCGTTGGACGAGGTGCAGCAAATATCCACCTCGGCCTTCACATCCGCCGAGGTATTGACATAGGCCACCACCGGCACGCCGGGATAGCGCTGGCGCAGCAGCCGCACATCCGCCCCGGTAATGGAAGCTGCCAGCGAGCAGCCCGCACGGGCATCGGGAATCAGCACCGTCTTGAGCGGATTGAGCAATTTCGAGGTCTCGGCCATGAAATGCACGCCGCCCTGCACGATCACTTCGGCATCGGAGGCCGCTGCCAGACGCGCCAGTTGCAGGCTGTCGCCAACATAATCGGCGACGCAATGATAGATTTCCGGCGTCTGGTAATTATGCGCCAGGATCACGGCATTGCGTTCGCGCTTCAGCCGGTTGATGGCGGCGACATAGGGCGCATGAAACGGCCATTCGACCGGCGGGATGATGCCCTTGACCCGCTCGTAAAGCGGCGCGGTCAGCCGGGCTATTTCTTCATTGTAGGTGAGGTCGGGCATCGCCAGCGGCGCAAATTGCGAGGGCACACCGAAGGCATCAACATGGCCAAGACCAGCCAGCACCGCCGCCGGAGCCTGATTGCGCGGCTCGATATGAACCAGGCCACTCATGACACTACCACTCATGACATTGTCCTCGCGGGATGCACACCCTTGTGCTCATAATGAGCATATATGGGGCACACCCTTTCCTGCGCAAGAGTGTCTGCGATTATCTTTGGCAGGTCAATGACCAAAAAGCGCGCATCTGCCTTGCAGTAAGGCACGTGCCGCATCTTGCCGCAGTCCCGGCAACCGTGGCCCCCGGCGAGGCAGGCAAGCCGCCTTCAGCTGCGCCCCGGCTTCGATTCATAGAAGATGTGATGCCCGATCACGTCCATGCGCCGCATCGAATGCGCCCAGCGCGGATGCACATAATTGGCATGATAATGGGTGGCATCGCCAACCTTGGCAACATAGGTGAGCCCGTTGGTGACGGCATGGGCAATGGCGACAGCCCGCTGCCAGGCCGCTGCCTCATGCACCACGAGGCGATGGCCGTTGCAGGCAAAGGAGAATTGGCAGGCATTGTGATGCCGGTAATTCTGGAACACCACGCCGCAGACCGTATGCGGATAAAGCCCCGAGCGCACGCGGTTCAGCACCACCTGGGCGACCGCTGCCTCGCCCTGTGCCGATTCGCTGCGCGCCTCAAAATAGATCGCCTGCGCCAGGCAATGTTCCTGGGCGCGCGCCTGTTGCGGCTGGATCAGCGCGGCGAAATCCGGCCGTCCATGGTTTTGTGGCCCGCCCTTGGCCACTTCAGTGGTCTGCGCCACCGCAGGTGCCAGTTCCGCAGCGGTTACCGGCGTCGGCACGGCATCGAGTTCGACCGGCGTTGCCGAGGCCAGAACCTCCGAGCGCGGCACTTTCGGCGTCGCGCCATTCTGCGCAAGCATGCTGGCAACCACCTTGCCGGCACTATTCTGGATCTGGCGCGTGGTGGCGGCAACGGCAGGCCGCAGCCTGATCAGCGCATCGGCGCGGTCACCGGCGTTTTGATGCGGCCAGATGATCTGCGAGGCAGCCTTCCCGGTGGCCCAGCTCTTGTAAACCAGTTCAGGCTGCGACGACCCGGCAGGCGCTTCGAGCGCGCTGAAAGACGGCTGCGCCGTGTCGAGGGACGCGAGTATCAGCGGCTGGCGCGATGCCATGCCGCCATAAGCATTGTTCATGAAATCACCGGTGTCGAACCCGGGTCCAACAGCCGCAAGCGTGGCCCGGGTAAAATCATGATGGGCCGCAAGAGCGCTGAGATTGCCCGGTTCCTGACCCGCCTCGGCGGCAAAGGTCATCATCAGTACCAGTCCCAGTGTCCAGGGTGCAAGCGCCGCCAGAAACCAGGCCAGACGCGACCGCCAGGACTCAAGACCCACGTTCAACATGCTACTTCCCGCAACAACGCAACGACAACCGGTGCTCAAAGGCAACGGTCAAGGTTTATTGCATGTTAGGCTTGATCTTTGGTTACACCGGCCAGGCCTGCCATTGTCCCTGATTGGGGCACCGGCCTTTTCAGCCGAGCAAGGGCCGGGAACGCCGCCGCGCTGCCGCGGCCTTGCGGAAGACCCCGACGAGTTCAAGATGGGCGGAATGGCGAAACTGGTCGACCGGGGTAACGCCCTCGCACACATAACCCGCCGCGATCAGGACCTTGGCATCGCGGGCAAAGGTCGCAAGATTGCAGGAGACCGACACCACCAGCGGCACCTGCGCCGCCGCAATCTCTCGCATTTGCTCCAGCGCCCCGGCGCGCGGCGGATCAAGCACCAGCGCCTCATAGGCCTTGAGTTCATGCGGCATCAGCGGATTGCGAAAGAGATCACGCCGGATAAACCGCATTTCGCGCAGGCCCTGCGCCGCATGCGCGCCGGCCTCGCCCGCGCCCAGCGCCGCCTGGTCCATCTCATAGGCATGCACGCTGGCACGGCTTGCAAGCCGCAACGCGAAGGTGCCGATCCCGGCAAAAAGATCGGCGATCAGCGCCTCGCGGTTGATGGCATCCTCCACCAGCCGGGCGAGCGTGGCTTCGCCAAGCGCGGTGGCTTGCAGAAACGCCCCCGCCGGCGGCGTCACCAGCGCCGGGCCGATTTGCAGCCGCGGCCGCCGCCGTTCGATCAGCAGCAGGCCATGCTGGCTCAGCCGCGCGAGATCATGCTCGCCGGCAAGCCGCATCAGCGCCTGACGCACCGCTTCGGGCATCTCGCCGGTGCCGCGCAGGTCGACATCCATGCCATCCAGCGTCGCCGTCATATGTACATCGACCGGCTTGCCCAGCGCCGCCAGAGGCTCAACCAGCGCCCGCGCCGCGCCCAGCGCGCCCGCAAGGCCGGGGTCGAGCAAAGGGCAGGCGTCGATGGCAATAATATCGTGGCTGCGATGCCGCATGAAGCCGAGGCTGGCCCGCATCCGGCGGCGCGCGTCGCGCGCAAACCGCGCGTGAAAGGTCACGCGCCGCCGCCCGCTGCCATGGCCATCGACCAGACCCGCAACATCGGCCCTGATGCCATTGGCCTGCATCGCCTGCACGACGAGGCCATGTTTCCATGCCGCATAGGCTTCCGGACGCCAATGCTGGATGGCACAGCCGCCGCATTGCGTGAAATGCGGACAGAACGGCGAAACCCGCGCGTCGCTCGCCTCAAGGATCGCCTGCATTGTGCCGCGCTCGCCATCGACCAGAGCCATCACGCTCTCGCCAGGCAAGGCATAAGGCACCGTGATGGGCCCATCGGCACCCGCCGCCAGCCCGGCACCGCCGACACTCATCGCCTCGATCAGCAGTTTTTTCGGCTTCATGGCTGCCTGCGCGCGGTGACGAGATATTCGATATTGCCGGCCCCGCCGCGCAAGGGCGAGACCTGCACCCCTTCGATCTGCCAGCCAAGCGCCCTGATGCTGGCGCAGACGTCATCACAAGCACGCTGGCGCGCCGATTCATCGCGCACCACCCCCTTGCCGACAAATGCCCGGCCAACCTCGAATTGCGGCTTGACCAGAGCCACCAGCACCGCAGCCGGCGCCGCCAGTGCCAGCACCGGCCCCAAAACCCTTGCCAGCGGGATGAAGCTGACATCAATGGTGATCATGTCAGCGGGCGCCGCCAGATCCTGCGCGCCGAGGCTTCTGGCATCGCGCCCTTCAAGCAGGGTCAGGCGCGGATGGCCGACGAGCCGCGCGTGCAATTGATCATGGCCGACATCGACGGCAACGACATGCCGCGCCCCGCGCGCCAGCAAAACCTCGCTGAATCCCCCGGTCGAGGCACCGACATCGAGGCACATCAGCCCTTCCGGCTGCAAGCCATGCTCATCGAGCGCCGCCACCAGCTTCAGGGCAGCGCGCGACACATAGGGATGTTCCGGGCTGGCCTCCAGCGCCGCATCCTCCGCAATGAGCAAGGATGGCTTGTTGAGGATGACGCCATCCAGCGTCACGCGTCCGGCCTTGATCGCCGCCTGCGCCCGCGCACGGCTTTCGAAAAACCCGCGTTCGACCAGCGCCTGATCAACCCTGCGGGCGGTGCTCAAGCCTCGACGCCCTGGCGCGCGGCCTGTGGCTGGCCGATCAGCCCTTGCACCTTTTCGACAATCGCCCTGGCATCGAGCCGCGCCCGCGCATAAAGCCGCTCGGGCTTGTCATGATCAAGGAAAACGTCCGGCAGCACCATCGAGCGAAATTTCAGGCGCCCGGAATCTAGCACGCCCTTGTCGGTGAGAAGCTGCATCACGCTGGCACCAAACCCGCCCGACGAGCCTTCCTCGATGGTGACCAGCACATCATGCCGCGCCGCCAGATCGAGGATCATCGTCCAGTCGAGCGGCTTTGCAAAGCGGGCATCGGCGACGCTGGTGGAAATGCCTTGCGCCTCCAGGTCTTCCGCCGCCTTCAGCGCCTCAGCCAGCCTCGTGCCCAGCGACAACACCGCCGCCCTCTTGCCATGGCGCAGGATGCGGCCCTTGCCGATCGCCAGTGGCACGCCCTCGGCCGGCATGTCGCAGCCGACGCCCTCGCCACGCGGGTAGCGGAAGGCAATCGGCCCGTCATCATAGGCCGCCGCCGTCGCCACCATATGCACCAGCTCGGCCTCATCGGCCGCCGCCATCACCACCATGCCCGGCAGGCAGCAAAGATAGGCGAGATCAAACGATCCGGCATGGGTCGCGCCATCGGCACCCACCAGCCCGGCCCGGTCGATGGCAAAACGCACCGGCAGGTTCTGGATGGCGACATCATGCACCAGCTGGTCATAGCCGCGCTGCAGGAAGGTCGAATAGATTGCGCAGAACGGCTTGAACCCCTCGCTCGCCAGCCCGGCAGCAAAGGTCACGGCATGCTGCTCGGCAATGCCGACATCAAAGCAGCGGCTGGGATGGGTCTGGGCGAAAATATCCAGCCCGGTGCCGGACGGCATGGCCGCGGTGATGGCGACGATCTTGTCGTCCCGCGCCGCCTCGCGCACCAGGGATTCGCCGAACACTCTGGTATAGGTCGGCGCATTGGCCTTGGCCTTGGCCTGCGTCCCGGTCACCAGATCAAAGGCATTGACGCCATGATATTTGTCGCTGGCCGCCTCGGCCGGGCCATAGCCCTTGCCCTTTTTGGTGACGACATGCACCAGCACCGGCCCGGCCGGCATGTCGCGGACATTTTTCAGCACCGGCAGCAATTGATCGAGATTATGCCCGTCAATCGGCCCGACATAATAGAAGCCGAGTTCCTCGAACAGCGATCCGCCCGCCCAGAACCCGCGCGAATAATGCTCGGCGAGCTTGGCCTTCGCATAGAGAAACTTGGGCAGGCGGCGGGCAAATTGCTTGGCCGTATCGCGCAGGCTGAGATAGGCGCCGCCCGACACCATGCGCGCCAGATAGGCCGACATGGCCCCGGTCGGCGGGGCAATCGACATGTCATTGTCGTTGAGGATGACGATCAGCCGCGAATTCATCGCCCCCGCATTGTTCATCGCCTCATAGGCCATGCCCGCCGACATCGAGCCATCGCCGATCACCGCGACGACATGATTGTTGCGCCCTTCCAGATCGCGCGCCACCGCCATGCCGAGGCCGGCGGAAATCGAGGTTGAGGAATGCGCCGCCCCGAACGGATCATAGGGGCTCTCGCTGCGCCGGGTGAAGCCCGAAAGCCCGCCGCCCATGCGCAGGGTGCGGATGCGGTCACGCCGCCCGGTCAGGATCTTGTGCGGATAGGCCTGATGCCCGACATCCCAGATGATCCGGTCTTCCGGCGTATGGAACACATAATGCAGCGCCACCGTGAGCTCGACCACGCCGAGCCCGGCACCAAGATGCCCGCCGGTTACGGATACGGCAGCAATGGTTTCGTCGCGCAATTCATCGGCAATCTGCCGCAAGGCCCATTCAGGCTGCGCGCGCAGATCGGCAGGAATACGAATCTGGTCGAGTAAAGGTGTTGAGCTCATTTTGTTTCTGAAACGCCAAAACTTTTGTCATGCCACCAGGCACGCATCAATGGTCTATACCACCCCTGCCCGCCGCGGCAATGTTTCACGCGAGGTTTCTTGGCGCGGGGTTTCCTGCCGCCAGCCGTGCCTTTGGCATCGGGAAGTGGCGACCCCGGCAGGGCTCGAACCTGCGACCTGCCGCTTAGAAGGCGGCTGCTCTAATCCACTGAGCTACGGGGCCAGTCGGGAAATGGTTCCGGCAGGAGGCATCGCCCCGGGCATCAATGGGTCCACTGCCCCTGACGCCCTGGCCGAAAATTATCCGAATAGAGCTGCGTGCGCCGCGTCACATGCCGCACATTCTCGACACGATAGGCCAGGCCATGTTTCTTCGCATAGGCGACGGCCTCGTCGCAGCTGGCAAATTTCAGCTTCACCTGTGCTCTTGTATCGCTGGAGCCGATCCAGCCCATCAGCGGCTCGGTCACTGGGGCGCTGGCCGGGGTGAACTCCAGCAACCAGACATCAGCGCGGGCGAGACCGGACTGGGTTGCGGTTTTACCGGGGCAATATATGCGTGCAACCATCGGCATGAACTCCGGTCCTGTCGCGTCGGGCGCGTCTGAAACAATGTTGGTCGGGGTAGCTGGATTCGAACCAACGGCCTGTAGTACCCAAAACTACCGCGCTACCAGACTGCGCCATACCCCGAAATGATCGGATGATGCGCTAGCATGGGCGCAGCGTCGCGACAAGACCCACACCATGGCGCCGGTCAGCGGGCGGCGGCGCGCCCGATGATCGCGCTTACATCGCAGCCCCTTGGCAGCGTGCCAAAATGCAGACGCGCCGCGCCGCCAAGCCTCGTCTCGCAATAGGCCTCGGCCAGCGGCGTCGGTGCATGCTGCAGCAGCAGGCTCGCCTGCAGGGCGGTGCTCATGGCCTCCACCAGACGGCGCGCCTGCGGCTCGATGTGCTCCAGATCGGCAAGATCATCCTCTAGCCGGGCGATATGCAGGTCGAAGGCGCCATGGCCGCCTCGCGCCCGCTGCACCTCGATGCGGAATGTCGCCAGCGTCTCCGGCGATTTGCGCAGGGCCCGCAACACATCGAGACACTGGATATTGCCGGACCCCTCCCAGATGGCATTGACCGGCGCCTCGCGATACAGCCGCGGCATGATGCAGGTTTCCATCACGCCGGAGCCGCCGATACATTCCACCGCCTCGGCCGTCACCCCCGCCACCCTTTTGCAAATCCCGAATTTGCCCAGCGCCGCACCGAGCCGCAGCAAATGCCGTTCATGTGCATTGTCACGCTCATCGAGCGCCCGCGCCAGCCGCATGGTGAAGGTCAGCGCCGCCTCGCTCTCCAGCGCCAGATCGGCCAGCACATTCTGCATCAGCGGCTGATCGCTGAGCCATTGGCCGAAAGCCTTGCGCTGGCGGCAATGATCAATGGCCTGCACCACAGCCATGCGCATGACCGCCGAGGAGCCAATCATGCAGTCAAACCTCGTTAGCGCCACCATGTCGAGAATATTGGCGATGCCGCGCCCTTCCACCCCCAGCAGGATGCCTTCGGCATCGCGCAATTCGACTTCAGCAGAAGCATTGGAGACATTGCCCATCTTGTCCTTGAGGCGGATGAGTTCCAGCGCGTTTTTTCTGCCGTCCTGGCGCCAGCGCGGCACGAGGAAGCACGAAGGCCCACCTGCAGCCTGCGCCAGCACCAGAAAGGCATCGCACATGGGCGCGGAGAGGAAGAATTTGTGCCCGAGCAAGGCATAGCGCGCCCCCGGCCCGCCGCCACCCGCCAGCGGCCGCGCCTGCGTGGTATTGGCGCGCACATCCGAGCCGCCCTGCTTTTCGGTCATGCCCATGCCAATGGTGGCGCTGCGCTTCTCGTCGAGCGGCAGATTGCGCGGATCATAGTCGCGCCCGGCGATCTTGCGCAGCCACGGCGCGGTGGTGTCAGCCGCCTGCTGCAACGGCGCGTGGCTGGCGAAGGTCATGGAAATCGGACAGCCATGGCCGGCCTCGACCTCGGACTGCATGTAAAACCCGGCCGCCCGCGCCACATGCGCGCCGCGCCCGGGTTGCTGCCAGGGCGCGCCATGCAGCCCCTCTGCCATCGCCCGGGCCATCAGGGCATGATAGGCAGGATGATAATTCACGCCATCGAGCCTGTGCCCGTAGCGATCATGGGTTTCGAGCTGCGGCCTGAAACTGTTGGCAGCATCGCCAAGCGCCAGGGTTTCGGCCCGCCCGAGCCAGGCCCCGTGCTCGTGCAATTGCGCCGCCGCATGGCCCGCCCCCTCGCGCGACACGGCATCGCGCAGCGCCGCATCGCTGTCGAACAGATTGTAATCTTTCAGCGGCAGCGGCGTGTTGATCACCTCATGCGTCGCCCCGCCGGCAGACAGTGTGGCAGCATGTGGCACCGATGACGGAGAGCTTAGCTTGGGCTGGCTGGTCATCGGCATCACTCCTGGCTGGCGGCGCTATTTCTTGGTGGCGGCCCCGTTCGGTGCTTCAAAAAAATTGAAGAAATCCGATGTCGGGCTGAGCACGATATCGGTGCCGGACGGCGTCAGCGCCCGCCGGTAGGCCCGCAGCGAGCGGTAGAACGCGAAGAAATCCGGGTCAGCACCATAGGCCTTGGCAAAGATCGCCGCGCGCTTGGCATCGCCGGCGCCCCTGATCGTATCCGCCTGCTGCTGCGCCACGGCCTTCAGCTCGATCACCTGCCGGTCAGCGGCGGCGCGGATGATCTGCGCCTGCTCGGCACCCTTGGCGCGATATTCGGCCGCCTCACGGGCGCGCTCGGACTGCATGCGCTTGTAGACCTGTTCGGAAATCTGCTCGGGCAGATCGACGCGGCGGATGCGCACATCATTGACCGCCACGCCCAGCCGAGCCCCTTGGGAGTTCACCTCGTCGCGAATCTTGCCCATCAGCGCCACGCGCTCGCCGCTGATGATCTCGGTCGAGGTGACATTGCCGAGCACGCGCCGCATGGCCGAATTGAGCATGGTGCTCAATTGGTTGTTGGCGCGGTCGACATTCTGCACCGTCTGGTAGAATTTCAGCGGGTCGGCAATGTGATAGCGCAGGAAGGCATCGACTTCGAGCCGCTGGTTGTCGGAGGCCAGCACCTCCTGCTTGTCGCTTTCAAGATCGAGAATGCGCCGGTCGAGAAACACCACATTCTCGATGAAGGGATATTTTACATGCAGGCCGGGGGTGGTGATCAGCCCGCGCCCCGCGACCGGTTCGCCAAAACGCAGCACCAGCGCCTCTTCGATTTGCGAGACCGTGAACAGGCAGGAGCGGATCAGCACCAGCACCAGAATCGCCACAAGGGCGAGGATCAGCCATCGACCATTGTGGTTCATTTTGCGGCTCCGCTGTTAAAGATCTGGTTCAACGGCAGATAAGGCACCGCACCCTTGCCTATGCTGGGATCGATGATGACCTTCTTGGCCCCGCCCAGCACCTTCTCCATAGTCTCAAGATAAAGCCGCTGGCGGGTCAGGGCCGGTGCCAGCTTGTATTGCGTATCGATCTGCGAGAAGCGCGAGGCTTCACCGGTCGCCTCTGCCACCGTCTGCTCGCGATAGGCCTTGGCTGCCTGCACGATCGCCGCCGCCGCACCGCGCGCTTCCGGCACCACCTTGTTGCGATAGGCATCAGCCTCGTTTTGCAGCCGCTGCATGTCCTGCTGCGCCGCCGTCACATCCTTGAAGGCAGCAATGACCTGCTGCGGCGGATCGACCGACAGCAACTGTACCTGCAAGATCAGGATGCCGGCCTTGTATTGATTGAGCGTTGCCTGGGTCAGGTCCTGCGCCTGCTGCTCAACCCTCGTGCGGTCAACCGTCAGCAACTTCTGGATTTCGCTCTTGCCGACGATCTCGCGCATCGAGCTTTCGGCCACGGCCTTGACCGTGCCTTCGCGGTTGGCGAGGTTGAAGGCATAATCTTCCGGATGCGCAGGATCGATCTGCCAGATCACCCGGAACTTCACATCGGCGATATTTTCATCGCCGGTCAGCATCAGGCTTTCGGACGGCACATCCACCGCCGCCACCCCGTGCCCGGCGCGCTGGCCGATATCGATGGAATTGCGGTCCGTGACCGGCAGCTTGATGACGGAACCGGCCGGATAGGGCCAGTTATAATTCAGGCCCGGCTCGGTCTTGCCGACATAGCGGCCAAAATGCAGGTTGAGCCCGACCTCATTGGCACCCACCGTATAAAAGCCGGTCAGCGCCCAGAGCAGAATGCCAACCAGCACCAGCAGGGCTATCCCCGGCCCGGAAATGCCGCCATGCGGCGCAAACCCGCGCAGGCTCGCGGCCAGACGCTGCAGCACATCGTCAAAATTCGGAGGCTCATTGCCATTGCCGCTGCCACCACCACCGCCGCCCGGGGGGCGCGGGGTCTGGCCCCAGGGCCCTTGCACGGGGCCTTTGCCGCCATTTCCTTCATTCGGGCTGTTCCAGGGCATGAGGCCATTCATCCAGTGAGCGAGAAACTAAAGTGACGCCTTATAGGCGAGCGCCGCAGGGGCTGCAATGCGCGCGTATGACGCGTGCCGCCAACTGAAATCATCGCCTTTTTCCCTTGCTAGCTCCGAGCGCGCCAGCAACTGCCATTGCCCCGCGCTGATCAGGGGAAACATCACGTCGCCGCTGACATCGGCATCGACTTCGGTGATGATCAGGCGACTCGCGCGCTCGATCAGCGCATGGTAAAGTTCGCCGCCGCCCACGAGCATGATCTGGTCGACGCCCATCTTGCCGGCCAGAACCGCCGCCTGCGCCAGCGCTCCGGCAAGGTCATGGGCGACATGCACCCCCGCCGCCGTAAAACCCTCGTCACGCGTCAGCACCACGGTTTCGCGTCCCGGCAGGGCCCGGCCGATCGATTGAAACGTGCGTCGCCCCATCAGCATGGGATGACCCCATGTCGTCCGGCGAAAATGCTGCAGATCGCCCGGCAGATGCCACGGCAGGCCGCCGTCCCGGCCCATGACGCCATTTCGCGCCACCGCCGCCACCAATGTCAGGCCCGGCGCGCTGCTCATACCGCGACCGGGGCCTTGATCAGCGGCCAGGGCTCATAATTCTCGAAGCCTATATCCTCGAAGGTGAAATCGAACAGCGAGGTCACGGCGTGGTTGAGCCGCAGCTGCGGCAGGCTTTTGGGTGTGCGCGACAATTGCAGGCGCGCCTGCTCGACATGGTTGCGATAGAGATGCACATCGCCGAAGCTGATCACGAAATCACCGGCCTCCATGCCGCACACCTGCGCCATCATCGCCGTGAGCAACGCATAGCTGGCAATGTTGAATGGCACGCCGAGAAAAATATCCGCCGAGCGCTGGTAGAGCTGGCAGGAGAGCCGCTTTTGCCCCTGCGGTGTCTCGGCGACATGAAACTGGAACAGGCAATGGCACGGGGCCAGCGCCATCTGCGGAATATCGGCCGGGTTCCACGCCGAGACGATCAGGCGCCGCGAAAACGGATTGCGCCTGATCTCGGCCACGACGTCGCTGATCTGGTCGATGACCGCGCCCGAAGGCGTCAGCCAATGGCGCCATTGCGCGCCATAGACCGGCCCGAGATCGCCGTTTTCATCGGCCCATTCATCCCAGATCGACACGCCATGGCGCTTCAGATAGGCGATGTTGGTATCGCCAGCCAGAAACCACAGCAATTCATGGACGATGGATTTGAGATGCAGCTTCTTGGTGGTCACCAGCGGAAAGCCCACGCCAAGATCAAAGCGCAACTGCGCCCCGAAGCGTGACAATGTGCCCGTGCCGGTGCGGTCGCTTTTCGGCGTGCCATGCACCAGAATATCCTGCATCAGATCGAGATAGGCCTGCATGTAAAATGCCCCGTATTCAGGGTTTGGCGGTCATATAGGCCAGCAACAGCGCCGAGGCATTGAACAGCCCGTGAATCACAATCGTCGGCTTGATCGAGCCATAACGCTCCCGCGCGTAGGCGAGCAACAGGCCCACGGGAAAAATCAGCATGGCATAATAGGCGCCCGACAAAATATGCATGAAGGCGAACAGCCCGGCGGTAATCATGGCCGTGGTGCCAAAGGCCTTGCGGGTCCGCAGTGCCGTGAACAGCCAGCCGCGAAACAGCATTTCCTCGCAGATCGGCGCGATCACCACCGCCACCGCAAACAGCATCAGCCAGCCTGAAAGGCTGGTGGGCGTCGGCGGCTGATTGCCAGCCTGCGGATCGACGGCGCCCAGCACCAGGCTCGACAGAATATTGACGGCGGGTGCGATCACCAAGGCCAGCCACCAGAACTGGTTGTCGCCATACCAGTCGTGGAAGGCCACGCGCAGCTTCAGCGGCGCATTGACGCCAAATTTCGCCACCACCCACATGGTCACGAAAAATGCCGCGTAAAATGCTGCGGTGACGCTATAGACCAGCGCCGACATGATCCCGGTCTTGTCGGGCACCTGCGCCCTGATATTTTCAAGCACCATCATCATCGCATGCCGGCCGGCCATCAGGTCAAACACCAGCCAGACGAGGCTGCCGACCAGAACGCCAATCATGGTGCCGAATATCAGGATAGCCACGAAGCTCAGGGACAGTTCGAGATAAGAAATCTGCGGCATTGTCTCTGGCTGTTGCATCTCAGGCCTCACGCGCATCTCTCCCTTCGCTGGCACCGCACCGACGCGCATCCCGGCGCCGATGAGCCCTGCCCTGCGCCCGAAAGGCACATGTGCATGGACACAGGCGCGGATGGCATCACGGCGCGTACAACACCCTGCGGGAATCAGAACCGTCTTTTTGCCGTCCTAATCGGTTTTCAGGATTTTGGCGACAGGTAACTTGGGCCAACCGCTCAGGCCGCATGGGTGATGGCGGCTTGATCAGCTTCGGGCGAGACGGTGGCAACGCGGTTGCGCCCCTTGGCCTTGGCTTCATAGAGCAGGCGATCCGCGCGTTTCATCAAGCTGGCAAAATCGCCGCAGGATTCATCAAGTTCGGCGACGCCGGCACTGATGGTGAGGGCCAGATGGTTCCCGTTGATGATCAGCGGGTTGGCTTCAACCCGCCGCCGGATGCGCTCCGAAATCACCATGGCGCCCTCGCTGGTCGTGTCGGGCAGCACGATGACATATTCCTCGCCGCCGATGCGGGCGACGAAATCGGTCGAGCGCTTGGAGTCGCGGCAGATATTGGCGACATGGCAGATGGCGCGGTCACCGATATCATGGCCGAAATCATCATTGACCCGCTTGAACCGGTCGATATCCAGCAGGATGATCGCCATGGGCGTCTTTTCTCGGCGCGCCCGTTCAAAATCGCGATGGGCGATGACATTGAGCTGGCGGCGGTTGGCAAGGCCGGTCAGGCCATCGAGATTGGCGAGGTCTTCGAGACGCGCCGCCTCATCCACCATGTCGGTCACATCGGTATAATTCAGCATGCGGCCACCATCCGGCAGCACCGAGCAGGTGAACCTTATCTTCTTGCCGCCGGCCAGCTTCAGCAGCACAGGCTGGGGATTTCCCGACCGCACAAAGGCGATGCGTTCCTTGACGAGATTATCCTGCTGATCAGGTTCTATGTCATAGGCACCGCCCGCCAGCGCCGTATTGACCACCTGAAAATACAGCGGCTTGCGCTCGATGAAGGTCGGGAAAAACCGGAACAGCCGCATGAATACCTGGTTGGCGAATTGCACGCGCATTTCACCATCGAGAACCGCGACGCCATCTTTCGAGCAGTCGAGCGCCTCGCGCAGGCTGCGCAATTCCCGTTGCGCCTTGCTCGCGTCAATGCGGGCCAACAGGGTGCGGCGCAACAGACTGCGCAGCAGCCGCGCCAGCAAGGCCATCGCACAGCTGAGGCTTGGCAGGCCAATGATCGCAAAGCCGCGCAAATATTGCATATCTCCGGCAATGGCTGCGGAATTGCGAAACGAGACCGTCGCGTAAAGCGAAAACCCGAGTGTCATGATGATGCCGAGCAGCGCCGAAGCCGACACGGTTTCGATGACAATCAATGCAGACACGATCATGCTGCACCACAGAAGCGCGAATTTGTCGGGCGCCCAGAGATGCAGCGCGCTGCAGAGCACAGCGGCCAGCAGGGGCACAACAAATGATATTCTGTTTTTGCGCATCGAGGGTTCCTCTGCGGAACGAATTGCCATTCCCGCCGATAATATTCCCTTAATCCGACCCCCCGAGTTTCATTCGTGCGATATAATTCACGCCTCTACGTCATTAGATGATGATTGAAATTCCAAATATGTGGCTTAAGGATATGTAAACTTACGGCGTTCCGGCCGAGACATAGGCCTGCAGCACCATGCGCCGCCCGGCATGGTCGAAGTCGACCGTCAGCTTGTTGCCATCGGTCGCAGCCACCGAACCCGCGCCGAATTTCTGGTGAAACACCCGCGCCCCGGGCAGGTAGCTGGACGTCGCTGAAGAATGGGCAATCAGGGTGCCCTCGATCTCGGCTGGCCCGCGGGTCCGACCGCTGCCCGCTTGCGTGGCGCGGCTCGACTGGGCGCGCTGCCAGCCCGGCGTCGCATAGGACGAGGCGAACTTGTCCATGGTCGCAAAGCGCGAGGCACCATAGCCGCCATAGCCCGAGCCCTGCGCCGCCTCCACCACCTCGACATGCGCCTCGGGCAATTCATCGATGAAGCGCGACGGCACGGTGGATTGCCAGAGCCCGCGAATACGCCGGTTGGTGGCAAAATACAGCTTGAGGCGCTGGCGCGCCCGCGTCAGCCCGACATAGGCCAGCCGCCGCTCCTCTTCGAGCCCCGCCGCCCCGCTTTCATCGAGCGCCCGCTGGTGCGGAAACAGCCCCTCCTCCCAGCCCGGCAGAAACACCGTGTCAAATTCCAGCCCCTTGGCGGCGTGCAGCGTCATGATCGACACCCGTGGCTCGTCGCTCTCGACCTGCGTGTCCATCACCAGCGACACATGTTCCAGAAACGCCGCCAGGTCAGGAAACGGCTCCATCGAGCGCACCAGTTCCTTGAGATTGTCGAGCCGCCCCGCAGCCTCGGCGGTTTTGTCCTTCTGCCACATGTCGGTGTAGCCGGATTCCTCAAGCACCAGTTCAGCCAGCACATTTTGCGGCAGGCGCTCGGCCTCGCCGCGCCAGCGGGCAAAATCCGCCAGCAGCGCCCGCAGGGTCTGGCGCGGCTTGGGCTTGATCTCGTCGGTCTCCACCAGCATCGCCGCGGCCATCATCATCGGCAGCGATGCCTGGCGCGCATAATCGTGCAATTGCTGCAGGGTGGCATCGCCAAGGCCGCGCTTGGGCACATTGGCAATGCGCTCGAAGGCAAGGTCATCGGCCGGCTGCGCCACACAGCGCAAATAGGCCAGCGCATCGCGGATTTCCGCCCGCTCATAGAATTTCGGCCCGCCGATCACCCTGTAGGGCAGCCCCAGCGTCACGAAGCGTTCTTCAAACTCGCGCATCTGGAAGGATGCCCGCACCAGAATCGCCATTTCATCGAGCGAATGACGCGCCCGCTGCAATTGCTCGATCTCCTCGCCGATGCTGCGCGCCTCTTCTTCCGAATCCCACAACCCGGTGACGGTCGGGCGCTCGCCCTTGTCGCCATCGGTAAACAGGGTCTTGCCGAGCCGCCCGCGATTATGGGCGATGAGATGCGAGGCGGTCGCCAGAATATGGCCGCTGGAGCGATAATTGCGCTCAAGCCTTATCACCTTGGCGCCGGGAAAATCCTTCTCGAAGCGCAGGATATTATCGACATCGGCACCGCGCCAGCCATAGATCGACTGGTCGTCATCACCAACACAGCAGATATTGGCCGGGGCACTACCCTGCGGGCGTGATGCCAGCAGGCGCAGCCACAAATATTGCACGCTGTTGGTGTCCTGATATTCATCCACCAGCATATAGCGGAAGCGCCGCTGATATTCCGCCAATATATCCGGGTTTTCGCGAAACAGCCGCACCGTTTCCACCAGCAGGTCGCCGAAATCGGCGGCATTGAGGATTTTCAGGCGCTCCTGATAATCCCGGTACAGCGCCAGCGCCCTGCCACCCGCGAAATATTCCGCCTCGCCCGCCGGCACCTGGTCCGGCGTCAGGCCACGGTTTTTCCAGGCATCGATCTGAAAGGCCAGCGCCCGCGCCGGCCAGCGCTTCTCATCGATATTCTGGGCCTTGAGCACCTGTTTCAGCAGCCGGATCTGGTCGTCGGTATCGAGAATGCTGAAGCTGGATTTCAGCCCGACCAGTTCGGCATGGCGACGCAGGATCTTTGTTGACATGGCATGGAATGTCCCCAGCCACGGCATGCCCTCGGCCATCGGCCCGGCGAGATGCACCACGCGCTCGCGCATTTCCCGCGCCGCCTTGTTGGTGAAGGTCACCGCCAGGATTTCAAAGGCCCGCGCCCTGCCCTGCGCCAGAATATGGGCAATGCGGGTGGTCAGCACCCGGGTCTTGCCCGTGCCGGCACCGGCCAGCACCAAGACCGCGCCATCGATCGTCTCGACACCGGCCCGCTGCTCGGGGTTGAGCGCTTCGAGATAACGGGCCGGGGCCGCCGCCGCCATGGCACGCGCCGCCAGACCCATGGGCTTGGGTGCATTCAGTGACATGGGCCGACAATCCGAATCATGACACTAATGTGGGGTGTTGCAGCGCCTTTGTCGAATGCTGCGCCAGCCCCGTTGTTACGGGTGTTCCAGAAAGGCGGCAATGGTATTGATCGTCGGCTCGTCGCGCAGCAGCGGCGCATGCCCCTGCCCCTTGACGACGAAGCCGCGGCATTGTGGATGGCGCACCTGCATCGCCGCAAATGTCGCCTCCGACAGCAGGTCGGACATCTCGCCGCGCAGCACCAGCACCGGGATCGCCGCCATCGCCTCAAATTGCGGCCACAGGTCAGGCTGCGGCGCATCGAGATCGAGCGAGGCCAGCGTATTGGCCAGCTTCACATCATAGTTCGGCGTCAGCTTGCCCTTGACCTCGTGGAAAATCTGGCGCGCGAACGCCTTCCAGTCATCATCGCCCAAAGCCGGAAAATGATTGCTCGACACGGTTTTCAACAGATTTTCCGCATCGGCCCAAGATTGCGGCTGCGGCATCTTGCCGACATAGGACTTGATCCGCGCCAGCCCCTTGGGCTCCAGCACCGGGCCAATGTCATTGAGAACCAGCGCGCTGATCAGGTTTGGCCGCATTGCCGCCAGCACCATGGAATTGAGCCCGCCGCGCGACGTGCCGACAAACTGGGCCCTGGTGATCGACAGCGCCGTCAGCGCCGCGAAGATATCGGTGCTCTCGACGGTGACATTGTATTTGTGCCAGTCGGCATCAAATTCCGACAGGCCGCGCCCGCGATAGTCGATGGCAATGACACGCCGCGCCGGGCCGGCCTTGCCCGAAACCAGAGCCTCCGCCAGCCCCTCGAAATCGGCGCTGTTGCGGGTCAGGCCGGCAAGGCAAACCACTGGCAGCAGGGCGCTGTGGGCCGCGCCATAATCGCGCACATGCAGGCGCAAGCCATCCTGCATGGTGATGAAATGGCTTTCATAAAGGGAAGACGCATGGGTCAAGGGCGCACCTGTCGCTGGCTGAAACTTCAGGAGCCAGCATAAAGCAATAATGCCCGCCGTCGAGCACTCAGCGTTGCGATGTTTGCGGCATGGCGCCGATCTGCTGCGAACTTGCCTCGGCCGCTCCGAACAGCCGCCGGTAGACCCCGACATTGGCCATGACATGCTCGACATAATTGCGGGTCTGGTCGATCGGAATCGCCTCGACCCAGTCGACCGGATCAACCGCTGCGCTGGCAGGATCGCCATGTGCGGCGATCCATTGGCTCACCCGGCCACCGCCCGCATTATAGGCCGCCAGCGTGCGCGCCAGCGAGCCGCGCTGTTCATGTTCCAGCAGCCCCAGAAAGGCCGCCGCCAATTGCAGGTTATAGGCCGGGTCGGACGTCAGCCGCCCCTCGTCGAACGGCAATTTCTCAGTTGCGGCGGTGCGCCGTGCCGTCGCGACCATCAGCTGCATCAGGCCGCGCGCGCCCGCCGACGACACCAGATTCGGCTGAAACGTGCTCTCCTGTCGGGCAATCGCGTAGAGCAGCGGCTTGCTTGCCTGGTCTGACAGCGGCACAAACCGCGGCAGGCCATAGGCCGGAAAAGCCAGCGTGCCCTGCGAGCGCCCGCGCCGGTCGGCGATCTTGCCGATCCATGTTGCCAGCGTCGGGTTGCGCTGCGCGCGCACATAAAGCGCAAGACGGCGCAATTCCGCACCCTTCGCCACCCGCGCATCTTCACCCAGCAGCACGTGCGCCAGATCTCCGGCGCCGGTCCTTGCGAATATGGCTGCCAGTTCGATGGTCGGCGAGGGCGTCATGGCCGCCTCGCTCGGCGTATGATGCGTCCGTGGTGCCGGGGAGGTCAGGCGCGCCGCCGCGAGCTGGCCATAATAAAAATCGGCATAATGCGCCGCCCGGCGATAGGCATGCTGCGCCTGATCGGGATGGCCGACAGCATCCAGCGCCCTGCCGAGCCAGTAGCCGCCGCGCGCCCGCGACATCGGCGTTTTCGCGAGCACCTGCAGCGCCGCGAAATGTTGCAAGGCGAGCGCCGGCTGGTTGAGATAGCGCAGCGCAATCCAGCCAGCGTGAAATTCGCTGTCGATCCGCTGGCGAAGGCTGGTGGCCGGCGAGGTCGCACACAGCCGGAAGGCCAGTGCCGCTTCATGTCGGTCGAGCATCGCCCGGGCGATCTGGCGCCGCAGACGCCACCATTGATCCGGCGCCAGCAGCAGCTGCGGATCTTGCGGTGCGCCCATCACCTCCGCTGCTGCCTCATCGAGCTTGCCCTGCGCCAGAAAATTGGCCGCGCGGCCATAGCGCAGCAGCGCACTGGCCTTTTTGCCAGCTGGCAGTTTCGCCATGAGCGCTGCCGCAGATTGATGGCGCATCAAGGCCGCGCCGGCCTGCACCAGCGCAATTTCCGCCTTGTCGTCGCGGGCGGCGGCGCGCAAGCCGGCAGCAAAATCCTGCCTGAGCGTCAGGCGTTCGGCGCGCGCATCATCATCAGCGGCGCTGATCTCGTCCTTGAATCTGGCGATAAATTTGCGCTCCTGCCACAAGGTCAGCCGGGCATGCCGCCACAAGGGCCGCAACAGGCTGGCAGCGGCGGCCTTGTCACCGGCATCGAGATAGCCCTGCGCCAGCGCCATGGTGCCGAGCGGGGAATGCGGCGGATCCGTATAAAAATACTGGAACACGGCGGTCGGATCGGGCTGTTCCAGAAACAGCGACGCCTCGATCTGCCGCCGCAACCACGCCCGCGCCGGCCAGTGCCGGTGCTCATAGAGAAACGCGATCAGCCTTGCCGATCCTGCCAGCCTTGGCTGCAAAGCTATCGCCGCCCAGGCGCTCGCCAGCCGGTCTTGCCGGTGCGGCAATTTTGCCGCCAGCGCATCGGCCAGCGCGATATTGCCTTGCCGGTAAAGCGCAATGACATTGGCAAGCGCCGACCACCTTTGCGGCAAGGCCACGGTCGATGATGAGGCCTGCGCGGCGCCCAAATTGCTGCCGGCACGGTGAGGCGCGGAAATTTGCGCGATGTCAGGTGCAGAAATCTTTGCCTGCTGGCCAGACTGAGCCACAGCAGAACCGGATACAGACAACATGACCACCAGTGCCGAAAAGCACCATTTGTCTTTCCTGATCATGACCTTATCAATTTCTTAAACTGCGGCAAATGTGAGATGATGTCCCTTCGGGCCTAAGGATCGGTTAACCATGCGAGGGCTTTGCGGAAACCAAGGAAGGCGCTATGAGAACGCCTCGGCACAACGAAGGCACAGTTTCAGGAAACGCGGCCATGGCACATTTTGACAGAAACGCACTCAAGGGTTCGCTCACGGCACTGGTGACGCCCTTTATCGAGGGACGTTTCGACGAGGCCGCCTACGAGAGTTTTGTCGACTGGCAGATCACGCAAGGCACGCATGGTCTGGTGCCGGTCGGCACCACCGGCGAAAGCCCGACCCTCTCGCATGAAGAGCATCACCGCGTCGTCGAGAGCTGCATCAAGACCACGGCCGGCCGTGTGCCGGTGGTTGCCGGTGCCGGTTCCAACAATACCGCCGAGGCGGTCGATCTTGCCCGCCATGCCGAAAAGGCCGGGGCCGATGCCGTGCTGGTCGTCACCCCCTATTACAACAAGCCCTCGCAGGAAGGCCTTTACCAGCATTTCAAGGCAATCAATGACGCCATCGGCCTGCCGATCATCATTTACAACATCCCGCCGCGCTCGATTGTCGATATGTCGGTGGAGACCATGGCGCGCCTGTTCGAGCTGAAGAACATCGCTGGCGTGAAGGACGCCACCGGCAATATCGGCCGCGTCTCGACCCAGCGCCATGCGCTCGGCGCGGATTTCATCCAGCTTTGCGGCGATGACATGCTGGCGCTCGCCGCCCATGGCGCCGGGGCACGCGGCTGCATTTCCGTCACATCAAATGTCGCGCCGCGTCTGTGCGCCGACATGCAGGAAGCCTGCGCTTCCGGCGCCTACGGCAAGGCGCGCGACGTCCACGATCGCCTGACGCCGCTCCACGGCGCGCTGTTCGTGGATCCGAACCCGGCCGGGCCGAAGTTCGCCCTCGCGCAGATGGGCAAGATGCGCAACGAATTGCGCCTGCCGATGGTGCCCGCCAGCACCGCCGCGCAAAAGGCAGTGCGCGAAGCCATGGCCTATGCCGGCCTGAATGCCTAGAGGTTGAGCCACATTGGCCGAAAAGAAAACCGACAATTACAAGGTCGTTGCCGATAACCGCCGGGCTCGCTTCAATTTCGAGATTGGCGAGGTCGTGGAATGCGGCCTAGTGCTGACCGGGACCGAAGTCAAATCCCTGCGGGCCGGCAAGTCCACCATTGCCGAAAGCTATGCTTCCGCGGAGAACGGTGCCATCTGGCTGATCAACGCCAATATCCCGGAATATCTGCAGGCCAACCGCTTCAATCACGCGCCGCGCCGCCCGCGCAAGATCCTGATGAAGGCCCGCGAGATCGCTCGCTTCACCGACGCCATCGAGCGCGACGGCATGACCATTGTGCCGCTAAAACTCTATTTCAACGCCCGCGGGCGCGCCAAGATCGAACTGGCACTGGCGCGCGGCAAGAAGCTGCATGACAAGCGCGAGACCGAGAAGCAGCGCGACTGGAGCCGCGAAAAGGCACGGCTGATGCGCGACAACGGCTAAAGCCCGGCTAGCGCCGCCTTGTGCCGGTCTGGCCGAGCGGATGCAGGTCGCGCACCATCGCCTTGGTGCGCTCGTCGAGCACATGGGTATAAATCTGCGTCGTGGTAATATCGGCATGGCCGAGCAATTCCTGCACCACACGCAGATCGGCGCCATTTTGCAAAAGATGGCTGGCAAAGGCATGGCGCAGCACATGCGGACTGATCTTGCGGGCATCAAGCCCGGCCGCGCTGGCCACGACTTTCAAATCCCGCGCAAAGGCCTGCCGGGTCATGTGGCCTGATTCACTGTCCGAGGGAAACAGCCAGCGCGCGCCTGCAAGGCCGGGAGCGGCGCTCGCCAGAGCCTCAAGATAGGTGCCAGCAAGCGCCCTGGCGCGGTCCGACACCGGCACCAGCCGCTCGCGCCCGCCCTTGCCGGTCACCGCCACCAGTCCGGCACTGGCCCGCAGCGCCGCTTTCGGCAGTGCCATCAATTCGGAAACGCGCAGGCCGGTCGAATAGACCAGCTCCAGCAGCAGCGCCATCCGGCAGGCCCGCATCCGCTCATGGCGCGAGCGCTGGGGATCGTCGAGCCCCTCCGCAGCCACGCCCAGCAGCCGTTCGACCTCATCGGGCGACAGGTTTTTGGGCGCGGCGGCGGCGCGGCGCGGCCCCTCGATGACCAGCGCCGGATCATCATCACGCAGCCCCTCGGCCCTCAGAAACTGATGAAACTGCCGCAGCGACGAGAGTTTGCGCGCCGTCGACGAGGGCTTCAGCCCCAGATCCGCCAGATGCAGCAGATAGGCGCGGATGCCGGGCGTCGCCACCTGCACACAATCAGTGCCGGCGGCCTTGAGATAGGCAGCATAATCCTCGAGGTCGCGCCGGTAGGCTTCCAGCGTCAGCCTGGCAGCGCCGCGCTCGGCCGCCAGCATGTCGAGAAACGCGGCGCGCGCCGCGCCATCACGCGCCCCTGGCCCGCTCATTTGCCGAAACTGGCAGCCGGAATGCTTTGCGTCATCGGCCGCGGCACGGGATGCACAAAGGTCACCAGCGCCACCATGCCGACAAAGCCGAGACCGGCCAGAACAGCGAGAAAGACTATGAGGCGGATCAGGCTGGGCAATGGTCTCATCCTTGCGCCAGGGCAGCGCGAATCCAACTTTACGGACCGCAGGTTTAGCACGAAACCGGCCGCCGGGCGCAAGCTGGGTGCGCGTTAAGTGAACAAAGCGCGCAATTGCTGCCCTGGTGGCTTATCCCGCTCAAGGCTGCGTGATAGACAGGCGCATGTTGACTATGAAATGCTAGGCGAATGACTTCGATTTCCACGATGCCGGGGGCCGAGCGCGCGAGCGCGATTGTCGCCGCCCTCAACGGGCGCTGCCTTGTCATGATCGGCATGATGGGCTCCGGCAAGACCTCGGTCGGCCGCCGCCTTGCCGCACGCCTCGGCCTGCCCTTTGCCGATGCCGACAACGAGATCGAAATTGCTTCGGGCATGACCGTGCCGGAAATTTTCGTGCGCCGCGGCGAGCAGGAATTTCGCGAGGGCGAGCGCCGCGTGGTGGCGAGGCTGCTGCGTGATGGCCAGAAGGTGCTCTCCACCGGCGGCGGCGCCTTCAATGATCCACGCACGCGTGAGGCCATTGCCCGGCAAGGCATTTCCATCTGGCTCAAGGCGGATTTCGATGTGCTGATGCGCCGCGTGCGCAAGCGTAGCAACCGGCCGCTGCTGCAAACCGCCGATCCTGAAGCCACCCTGCGCCGCCTGATCGAGGAGCGCTACCCGATTTATGCCGAGGCCACCCTGACGGTTCTCTCGCAGGATGGCCCGCATGAGGCGGTGATCGAGGCCGTCCTGCGCGCCCTTGAGCTTCACCTTGGCCTCGAGACCGGCCATGCCCCCGGCCCTGCCGTGCATGAGGCGCCGGTCAGCGTGCATGTCGGCCTGCCCGGCCATGCCTATGACATTCTCATCGGCCCGGATCTCATCGCCGATGCCGGCAACCAGATCGCCCGGCTCGCCCCCGGCGCCGCCTGCGCCATCATCACCGACGAGCATGTCGCCAAGGCCCATGGTGCCGACTTGCAAGGCGCCCTGACCGCGCAGGGCATCCGCCATGCCATGCTGGTGCTGCCGCCAGGCGAGGCCACAAAATCCTACGGCTATTTTCAGCAGGCCTGTGATTTTGTCATCGCCAACCGCATGGAACGCGGCGATCTCGTCATTGCCATGGGCGGCGGCGTCATTGGTGATCTCGCCGGCTATGTCGCCGCCAGCGTCCGGCGCGGCATGCGCTTCGTGCAAATCCCCACCAGCCTGCTGGCACAGGTCGATTCCTCGGTGGGCGGCAAGACCGGCATCAACTCGCCGCATGGCAAGAATCTCGTCGGCGCCTTTCATCAGCCCAGCCTCGTGCTCGCCGACAGCCAGGCGCTCGAAACCCTGCCCGAGCGCGAGTTTCGTGCCGGCTATGCCGAAGTCGTCAAATACGGCCTGATCGACAAGCCGGATTTCTTCTTTTGGCTCGAAGCCCACAGCGCCGAGGTCTTTGCCGGCGGCCCGGCCCGCCAGCACGCCATTGCGACCGCCTGCCGCGCCAAGGCCGAGGTGGTGCTGCGCGATGAATTCGAGCAGGGGGACCGGGCGCTGCTCAATCTCGGCCACACTTTTGGCCATGCCTTCGAGCGCCTGACCCATTATGACGGCGGCAAGCTGGTGCATGGCGAGGCCGTGGCCGTCGGCCTGTGCTGCGCCTTCCGCTTTTCCGTGCGCCTCGGCCTGTGCCAGGGTCAGGATGCCGGCCGTATCGAAGCGCATTTGCGCCGGGTCGGGCTGCCGACCCGCATCGGCGATATCAAGGGCCTTGAGGGCGACACCGATGCGCTGATCGCCGCCATGTATCAGGACAAGAAGGTCGTGCGCGGCCATCTGACCTTCATTCTCGCCCATGGCATCGGCAAAAGCTTTATTGCCCGCGATGTCGCCGAGGCAGATGTTCGCGCCTTCCTCGATGAGGAACGCGGGCTGGAGGTCACCCGCCTTGCCTGAGACCGTGCTGGCGCATGTGAACCTGTGGTTGTCGAGCCTGCCTGTCAGCCTCGCCGTCATCGTCCTTTGCGTGCTGTTGTCGATGTTTTTCTCGGCCTCGGAAACCGCCCTGACCGCCGCCTCGAAGGCGCGATTCTATTCCCTCGAAAAAAGCGGCGACGCGAGGGCCACCCGCGTTAACCGGCTGATTGGCGACATGCCGCGCTTCATCAGCGCCATGCTGCTGGGCAATACGCTGGTCAATATTGCCGCTTCCGCCATCGCCACCAATTTGCTGGTGCGGTTCTATGGTGCTGCCGGTGTGCTTTACGCCACCGTGCTGATGACCATCATTCTCCTGATATTTGCCGAGGTCTTGCCAAAAACGCTGGCGATCACACGGCCCGAACGCACCGCCCTCGCTGTCGCGCCGCTCGCTGCCTTTTTCATGGCCCTGTTCAAGCCGACCCTGCAGGCGGTCGAAGGGCTGGTGCGGCTCATGCTGCGCATTTTCGGCATATCGACCAGGGCCGATCCTGAATCCTCGACCAGCCATGAAGACCTGAAAAGCACCGTTGACATGATGCACCGCGATGGCGATGTCGCCCGCCAGGATCGCGACATGGTGGGTGGCCTGCTCGATCTCGCCGATCTCACCGTCACCGATGTGATGATCCACCGCACCAAGATGCAGGTGATCAAGGCCGATCAGCCGGCCGGCGATCTGGTGCGCGAGGTCCTGGCCTCGCCCTATACGCGCCTGCCGCTCTGGCAGGGCGAGCCGGAAAATATCATCGGCGTGCTTCACGCCAAGGATCTGCTCCGCGCCCTCGCGGCGGCCCGTGGCGACACCTCCGGCCTCGTCGCCACCGCCATTGCCAGCAAGCCATGGTTCGTGCCCGACACCACCAGCCTGCCGGATCAGTTGCAGGCCTTCCTCAAGCGCAAGACGCATTTCGCGCTGGTGGTCGATGAATATGGTTCGGTCATGGGCCTCGTGACCCTCGAAGACATCCTCGAAGAGATCGTCGGCGATATCAAGGATGAGCACGACCCGGCCGCCGCCGGTGTGCGCATGCTCGACGATGGCTCGGTGACGGTTGATGGCGGCCTGCCGATACGCGATCTCAACCGGGTGATGGATTGGGATTTGCCCGGCGGCGAGGCCACCACCATTGCCGGGCTGGTGATCCATGAGGCGCGCTCGATTCCCGAGGTCGGCCAGATGTTCACCTTTCACAATTTTCGCTTTGAAGTGCTGCGCAAGGCGCGCAACCGTCTCGTGCTGCTGCGCGTCGCCCGGCTGGCGGCCCCGGACGCCGACAGCGACGACATGAAAGATTGAGGCATGGCTGCAGGCGGCGCCCCCGAAGTTGACGCTACGGCCCCTGGTCTCGACCCCTTTGCGGCGCGGGTGCTGGCCATGGCGCGGGCGACAAGGAGCGATAGCCTTCCCGATGTCGCGCATCGCCGCGCCGCCCTCACGGCTCTGGCGGCTTTCGCCGATGAACCGTGCGAAGCCGTCACGCAGGACGATATCACCCTTGAGGGCGCGGCCGGGCCGCTGGCCGCCCGCCTGTTCACGCCGAGGCGCGCCTGGCACGGCCCGCGCATGCTCTTTCTGCATGGTGGCGGCTGGACTGCCGGTGGCTTTGCCACACATTCCGGCCTTTGCGGCCGCCTCGCTGCGGCGTCAAAAACACAAGTCTGTCTCTTCGATTATCCGCTCGCCCCCGAGCATCCATTTCCCGCCGCCCTTGAGGCCGCCGCCGCCGCGCTGCAAGCCCTGCATCAGCGCCATGGCGGCAACCTAGTTCTCGCCGGGGATTCGGCCGGTGGCACCCTGGCGCTGGCCCTCGCCGGACTGGCGCAGGAGCGTGCCCTCGCCCCGCTGGCCCGCCTGCTGCTGATCTCGCCGATCACCGATGTCGCCCGTCTGGCCGCCTCGCGCAGAGCCAGAGCCACGGGCTGGCTGATCGAGGCCGACGTCATCGAGGATGACCTTGGCCATTATTTGCGCGGCAGCACGCCCCGCGATGATCCGCGCGTCTCGCCGCTGCTGCGCCGCTCCTTTGCCGGTTTTCCGCCCGTGCACCTGCATCTTGCCGGATTTGACCCGTTTCTTGACGAGGGCGAGGTTTTGGGCCAGCGCCTCAAGGCCGAGGGCGTGCCGCTGCACCGCACCCTGCATCAGGGCATGATTCATTATTTCTGGTGTCTGGCACGCGCCATTCCCTATGCCCGCACCGCTGCCGAAGCCATGGGCGCGAGGCTGCGTGCCGATCTCGACGGCGCGATTTGACCCTGAACCATCAGGGCCATGGCGCGGCCAGGTGACAGCGCCCCTATTGGCTCGCCCAGATGATGCGCGCCATCCACGCCACTTTTTCCAGCGGCAGCACCCGGTCCTCATGCAGCGGATTGAGCGATTTCAATTCGATGGTGCGGCCGGTCTGGCGCTTCAGCTCCTTGGCCAGCACCTCGCCATCGGTGGTTTTCACCACCACGCGGTCGCCGCGCCGGATCGGCGAGCCCGGCGAGACAATGATGCGATCGCCGTCGCGATAAAGCGGCTGCATGGAATCGCCGGATATTTCCAGCGAATAGCTATGGTCATCGGCGCCGTTGGGAAACACCACCTCGTCCCAGCCGCCCCCGGCGGGAAAGCCGCCATCATCAAAAAACCCGCCCGCACCCGCCTGCGCAAAGCCCAGCAGCGGCAAAGGCCGGATCGCCGCCGTCCCGATCCCGGCCCGCGTCACCAGCCCGAGAAATTCATCGAGCGACACGCCCGTGGCGCCAAGAATCTTGGCGATGGATTCGGTTGAGGGCCAGCGCTGCCGCCCGTCCGGCATCATCCGTTTCGAGCGGTTGAAGGTTGTGGCATCGAGCCCGGCTTTCTTGGCCAGGGCCGAGGTCGTCATGCCGGCATTGCTGGCAAGAGTATCAATGGCTGACCAAATCTGTTCGTGGGACAGCACGCGACGACTCCCGATCATGCCCGGAAACTGATCCTATCTTGCAGATATAGAACCTATTTTATAGCCTGGCAATGGCTTGGTTAGGAAAAAATACCGCTCGCCGCCCCGCCTTGCTGCTCCACCACCAGCGCGCAACTGCGGGCGGGCAGGTCAAGCCAGGGTGCGGTTGCGCCAGCCGTTGCCGCGGTTGCCAGCGCCAGGTGCCAGTCAAAACCGGCGCGGGGCGGCGGCAGGTGAAAACGCGTCGTCCCTGCCCCGCCATTGATGATCACCAGCACCCGGTCACCCTGCGGCGGGGCGCGTGCCGGCTCGACATAAAGCCCCAGCATCAGGGCCCGCTGGTTCCGGTCCTGCCACGCCTGCGTCGTCAGGGCCGCGCCGTCAGGGCCGAGCCATTGCGCATCCGGCAGCGCTCCGCCGCCATCAAGGAAGCGATCCTCATGCAGCGCCGCATGCCTTGCGCGCATCGCGGCCAGAGCCGCGACAAAGCCGCAGAGCCCGTCCGCCGAGCCCTGCCAGTCGAGCGCAAAGGCCTGCGCATAGCCATTATTATTACCGCCCTGGCTATGGCCAAGCTCGGCGCCCATCGCCAGCATCGGCGTGCCGCGTGCCATCATCAGGCAGAACAGGAGGTTGCGCTGGTCCCGCAGGCGCGCAGCGACAATTGCCGGATCGGCGCTGGGCCCCTCGACGCCATGGTTCCAGCCATGATTGTCGGCAGTACCGTCGCGGTTGCCTTCACCATTCGCGAGATTATGCCGCTCGTTGAAGCTCACGAGGTCAGCCAGGGTGAAGCCGTCATGGGCGCTGACGAAATTGAGGCTGGCCGAGGGCCGGTGCCCGGCTGCGAAGAGATCGGCGGAACCGGCGAGCCGCGTCGCCAGCGCGCTGATGCTGCCGGTACCCTGCCAGAAGCGGCGCAGATCATCGCGGAACTGGTCGTTCCATTCCATGAAGGGAGCGCCAAACCGCCCGAGCTGATAGCCGCCGGGGCCAATATCCCAGGGCTCGACAATCAGTTTAAGCGCCCGCAGCACCGGATCCTGCCTGATCGCCGTCAGCAGCGGCGCCCCGGCAGCAAAGCCGGCAGCATTTCGCCCCAGAATGGTAGCAAGATCGAAGCGAAAGCCATCAAACCCGACATGCGCCCAATGCCGCAGCGCGTCCATCACCAGCCGCACCACCTCCGGCTGATCACAAGCCAATGTGTGGCCGCAGCCGGTATCATTGACGTAAAGCGCGAGATCATCGGGGCGCAGGCGATAATAGAGCGCATTGTCGAGCCCGCGCAGGCTCAGCGTGGCACCAAGCTGGTCGCTCTCGCCGCTATGGTTGAACACCACATCAAGCACCACCTCGATCCCAGCCTCATGCAGGCGCTCCAGCGTCGTGCGGATTTCGGCAAGGCCGCCGGGGGCAAGGCGCGGATCAGGCGCCATGAAACACACCGGATTATAGCCCCAGTGATTCTGCAGGCCCAGCGCCGGCAGGTGCCGCTCGTCGATCCAGGCGGCAACCGGCATGAGTTCCAGCGTCGTGACGCCAAGCGCCGTCAGATGGCCGATGATGGCGGGCGTCGCCAGCGCCGCAAACGTGCCGCGCAGGGCCTGCGGCACGCCGGGGTGGCGCGCTGTCAGCGCCGCAACGCTGGCTTCATAAATCACGCTGTGCGCCCGGCCGATGCGCGGGCCTTGCCGGCCGGCGGCTGGCAGCGGCGCGACCACCACAGATTTCGGCACGAAGGCGGCGCTGTCGCGCTCGTCCTCCACCTCGGCCCCGCCCTGAATCTCTACATGAACTTCAAAGGGCGCTTGAATCATTTTGGCATAAGGATCGACCAGAAGCTTGTGATCATTGAATCTTTTGCCATTGGCAGGATCGAACGGACCCGTGGCACGCAAGCCATAAAGCGTCCCCGCGCCCACATCACTGATATGGCCGTGAAACACCGCGCCGCTGCGCCCGGGCAGCCGCAGGCGCGCCACTTCCCTGTCGCCGGTGTCATCGAAAAGGCAGAAATCCACCGCCTCGGCATCGCGCGAGACCACCGCGACATTGATGCCGTCACCATCGAGCGACACGCCAAGGGGCTCGGGCGCGCCCTCGCTCAGCTGCCATTTCATGTGATGACCGACGGCGCCGCGCGGCCCGTCAGCCGGGTGATGTCGGCAATGGCTTGCGCCGCCGCCACCAGCGGTGCCAGCGCCGCATGATTATCGGCATCGAGCCCGGCCGGGCCGGCCTCGTAATGTTCGAGATAGACCCGCAAGGTCGCCCCGGCCGTGCCGGTGCCGGACAGCCTGTAGACCACGCGCGCTCCGCCCTCGAACATGATCCGTACCCCCTGATGCGCCGAGCTCGAACCATCGACCGGATCATGATAGGCAAAATCATCAGCGCTGCTCACCACCAGCGCCCCGTGGCGATAGCCCTTGAGGGCGCCAAGTCGTTCGCGCAGGCCCAGCATCAGCCGGTCGGCTGCGGCGCTATCGACCTCCTCATAATCATGGCGCGCGTAATAATTGCGGCCAAATTCGCGCCAGTGCGCGCCAACGATGCTCTTCACGCTCTCGCGTCGCACGGCCAGAATGTTCAGCCACAAAAGCACCGCCCAGAGCCCGTCCTTCTCGCGCACATGGTTCGAGCCGGTGCCGGCGCTCTCCTCGCCGCAAATCGTCACCTTGCCGGCATCGAGCAGGTTGCCGAAGAATTTCCAGCCCGTCGGCGTCTCGTAAAGCGCCAGCCCGCGCTTTTGCGCCACCCGGTCGGCCGCCGCCGAGGTCGGCATCGAGCGGGCAATGCCGGCAAGGCCAGCCCGGTAGGCCGGGGCGAGATGCGCATTGGCGGCGAGCACGGCAAGGCTGTCGGAGGGCGTGACGAACAGCCCGCGCCCGATGATCAGGTTGCGGTCGCCGTCGCCATCGGAAGCCGCACAAAGGTCGGGCGCCGCTTCCGACATGGCAAGCTCGTAAAGATCGCGGCAATTGACCGGATTGGGGTCGGGATGGTGGCCGCCGAAGTCCGGCAGCGGCACGCCATTGACGACCGTCCCCGGCGCCGCCCCGAGCAGCCCCTCGAAAATCCGCAGGGCATAGGGCCCCGTCACCGCCGACAAGGCATCGAAACGCATGCGAAAGCCCGAGGCAAACAGCGCCCGGATCGCCGCCATATCGAACAGTGTCTCCATCAGCGCCTGATAGGCTTCGACGCTGTCGGTGACTTCGAGGGTAAAGCCGTCAAATTGCGTGATGCCGATATGGTCAATGTCGAGCGTACCGAGATCAGCGATTTTATACTGGCTGATGCGCAGCGTTTCGGCGTGAATGGCGTCCGTCAGGCTTTCGGGCGCCGGCCCGCCATTGCCGGCATTGAACTTGACGCCGAAATCGCCCTGCGGCCCGCCGGGATTGTGGCTGGCCGACAGGATGATGCCGCCAAGCGTCTTGCGCTGGCGGATGAGATGGGAGGCGGCAGGCGTCGACAGGATGCCGCCCTGCCCGACGATGACGCGCGCAAACCCATTGGCGGCAGCCATGGCTACGACAATGGCAATGGCCTCGCGGTTGAAATAGCGCCCGTCGCCGCCCAGCACCAGGCTGGCACCGGTCTTGTCCGGCAGGGCATTGAAAATCGACTGAATGAAATTTTCGAGATAATGCGGGGCCTGGAATTGCGGCACTTTCTTGCGCAGACCGGAGGTGCCGGGCTTTTGTCCAGCGAGGGGACGGGTTTCGACAGAGGTGATTTTCACGACGACTGGCTCCGTTTCAGGCAGCGACAAGATGGCGATAAAGCGCGGCATACTGGCGCGCCGGCTGTTCCCAGGAAAAATCCGCGACCATGCCATTGGCCTGCAGCTTGCGCCAGATTTTCGGCTGACGATAAAGCGCCAGCGTGCGCCGCAGCGCCGCACTCAGGGCATCGCGGGTGACCGGCGAAAAGGCGACGCCGGTCGCAACCCCCGCCTGCAAGGCCGCCGCATTGGCATCAATGACCGTATCTGCGAGGCCGCCGACATGCGCCACCACCGGAATGGCGCCATAGCGCAGGGCGGCAAGCTGCGTCAGCCCACAAGGCTCGAAGCGCGAGGGCACCAGAAACGCGTCAGATCCGCCCTGGATCATATGCGCCAGCGGTTCATCATAGGAAAATGAACAGGCATAACGCTGCGGCGCCCCGGCCGCGAGCCGCGCAAAGCCCTGCTGGATCTGCGGATCGCCCGATCCCAGCAAGGCGAGCTGCACCGGGCTGTCGGCAAAATCCGCCATGGCTTCGAGCAGCAGGTCCAGCCCCTTTTGCTCGGACAGGCGCGAGACGACCCCGAGCAGCAGCGCATGGGGATCGGCCGCCAGCCCGAGCCGGCGCTGCAGGGCGAGCTTGTTGTGCGCCCGCGCCCGCGCCATCACCGCCCGCTTGTAGCGCGCCGCCAGATGCACATCGGTTTCCGGGTTCCAGGCCTCGCCATCGAGGCCATTGAGAATGCCATGCAGCGCCCCGGCCCGCTGGCGCAGCAGCCCGTCGAGCCCCATGCCGGCCTCGCTGCCGAGAATCTCCACCGCATAAGTCGGCGAGACCGTGGTTATGGCATCGCTATGCGCCAGCGCGCCCTTGAGAAAGCCGATGCCGCCAAAATATTCGACCCCCTCCATGGTGAAGGCCTCGGGCGGCAGGCGCAATGACGCCAGAAGCGCGGCATCAAACCGGCCCTGAAACGCGAGATTATGCACGGTAATCACGGTTTTGGGTCGCGGTGGCGCGCCATAATGCAGATAGACCGGCGCCAGCCCCGCCTGCCAGTCATGCGCATGCACGACATCGGGCAGGAATTTGGGATCGAGCCCGCGCCCAATCGCCGCCCCAACAAAGCCCAGCGCTGCAAAGCGCTGCGCATTATCCGGCCAGTCCAGCCCGTCCGGCCCCAGATAGGGATTGCCCTTGCGCTGATAAAGATGTGCGCCATCAAGCACATAAAGCTCAAGCGGCCCGGCCTTGGCCCGCCACAGCCGCGCCGGCCCGCCAAAGAGATCGGCAAAATCATGGACGCGGCGGCGCCCGCTCAGCGCCTCCATCACCGCCGGATAGCCTGGCACCAGGCTCACCATCTCGCAATCGAGCCCGGCCAGCGCCAGAGGCAGGGCCCCCGCCACATCGGCGAGCCCCCCGGTCTTGACCAGCGGAAAGATCTCGGAGGTGATGGAGAGTATGCGCAGCCCCGCCATCAGCCGAGCCTGTCGATCATCGGTTGCGTGATCAGGCATATGCCATTTTCCGAGCGGCGGAACCGGCGTTCGTCCTCGACGGCATCCTCGCCGACAATCAGGCCCTCAGGGATGGTGACGCCGCGATCGATGACACAATTCTTCAGCCTCGAACCGCGGTTGACCGTGACATAGGGCAGAATGACGGCATGATCGACGTTCGAATAGGAATGCACATGCACGCCAGTAAATAGCAGCGAGCGGTGCACATGCGAGCCCGAGACAATGCAGCCGCCCGAGACCAGCGAGGCGGTGGCAAGCCCGCGCCGCTCGATGGAATCATGCACGAATTTGGCCGGCGGGGTGATTTCGCCAAAGGTCCAGATCGGCCAGTTGCGATCATAAAGATCGAGTTCCGGCACCACATCGGTCAGATCGATATTGGCCGCCCAATAGGCATCGACTGTGCCGACATCGCGCCAATAGGCGCCATTTTCTTTCTGCGAGCGCACGCAACTCTGTGAAAAATGATGCGCCACCGCTTTGCCGTTCTTGACGATAAAGGGAATGATATCCTTGCCAAAATCGCGGCTGGAATGAGGATCGGCAAAATCGCGCCGCAATTGGTCGATCAGGAATTTGGTCTCGAACACATAGATACCCATGCTGGCGAGCGCGCTTTCCGGCTTGCCGGGCATGGCCGGCGGGTCCTTCGGCTTTTCCATAAACGACAGGATGTTGTTGGCTTCATCAATATGCATCACGCCAAAGCCGGTGGCTTCCATGCGTGGCACTTCGAGGCAGCCGATGGTGACATCCGCCCCCGAGGCGACATGCTGTTGCAGCATCACCTCGTAATCCATCTTGTAAATATGGTCGCCGGCAAGGATAATCATATATTTCGGATCATAATCTTCAATAATATCAATGTTTTGATAGACCGCATCGGCCGTGCCGAGATACCACGCGGTCTCGGAAATGCGTTGGCTGGCGGGCAGGATATCGAAGGTTTCATTGCGCTCGGGCCGGAAGAAGTTCCAGCCGCGCTGCAAATGCCGGATCAGACTGTGGGCTTTGTACTGGGTGGCGACCGAAATGCGGCGCACGCCGGAATTGAGCGCATTGGACAGGGCAAAATCAATGATCCGCGACTTGCCGCCGAAATAGACCGCCGGCTTGGCCCGCCGGTCGGTGAGTTCCAGCAACCTTGAGCCGCGCCCGCCGGCCAGTACATAGGCCATGGCATGGCGGGCCAGCGGACCACCGCCGATAAATTCGCTGCGCTGCGGCGGATTGAGCGTCGGGTCTGGACGGCGCGTGGTCTTGGTCATGGTCGTGGTCTCCCTGTATGATCTCGTTGCACGCCCGGCTCTGATGGCCAGATTAGCTGCGTTTCAGGACAGTTGTGTTGCGCTTCATGCGGTGTCCAAGGCAAAATAGATGGTTGCGAGCGGTGGCAGCATGAATTCCGCACTGGCGACCTGCCCGTGGCTCGGGTTTGCCGCGGCGACGACAGCGCCAAGGTTGCCCTGCCCGGAGCCGCCATAAATCTGTGCATCGGTGTTGAGGATTTCGCGCCACAGCCCGGCCTGCGGCAGGCCGATGCGGTAGGAGGCGCGCGGCACCGGCGTGAAATTGCTCACCACCAGGATCGGCGCTGCGCCATCAAAGCCAAAGCGCAGCCAGGCGAACACCGATTGCGCGGCATCATCGGCCACCACCCACGAAAACCCCTCGCTCTCGCAATCGCGCTGGTGCAGCGCCGGCCAGGTGCGGTGCAGATGGTTGAGATCGCGCACCAGCAATTGCAGGCCGCGATGCAGCGGATGATCGGTGAGGTGCCAGTCGAGCCCTTCGCGGAAATTCCATTCGCGCCATTGCCCGAATTCCTGGCCCATGAACAGCAGCTTCTTGCCGGGATGGCCCCACATGAAACCGTAATAGCCGCGCAGATTGGCGAATTTCTGCCAATTATCGCCCGGCATCCGCGTGATCAGCGAACCTTTGCCATGCACCACCTCGTCATGCGACAGCGGCAGCACGAAATTCTCGGCAAAGGCGTAAAGCAGCCCGAAGGTCATGTCATGATGATGATGCGAGCGGTGCACCGGCTCTTTCATCATGTAATTCAAGGTGTCGTGCATCCAGCCCATATTCCACTTGAAACCGAAGCCAAGGCCGCCGTGTTCAAGGGGTTGCGAGACGCCGGGCCATGAGGTCGATTCCTCGGCAATGGTCATGGCATAGGGGTGCAGGCCATAGACCAGCTTGTTGACCTTGCGCAAAAATGCAATCGCCTCGAGATTCTGGTTCGATCCGTGGATATTGGCCGACCACTCGCCCGCCTTGCGGGAATAATCGAGGTATAGCATCGAGGCGACGGCATCTACCCTCAGGCCATCGATGTGGAAGTGCTTGATCCAGTAGAGCGCATTGGCGGCCAGCATATTGGCGACCTCGGCGCGGCCGAAATCAAAAATCGCCGTGTTCCAGTCGGGATGGAACCCGCGCTTGGGATCAGGATCCTCATAGAGCGTATGGCCGTCAAACCAGGCAAGACCGTGCGGATCGGTCGGAAAATGCGCCGGCACCCAATCGAGGATCACCCCGAGACCGGCGCGATGGGCGCGATCGACAAAGCGGGCGAAGCCGGCCGGATCACCGAACCGCCGCGTTGGCGCAAACAGCCCGACCGGCTGGTAGCCCCAGGAATCATCCAGCGGATGCTCGGAAATCGGCATCAGCTCGATATGGGTGAAGCCCATATAGGCGACATAGGGCACCAGCTGGTCGGCGAGTTCGTCATAGGACAAAAACCGGCCGTAATCGCCGCGTCGCCAGGAGCCCAGATGCACCTCATAGATCGACATGGCCTCGGCGCGCGAATTGCGCCGCGCCAGATGCGCCATATGCGCCTCGTCCTTCCACACGAAGGGCGCAGGATCGGTCACCAGCGATGCCGTATCGGGGCGCAGCTGCGCCGAAAAGCCGAAAGGATCGGCCTTGAGCGGCTGGCGTGCGCCGCTGGCGGCGATCACCTCATATTTGTAAATGGCATTGACCCCGACCAGCGGCGCAAAAATCTCCCAGACACCGCTGTCCAGCCTTTTGCGCATCTGGTGGCGGCGGCCATCCCAGTCGTTGAAATCGCCCACCACCGAGACGCGGGCGGCATGGGGCGCCCATACCGCAAAATGCACACCCTCGACCCCCTCATGGGTGATGCGATGCGCGCCAAGCTTGTCATAAAGCGCCTGATGGCTGCCCTCGACCAGCAGATAATCATCGACCGAACCCAGCAGCGGCCCGAAACTGTATGTGTCATAAAGCTGCCAGCTGGCGCGCGGATTGGCCGCCCGCAACTGGTAGCGCGGCACTTTTTGCTTGCCCGGCAGGAAGGTCTCAAACAACCCGCTGGGGTGGGTTTTCTCGAAGGAAGCCAGCCGCCCCCCCTTGGCATCGATCATTTCGAGGGTTTCGGCATCGGGCAGCAACACCCGCACCGCCAGACCTCCCGCCACCAGATGCGGCCCCAGCACCGCGAAGGGATCATGGTGGCGCGCGCTCACCAGCTGTTCGACTTCATCGCGATGCAGGGCTGCAGCTTGTTGCGTCATGCGGGCACCTTGGTCGCGATCGGCACGTTCCAGATGTCACGCGCATATTCGCCAATCGTGCGATCCGATGAGAACCAGCCCATGCCGGCAATGTTGCGGGCGCTCTTTTCCAGCCAGTCCCGTGGCTGCTGGAAATGATCCGCGGCATGGCGCTGCATCTTGTAATAGGCGTCGAAATCGGCCGAAACCATGAAATAATCATGGTGGGTGATGATGTCGCATAGGCCGCGATAGCGCCCCGGATCATCGGGCGAGAACACCCCGCCAGCCAGGCTGTCGATCACCTCGCGCAGGATCGGCGAGGCGTTGATAATATCGACCGAAGATATGCCACGCGCCCGGCGCGCCGCCACTTCCTCGGTCGTCATGCCGAAAATGAAGATATTTTCCGCCCCGACATGTTCCATGATCTCGACATTGGCCCCATCGAGCGTGCCGATGGTCAAGGCACCGTTCAGCGCCAGCTTCATGTTGCCGGTGCCGGAGGCCTCCATGCCGGCCGTGGAAATCTGCTCGGAGAGATCAGCGGCGGGAATGATCATTTCCGCCAGCGACACATTGTAATTGGGCAGGAACACCACCTTCAGCCGGTCTCGCAGCGTCGGATCGGCGTTGATCACCTTGGCGACATCATTGGCAAGGCGGATGATGAGCTTGGCAGTATCATAGCTGGCCGCAGCCTTGCCGGCAAAAATCTTCACCCGCGGCGTCCAGTTGCGCATCGGCTGCGCCCGCATCGCCTGATAGATCGCTATAGTCTCAAGGATATTCAGCAATTGCCGCTTGTATTCATGAATGCGCTTGATCTGCACATCAAACAGCGCGTGCGGATCGAGCACCACCCCTACCCTCTCGCGCGCCAGTTTCGCCAGGGCCACCTTCGCCTGCATCTTGCAGCGCGCCAGATTGTCCTGAAATGCCGCATCCTGCGCGAAGGCCGACAGGCGCGTCAATTGCCCGGCATCATCCAGCACCCGCTCGCCGAGGGTCTCGACCAGAAGCGCGGTGAGCGGCTGATTGCACTCGAAAAGCCAGCGGCGGAAGGTGATGCCGTTGGTCTTGTTGTTGATCCGCCCCGGATAGGCCCGGTCGAGATCGGCAAAAATCGTCTTTTCGAGCAGGTTGGTATGCAGCGCCGAAACGCCATTGATCGAATGCGAGCCGATGAAGGCGAGATGGCCCATGCGCACACGCCGGCCATTATGCTCGTCGATCAGGGACACCGAGGAGAGCATCGCATCGCCGGGGTCCTGCGCATGGCGCAGGTCGTCGAGGTGCTTTTCGTTCAGGAGATAAATGATCTGCATGTGGCGCGGCAGCAACCGCTCCATCAGCGGCACCGGCCAGCTTTCCAGCGCCTCCGGCAACAAGGTGTGGTTGGTATAGCCGAACGTGCGCACCACCAGATCCCAGGCATGATCCCAGTCGAGGCCGTGGTTGTCGACCAGCAGCCGCATCATTTCGGCAATGCCGATCGAGGGATGGGTATCATTGAGCTGGATCGCCACCCGGTCCGGCAGACTGTCGAGGCTCTTTTCATTCTTGACATGGCGGCGCAGCAAATCCTGCAACGAGGCCGAGACAAAGAAAAACTCCTGCCGCAGCCGCAATTCCTGGCCTTCAGGCGTGGATTCGCTGGGATAGAGCACCTTGGAAATCGCCTCGGCCTGGGCCTGGGCATTTTGCGCGCCGACATAATCGCCGCTGTTGAAGCGGTCGAGCCGCAGCGGATCGAGTGCCCGTGCCGACCAGAGCCGCAGGGTATTGACCTGCGCCCCGCGCCATCCGGCCACCGGCGTGTCAAAGGCCACCGCCTGCACCGCCTCGGCCGGCTGCCACATATAGCGCGGCTTGGCTTCGTCCTCGGTGATCATCACGACGGAACCGCCAAAGCCGATGGTATAACTCACCTCGTGGCGCTCGAACTCCCATGGATTGCGCCAGTCGAGCCAGTTTTCTGGATATTCGAGCTGCCGCCCATCCTTGATGCGCTGGCGAAACAGGCCATGGTCATAGCGGATGCCATAGCCATACATCGGCACCATTAGCGAAGCCGCGCTCTCCATGAAGCAGGCGGCCAGACGCCCGAGGCCGCCATTGCCCAGCGCCGGATCGGGCTCGACCTCAAGCAGCGCATCGAGGCTGACATTGAGCTCGGCCAGCGCCCCGCGCACCGCCGCGGTCAGGCCGAAATTGTTCATGCTGTCGAACAGCAGCCGCCCGATCAGGAATTCCAGCGACAGATAATAGACCCGCTTGCGCTTGGCCTCGTAAACATCATGGATCGACGAAATCCAGCGGCGGGTCATCACATCGCGGACGGCCAGCGCCGTCGCCTCAAACCAGTCGCGCTCGGTGGCCGCAATCGGATTCTTGCCGACCGCATAAGTCATCTTCGCCAGAATCGCCTCGCGCATCGCCACTTTGTCCGGCAGCGTTTCCGCCTGCGCGGAGGCCGCGAGCGGATCGGCAGGGAGGGTCGTGACTGACGCATTCATCGCATGAACATCCGGCTTGATCTCGTTGCGAACAATGTGACGGTGCCAAGGGGACAAAGTCAATCAGGACGCAGCAAATTTGGTCGCAATCCCGCCATAATGTCACGGTGCCGAACCGGGACCGGCCGCCCCCTGGGGAGAAGGCCTCATCCACCATATTGTCATACTTATTCCGCAAAATTGCGCATAATGAATTGAATGCTCAACTGTTTTGACATAAACTGCAAAGCGATGCCCGAATTTGCCGGGAATTGTGGAAATATAAAGCTACGATAGTTTAGATGTAAACCGATGCCGCATAATTCACGCAATCCGGGCCGATAAGTGCGGCCATGAATCTGTGCCGACCAGAGACCTGGAGCACAAGCAAATCACCTTGGAAGTATCTCGAATGAAGACGTCATTTCATGAAATTGCCAGCTCGGCGGCCCGTGTGGGCGAGTCGGAGTTCCTTGCCGAACTCGGCCGGCGCGCCCGCGCCCTGCGCACGCAATCGGGGCTCTCGCGCAAGCTGCTGGCGGAAAAGTCCGGCCTGTCAGAGCGCTATATCGCCCAGCTGGAAGCCGGCAAGGGCAATGTCTCGGTGCTGCTGTTGCGGCGCATTTGCCATGGCATCAACGTGCCGATTGCGGCGCTGCTGCATCCCCAGAGCGCCAATGCCACGCTTTTCGAGGAATTCCAGTCGCTGCTGACCGAAGCTGATCCCAAGCGCATCGAAGCCGCCCGCCGCGCCCTTCGCGAACCGGCGCGCCAGCCCTCCGGCCCGGTGCGTCGGCTCGATCGCGTCGCCCTGATCGGCCTGCGCGGTGCCGGGAAATCAACCCTCGCCCGGCTCGCTGCCGATGAGCTGAAATGGCCGTTTTTCGAGCTCAACCGCGAGATCGAGCGCGATCACGGCCTGCAAGTGCACGAAATCTTCCCGCTCTACGGCCAGAACGGTTACCGCCGCCTGGAGCAGGCCTCCCTGCGCGGCCTCACCACCCGGGCCGGTGCCATGCTGCTCGCCACCAATGGCGGCCTGGTATCCGACGCCCTGTCGATGGAAATCCTGCTGGAAAATTTCTACACGATCTGGATCAAGGCCTCGCCCGACGAGCATCTTGAGCGGGTGCGCGCCCAGGGCAAGACAAGGATCGTCGCCGATGATGACATTGCCTTGGAGGAACTTCGTGCAATTCTCGGCGAGCGCGAGCTGCAATATGCTCGTGCCCATGCGACCATCGACACCACCGGCAAGAGCGTTGCCCATTCTCTGCATGATCTTCTTGCGGTCATTGCCGCCCATAGCGGTGTTGAAGTGCGCGCCAGTCAGGCCTTCGCCGCCGGCTGAGCTGGCGCCCGCAACCAGCGGCGCGGCGACAAATGCCCGAGCCGGTCGAGCAGCATATAGGTTACCGGCGTCGTGAACAGCGTCAGCACCTGCGACACCATCAGGCCGCCGGCAATGGTGATGCCGAGCGGCTGGCGCAATTCAAAGCCCGGCCCGGTCGCAAAAATCAGCGGCAGCGCCCCGAGCAGCGAGGCCATGGTCGTCATCAGGATCGGGCGGAAGCGGGCAATGCACGCCTGGTAAATCGCTTCCGCCGCATCGAGGTTTTCGGCCCGCTGCGCATGGATGGCGAAATCCACCAGCATGATCCCGTTCTTTTTGACAATGCCGATCAGCAGGATGATACCGATCAGCGCGATCAGCGACAAGGGCGTATGCGTCACCTCGAGCGCCAGCAGCGCCCCGAGCCCGGCTGATGGCAGGGTCGATAAAATGGTGATGGGGTGGATCAGGCTCTCGTAGAGAATGCCGAGCACCATATAAACCGCAATCAGCGCCGCGATGATCAGCAAGGGCCCCTCGCTCGATTGCGATCTGAAATCAGCCGCATCACCGGCAAATTCGGTATGCACGCCATCGGGCAGGTGCAGTGCCGCGACCTTCGCCAGAATGGTCGAGGTGGCTATGCCGATATCCTTTTGCGACTTGAGATTATAGGTGATCGTCACCGCGGGGAACTGGCCTTGATGGTTGATCGACAGCGGCGCCAGATCCCGGCGGATTTTTGCAAAGGCCGACAACGGCACCTGCACCCCGCCCGCCCCCGGCACAAATATCCTGGTCAGGTCCAGCGGGCTGTTACGATCGCGCGGGTCGAGTTCGAGCACCACGGTATATTGGTTGCGCGGATTATAGATCGTCGAAATCTGCCGCTGTGAAAACGCATCATTCAGCGCTGTATCGACATCGGTGATCTTGACGCCGAGCCGCGCCGCAATCGAACGGTCGATATCGACATCTTCCTGCAGGCCGCTGCGCTCGGCATCGGTGCTGACATCGGCCAGTTGCGGAATGGCCTTCATCGCCGCCTCAACCCGGTTGACCGCCTGGTTCAGCTCCTTGTCGTCGGCATCCCACAAGGTGAATTGATATTGCGCCTTGGAGGCGCGCGGTGGCCCGCCGAAGGCCGAAGCCGCCACAAAAAACACCCGCATGCCCACCAGATTCGCCTCGCGCTGGCGCAGCCGGGCAATGATCTGCGACATCGACTGGCCGTGCAGCTCGCTTTGCGGCTTCAGCGAAATGAACATCCGCCCCTGATTGACCGATTGCCCGAAGCCGCCATTGTCAATCGACGATGACATCCCGGCAATCGCCGGATCATGTTGAATCAACGCTGCAGCTTTCTGCTGCAAGGCCTTCATGGCAGGAAAGGAAATGTCTGTTGCAGCTTCCGTCTGGGCAATGATCAGCCCGGTCTGCACGCTCGGAAACGCCCCCTTGGTGACGCTCAAGAACAGCCCGACCGTCAGCGCCACCGTCGTCACCAAAGTCATCAGCGTCAGGAACGGATGCTTCAGCACCCGCCGCAGCGCCCAGCCATAGCCCTTGATCAGCCGCGCCAGGCCACCTTCGATCAGCCGGTCGAAAAAATTGTGATGCCGCAGCCCCTCCGGCTTGATGAAATGCGCGCAGATCGTCGGCGTCAGCGTCAGCGACACAATGGTCGAAATCAGAATGGCGAAGGTCAGGGTCACTGAAAATTCGCGGAAAAATTCGCCGGGCACACCCGGCAGGAACAACAGCGGGATGAAGGCTGCCGCCAGCGACACCGAAATCGACACCACGGTGAAGCCAATCTGCCTCGTGCCAGCCGCTGCCGCCTGCAGCGGCGTCAGGCCTTCGGCCAGTTTGCGCTCGACATTTTCAATGATGACAATGGCATCATCCACGACGAATCCCACCGACACCGCCAGCGCCATCAGCGACAGATTGTCGAGCGTGAAGCCGGCCGCCAGCATCAGCGCGCAGGTTCCCGCCAGCGCCAGCGGCACCGTCATGCCCGCCGCCAGCGTCGATGTCGTCCGCCGCAGAAACACGAAGATCACCATCATCACCATGATGATGGTCACCAGAATGGTCAGTTCCATATCGGTGATGCTGGAACGAATGACGCCAGTGCGGTCATTGAGCACGGAAATATCGACACCGGCCGGCAGGAAGCGCTTCAATTGCGGCAGCAGCGCGCGAATGTCATCGACCATCTGGATGACATTGGCATTGGCCTGCTGGGTGATCAGCAACGCCACCGACGGGCGGCCGTTATATGTGCCGAAACTGCGCGAGCTGCGCACCCCCCTGCCAATCGTCGCGACATCCTTGAGCGGCACGCCGACGCCATTGACATTGGTGACGACAAGATTGCGATAATCGCGCGGGGCCAGCAATTGCGCATCCGAGGAAATGGTCTGCGCCACATGCGGCCCGTCTATGCCGCCGAGCGCCTGAAATGAATTTGCATTGGCAATGGTGGTGCGCAACTGGTCGAAGCTCACGCCCATGGCGGCCAGCCGCTGCGGATTGGCGGTGACACGAATGGCCGGCTGCTCGGCCCCCGAGACGATCACCTGGGCCACGCCCTTCACCTGGGCGATGCGCTGCGCCAGCACGCTGTCGGCAATGTCATAAAGCGCCGAGGGCGCCAGTGTCTTTGAGGTCAGGGCGAGAATATAGACCGGAAAGGCATTGGGATTGACCTTGCGGGAAATTGGCAGCGTCGGCAAATCGCCCGGCAGGTCGGTGGCCGCATCATTGAGCGCCGCCTGCACATCGCGCGCCGCGGCCACGACATTGCGGCTGAGGTCAAACTGCATGATGATACGGGTAATGCCCAGTGACGAAGTCGAGGTCATCTGGTTGAGCCCGGCAATGGTGCCAAGATAACGCTCCAGTGGAGCCGCGACGGTGGTCGCCATGGTTTGCGGATCGGCCCCGGGACGGCTTGCCGCCACAAACACCACCGGCAGGTCAACCGGCGGCAGATTGGCCACCGGCAGATGAAAATAGCTGATCAGGCCCACCAGAAACAGGCCCAGCGCCATCAGCGAGGTGCCAATCGGTCGCCGGATGAAATGCTCGAAGAAGCCCATGGCGATGCTACTCCGCGGCCTTGCGCGGTCCGACATCCGCCACCACCACCGGGCTTTCGTCAATCGGCTCCAGTTTCTTGCCGCCCAGCCGCACCCGCACTCGTTCCATCATCAGATAGATCACCGGCGTCGAATAAAGCGTGATGAGCTGGCTGGCGAGCAGGCCGCCAATGATGGTGATGCCGAGCGGAATGCGCAATTCCGAACCCTCGCCATGGCCCAGCGCCAGCGGCAGGGCCCCAAACAACGCCGCCAGCGTCGTCATCATGATCGGACGGAAGCGCAATTGCGCCGCCTTGAGGATGGCGTCGCGCGGCGACAATCCCTCGACCCGCTCCGCTTCCAGCGCAAAGTCGATCATCATGATCGCGTTTTTCTTGACGATGCCCATCAGCAGCACAATGCCGATCAACGCGATCAGCGACAGTTCATGCCCGGTCAGGATCAGCGCAATCAGCGCACCGACACCCGCCGATGGCAGCGTCGACAAAATCGTCACCGGATGAATGGCGCTCTCGTAAAGCACGCCGAGCACGATATAGATTGCCACCACCGCGGCGAGGATCAGCAAAGGCTCGCCGGCCAACGATGACTGGAACTCCGAGGCATCACCCGAATAGCTGCCGGAAATTGTCGCCGGCATGCCAATGGCCGCCGAGGCGCTGGCGATCTCCTGTTCGGCCGCTCCCAGCGACCCGCCGGGCTTGAGATTGAACGAGATGGTATCGGCCGGAAATTGCTCCTCATGCTCGATCGCCAGCGGTGCGGATGTCGTCGTAATGGTGGTGAAGGCCGAGAGCGGCACCTGCGCCCCGGCGACGCCCGGCACATAAATCTGCTTCAGGCTTTGCGAATTGGCGCGCCATTGCGGCCCGGCTTCGAGAATGACCCGGTATTGGTTGGTCTGCGCATAAATGGTCGAAACCTGGCGCTGGCCAAAGGCATCATCGAGCGCATCGCTGACATTCTGCATCGAGACGCCAAGCCGGCCCGCCGCCGCCCGGTCGACATTGACCTGCAACCGCGCCCCGCCATTCTGCGCCTCGGCCGCGACATCATCGAGCACGCTCGAATTTTTCAGCGCTGCCACCAGCTTGTCGGTCCAGCTGTCGACCTCGCCCTGATCGACGCCAAGCAGCGTATATTGATAGCGCGCCCGGCTGGAACGGGTGGAAATCTGCACGTCCTGCACACTCTGGAACGTCATGACGATGCCGGGCACCTCATGCGCCAGTGCCACCAGATGCGGAATGACCTGGTCGGCCGTGCGCGTGCGCTGCTGGCGCGGTTTCAGCACGATGGTCAGCGCCCCGGCATTGGCGGTGGCATTGACATTGCTGACCCCGACAATGGCGGTGACGCTGGCGACATCCTTGTCCTCCCGCAGCTTCGCCGCCACCGCATACTGGCGCTTCTGCAATTGCGCGAAGGACACGGTCGGATCAGCCTCGCCGACCGCCGAAATCAGCCCGGTATCCTGCGAAGGCAGGAAGCCCTTGTCGATGCCGGCATAAAGCGCGAATGTGCCGGCAAGCGTCAACAGGATCGCCACCAGCATCAAGGTTTCGTGGCCGAGCACCCACTCAAGGCTGCGCCGGTAAGCGGCAAGCCCGCTCTCAGTCAACCGCTCCAGCCGCCCCGCCGCCGCCTCCTGCCGGTTTTTGCGCGCTTTCAGCACCCAGGCGCACATCATCGGCGTCAGGGTCAGCGACACGATCGCCGACACCACCACGGCAATGGTCAGGGTCACGGCAAATTCGCGGAACATGCGCCCGACAATGCCGGTCATGAACAGCAGCGGGATGAACACGGCTATCAGCGACACCGTCAGCGAAATCACCGTAAAGCCGATTTCCGCCGCGCCCTGCAGGGCAGCCTCGAACGGCGCTTCGCCATCCTCGATGTGCCGGGCGATATTCTCGATCATGACAATGGCGTCATCGACGACAAAGCCGGTGCCTATGGTCAGCGCCATAAGCGAGAGATTGTCGAGGCTGAATTTGGCAAAATACATGACGCCGAATGTAGCGATCAGCGACAAGGGCAGCGCGACGGCGGCAATCAGCGTGGCGCGCAGGGTGCGCAAAAAAATGAACACCACCAGCACCACCAGCAGCACGCTCAGGATCAGCGTGAACTGCACGTCGCTGATCGAGGCCTTGATCGTGCTTGTGCGGTCCTGCACATAATTCAGCGTCACGCCCTTGGGCAGGCTCGCAACCAGCCGTTGCAGGTCGGCACGAACCAGCGCCACGGTCTGCACCACATTGGCCCCGGGCTGGCGCTGAATGCCGATGATAACCGCCGGCTGGCCGCGATATTGCGCGCTGACCTGCGCATTTTCGAGGCCGTTCTTCACGCTCGCGACATCGGCAATGCGCACCGGCGCGCCGTTTTTATAGGCAATTGTCACATTGTTATAGTCGGCCGCGGCATTGATCTGGTCATTGGCCGAAATCGTGAAAGATTGCTGCGGGCCGTCGATATAACCCTTGGGCCCGGCGACATTGGCGCCAACGATCGCCGCCCGCAGATCCTCAAGGCCGAGGCCATAGGAGGCCAGCCGACCAAGATCGGCATCGATCCGCACCGCCGGGCGCACGCCGCCCTCGATCACCACGCGCCCGACGCCGGTCACCTGGCTCAGTCTCTGCGTCAGGATCGTGTCGGCAATGTCGGAAAGCTGGCGCACCGGCACCGTCGTTGACGTCAGCGCCACGGTCAGGATCGGCGCATCGGCCGGATTGACCTTGGAATAGACCGGCGGATAGGGCAGCCCGCGCGGCAGGCTCGACCCCGCGGCATTGATCGCCGATTGCACATCCTGGGCGGCAGAATCAATGTCGCGCGACAAGTCAAACTGCAGCGTGATTTCCGACAGGCCGAAGGTACTGGTCGAGGTCATGGTGGTCAGCGAGGCAATCTGGCCGAGCTGGCGCTCCAGGGGCGCGGTAATCAGGCTCGCCACCGTGTCGGGATTGGCCCCCGGCAATTGCGTGGTGATTTCGATGGTCGGGAAATCCACCTGCGGCAGGGCCGAAATCGGCAATAACGAATAACCAAGCCAGCCGCCGATCAGGATCGCCAGGGCCAGCAGCGATGTCGCAATCGGCCGGCGAATGAAAAGCGCCGAGCCGATCATGATGGCGGCTTGCCCGCCGCGCCGGTGCCAACCTTGACCTTGCTGCCATCCGCGAGTTGCGTGAATCCGGAGGTGACCACGACATCGCCCGCCTTCAAGCCGGATGTCACGACGATCAGGTTTTGCGTCTCGACCCCTGCCACAACCTTGCGCACACTCACCTTGTCACCCTGCAGCAGATAGACAAAATCGCCATCCGGCCCGCGTTGCAGGGCCTGCGGCGGCACGCCGATCACGCCCTTGAGAACGGTCTCCAGCACACGCACATTGACAAAGGCGCCCGGCCATAGCGCGAGGCCGGCATTCGGCACCTCGGCCTTCATCTGCACCGTGCCGGTCGTGACATCGACGGCGTTGTTGATGACTTTCAGCACGCCCTGTTCGAGCTTCTTGCCGGTCTGCGGCTGGTCGATCTCGACCGTCACCGGCCCGCTCGCCATCGCCTTGTTGATCGCCCCCAGCTCCTGCTGCGGCACATTGAAGACGACGCCGATCGGCTTCATCTGCGTCACCGTGACAATGCTGGTCGCCGTGCCGCCGGAATAGACCTGCGCCCCGACACTCAGCGTCCTGATGCCGGTGCGCCCGGCCAGCGGCGAGGTGATTCTGGTATAGGCCAGCGTCGTCCTGGCGCTGTCGATCGCCGCCTGGTCGGATTTCACCTGCGCCGCCTGCTGGGCCACGGTCGCCCGCTGCGTATCGGCCTGCTGCGTGGTCACCGCCTTGGCCGCCAGCAGGCCCTGATAGCGCTTGAGATCACGCTGGCCATTGGCCAGCAACGCCTGGTCCTGCGCCAGTTTCGCCTGCGCCTGTTCCAGCGCTGCCTGATAGGTCGCCGGATCGAGCGTTGCCAGCAAGGCGCCCTTGGCGACATCCTGCCCCTCCTTGAAATCAAGGCTGGTCAGGGTGCCGGCTATCTGCGGGCTCACCGCCACGGAATTGAGGGCATTCACCGTGCCCACGGCATCGACATAGACCGGCACATCCACGGTGCCGAGCTTGGCGACCAGCACATTTGGCGGCGGCCCGCCGGATTTCCGGCCGCCCTGCGCCGCCTTGCCGCCCGCAGCCGCACCCGTTTTGGGGGGCACGGTCTTGTGGGTGAACACCAGCCAGACCAAGGCAGCCAGCACACCGAGAAACAGCACTTGGCCGAGGCGTCGCAACAAGGTTTTCATCGGCGTCTGACGATCCATTTCATGTCGGTTGCGAGACTATTCACATATATAGGCTTGTTTCGTGCGATTGTGACTATCTCATGGTGCTGCCACGGCCGTCGCCGCCTTGCCAGCCGCCGCCCAGCGCCTGATAGAGACTGACCAGCCCGTTGAGCCGGGCGAGACGCGTCGCCACCAGCGTGTTGCGGGCGGTAAACAGGCTGGTTTCGGTATTCAGCAAGGTCACGAGATTGACGACACCGGCCTTGAGCTGCAGCTGCGACAGGTCATAGGCCTTTTGCGAACTTGCCAGCGCCCGGCGCTGCAGGGCTTCCTGCTGGCCGAGATAACGCAATGACGCCAGCGCCTTGTCGACATCCGAAAATGCCGAGACCACCGCTTTCTTGTAATCGGCGATCAGCTCGTCCTGACGCCCCTTGGTCTGGGCGAAGGTCGATTGCAGTCGGCCATTGTCGAAAATCGGTTGGGTCAGACCCGCCGCCAACGAATAAAACAGGTTGCGCGGCCGCAGCAGCGACAGCAGGGCCGGGCTCTGGTAACCCGCCTGCCCGGTCAGCGTGATCGTCGGGAAAAATGCCGCCCGCGCGGCCTTGAGGCTGGCGGCATTGGCCTCAAGCTGCATTTCGGCAGAGGCAACGTCAGGGCGCCGCTCCAGAATTTGCGAGGGCAGGCCCGGTGCCACGCGCGGCAGCCGCACCGCAGCCAGCGTGCTGGTGCGCACCCGCACCGATTCGGGCGGCACCCCCAGCAACAGCGCCAGCGCATCCTCGTTTTGCGCTACGGTCAGGCGCAGCGGTGGCACCGAGGCTGCAAGCGAATCGACCACATTTTGCTGTTGCGCCTGATCCAGCGCCGTGGCCGTGCCGGCCGCCACCTGCTTGCTGATCAGCGCCAGCACGGCGCGGGCATTGCGCAGGTTGCTCAGGGTGTTGGACGCCTGTTCACGCGCCGCCAGCACCGCAAAATAGGCATTGGCGGTCGCCGCCAGCGAAGCCAGACGCACGGTTTGCGCGTCAAAGGCGCTGGATAGCGCGGTTTTTTGCGCGGCTACGGCTGTTTGCTGGTTCTTCCCCCAGAAATCCAGCTCGAAACTCGCCGTCAGGCCAAGCTGGTGGCTGTCTTGCGCCGGGGGATTGACCGGGCCGTCATTGGCAGAAGCCTTGGCATGGCTGTAATTGCCGTTGAGGGTCAACGATGGCAGCAGCGGTGCCCCCGCCAGCCTTGCCGCCGCCACAGCCTGGGCAATCCGCGCCTTGGCCGCAGCAATATCGAAATTGCCGGACAGGGTCTGCGCCGCAAACCGGTCGAGCTCCGGCTGGTGAAACGCCTGCCACCAGCGCGCATCAACCACAGCCGCGCGCGCCTGCTCATCACGGAAATGTCTGGGGATCGCCGGGTTTATGCCAGCAGGCGCGATAGCCGGCACACATCCGGCAAGCCCAGTCACGAGCATGGCAGCGCCCAGGGGGGGAGAAAGACGCAAAATGCAGGAGCCCATTAACAAAACATGAATCGAGCTTATGCCAGCAACCGCGCCCAAGCGCAATTACACCGCCCGACAAGGATGCCGAAAGGAACAGTTGCATCACCCCGTCATTGCGTGCGAAGCGAAGCAACCCAAGCAACGCGCAAACCCCTGGGTTGCTTCGTCGCTTTGCCCCTCGCAATGAGGGGAGAAATTCCGTGATTGCCGCCAAATTGGCGAATCGTTGCAACCAATGTTATGAGGCGTGCAAGAGAGGCAGGCAGAGGATCCTGATCATGGCACGAGTGAAGCGTTACCTGGTGGCAGCAACTTTGGTTTCCACGCTGGCCTTTGGCTCTGCGCAGGCGGCTACCTGCCAGAATCCTGCCGGTTTTGGTGCCTTCCTCCAGCAGATGCGGCAGGAAGCTGCTGCTGCCGGTGTCTCGCAGCGCGCCATCAACGAGAGCCTCAACGGCGTCACGATCGATAATGACGTCCTGCGCGCCGATCACTCGCAAGGCGTGTTTCACCAGTCCTTCGAGCAATTTTCCGGGCGCATGATTTCGCCCTACCGGCTGAACAAGGGCCGCCAGCTGCTGAAGCGCTACGCCCCGGTTTTTGCCCGCATCCAGCGCCAATATGGCGTCCCCGGCCCGATCATTGTGGCGCTCTGGGGGCTGGAGACCAGCTATGGCGCCTTCATGGGCAAATATCCGACCATCCGCTCGATTGCCACCCTCGCCTTCGATTGCCGCCGCAGCCCGTTCTTCCAGAAAGAGCTGATCGACGCCATGCGCATCGTGCAGCGCGGCTACCTTCGCCCCTCGCAGATGCACGGCGCCTGGGCGGGCGAGCTCGGCCAGACGCAGTTCATGCCATCATCTTACCTGAAATTCGCGGTCAATTACGGCGGCGGCGGCAATCTCATCACCTCGGTGCCGGATGTGCTGGCCTCGACCGGCAATTATCTGCATTCCTATGGCTGGCAGGCAGGCCAGCCCTGGGATCCGGGCACGGCGAATTTCGCGGTCATCCAGCAATGGAACAAGGCCGATGTCTATTCGCGCACCATCGCGCTCTTTGCTGACAAGCTCGCCGGCAAATAGGCCAGAGCCATGCGCCGCCGCAAGATCGCTGCCATCCCGGGGGTTGCCGGGGTGGCCTGCGTTGCCATTCACGCAGCCACGATCTGATGCAATGGTCGCCACAACAGGCTGAGGCGCTGAAGTCCGTTGCGCAATGGCTCAGCGCCCGCGACCCGCAGGTGTTTCGCCTGTTCGGCTTCGCTGGCACCGGCAAGACCACCCTCGCCCGCCACATTGCCGAGAGCGAGGGCGGCACTGTCGCCTTCGCGGCCTTCACCGGCAAGGCGGCGCTGGTGATGCGGGCGCGCGGCTGCGAAGGTGCCCGCACCATCCACAGCCTGATTTACAAGCCCAAAAGCCTTGAGGACGAAGAGCCGACCTTCGTGCTCAACGAGGATGCGCCGGCCGCCAATGCCAGCCTGATCATCGTCGATGAATGCTCGATGGTCGATGACGAACTCGGCCGCGATCTTTTGTCTTTCGGCAAGAAGGTGCTGGTTCTGGGCGACCCGGCGCAATTGCCGCCAATCCGTGGCGGCGGCTTTTTCACCGCCAGCGAACCCGACGTGATGCTGACCGAAGTGCATCGCCAGGCGCGCGACAACCCGATCATCCGCCTGTCGATGGCGGTGCGCAACGGCGAGACCCTGCAGCGCGGCACCTATGGCGACACCCGCATCATCGCGCGCTCCGAACTCGAACCGGCGACGGTCACGAATGCCGATCAGGTGCTGGTCGGCAAGAACAAGACCCGCCACGCCTATAACCGCCGCCTGCGCGAATTGCGCGGCATCACCGCGCCCATGCCGCAGGTCACCGACAAGCTGGTTTGCCTGCGCAATGACAGCAAGAAGGGCCTGCTGAACGGCGGTCTGTGGATTGTGCAAAAATTGCTGGCGCCGCGCGGCAAGTACCTGCGCTTTCAGGTGATGCCGGAAGATGACTCTTCATCAAAAGGCCAGCGCATCAATGTGTTGCCGCAATTCTTTAATGGCTCAGGCGAGGAAATTCCCTTTGCCTTGCGGCGCAATTCTGATGAATTTGACTATGGCTATGCCCTCACCGTCCACAAGGCCCAGGGTTCGCAATGGGACGATCTGGTGCTGTTCGACGAAAGCTTCGCCTTCCGCGAGCACCGCGACCGCTGGCTCTATACCGGCATCACCAGGGCCGCCAAAACCCTGACACTGGTGGTCGGCCCCCAGGCCTAGGCGGCGCACAACCTCACCTTGCCGGCAGCGCCGCCATGCGGGCCCTGGCTTCCTCCATGCCGCCATCGGCCGCCTTCTGGTAGAGGCTGCGGGCCCGCGCCGGATCGGCAACCATGCCCAGCACTTTCCAGCGGTTGAGCTGGTTGGGATCATAGGTTTCCGCCAGCGCAAAATCTATTTTCGGATCATGCGCGCCCTGGGCCCGTTCCAGCAACACCCTGGCGCCGGCGATCTGGCCCTGCTGGATCAGGTCGGAGGCACGGTGCGCCAGCGTCATGGCATCAGCCTCGGAAATGGCCGGCGCGGCCGGTGCAGCGGCTACTGGCGCTGGCGCCGGTGCTGGCGCAGCCGCGGCTTGGCCGAGCGGCACGCGCTGCACCGACAGCACCTTCACATGTTGCCCTGCCGCAGCCGGCGGCGGCGCTGCGGCAGCGGCCGGAGCCGGGGCACTCAAGGGTGCGGGCGCAGCGCTGGTCGCCTGCTGGTGCTGTGCCAGCTCGGCCGAGAGCCGTGCCATGGCAGCCTTTTCCTCCTCATCGGTCGGCTGCCCGGTCGCAGGGGCCGCGACCACCGGTCTCGCAGCGCTGGCGGCAGCCACAGCCGCGTGACCTGGCGGCTCAAGCTGCAAGCGCACCGACAATTGCCGTCCCGAATAGAGCAGCGCGGACAAGCCAACCACCGCCACCGCCAGCACGCCGCCGCCAATCAGCAGCGGGCCGGAGCGGCGTGGCGGCTTCTTGTTGGCTTCTTCCCAGGCCTCAGCAACGCTGGGCCGGTAATGGGTCTCGGGCTGTTGCCGCTCGGCCAGGGTCTTCAGATGGTCCTGAAGCCGCGTATCCATGATATTCATCAACGCCTCCACCGGTTCACGCTTCACGCCTGCAGCGGGCCGCACACCAGCCCTGCCACGCTCTTCTAGTTTGCCTTTTGCGCCGCCTTGTCGCTGGCGGCAGCCGTTGCCTTGTCGATCCACTCTTGCGCCGGCTTGAACCTCGTCCATCCCGGAATTGTCGCCGCTATATTGATATCGCGCCATTTGGGATGCCGCGGCGGGTGCTGCAGCTCTTTGAAGTTCGTGAAAAACACATTCACGAAGCGGGCAATCCGCTCATAGCGCTGCGACCCCTCGGGCCAATTATAGGCGCCGATCATGGTGGGCGCGGCAATGGTGCTGACCGGCTTGCCGGGATCGACCAGGCCGGGATATTGCTTGGCCGTCAAGGTCGCCGGCAGGTAAGTGTCGCTGATCTTGTCGCTGTAGGGCACACCGATCAGGTGGAAATGGTGGTTCTCGTTGTTGAACGCGCGCAAGCCGGCGAGCGGCGCGGCCCCGAAGGAGACATCCCCCGAAATTTCACCCTGATGCAGTTTGACGAAGGCGACTTTCTCATAATAGGTCGTCGGCACGATATGGATGCCCAGCCGCTTGAACACCAGCGAGGCCGAAAAATTCGTGCCCGAGCCGGCAATGTCGATATTGACCTTCTTGCCTTCGAGCTGATGGATGTCGGTAATCGAGTCCGGCACCAGGATATGCATCTCGTCATTGGTGAAGGGGCAGATATAGACGATCCTTTTGTCGAGATCGGGAATGATGTTGTTTTTCTTGAGGTAATTCAGCGAGTCGAGGCGGAAGATGCCGAGGTCGATGCCCTTCAGGTAAAGAACATCCGACACATTTTGCAGCGTGCCCTTGCCGATCATCGGCACCGCACGCATCTTGTTGCCTTCATCAACGACAGCCCCGACTTCCGCCATCATGCGAAGATATGAACTGATCAGGCGCCCGGAAATAATATAGACCGTGTTGCGGTTGGCGAGCGCGACTTCCTTTGAATCATTGGGCCAGGTGCGCACCGGATTGTCGCTGCGCTTTTTGGCGGCCACGACATGATGCACGCGATGATGCACAAAATGATGCCGGTAGCGGTGATGGTGCCGGTAATGGTGAATTTTGGTCGCTGTCGCGCTGGCCTTGGGCAGGGCCGGTGCCGTGCTGGTGCCCGGCAAGGGCGGTGAGGCCGGGGTCGCCGCCGCGACGATTTCAGGCGTGGCGGCAGGGGCAGCAATAACGCCAGTTGCCGCAAGGCATGCCAGAGCAACGCCGCTCATCATGCCACCAAAAGTCACATGCCTCATATGTAACCTGAAAGTCATCCCCGTCTCCCAGAGCCATGTGCTGTTTTTCCACGAATAGAACAAACGGCGACAAATTGTCAAAATTCAGGCAATATCAACAGGTTGATTGTTGACCTGTCAAGCCGCGGCTGGAAACTGGCTTAACGCGCCGCCGTCATATTTGTTTCACGAGACATGAAGCACGGCTGAATTTACTTTGATAACCCGCAAGTCATCGCTTGACGGCACGGCGATACGCACGCAAAGCGTCACCCGTGCTATCCCTTCGACAAAGGCTTTTTCCATGGCTCCCCACGCGCAGCGCTCCCCCCTTGCCCCCGCCACGATCGTCAAGCTTCCCGGCATTGCAGGCGTGCGTTTTGCGACCGGGGCTGCGGGCATCCGCTATCAGGGCCGCACAGATGTCATGCTGGCGCTGATGGATGAGGGCACCACCGTCGCCGGCGTTTTCACCCGCTCGAAATGCCCTTCGGCGCCGGTGGACTGGTGCCGGGCGCATCTTGGCGGAGGCACGGCCCGCGCGCTTCTGGTTAATTCCGGCAATGCCAATGCCTTCACCGGCAAGAATGGCGCAGAAGCCGCCGCCTTTTCGGCGCGCCTGGCCGCGGCGGCGGCGAAAGTGCCGCTGGACAAGATCTTTCTGGCCTCGACCGGCGTCATTGGCGAACCGCTGCCGGCCGAAAAATTCGGCGGCGTCGTCGAGACACTGGTCGCCAGCGCCACTGAGGATGGCATCAATGCCGCCGCCGAGGCGATCATGACCACCGACACCTTTCCCAAACGCGCCACCGCCTGCGTCGATTTCGGCGGTGTCGAGGTGACAATCAGCGGCATTGCCAAGGGCGCGGGCATGATCGCTCCGGATATGGCGACCATGCTGGCCTATATTTTCACCGACGCACCGATTGCCGCCCCGGTCTTGCAGGCGCTGCTGGGCGCTGGCGTGAAAGACACTTTCAACGCCATCACCGTGGACAGCGACACTTCCACCTCCGACACCCTGATGCTGTTTGCCACCGGCGCGGCGGCGCGGCGCGGGGCGGTGCGCGTCGATGATGTCAAGGATGCGCGTCTGCGGAACTTTCGCCGCGCCCTCAACAAGGTGCTGAAAAATCTCGCCCAGCAGGTGGTGCGCGATGGCGAGGGCGCCCGCAAGTTCATCGAGGTCAATGTTTCGGGCGCCACCAGCCCCGGCGCAGCGCGGCGCATCGCCATGTCGATTGCCAATTCCCCGCTGGTCAAGACCGCCGTTGCCGGGGAGGACGCCAATTGGGGCCGCGTGGTGATGGCCGTCGGCAAGGCAGGTGAGGCGGCCGACCGCGACCGGCTCGCCATTAGTTTTTGTGGCATTCGCGTCGCGTTTCAAGGACAGCGCGACCCTGCCTATGACGAGGCACAGGTCTCGCGCGCCATGAAGGCCAGCGAGATCAGCATTGGCGTTGATTTAGGCCTAGGCCGCGGCCGCAAGACCGTATGGACATGCGACCTGACCAAGGAATATATTGCAATTAACGGCGATTACCGTTCTTGAAGGACAATTTCATGAAACAATTCATTTTATTGAGTTTTTTGACACTGTCGCTGGCTGCCTGCCAATCAGTCTCGACGCCCTCGCCAGATGTAACCACCGCCTTTGATCCGCAGCAGGCCGCCTTCATCTTGCACAAGGGCAAGGGCACGATCAAAGGCATTGCCTTTATCACCGATGATCATGGCAAGGCGCACCGTCATGGCGGCGAGACCGTTAGGCTGATTCCCGAAAGCGCCTATGCCGAGGCGCGCTTCAGCGATCTTTACGCCGGCAAGAAATTTATTGCCGTCCAGAATTACCCCAAGGGCGTCACCATGGATCCGCGCTATGGCAAATACATGCGCCTGACCAAGACCATGCCGAATGGCAAATTCACCTTCACTGATGTGCCTCCGGGCCACTATTTCGTCGCCACCCAGGTGCTCTGGCGTGGCCATGATGGCGGCGGCGAGCGAGGCGGCGCCATTTATGATACAGTGCATGTCACGGGCCAGGAACATGCGCCCATCGAGGTGATTGTGTCTGGCACATGAAGCAGCTTCTGGTCGTTGCCGCAGCTCTGGTCGATGCCGACAACCGCGTGCTCATTGCCCGGCGCCCGCCAGGCAAGGCGCTGGCAGGCCTGTGGGAGTTTCCAGGCGGCAAGCCGGAAGCCGGCGAGACGCCGGAAGCAGCGCTGGTGCGTGAACTGGCCGAAGAGCTCGGCATTGCCGTCAAGCCGGCCTGTCTCGCACCGCTGACCTTCGTCAGCCACGCTTATGACGACTTTCACTTGCTCATGCCGCTTTATGTCTGCCGTCGCTGGGAGGGCTTTGTCGCCCCCCGCGAAGGCCAGGCCCTGAAATGGGTCATGGCCCGGCAATTATGGGATTATCCGATGCCGCCGGCCGACGCGCCGCTGATCCAGCCGCTGATCATGCTGCTGGGGTGAGGGTCATGCCCCGGCGCTGGCCGCCAGCGGGCTGTCATTGCTTATCTCGACCGTAGCCCCCTTGGGCAAAATGAAGCGCAAACCCCGCTGATCGGGCACATGCGCGCCATTTGCGGCAACCTCGATCCGCACCTGCCCGTGGGCGTGGCTGGCCTTGAGGTTCACCTCCAGCCCGGCGCCCTCACGCCACGCGGCCGCGCTGCCATCATCGAGATAAATCACGCCCTCGGCCACAGCCGGGCCCGGCACGACGAGGACGTCAAGCCCGTCAGGCGCCGCCATGGCCAGCAAGGCCCCGGCCCGCGCCAGCACCGGCAGCCGTCCGAGCGGTGCGTCGATCTCAGCCATCGCCCCGCCCGGATGGTGGCGCATGCCGTCAACTTCATACCAGCCGCCCTCCTGCTGCGGCAGATAGATGCGCCGCGTCACCTCGCCTTGCTCCAGCACTGGCGCCACCAGAAGGTCAGCCCCGAGCATGAAGGCATCGCTGACATCGCGCGCGGCGCGGTCTGCGGGAAAATCATAAAACAGCGGACGCACCACCGGTTCATCAAAGGCTGCCGCCCGCCACATCAGGGTATAGAGCGTCGGCAACAGCTTCTCGCGCAGCGCCATCACCGCCTTGATCTGCGGCAGCACGCTTTCATGCAGCCACGGCGTCGTGGTCGTGCCGTCATCATTCCAGGAATTCATCACAAAGCGCGGCCACAGCCCGCAGAATTCCACGAACCGCGCCAGCAATTCCGGCCCCGGCGGCGGCCCATGAAACCCGCCGACATCATGGCCGATATTATACATGCCGGAGAGGCTCATATTCAGCCCCTGCGTCAGATTGAAGCGCAAGGTCTTCCATGCGGTGGCATTGTCGCCGCTCCAGGTCTGGCCATAGCGTCCGAGCCCGGCGGCACCGCCGCGGGTGATGGTGAAAGGCCGCCGCCCCGGCATCTGCGCCGCCGTCACCTCATAGGCGAGCTTGGTCATCAGCAGCGCCTGCCCGGCCCGCGCCAGATCCTGGCTGAATGGCCGACCATCGCCGGCACAAACGGCATCCTCATCATGGATTTCATATTCGTTATTGTCGTTCCAGACCGTGTCGATCCCCGGGTTCAGCAGGGTCGTGACAATGCCCTGCTGCCACCATTGACGCCCCTGCGGCGCGGTGAAATCGAGATGTGCGCCCATGCCGTCCCAGAATTGCGCCATGGCCGGCTCGCCCGTGCCCTTCAGGCGCACCAGCGCCCCCTGCCCCTGCGCTTCGGCAAAGCGCGGATGATCATCGAGCAGGCAGGGCTTGAGATTGGCCACCACATGCAGCCCGGCCTTGTGCAACCACGCGAGACTGGCTGCCGGATCGGGGAATTTGTCGAGATTCCACGCAAAGGCATAGCGCTTGCCAGCCCGCATCGTATAGCCGGAGCCGAAATGAAAGCTGCGGCAGGGAATGTCATGGCGCTCGCATTCATCGACAAATTCAGCGATTTTGGCATCGGCATCAGTGGCATCGGCCAAAGCCATGCTGGTCATGCCAAAGCCCAGCGTCCAGCGCGGCGGCAGCGCCTGGCCGCCGGTCAGCCACGAGAACCGCGTCGCCACGTCGGCAAGGCTCGGGCCGCTCAGCACATAATAATCGAGGTCTCCGTCCTCGGCCTCATAATAGCGGAACAGCCCGTGGTAATTGTCGATCATCGCCCCGAGATCCAGCGCGCCGCGCGCCAGATTGTCATAAAAGAGCCCGTGATAGCCCTGTGCCCCCTCGATGATGACAAAGGGAATGACCTTGTAAAGCGGGTCGCTGGTTTCAGCATCAAAGCCGCAGGGATCGCAGGCATCCATCAGGAAACGCCGGCCAGTATGGTCAAGCGGGCCGGATTTGTCGCCGACCCCAAAATGCCGCTCGGCCTTGTCGCGGGCGGTGAAATGCCGGAATCCCCCGGCATGGCGCGCGTGGAAATAGGACTGCGTCGCCCGGTCGCTGAGGAAAGGCTCGGCCTCGCCCTCACGAAACCAGCTGATCCCAAGCGGATCAAGCCTCACCACGGCACGAAGCCCGCCACCGCGGATCACCACCTGCTGGCCCTTTGCCTCGGCCGTGCACGGCACATGCTGATAATGGCTGAGATCATCGCGCAGGCGCCCGGCAAAACCAGGCTCGCTGCGGTTTGGGGCGATCGACCAGCCACGATCCAGCCGGTAGGCGCCATGGCGGCGCATGACGACTCGGGCCAGGCCTGCCTCAAGCACCGCCAGCCGCAGCTCAAAACCATGGCCGAGGTCGAAACTGAACCAGCGATCATTCTGGCCCGCATAGGTGGCCTTCGTCAAAGCTAGCATAAGAGATTAAACTCCCTGTCTTGAGTATGGTGTCCGCAGACTGCATCACGGCCACTGCCGGCCCGCTATTCAGCCTGCGCCGCTGAACGTCACCCCTGCGGCCCGTGCCTCATCGCAGCGCCAGCCCGTCGGCGCCGAACAGATGCACATGCTGGCGCTGCAGGCTGATGCCGACCTTGTCCCCGCGCTTGATGGCGCTTTGTCCTTCGCTGCGCATAGTCACCTCGCTGCCATCGCCCAGCACGCCATAGACAAAGGTCTCGCCGCCCAATTGCTCGATGAGATTGACCTCGACTTCGAGATCGCCACCCTGCGGAGCCAGATCAATATGTTCCGGCCTGATGCCGAGCGTCGCCTTGTCGCCGGCGGCCAGCGCCCCGGCCGCAGCCAGCGCAAAACGCGCCGCGCCCACCTGCACCTGCCCGGCTTCTGCCGCCGTCACCGGAATGAAATTCATGCGCGGCGAACCGATGAACCCGGCGACGAATTCATTGCAAGGTTGGTTATAAAGCTCCAGCGGCGTGCCGATCTGCTCGATCCGCCCGGCCCTTAGCACGACAATGCGGTTGGCCAGCGTCATCGCCTCGACCTGGTCGTGCGTCACATAAATCATCGTGCCGCCAATGCGGGCGTGCAAGGCCGCCAGCTCCTTGCGGGTCGCCACCCGCAATTCGGCATCGAGGTTCGACAGCGGCTCGTCGAACAGGAATATTTTCGGATCGCGGACGATGGCCCGGCCAATGGCCACACGCTGGCGCTGCCCGCCCGAGAGCGCTCCGGGGCGTCTTTCGAGATAGGGCTCAAGGCGCAGCATCTCCGAGGCCGACTGCACCCGCCGGGCGATTTCGGCCTTGGGCAGGCGCATGTTTTCCAGGGCAAAGGCAATGTTCTGGCGCACGCTCATATGCGGATAAAGCGCATAGGACTGAAACACCATGGCAAGGCCGCGCTCGGCTGCCGCCAGCCGCGTGACATCCTGCCCGTCCAGCCGGATCTGGCCGTCGCTGGCCGATTCAAGCCCGGCGATCACCCGCAGCAAGGTGGATTTGCCGCAGCCCGACGGCCCCACCAGCACGACAAATTCGCCATCCGCCACCGCGAGACTGATGTCGTGCAGCACGCTGACGCGGCCATAGGCCTTGGCGATCGAGTGAAGTTCAAGCGCGGCCATGGCTCATTTCATCCCCGTATTGGCAATGCCCGATGTGATGAAGCGTTGCAGGAAAACAAAGACCAGCGCGATCGGGATCAGCGCCACCACGGTCATGGCGAGAAGGTAATTCCACTGCGTCTGCAAATCGCCCTGGAAGGCATTAAGGCCGATCTGCAGCGTATAGGTCTCGGACTTGCTGAGCACCACCAGCGGCCAGAGAAATTCATTCCAGCGCCACATCACCGAGAAAATCGTCAGCACCGCCAGCGCCGGCAGGGCCAGCGGCATAACGATGCGTGCGTAAATCTGCCATTCGCTGGCCTTGTCCATGCGCGCCGCCTCGATCAGCTCGCGCGGCATGGTCAGCATATACTGGCGCAGCAGGAATACGCCGGTCGGCGTCGCCGCGCCGGGCAGGATCACCGCCCAGAGCGAATTATCAAGGCCGATTTCATTGACGACCACAAATACCGGCACCAGAATGATGGTGATAGGCACCATCAGCGTGGCGATGACCGCGACCAGAAAGAAATTCTTGCCGCGAAATTCATGGATGCTCAGTGCATAGGCCGCCATGGAATTGATCAGCAATGTCACCAGCGTCGCAACGACGGTGACAAATACCGAATTCCATAAATAACGCCCGAAGTTGAAATGCCGCAGCGGGTGCTCGTAATTGTGCCAGTCGAGCCCCAGGTGCCGCAGCGCCGTGCGCTTGTCCATATTGACCTTGATGATCGTCTGCGGCGCCGCCGGATCGACTAGTTGCGAAATCACGCCGATGCGCCGCACCTGTGCCAGCACACGCTTGCTGCCATCCGGCATGGTGACGTTATAGAGCGGCAATTTGCTGTCATAGCCCTTGACCGCGACGCTTTGCTGGGCGAGCGGCAGGAAGGTCGGCGGAAATTCATCGAGATTGCTTCTCGTCTTGAACGACGACAGCACCAGCCATACCACCGGGCCGAACATCAGGAACACGCCGACGGCGAGATAAATATAGGCCAGCACATCACTGAAGCCGATCCGGCCGGGGTTGCGGCGCTGGCGCAGCAGGGCAAGCGGCGACATCATGTTGCACCTCGGCGTCGTGTCAGCCACAGCTGGGTGAGCGTCAGCACCAGCAGCAGCAGTCCCAGCACCACCGAGGCCGCCGCTGCCAGCCCGTAATCGGGCACCTGGCTGGCAAAGGCCGTGGTGTAAATATATTGCACGATCATCATGGTAGCCGTGCCAGGACCGCCGCCGGTGAGGGCAAAGACCTCATCGAAGGTCTGCACCCCGCGAATGGTCACCAGCACCAGCACCACCAGCAGATTGGGCCAGAGCAGCGGCAGCGTCAGGCGCACCAATTGCCGGAGCGGCCTCGTGCCATCCATATCGGCCGCCTCATAAATATCGCGCGGGATCGCCTGCAGGCCGGCCAGCAGGATCAGCGTGTAAAATCCGGTATGTGCCCATACCGACACGAAAATGGCCCAGAACATCGCCCAGCCGGCATCGGCGAGAAACAGGATCGGCTGCCCGCCCATGCCGACGATGGCGGCATTGAGCAGGCCCTGCGGCTGCAGGATCCATTTCCACACCAGCGCCACCACCACCGGCGACAGCAGCACCGGAAAGAAATAGACAGCGCGGAAAAACCCGCGCGCCCGGATTTTCATGTTCAGCACCAGCGCCGTGGCCAGCGACACCAGCACCATGACACTGACCTGGATCAAGGTGAATTTCAGCGACGTCCACATGCCGCGCCAGAAATAATCCTCCCGGCACGACGAGGGGTCATAAAAGTTCTTGCAATCAGCGAGGTAATGATATTGCAGCCCGCCAACCCCAGGGCGCTGCGAGGGAAACAGGGCCGTGCCGCCGGTGAAGGAATAGTAGATGTCTATGCCGATCGGCAGAAACACGAACAGCCCGAAAAACAGGATATTGGGCAGAATGAACACATAGGCCATGCGCGACGTGCCGATCACGCGTTCGACCAGCGCCATTGGCGCGCCGGGCAGTTCGGCTATGAACCGCCCCAAGCGCGCCAAAAGATTGGAAGCTGGCGCTGTTGTCATGCCGCCAGTCCCTCCCGGTTCATTTGCCGTTGGCCGCGGCAATCTGATGGGCAATGTCCGACGTGATGCGGGCATAGGCCTGATCGAGCGTCGACTGGCCGACAATCGCTTCGCAAAGCCGGCTGATCACCGCATCGAAAATGATCTTGTTCTTTGAATAGCCCTGCAGCTCATAGGCCACCGGCGCCAGCGTCGCGACCTCATCGCCAAACACTTTAAGCGCCGCCGCCGCTGCCGGCGAAGCCCCGACATATTTCACGCCGGCCTTGGCGACACCAAGATTGCCGGGCACTGACAGCGTCTTGCCATAATAGGCCGAAATCACCGCCGGGCTGGCGAGATAATCCAGCAATTTGGCCACGGATTTGGGATGCTTGGTGGATTTGAAAGCCACCACCGCCGCACCGCCCGGCATGCCCGAGCAATTGGCCGGGCCACAAGGGGTCGGCACGGCAACCCAGTCAAAGGCGGTGCCTACCGTCTTGGCGAATTGCGAGATCTGCCATGAGCCGGATTCATACATCACCACCTGGCCATTGGCGAATTGCGTGTTGGCGCCCTGATAGGTCGCCCCCGACACCGCGCCCCACAGCGCCTTCGACATCAGGCCCTGCTGGTGCCAGTCATAAATCATCTTGGCGCCAGCCTTGAAGCCGGCATCGACCACCGCCGGATTGCCCTTGGCATCAAACACCTTGGCACCCTGCGACAGGATCATGCCGAACACCCGGTGCCCGGAGCGGTCCGCGGCAATCGGATAAGGCACCTTCTCGGCAGCGGCTACCTTCTTGATCGCCGCGGCCCATTGCGGCCAGGTCGCCTTGGCGCCCGGCATGGCAACTTTCGCCTGCTCAAACAGCGTCTTGTTGACGAACGGGCCGGTGATGGTCAATTGCGTCATATAGCCGTGGATCGAGGTCTTGTCGCCCGGCAGCCGCATCCAGTTGAGGAACGGGCCATAATTGGCGTCCCATTGCGCCGCATCCGGCAGCAGCGGGCGAAGATCGAGCATATATTTGGCAAGACCGCCAAGATCGGTGACGCGGGCGATATCGGGCCCCTGCCCGGCCGCAAGCTGAACCGGCAGCGCCGTCTGGATCGATTTATAGGGAACCTGGTCCAGCACCACCTTGATGCCGGGGTTCTTGGCCTCGAAATCCTTGATCTGCGCGGCAACCACCGTGCCTTCATTGCCATCCGAATACCACATCATGTGCAGCGTCGTGGCGGCCTGCGCCAGAGCGCTGCTGCCTGCCAGCGCAGCAACGAAGGCAGCACCGAAAAGTCCGCGTTGGACCGATATTTTCATGATCTTCTCCTCCCAGAATTATGTCCCGGCCCCGCTCTGCTCTTGTGGTGAACCGGCAGACTTGCTTCGACAAGATGGTTTATGTCTAACATGAAGTAATGTCATGTCAAACAATTGAAGTGAACTTTATGAGGCGTCCTCGCCGAGCACATCCTTCGCCCAGCGGAATGCGGCATTGGCTGCCGGCACCCCGCCATAGATCGACGTTTGCAGCAGCAGCGCCTGCAATTCATCGAGCGTGAGGCCATTGGCCATGGCCGGGCGCAGGTGCAGCTTGAACTCCTCCTCGCGGTGCAAGGCCACCATCATCGCCAGCACCACGATCGAGCGGGTTTTCCACGGCAATCTGGTATCGCCCCAGATTTCGCCCCAGGCATTGCGGGTGATGAAATCCTGCCAGCCTTGCGCAAAGGGCCCGGCCTTGCCCATGGAGCGCTCGACATGCGCCGCACCGAGCACCGCCTTGCGATTGTTCAGCCCTTCTGCCTGCGACACGGCGCCGAGCGGCCCGCGTCGCGCCTCCCCGCCATGGCGGCCGATAAACGCCAGGAGGTGGCTGGCCGTTGCCTCCGGCTGCTCGACCGCCAGCAGATGCGCCGCCTGCGCCAGCACCACGAGTTCGGCATGCTTGATGCCGCCACAGATTTCCTCGGCCCGCGCCACCGGCGTCGCCGGATCGTCGCGCCCGGCAATCACCAGCGTCGGGCTGATGATCCTGCCCAGCAGCGGTATCAGGTCCATCGCCGCGATCACCCCGCAACATACCGCATAACCGGCGCGGTCAATGGCAACAAAGCTCTCGCGCACCTCCTCCAGCGCCTTGGGGCCGGCCGCGACAAAGCCGGGCGTGAACCAGCGGCCCATGTTGGCATCGACAATCGCCGCCGTGCCTTCGGCGCGCACGAGCTTGATGCGCTCCTCCCAGTTCGAGGGCGGCCCCATAGAGGCTGCCGTCGCCATCAAGGTGAGCGAGTGCAGCCGCTCAGGATAGCGCGCGGCAAGATTCTGCCCGGTCATGCCGCCCAACGACAGGCCGGCGAAATGCACACGCTCAAGCCCAAGGGCGTCGAGCAGGCCGATGGCGTCATCGGCAAGATCATCAATGCTGGCGGGTCGATCGAGCACCTGCGATCCGCCATGGCCGCGCGTATCATAGCAAAGCGTGCGATAGCGCCCGCGCAGATGCGCCACGACATGATCCCACATGTGATGGGTGGTGCCGAGCGAGTTGGAGAACATCACCACCGGGGCGTGGCTCGGCCCGGAAAGTTCGTAATGGAGCCTGACACCATTGGCTGTGATCTGTGGCATGTTTCCTCAGGGGTTAGATAGAGCCGGGCAAGTCTACCAGAGCGCGGTCGGTCCATAGCGCTGCTGCCGCCACCGCCGGCGCCAGATCAAAGGCCGCGGCAAGATCGCGGGCGGCCGCTGCCTCCGGCATGGCGGCCAGCACGTCCTGCAACGAAATGCCTTTGCGCCGCACCTCATCGGCAGCACGCTCGACCAGTTTGTGCGCGCCCTCGCGCCCCAGCGCCGCCATGAGCCGCGCTGCTGCGGCATCCGCGAAAATCATGCCATGCGTCAGATTGATGTTGGAACGCATCCGCGCCTCGTCGATCACCAGCCCTTGCGCCAGCGCCAAAGCCTCGCGCATCGCCCCCGACGCCAGCCCGAACAGGGCCGGCAGCGCATGCCATTCGCCATGCCAGGCACCGGCCGGGCGCTCGTGCGCCGCACCAAGCGCGTTCAGCAGCGTCGTGACATGGCCGGGCGCCGCCGCCTGCGCCGCCAGAATCAGCGTGCACCCAACCGGGTTGCGTTTGTGCGGCATGGCCGACGAGCCACCCCGACCTTTCACATGAGGCTCGGCGACTTCGCCGACTTCGGTCGAGGCCAGATGGACAATATCGCTGGCCATTTTCGCCAGCGCGCCGATCAGGCGCGCCAGCCAGCTCCCAAGCTCGGCCATGCGATCGCGGCGCGTATGCCAGGCCAGGGCATCGACGCCAAGGTCGAGCGCGCCGGCAAAGCCCGCCACCACCGCCGGGCCTTGCGCGCCCAGGGCCGCCAGCGTCCCGACCGGGCCGGCCAGCGATGCCTTCATGATCCGCGCCCGGATCGCCCCATACTGGCAGGCGACTTCGGCAACGGCGCTCGCCCAGACGGCGACCTTGAAACCAAAGCTCACCGGCGCGGCATGCTGGCCATAAGTGCGCCCGATGCAGGGCGTGGCGCGATGCTTCCGCGCCATCAGGGCGAGCGCCGGCAACATAAGGTTGAGATCGGCCTGCAGCAGCGCCAGCCCGTCGCCGATCATCAGCACCAGCGCCGTATCGGCAATGTCCTGGGTCGTGGCGCCCTTGTGGACATGGCGCTCATAGTCGGGAGCCAGCAGGTCCTGCAGCGCCTTGACGAAGGGAATGGTCGGCACCCCCGCCAGCGCCGTCGCCTGGCCAAGGGCAGCCATATCGAAATTCTGCACGCCAAAACTGGCCAGCGCATCGCCCAGCCCTGCCGGCGCGAGGCCCAAGGCGGCCTGCGCCCCGGCCAGCGCCACCTCACAACGCAACATCGCCCGCAGCCGCGCTTCATCGCTGAAAGCCTGCCGCATCGCGTCAGTCACAAACAGGGGGCCGAGCAGGGCAGAATCCAGCGCGGCGAAGCTCATCGGCCTAGGCCGCCTTCAGATGCAGCATGCTGCGCGCTTCCGCCGTCGTCGCCGGCCTGGCACCATGGCGCGCCGCCAGTTCCACCGCCTGGGTGACCAGTTCGGCATTTGAGGCAGCCAACCTGTCGCGGCTGTAGCGAATATTGTCTTCAAGCCCGGTACGAATGAAGCTCACACCGCGCTGCAGCGCCCATTCCATGACCCTGAGCTGGTTGACACCAATGCCCGCCGCCGTCCAAGTCGCGCGCGGCAGGATGCGCCTTGTCTCGGCCAACAGCACATCGAGCAGATGCTCCTCGGCCGGTATGGCATTCTTGACCCCCAGCACGAATTGCACATGCGGCGCATCGTCAATCAGCCCGGCCTCGACCAGCCGCCTGGCGCCATGCAGGTGCGAGAGATCAAAAATCTCGATCTCCGGCCTGATGCCGCCCGCTTTCATCTTCGTGGCGAGGTCAGCCACCAGCGTCGGGTGGTTCTCGTAAATTATGGTCGGGAAATTGACCGAGCCGGTCGACAGCGACGCCATATCCGGCTGCAGATACAGCGCCGAACCGCGCGCCGCCTGGTCACGCCCGCGCCCGCCGGTCGAAAATTGCACGATCATGCCGGGGCAATGCTTGATGATGCCTTGTTGCACTTGCTGAAAGCGCGCCGGATCGGACGACGAGGTTTCATCATCATGGCGCACATGGATATGCGCCAGCGTCGCGCCGGCGGCATAAGCCTCCGCCGTCGAGGCAATCTGCTCGACCGGTGTGATCGGCACCGCCGGATTATCCGCCTTTCGCGGAACGGAGCCTGTGATGGCAACAGTGATGACAACGGGACGCATTTCCATAGCCTTTTCATATAGTTACTATAGTGAACCCCTAGGGCGCAAAGTGCCGCGGCTCACCCGCTTGCAGCCAAGGCGCCGCCCTCAGACATCAAAAAACACGGTCTCGTGGGCACCCTGCAGATGAATATCGAAGCGATAGACCGTCTTGCCGTCGCGGCTGCCGCGATGGCCCAGCAGGGTCTTGCGCCGCGCCGGCTGCTCGATCAGGTTCAGCACCGGATCAGCGGCATTGGCCTCCGATTCATCATCAAAATACATCCGCGTCGACAGCCCGATATTGATGCCGCGCGACACCAGCCACAGGCTCACATGCGGCGCCATCGGCTTGGTGCCGCTGCGCCCGACCACGCTGCCAGGCTTGATCGTCTCGAATGTATAAAGCCCGCTCGCAAAATCCGTGCCGGTGCGGCCCCAGCCGCGAAAGCCCGGGTCGATCGCCTTGCCCTGCTGGCGATCGGCCGGGTGGCGATATCGCCCCTCGGCATTGGCCTGCCACAATTCCAACAGCATGTCGCGGATCGGCGCGCCCGATCCGTCAAATACCATGCCCTCGATGGTGATGCGCTCGCCCTTGGTGTCGGGGCCGGCGATCTCATGGGAGAAATTATTGGCGAAAATATCAAACCCCGCCTGATGCGGCAGCAGGCCGATATGCACATAGGGCCCGGCCGTTTGCGAGGGCGTTTCTTCGAGCTTGTTGATCGAATGCTTCATCGCTCAATTCCCCTGCAACTTGTTTTCAAACATCGTCGCCCGCCGCCCGCGCAGCACGATGTCAAAACGATAGGCCACGCTGTCCAGCGGGATGCTGGCATTGAGATCGAGTTTGGCCACCAGCCGGTCGATCGCCGCAGGATCGGCAATGGTCTGGGCAATGGCATCATGCCTGATCATCGGGTCACCCTCGAAATACATCTGGGTGATCAGCCTCTGGGCAAAGCCGGAGCCGAAGATCGAGAAATGCACATGCGCCGGGCGCCATGAGTTGATGTAATTGCGGAACGGATAGACGCCGGGCTTGACGGTGCGGAACCAGTAGCGCCCCTCGGCATCGGTCAAGGTGCGCCCGCAACCGCCGAAATTCGGATCGATCGGCGCAAAATAGCGGTCATTGACATGGCGATAACGCCCGCCTGCATTGGCCTGCCAGATTTCCACCAGCACCCCGGCCTGCGGGCGTGCATCCTCATCGAGCACCTGGCCATGGATGATGGTGCGCTCGCCCACCGGATCGCCGGTATGGGCATAATTCTTGATCAGGTCGTGATCGAGCGGCCCCAGCTCATCGGGCGTGAACACGGGCCCGGTGACCTCGGAGAGCGAATTTTGCAGCGACCAGAGCGGAATGCGCGGCGAGCGCAGCACGCTGGTCTTGTAGGTCGGCGTCAGCGCCGGGGGGTGGATGTCGCGGTTGCGTTGATAAAACTCACCATATTCATCGGCCATCTCGGAGGCTCCCTCTCAGCTCAAAACCGCGGCACAGTCGCCGGTGCCTGCAGGCGCGTCTGCGCTGCCAGCCTTATCGGCGCATTGGCCGCTCCAAAACCGCGATAGCTGCGGCGCTGGACAATCTCGAAGAAAAACCCGCCCTCGGCGAGGTTTTGCGTATAAATCTGGAAGAACTCTCCCGCGCCCTCGCGGTCATAGAGGATGTTGTTTTCGCGCAGACGGGCGATTTCGTCATCGCTCAATCCGGTGCGTGCCTCAAGATCATCATAATAATTTTCGGGGATGGCCAGCACCGGCACGCCATTGCGGCGCAGGACCGCAGCGGTCGCAAAAATATCCTCGGTCGCCAGCGCTATATGCTGCACGCCCGAACCGAATACTTCGGACAGGAACCGCGATGACAGGGTCTGGCGGCTTTGTGATCCATTAAGGACGATGCGCAGCGCGCCGTCGCCGGTCTCCACCACCTGGCTCTGCACGACACCGCCGGGATCAAGCACATCCTGAACCGGCGATTTCGACACATCGAACAGGGAATTATAGAACAATAGCCAGGTCAGCATTTCCTCATATTGCATCGACTGCGAAATATGGTCGAAGCGCACGATTCCCGCCCCTGCCGCCCCGTCCTCACTGGCGACATTCCTGAAATCGACATCGAACCAGCGCGCCAGATGCGGCGAGGGATCAACAAAATAAATCAGGCTGCCGCCAACCCCGCGCACCGCCGGAATATCGATTTCGCCCGGCGCCACCTTCTGATGAAACGGCTGGTCCAGCAGACTGACCGCGCGCGCCAGGGTGCGTGGTGCATCGCTGACCTTCAGCGCCAGCGCGCAGACCGAGGCGCCATGGGTGATGTTGAAAGAATGGGCAAAGCCCTCTTTCTCGCGGTTGAGGATGAGGTTGACGCCGCCCTGCGTCCAGCGCTCCACCGCCTTGGAGCGATGCACCCCGCTTTTGTGAAAGCCAAGGCCTTTCAGCGCCGTCTCGAATTCCGCCGCATGGGCATCATCGAGCGTGAATTCGACAAATTCCACGCCCTCGACCCGCGCCCGTGGCGGCATCGGCGCCCGCCCGGCGGCCGGTTTGCCGGAGGTCGCCGCCATTTCATCGAGCATGTAAATCAGCGAGCGATGGCCATCGACCGCAACCGACCGGGTCGATCCGGCGCGGAAGCGGTCATTGAATATTTCCAGCGACACCGGCCCGTCATATCCGGTCGCCTGCAGCGCCACCATGAAATCATTGACCGGCAATTCACCCTGCCCCGGAAAGCAGCGATAATGGCGGCTCCAGGAGAGATAATCCATGTCGAGCCGCGGCGCATCGGCGATCTGCACCAGAAAGATGCGATCCTTGGGGATCGAGCGGATCGCGCGCAAATCCGTGCCGCGCGCCAGCACATGAAACGAGTCCAGAACGAGGCCCACCGCCGGGTGATCGGCCCGGCGCACCACTTCCCAGGCATCGCGATAATCATTGATATGGCGGCCCCAGGCCAGCGCCTCATAGGCGACCCGCATGCCGCGTTGCGCCGCCCGCTCGCCCAGTTCGCGCAGGTCGGCCGCCAGCCGGTCAACCCCGCCCTCGCTTTCGGGCGACACATTCGAGCACACCATCAGGAGGTCGGTGCCAAGCTCGGCCATCATGTCGAATTTGCGATCCGCCCGGGCAAAGCCGCGCGAGCGCTGCGGCTCCGGCATGCCTTCAAAATCCCGGAACGGCTGCAAGGTTATGGTGGACAGGCCGAGCCGCTCGATGATGGCGCGCGCTTCGGCTGGCGATCCGTTGAAGGACAGAAGGTCGTTTTCGAAGATTTCGACAAACTTGAATTGCGCGGCGGCAATCGCTTCAAGCTTCTCGCCCAGGGTGCCACTGAGACAGACCGTAGCAATCGCCGTTTGCACCTGCGCGCACTCCCTCTTGATCGCGCCATTCACGCGACAGGGCTACTTTGCCCGCAAGCGGCGTAAACTGCAATGCAGCCCCGGGGACGAGCAACGAACAAGCGCGCGCAGGCGGTCTCTCGTTGCAATTTGTGTCAACCAAGGGGCCGATGACCGGGTCCCGGTGCGCCCGGCGGCGAAGATAGAGCTAAACACCTGGGTTGCTTCGGAGCGATGCTCCTCGCAATGACGGATGGTGAAGAAGCACCATCAACAACCGTCATTGCGAGCGCCAGCGAAGCAACCCAGGGGGCTGGTGATATCTCTGCAATCAACTCATGCAGGACAATCTATCTGCGAATGTGTGAACACACCCAATTGCACCCGTCTGTGACCCTCAAATGCCGCGCCCGCGCAGGGCCGTCTCGATCTCGCCGAGGATCGCCGGATCATCGATGGTCGCCGGCATGATCCAGGCATCGTGATCGGCGATTTTCTTGATGGTGGAGCGCAGGATCTTGCCGGAGCGGGTCTTGGGCAGGCGCTGGATGACGAAAGCCAGCTTGAACGACGCCACCGGGCCAATCTTCTCGCGCACCAGCGCCACCAGCTCGCGCTCCACCTGTTCGGCCAGCTTGTTAACGCCGAATTTCAGCACCACAAAGCCGCAGGGCTGCTCGCCCTTCAGCGCGTCCTTGATGCCGACCACCGCGCATTCGGCAACATCGGGATGGCTCGCCAGCACTTCTTCCATGCCGCCGGTCGACAGCCGGTGCCCGGCGACATTGATGATGTCGTCAGTGCGCCCCATGATGTAGACATAGCCGTCCGCGTCGATGAAGCCGGCATCGGCGGTTTTGTAATAGCCGGGAAATTCGGAAAGATAGCTTTCCTTGAATCGCTCGTCGTTTTTCCAAAGCGTCGGCAGCGCCCCGGGCGGCAGTGGCATTTTCACGACGATCGAGCCCATGGCCCCGGCCTTGACCTCGTGCCCGGCTTCATCGACCGCCGCAATGGCATAGCCCGGCATCGGCACGCTCGGCGAGCCGTGCTTGATCGGCAGCAGGCCGAGGCCGATGGGATTGCCCACCATCGGCCAGCCGGTTTCGGTCTGCCACCAATGGTCGATCACCGGCACTTTCAGCGATTGCTCGGCCCAGACCAGCGTATCAGGATCGGCGCGCTCACCGGCGAGAAACAGCGCCCGGAACTGCGACAGATCGTAGTTCGGCAGCAATTTCGCCGCCGGGTCTTCCTTGCGTATGGCGCGGAACGCGGTCGGCGCCGTGAACAGGGTGACGACCTTGTGCTGCTCGATCACCCGCCAATAGGCGCCGGCATCCGGAGTGCCCACCGGCTTGCCTTCATAGAGCACCGCGGTCGCGCCATGAATCAATGGGCCGTAGACAATGTAGGAATGGCCGACCACCCAGCCGACATCCGACGCCGCCCAGAACACCTCACCCGGGGCAATGCCGAAATGATTGGCCATCGACCAGCGCAAGGCCACCATATGCCCGCCATGATCGCGCACCACACCCTTCGGCACACCTGTGGTGCCGGATGTGTAGAGGATATAGAGCGGATCGGTGGCAGCCACCGTCACACAGGGAGCAAAGGCCCCGCGCGCTTTGGCCGCGGCCAGGCTTTCGGCCCAGTCATGATCGCGCCCGGCCACCATGCTGGCGGTGCCCTGCGGGCGCTGCAGGACGAGGCAGGCCTCCGGCTTGTATCTGGCGATCTCGATCGCCTCGTCGAGCAGCGGCTTGTAGGCAATGACCCGGGTGGTCTCGATGCCGCATGATGCGGCCATCACCAGCTTGGGCTGGCAATCATCGATGCGGGTGGCGAGCTCCTTGGGAGCAAAGCCGCCGAAGACCACCGAATGAATCGCCCCGAGCCTTGCGCAGGCCAGCATGGCAAAGGCCGCTTCCGGCACCATCGGCATGTAGATGATCACCCGGTCGCCCTTGCCTATGCCGAGATCGGCGATAACCGCCGCCAGCCGCGCCACTTCATCGCGCATCTGGCTATAGGTGAAGACCTGCACGCAATTGGTCACCGGCGAATCATAGATCAGCGCCGGCTGCTCGCCGCGCCCGCCATCGGCATGGCGATCCAGCGCATTAAAGCAGGTGTTGCAGGTGGCATCGGGAAACCAGCGGCCATAGACGCCAAGGTCAGGATCGAAAATCACCTCCGGCGGCTTCACCCAGTCAATGCCTTCCGCCGCCTGGCGCCAGAAACCTTCAGGATCGTTTTTCCAGCCTGCATAGACCTCGTGATAGCGCGTCGTCATGTCCTGCCCCGTTCCCTGGACTGTTGATGTAATTATATGACGTCTTAAACCAAGGCGGGCATTTTTGCCTGTTGGCTTTTAGGCTGAAGCAGCGGCAAAACCGGCGGCATCGGCCGCGGTTGTGGCGGCCTGCAGCGCCGCCTGCGGCGTCATCGGCGCAAAGTCCGGCAATTGATGACGCGCGAATGTATGCTGGCGGCGGGCATAGGCGCGGGTGTCATCCTTGGCGCGGGTCACGGCCTCCTCGCGCGACAGGCGGCCATCGAGCCAGGCGATCAGATGCGGCACGCCATGCGCCCGCATCACCGGCAGCAGCGGATCCAGCCCCCGCGCCTTCAGCGCCGCGACCTCGTCAGTCGCATGGTCCTGCATCATCGCCTCGAAGCGCTGGTTGATGATCTCGCGCAGCGCCGTCCGGTCCGGGGTCAGGAACAGGCCGCGCCATGTGCCGGGCGCCAGCAAGGGTGTCGAGCGCTCGGCCTGGAAGCTAGCCAGCGAGCGCCCGCTGGCCGCAAACACTTCCAGCGCCCGAAGGATGCGCTGCGGATCACTCGGCCGCAGCCTTGCCGCCATCAGCGGATCAACTGCGCGCAGGCGCGCATGCAGCTCCGGTGCCGCCACCCCCTCTGCCGCCCGCCGCACCGTTTCGCGCACCGCTTCCGGCACCGCCGGCATCGGCGACAGGCCGCGCGTCAGCGCCTTGAAATAAAGCCCGGTGCCGCCCACGACAATCGCCAGCTGCCCGCTTGCCCTTGCGGCATCGAGCGCCGCCCTGGCATCGGCCAGCCACTGGCCGACCGAATAATTCACCGCGCCATCGACATGGCCATAGAGCCGGTGCGGCGCCAAAGCCTCATCACCGGGCGAAGGGCGCGCTGACAAAACCCGCAAATCACGATAAACCTGCATCGAATCGGCATTGATCACCACGCCGTCAAGACGGCGTGCCAGCGCCAGGGCGATGGCGGACTTGCCCGATGCCGTCGGGCCAGCGATGAGCAGGGCCAAATGTGTCACGCCTCCGGGATAGAACCTTCATGCACTTTACCGCAACCCTGATCTGTCACCCGCAAGCCGTGGCAGGCTTTGCCGCCGAGGCGGAAGCCTTGGCCGCTCATCTGCCGCAGGCAAGGCTGCGCTGGCTGGCGCCGGATCGTGTCGCCGATATCACCTTTGCCGCCGGATCGCTCGAAGAGGCGCAAGCCCTGGCAGGGCCGCTTTCCGGGCAAGGCGCCCCTGCCCGCGCGGTTGATGTCATCATCCAGCCCGAGGATGCTTTTCGCCGCAAGCGCTTGCTGCTGGCCGACATGGATTCCACCATGATCGGGCAGGAATGTATCGACGAGCTGGCCGATTTCGCCGGGGTCAAGGCCAAGGTCGCCGGCATTACCGAGCGGGCCATGCGCGGCGAAATCGCCTTCGAGCCGGCCCTGCGCGAGCGGGTCGCCCTGCTGCAGGGCATGGCGACCGGCATCGTTGACCAGGTCATTGCCGAGCGCATTGTCGTCACCCCGGGTGCCAAAACCCTGATCGCCACCATGAAAGCCCATGGCGCCTTCACCGCGCTGATCTCCGGCGGCTTTGATGTTTTCACCAGCCGGATTGCTGCCAAAATCGGCTTTGACCTCAACCGCGCCAACCGGCTGCTGGAATCGGGCGGACGCTTCACCGGCGCCGTCGCCGAGCCCATTCTCGGGCGTGCCGCCAAAAGCGCCGCGCTGCAGGAACTCGCCGCCGCCCGCAACCTCGACCTGCGCGCCACCATGGCCGTGGGTGATGGCGCCAATGATCTCGACATGATCCGGCAAAGCGGCCTCGGCGTCGCCTATCACGCCAAGCCGCAAGTCGCCGCCGCAGCCCACGCCAGCATCCAGCACAACGACCTGACCGCCCTGCTCTACGCGCAAGGGTTTAGGGAAGGCGAGTTCGTGGCAGTTTGACCACCACCACTCCTCATTGCGAGCGAAGCGAAGCAACCCACCACCCCCGTCATTGCGAGGAGCGCAGCGACGAAGCAACCCAGGGGGCTCGGGAAACCTTCAAAGCCCCGCCATACGATAAACCTCGCAAGCGCTCACAAAACCCCTGGGTTGCTTCGCTTACGCTCGCAATGACGGCGATGGGGGCATTATCTCCCGTCATTGCGAGGAGTGCAGCGACGAAGCAACCCAGGGGGCTCGGGGAACACAGCGGGGAGGATTGCGCAAAACCCCTGGGTTGCTTCGCTTGCGCTGGCAATGACGCAGAAGGGCTCGCAATCTCTGCCGTCACCGAAAGTGACGATCAAAGGTGATTCATCACCGCTCTATGAAACGCCCCTAACCGCGCCCGTAAATCACGTCGGCCCTTGCCTCGAAGGCGCTGGCGAATTTGCGGAAGGCGGTGTCGAACATCGAGCCCATCAGCATGGCGAGGGTGCGGCTCTTGAATTCATAGGTGATGAAAAAACCGACATCGGTCGCCGGCCTGTCGGGTGCCCCGGCATCAACGAAGGTCCAGCGGTTCTGCATCGCCGAAAACGGACCATCGACATATTCCACCAGAATCTCGCGGCGCACCCGGTCCAGGGTCACCCGGCTGGTGAAGGTCTCGCGGATCGCCTTGTAGCCGACCGTCATGTCGGCGATGACGATATCGCGGCCGTCCTCCAGCGTGCGCCGGGTCTTGACGCGCAAATTCTGGCACAAGGGCACGAATTGCGGATAGGCCTCGACATTGGCGACCAGCGCGAACATGTCATCGGGCCGGTGGCCGACGCGGCGGTTGGTCTGGAACTGCGGCATCAACCACCTGCCCGTCTGGCCTTGAGGCGCGCAAAATCCGCCCCGGCGTGATGCGACGAACGTGTCAGCGGCGAGGCTGAAACCATGCTGAAGCCGCGTGCCAGCGCAAGCGCCTCATAGGCCTTGAAGGCCGCAGGCTCGATGAACTCGATCACCGGATGATGCTGGCGGGTCGGCTGCAAATATTGCCCGAGCGTCAGAAAATCGACATCGGCGACGCGCAGGTCATCCATCACCTGCATGATCTCGGCCCTCGTCTCGCCAAGCCCGAGCATCAGCCCGGATTTGGTGAAGATTCGCGCATCCTTCTCCTTCACCTGCTGCAGCAGGCGCAGCGAGTGGAAATAGCGCGCACCGGGCCGCACCGAGGGATATTTGCCCGGCACGGTTTCGAGATTATGGTTGAACACATCCGGGCGCGCCGCGATCACCACATCGAGTGCCCCCGGCTTGCGCAGAAAATCCGGCGTCAGGATCTCGATCGTCGTTTGTGGCGTCGCCGCGCGCAGCGCCGCGATCACCCGGGCAAAATGCTGCGCCCCGCCATCGTCAAGATCATCGCGGTCAACCGAGGTGATCACCACATGCGCGAGGCCGAGCGCGGCCACGCCCTCGGCGATGCGCTGCGGCTCATCGGGATCGAGCGCCTTCGGCAGGCCGGTCGCGACATTGCAAAAGGCGCAGGCTCGCGTGCAAATGTCGCCCATGATCATGAACGAGGCGTGCTTTTCCTCCCAGCATGAGCCCATATTGGGACATCCGGCCTCTTCGCAAACTGTCACAAGCCCATGTTCGCGCACGATTTTTCGGGTGGTGTGAAAGGCATCGGAGCCCGGTGCCCGCACCCTGATCCATTCCGGCTTGCGCAGCAGCGGGCTTTGCGGCCGGTTCTGCTTTTCGGGATGGCGCGGCGCCGTGCTGCCGGACTGGCGATGATCAATATCGAGGGTGACGCTCATGGCAGGCCTTTATGACGGCGCGCCCGGGCGAGGGTGACACCAAACGCTGATGTAAGCAAAAGGCTCGGGTTTTTCAATTGCCATATCGGCGCCTCCGGCGCGGCGGGCGCGTTAGCTGGCCGAAACATGGAGGCCGGGCTCACTGGCCGGTGCGCCGCGCAATTTCGGGCGCTCTTCGAGATAGCGCCCGCGCAGGTTATGCGCGACCGCGACCCCGGCAATGCCGACCAAATCCACCCACCAGATTTGCGACAGCGTGAAATGCGCGATGGCAATGGTCAGGGCGCTGGCAATGCCCGCAACCATGAACGGCGCCAGCCGGGCATCGGCCCGCGCCGTGGCGCGCACGCCGAGGCCGATCAGAATGGCGGCAAACAGCGCCCCTAGCACGCCAAGATCAAACCAGAGCTGGAACAGGATGCCGGTGGCGGCGACCTGCGGCAGCAGGCCCCCTGCGGCGCTTTGCGCAGCCGCATCAATGCCGTGCCCGATGAGCAAGCCGCTGCCCTCGCCCGCAAAGATCGGTTGCCAGGCCGCGACGGTTGCAAGCAGGTCATAAAGGTCGTGAAAGGTGGCGACTTTCGGCATGAGCCATCCCGCCAGGGTCGGCAGCAGCGGCGCTGTCAGCAGCAGCAATGCCGCCGCCCCGGCTAGCAGGTTGGCGGCCAGCATCGGCCGTTTCAGCCCGAGGGCGAACACAACAATCCCGACCACCAGCGCGAGGGCTGCCAGCCCTACGCCGCTCGTCAGGGTCAGCGCCCCGACCAGCGCCGCCACCACGGCCGCCCAGCCCCAGCGGCCGCGCAAACCCAGAGCCCCCAGCGCCGGCCACAGCAACACCACCGCCCCGAGCGTACCGCGCAACATCGATTCGTCATCGACAAATTTCGCCACGCCGACGCGCCAGTGCATGAAGACCGTCAGCGCCAGCCCGGCGATCACCGCCAGCCCGAGGCCGATGGGGGCAATGTTGAGATTGGCGAGGCGGGTGCGCTCCGGCATGAAAGCCACCGTCACCAGCCCCAACACCAGCGCGCCGGTGACCTGGCCAAAGCGCAGCGCCGCAGCGCCCTGCGCCGGCGCCCACAGCAGGCTGACCCATGACCACAGGAAAAACAACGCGAAGGCCACCATGTTCGGCGATGCCAGGCCCTGGCGCATCTGCGCCCCGGCCCGGCTTTGCGGGTCCAGCAGGGCGGCGATGATCATGACGATGGATCCCACCGGATAGAGCACGAAAACCGGATGGCGCGCGCCTATCAGCAGGGTCGGCACCAGCGCCAGCAGCACGCCGACACCGATACGGTTCAGCAATGCCGCAGCATCGGCAGCCGGATTGGTGCGGATTTGTTGGCTGGAAAAATTCATCACCGTACCAGGCTGAGATCATCAAACCGGCACATTACAGCAAGATGTTGCCAACAACTGTTGCTGCGCTGCAACAGGGCACGGGAATCCCGCGGCTTCCGGAAGGAAGCGCCGCGCCGCCCGCTAGTCATCGAGCGGGCCGGCCCGGCGGTTTCTTTTCACGTCCCCGCGCAGGCTTTTGCCCTTGATCCTTCGCTCGACCGAGGCGCGAGTGGGCCGCGTCGCCCGCCTCGGCTTGTCGACATGCGCGGCGGCGATCACCAGCGCCACCAGCCGCTCCAGCGCATCGGCGCGGTTGCGCTCCTGCGTGCGGAACCGGTCCGCCGAAATCACCACGACGCCGTCGCGATTCATCCGCTGGCCGGCGAGCGGGCCAAGCCGTTGCAGCAGCGCCTCCGGCAATTGCGGCGCGATTTTGGTATCAAAGCGCAATTGCACGGCGCTCGCGACCTTGTTGACATTCTGCCCGCCCGGCCCCGAGGCGCGGATAAAGCTGACGCTGACCGCATCATCGGCGAGCGATATCTTGTCATTGACCCGGATTGGCATGCCCGCACACCCCATAGCGCTGCAGCGTCTCATGCCCCTGCGACATCAAGGTTGCAACCTGTCAGCATAAATTAACTTGAAACTCAGGGTCCGATGCTATTTATGGAACACGCAACACGAATGAATGAATTCTATGCGTAATTATGCCAACCCCACCGTGTTTATGGAAACTGTGGCGCGCTGGTTGCCATGGCTGGCGGTGGCGACGACCACGCTGATCAGCCTTGGCCTGTGGATGGCATGGCGCGCCCCGCCCGATTACCAGCAGGGCGACACCGTCAAGATCATGTATGTCCATGTGCCCTCCGCCTGGCTGGCCTCGCTGATTTATATGGTCATGGTGGCAGCCGCGCTCGGCACCCTGGTCTGGCACCACCCGCTCGCCGATGCCGCCCAGCGCGCCGGTGCGCCGCTGGGTGCCGGTTTCACCCTCATCTGCCTTGCCACCGGTTCGATCTGGGGCAAGCCGGAATGGGGCACCTGGTGGGTTTGGGATGCGCGACTGACTTCGGTTCTCGTGCTGTTTTTGATCTATCTCGGGCTGATCGCGCTGTGGCGGACTATCGAGGACCAGGTGCAGGCGGCACGCCTCGTGTCGATCCTCACCCTCGTCGGTGCCATCAACATCCCGATCATCAAATTCTCGGTCGACTGGTGGAACACCCTGCACCAGCCAGCCTCGGTGTTCCGGCTGGGCGGCCCTACCATCGCCCTGCCCTTGCTGTGGCCGCTGCTGGTCATGGCACTCGGCTTCACCCTGCTGTTCGTGTGCTTGCATCTCATGGCGATCCGCAACGAGATTTTGCGGCGGCGGCTGCATCGCCTCACCTTGAATGCCGTGCAGGCGCCGGCATCCGGCTTTTCGATGGAGGCCACCTCATGACCACCCACAATCACATCCCCTTCATCATCGCTGCCTATAGCGTCGCCACCGTCGTGATCGGCGCCATGATCGGCATGATCGTCGCCGACCACCGCCAGTTGGTGCGGCAACTGGCGCGGGTGCAGCCGCGCGTCCTGCGCGAGGGCAAACCGGCATCGCGGCGCTGACAGGCATCGATCCCCAACCTGATGGACGCCATCATTCCTCACTTCGAAACCAGGCACGCGGCCGTCGCGCCCGCCCGACCCGCGCAGTGTGCCGCGCGCACAAAATGTGGTAAAAGCTTATGAAGCCTCTGGTTTTTGCACCGCTGGCAATTGTCGTTGCCCTCTCCGGCCTGTTTGCCTGGAGCTTGCTGCGCGGCGGCGATCCCGCCCTCGTTCCCTCGCCGCTCATCAACAAGCCGACGCCGGCCTTCAACCTGCCGGCCGTGCCCGGCCTTGCCAGCGTCCCCGGCCTCAGCAGCGCCGATTTGCGCCGCGGCCATGTCACGGTCGTCAATTATTTCGCCTCCTGGTGCTTGCCGTGCCGGGCCGAAAACCCGCTGCTGCTCGAACTGGCGCATGACAAGGACCTTGCCGCCAAAGGCGTCAAACTGGTGGGGCTCGATTACAAGGACGAACCGGCCGCCGCGCGCTCCTATCTCAAGGACGATGGCAATCCCTATGCCGCCATCGGCGATGATTCCAAGGGCCTGACCTTCATCAACTGGGGGTCATATGGTGTGCCGGAGACCTATGTCGTGCGCGGGGACGGCATCATTGCCTACAAGCTCGTCGGCCCGCTCGACCCCGCCGCCTTGAAAACCAAACTCATTCCGCACATCGAGGCGGCCATGAAACAGGGCTAGCCCGCCTACTCATCCTCGCCGAAGCGGTTGGCAATGAGCGTGCTCAGCGCTTCCAGCGCCTGTTCGGCATCCGGCCCCTCGGCGCTCAGCGATATGGTGGTGCCAATCCCGGCGCCCAGAGTCAGGATGCCCATGATCGAAGTGCCGCCCACCGTCTCGCCGCTGCGGGTCACGCTGATCGTCGACTGGAATTTTTCAACGCATTGCACGAATTTGGCTGTAGCGCGGGCATGCAGCCCCTTGCGGTTGATGATCGTGACATCACGTTCGTAGCGTGGGCCGGTATCGCTCATTTGCCACTCAGGACATGGCTGGCGACATTGATATATTTGCGCCCGGCTTCCTGCGCCTGGGCCACGGCCACGTGCAGCGGCACCGCCTCGCGCAACCGCGAAAGCTTGATCAGCATCGGCAGGTTGATCCCCGCCAGAACCTCGATTTCGGCATTGTCCATCACCGAAATCGCCAGATTGGACGGCGTGCCACCAAACATATCGGTGAGCAGCACCACCCCTCCGCCACTGTTGACCTTCGCGACCGCGGCAATAATGTCGCGTCGTCGCGCTTCCATATCGTCTTCCGGGCCGATGCTGACGGTTTCAATCTGCTGGAGCGGCCCGACAATATGTTCCAGCGCCGCACGGAACTCGGTCGCAAGATGGCCGTGGGTTACCAGCACCATGCCGATCATGACAAATCACCTGGCGACCGCAGGCCACAGCACGGCGCGCCTGCCAGCGGCAACAACGGCGCGGGTCGCATGAATTTCGAGCCTGTCAAATAGCACCTGTCATGCCCTGCCGTTCTATCCGCACGATGCGTGACCAGACGGCGCTGATTTTCTGGCTGAGGTCCATAGAACTTCCACATTCCATGCGCGCCAATAGCACAGTTTCGAGTTCAACGACAAGCGCAGAAGGCTCGGGCAGGCGCCCGCCATGCGGCGCCGCAACAAGGTCAACCACGAGCCCTATCAACGCCATGGCTTCATGGCTGGCCGGTTCGATACCCGTGCCGCGCCGCTCGATCAGGCCACGGACGGCGGGATGGCCTTCCGCCACGAGCCGCCCGCCCGCCATTTTCAGGCCAATGCGATCATCACCAAGAAGCGCGCCGAAACATCCGCGCTGGCCGCAGGTCTCCAGCAGTGCCAGCGCCAGCGCGCTCTTGCCCGCACCCGAAGCCCCGCGAATCAGCACGCCGGTCTCGCGCACCACCAGCGCGCTGGCGTGGATGAAGCTCACGCAGCCCTGCCCGGCAGCCACACGGTAAAGCGTGCGCCCCCGCCCTCGCGGTTGGCCGCCGTGATGGTGCCGCCATGCGCCTCGACGATCTGCCGCGAAATCGACAGGCCAAGCCCGGAATTCTGCCCGAACCCCTGATCGGGCCGGTCGGTGTAAAACCGCTCGAACACCCGCTCCAGCGCATGACCGGGAATGCCGGGGCCATCATCATCAACAACCACTTCATAGCCCGGTCGCTCAACGCCTGCCGTGACATTTGTCGCGGCGCGCAGCACGATGCGCACGGTTCCGCCCCGCGGCGAAAACGAGCGCGCATTGTCGATGAGATTGTTGAACACCTGCACCAGCCGGGACTCATGGCCGCCCGGCAGGATGCAGCGGGTTGCCGGCACCTTCAGAGTGACTGTCACGCCATCAGCCCGGCCCGACTGGTTGGCCATGGCGGCCACGGCCTCCAGCGCCCCGGCAAGATCAACCGGCGCGGTTTCGCCGCGGGCAAGTTCAGCATCGAGCCGTGATGCGCTGGAAATATCGCTGATCAGGCGATCCAGCCGTCGCACATCATGCTGGGCGATCGCCATCAGCCGGTCGCGCGATTCCGCCTTGCGCGCCAGCGGCAGGGTCTCGATGGCACTGCGCAGCGAGGTCAGCGGGTTTTTCAATTCATGGGCGACATCGGCGGCAAAACTCTCGATGGCCTCTATGCGGTTATACATGGCCCGCGTCATGTCACGCAGCGAGGCCGACAATTGCCCGATCTCATCAGTGCGGTTGGAATAATCCGGGATTTCCTCTCGCGCATGCTGGCCGCGCCGCACGCGGTCGGCAGCCTCCGACAGCCGGCGGATGGGCTCGGCAATCGTGCCCGCCAGAAACAGCGACAAAAGAAACATCACCCCGGCCGAAACCAGAAACACCCGCAGGATCGCCCAGCGCTCGGCGGCAATGATCCGGTCAATATCGCCGCCCTGGGTCGACAGCAACAGCACCCCGCGCACCACATGCAGGCGCTGCACCGGCTCGGCCACCGAAATGATGGTTTCACCCCGGGTATTCTGCCGCACCACGGTGCTGCCGATACCTTTCAGCGCCGCATCCACTTCGGGATAGCGCTTGCCATTGGCGATCTCGACATCGTCACCAAGATAGGCATCGCGCCGGGCGAACAGGCTTTGCACGAATACCCAGCCGCGCATCAGCAACCCGCTCGGCGACTGGCCGGCCAGCGGCGCGGCCTTGATGTCAAAATTGTCCGGCATGCGCAATTCGCGTGTATCGACCAGAAGATAGCCATCGCGGTCAAACACCCGCGCCCTGGTTCGCGGCGGCACCACCCGCACCAATAACGGCCCGGCATCTTCCGGATCAATCGAGAAATTCAGGGAATCGCGCCCGTGCGACTTCTGGCGCGTCGCCGGTTCGAGCTGCAATAATTTCGACGGATCGAGGTTGATCGTATCGGCATCGACACTGCCAGAAGCCGCCACGGCCGCGGCAATGATCGAGGCCTGCGCCTGCAGGCTCTGCTCGCGCGCCACGATCAGCCCGGCCCGCAACTGGTTGAGCAGCAGGAAACCCAGCAGCAGCGCAAACAGCCCGCCAAGATTGAGCACGATGATGCGCCGGGTCAGCGACGAAGACAGCCGTGCCGTCAGGCGACGCGCCAGCACCCGCGCCCGCAGGCCGAGACGCATCCGCGTCACCGGTGCCCAGGCCGACGGCCGGGCTCGCTGATCTCGCCGGGTTTCGGCCTCCGGGGGCATCGGCACCCTCATTTCCGGCGTCGGCCCGGCTTCATGCTTCCTTGAAACGATAGCCGACGCCATAGAGCGTCTCGATCATGTCGAACTCGGGATCGCTCGCGACAAATTTCTTGCGCAGCCTTTTGATGTGGCTGTCGATGGTGCGGTCGTCGACATAGACCTGGTCATCATAGGCCGCATCCATCAGCGCATTGCGGCTTTTCACCACGCCGGGCCGCGTCGCCAGCGCCTGCAGGATCAGAAATTCGGTGACGGTAAGCACCACCGGCTCGCCTTTCCAGGTGCTGGCATGGCGATCAGGGTCCATGCGCAGCTGGCCGCGCTCCAGGATCTTGGCTTCGGATTCCTTGGTCGCCGCCGCGTCTTTCGGATTGGCCCGGCGCAGGATCGCCTTGACCCGCTCGACTAGCAGGCGCTGCGAGAACGGCTTGCGGATAAAATCATCGGCGCCCATTTTCAGCCCGAACAGCTCGTCGATTTCCTCATCCTTGGAGGTCAGGAAAATCACCGGCAGGTCGGACTTCTGCCGCAGCCGCCGCAGCAGCTCCATGCCATCCATGCGCGGCATCTTGATATCGAAGATCGCGAGATCGGGCGGGTTGCCGCGCAAGCCGTCGAGCGCTGTCGCGCCGTCGGTATAGGTCTGCACCCGGTAGCCTTCGCCTTCCAGCGCAATGGAGACCGAAGTCAGAATGTTGCGGTCGTCATCGACCAGGGCAATAGTTGGCATGGGTGCAAAACCTCACTGGCAGCATGTATAACCTGATGCCGCACTCGCGCAAGATATAATGGCGCAATCGTGTCAAAGGCGGTTTGACCGTGCATTTTGTCGGCATTTCAACGGGATTATTGCCAAAATCATTCGAGTTGACCCACAGCCGCTTCCACAGCCTCGACCACGGCACCCGAGCGCAGCAGGTCCAGCGCCTGCAGCATTTCGGTCTGATACCAGCGGTCACCTTCTAGGCTGGGGCCGATGACATCGCGCAGCGCCGCCAGCGCCGCCGCACTGCCACGCCCGAGCGGATAGTCCTTGCACAAGGGCGCCACCAGGCTCAAGGCCTGCGCCGCCATCAGCATTTCGCAGGCAATCACCTGCTCGGCATTTTCGACGATGGTGCGCGCCTTTCGGGCGGCATAAGTGGAATTGGAAACATGGTCCTCGGCATTGGATTTGCCGGGGATGGAATCGACCGAGGCCGGCATGGAAAGCCCGCGATTTTCCATCACCAGCGCCGACATCGAGCATTGCACCGTCGCCCAGCCGGTATTCAGCCCGCGCTTGCCGGCCAGAAGATTGCGCGGCAAGCCATAGCTCAGCGTCGGATCGATCAGCCGCGCCAGCCGTCTTTCGCTGATCGAGGCGAGATCGGTGACCGACATGCTCAGCACATCCATTGCCTGCGCGACATAGGCGCCGTGGAAATGCCCTGCCGAAATGCAGGCATAGCCACCCTGGTCGGGCACGATCAGCGGGTTGTCGGTGGCTGAATTGATCTCGCGGGCGATAATGCCGTCGACATAGGCGAAGGCCTCGCGGAACGGCCCGTGCACCTGCGGCGTGCAGCGCAGCGAATAGACATCCTGCACCCGCGGCGGCGCGCCCTGGCCCGGGGCGCGGTTCTCGTCGGGAAACAACACATCGCGCGCGCCCGCGTCGCAACGCTTCGAGCCCTCGATAATGCGCAGGATGTTGCGCGCCACCAGCGCCTGGCCGGGATGCGGGCGCGCCTTGTGCACCAGCGGATCGAACGCACCTTTCTCGCCGCGCATCGCCTCCAGCGACAGGCACATGGCAATATCGGCATGCTTGCGCAGGCGCCGCACATCCTCCACCGCCAGCACCCCCACCGCCAGCGACACGGTCGAGCCGTTGATCAGCGCCGAGGCATCCTTGGCCTCAAGCGTGAAGTCCGGGGACAGCCCGGCCTTCACCAGCGCGGCGCGGGCCGGCATGCGCTGGCCGCGAAACACCATTTCGGCTTCCGCAAAGCCGCACACCGCCCCGGCCATATGTGCCAGCGGCGCGAGATCGCCGGAAGCGCCGACCGAGCCCTTTTGCGGGATCACCGGATGCAGCCCGGCATTGAGGCAGGCCAGCAACCGCTCGACCATGGCAAGGCTCGCCCCGGAATAATTCGAGGCAAAGGCATTGGCCCGCAGCAGCATGGTCGCCCTTGTGACGTCTTCGGCAAACGGCTCGCCTATGCCGGTGGCATGCGCATAGACCGAGCGGCGCTGGTATTCCGCCATTTCCGACATCAACACCCGCTGATCCTTGAACAGGCCGACGCCGGTATTGAAAGCATACATCAAGGGTGCGTCATCGCGCATGAAATGCTCGTCGAGATAGGCCCTGGTGCGGGCAATGGCCTCACGCGCACCGGCGGCGAGCCCGGCCTTTTCAAAGCGCCCGTTCCGGGCCCGCCGTGCCACCCGCACGACCTCGCGCCCCTTCAGTCTGACGCCATCGATCCTGACGCTCATATTCTGGCTCCCTTCTGACTTGTCGCGTCGCGTTCCGTCATGATCCTGCCAGCCAATGCGCCAGCGTGCCGCGCTCGGCGGCGGTTATTCCCGAAACATTGCCCGGCGGCATGGCATGCGTCATCACTGCCATGCGCCGGATGGCCGGTGCCGCAACGGCAATATGCTGCGGCGAATCCAGCAGCACATGATAGGGGGCAATATCAATGCCCGGCCAGAATGGCCTTGCCGAATGACACATGGCGCAGCGCCCCTCGATGATATTGACGACCGCGACCGGCGGCGGCTTCAGCCCGGCATAATGCACGGGGCGCACCGGCTTCAGCGGTCCCAGTCCAAGCTTTTCGCGCCAGCCCGGACTGGCACTGGCAGCCACAAAAAACGCCGTCCAGATGGCCAGCGCCGCCACGAGCCAGGCCCACCACGGCGACGATTCATGATCCTTGTGGCGCTGGTTGTAAAAATGCCGGATCATCGCCCCGGTCAGCGTCACCAGCGCCGTCAGCGCCGGGATGATCGCCGGATCGGCATAGGTGACCGGATAATGGTTGGCCAGCATCATGAAAATCACCGGCAGGGTGATGTAATTATTATGCAGCGAGCGTGATTTGGCCTGCGCCCCCCAGGCCGGATCAGGCGCCTCCCCGGCACTGAGCGCGGCAATGGTCTTGCGCTGGTTCGGCATGATCACGAAAAACACATTGAAGGTCATGATTGTCGCCATCAGCGCGCCGGTGTGAATGAGCGCGCCGCGACCCGAAAACACTTTGGTAAAGCCATAGCTCGCCAGCACGACAAAGCCGAAACCGGCCAGCGCCAGCAGCCCGTCATGGCCCCGCAAGGGCGAGCGGCACAAGGCATCATAGACCAGCCAGCCGATGCCGAGCCCGCCAATGCCGATCGCTGCCGCCTCCAGCGGCGTGAGCACCATAACCGCCGGATCGATCAGAAAGAGCTGCGATTGCGCGTAATAAACTGTGGTCAGCAGGAAAAATCCGGAAATCCAGGTCCAGTAGGATTGCCACTTGTGCCAGGTCAGATGCGTCGGCAGCCGCTCGGGTGCCACCGCATATTTGCGCATTTCATAAAAGCCGCCGCCATGCACCTGCCAGGCGCGCCCGCCGGTGCCTGGCGCAATATCCGCCGCCGGCTGCAGGCTGGCATCGAGATGGATGAAAAAGAACGATGCGCCGATCCACGCCATCGCGGTCACGACGTGCAGCCAGCGGATCAGCATGGTGATCCAGTCGAGGATATAGGCGTCCATGCAGCGTTTCTTCATGGATTTCGCGCTTTTGGCAAGGCCGAAAACGCAAGGCCTCTGGAAAGGCGCAGCGCCCTCGCAAAGCCATCGTCAAAGTGCTACCGCTGCGCCATCTTCGCTGAAAGGCCGCCCCATGCCCCGCCTGTCCACTCATGTGCTCGATCTGGTTTCCGGCCGGCCGGCACAAGGCGTGCACATCACCCTGCACCGCCTCGCCGCCGACGGCGCGCGCCACCTAGTGGCCAGCGCCATCACCAATGCCGATGGCCGCACCGACGCGCCGTTGATGGCAGATTCGGCATTCACCACCGGCACTTATGAGCTGGCCTTTCACATCGGCGGCTATTTTGCCGCCCGCCGGCAGCGAGGTTTTCTCGATATCGTGCCGCTTCGCTTCATCATTGATGAACCCGAAGGCAATTATCACGTGCCGCTGCTCGCCTCGCCCTGGAGCTATTCCACCTACCGCGGAAGTTGACGCGACCGCAAAAATCGCCTAGTGAATGAATGTTCATTCACTCAACGATCTGGCATGACAAGCACCCTTCAACCCGAAGCGGGCACGCCGCTGCCCCCGAGCGATGGCCGCCGCGACATGATCGTGCAGGCCGCCCGCGATTGTTTCGCACGCGCGGGCTTTCATCGCGCCACCATGCGCGATGTCGCACAGGTTGCCGGCATGAGCCCGGGCAATATCTATCGCTATTTTCCTTCCAAGGAAGCGATGGTCGAGGGCATGTGCCAGCAGGACAAGCAGGTGATGCGGGCCAATTTTGCCAAATTGCGTGATGGCGTCGATCTGTTCGCGGTCATGGCCGCGGTGCTGCGCCATCACCTTGTCGAGGAGCCGCGCGCCCGTTTCATCCTGTTGATGGAAATTTGGGCGGAAGCGGCGCGCAATCCGCATCTGGCGCATATCAATGCCGAAGTCGATGCCCAGGTGCGCGCCGAATTGCGCCAGTTCATGGTCATGCTGCAGGATCGGCACATGGTCGCGCCCGGCCTCAATGTTGAATTTGCCATCACTGCCCTGCTCACCTTCATTACCGGCCTGTTCCGCCGCCGCGCGCTGGAGGCCAATTTTGATGGTGAGGCCGAACTCGCCATGGCTCTCAGCGTCTGCCGTGCGATCCTGCAAGGCGCCATTGCCCCCGACGCCGCCACCGGCCCCAACTCCAGGAATGCCGCATCATGAAGCGATCAACCCAACTGGCGATTTTGGCGCTTTGCCTCGTGGCAGCGGCGGGAATTGTCGTCGTGAAATCAGGGGTCCTTCGCCCCGGCGAGGCCAAGGCATCGACCGGCAAGGCCGCAACGTCCGCCCTGCCGCCGGCGCCGCTCGTCACCGTCGTCAAGGCGCAAACCCGTGATTTCAAGGATCAGGTCGCACTCACCGGCTCGCTGGTGGCGCGCGAGGAAGTGCTGGTCAGCGCCCAGGTTGACGGCTTTGCGATCCGGGCGCTCGATGCCGATGTCGGCGATCACGTCAAGGCCGGCGCCGTGCTGGCGCGTTTGTCGCAGGATCAATTGCAGGCCGAGATCGCCCAGAACAATGCCGCCGTCACCCGCGCCACCGCCGCCATTGCCGAGGCCGAGGCCACCATTGCCCAGGTCAAGGCCAGCGTCGTGCAAAGCAGCGGTGATCTCGTGCGCATGCAGCGCCTGCGCAACAGCCCGGCCTTCGCGCAGGCCACCTATGACCAGAAACTCGCCGCCGCCGATGCCGCCAAGGCGCAGCTGGCCGCGGCCGGACAGGCGCTGGCCGCCGCGAAATCGGACAAGGCCAGCCAGATCGCCGCCGGCAAGCAACTGGCCATCAAGCTCGCCGACACCACCATCACCGCACCCGTCGCCGGGGTCATCAGCCAGCGCAATGCACAAATCGGCGCCATTGCCTCGGCGGCAGGCGGCCCGCTGTTTCGCATCATCCGCGACGACAAGATCGAGCTTGCCGCCGACGTTCCCGAGCAGGACCTCGCGCGCCTGCGCACCGGCATGCCGGCCACGCTCACCGCCGTGGGCGCCGCACCGGTCAAGGGCCATATCCGGCTGATTTCGCCTTCCATTGATCCGGCAACGCGGCTTGGCCAGATCCGCATCGCGGTCGATGATCCGGCGGCTGCGGCCGCCCGGGGCCTGCATAGTGGCGCCTTCGCCCATGCTGTAGTGATTGCCGCCGAGCGCCAGTCGGTTGGCGTGCCGGCCACCTCGGTGATGACCGATGTCGACGGTGCCAGCGTGCTGGTGGTCGCCGATAACAAGGTTCAGCGCAAGCTCGTCAGGCTCGGCGTCACCAATGGCGCCTGGACCGAGGTGCGCAGCGGCTTGCCGCCGGACGCCATTGTCATGCAGCGCGCCGAGGGTTTCTTCCGCAGCGGGGACAGCGTGCGCACAAAATTCAGCCCCAAGGTTGGCCCGACATGAGACTGAACATATCGGCCTGGTCGATCAGGCACCCGATCCCGGCAGTCATGACTTTCCTGATCCTGGTGGTTCTGGGCTTGTACAGCTTCTCGATCCTGCCGATAACCCGCTTTCCCAACATCGACGTGCCGATTGTCCAGGTGCTGGTGACGCAATCGGGCGCGGCCCCGGCCGAACTCGAAACCCAGGTCACCAAGATCGTCGAGGATGCGGTCTCGGGCGTCGCCGGCGTCAAGCACATCACCTCCACCATCACCGATGGCGCCTCCTCGACCATCATCCAGTTTCACCTCTCGACGCCGACCGACCGTGCCCTCAATGACGTTAAGGATGCGATCGCGACGGTGCGCTCGCAGTTCCCGAGCACCATTGACGAGCCGATCGTCAAGCGCATCAACATCGAAGGCCTGCCGATCGTCACCTATGCCGCCTATGCTCCCGGCATGTCGACGGCCGACCTGTCATGGTATGTCGATGACAAGGTGACGCGCGCCCTGCAGGGCATTGCCGGCGTCGGCGATGTCTCGCGCATCGGCGGTGTCGACCGCGAAATCCGCGTCAAGCTCGATCCCGACAAGCTAGCCGCGCTCGGCGTCACTGCATCGGCCGTCAATGCGCAATTGCGCGCCACCAATGAGGATGTCTCCGGCGGCAAGGCTGAAATAGCCGGACGCGAACAGGCGATCCGCACCCTCGCCGGCGCGCCGACGCTGCAGGATCTGGCGCATCTGCCCATCGCCCTCTCCAGTGGCCGCAAGGTCAGGCTGTCCGATCTTGCCACCATCACCGATGGCGCCGCCGAAGCCACCACTTTCGCGCGCTATGAAGGCCGCCCGGTTGTTACTTTCGGGATTACACGCGCCTCCGGTTACAGCGATGTCGAGGTCGCCAAGGCGGTCGCCAGCGAGGTTGCAACCCTCAACAAGCAGAACCCGGCCGTCAAACTGCAACTGATCGACGGTCAGGTCGCCTATACTTACGGCAATTACCGGGCAGCCATGGAAACCCTGATCGAGGGCGCGGTGCTGTCGGTCCTTGTCGTGTTCCTGTTCTTGCGCAACATCCGCGCCACAATACTTGCCAGTGTGGCGCTGCCGCTCTCGGCAATCCCGACCTTCTGGGCCATGGAAGCGCTCGGCTTCTCGCTCAATCTCGTCACCCTGCTGGCCTTGACCATCGTCACTGGCATTCTCGTCGATGACGCCATCGTCGAGATCGAAAACATCGTGCGCCACATGCGCATGGGCAAAAGCGCCTACCGGGCGGCACTGGAGGCGGCCGACGAGATCGGCCTCGCCGTCATCGCCATTTCGCTGACCATCATCGGCGTGTTCACGCCCGTGAGCTTCATGGGCGGTGTTGCCGGCCAGTATTTCCGCCAGTTCGGCCTCACGGTCGCGGTCGCGGTCGGCTTCTCGCTGATGGTCGCCCGGCTGATCACTCCCTTGCTGGCTGCCTATTTCATGGGCCCCGCCCCCGAACATGTCGCCACCGACGGGCCGATTCTGCAGGCCTATACGCGCATGGTGCGCTTTTCGGTGCGCTGGCGCTGGCTCACCGTGGGCCTCGGCCTGATCCTCTTTGTCGCCTCGATCATGTCGACCGGATTGCTGCCCAAGGGTTTCCTGCCAGGTGAAGATACCGGGCGCACCCTGCTCGCGGTGGAACTGCCGCCAGGCTCGCTGCTCAATGACACCGCCCGCGTTACGGCAACATTGTCGCGCAAGATCAAGAAATTGCCCGAAGTCACGGGCGTTCTGGTCTATGGCGGCGAGGTGCTGGGCGGCGTCCATGAATTGCGCCGCGCGACGCTGGTGATCAACCTCATCCACAAGGACAAGCGCAAGCTCACGCAAAAGCAGATCGAGCGCAAGATCGACGGCATCGTCGCCACAGTGCCCGATATCCGTGCCTGGTTCATGAAGGACAATGGCATGCGCGACCTGCAACTGACGCTGGAGGGCGATCCCGGTGCGCCCCTCGCCGAGGTCGCTGGCAAGCTCGCCAGCGAAATGCGTACCATCCCGACCCTGGCCAATCCGGTATCCACCGCCGAATTGCAGCGCCCGGAACTGCATGTGCGGCCGCGCGCCAGTGTCGCCGCCGATCTTGGCGTCTCGACCGACGCCATTGCCGATACCGTGCGCGTTGCCACCATCGGCGATATTGGCCCCAGACTGGCCAATTTCACAGACGGCGACCGGCAGATTCCCATCAGGGTGGAACTGCCACGCGCCGCCCGGGGCAATCTCGGGCTGCTGAAGTCGCTGAACGTGCCGACCGCGCGCGGCAAGCCGGTGCCGCTCTCGACCGTCGCCGATATTTCCATGGGCAGCGGCCCCTCGTCGATCACCCGCTATGACCGCTCGCGCCGTGTCACCGTCGAGGCCGATCTTAATGGCACCGATGCGCTCGGAGGCGCCATCCAGCAGGTCATGGCCTTGCCTGCTGCCAAAAATCTCCCCGCCGGGGTGCGCATCGTGCAATCGGGCGATGCCGAGGTGATGGGCGAGGTTTTCCATTCCTTTGCCGTCGCCATGGGTTCCGGCCTGATGATGGTATTTGCGGTGCTGGTGCTGCTGTTCGGCAATTTCCTGCAACCGATCACGATCCTGTTCTCGCTGCCCTTGTCCATCGGTGGTGCCATCCTCGCCTTGCTCATTACCCACAGGCCGATCTCCATGCCGGTGGTCATAGGCATTCTCATGCTGATGGGCATTGTCACCAAAAACGCCATCATGCTGGTGGATTTTGCCATGGAGGAAATGGCCGCCGGCGTGCCGCGCCTCGAAGCCGTTGTCGATGCCGGCCGCAAGCGCGCCCGCCCGATCATCATGACCACGGTCGCCATGGTCGCGGGCATGATCCCGCCGGCCCTCGCGCTCGGCGATGGCGGCGAGTTCCGCTCGCCCATGGCCATTGCCGTCATGGGTGGCCTGATCGTCGCCACCATGCTCAGCCTGATTTTCGTGCCGGCGTTTTTCACCATCATGGATGATGTGAGCCGCACCATCGCCTGGCTGTTCGGGCGCTTTGTCGGCGAGGCCGAGGAGGGTGAACCAGCGCTGCGGGCTCTGGAAGCCGTGCCCGAACAAATGCGCCACGCCGCCGAATAGGGGCGGCGCAGGCATTGCAGAAGAAGTGCCGGGCCCGCGCCTTTTCTCCCCGACGCGGCAACAAGGGTTCAGACAGAACCCTGTCGCTCTGAACGAACAAACAAACAGTGCCTTTCAATTTCGTTTGACAGGCGCCGCGCCGGGCTCGCACATCATCCCAAGCCCCGTGAAAAAAGCTGGAGGAGCTTATGGATCCCGTTCGTGGCGGCAGCCATCGGCCAACAAGCGCCGAAATCGAAGACCGCCGCGTCATTGCCGAATTGCTGCAAAACTGGGTCTTGTGGCGCGATGCCGGCGATTGGGAGCGTTTTCGCACGGTCTGGCACCCGGACGGCCGCATGATGGCGACCTGGACGCAAGGCACCGGTGATGAATTCATCGCCATGAGCAAGGAAGGCTGGGCGAAGGGCGTCAGCATCCTGCATTTCCTCGGCGGCATGACCATTGATCTGGCGAAACATCGCGCCATCTCCCAGACCAAAATGACGATCTCGCAGCGCGCCATCGTCGAGGGCGTCGAGGTCGATGTATTATGCACCGGCCGCTTCTATGATTTTCTCGAAAAGCGCGACGGGCGCTGGGGCATCGTGCTGCGCCAGCCGATCTACGAGAAGGATCGCATGGATCCGGTCACGCCCGGCGCCGTGCCCGCGCTGGAGCCGGCGCTGCTCGCCATGTTTCCGGCCGGCTATCGCCACCTCGCCTATCTGCAAACCCGCATCGGCTACAAGGTGAAGAGGGACATGCCCGGCCTGAAGGGGCCCGAGGTCGAGGCCCTTTATGCACGCGGCGCTGCCTGGCTCGCAGGCGGGCCGCAGCCGTGAGGGCTGGCCCTGCTCCGGCCTTGACAGGCACCCGCCCGGCAAGGCGAAATTGCGCGTGAGGACGAGGCCGGAGAACGTCATGCAAAGTTTCGACGAGACCAACATTACCAGCGCGGTTCTGGCCAAGGTCGCGCAAGCGACAAGCCCGCGGGCACGGCAGGTCAGCGAGGCGTTGATCCGGCATTTGCATGCCTTTGTCAGGGACATCGAGCCGACCGAGGCCGAATGGCTGTCAGCCATCGAGTTTTTGACCTGCACCGGGCAGATGTGCTCGCGCACCCGTCAGGAATTCATCCTTCTGTCCGACACTTTGGGCGTGTCGATGCTGGTCGATGCCATCAACCACCGCCACCCCGGGGCGGCGACCCAAACGACCGTTCTTGGCCCCTTCTATGTGCAGGATGCCCCGGAATTTGCGCTTGGCGATGATATTTCCCGCGGCATGCCCGGCGAGAAGCTTCTGGTCGAGGGCAGCGTCGCGCGCGCCGATGGCACGCCGGTTGCCGGGGCCATTGTCGATACCTGGCACGCTGACCAGGACGGCTTTTATGACGTGCAAACGCCATCCGGGCTGGAAACCCCGGCCGGCCGGGCCCGCCTGCGCACCGATGCGCAGGGGCGCTTCTGGTTTCACACCGTCGTGCCCGCCTCCTATCCGATCCCGGATGACGGCCCGGTCGGTGACATGCTCAAGCTGCAGGGACGCCATCCCTATCGTCCGGCGCATGTGCATTTCATGATCGGCGCACCCGGTTGTGAAACCCTCGTCACCCATATTTTTATCGCCGGTGACCGCTATCTGGCCTCCGACGTGGTGTTCGGCGTCAAGGACATGCTGATCAGGCCGCTGGAGACGCAGGCGACCGGCCCGGCAAGGCTGCGCTATGATTTCGTGCTGGCCGATGCCCGGCCCGCCGCCACAGGCGTAGCATCACCCCCGCAGCAAGGCTGAGGGCAAGGGCGATGATGCCGCTGCTGTCTCTCGCGCATCTGACATTGATCGACGCAGACCCGCTGGCCCTGATCGAGGCTGCCGCAGCGGGCGGTTTTGATGCCATCGGCTTGCGGATCGTCGCGCCCTTCGCTTCGGACAGCATCGTCCCCGTTATCGGTGACATGCCCCTGCAGCGGCGCATCAAGGCGCGCCTTGCCGCCACCGGCCTGCGCATTCTCGATGTCGAGGCCTTCTGGTTGCACCCGCAAACCGACATCGACACCCTGAAGCCGGCCCTTGACCTTGCCGCAGACCTGGGCGCCCGCTACCTGCTGACGGTCGGCAACGACCCGGGGCCGAGCCGTATGACCGCCAATTATGCGCGGCTCTGTGAGGCCGCACAGGCGCGCGGGCTGCGAACAATGCTGGAGTTTATCCCCTATTCCTGCGTGCAAAGCCTTGAAGCAGCGCATCGCCTGCTAACCGCAGCAGCGCCGGCCGATGCCGGGCTGCTGGTCGACGCGCTGCATCTATGCCGGTCGGGCGGCAGCCCGTCGGACGTGGCCCTTTATGAGCCGGGGCTGTTTTCCTATGTCCAGATTTGCGATGCCCCGCGCGCATCCCCGCCGCCGGAACTCTTGCGCAGCGAGGCGCGCGGCGGGCGCCTTTATCCCGGCGAAGGCGAACTCTGGCTCGCCGACTTCATCGCCGCCTTCGCACCGGGCACCCCGGTCGCGCTCGAAGCGCCTGCACCAAAATACGCGGCCCTGCCCCTGCCCGAGCGTGGCCGCATTGCCGGGGCCGCCAGCAGGCAAACATTGCAGAAAATCTATGCCGCGCTGAACTGGCCCTCATCCTGAGGCGGGTTTCGCTGGCCCGTCGCTTCGGCGCAGCAGCATCGGCACGATCATATCGAGCCAGGCGGCGAGACCAGCACCGCGCACCACCGGCGCACCCGACATATAATGTCGGGTATCTTGCGCTGCCCAGGCGCGGAAGGCGCGCTCCATCCGGCCCTCGGCCTGCGCGGCGATACCGAGCAGGGCACGCAAATTATCGCCAGCATTACCGCGACATTCCTGATCACCGGCACCGTGACCCTCATCGTCACCCGCGGTCGCCATCGCGCATGGCCGCTGTTTCTGGCCATTACCGTTCTGGCGCTTGCACCCTTGTGGTGAACCAGCGAAGGCGCGCGGCCGTTGCCGCCCGCCTGAGGCGGGCGCACAGACCCGCTGCGGGCAACATCGCGGGCACGCATTGTTGGGGATTGGCGCTCCCTAGGGGGTTCGAACCCCTGTTTTCGCCGTGAGAGGGCGACGTCCTGGGCCTCTAGACGAAGGGAGCGGACGCAACGGTCTATAAGGCGCAGCACCGGCTTGCGCAAGATGGCCGCGCCCGGCGCCGTGGCAAATAATCACCACACCCCGCCCCGGTCGCCCGGCCACGCGGTTTTCGTGCCAAAGCTCTTGCATCATACTAAATGACTAGTGAGATGTCATGGCATTGCCACTTGACGCGTGACTCGACTCGTATATTCCTTTTATCTAATAAGCAATTCAGGCGCCGGACCATCAAAATGGCGCCACGAGGAAACGACAAGACGAACCCGCGTGCATGTATCCGGGTTTTTCGACAGTGATTAACGGTCTGGCTTCTGACTTCGGCTGGAGCTGATACTTGTGTTCGTGGTTTGTTTCTGTGGTCTCGATTTCAATCGGCTTCTGCCAAGCCTGCGGTGATTTGAGGGTCCCTGCAGAAATGGCCGCATGGTGCAGCCTTGACGATTCCGTGCTCAACTCCGGGGGTATCTTATGAAAATGAGAACAATTTTGCTGGCGACCACCTTGCTGGCCACGTCCTTGACGAGCACCGCCTTCGCGACCGAGGGTGACGGCCTGCCCGGCTTCGGCGCCACGCAAACCGCGCTGAGTGGTTCAGATGTCGCCGACACCACCGATGCCATGTCGCTGGCGCTCAACCCCGCCGGCCTCGTCGACGCCGGCCGCCAGCTGGATTTTGGTCTCTCGCTGTTTTCGCCCCAGCGCGGATATTCCACCAATGGCGGCACGTTCTTTGTGGCGCCGGGTGGGGCCACCAGCCGCAATACGTTGTTTCCCATCCCCAATATCGCTTACAGCCAGCCGATTGATGCCTCCTCGTCCTGGGGCGTTGCGGTCTATGGCGTCGGTGGCGGCAACACGCTGTATAATGCGGTTCCCGGCGGCCCCGCCTGCCCCGGGCCTGGCATGGGCGTCTTCTGCGCCGGCGAGGCTGGCACCAACCTCAACAAGGTTTTCATGTCGCTCGGCTATGCCCGGCGCTTTGGCAATGTCTCGTTCGGCATCTCCCCGATCTTCGCCATCCAGCAATTCAGCGCCTATGGTCTTGGCGCCTTCAGAGGCCTGTCGCTCTCGCCCAACAATGTCACCAACAACGGCTTTGATTATAATTACGGCGGCGGTGTGCGGGTCGGTGCGGAATGGCACGCCACCCAGACCCTGCGCTTCGGCCTTGCCGCGACAACACCGATGTGGATGAGCAAATTCAGCAAATACAGCGGATTGCTTCCCGGTCAGGGCAGCTTCGATATCCCCGGCGATATCACCGTCGGGCTTGCCTATGACGTGCTGCCGACCCTGACCCTGATGGCCGACTACAAGCATGTTTTCTATTCCGGCGTTCCGGCGATCCATAATTCCACGCACATTCCCCTGCCCTTCGGCTCGACCGGTGGCCCCGGCTTTGGCTGGAGCGATGTTGACGTGTTTGCCGTTGGCGCCGAATGGCGCCCGACACAGGCGCTGAAAGTCCGGGTCGGCTATGAGCACAACACCAATCCGGTCAAGAGCACAGACATCACCCTCAACATTCTCGCGCCCGGCATCACCACTGATCAGTTCAGCGGCGGCGTCAGCTATGCCATCAACCAGAACTCGACCCTTCAGCTTGCCGGATATTATGATCCTCGGGCGACTTTGACCGGCATCGAAGTCACGCCCGGGGGCGCCAATCCCGCAGGCTTGATCACCGCCCATCTGAGCGAATTTCAGGTGACGCTCGGCTATGCCTATCATTTCGATGGGCCGACAGCACCAGTTCGTAAACAGAATTTCTGAAGCCTCGGGCTCATTTACAGAGGCTGACCACCTGATCACGACGCGCGGGCCCCCCCCCGGCGCCGCAGGATCACGCATGCAACCACAATGACATATTAAAGGAGGAGATGATGCAACGTCTGAAACTGGCAGCCCTTGGCTTGCTCCTGGCATCTTGCAGCATGGCTGGAGCCAAGGCCGCAGATTCGGTTTACGGCAAGTGGAAGCGGCCTGACGGCTCGGTGGCGATGGTTTCGGCCTGCGGCGGCAAGCTGTGCGGCCATCTCGTCAGCGGCCCCCAGACCGGCTACGAGATGTTTCACGGCATGGGCAAGACCGGGCCTGACAAATGGCAGGGCAACAAGATGAAAAACCCGTCAGCGCCGGGCTTCATGACCTTCAACGGCACTGCCGTGCTCAAGGGCAACACCCTCAGCGTGCAAGGTTGCGCTATCGGCCAGTCGATGTGCGGCCACGAAAACTGGACGCGCGTGAAGTAATCGGCACCGTTTCGGCCCGTGTGTGTTGACTAATTCGCTGACGAGCGTCAGTCGCCAAGCCCATTGGCGATGATACCACGAAACCCCTGGGTTGCTTCGTCGCTTCGCTCCTCGCAATGACGGTTGTTAAAGATGCAGCATCAACAACCGTCATTGCGAGCGAAGCGAAGCAACCCAGGGGGCTGGTGATTACTTTGCCACTGGGCCCCGACCCGTCAATCCGTCAGCGAATTGGTGAACACACAATTGCGAGCGAACGCGAAGCGATGAAGCAAACCAGCGAGCTCGAGGATATTTAGACCCCCGGGCTCAGACCCATCCATCCACCAACGATTGGGTGAAAAAACACAAAAACGACGGCGCGCGGCGATGCCGCCCCAAGCGCCCGTTTTGGCGCCGAAAAGGCCATGCTTCAGGGCATCAACTGGCCGCCATTGACCTCGATGATCTGGCCGATGACGTAGCCTGACAGTGCTTCCGAGGCCAGAAACAGATAGGCGCCGACGCAATCATCGGCCGTGCCAAGGCGGCCCTGCGGGATGGTGGCCTGCATCGCGGCGAGCTGCGCCGGCGTCGAATAGCGCTCATGGAACGGCGTGGTGATCACCCCCGGCGCAACGCCGTTGACGCGGATTTTGTCACCGATCAATTCCTTGGCGAGGCCATGGGTCAGCGTCGAGACAAAGCCCTTGCTGGCGGCATAAAGCACCGCGCCGCCGCTGCCGCCATTGCGCGCCGCAATCGACGTGGTGTTGATGATGAAGCCGCCGCGCTTTTTCAGATAATGGCTGGCGGCCCGGATCGCCACCAAAACCGAGCGGGCATTGAGATCCATCACCGCATCATAATGTTCATCCGTGATCGTCGTCGTGGGCACCCGCCCGAGCATGGCCCCGGCATTGTTGATCAGGCCATCGAGCCGCCCGAAATGTTGCGCCGTCTGGGCAACGATCCGCTCGACCTCAAGCGGATCGGCCATATCGCCCCGCACCAGGAAGGTCCGCCCGCCCATCGCCGCCACTTCATCCTGCAATTTCAGCGCCTCATCGACGCTGGCGTGGTAATGCAGCCCGACCTTGGCTCCCTGCTGCGCAAAGGCCCGCGTCAGGGCAGCGCCAATGCCCGTGGAAGCGCCGGTGATCAGCACGACCTTGTCCGCCAGATCAGGGATGCGCATCAATGTCGTCGCTTTGGCAATGGTGGTCACGATGGTCTCCTGCTGTTTTCAGCCGCTTATCGTGCCATGCGCCAAGCCAAACGCAAGAGCTTTCTGAGCCAATTTTGCATGCCGGGGCCGGGCGCGGCGCTGCCATGCGCCGACGGATGGCCCGCAGGCACCGTCAACAGCCGGCTCCACTGCCATTACATATTTCAATAATTGTCATCTGTCATATGTCGAAATGTCTAAGCCGGGACGCCGGCGAAGGCCACCACAATTGATAAGATACTGATTTTGAGCAAGATTCAAATATACCCGACACATCACCGGCCCGCCGGGCCATCCCGGTCACCATTTTGTGCACATCCTGCCCTTGCCAAGGCGCGACGAGCGGCGCAAACACGCGTTGAACAAGCTGCGGCGTCTCATGCGGGGCGCCGCTCCTGTCATTGCACTCAGGGGATCAACCATGGCACGGCACAAAATCGCACTCATTGGCGCAGGTCAAATCGGCGGCACACTGGCGCATCTGGTGGCCCTCAAGGAGCTCGGCGACGTCGTGCTGTTTGATATTGCCGAGGGCATTCCCCAGGGCAAGGCGCTCGATCTTGCCGAGAGCGGCGCGGTTGAAGGCTTCAATGCCGGGCTGCGCGGCGCCAATGATTATGCCGACATTGCCGGATCGGACGTGATCATCGTCACCGCCGGCGTGCCGCGCAAGCCGGGCATGAGCCGCGATGATCTGCTCGGCATCAATCTCAAGGTCATGGCTTCGGTCGGCGAAGGCATCAAGAAGCACGCGCCCGATGCTTTTGTCATCTGCATCACCAACCCACTCGATGCCATGGTCTGGGCCCTGCAAAAGGCATGCGGCCTGCCGGCCAACAAGGTGGTGGGCATGGCGGGCGTGCTGGATTCGGCCCGCTTCCGTTATTTCCTCGCCGAAGAATTCAAGGTCTCGGTCGAGGATGTCACCGCCTTCGTGCTCGGTGGCCATGGCGATGACATGGTGCCCTCGCTGCGTTATTCGACGCTGGCCGGTGTGCCGCTGACCGATCTCGTGAAAATGGGCTGGACGACGCAGGCCCGCCTCGATGCCATCATCGAGCGCACCAGAAAGGGTGGAGGCGAGATCGTGAACCTGCTCAAGACCGGTTCGGCCTTTTATGCGCCCGCCTCCTCGGCCGTGGCCATGGCCGAGAGCTATCTGAAAGACCAGCGCCGGGTGCTGCCCTGCGCCGCCGAACTCAAGGGCGAATATGGCGTCAGCGGGCTCTATGTCGGCGTGCCGGTGGTGATCGGCGCCAAGGGTGTCGAGCGCGTGGTGGAAGTGCCGCTCGATGCTGCCGAGAAGGCAATGTTTGAAAAATCGGCCGCCTCGGTGCGCACGCTGGTTGATGCCTGCAAGACCATCAACCCCGCCTTTGCGTGATCAGGCTCTGGGAGGGGCACCATGAACCTGCATGAATATCAAGCCAAAGCCATTCTGAAGGAATTCGGCGCGCCCGTCTCGCGCGGCATTCCGGTCTTTACCGCCAGCGAAGCCCAGGAGGCCGCAGAGAAACTCGGCGGGCCGGTCTATGTGGTCAAGGCGCAAATTCATGCCGGCGGGCGTGGCAAGGGCAAATTCAAGGAAGCTGCTGCCGGCGACAAGGGCGGCGTGCGTCTCGCCCGCTCGGTGGCCGAGGTCAAGACCTTCGCCGCCGAAATGCTCGGCAATACGCTGGTGACCGTGCAAACCGGGCCGCAGGGCAAGCAGGTCAACCGCCTCTATATCGAGGAAGGCGCGCAGATCTCGCGCGAATTCTACCTCTCCATGCTGGTTGACCGCGCCACCTCGCGCGTCTCGATGGTCGTCTCGACCGAGGGCGGCATGGACATTGAAACCGTCGCCCATGACACGCCCGAGCGCATCCACACCCTCGGCATTGACCCTGCCACCGGTGTGATGCCCCACCACGGCCGCGCCGTCGCCCAGGCGCTGGGCCTCAGCGGCCCGCTCGCCAAGCAGGCTGAGGCCCTGACCCAGCAGCTCTATGCGGCCTTTGTCGCCAGCGACATGGAACTGCTCGAAATCAACCCGCTGATCATCACCCATGACAACAAGCTGAAATGCCTTGATGCCAAGGTGTCGATCGATGGCAATGCGCTGTTTCGCCACCCTGATCTCGCCGCCCTGCGCGACGAGACCGAGGAGGATGCCAAGGAAATCGAAGCCTCGAAGCATGATCTCAACTATATCACGCTCGATGGCACCATCGGCTGCATGGTCAATGGCGCCGGCCTTGCCATGGCGACCATGGACATCATCAAGCTTTATGGCGAGGCACCGGCCAATTTTCTTGATGTCGGCGGCGGTGCTACCAAGGAAAAGGTGACGGCGGCCTTCAAGATCATCACCGATGATCCGCACGTAAAAGGCATTCTCGTCAATATTTTCGGTGGCATCATGCGCTGCGACATCATTGCCGAGGGCGTGATTGCCGCGGTCAGGGAAGTCGGCCTGAAAGTGCCGCTGGTGGTGCGCCTTGAGGGCACCAACGTCGATCTCGGCAAGAAGATTTTGCGTGACAGCGGCCTCAATGTCATTCCCGCCGATGATCTCGACGATGCAGCGCAAAAGGTCGTTGCCGCCGTGCGCAAGGGATAAGGATCAGGCATGCGGTCCGGATTTCGCGCCCTACATTATCCGCACCGTGACGCGCCAGCCCTTTGTGCGGGGGGCGGCCATGGATGATCCTGTGCCTGCCTCGCAGCCTGGCGCCGCCGCCAGCCGGCCCGCCTCACGCCATTGTGAACACATCAGCCTTGGCCGGCTTTCGCGCCGGCTGGACATCCTCAACCCCTTCAGGCACGCCTGAGCGCAACCCGATTGGAAGCTAAACTTGTCCATTCTCATCAACAGCGCCACCCGCGTTATCACCCAGGGCTTCACCGGCAAGAACGGCACCTTTCATTCCGAGCAGGCGCTGGCCTATGGCACGCGCGTCGTTGGCGGCACCTCGCCCGGCAAGGGCGGCACCACCCATCTCGGCCTGCCGGTGTATGACACGGTCGCCGAAGCACGCGCCGCCACCGGCGCCGATGCCTCCGTGATCTATGTGCCGCCGCCAGGTGCTGCCGATGCCATTTGCGAGGCGATCAGCGCCGAAATCCCGCTCATCGTCTGCATCACCGAGGGTATTCCGGTCGCCGATATGATCCGCGTCAAGCGCGCGCTCTGCGGCTCGAAATCGCGGCTGATCGGCCCCAATTGCCCCGGCGTCATGACTGCCGGTGCCTGCAAGATCGGCATCATGCCGGGCAATATTTTCAAGCGCGGTTCGGTCGGCATCGTTTCGCGCTCGGGAACGCTGACCTACGAGGCCGTCTACCAGACCACCCAGGAGGGCCTTGGCCAGACCACGGCGGTCGGTATCGGCGGCGATCCGGTGAAGGGCACCGAGTTTATCGACATTCTGGAAATGTTTCTGAAGGACGAAGAAACCAGGTCCATCGTCATGATCGGCGAGATCGGCGGCGCCGCCGAGGAAGACGCCAGCCAGTTCATCGCCGATGAGGCACGGCGCGGTCGCGCCAAGCCCATGGTCGGCTTCATCGCCGGGCGCACTGCGCCAGCCGGCCGCCGCATGGGCCATGCCGGTGCCATCATTTCCGGTGGCAAGGGCGGTGCCGAAGACAAGATCGCCGCCATGGAAGCGGCCGGCATTCGCGTTTCACCCAGCCCCGCTCGCCTCGGAAAGACCCTTGTCGAAGTGTTGAAGGGCTAAAACAGGGTTGTGATTTTCATGGGCCAGACGTTCCTGGATCAAAGCCGCATCGAGGCCAGCCATTTCGACCCCCTGGCCCTGGCGCTGGCTGGCCCGGCGCGACCTGGGTGCTGCGGCCCTGGACACATTATTCATCCTGAGAGGACTAAGCCATGAATCAGCATGATCGCTCGTTGCTTGCGCTGGACGACACATTCCTCAACGGCAGCAGCGCTGCCTATATCGAGGATCTCTATGCGCGTTATGAAGCCGATCCTGGCGCGGTTGATCCGCAATGGCGGGCCTATTTCGAATCCCTCGGCGATGCACGGGCGAGCGCTGCGCAGGCCAGTGGCGGGCCGTCATGGCAGCACCATAACTGGCCGATCGCCGCCCATGGCGAACTCATCTCCGCCCTCGACGGCAACTGGGGCGTCACCGAAACCCTGATCGCCAGCAAGCTGAAAGGCAAGGCCGAGGCTGACCCCGGCGTCTCGCGCGCCGACATCCAGCAGGCCGCGCGCGATTCCGTGCGCGCCATCATGATGATCCGCGCCTACCGGATGCGCGGTCATCTGCATGCCAATCTCGACCCGCTCGGCATTGCCCGCCAACTCGACCACGAGGAGCTGCACCCGGCGACCTATGGCTTCACCGAGGCCGACTATGATCGCAAGATTTTCATCGACCACGTGCTCGGCCTTGAATACGCGACCATTTTTGAAATGCTGGCCATTTTGCGACGCACCTATTGCGCCACCATTGGCTATGAATTCATGCATATTTCCAACCCCCAGGAAAAGGCATGGATCCAGGAACGTATCGAAGGGCCGGACAAGGAAGTCGCCTTCACCAGGGAGGGCAAGCGCGCCATTCTCACAAAGCTGGTGGAGGCCGAAGGCTTTGAGAAATTTCTCGATCTGAAATTCACCGGCACCAAGCGCTTCGGCCTTGATGGCGGCGAAAGCATGGTTCCGGCGCTGGAGCAGATCATCAAGCGCGGCGGCGCGCTCGGCGTCAAGGACATCATCCTTGGCATGGCGCATCGCGGACGCCTTAACGTCCTGAGCCAGGTGATGGCCAAGCCGCACCGGGCGATTTTCCATGAATTCAAGGGCGGTTCGGCCTCCCCCGACAATATCGAGGGCTCGGGCGACGTCAAATATCATCTCGGCGCCTCATCGGACCGCGAATTTGACGGCAATGCCGTGCATCTGTCGCTGACCGCCAACCCCTCGCATCTCGAAATCGTCGATCCGGTGGTCCTCGGCAAGGTTCGCGCCAAGCAGGACCAGCTGGCCGATACCGTCGAGCGCAACAAGGTCATGCCGCTGCTGATCCATGGCGATGCTTCTTTCGCCGGCCAGGGCGTCATTGCCGAATGCTTTGGCCTTTCCGGGCTCAAGGGCCACCGCACCGGCGGCTCGGTGCATTTCATCGTCAACAACCAGATCGGCTTTACCACCTACCCGCGCTATTCGCGCTCATCGCCCTACCCCTCCGATGTCGCCAAGATGATCGAGGCGCCGATCTTCCACGTCAATGGCGATGATCCTGAAGCGGTGGTGCATGTCGCCAAGGTCGCCACCGAATTCCGGCAGAAGTTTCACAAGCCGGTGGTCATCGACATGTTCTGCTACCGGCGCTTCGGCCATAATGAGGGCGACGAGCCGAGTTTCACCCAGCCGTTGATGTATGCCAACATTCGCGGCCGCAAGACGACGCTGGAGCTTTATTCAGAAAGACTCATGGCCGAGGGCCTGCTGACCCAGGGCGAAATCGACAAGCTGCGCGCCGACTGGCGCAACCGCCTCGAAGCCGAATATGAGGCCGCCCAGGCCTACAAGCCCAACAAGGCCGACTGGCTGGATGGCCGCTGGACCGGGCTCAAGGCCGCGGACGGCGCCCTTGAGGACGACCGGCGCGGCCAGACCGGCGTCGACCTCGCCCGCCTGAAGAATATCGGCGAAAAAATCACCAGCGTGCCGGCTGATTTCAACATCCACAAGACCGTGCAGCGGCTGATCGACAACCGTCGCAAGATGATCGAATCAGGTGAGGGCATCGACTGGGCGACCGGCGAGGCGCTCGCCTATGGCAGCCTGCTCGAAGAAGGCCACCGCGTCCGCCTTTCCGGGCAGGACAGCGAGCGCGGCACCTTTTCGCAGCGCCATTCGGTCTTGATCGACCAGCAGACCGAGGCGCGCTACGTGCCCTTGCGCCATATTGCCGAAGGCCAGGCGCGTTTCGAGGTCATCAATTCGATGCTCTCGGAAGAAGCGGTTCTGGGCTTTGAATATGGCTACTCGCTGGCCGAACCCAATGGCCTGACACTGTGGGAGGCGCAGTTCGGCGATTTCGCCAATGGTGCTCAGGTGGTGTTTGATCAGTTCATCTCTTCAGGCGAGCGCAAGTGGCTGCGCATGTCCGGTCTGGTGTGCCTGTTGCCGCATGGCTATGAGGGCCAGGGGCCGGAGCATTCCTCGGCGCGACTCGAGCGCTACCTGCAAATGTGCGCCGAAGACAACATGCAGGTTGCCAATCTGACGACGCCGGCCAATTATTTTCACGCCCTGCGGCGCCAGATCCATCGCGACATCCGCAAGCCGCTGATCCTGATGACGCCGAAATCCTTGCTGCGCCACAAGCGCGCCGTCTCGACGCTGGCGGAAATGGCGACCGGTTCGTCATTCCACCGCCTGTTGTGGGATGATGCCGAATATCTGAAGGGCGAGACCATCAAGCTCGTCAAGGATGACAAGATCCGCAAGGTCGTGCTGTGCTCGGGCAAGGTCTATTACGACCTTTACGAGGAGCGCGAAAAGCGCGGCATCGACGATGTTTACCTGCTGCGCGTCGAGCAGCTCTATCCCTTCCCGCTGAAGGCGCTGGTGCACGAACTGGTGCGCTTCAAGAAGGCGACCATCGTCTGGTGTCAGGAAGAGCCCAAGAACATGGGCGCCTGGAGCTTTGTCGAGCCCTATCTCGAATGGGTGCTGGGCCAGGTCGGCGGCAAGGCGAAGCGTGCCATCTATGCCGGACGTCCGGCCTCGGCGGCCACCGCCACCGGCCTGATGTCGCGCCATCTCGCGCAGCTCAAGGCGTTCCTCGACGAAGCGTTTTCGGTTTGAGGGGCTCATCTTCATGGCCAGTTTCGCCTGTCGCCACATCATGCCGCAAACCGCGCCGGCGCCCGGTTTGGCCAGTTCAACTTCACGCTTAACGAGAGGACGCCCGCAAGGGCGCTAGGATTCATGGCAACTGAAATTCGTGTTCCGACCCTGGGTGAGAGCGTCACCGAGGCCACCATCGGCAAATGGTTCAAGCAGGCCGGCGATACCATCAAGGCCGACGAACCCCTGCTCGAACTCGAAACCGACAAGGTGACGCTGGAAGTCAACGCGCCTTCGGCCGGTGTCCTGTCGGAGATTATCGCCAAGGCGGGCGAGACCGTGGGCCCCAACGCCCTGCTCGGCCAGATCACCGCCGGTAGCGGCGCCGCCGCCAGCGCCCCGGCCCCGACCCCCGCGCCTGTGGCCCCGGCAGCCAAGGCCGCGCCCGTTGCCATGCCGCCCTCCCCCGCCGCCGCCAAGATTGCCGCCGACCAGGGCCGCGATCTTGCTGCCATTGCCGGTTCCGGCAAGCGCGGCCAGGTGTTGAAGGGCGACGTGCTCGCCGCACCGGCGCCGCTCGCCCGGCCGATCACGCCGCCGGCCCCGCCAGCACCGCGCGCCCCCGCCCCGGCCCATGATGTCGCCCGCGAGGAGCGGGTGCGCATGACCAAGCTGCGCCAGACCATTGCCCGCCGCCTGAAGGATTCGCAGAACACTGCCGCCATGCTGACAACCTTCAACGAGGTTGACATGACCGAGGTGATGGCGCTGCGCAGCCGCTACAAGGACACGTTTGAAAAGAAGCACGGCACCAAGCTGGGCTTTATGGGCCTGTTCGTGAAGGCCTGTGTGCTCGCCCTCAAGGATGTTCCCGCCGTCAATGGCGAGATCGATGGCGATGACATGGTGTTCAAGAATTTCTATCACATCGGCATTGCCGTTGGCACCGAGCGCGGCCTCGTCGTCCCGGTGGTGCGCGATGCCGACCAATTGTCGATTGCCGGCATTGAAAAGGCCATCGCCGATTACGGCCGCCGCGCCCGCGATGGCCAGTTGAACATCGAGGATATGCAGGGCGGCACCTTCACCATCACCAATGGCGGCATCTACGGTTCGCTGATGTCGACGCCGATCCTCAATGCCCCGCAATCGGGCATCCTCGGCATGCACAAGATCCAGGACCGCCCGATGGTCATCGGCGGCAAGATCGAGGTGCGCCCGATGATGTATCTGGCGCTCAGCTATGATCACCGCATCGTGGATGGCAAGGGCGCCGTCACCTTCCTCGTGCGCGTCAAGGAAGCGCTGGAAGATCCGGGCCGCCTGGTGCTCGATCTCTAGGATCACCCGCGCTCGCGGCTGCCAGCTTGCGAAAGAAAGCCCCTCCGGGTAGTTTCGGCCCTTGAAGCCGGAACCGGAGGGAGCGTCCATGGACCGCGCAGCCGCGATTTGCCTGTGGTATGAGGGCGAGGCCGAAGCCGCCGCATCCTTTTATGCCGCCACCTTCCCCGACAGCCATGTCGGCGCCGTCACCCGCGCCCCGGCCGACAACCCCGGCACCAAGGCGGGCGATGTCCTCATCGTCGAATTCACCGTGCTGGGCCTGCCCTGCATTGGCCTCAACGGCCCGCCGGTCTTCAAGCATAATGAAGCCTTTTCCTTCCAGATCAAGACAGCTGACCAGGCGGAAACCGACCGCTACTGGCATGCCATCACCAGCAACGGCGGCGAGGAAGGCATGTGCGGCTGGTGCAAGGACAAATGGGGCATAAGCTGGCAGATCACCCCGAAAATGCTGCTTGAGGCGGTGGCAGGTGGCGGCGAGTCCGCCAGACGCGCCTTCACCGCGATCCTGAAAATGAAAAAGATTGATATAGCCGCCATCGAGGCCGCCATCAGCAACGGCGACGGCTTGTGATTCCGGGGCGCCTGTGAGCCGTGGCGACGCCGCGCGCGGCGCTCGTGCAACGGCCTTGCACACAAGACCCGTGACGCAGTGACGCTTCCTTTGCGCCCAGGGGTAGATTTCCCGGTCTTAATCATGTAGTTAATTTCCGCAAAGCAGAGGCGAGGATTTTATCTTTTGCACTATCTTATTGAATCTGCTGGTTTTGCGGCTGTTTTTTCGCTGGCCATCACAAACCCCGTCGCCATGGCGGCGGGTTGGCCCCGGTTGTCAGCCATGTGAGCGTGCCGGTGTTGCATGATCAGTTTACCCGTGCCGGTCACAGGTTCGACCGACGGGCAAAAGCGTTATTTGCGGGGTGTGGCGTCAGACCGGCGCCGGCATGAGTGGGACGGGGGAGGATTTTTTCTTCAATACCGTTGTCTGGTCAACGCCTTTCGGGCGCAGATTGTGGTGTTGTCACTAGAGGGCATTTTATTAACCATGGCGCATTACGGTCAGGATGAAGGTTGCAGAACGCACATCGTAATCATGTGAACTTCGCGACGTGGAACCAGGGCACACCTGGCGCCTCGCAAAGCTTTCCATGTCTTCCGCGCCTCACCGCGCGGATGGACTTTGTTGGTTGTTTGTCGAGTTTGAGTAGAGCCATGCAGCATGTGATCCATCGCGATGAACGCCTGCACGCCGTTGCAGGCAGGGGAGCGTCGCTGAAGTTGATGTTCAAGGCGACATCAATGGTCTTCGCGGGCAGCGCCGCCGCCATTGCCGGCTGCCTTTTGCTGGTGCGCACCATGAGCGGCATGGTGGCAACCTCCGCCGACAGCAATCTGATGCGCAATGAAGGCGCCATGGCGCTGCTGTCCGTTCCGGCGCAGCCAGCCGCCGCCCTCGCCTGGCGCTCGCAAGTAGAGCGCATCGCCATGACCCTGCCGCAGGTGGCAGGCGCCCTGGCCAAGGCTCCGGATGCCGCCACAAGGCGCAAGCGCGCCGCCGCGCCGGTCATGCCGAGCCTGGGCGAGGCCCTGGCCCTGGCTTCACCAAGGAAACCCGTCGCCAAACCGGCACCCGCCCTTGAACAGGTCGCCAAAGCAGATGAGCCCGCGCGCATCGAGGCTGCACCTGCAGCCCGCGCCATGCCCTTGCCGCCGGTCCCGCCCCGGCCCGCTGCCCCGCCCATGCCGGCCGCCGTGCCCCTGCCCATGGCCCGGTCATTACCGCAGGCCGCCGAGTCAGCGCCGCAGGCGGCCAAGTCAGAGCCGCAGGTGCCCAAGGCCCCTGTTCCCCTGCCGCCGGTTGACCTCGCCCTGATCAGGCCGAAACCCGTGCCGCTGCCCATGGCGGCCGCGCCGGCCAAGGTGACAAGGCTGGCCAAGGTCACCCCGCCGCCTCACAAGATCGCCGCCAAGCCCCATGTGCTGCCGGCCCGCACGAGGCTGGCGCTGGCGCGCAAGCCGAAGCCCGCAGCCGCCCCTCCGGTCGATCATCGCTCGTTCTTTGAAAAAATGTTCGGGGTCCAGCCCAAATCCGCCGGCACCGCGCTTGCCTATGCGCCCTCAAATTACAATTCGGTCAACCTCGGCAATATTTTCACAAACCACAGCACCGCCACCGCCACCGCTGGCACCGCCGTCTATAATATCGCCCGCCACACGGTCACCCTGCCCAATGGCACAAAACTCGAAGCACATTCCGGCCTCGGGTCGATGTTCGACAACCCGCACTACGTCAACGTGCGGATGCGCGGGCCGACGCCGCCGCATCTGTATGACCTGACCTATCGTCGCGCCCTGTTCCACGGCGTGCGGGCGCTGCGCCTGACACCCGTCGGCGGCGGCACGGTCTATGGGCGCTCCGGCCTGCTGGCCCACAGCTTCATGCTCGGCGCGCGCGGCGATTCCAACGGCTGCGTCTCCTTCCGCAATTATCCCGAATTCCTGCAGGCCTTCCGCAATGGCGAGGTCAAGCGCCTGCTGGTGGTCGCCGGCACCTGACCGCGCGCCGCACATCCTGACCGCGCGCGCCCTGCGCGTGCGGCGCACCGGTAGTTGACACCTGTAAGGCAAGTCTGGCCAATATGCCGGGCCTCCAACAGGATTGACCGATGACCGCCCATCCCCTTCCCTTCGAAATCTCCATGCTCGCCTGGGCCATTGCGCTGGTGATCTTTCAGATCGTGCTGCAGGCGGCCTCGCAATTTCCCTTTGTTTCGATTGGCTTCCTGATGGGCCCGCGTGACAGCGCCGCAACCATCGACAATAAATATGTCGGCCGCATCAACCGGGCGCTGCACAATATCCTTGCGACATTCCCGCTCTTTGCCGCCGCCTCGCTGGCGGTTGTCGTGGCCGGGCGCACCAGCGCGACGACCGCGCATGGCGCCGAGATGTATGTCTGGGCGCGTGTGCTTTACCTGCCGGTCTATATTGCCGGCATTCCGGTTTTGCGCACGCTGGTCTGGACAGCGTCGATCGTCGCGATCGTCTGGCTGATGGAGCCGCTGTTCGCCTGAAAGCCACGTCGACTCAAGGATTTGTCAGGGCTGGCGAATTTCGGCGGCCGGCCTTGGCAGCTTGTTAACAGCCTTGCGGCATAATTGGCCACGTGACGTAAAGGCAATGGAACCTGCACATGTTGGCTTGGATTGTAGCGCTTGGCGCCACCGGAATGGCGCTGGCCCTGTATCTGGAGCGCCGCGGCTATATCCGCCGTGTCGAGGAGGTCAACAAGGAAAACGAGGTTTTCCGGCGCGATTTCTGGCAGATCAGCATCGCCCTCAAGGCGCGTGACAAGGCCGAGGCTGCCAATGACGCCAAGTCGCGATTTCTTGCCGACATCAGCCACGATATTCGCACCCCGCTCAGCGGCATGGTCGGCATGGCCGATCTCTTGACCGGCACCAGGCTCGACGGCGAGCAGGCGACCTATGCCGCCGCCATCCGCAATGCCGGCGATCAATTGCAGCAACTGGTTGAGACCCTGCTGGATTTCTCGCGCATCGAGGCCGGAAAATTCGTTATCAACGAGGTCGAGTTCGATCTGGTCGCCCTCGTTGAGGCCGTGGTCGAGCTCCTGTCGCCGCGCGCCCAGTCGAAATCCATCGAAATTGCCGCGCTGGTGCGCCCGGATGTGCCGCAGCGCATCACCGGTGATCCGATGCGGCTGCAGCAAATCTTGATGAATCTCGCCGGCAATGCCGTGAAATTCACCGAACATGGCGGTGTCGGCATCGAGGTTCGGCGCGCCGATGACAATCTCGAATTTTTTGTGCGCGACACCGGCCCCGGCATCAGCCCGGACCGCCGCACGGCGATTTTCGAGCCCTATGAGCAGATCGCCCCCGATGGCCAGACCCTGGCCGAAGGCACCGGCCTCGGGCTCGCCATCACCCGCCGCATCGTCTCGGAACTCGGCGGCGACCTGCGCCTGAGCGACACGGCCAGCGGCAGCGGTGCCGAATTCACTTTCACCCAGCCGCTGCGCTTTGCCGAGGCCCGCCCCTATGACCAGCCGCTGCTGCGCCTGCCGGTGGGTGGCAAACGCGTGCTCATCGTAGCCGACTCGCCCTTCGAGGCGCCCTATCTCGCCCAGAAGCTGGCGACCGTCGGCGTTGCCGTCACCCAGGCCGCAACGGCTCTGGCTGCCCAGGCGGCGCTGGGCGGCGACGAGCGCTTCGATGCCGTGCTGATCGACCATGGCCTCAGCCCGGAAACCGCCCAGAAACTGGCTGTCGCTGCCAGGCTGGCAGGGGTTGGCCAGTGCCTGATCCTGCTCTCGCCCTTCGAGCGCTCGACCTTCGGCCAGGTCTCGGCCCAGGGCTTCGATGGCTGGCTGACCCGCCCGGTGCGCGCCAAATCCCTGCTGCGCATGATTGCCCAGGTTCAGCCTGAGCCAGAAGAGCGCCTTGCCGCGCCCTCCCGCAACCTGCCGGAAGGCACCCGCATTCTCATTGCCGAAGACAATGATATCAACGCTTTGGTGATGATGCGGCAATGCGAGCGGCTTGGTGCCGAAGTCGCCCGCGTCAGAGATGGCGCCGCCGCTCTGGCGCAAGCCTTCACCAGCCCGGCGCCCGATTGCATCCTGCTCGACCTGCGCCTGCCTGACATGGACGGCGGCACGGTAGTGCGCGCCATAAGGGCGCGCGAGCAAAAGGAGCACCTCTCCCCGCGCCTGATCATCGCCGTATCGGCATCAACCAGCGCCGATGCCGAAGCTCATGCGCTGACCTCCGGCTGCGATCATTTTGCCGCTAAACCTCTCGACCCGGCAGCTTTGCTCATGCTCATCAACAGCCCGGCACAGACCCCGCGCCGGGCTTCGGCCTGAGAGCGCTCAGGCACCCTTCGGGAAGCGCACGACCTTCTCGTCCGCTTCCGGCTCCTGCTCCGTCGCCGGATCATCGCCGAACAGGATGCCCTGGTGCGATGCCGACACGTGCAGGGTGGTGCCATCGGCAAGCTCGCCGGCCAGCAACCGCCCGGCCAGCGGGTCCTGCACATATTTCTGGATCACCCGCTTCAACGGCCTCGCGCCATAGGCGGCGTCATAGCCCTTGTCGGCCAGCCAGGCCCTCGCCTTGGGATCGAGCACCAGCGTGATCTTGCGATCTTCCAGCAACCTCGCCAGCCGCGCAAACTGGATATCGACAATGGCACCCATATCCTCGCGGCGCAGCCGGTGGAACAGAATGATCTCGTCGACGCGGTTGAGGAATTCCGGCCGGAAATGCCCGCGCACCGCGCTCATCACCTCGCTCTCGACCGCGCTCGCCGGCTCGCCCTCTTTCTGGGCCACCAGATATTCCGAGCCAAGGTTCGAGGTCATGATGATCACGACATTGCGGAAATCCACCGTGCGGCCCTGGCCATCGGTCAGGCGACCATCATCCAGCACCTGCAACAGCACGTTGAACACGTCGGGATGGGCCTTCTCGATCTCGTCGAACAGCACCACCTGATAGGGCCGCCGCCGCACTGCCTCGGTCAGGGCACCGCCCTCGTCATAGCCGACATAGCCGGGAGGCGCACCGATCAGCCGCGAAACCGCATGCTTTTCCATATATTCCGACATGTCGATGCGCACCAGCGCCGCATCATCGTCAAACAGGAACTGCGCCAGCGCCTTGGTGAGCTCGGTCTTGCCGACACCGGTCGGGCCAAGGAACATGAACGAGCCGATCGGCCGGTTCGGATCCTGCAGGCCGGCCCGGGCGCGGCGCACCGCCGTCGCCACCGCCTTAACGGCAGCATTCTGCCCAACCACCCGGCGCGCCAGCTCGCTTTCCATGGCCAGCAGCTTTTGCTTTTCGCCGGTCAGCATCTTGTCGACCGGCACGCCGGTCCAGCGCGACACCACCTGGGCAATATGGTCGGCCGTCACCGCCTCATCGACCAGCGTGCCGGCACCATGGGCCTCGGTTTCGGCCAGCTTTTTCTCCAGATCGGGAATGACGCCATAGGTCAATTCACCCGCGCGCTGGTATTCACCCTTGCGCTGCGCCTGGATGAGATCATTGCGCGCCACTTCCAGCCGTTCTTTCAGCTTCTGCGCGTCGCCGAGCTTGTCCTTTTCGGCACGCCAGCGCGCGGTAATGCTGGCCGATTGCTCCTCAAGATCGCCCAGCTCCGCCGAGAGCTTGCCAAGACGGTCCCTCGAGGCCTGATCCTGCTCGCGCTTCAGCGCTTCCTGCTCGATCTTGAGCTGGATGATGCGTCGGTCGATCTCGTCGAGTTCCTCGGGTTTGGAGTCGACCTGCATGCGCAGGCGCGAGCTCGCCTCATCCATCAGGTCGATCGCTTTGTCAGGCAGGAACCGGTCGGCAATATAGCGGTTGGAGAGAGTCGCCGCCGCGACAATGGCGGCATCGCTGATGCGCACACCATGATGCAGCTCGTATTTCTCTTTCAGCCCGCGCAGGATCGAGATCGTATCCTCTACCGTCGGCTCGGCCACGAATACCGGCTGGAAACGCCGTGCCAGCGCCGCATCCTTTTCGACATGCTTGCGATATTCATCGAGCGTGGTCGCGCCGACGCAATGCAGCTCGCCGCGCGCCAGCGCCGGTTTCAGTAGGTTCGAGGCATCCATCGCCCCGTCGGCCTTGCCCGCGCCGATCAGCGTGTGCATCTCGTCGATGAACAGGATGATGCCGCCTTCCGCCGCGGTGACTTCGGACAGCACGCCCTTCAGCCGCTCCTCAAACTCGCCGCGATATTTTGCGCCGGCAATCAGCGCCCCCATGTCGAGTGCCAGTAATTTCTTGTCGCGCAGCGCCTCCGGCACATCGCCATTGATGATGCGCAGCGCCAGCCCCTCGACGATGGCGGTCTTGCCGACGCCGGGTTCGCCGATCAGCACCGGATTGTTCTTGGTGCGGCGCGACAGCACCTGGATCGACCGGCGGATTTCCTCGTCGCGGCCAATCACCGGATCAAGCTTGCCGGCCCGCGCCGCCTCGGTCAGGTCGCGCGCATATTTCTTCAGCGCATCATAGCCATTTTCAGCAGTGGCATTGTCAGCCGTGCGGCCCTTGCGCAAATCCTCGATCGCCTTGTTGAGCTTCTGGGCGCTGGTGCCGCACTGGCTCAGGATCTTGCCCGCCTCGCAGCTTTTCTCCATGGCCAGCGCCAGCAGCAGCCGCTCGACCGTGACAAAGCTGTCACCGGCCTTTTTGGCGATCTTCTCGGCCTGGTCGAAAATCCGTGCCGTGGTCGGCGCCAGATAAAGCTGCCCGGCGCCCGCCCCTTGCACTTTGGGAAGCTTGGCCAGCGCCAGCTCGGTCTGGATCAGCGCCTCGCGCGAATCGCCGCCCGATTTGTCGATCAGCCCTGCTGCCAGCCCCTGCTCGTCGTCGAGCAGGACTTTCAGCACATGTTCAGGTGTGAATTGTTGATGGCCCTCGCGGATCGCCATCGATTGCGCGCTCTGCACGAAGCCGCGCGCCCGTTCCGTAAAAGTCTCGAAGTTCATCTGTGACCCTCCAAGTGACCCCGACTTCGCCGCAAAGGCCCCGTCAAGGGTTGAAATGATTCGGCCCCCGAAGGCAACCGTGTCACGAATATGGGGATGAGGCAGACGCCATAAAAGGGGGGCAGTCCCGGCATTCAACATCTGGCACGGGCGGCGGCCGCTATGGCCGCTGGCAGCGCGCGCTATTTCGCCGCAGCGAAGAACCGCTCGACATGCAGGGCATCGGCGGGCTTCGTCATCAGACTGACGGCGGCAAAAACCACTATATTGGCAAGCAGCGCCACAAAGCCCGCATTCATGTTCCAGATCTGGCCATGGCCGCCTAGCAGGAAATACAGCGACAGCCCCCAGCCGGTCACCAGGCCCGCCACCACCCCGGCCAGCGAGGCACGCCGCCAGAACAACCCGCCGATCACCACCGCCGGCAGCAATTGCGCAATGAAATCATAGGCGACCAGCAGGATGATGACGATCAGCGCATGCGCAACCACCGCCAGGACCAGCGCGGCAAAGGTCACCACAAACACCAGCCAGCGCGACATTTTGAAAATGGTTTCGGTCGAGGTCGCCGGCCGCAATTGCGCATAGACGTTGCGCGACAGCAAGGTGCAGGACATCATGATGATCGGCCCGGCCGGCACGATCGCCGACAGCACCGCCGCCAGCGCGAATATGGCGAGGAACCAGGCCGGGAACACCTGCTTGGCGGTCAGCATCACCACATCATTGGGGGCCACCTTCTGGCCGGCAAAAATGATCACCGCCGCAAAGCCGATGGTGATGACCGCGACCTTCACCAATTGATAGAGCGGCATGAACACGGCCTGCAATTTCAGGGTGCGGCTGTCGCGCGCCGAATAGGCGACATTGAACCATTGCGGCCACATCCATTGCCCGAAGCCGGTCAGCAGCACCGTTGTCGCAAACCAGCCGAGGCCGAGCTTGTGGGTCGGCCCCGGCATGGTGACGCGTTCAGGAATTTTGGTGATGAACTGGTGAAACATCGGCCCGAAGCCGCCGAAATATTTGAAGGGCACGATGATGAACAGCGCCGCAATGGCGACGAACATCAGCACGTCCTTGATCATCGAAGCCCAGGCATTGCCGCGAATGCCGCCAAGTGCCACCGCCACGCTGAGCACCGCAAAGCCAATCGTGTCGGCGCTGAGCACGTTGAGCCTGTGATCGGTCAGCACCCCCAGCACCGCCCCGAGCCCGACAATGTTGAGGTCGATATAGGCGATGAGGATGACGGCGGTGGCAAAGGCAATGACAATGCCGAGCGCCCGGCTCTGATAGCGTTCCGCCATAAAGTCCGATTGCGTCACATGGCCATATTTGCGGCCGATCATGCCAATGGCCGGCAGGATGAAAAACCCCAGCGCATAGCCGACATCATTGGTGCCGACATTGTAGAAAACCGCCCCGCCCTTGGCATAGGCAAAGCCCGCCAGCCCGAGAAAGGTGAAGGCGGTATAAACCTCGGTGCCGAGCAGGAACCAGGTGAGCCACGGCCCCATCCGCCGGTCATTGACCATCCAGCCTTCCAGCGTTCGCGACGCCGACTGGCCGGAGCGAATGCCGATCCAGGTCACCAGTGGGACACCGAGCGCGACAAAGATCAAGATCCCGTTTTGGGCATTCATCGCTTCACGCCCCGCCATGAGTGTCGCGCTGGTCAATGAGATAGACCACGCCGAGGATGAAGGGACTCAGCACCGGCACCAGCACGAACCAGAAATAGAGCGGCGGCATGCCGAGAATGGCCGGCGCGGCGCGGTTCATCCCCAGGGCCGGCCCCAGCGTGTAAAGCGCCACGATCAGCACGAGGCCGACAAGCCAGGCCATTGTCGATGCACGCAAAGCCGCCTCCCGTTTTTTAGATTTTTTTTTGAGTTTATAGTGGCCTTGATGCCTGTCAAGGCGCGATTCGCTGCGCCCGCGACCGGCATCCGGAGGAGGAAGGGCACTCATGCAGTTACGCGAGGCTACGCCTGACGATATTCCCGCCATCATGGCAATTTATAATGATGCGGTCTTGCATACCACGGCCATCTGGAACGACACCCAGGTCGATGCCGCCAACCGCCTCGCCTGGATGAGCCAGCGTCAGGCCAGCCATTATCCGGTGCTGGTGGCCGATGCCGGAGCAGAGGGTATCATCGGCTATGCCTCATTCGGGGACTGGCGCGCCTTTGACGGCTATCGCCACACCGTCGAGCATTCGGTCTATGTGCGCGCCGACCAGCGCGGCAATGGCATCGGCAAGCTGCTGCTCGAAGCCCTCATCGTGCGGGCGCGCGATCTTGGCAAGCATGTCATGATCGCCGGCATCGAGGCTGGCAACAAGCCCTCGATCCGCCTGCATGAGCGCCTCGGCTTCAACGAGGTGGCGCGCATGCCGCAGGTCGGCACCAAATTTGGCCAATGGCTCGATCTGGTGTTCCTGCAACTGATGCTGGATCACCGCACGAAACCGGATCTCAGCGTCGGCTGAGCCCGTCTCAAAGATCGCCGTTCGCGCCCGCCTCCATAATGTGCATGAGCACATCGCGGATATGCTTCGCCTTGGGCTGCAGGGCGGCCGGGGCGGCGGCCACCAGCGGATCAAGATCCATCATCACCAGCGACAGGCTGCCGCTCGCATCTTCCACCATGGCGATGCGGCAGGGCATGAAGGCGGCAAACAGCGGGTTGGCATCGACCATGTCCTGCGCGATCAGCGGATCGCAAAACAGATAAATCGTCATCAGCCGCTGCTTCTTGCCGGTCATCGCCGCCACCTGCTGTGACAGCGCCAGCGTCGTCACCAGCTTGATATTGGCGTTGTCGGCGGTCGATTCCATCGATTGCGCCGCATCCTTGGCCGAAAGCCCGGCCACGAGCTTGCGTGACACCACCCCGAGGCCCTTGTCGGTCACGACGCCCGGCGTTGCCGCCTCGGCGCCCATCGCCCCCAGCATGCCAAAGCCCAGCCCCGCCAGCAGCCCGTCCCGCCGATTGATCATATCCGCACTCCTCCGCAGCAGCGCTGTCACCGCGCCCGCTTTTCATATTAGATATTATACATATAAACGCAACGCCCCGCCGTGGCCGCACGCTGCTCTTGGCCGAAAGGCGTATCTCCCGCGCTTGCCAAAGCCTGTTTGAAACAGGTATGAACCATGTCAACAAGGCAAGCTGCACCAAAAGCGGCGCCGACAATAAAATTGGGAACACTCATGGGGGATGCGCGGCGTGGCGGATGATTTTGTGCTGCAGGCGGAAGGGCTGAGCAAGACTTTTGCCGGCTTCGTGGCGGTCAATCAGGTTCATCTCAACGTCAGGCGCGGCACGATTCACGCGCTGATCGGCCCCAATGGTGCCGGCAAGACCACATGTTTCAATCTCCTCACCAAGTTTCTGCAGCCCTCCGGCGGGAAGATCACTTATGAGGGCCGCGACATCACCCGTTTGCAGCCTGCCGATGTCGCCCGCCTCGGCATGGTGCGCTCGTTCCAGATTTCAGCGGTCTTTCCGCATCTGACGGCGCTGGAGAATGTCCGTGTGGCCTTGCAGAAGGCGCGCGGCAATTCATTCGATTTCTGGCGCCCCCGCCGCGTGCTCGATCATCTCAACGACCGCGCCCTCGCCTTGCTCGATGAGGTCGGTCTCACGCACTATGCGAATGCGACGGCGGTGGAAATGCCTTACGGGCGCAAGCGCGCGCTGGAAATCGCCACCACGCTGGCGCTCGATCCACAATTGCTGCTACTAGATGAACCGCTGGCAGGCATGGGCCAGGAGGACATCGACCATACTGCCGAACTGATCCGCCGTGTCGTCAAGGGCCGCACCATCCTGATGGTCGAGCATAACCTGCGCGTCGTCGCATCCTTGTCGGATACCATCACGGTGCTGACGCGCGGCAAGGTGCTGGCCGAAGGGCCCTATGCCGAGATTGCCCAAAACGCCGATGTGAAAACCGCCTATATCGGAGCCGGGCATGGCTGAGGCGGCATTGCTGCGGGTCGAGAACCTGCAAAGCTGGTATGGCGAATCGCACATCCTGCACGGAGTCAATTTTGAAGTCGGCAAGGGCGAGGTCGTCACCCTGCTCGGCCGCAACGGCGCCGGCAAGACCACGACGCTGAAATCCATTCAGGGCATGGTCGCGCGGCGCACCGGTTCCGTGGTCTTCGAGGGCCAGGAACTGATCCGCCAGACTTCCAACGCCATTGCGCGGGCCGGCATTGCCCTGTGCCCGGAGGAGCGCGGCATTTTCGCCAGCCTCAACGTGCGCGAGAATCTGATGCTGCCGCCGCCAGTGCGGCCCGGCGGCCTCGGCCTCGCCGAGATTTTCGAGCTCTTTCCCAATCTGCAGGAGCGCCTCTCCAGCCAGGGAACCAAGCTTTCGGGCGGTGAGCAGCAGATGCTGGCCATTGCCCGGATTCTGCGAACCGGCGCGCCCCTGCTTATGCTCGACGAACCAACGGAGGGATTGGCGCCAGTGATTATCGAACAGATTGGCATGACCATCGCCAAGCTCAAGGCAAAAGGTTTTACCATTCTTCTGGTTGAACAGAATTTCCTGTTCGCCTCGAAAATCGCCGATCGCTATTACGTGATGGAGGACGGCCGCATCATTGATGCCTTCACCGCGCAGTCACTTAAGGCTAATATGGAAAAACTCCATGACTATCTTGGCGTTTGAAACAAAGACTTCAAAACCGGAGGACCACAACATGTCTGTCAACAAAAAGCATCTCTTCGCCGGCCTGATGCTGGTGACCACAGCGCTTATTGCCCCCGCCCATGCCGCCGCATCGAAATCGCTGACGCTGGCCGTGATCACTGACATGTCCGGCCTTTACAAGGACGCCGGCGGCCCCGGTTCGGTGGTGGCGGTCAAAATGGCCATCAAGGATTCCGGAATCGAGAAGCAGGGCTGGAGCGTCAAGGTCATCGGCCTCGACCATCAGAACAAGCCCGACGTCGGCGCCAATGTCGCCCGCCAGGCCATTGATCAGGACCATGCCGATGCCATCATCGACGTGCCGAATTCGGCTGTCGCGCTGGCGATCGAACCCATCGTGCAGGAAAAGAACAAGGTGTTCCTGATCGACGGCGCCGCTGCCGACATCCTCACCGGCGCCAAATGCTCGCCCAACCAGGTGCATTTTGCCACCGATACCTGGGCGCTCGCCCATGGCACCGGCGGCGCCATCACCAAATCGGGCGGCAAGACCTGGTTCTTCATCACCGCTGATTACGCCTTCGGCAAATCGCTGGAAAAGAACACTGGCGCTGTCGTAATTGCCAATGGCGGCAAGGTGCTGGGCCATGTGCGCGCCCCGCTGAGCACGCCGGATTTCTCGTCCTTCCTGCTTCAGGCCCAGGCCTCGAAAGCCCAGGTTATCGGCTTGGCCAATGCCGGCGGCGACACCATCAACTCGATCAAGCAAGGCGCGGAATTTGGCATCCAGAAGGGCGGCCAGACCATGGCACCGCTGCTGCTGTTCATCACCGACGTCAATTCGCTCGGCCTCAAGACCGCGCAGGGTCTCGAATTCACCTCGTCCTTCTATTGGGACCTGAACGACAAGACCCGCGCCTTCTCCAAGCGTTACCAGGCGCTTGAGCCGCTCAAGCACATGCCGACCTGGGATCAGGCAGCGGTCTATTCCTCGACCCTGCAATATCTCAAGGCCGTGGAAAAGCTGGGCGATGCCACTGATGGCAGGAAGGTCGTGGCGGAAATGAAAAGCTTCCCCACCGACGATGCCGTGTTCGGCAAGGGCGAGATCCGCGCCGACGGCCGCGCCATCTTCCCGACCTACCTCTTCAAGGTCAAGTCGCCGGCTGAATCGAAGGGGCCGTGGGATTATTACAAGCTGATCGCCAAAATCCCGGCCGATCAGGCCTTCCGTCCCCTGAAAGATGGCCATTGCCCACTTGTGAAGTAAGCTTTCGCTCGTGAGCCCTGCGGGATCAACCCGCAGGGCTTGCCTCGTCGCGCCGGGGTCGCACCATGTTTCAGTTCATGCATTATCCGCCACAACTCTGGTTCGGGCAATTGTCGCTGGGCCTGATAAACGGCTCGTTTTACGCGCTGCTCAGCCTCGGGCTGGCGGTGATTTTCGGCATGCTGAACATCGTCAATTTCGCCCATGGTGCGGTTTACATGCTGGGGGCCTTTTGCGCCTGGTTCCTGCTCAATGGCTTTGATATTCCCTACCCGGTTCTGGTCCATGGCCATCTCGCGCTCGCCAGCGCGCATCTGCCCTCGCACCTCAACATGTGGTGGGCCTTGTTCTTGTCACCGCTGTTTGTCGGCATATTCGGCATGATCCTGCAGCGCACCATGCTGCGGCGCCTCGACGGGCTGGAACCGATCTACGGCCTGCTGCTGACCTTCGGCCTTGCTGCCATTATCCAAGGCCTGCTGCAAAACGCCTATGGCTCGTCCGGCGAGCCCTATGACATCCCCGGCGTGCTGTCAGGCGGGCACAATCTCGGCTTCATGTTTCTACCCAATTACCGGATCTTCGTGGTCGTCGCCTCCAGCATCGTCTGCTTTGGCACCTGGTTTGCCATAGAGCGCACCCGCTTTGGCGCAACCTTGCGCGCCGCCACCGAAAACCCGAAGCTGGTACAGGCCTTCGGCATCAATGTGCCGCTTATGATCACCCTCACCTACGGGCTCGGCGTCGCCATTGCGGCCTTTGCCGGCGTACTCGCCGCTCCGATCTACCAGGTCAACCCCACAATGGGCGCTGATCTCATCGTCGTGGTCTTTGCGGTGGTGGTGATCGGCGGCATGGGGTCGATCCTCGGCTCGATCATCTCCGGCTACATGCTCGGCCTGATCGAGGGCGTCACCAAGGTGATTTACCCGCAGGCATCGGGGGTGATTGTCTTCGTCATCATGGCGGTCGTGCTGCTGATGCGCCCCTCCGGCCTGTTTGGAAGGGCATCATAATGGCCGCCGTGCTCGACACTGCGAGGCCCGCCACCGGCAAAGGCACAAGCAGGCGCCCCGAAATCATCGGCATCGCGCTGTTGCTGGCGGCGCTGATGGTCGCGCCCTTCTTCGTCTATCCATTCTTCCTGATGGACGCCCTGTGTTTTGCGCTCATGGCCTGCGCCTTCAACCTGCTGGTTGGCTATGCCGGGCTCCTGTCCTTTGGCCATGCCATGTTCATGGGCACAGGCTCCTATATCTGCGCCTGGCTCGCTGTCACCTATGGCCAGCCGGTCTGGCTCGGGATCATCGCCGGGGTCGCCGCCGCCACCCTGCTCGGGGCGCTCACCGGCGTGCTCGCCATCCGCAGGCAAGGGATTTACTTCTCCATGGTGACGCTGGCGCTGTCGCAGCTGATTTATTTTGTGGCGGTGGAAGCCTCCTTCACCCACGGCGAGGATGGCTTGCAGCCGGTCGCCCAGGGCAAGATTTTCGGCGGCCTGCTCGATCTCTCGCAGCCCCTGCAACTCTATTTCTGCGTCCTGGTCATTTTTGCCGCCGGCTTCCTGCTGATTTACCGCATCATCAATTCGCCCTTTGGTGAAGTGCTGAAAGCCATTCGCGAGAATGAGCCCCGGGCCATCTCGCTGGGCTATAAGGCTGATCATTACAAATTCATGGCCTTCACATTGTCGGCGGCGCTCACCGGCCTCGCCGGTGCCACCAAGGCTGTGGTGGTGCAGCACGCCTCGCTGTCCGATGTTTACTGGACCACCTCCGGCAGCATCATTCTCATGACGCTGGTCGGCGGCATGGGTACCATCCTTGGCCCGGTGCTCGGCGCCTTCATCATCGAGGGCATGCAGAATTATCTGGCGACCGCCGGGCAATGGGTCAGCGTCATCCAGGGTCTGGTGTTCGTGGTCTGCGTGCTGGCCTTCCGCAAAGGCATCATCGGCGAAGTCGCCGCAAGGCTCGGCATCCGTCTCTAGGCCGGCCGGGCCGCGAGGCCCTAGGTCAAGGCCAGGAAGGCAGCATTGCCCCCGGCCGCTGCAGTATTGGTGCAAATCGATTGCTCAAGGCACAGCCGCTCGGCATCATCCTCGCCCAGCAGCGGGATGATCGGCCCCGGACGCTGCGCCAGGCTGCGCGCCAGCGCCTGCCGGGCCGCCTGCGAGCCTGCATAAAGCACGCCGGCAAGATCAGGCGCCGCCAGCGGATCGGCCATGATCTCGACAGGCGCCGCAAGCCCGGCGTCAGGACCATCGAAGACCGCGCCAGGCTGCACCAGCACCTCGTTGCCGGTCATGAACGCGAGGCCGACCAGCCGCAACAGGGTCGGCTCATCTTCGGCGGTCACAAAAATCTTGCCACGCGGCACCAGCCGGTAAAGGTTGCGCTCTCCGGCCGGGCCGGCCAGCACCCCCTCGCGCCCGAGCGGCGATGAGGCCGCGCCTTCCGGCAAGGCTTCGGCAAGCCCGCGCGCCGCGACCCATTGACGATAGGCGGCAAGGCCCGGCCCGGCATGGCCAGGCGCAAGGCCATCGAGCGCGGCGCTGGCCTGCCCGCCCATCAGCCGCGCCAGGTAGAGCGGGCCGCCAGCCTTCGGCCCGGTGCCGGAAAGCCGCGATCCTCCAAAGGGTTGCACGCCGACATTCGCGCCGATCATGTTGCGGTTGATATAAAGGTTGCCGGCTTTGACCTGCCCGCTGATCTCGGCGATGGTCTCATCGAGCCTGGTATGCAGGCCGAACGTCAGGCCAAAATTCTTGGCATTGAGTTCCTCGATCAGGCCCGGCAAAGCCTCGCGACGGAAGCGCAGGACATGCAGCACCGGCCCAAACACCTCGGCCGTCAGATCTTCGCTCCTATTGATCTCGATCAGCGTCGGGGCGATGAAATGCCCCTGCGGCGGCAGCACCACCGGAGCCTGCGTCACGCGAAAGCCCCGGGCACGCATCGCCTCGATATGCGCGAGAATGCCCGCCTTGGCCTCGGCATCGATCACCGGGCCGATATCGGTGGCCAGCCGCGCCGGATCGCCCGGACGCAGTTCAGCCATCGCGCCCTTGAGCATGTTGAGCGTCGCTGCGGCGGCATCATTTTGCACGCAGAGCAGGCGCAAGGCCGAGCAGCGCTGCCCTGCCGAATCAAACGCCGAAACCAGCACATCCTGGACCACCTGCTCGGTCAGCGCCGAGGAATCAACGATCATGGCATTGATACCGCCGGTCTCGGCAATCAGTGGCACCGGCCGGCCGCTGGCATCGAGCCGATCCCCCAAGGCTGCGGCAATCGCCCGCGCCACCGGCGTCGAACCGGTGAAAATCACCCCCTGCACCGCCGGATCGGCCACCAGGGCCGCGCCGGTGCGCCCGTCGCCCGGCACGCATGCCAGCACATCCTGCGGCACCCCGGCCTCATGCAGCAGCGCCACGGCGGCCGCAGCAACCAGAGGCGTCTGCTCGGCCGGTTTGGCGACCACACCCTGCCCCACCACCAGCGCCGCGGCGATCTGGCCCACAAAAATCGCCAGCGGAAAATTCCACGGACTTATGCAGGCGATCACCCCTTGCGGTGCCGGTCGCGCCACCAGCCAACGCTCGGCCTCGGCACTGTAATAGCGCAGGAAATCGACCGCCTCGCGCACTTCGGCAAGGGCATTGGCAAGGGTGCGCCCAGCCTCGGCGACGATCATCTGCGCGAAATCATCGCGGCGCGCCTCCAGTTGCCGGGCAGCACGGTTGAGAATGTCCGCGCGCGCCAGCGTGCCGAGCCCCGCCCATGCCGGCGCGGCCCGCGCCGCCGCCGCGACCCGCCGCGCCACCTCATCGCCATCGGCATCCTGCACATGGCCCAGCACCCGCCCGTCAAAGGCCGGATTGGCGATGATGCGGCCCGTTGGCGATGACGCGGCGTCACCCGGCGCAGCAGCAGCCCTGGCCAGAACCGCATGGATTTCGGCAATCCGGTTTTCATCGGCAAGATCGCTGCCGCGGGCATTCTGCCGCGCCGCGCCAAACAGCGCCAGCGGCGGGATGATGCGTGGATCAGGCGCGCCGACGGGGCTGATGGCCAGCGCCAGGGCCACCGGATCAGCGGCCAGCTGCTCTTCGGTTATCGTCAGATCCTGCAAGCGGTTGACGAAGGACGAATTGGCACCGTTCTCCAGCAGGCGCCGCACCAGGTAGGCCAGCAGCGTCTCATGCGAGCCGACCGGCGCATAGATGCGGCAGGGACGATTGAGCTTGCCGGCGCCGACCACCTGCTCATACAAGGCCTCGCCCATGCCATGCAGGCATTGAAATTCGTAGCGCCCCTCATGCCAGTCCGGCCCGGCGGCCACCAGCACGCTGGCCAGAGACTGGGCATTGTGGGTGGCAAATTGCGGATATATCTGCGCCGGCGCTGCCAGCAATTTGCGGGCGCAGGCAAACCACGCCACATCGGTATGCACCTTGCGGGTAAAAACCGGAAAATCTGATTGCCCGTCGACCTGGGCCTTCTTGATTTCGCTGTCCCAATAGGCGCCCTTCACCAGCCGTACCATGAGCCGGCGCTTTGAGCGTGCTGCAAGATCGATCAGCCAGTCGATCACCAGATGGCAGCGCCGCCCATAGGCCTGCACGACAAAGCCGAGGCCATTCCATCCGGCAAGGTCAGGATCAAGGCTGAGGGCTTCGAGGAGATCGAGCGAAAGCTCAAGTCTTTCAGATTCTTCGGCATCGATGTTGAATCCGATATCGAAGGCCTTCGCCTGCAACGCGAGCTTTCTGATAGCTGGCAGCAACTCAAGCATCACCCGCTGCTTCTGCGCCCGGCAATAGCGCGGATGCAGCGCCGAAAGCTTGATAGAAATCCCCGGCCCGGCATAGGGCCCGGCCTTGCCGGCCGCAGCACCGATGGCGGCAATCGCCCCCTGATAATCCCTGAAATAACGCGCGGCATCGTCGGCCGTCATCGCCGCCTCGCCGAGCATGTCATAAGAAAAGCTGAAACCCGAGGTCTGCTGGGCGCGACTTCGGGCGAGCGCCTCCTCGATGGTGCGGCCCTTGACGAATTGCTCGCCCATCATCCTCATGGCCATATCGACACCGACCCTGATCAGCGGTTCGCCGCCGCGCCCGATCAGCCGTGCCAGCGCCGTGGCCAGGCCCTTCTCGCTGGTAGTGGCCACCAGCTTGCCGGTCAAAACCAGCCCCCATGTCGCCGCATTGACGAACAGCGACGGGCTTTGCCCGACATGGGCGCGCCAGTCACCGGCGCTCAGTTTGTCACGGATCAGCGCGTCGCGCGTCGCGGCATCGGGTATGCGCAGCAGTGCCTCGGCCAGACACATCAACGCGACGCCCTCGTCCGAGGACAAGGCATATTCGTGGATCAGCCCCTCGATACCGCCGCCGCGCTTCTGGCTGCGCAGGCGGCGCACCAGTTCGAGCGTCAGCCGCCGCACTTCTGCCGCTTGCTCATCAGAAAGACGGGCCCCGGCAATCAGCTGCGGCATGCATTCCGGCTCGGGGCGGCGGGTCGCGGCGGTGATGGCCGCGCGCAGCGGTGTCTGCGGCATCAGGCTCGCGTCAAGGGTATCAAGGGCATCACTCATGCGACCGGCCTTTGCATCAGCGGTTTGGTTTTGGAAACGGCGACAGCGGCGCCATCGCCGCTTCGAATCGGGCCCGTCACCCATATTCCACGAACGCGCGCCATGGCACCAGACTTGGGCCGCCACCGCGCAAGTATCAAGGCAGGCGCCAGCGGCTGCATCACGCCAATCTCACCTTGCTGACAGGCTCCAGCCGGCTGCGGCATAATGCCCGCCGCCGTCACCGCCCGGCAAGCGCCCGCAGGGCGGTCCCATGGCGTTGGCCGCTCCGGAAAGCGAGAACTGCGGCGCAGGCGCGCTAGCCTCCCGCGTGGAGGCCATGGCGTCGGGGCAACCCTCGCCTTGACATTGCCCTCACAGCACCGCACATCTCGCCATCTTGCTTCAACCCGCCCCAGAGACCTTGACGCCATGCCGCATTCCGCCCTGCAAACCCTGATTGAACAGGCCTTTGAAGACCGCGCCACGATCAGCGCCACCACCACGGGCGATGTGCGCGATGGCGTCAACAAGGCTCTCGAACTGCTCGACAGCGGCACGTTGCGCGTTGCCCACAAAATCCCCGGCGAGACCGGCCCGCAGAGCTGGCAGGTCAATCAATGGCTGAAAAAGGCCGTGCTGCTGTCGTTCCGCCTCAATGACATGGCGCTGATCAGCGGTGCGCCGGGCGGCGCGAGCTGGTGGGACAAGGTGCCCTCGAAATTTGATGGCTGGGGCGCGAAGGAACATGCCGCTGCGAATTTCCGCTCGGTGCCGAACTGCATCGTCCGCCGCTCGGCCTATATTGCCCCCAATGTCGTGCTCATGCCGTCCTTCGTCAATCTTGGCGCTTATGTCGACACCGGCACCATGGTCGATACCTGGGTGACGGTCGGCTCCTGTGCCCAGATCGGCAAGAATGTGCATCTGTCCGGCGGGGTCGGCATTGGCGGCGTGCTCGAACCGCTGCAGGCCAACCCGACCATCATCGAGGACAATTGCTTCATTGGCGCCCGATCGGAAGTGGTGGAAGGCGTGGTAATCGGCGAAGGCTCGGTTCTGGCCATGGGCGTGTTCATCTCCGCCTCGACCAAAATCATCGACCGGGCGACCGGCAAAGTGCGTGTCGGCTATGTGCCGCCCTTCTCGGTGGTGGTGTCCGGCAACCTGCCCGGCAAGCCCTTTGCCGACGGCTCGCCCGGCCCCTCGCTCTATTGCGCGGTGATCGTCAAAACCGTTGACGCCCAGACCCGCAGCAAGACCGGCATCAACGAACTTCTGCGCGATTGAGCACGATGTTTCAGGGCAAGAGTTTCCAGTTTCTCTACCGCGAGGACAAGGGCGAGATTTCGCAATCGCTCTGGTGGGCCGGCACCTGGCCGCTGGCCGCCGTGCTGCTGGTGCTGAGCCTCATCTGGCTGATGATCGCGCCCGACCCGCTGCACGCCTCGCATAGCCATTTCCTGAGCAAGACCATGCAGTCGATCCTGCAGCTGCTCACTTATTTTTATCTGCTGGTCTACGGCATCATCACCATGCTGATCGCCATCAGCCACACGTTTTTGAGCATGAAGCGCCTGCGCGCCCTGCACCAGCCAACCGGGCTTGGCGGCCTTGTGCCCTTCACGGTTCTGGTGGTCGCCGCCGTGAACTGGCTGCAACCGCGCATGAGCGATGAAATGCCGGTCTGGAGCTTGTGGCTGGCTGATGGTGTCCTGGTCGCCGTCGTCCTGTTCATGATTTATGATCTCGGCATCAAATCCGACAAGACGGCGCCACACTGATGCATGATCCGGCGCCTATCCTCAGCGAATTGATCGCCTGCCCGTCCGTGACGCCGCAGGATGCCGGGGCCCTGGCGGTGGTGGAACGCCACCTGCAAGCCATGGGCTTTGCCACCCATCGCGTCACCTTCAGCGCCCCCGGCACCCCCGACATTGCCAATCTTTATGCGCGGCTCGGCACTGCGGCGCCGAACCTGCTGTTTGCCGGCCATACCGATGTCGTGCCGCCGGGTGCGCTCGAAGCCTGGACGCATCCACCCTTCGGCGGCGCGGCGGCCGACGGCTATATCTGGGGGCGCGGCGCCGTCGATATGAAAGGCGGCATTGCTGCGGCGCTGGCCGCCGTGGCGCATCACCTCGACCAGCACGGCGCCCCGAAGGGATCGATCAGCTTTCTGATCACCGGCGATGAAGAAGGCCCGGCCATCAACGGCACCACCAAACTGCTCGACTGGGCGCTGGCGCGCGGTGAGGTATTCGACCAGTGCATCCTCGGCGAGCCCACCAATCCCCGCGTCATGGGCGAGATGATCAAGATCGGCCGGCGCGGCTCGCTGACCGGCGAACTGGTGGCCGAGGGCCGTCAGGGCCACGTCGCCTATCCGCATCTCGCCAGTAATCCCATCCCGCAACTGCTGCGCGCCATGCAGGCGCTGCTGGCAACACCACTCGATCAGGGCACGGAGGCCTTTGATGCCTCCAACCTCGAATTCACCACCGTCGATGTCGGCAATCCTGCCCATAATGTCATTCCGGCGCGGGCGCAGGCGCGCTTCAACATCCGCTTCAATGATTTGTGGACGCACGCCAGTCTCGCCGACGAACTGCGCCGCCGCGTCGCCGCCGCCGAAAGCACCTGCAAGCTCACCTTCCTTGACAGCAATGCCTCGGCGTTCCTGACCAGGCCCGGCCCGTTCACGACCCTGTTCGCCAACGCCGTCACGGCCGAAACCGGACTCGAACCAAGGCTCTCGACCACCGGCGGCACATCCGATGCCCGCTTCATCATCAAGGCGTGCCCGGTGCTGGAATTTGGCCTCGTCGGCGACACCATGCACGCCATTGACGAGCGCGTGCCCGAGCGCGATCTTGCCACCCTGACGCGCATTTACGCGCGGGTTATCGCCGCATATTTCGCCCAAGGCTGAGGCCGCTTTGCCGCGCCTCAGCCGGCGCGCACTTCATCGACCCGCCAGCGCGGGTTGTCACCCTGCCGCAGCGTCTGGGCAAGCCATGGCAACAGGCGGCGGGCCTCTTCGGCCAGCACATAGGGCGCGTTGATGATGATCATGCCGCAAGCGGACAGGGCGCCGGGCGCCGGGCTGTCGATATCGAGTTCCAGGCGCAGCACCTTGTCGAGCCCCGCCGCTGCCAGATGCGCGGCCAGCCGCTCGGGTTCCTGATCCTTCACCGGATACCAGATGGCATAGGTGCCTTGCGCCCAGCGCTTTAGCGCCGCATCGAGCGCGTGGCGCAGATCGGCAAATTCGCTGGTCGCCTCGAACGGCGGATCGATCAGCACCAGCCCGCGCCGTTCGGGCGGCGGCACCAGCGCCTTCAGCGTCGCATAGCCATCGGCCTCAAAAATCTTCAGCCGCCGGTCGACCCCGCAGGCAATGTTCAGGGAATCTGCCGTGGCATGATGCTTTTCCGCAAGGCAGAGCCGGTCCTGCGCCCGCAACATCTGCTGGGCTATCAGCGGCGATCCGGGATAGCTTGCCGGCATGCCGCGCCCCGCATCAACGCCGCAGAGCCGCGCCCAGTCGGCCACGAGATCGGCGACCAGCGGCGGAAACGGCGGCTTCAGGCGCCCGACCCCGGCCATGGCCTCGCCGGTCGCGCGCGCCGCCGCGCCACCAAGATCATAATGGCCCGCCCCGGCATGGGTATCAATATAGACCGCGCCGGTATCCTTGCGCATCAGATAGGCGAGAATCCGCGTCAGGATGATGTGCTTGAACACATCGGCAAAATTGCCGGCGTGATATTCATGCCGGTAATTCATGGCCCCGCCCTTCTTGGCAACATCAACGCTCTGCCGGGATATTGATGCTGGCGGCATGGCACGAGTGCTGCATCACCTGACGGCAGGCGCGGTAGCTGCGCAAATCCTTGGTCAGGCACAGGCGCACTTCCTGCAACACCCCCTTGCGGCAGGCGACAGCCATCATGCCGGGCCGAATCCCCGGGTTGGCCTTGGTGAAGGCCCGCATGATTGCGACCGGCGCCATGGTCTGGCTGGCGGCAGGTGCCTTGAAGGCATCGGGAATGGTGACGGCATGAAAGGCTTGCGCCGCCGCCGCAAAATATGCCGTGGGGCTGAGGCCGGTGCAGGTGCCGTGCTTGCGCCATTCATAGCGCGCCAGCCCCCTGGCAGGATAGACACCGACCGTCTCGTCGAGCGCTGCTTTCGAGACCGACTGCGATCCGCCGCAACGCGAAGGATAGCCGCGCTCGTTTTGCGGCCACAGGCCATGCAGCACAAAGCCCAGATGCGCCCCGACCGCGCATTGCTTGCGGCCCTTGCCGGAGGGGTTGGACTCACAAAATCCCGGCGACCACGACAGCGACAGCACGTAAAAATCAAATTTGCCGGGAGCTATGGCCGCATTGCGGACCGGCGCCGGCGCTGCTGCAGGCGCGGCAGGCTGTGCCGTTGCCGCTGCACCGTGATGCAGGAATTTCAGCAATTGCGCATTCCCGGGCTGCGCCATCGCCGCCCCGAGAACCGCCGCCAGCGCCAGCACCCCCGTGATTTTACTGCCTGTCATGTTCCGTTCCCCCACCCGACAACGCCCTCAATGACGGGCGGCATGGCACCATGGCGCATAGGCATAATTGCGGTCATAGCCTGTCACACACCAATTGACCCCGTAAGTATAACCCAGCCAGCCGAGGCCCTCGCCGATAGAATAGACCACCAGATGGTGGTGGTGCGGTCGGTCATTGTCGATCTGCGCCCAGGCCGTGCAATAGCGCCGCGGAATATAATCCGCGCCATTGGTGCGATAGCCCGATTGCCGCATGTGGCTGAAAGCAATGATGTGCCGGTCGGAATTCCAGTATTCGCTTTCCTTTTGCTGGAAGCGGCTGGAAATGGTGGCGAGCACATCGCTGTCGGCGCAGGAGGGCAGATTGCCGGTATAGGGCCGGTCGCGCTGTTCGGCCGGCAAGATCGGCCGCGCTGCGACCGCTGATGTCAGCGCGGCAAGGCTGCCAAGACCGAGCAGGGCTGCAACCAGAACTTTCATACGCATCACCATGGGAGCGATCCTCAAGTCAAGGGTTCAGGCGCAACCATGCCCTGCCAACAGGCATGATTCAAGCCGATTATGCCCTGCGGCACTGTGATGATTGAACCGGCGCCGGATATTCGCTAGTCTGCCCGAATATTGATGATGATTTGGACGATGCCCATGGCAGCAGGCTTGACACTTGTAGATGCAGAAGCTGGCATGAAAGCCGCAGTGGCGACAAAACCGCTGCAGGGATGCCCGGTGCATGAATTGCGCTCGAAACTGCGCCGCGCCGGCTTGCGCCCGACGCGCCAGCGTGTCGCGCTCGGCTGGTTGCTGTTCGGGCGTGGCGACAGGCACGTCACCGCCGAAAAGCTTTATGAGGAGGCCGGCAAGGCGCGCGCCAATATCTCGCTGGCGACCGTCTATAATACCCTGCACCAGTTCACCGAGGCCGGCCTGCTCCGCGAGATCGCCGTTGATGGCGGCAAGGCGCGATTCGATACCAATGTCGCCAACCACCATCATTTCCTGATCGAGGAAACCGGCGTCCTGATGGATATTCCGGCCGCCAATGTCGATTTGTCCCAACTGACCGCCGCCCCCGAAGGCCTCGAGATCGCCCGTGTCGAAGTTCTGGTACGCTTGCGCCGCAAATCGTGACCATGAAGCGCATTACCCTTGCGACTATCGGCGCCCCGGTCGGGGTGCGCGGCCAGGTGCGGGTCAATTCCCACACCGCTAAACCCGGCGACTTTGCCAGCTTTGCCCCGCTCTATCTTGATGACAGCAGCCAGGTTATGCACGTCAAGAAGCTGCGGCAAGAGCGCGACAACGCTTATATTGTTGAATTTGAAGGCATAACCACTCGCGAACAGGCGGCCAGCCTGCGCCATGGCAACCTGACGATTGCCCGCGGGCAATTGCCGGCGCCCGAAAATGAAGACGAGTTTTATCTGGCGGACATGATCGGCCTGCGGGTGCTTGATGCCGAAGGTCGCGAGATTGGCGCCGTCGTCGGAGTCATGAATTACGGCGCCGGTGATATTATCGAGGTCAAGCCGCATGATGGCGGCGAGACCGCGCTGTATCCCTTCAGCAAGGCCTGTGTGCCGGAGATCGACCTCGCGAGAGGCTGCCTGACCCTGATCGTGCCCGCGTAACACAGGGGCCAGGGCGGAAATGCCGGTTCATGGCTGCCGCGTGACCCTGATCGACCGGCAAGGCGCGCCATCGCAATGGCTGAATATTGGCGGCATCTCGCTGGTGGTTTACGGTCGCATGACCAAGGCGGCATGACTGGAGCGGGCATGAGCGAGGGCAACTGGCATCCCACAGAAAGATACCCCGATCCGGCGATCCACACGCTTGATCCATCCTTCGCCCGCTACCGGCTGTTCAATGCCGGCGTCGAGCGTCTCTATGCCGGCACGCGCTGGGGCGAGGGTCCGGTCTGGTTCGGCGACGCCAGGGCGCTGCTTTGGAGCGACATTCCCAACGACCGCATCCTCAAATGGGACGACACGACCGGAGCCGTCTCAGTTTACCGCCAGCCGTCTCGCAACGCCAACGGCAATACGCGCGACCGCGCGGGGCGGCTCATCACCTGCGAACATCAGAGCCGCCGCGTGACCCGCACGGAATATGACGGCAGCATCAGCGTCATCATCGACCGATTCAAGGGCAAACGGCTGAATTCGCCTAATGACGTCGTGGTGAAGTCCGACGGCTCGATCTGGTTCACCGATCCGCCCTTCGGCCTGAATTCGCTTTATGAGGGCAGCCTCGGCGAGCAGGAGTTGCCCGCCTGCGTCTATCGCCTTGATGGCTTGACGGGGGAAGCCAGCATCGTTGCCGATGATGTGCTGGGGCCAAACGGCCTTGCCTTCTCGCCTTATGAAACCAGGCTCTATGTTGTCGAATCGCGCGGCGTCCCCAACCGCAAGATCCGCGCCTTCGATGTCGCCGATGGCCGCAAGCTGACCCGCTCCAGGGTGCTGGTCGACGCCGGTCCCGGCACGCCGGACGGCTTTCGCTGCGATGCCGATGGCAATCTGTGGGCCGGCTGGGGCATGGGCGATGCCGCGCTCGACGGCGTGATGGTGTTCAACCCCGATGGCGCGCCGATCGGGCGCATCGCGCTGCCGGAGCGCTGCGCCAACCTGTGTTTTGGTGGTGCGCGCGGCAACCGGCTGTTCATGGCCTGCGGACACGCGCTTTATGCGCTCTACGTCAACACGACCGGCGCGGTTTGAAGCCTAACCGGCCTTGATTTCGGCCGTCTCGCGCGTCCAGGCGCGGGCCTGCGCGCTGATGCTGACGCCGAGGCCTGGCCGCACTGGCACCAGCATGCGCCCGTCCCTCACCTCAAGCCTTTCATTGAACAGGGGCTCCAGCCATTCGAAATGTTCGACCCACGGCTCGCGCTGCATCGCCGCGGCAAGGTGGATGTGCAGCTCCATCGAAAAATGCGGCGCGATCTGCAGGCCGGCAAATTCGGCCAGCGTCGCTGTCTTGAGGAACGGGGTGATGCCGCCGATGCGCGGACCGTCGGGCATGAGGAAATCGCAGCCATTCTGGCGGATGAACTCCCAGTGTTCCTGCACGCTGGTCAGCATTTCGCCGGTGGCAATGGGCGTGTCGAGCGCAGCCGCCAGCGCCGCATGCCCGGCAGCATCATAGCAATCGAGCGGCTCCTCGATCCAGATCAGGTTGAAGCGCTCGAAGAGCCGGCCCATGCGCATCGCGCTCGGGCGATCCCATTGCTGGTTGGCATCGACCATCAGCGGAAAATCATCGCCGAGATGGGCGCGCACCTTGGCGACCCGCTCCAGATCGCGCCGCCAGTCGGGCTGGCCGACCTTCAGCTTGATGCCGCCGATGCCCCTGGCGCGCGAGGCATCGGCATTGGTGAGCAGCTCGTCCAGCGGCGTATGCAGGAATCCGCCCGACGTGTTGTAGCAACGCACGCTGTCGCGATGCGCGCCCAGCAGCCTGGCCAGCGGCAGGCCGGCGCGTTTCGCCTTGAGGTCCCAGAGCGCGACATCAAAGGCGCCAATCGCCTGCACGCCAAGCCCGCTGCGCCCGACCGAGGCCCCCGCCCAGGCGAGCTTGTCCCAGGCCTTGGCAATGTCGCTCACCGCCTCGCCGATCAAAGTCGGCGCGATCTCGCGGGCATGGGCGAATTGCCCCGGCCCGCCAGCGCGCTTGGCATAGCTGAACCCAAGCCCGCTTCGCCCCTCGCTGGTCTCGATCTCGCAAAACAGGATGGCGATTTCGGTCATCGGCTTCTGTCGGCCGGTCAGCACCTTGGCATCGCTGATCGGTGTCTTCAGCGGCAGGAAAACGGATGAGAGCCTTAACGCGGCAACGGTCTCGGCGGCCATGGCGATCCTCAGGTCACGGGTGCGGGATTGAACAAGGTCAGGTCATTATGGATGCCCCAGCGGTCGGCCCACGGCTGCACCCGCCCGCTCGCCACGTCGAGAATGAGACGGAACAGCTCCCATCCGGCCTCCTCGATGGTCTGCTCGCCGGTCGCGATGCGCCCGGCGTCGAAATCGATCAAATCCTTCCAGCGTCGCGCCAGTTCGCTGCGGGTGCTGACCTTGATCACCGGCGCGGCCGCAAGGCCATAGGGTGTGCCGCGGCCGGTGGTGAACACCTGCATGGTGATGCCCGAGGCCAGTTGCAGCGTGCCGCAGATGAAATCGCTCGCAGGTGTCGCCGCAAACAGCAGCCCCTTCTGGCGCGCCTTTTCGCCCGGCGCCAGCACGCCGGAAATGGCGCCGGAGCCGGATTTGACGATGGAACCCAGCGATTTTTCAACAATATTGGCCAGCCCGCCCTTCTTGTTGCCGGGCGTGGTATTGGCGCTGCGGTCGGCGCCGCCGCGCTTCAGGTAGGCGTCATACCATTCCATCTCGCGCACCAGCTCGTGGCCGACCTCCGGCGTCGCGGCGCGGCGGGTCAGCAGGTTGATGGCGTCGCGCACTTCCGTGACTTCGGAAAACATCACCGTCGCGCCGGCCCGCACCAGCAGATCGGTGGCAAAACCGACGGCGGGATTGGCGGTGACGCCTGAAAAGGCATCGCTGCCGCCACATTGCAGGCCGATCACCAGATCAGCCGCCGGACAGGTCTCGCGGCGGCGCTGGTCGAGCACGGCAAGGCGTGCCTCGGCCATGGACATGATGCGTTCGACGATCGCGCCGAAACCTTCGAGGTCATCGTCCTGCATGCGCATGACCGCCTTGTCGACGCCCTCCGGCACCAGCCGGTCAGCCGACAGCTTCTCGCAGCCAAGCCCGACCACCATCACCTGGCCGCCGAAATTCGGATTGGTCGCCAGATTCTGCAAAGTGCGGATCGGCACCACGGCATCGGGCGCGGTGATGGCAACGCCGCAGCCATAGGCATGGGTGATCGCCACCACATCATCGACATGGGGATATTTCGGCAGCAGCTCGGCCTTGATGCGCTTGACCGCAAATTCCATCGTGCCCTTGACGCATTGCACCGAGGTCGAGATGGCGAGGATATTTTTGGTGCCAACCGAGCCGTCCCGATTGCGATAGCCCTCAAAGCTGTAGCCCTCCAGCGCGGGCGCCGGCGCCGGCGTCGCGGTGGCGATCTCGACGGCCGCGAGATCGGGCGCGCCCGGCATGTCGATCAGCGATTCCTCGACCCAGTCGCCCGGCAGGATGGCAGCCCGCGCATAGCCGATGATCTCGCCATAGCGGCGGATCGGCTCGCCTTCACCAATCGCGACCAGCGCCGTCTTGTGGCCTTGCGGCACGTAGGCGCGCAGGCTCAGCCCGTTGGCGAAGGTCGAGCCTGCCGGCAGCCCGAAATCATTGACGACAATCGCGACATTATCGCGCTCGTGCAGCTTGATATAGCGCGGCGGATCCTTGGCGGGGTCGAGTTGCGACATGTTCGAAATCCTTCAGCTAAGCCGGGCGACCAGTTGTTCAGCACCACGTGCCATCAGGCCCTGATCGGAGCCATTAGCGACGAAACTGCCGCCGAGCTCTATGCAGCGCCGGGCCAGCGTTTCGTCAGGGGTCAGAATGCCGGCGGGCTTGCCGCAGGCATGGATGCGCGCAATCGTCGCTTCGATGGTGCGCAGCACATCGGGATGTTTGGCATCACCGACGTGACCCAGCGCCGCCGCCAGATCACCCGGGCCGATGAACACACCCTCGACGCCGGCAATCGCCTCCAGATTGTCGAGCCCCCTGCGCGTCTCGACCTGCAGCAGCACGCAAAGCTCGTCCTCGCAGTGCGTCGCATTATCCTTGGCGCGGCCGAAGCGGTTGGCGCGCGGCGCGCTCGAATAGCCGCGCGCGGCATCGCTCGCCTGCAGCTGCGCATAGACCATCGGCAATTCATTGGCCGCGTGTTCGGTATCGAGCACGATCCAGTCACAGCCGGCCCCCGCGATGATCTTGACCGTGACATGGCTGAAGAGGATCGACCACAGGCCGAGTTGCAGCTTGCGGGCGGCAATGGCGTGCTTGAAGCTGTTGACAGGCAGGTGCATGGGGCTTTCTGGCTCAGGGCGCGTCGATCAGGATGGCGCGGAAATCATTGACATTGGTGAGGGTCGGGCCGGTGATGACGCTGTCGCCGAGCGCGCCGAAGAAACCATGGCCGTCATTATTGTCGAGCGCGGCTGCCGGATCGATGCCCATGGCCCGGGCGCGCGCCAACGTCGTTGGCGTCAGCAGCGCACCGGCGACATCGACCTGGCCGTCGACGCCATCGGTATCCCCGGCAAGCGCATGGACGCGCGCCGCGCCGCTGAGCGCCAGGCCTAGCGACAGCAGGAATTCGACATTGCGCCCGCCGCAGCCCTGGCCGCGCACGCTCACCGTCGTCTCGCCGCCCGACAGCAGGATGCAGGGCGCGGCGAAAGGCTGGCCATGGCGCAGCACCTGATGCGTCAGCCCGGCCATCACCTTGCCGACCTCGCGCGCCTCGCCTTCAATCGCGTCGCCGAGAATATGCGTCGCAAAACCCGCGGCCCGCGCCAGTTCTGCCGCCGCCTCCAGCGCCATTTGCGGCGCGGCAATGATGTGGGTCTCGGCGCGCGCCAGCCGCGGATCGCCGGGCTTGACGCTCTCGCCGCGCCCGCCCTCCAGCGCCTCACGTGCTTCACGCGGCGTCTCGATCCGGTAGCGGGCCAGCACCGCCAGCGCATCGGCGCAGGTTGTGGCATCGGCCACCGTTGGCCCCGAGGCTATATCGGCCGGATCATCGCCGGGCGTATCCGAGATCAGCAGCGTGACGACCCTGGCGGGGTAACATGCCGCCGCCAGCCGTCCGCCCTTGATCGCCGAGAGGTGGCGGCGCACGATATTCATCTCGGAAATGCTCGCGCCCGAGCGCAGCAGGGCGCGGTTGATCTCCTGTTTCATCGCCAGCGTCAGGCCGGGCAAGGGCGCCGGCAACAGCGCCGAGCCACCACCCGATATCAGCGCAATCACCAGATCATCCGCGCTCAGGCCTTCGGCCATCGCCAGCATGCGGCGCGCGCCCTCGGCCCCCGCCGCGTCCGGCACCGGATGCGCCGCCTCGACAATCTCGATGTGCCTGCACGCCCTCGCATAGCCGGTGCGGGTGACGACGAGCCCGCCCAGCGGGCCCTCCCAGGCCGTCTCCAGCGCCTCCGCCATCGCCGCCGAGGCCTTGCCGGCGCCAAGCACGATGACGCGCCCGCGCGGCGCCGCAGGCAGAAAGCGGGCGAGCACCCGCGCCGGCTGCGCCGAGGCTATCGCGGCCTCGAACATCGCCCGCAGCAGCGTCGACGGGTCGCCAGAGCCGGACATCACGCTCCCGCCCCGATTTCATGATTGGCGAGCGTTTCTAGCGCCCGCACCATCGCCGCGCGATCCAACGCCTTGCCGCCATGCGCGGCGCAGGCGTTGAACAATTCCTGCGTCGTCGCCGTATGGGGCAGTGAACCCCCGAGCGTGCGCGCGGTCGTGAGCGCCAGGTTCAAGTCCTTCTGGTGCAGTTCGATGCGAAAGCCCGGTTCAAACCTGCGTTGGACCATGCGCTCGCCATGCACTTCGAGAATGCGCGAGGCGGCAAAGCCGCCCATCAGCGCCTGCCGCTCCTTGGCCGGGTCTGCCCCGGCCCTCGAGGCGAGCAGCAGCGCCTCGCTGACGGCTTCGATGGTCTGCGCGACGACGATCTGGTTGGCGACTTTCGTCGTCTGGCCGTCGCCATTGCCGCCCACCAGCGTGATGTCCTTGCCCATCAGCTCGAACAGCGGCCTGACCTTCAGAAATGCCGCCTCAGGCCCGCCGGCCATGATGCTGAGCGAGCCAGCCCTGGCGCCAACCTCGCCGCCCGAAACCGGCGCATCCAGATAATCGCAGCCGAGCGCATTGATGCGGGCGGCGAAATCCTTGGTCGCCACCGGTGAAATCGAACTCATGTCGACAACGATCTTGCCTCCGGTCAGGCCTTCGGCGAGGCCGCCATCGCCAAACAGCACCGCCTCGACGTCGGGCGTATCAGGCACAATGATGATCGTGACCTCGGCTGCCGCAGCCACCTCCCGCGCCGTGTCGCAAACGACAGCGCCGCCCGCCAGCAGTTCCTGCGGATATCGGCTGCAGCTATGCAGATAGAGCTTGTGGCCGGCAGCCTGCAAATGGCCCGCCATGGGCGCACCCATGACGCCAAGGCCGATGAAACCGATTGTCCTGCTCACGTCATATCCTTTCCTCGCGCACCAGCGCTGGCCGCTTGTTGTCAACGACCCAACCGGGCACGAGATATTGCATGGCCATAGCATCATTACGTGCGCCGAGCCCGTAGGATTTGTAAAGCGCATGCGCGGCCACGAGCCGGGTCCGGTCGATTTCGATGCCAAGACCGGGACGCTCCGGCACGGCGATCCTTCCGCCACAGATCACCAGCGGCTCCCGGGTCAGCGCCTGCCCGTCCTGCCTGATCCAGTGCGTGTCGATCGCCGTCACGCGGCCCGGCGCTGCCGCACCGACATGGGTGAACATCGCCAGCGAAATATCGAAATGGTTGTTGGAATGCGCCCCCTGGTGAGGCCGTGATCGCGGCAAGTCTGCGCGACGCGGGTCGAGCCCTGCATCGTCCAGAAATGCGGATCAGCCAGCGGAATATCGACCGCATGCAGCTGAATGGCATGCGACAATTGCCGCCAGTCGGTGGCGATCATGTTGGTGGCGGTGGCAATGCCGACGACCAGCGCGCGCGCCTCTTCCAGCGTGCGGCGGATGCTCTCGCCGCCCGGCACCTCGCCAAGACCGACATGGCCGGCATTGTCGCTGAGAATGACGATATTGCGAGTGAAAGACGGCGCATGCGCACCGCTGAGATTGAGCAGCATGGAATCGCGTCCGGCGACCGGGATGACCTCCATCGCCGTGACCACGGGCGCGCCCCTGTCAGGGCCGGAAATGAGCTCATGGGCCATGGCGTCCTCCTCGCGCGGACCGGCGCCGCATTTTTGCTGTTGCTTGAAGCCTGCGCCCGCACCAAGTCTAGCAGAGCCATCTTCCTGGCTCCAAGCCAAAGCGGGTATTGATCAATGCGCGTCAGGTATCAATCGGCGCCGGCACGAGGGCGCAACACATGATAGCGCCGGTTTACCAGCTTGATCCTGAGGCATAGGGCACCGTCAGCCGTCGTACCAGCATGACGATCTGACTGAAGATCAGGCCGATGGCGCCGATCACGACCATGCCGGCAATTACCTGCGCCGTATCCAGTCCGCTTTGCGCATTGGTGATCAGATAACCGAGGCCAGCCATCGATCCAATATATTCGGCGGCGATCACGCTCACCCATGCATAGGCCAGAGCCACCTGCAGGCCGGTGAGGATGCGCGGCAGCGCGGCCGGAAATACCACGCCCAGCATCCGGCGCCAGCCGGTGACACCCAGCATGGCCGCAGCCTTGAGGATATAGGGATCGACGTCGCGGAGGGCGGCGGCGGTGTTGATGACGACCACGAAATAGCAGGCATAGGCGACCACGAAAATCTTGCCGGTGAGCGAGACGCCGAACCAGACGACCACCAGCGGCACCAGTGAAAACGGCAGGATGAACCGGAAGGTTTCGATGACCGGTTCGAGAAAGGCATCGACCCAGCGCCACTGCGCCATGGCGCCGCCGCATACGAGCCCGGCCATGGTTCCGATCCCAAATCCCCAGAAGAGCTCGACGAGGCTGGTCGCAATATCCTGCCTGAGCGAACCATCGGCGGCCATCATCATCAGTGCATGCCACACGGCGGGTGGCGTCGGCAGGATAACCGCGCGCACCTGGAACAACGCCGTGATGGTCCACCAAACCGCGAGCAGGATGATGAACCCGAGGATGGCACTGGCGCTGCCGCCGACAGAGGGCAGCAGCGACCTCAATCGATATTTCATGTCATGTCCGCCGGTTGCTGACGATCCAGGGAAACAGCCGCCGCTGGCCCTGCATGAAGGCGAAATTCGCCAGATAGCCGAGCGCCGCCAGCACCACCATGCCGACCATGATCTGCGCAACATCAAAGGCCTGCCCGCCATAGCTTTCGAGAGCGCCGATCCCCACTTCCCCCGCCACCAGTTCGGCAATGACGACACCGCCCCACGAGGCGCCGAGACTGTAGCGCAGGCCAAGGAGAATGTCGGGCATGGCCGACATCAGCACGACTTCAAGCCGCTGCCACCAGTGCAGGTGCAGCGACTGGCTGGCCTTGACGACTTCGCGCTCTATCGCGCTGACGCCGTGCACGGTGTTGACGACTACCGTAAAGAGGCTGATCAGCACGATGATGCTGGCCTTGCTCCAATAGCCGATTCCGAACCACAGGATCGCCAAAGGCACCCAGGCCAGCGGCGAGATGAAGCGCAGGAAGTCGATCACCGGCCGCAGCAGCAGCCGCGCCAGAGCAAAGCGGCCGATGATCAAGCCAAGGGCAATGCCGAGCAGCGAGCCGATCAACCAGCCGCCGGCCGCCTCTTCGAGGCTTGCCAACGTGTCGCGGCCAAGTTCGCTGTGCGCCAGCTCGAAGCCGCGCATCGCCGCCCGCCATGGCGAAGGAAACAGGTCGAGCTTTGGCGTCTGCAGCAGCCATGACAGCACCACCCAGCCGCCGAGCATGAAACCGACGGAAGCAAGGCGGACGCCAAAAAGGCTGGCCCTGGCGGGGCCTGTCACTTGCCGACAGCCCTGGCGGCAAATTCGGGGTGCACCAGATCCTTGATGAAGCCGGCAACATCCGCAGTCTTGATCACGCCGAATTTTTTCAGAATCGTCGCCTGGGCGATCATCGCCTTTTCATCCGGCACCACGCTCGCCGGTAGCTGCACCAGCTTGTGCGTGTAGCAATATTCGACGTTGGCAAGGCTCGTCCTGGTGCCTTCGGCGAGCGCCTTGTAGGCATCCTGAGGGTGGTCGCGCAAGAGGTTTTCGGCGCGTTGCACATAGCCCATCAGCGCCACGACCACGTCCGGATGCGCCTTGGCAAAGGCTGGCCGCACGATAATGCCGCCGCCGGGCCATGCCTGGCCATAGACCTGCGACGCGGTTGTTATCAGGCGACCGGTCCCGTTGGTCAGCATTTCCGCGCTGTATGGTGCGTAAGTGATCACCGCATCAAACGCGCCGCGCGCAAGCGCCGCCGGCTCGGTCGGCCCGGTGGTGTTGTAGCCCTGAATATCCTTCAGCGTCAGGCTGGCCTTCTGCATCGCCATCTGCAAGACCGCCGTTGGCGCCGTATTGGGCGCGACGCCGCCAACCTTGCGGCCTTTGAGATCGGCGACGGATTTGACCGGGCTGTCCTTGGCGGCAATGAGCGCCACATAATTCATCGCGCCATTGCCGACATACCACATGACGCCGGGACTATGGGAAGCTACCTGCTCGATGCCGGAAGTATCGGCTTCACCAAAATCGAGCGAGCCCGCCGCCATGGCTGCAGCCTCGGGCGGAATGCCTGCCAGAAACTCGTGCCACTGGACCTTGTAGCCATCGTGCTCCAGCCAATGCTCGGCGCGGATCAGCGCCAGCGGCCGCAGCGCCGGAAACAGGCCGATGCTCAGGTCGCGCGTGCCGGGTGCCCCGGGGGTTGGCGTGGATGGTGACGCCGCCAGCGCCGGAAGCGCCACGCCCAGCGAAAGCGTGGCAAGGGCTGCGAAAGCATAATGCTGTTTCATGTGAGACGTCTCCTCTTTTTGTTATGGGTGACAGCCCGGCGCGTCAGATGATTTCTGCCTCGCGCAGGGCATTGATTTCGGCGATGCTCATGCCGAGCAGGCCGCCCAGCACCGCCTCGTTTCCGGCGCCAAGTTCCTGGCCGAGCCAGCGCACCTGGCCTGGTGTCTCGCTCATGCGCGGCAGCGGCGCCGCCATCAGCACTGGCCCGAAATCCTTGTCCTTGGTGCTCATCACCGTGCCGCGCTCACGGAAATGCGGATCCGCCGCGATATCGGCAATGCTCATGATCGGCGAGGCTGGAATGTCAGCGGCGACGAGCTTCGCCATGAGGTCGGCCAGCGTCAGGCCGCGCGCCCATTGGGCGATGATGGCATAGAGCTTGTCCTGGTTCTTGACGCGCGTGGCAAAGCCCGCGAAGTCGGGTTCCGCGCAAATATCCGGCCGCCCCATCAATGCGCCGAGCCGACGCAGCAACGATTCCGTGCCGGCGTGAATGGCGATGCGCTTGTCATCGGCAGTATCATAATCGGCGGCGGGTACGACCATGGGATTGGTATTGCCGGTGCGCTCCCTGACCGCGCCCCTGGCTGAATAGGCGAGCATCGCATCTTCCGACGCCCGGAACCCCGGCTCGTAAAGGGCAAGATCAATGACCTGTCCGGCGCCGCCGCGCAGATCGCGGTTATAAAGCGCCGTCACCACGCCAAAGGCACCGACATAGGCAGCCATATAATCAATCACCGCATAGCCGGAGCGCACTGGCGGCCGGCCCGGCTCGCCGCTGACATAGGTCAGCCCGGAAAAGGCGCTGGCGATGCGGTCGAAAGCACCGCGATCGGCATAAGGCCCGGTCAGGCCATAGCCCGTGACATAAAGCGCGATCAGCCGCGGATAGCGCGCACGGATCGTGTCGGGATCAAAGCCCCAACGACGCAGCGTCGGCGGCCGGAAGTTGGTCACCAGCACATCGAACTGCGGCAGCAGGGCATTGACGATCTCGCGCGCCTCGGGCTTGCGCAGGTCAAGCGTGATCGAAGTCTTGTTGCGGCCATCCTGGATCCAGTGCAGCGATCGGCCGCCCGGTTCGGGCGCGCCACGGCGCATGAAGTCGCCATGGACGCGATCCTCTATTTTGACGACCTCGGCGCCAAAATCACCGAGCGTGGTCGCGGTCACCGGCGCCGCGATGATCGAAGACATGTCGAGGACGCGTACACCCGCGAGCGGTAGGCTCATGACAAAACTCCCTTTGATGAATCCGGGGACGGCGCATGCGCCAGTAGGTCGAACACTTCGGCCGTGAGCTGCGCGAAAGCGTCGCTCGAACGGTCACGCTGGGCGGCATCAGGCTGAATGTGGCGGCGGACGCTTCCGGGACGCCCGCTCATGACGAAAACGCTGTCGCCGAGATAGACCGCCTCGCCGACATCATGGGTGACGAACAGCACCGTCATGCGCGCATCGGCGGTGATGCGGCGCAGTTCCTGCTGCAGCACGGCGCGTGTCTGCGCGTCGACTGCGGCGAAAGGCTCGTCCATCAGCAACACGTCAGGCTGCAGCGCCAGCGCCCGGGCAATGCCGACCCGCTGTGCCATGCCGCCCGATAATTCATGCGGATAGGCCCCGGAAAATCCCCCCAGTCCGACGAGGTCGATATAATGACTGGCCCGCGCCAGCGCTTCGGCGCGCCCCAGCTTGCGCGCCCGCAGACCGAAGGTGATATTGCCGAGCACGGTCTTCCAGGCAAACAGCGCCGGGCGCTGGAAGACCACGGCAAGACGGGCAGGCGTGCCCGAGGGGCCAGGATCAATTTCGATACGGCCCGATTGCAGCGGCACGAGGCCCGCCACCAGATCGAGCAGCGTGCTCTTGCCGCAGCCCGAAGGCCCGACAAGACAGCCAAACCCGCCGCCGGGGATGGTGAGCGAGCAAGCGGCCAGCGCCTGCACCATGCCGTGGCGCGTCGGATACTTCAGCTCAATGTCGCGAACCCTGATCTCGGGTCCCGGCTCCTGCGCCCTGGTTGACGACATGTCCATAAGCCTGACTTCCTCCCGGATCTGCACGAAGCTGTTATTGCGGCTCGTCCCCGGGCCTGGCTGCTATGGCAGCGAGTGCCGCAGCGTGGTTTGATTCATGCAGGCGCCATGCAAGGTCCGAGGCGCGTTCAGCCTCGCCGGCCATGATGGCTGCAAGCATATCCTTGGCAAAGCCGACCAGAAGCTTGCGATGGGCTATCGTGCTGTGCGCCATCATCGCGTAATAGCGATAGGACTGGCTGGTCAGCTTGCGGAAGGCCTTCTGCAGGCGGCCATTGCCGCAATGGGCCAGCAGAAACGCGCTGGCAGCCTGCGTGGATTCGACAAATTGCGCCGGCGTCACCGACGGATCGTCCGCAAGAACCTCGATCCGCCGCACAAATGGCAGATAGGCTTGAAGCTCGCCGGGCAAGGCGCGACGCACAAACAGCCGCACCACCGCCGCATAGAGCGCCGAGCGCAATTCAAACATTTCGCTGATTTCGGCCGGCGAGAGGTGGACAACCACCGTGCCGCGTCGCGGCCGCTGCACCACCAGCTCATCGCGCGTCAGCATGCGCAGGGCTTCGCGCACCGGCGCGCGCGACACGCCGTAACGTGCAGCTATTTCTGCCTCGCCCATGCGCTGGCCGGGCTTGTACTCGCCAAGCTCGATCGCCCTTGCAAGTTCGCGAGCGAGGAAATGCGCCAGCGGCTCGGGAACGCGTGATTTGCGTTCAGTATCGTCCATCGATCGTGGCTCCGGGATTGAGATATCAATTGTTGACAACAGCTTGGGTCCCTCAAGTTGGTTCGTGGCCCGGTTTCGGCCGGTTGAAATGCCGGACTCATCCGGGCACATTGGTGCTTCCCTTGCTCCATCGCAGCAAATGACGCTCGGCCAGATCCATGAGCGCGGTCAGAGTCATGACCACGAAGGCGATGACCAGCATCAGCGCCATGACGCTGGCGACATCGAAGCGCCCGCTGAAAGCTTCGACAAGGACGCCGAGACCGCTTTGCGCCGCGATCATTTCGCCGATGACGGCCCCGGCGCTGCAATAAATCAGCGTCAGCCTGAGGCCAGCGAAAATGCCCGGCAGCGCCCAGGGCAGGCGTATGTCGCGAAACAGGCGCAGCTCCGAAGCGCCAAACAGCCGCGACATCAGCAGCAGGTCACGGTCGACGTTTTTCAGGCCGCCCAGCGTGCTGAGCAGCATGATGAAATAGCCTATCGAGGTGGCGAGCACGACCTTTGAGGCGATGCCAATCCCGAACCACAGGATGAACAGCGGCCCGAGCGCAATGCGCGGCATGCTGTTGAAGGCGGTCAGGAACGGCGAAAGGATCCGGTTCAGCCAGTCGCTGCGGTCGAGAATGAGGGCAGATGCGATGCCGAGCGTCACCGACAACAGGAACGACAGCACAATTTCGATCAGTGTGGTAATCAGGTTGGCATAAAGATCGCCCGTTCCGGCAAGCGCAAGCAAGGCCCTGGCGACGCCCTCCGGCGAGGAGACGAAGGCGGGGTCGGCATAGCCAAAGGCGACAGCCAGCTGCCAAAGCGCCAGAAAGGCGACCAGAAACAGCGCCCGTGCCAGAAGAATGGCCAGCGAGTGGCCGGAAGCAGTGCGGCTTGCCGCATCAAGGCCGGTTTCGGAGGTGATGGCATCGCTCATTTCATGCTCTCGCGCAACGAGGTCCAGGTGCGGCGATAAAGGTCGTGGTAGCGCGGGTCGGCCTGCAGCGCCTCCGCCGAGCGCGGCCTTGCAAGATCGATCTCGATTTCGTCCGTGATGCCGGTGCCAAGGCGCGACAACACCACCACGCGGTCCGCCAGGGTAATCGCCTCGCCAATGTCATGGGTGACGAAAACCACGGTAGCGCCACTGCTTTCCCACAGGTCAAGCAGCTGGTTGTGCAAGATCAGCTTGGTTTGCGAATCGAGGGCGCTAAAAGGCTCGTCCATCAGATAGACGCTGCGTGCCACTGCGAAAGCCCGCGCCAGAGAGGTTCGCTGACGCATGCCCTGCGAGAGCCGTGAGGGGTAAAAATCCCGGTAGTCCTGCAGCCCGACCCGGTCGAGATAAGCGAGCGCACGCTGCCGGCGTTCCTCACGGGCCAAGCCCGAGACTTCCAGCCCATATTCGACATTGCCAAGCACGCTGCGCCAGGGCAGCAGCGCGTCGCGTGCCAGAATGTAGCAAATATCCCGCCGCCCTGCCCTCGGCGGCGTCTTGCACACGTTCACGCTGCCAGCGGCAATGGGCACCAGCCCGGCCATGACATTGAGCAGCGTGGTCTTTCCGCAACCGCTGGCGCCGATCAGCGCCACGAATTCACAAGCGCGGATCGTCAGGTTGACGCCGGAAAGCGCCCTGAGGCGCGGACCGAAATTGACGGCGACATCCCGCACGGCAATTTCCACCGGCGCGGAACCTTTCGCCTTGTCCGCCACAAGAGGGGCCGAAACCATCAGCATGCTCATGGGCTGCAGGAATAGGTTTCGGGCGCAACGGCATCGATCACGCCGGCACGGGTCTCGGGCCTCGTGACCTGCCCCTGCTCGATCACCAGTCTCGACCAGGTGTCGATCGTGCGCGCATCGATTGCCGGGCCGAAGGTCGGCACCAGCCGCTTGACCATGGCCTTGTATTCCGTGGCGGAAAGCTCGGGCACCTTGGCGTATTTGCGCATGATCGCGACCAGCGCGTCGAGATGGGACGGATTGCTGTACCAGCAATAGGCCTGTTCCATGGATTTCACGAAGCCGGCGACCACCTTCGGCCTGTCCTTGATCGTCGAAGTTGACGCCCACCAGCCATTATAGCCAAGCCCCTGAAAGAATTTGGGTCCCTGATTGGCGGCAAGATTGAGCACGACCTTGCCCTCGCCCTTGTCCTCGACAATGGTCGGCAGCGGCTCGATGCTGAGATAAGTGTCGATGGTGCCATGTTCCAGCGCCGGGCGGCCGGTGGCTGGCAGGCCGACGGCCACAAATGTGGCGTCATTTGCCTTGTATCCGGCCTCCGTCAGCAGCTTCTGCTCAAGATACTGAACCGAGACGCCCAGTGCCACCACACCCCATTTCTTGCCGACGATGTCTTTCAAAACCTCCGGATAGCCTTGACTGAGATGCGGCAGCGCCAGACCCTTGCGAGCGATCAAGGCAAAGGGAACGCGCACGGTCGATCCGGCGACGCCACGGATCGGCAGGCCCTTTTCAACGGCAACGATGAGATTGTCCCAGGAATTATTGACAAAGGTCACACTCCCGCTGGCGACCGCGGCGGTCATGGCAGGGCCGGTGTTGACGGGCACGAGATTGACGTTCAAACCGTTTTTTTCAAAAAACTTTTTGTCCTTGGCAACGAAAGCGGGCAGCGAAATCAGCGCCCCCGGATAATAGGCGACGCTTGCATCAATGCCCTGCGCTGCCCGGGCCGATTGCGGCGCCAGAACCGCAAAAATGGCTGAAACTGCGGCGGTTGCGGCGACGCCGGGAATGCGCGCCTTGTTTAAGCTTGTGTGCATCATCATCTCAGGTCCTCCCGTTTGATGGCGCTTTTGCCGCGCCTTTGCCCGCAAATCTCGTGGCGGCAGCGTTAGCACCGCAGCCTGATGGCCTTCGGCCTCTCACATCTGGAATTTCGCATCGGCCAGCCCGCGCACGCCAAGCCCTTCAATCGCGAACAGATGTCCGGCTTGCGGCTGGGCGGCATCGGAAAATCGCGAGGCCGAAGTGACATAGAGAATATCGAGATCAGCGCCCCCGAAGTTGCACATGGTCGGGTTTGCCACCGGCAGCGCAATGCTGTTCATCAGCTTGCCATCCGGATCGAATTGCGCGACCGCGCCGCCCCGGAAAAGCGCCGTCCAGTAACAGCCGTCGGCATCGACCGTCGCCCCGTCCGGCAGGCCGGGCGCAGGCGTTTGCGCAAACAGGCGTCGATCGGCGATCTCGCCTTGTTCGAGGTCGAAATCATATTTCCAGATCTCGGCCCGGAACGAATCTGCCAAATACATGCTCCGCTTGTCGGGGCTCCAGGCTATGCCGTTGCCGGCAATGATGCCATCTTCCATCAGGCGCGGATTTTGGTTGCGCGCGAAGCGCCATAGCGCGCCTGACGGGGTGCGGTGATCGGTGTTGATCGAGACGCACCAGAAGCGTCCGGCGCCATCGCATTTGCCATCATTCAGCCTGTTGCTGGCTGGCCGGTCCGCCTCCACCGGCGCCAGCAACCGCGCATCGCCCGTCGCCATATCCAGCCTATAGAAGCCGCCCCTGACCCCGCCGATCAGCGCCTCTGTGTCGCTAGAAGCAATGGAACCTATCGGGCGCCCGCCGAGCGCTGCGGCAAAATCCGTGCGCTGGATAGCGCCGGTGGCCGGATCATAGGCAAAGACGAGGCCGGCCCAGGCATCGATCCAGAGAAGCCTGCCCCGCCCGGCATCCCAGTGCAGCGACTCGCCAAGATCATTCGCAAATGATGTCAGGCAGACAATTTGAGGACGCATGGCTCCTCCCCCGGCTCTTGTCATTTGTCGCGACACTAACATAAAAAAGTCGATTGTCGACAAAAATATTGGCGACCATCCTGTCAACACACGATCCAGCTTTGCAGGCTGGAAAGGGGTCGCCTCGCTGCAAAATGCCAAAGCAAGGTCGCATTTCCCGCGCCTCAAGTCGGCAAGGCTCAGACGCGAGCCATGCCTGGGGCCGCAGACCACGCCTCATTCCTACAGCCAGGCACTTCAGCCAAACGGCTGATCATGACCACAGCGGAGAGGCATGTTGATGGAACGGGGCGCGTTCTGGCCCGGCCACAACCTCATCATCCGTGCCTTCACGCGGCGATGATACGAGGTTCAGGCTGGAAACTTGGTGGAGCCAGACGGAATCGAACCGACGACCTCTTCAATGCCATCGAAGCGCTCTACCAACTGAGCTATGGCCCCACAAGCCAGCGTTTAACGCCGGGATGCGCGCTTATAGCTGCAAAGGTTCGTATGCACAAGCACTTGCCGGCAGCAATTTTTACGGCCCTGCCAGCGGTACCAGAACCGCGGGAATGCGGCCCGGAGCCCGAAAATTTTCCCCGCGTTAATCTGCCGCGCGCCGCCTTGACCCCCTACCCTCGCGCCTTGGCCCGTGCCATAAGGGCCGTCATGGCGAGCGCTGTTCCTGATCGATTCGACCCCGGCTTTGGCATTTACGTGCATTGGCCGTTTTGTCTTTCGAAATGCCCCTATTGCGATTTCAACAGTCACGTGCGCGCCAAGCCCGTGGACGAAGCCCGCTATGTATCGGCTTTCGAGACCGAGCTGGCGCATCGCGCCCGGCTCACACCGGGGCGGGTCGTCTCCTCGGTGTTTTTTGGCGGCGGCACACCGTCATTGATGCAACCCTCGACGGTTGCTGCCATCCTTGACGCCATCGGCAAGCACTGGAGCGTCAGCCCCGGCGCCGAAATCACCCTCGAAGCCAACCCCACCAGCGTCGAGGCGGAGCGCTTTCGCGGCTATCGTGCTGCCGGCGTCAACCGGGTCTCGCTTGGCGTCCAGGCGCTCAATGATGCCGATTTAAAGGCTCTCGGCCGCCTGCACACTGTTGCCGAGGCCATGGCAGCGGTCAACACCGCCACCTCGATCTTCGAGCGCGCCTCGTTCGACCTGATTTACGCCCGGCCGAATCAGACGCCGCAGGCCTGGCGCGCCGAGTTGAAAGAGGCGCTGGCGCGCGCCCCCGAGCATCTCTCGCTCTATCAGCTGACGATCGAGCCCGAGACCATGTTCGAGCGGCTCTACAATGCCGGCAAGCTGAAAATGCCCGACCCCGACACCGGTCGCGATCTCTGGGATGTCACGCAGGAACTCACCGGCGCTGCTGCCATGCCGGCCTATGAGGTCTCCAACCACGCCCGCAAGGGCGCGGAAAGCCGCCACAATCTCACCTACTGGCGCTATGGCGAATATGCCGGCGTCGGCCCCGGCGCCCATGGCCGCATCATCACGCCCAAGGGCCGCAAGGCGCAGGCGAGCGAACGCCACCCGGAAATGTGGCTGACCGTGGTCGAGAGCGACGGCAATGGTCTCGTCGAGGATGATCTGCTCAATGCCAGCGAGCAGGCCGATGAGTTCCTGCTGATGGGCCTTCGCCTCACCGAGGGCATCGAGCCCAAGCGCTTTGAGGCGATTGCCGGGCGGCCCCTGAGCGGCTCGCGCATATCATCGCTCGTCGCCGATGGGATGATCGAAATGACGCCGCAGGGGCGCATCCGCGTCACCAATGAAGGCTTTCCGGTGCTTGATTCGGTGGTCGCCGATCTCGCCGGCTGAAACTGTAAAGTGTGAGGCACGCGAAGGAAGGCAGCTACCATGTCAGCAGGCAATTCTCCGGCGCCAGCGGCAGCCCGCCCCTATCGCCCGCCCGCGCCGCTGCCGCGCACAAAGCCCTTGTCGAAACTGGGGTTCATGGTCGCGCTGCGCGAGAACCCGATCTCGACCTGGGGCATCTGGAATTTTGAAAACCCGATCACCACCGGCAGAACCGCGCTCGGGCCGATGACCGGGGTTTCCAGCCCCGAGGGCATCCGCCATGTCATGGTCGACAATGTCGGCAATTATGTCAAAGACCGCCTGCAATTGCGCGTACTGAAACCGGGGCTCGGCACCGGCCTGCTGACGGCCGAAGGCGAATCCTGGAAGGCGGCCCGCCGCACCCTCGCGCCCTTGTTCGCACCACGCACTGTCGAAACCTTCGTCGGCACCATGCAGGCGAAAGCCGGGGCCATGGTGGCGCGCCTGCAGGCCCAGCCCCTGGGCGCCCGGGTCAATATCAGCGATGAAATGACCCGCGTGACCTTTGAAATCCTCACGGACACGCTTTTTTCTGACGCTGTTGACGGCACATCGCAGGAATTTGGCGAGGCTTTCACCCGCTATTTTGAAAATCAGGGCAAGATCAGCCCTCTCGACATGCTCAATGCCCCGGACTGGATTCCGCGCTTCAACCGCTACCGCGCCCAGCCCGCGATAAACTTCTTTGAAGAGAAGGTGAGGCAGATCATTGCCAGACGCCGCGCCCTGCTCGCCACCCCGGGCGCTGCGGTGCCGCGCGATATTCTCACCCTTTTGCTCGAAGCTGCCGATCCTGAAACCGGCGTCGGCCTCAGCGAGGCGGAGGTGGGTGCCAATATCGTCACTTTCCTTGGCGCCGGCCATGAAACCACCGCCAATGCCCTGAGCTGGACGCTGTTCCTGCTGGCCAAGCACCCCGCCGCCCAGAGCGCCGTGGCGCGCGAGGCCCGCGAGGCCGAAAATCTCGCGCTTGTCGACTGGCTCGACAATCTGCCGATGACGCGGGCGGTGATCGAGGAGGCGATGCGGCTTTATCCGCCCGCCCCGACCTTGAGCCGCATGGCCCTGGCCGAGGATGAAATTCAGGGTGTCAGGGTCGCCGCCGGCTCGACGGTGATCATCTCGCCCTATGTGGTGCACCGCCACCGCAGCTTGTGGAGCGAGCCGGATTATTTCCGCCCCGAACGGTTTTTGCCTCCGGCCCGCGACCAGATCGACCGCTACGCCTTCATTCCCTTCGGCGCCGGGCCGCGAGTCTGCATCGGCCAGCGCTTTGCCATGCACGAGGCGGTAATCGTGCTGGCAACGCTGATGCGCCATTTCGGCTTCGCCATGCCCAAGGGCGAGAGCGTCATGCCGCTGCAGCGCATTACCCTGCGCCCCTCCCCCCGGCTGGAAATGCTGTTGCAGCGCGCCGACGCGGCGGGCTGAACGCCGTCAGGCGGCTGGCACCTCGGCCCGCACGCCCAGCAAATGGCAGATCGCAAACACCAGATCGGCGCGGTTCATGGTGTAGAAATGGAAATCACGCACGCCGTGATCGACGAGATCGAGCACCTGCTCGGCGGCAACGGCGGCGGCGATCAGCTTGCGCGTCGCCGGGTCATTGTCCAGCCCCTCGAAGCGGCGCGCCAGCCAGGTCGGCACGCTCGCCCCGGTCTTGGCGGCAAAGCCCGCCGTCTGGCGAAAATTCTGCACCGGCACAATGCCCGGCAGGATCGGGATGGTGATGCCGCGCCCCCGCACCTTGTCGAGAAACCGCAGATAATGGGCATTGTCGAAGAAAAACTGGGTGATGGCCCGCGTCGCCCCGGCATCGACCTTGGCCGCCAGCACATCGATGTCAGCCTCGAGCGAAGCTGATTCAGGGTGCTTTTCGGGATAGGCCGAGACCATGATCTCGAAATCGCCAAGCGCCCTAATGCCCTCGATCAGCGCCGTCGAATGGGCATATCCGCCCGGATGCGCGACATAGGGTGTGCCAAGGCCACCCTGCGGATCGCCGCGCAGGGCCACAATATGCCGCACGCCGGCGGCATGATAGCCGCGCACCACCGCATCGACCTCATCCTTGCTCGCCCCGACACAGGTGAGATGCGCTGCCGGGGTCACCTTGCCCTCGCGCACCATGCGCGCCACCGTATTGTGGGTGCGCTCGCGGGTTGAGCCGCCAGCGCCATAGGTGACTGAAACAAAAGACGGATTGAGCGGCGCCAGCCTCTCGACACAATCCCACAGCTGCGTCTCCATATCTGGCGTTTTCGGCGGAAAAAACTCGAACGAGACCCTGATATCGTCGCTGTGCGAGCGGCTCGGGCGCGGGTGGGGTTGATGCAACATCAGAGGCCTTCCTTGGCACTTGCAACGGTTTCGGGAGAGCGGCCACGCCGGTCGTGCGCCACGAAAATCAATACGGTCAGCTTGCGGTCATCCCCTGGCGTCGCGGTCAAGGCCTTGACGTGGCGCACCTCCAGCCCGGCATCGCGCAAGGCGGCGCTGATCTCGTCGCGCTCGAAGCCAAGGCGCCGGTGCGCATGATCCGCCCGCAGACTCTCGACTTCGTGCGGCGCAAAATCCACCACCAGCATGCGGCCCCCGGGCGCCAGCGCCCGTGCCGCTTCACGCAGGGCTTGCGCCGGTTCATCGAGATAATGCAGCACCTGATGGATGATCACCACATCCTGCGAACCGGCTTCCACCGGCAGGGCATAGACGTCGCCTTGGCGCAATTGCACATGTTTGAAGGGCGCCCCCGCCAGCCGCGCCCGCGCCAAAGCCAGCATGGCGGGCGATTGATCGACCCCCAGCGCCACCATTGCCTGCGGCGCGAACAGTTCCAGCATGCGCCCGGTGCCGGTTCCGATATCGAGCAGCGTCCCGAAGGGCTGGCGCCCCATCGCCGCCTGCACGGCCGCCTCGACCTGCGCCTCTTCGACGTGCAGGGCACGGATTTCATCAAAGGTCGCGGCATGGCGGGCAAAATAGGCGCTGGCAAGCTCGCTGCGCTGGCGGCGGGCATCGGCAAGGCGGCGCCGGTCGGCGACGATCACCGGATCGAGCGTGTCGAGATGGGCCTGCAGGGTCTTGGCCAGCGTCGCCGCCGGACCATCATCGCGCAGGCGGAAAAACGCCCAGGCGCCCTCGCGATGACGCTGCGCCAGCCCGGCCTCCATCAACAGTCGCAGGTGCCGCGAAACCCGGGGCTGCGACTGGCCAAGAATGACCATCAATTCACTGACCGTGAGTTCCGCCTCGGCAAGCAGCGCCAGCAACCGCAGCCGCGTCGCCTCGCCTGCGGCTTCAAGCACGCCAACCATGTCAGAAAGAGGCAGTCGTAGGCGGCTCAAGGCTCATATCCCGATAATGATATAAAGATATCTTTATACGAATTTGCGCGCTTGGCAAGCCTCACGATGGGCCGCGCCGCCATTTACCATGTTCCTGCGGAGAGGCGACAAATCCTCAAGAATCAGTTAAGGGAATGATCGACACCGCTCATTGTGTGTCGGTGATCATTGCAGGTAAGGGGATTATTCGATGAAATTCAAAGCTCCGCTGTTCATTGCCACCGCCGTTCTCGCACTTGGTGTGGCCGTTGCCCCGGCCATGGCCAAGAAGAAGTCGGCCATGTCGGCCGCCGCTCCGGCTGCAGCAGCAGCGCCTGCCGCCGCTGCGCCCGCGAAAAACGCCATTGGCAAGCCGAAGTCAGCTCTCGGCATGAAGTGCTCGAAAGAGGCCGACGCCAAGAACCTGCATGGCGCCGCCCGCAAGAAGTTCCGCGAAGCCTGCAAGAAGGCCGGCTAAGCGCTACAGCAACATGTTAGCTTGGGAAGGGCGCGAACCTTAAAGGTTCGCGCCTTTTTCATGGTCGCTTATCGAGCGGCAATCACCGCGATTTCCACCTTGTAGTGCGGTGCGGCCAGAGCCGCCTGCACCGTCGCCCGCGCCGGCGTGTGCCCGGCAGCCACCCAGCTGTCCCAGGCAGCATTCATCGCCGCAAACGTGCTGATATCGGCGAGATAAATCGTCGCCGACAGGATTTTGGTCTTGTCGCTGCCGGCCTTGGCCAGCAGGTCATCGATGATCGCCAGAATTTCCGTGGTCTGCGCCGTAACGTCGCCCTGCGCTGCCGTTTTATCGGCGACCTGGCCCGCCAGATATACCGTGTTGCCGTGCACGACGGCAGCGCTCATACGCGGGCCGGGATTGATGCGTTGAATGGACATGAATGAAGGCTCCTGTGCTCAGGCGGTGGGACGAACGCCAATGAAATCGCGCTTGCCGAGTTCGACGCCGATGTGCCGCAAAAGGCCATAGGCTACCGCATGATGAAAATAAAAATTCGGCAGGCTGAAGTGGTTGAGGAAAATCTCGCCCTTCATCGTCACCGGCTGGCCGCCCAGCGTCAGCACGATATCGCGGTCAGCACCAGCCTCAATTGCCGCGCCATCTAGCGTGCGAATATAGGCGATGGTGTCGGCAATGCGCGTCTTGAGCTGGGCAAAGGTGGTCTCGTGATCCTCGAACTTGCGCGGCTCGACCCCGGCAAGGCGCGCCAGCCCGTTCTTGGCGGAATCGCAGCAAATCTGCACCTGGCGGGTCAGGGGATACATGTCCGGATAGAGCCGCATCGACAGCACATGGCCCTCATCGAGCTTGCGGGAGGCGGCAAAGGCCTCGCCCTTTTCGAGATTGGCGAGCAGCGCGGTAAGGCCACGCAGAAACACTGGCGTAGCCCCGGCAGCAAAACTTGTAGGCATGAATGAACCTTGAGGTTGGAGGAGAGCTGAGCACGCTATATGGAAGCGCCGCGCGGCGAGATCAAGCCGCAATCACGCCATAATTCATGGCCCGGCGCCGGCGCCTTCCGCCATGGCGCGCAACATCGCGGTTGACTTTTGCCGGTTTTGCAGCGACGAGACGCAAACGTTGCCAACGGGCGTGGCGCATCTTGTGCGCATTGCAGCAGCAATTCCGGGGGCACGATCCTGACAATTGGCGGTTTTGACCTATGAGCAGCTTTCACTTTGAGATTGTCGCACCGGAAAAACTGATGTTTTCGGGTTCTGTCCAGTCGGTCACTTTCGCCAGCAGTGAAGGCGAAATGACGGTATTTGCCAATCATGCGCCGCTTATGGCCATGCTGAAGCCGGGCATCATCACCGTCAATGAAGAGGGCGGCGCCGTGCAGAAGCTGTTCGTCAAGGGTGGCTTTGCCGATGTCGCGCCGACCGGCCTGACCGTGCTCGCCGAAACCGCCCTGCCTCTGGCCGACCTGAACGCGGCTGCCATCGACACCCATATTGCCGATGCCCAGACCGATCTCGACGTCGCCAAGACGCTGGAAAGCAAGCGCCTCGCCAGCGAAAAGCTCGACCAGATGCGCGAGCTGAAGGCAGCCTTGGCGCTCTGAGCGCTCCCGCGACATCATCCCCCGCGCGCGGGCACCCTTAGGCGTCCTTCCATGAGCGATCTGCCGGCGCATTTTTTTCTCGCCGCAACCATCGCGGCGCTTTGCGTCGGCCTATCCAAGGGCGGCTTCCCGATCATCGGCATGCTGGCCGTGCCCATCCTGGCCCTGGTCGTGCCACCGGTGATGGCCGCCGGGCTGTTGTTGCCCTTTTACAATGTCACCGATATTTTCGGGGTCATCGCCTATCACCGCTCGTTTGACCGCCGCAATCTGGCGATTCTGGTGCCCGCGGGTCTGGCCGGCGTGGCCATAGGCTGGGCCACCGCCCGCTATGTGCCCGAGCGCTATGTGACGTTGCTGATCGGCGTGATCGGCATAGCCTTTTGCCTGAATTACCTGCTGCGCCGTCTCGAAACCGCCGAACCGCGCCCCGCCGACCTGCCGCGCGGCATCGGCTGGGGCATCATCACCGGCTTCACCAGCTTTGTCTCGCATTCCGGTGCGCCGCCCTACCAGATGTATGTCGTGCCGCAAAAGCTCGATAAAATGGTCTTTGCCGGCACATCCACCCTACTCTTTGCCGTCATCAATGCGGCCAAGCTCCTGCCCTACTGGGAGCTCGGCCAGCTGTCCTTCGACAATATAAAATTGATGATCTGGATTTTCCTGATGGCCATTGCCGCAACCTTTGCCAGCTTCTGGCTCACTAGGGTCATGCCGCAAAAATTGTTCTACCGGATCGTCATGGTGGCGCTGTTCCTGATTTCGCTGAAACTGGTCCACGACGGGCTTTTTGGCGCCTGATCCGCCGTCAATAGCCAAATTGCTCCATCAAAATCCGCTCGTCGAGTGAATGCCCGGGGTCATGCAGCAGCGTCAGGCTGGTGGCGTGATCCATCTCCACTTCCACCTGCACGACATCGCGAAACTCGAAGTGGTCCGCCACCGCCGCCACCGGGCGCTTGCCGGCTTCCAGCACATCAAGGGTGACCCGGGCCCGGTGCGCCAGCAGCGCGCCGCGCCAGCGCCGCGGCCGGAATGCCGAAATCGGCGTCAGCGCCAGCAGCGGCGCATCCAGCGGCAGGATCGGGCCATTGGCCGAGAGATTATAGGCCGTGGATCCGGCCGGCGTCGCCACCAGCACGCCATCGGCCACCAGTTCAGCGAGGCGCACCGTGCCATCGATCGAGATCCGCAATTTCGCCGCCTGATAGGATTGGCGCAGCAAGGAAACTTCATTGATCGCCCGCGCCGTCTCGATGCGCCCGTCCGGCAGCAGGGCCCGTGTCATCAGCGGATGAATGATCGAGGCCCGCGCCGCATGCAGCCGGGTGATCAGGTCGCCCTCGGCATATTCGTTCATCAGGAAGCCGACCGAGCCGCGATTCATGCCGAAAATCGGCATGCGTCGGCCCATGAAGCGATGCAGCGTCTGCAGCATCAGGCCATCACCGCCGAGCGCCACCACGACATCGGCATTTTCGGGATGGTGGTTTTGATAATGCGCAACCAGGCTGGCCAGGGCCAGCTGCGCCTCGGGCGCCGAGGACGCCAGAAACGCGATTCTGGGATGCGCGGGAAGATTCATGGCCACCGCCTGCTATGGGCGGAAGCCGCCAGTTGATAAACCGCCCGCGCTGTCAGCCTGGCATCTGGCAGCGGCAGGCACGACGGGCGCCGTAGCAGGACATGTCTCACAAATTCCCCCCAGCGCCCCGACGCTGCCCCTCATGCGTGCGCGATATAATCCCGCATGGCTTCGTGTTCGCTTTCAATTTCGGCAATGCGATATTTCACCAGATCACCAATCGACACAACCCCTTCGAGCCGGCCGTGGTGCATCACCGGCAGATGCCGGAACCGCCCCGCGGTCATCTGTTCCATCACACCCTGAATGGACGAGGCCCGCGTGGTCGTCGCCACTTTCGCGGTCATGAATTTCGACACCGCCTCATGCAGCGCCTCGGCACCGCGCTGGGCAATGGCCCGCACGACATCGCGCTCCGACAAAATGCCAAGAATGGTTGATTCGGCATCGACCACGATGACCGCGCCGATTCCCTTGTCAGCCAGAAGGCAGCTGACTTCATGCAAGGTGCGATGCGGCTGTGTGGTCACGACATCATGACCCTTGACCGCCAGAATGCGTTCGACTGTCATTGTTTCCTCCTGCCTTCACGCTGCCTTGTTTGCGTCAGCGCCTCAAGACTCAGGATGCGCCTGTTCGGGGGCTCTGGCAAGACTTGGCTGCAACTCGGTTTGCGGCCGGTCGAACAGGTTGAACAGCAGCAATCCGGCCAGCAAGCCGCCGATATGCGCCTGCCAGGCTATGGGGCCGGAGGATATCGCCAGCGCCCCCGATCCGACCCCGGTGACAAGATTGACCACAAACCACACCACCAGAAAGGACAGGGCCGAGCTGCTGCGCATCACCTCGCCCAGGCTCAAGGCCGGCACATAACCACTTTGCGGGCTGAGACCGCCGGGCTGAAACACGAAGCGCACCGCCGCGCCCATCGCGCCTGCCACCGCCGCCGAAGCCCCGATCACCGGGGCAATGCTGGTGGCATTGAAGGCATAATGCATCGAGGCGCCGGCTATGGCTGTCACCGCCAGCAGCAGCAAAAACCGCGCCGCGCCGAAGCGCCGCGCCACCGGTGCGCCAAACACCAGCAGCCACAGGCAGTTGGAGCCGACATGCAGCCATGAGCCGTGCAAGAACGCATAGGTCAGAAACGTCCAGGGCTGCAATCTGCCGCTGCCGATCAGAAATTGCGCGAGAGCGGCCTCGTCGCCGCCCTGACGCCCCTGCGTCTGCAGCCCGGCAATGACGCTGCGCATGGTCTCGGGCGCAAAGAAATAGGTCAGCCGCCCCGGCTCAAAGGCAAACCGCTTGATGAGATCGGCTTCGCCCTGGTTCGACAGCAGCAGGCCTGCGGCATAAATCAGCAGCATCAGGGCGATGACGATGATGATGACCCCGGGCACGTTGAACATGGGTTCACGCTGACGAGGTGCGCGTGGCTCAGACGGCGTCATCGGTGACTCGGACAAGGAAGGCCACGCTCTGCAGTTGCATCGAAGTTCCTTGCCAGCAAAACCGCCTCAGCACCAGCGAAAACTGGCGGGCCCGGCCGGCCGTTACGGAGCCTGCTGAAACGCGTGCGCAGCATGTTGAAAAGAGACGGGGAGCGGCAATGACGCACGCTCCCCTGTAACACTTCCTGATTTGGCCCCGTGGAGCCAGCACCAGCGGGGAGCAACCGCCATGGTGCCTCTCAACGCGTGGCCCTCTTCAAGGCATCACATGGCGAGAGCGGCACCAGCGATACCTTTCCTGAAACCGGAAAATCCTGATCAGCTTCCGCATCCGGCGTTCATGAATTCTTTATGCATTTGAAGCCGCCAACATGCAATGCACATTACACATTAACCTTAATTTCCGGCAACGAATTGGCCGGTGCCCGCTGGCACAGCTTGTGCCCCGCAAGTGCCTGCATGCGCGCCATGGCTGATCGACAGCGGCGCGGGATCAAAAAGCCGGTTCAAACCGGCATGGGGCAAAGAAAATGAGACAGGCAGCCAGCAAGTTTCTGTTCAATTATTGGAATGACCTGCGCAAGGGGCGCGCCACCCCGGTGGGCGAACACATCGACCCGGTTGCCCTCAACGCGCACATAGGCTCGATCTTCATGCTGCAGCGCGACGAACATGGTCAATTTGCCCTGGCCCTGGCCGGGCGCCATTGCGAGGCCCTGGCGGGCATGACGCTGCGCGGTGTCGCTTTCGGCAGGCTCTGGGACGCGCCGCAGGCCCGCGACATCGAAAGAATCTGCACCGGCGTCGCCCAAAGCCTCCTGCCCGTCGTCATCGGCGCCACCGCCAGTCCGCCGGCCTATGCCCCGGCCTGCCTCGAAATCATGCTGCTGCCCTTGCGCCCGACCGGCGCCAGCGACGGCATGATTTTCGGCTCCATGGCGCTGGATCCTGATGCCGGCTGGTTCGGCCTGCGCCAGAGCGAACCCTTCAAACTCGTGTCACACAGGTTTCTTGCGCTCAATCCCATCAATAAAGAGCATAGCACCCATGCAAATTTGAAGGTCCATCAGGAACCTGATGGATTCTTGCAATATTCTTCCCGGAAGCCGCGCTCGCGCGCGCATCTTGCTATTTATGAGGGTGGACAGGCCTTAAATCAGCACAAGACCGGCGTGTGATTTGTGCGATGCTAAGCGTGCTTTAACTTTCTATTCCTAATCTGCTCTTTGCTAGGAGTAGTCCTTTATCGCAAAAAGCACATGAGCCCATGATCCCCATTCGGAAGATTCTCGAACGACCCCAGGAACGGCGCCGCCACCAGCGGGTCAAAATAGCGCTGCTCGGGCGCTATATGCTCGAAGACTACCGCGAGTTTCCCTGTCAGACGCTTGATATGTCGCCCGGCGGCCTTGCCCTGTTTGTGCCCGTCAAGGGCCGGCTCGGTGAAAAGGTGGTCGCCTACATCGACCAGCTGGGCCGTCTGCAAGGCACGATCACCCGCCAGTTCGACAATGGCTTTGCGCTGCAGCTCAGCATGTCGCAGGTCAAGCGCGAGAAACTGGCCGATCAACTCACCTGGCTCGCCAACCGTCATGCTCTCGGCATGCCGGAAGACCGGCGCCATGAGCGCCTGGTGCCCAACAACCCGCACACGACGCTGAAACTGCCCGACGGACGCGAATATATGGTGCGGCTGATAGATTTCTCGATTTCCGGTTGCGCCGTGCTGTGCGATGTCAAGCCGCCCATGAATACGCTGGTGAATATCGGCAACACGCCGGGCCGGGTGGTGCGGTTGTTCGATGCCGGCATTGCCATCGAATTCACCCAGATGTTCGAGCCCGAGCGTTTCGACGCCAATTTCACGCTGTAGGTTCGGGGCTGCGGGCGCGCAGGCGCCTGCCATGCCGCCGTCATCCCTCTGGCTGCAGCGCCGCGCCAATTTCAAGCTTTATGTCATCGAGCGCGTGCTCGGCCGCAGCCTTGCCGAGAGCGATCAATTCATCGGCGCGGTGAAAATCAAACAGGCCGATCTTGCCGACCCGGCATTTGATCATGGCATCCGGCGGATCACCGGCGAGCCTTGAACGCGCGATCCGGTCCTGCGTGATGTTGAAGGCATCGAGCATGGTATTGGCGATGGACGGCGCCGAGACGCGGCGGGCCGCCAGAAAGCCGCGGCGCGGCGGCTCGGCCGGCAGCGGCGGCACCATCGGATTGCCGGCCATGGCCGCCTCGCCCGGCAGTGACGATGAGGCTGCCAGTGAGGCCACCCGCACGCCACCCCGGCCGAAATTATCAGCAACCATGGTCACGGCAATGACAAGGTCAGCGCCAAGCGCCCGGCACAGCGTCACCGGAACCGGGTTGGCCAAGGCGCCGTCAAACAGCCAGTCGCCGCCAATATTGACCGGCTCGAAAATGCCGGGAAGCGCATAGGAGGCGCGCACCGCATCGCACAGCGGGCCAGAGGTCAGCCAGACCTCCTGACCGGTCTTGCACTGGGTGGCGACCGCGCCGAATTTCAATGACAATTCAGGGATGCTCAAGGCGCCAAGCTGCGAATCCAGCAGGTTTTTCAGCCGCCCGCCCGACAGCAACCCTGCCCCGCTGAAGGTGAAATCCATCAGGCTGAACACCCGGCGCGGCGTCAGCGAGCGCGCGAAATCTTCGAGATCGGCCAGTTTTCCGGCGGCATAGCAGCCCCCGACCACGGCGCCGATCGACGAGCCGGCGATGATATCAGGGCGCAGCCCATGCGCCTCCAGCACCTGCAAGATGCCGATCTGCGTCCAGCCATGCGCCGCCCCCGAACCAAGGGCAAGGCCGATGCGCGGTGCTGCTGACGCCTGGGGCGTGGGCGCGACGGCAATGGTCCTGGCACGGTTTATGAACGGAATGGGCATGGGCAACCTGAAATATCTGTCGGTGATAAGCGGCAAGCACCCAGAAGCAAGTCAAAGCCCTTTGATTTCCGGGCATCACGCCTCGTCAAACTGCATGGTGCCGTCGGGCAGCACCCGGCGGTAAAAGCACGAATGGCGCCCGGTATGGCAGGCATGGCCATCGCCGCCGACCTTGACCCGCAGCAAGATCGCGTCCTGGTCGCAATCGGTCTTCATCGAGACAATATGTTGCACCTGTCCCGATGTGTCGCCCTTGCGCCAGATTTGGCAGCGCGAGCGCGACCAGTAATGGGCGATGCCGGTTTCAAGGCTCAGGCGCACCGCTTCCGCGTTCATATAGGCGACCATCAGCACCTCATGGGTGCCTTCGGCCGTGGTGATGCAGACGATAAGCCCGGCCTCATCATAGCGCGGCGCGAACACGAGCCCCTCTTCGAGGGCCCGCTTGTCGATGGCAGCTGGCACGGCTTTCACCCCTTGTGACGCACCAGCGCCAGAAACCGTGCCTGCTCTTCGGGATTGTCCTTGAACGTGCCGAAAAACTGCATGGTCACGGTCGAAGAACCGACCTTTTGCACGCCGCGCATCGCCATGCACATGTGCTCGGCCTCGATCATCACGGCAAGGCCACGCGGATGCAGCGCATCCTCGATGGCTTCGGCGATCTGCGCGTTCATCGCCTCCTGCGTCTGCAGCCGCCGTGCGAAAATATCAACGACGCGCGCCAGTTTGGAGAGGCCGACGACGCCTTTCTTCGGCAGGTAGGCAATGTGGGCGCGCCCCGTGAACGGCACCATATGGTGCTCGCAATGCGAGGTGAAGGTAATGTCGCGCACCAGAACCATGTCCTGATAGCCTTCGACATCCTGAAACACCCGGCGCAGCGCCGAGGCGGCATCCTTGGTGTAACCGCCGTAAATTTCTTCATAGGCCTTGACGACGCGCCGTGGCGTATCGCGCAGCCCCTCGCGCTCCGGGTCGTCGCCGGCCCAGCGCACCAAAACCTTGACCGCCGCCTCCGCTTCTTCGCGGGTCGGGCGCTGCGCCGGTGCCTTTATCGTGGGAACATTGGGTGAGGACTTGACCACGGCATCCATGCGGTGCCTCCATAAGTACTTGAGTTTGCGATGCCCTGACACTCGCGACACGATGAGCAAAGACTTCGTAATGCCTCATCATGCCGTTTCCTGTCTGAAAAAGCAAAGATGGCTCGCCCCTCGCAATCAGCTCCGGGCGGGACTATATTTGAACACATAGGTCAAAACTTGCGATGCTCAAGCCCGGACGCGCGCACATGCTGAATGAAGTTTATAACCGACGCATCATCGAACTGGCCGGAAACATCCCGAGGCTGGGGCGCCTGCCCGCCCCTGATGCCACAGCGACAGCCCATTCCCGGCTTTGCGGCTCGAAAGTCACGGTCGACATCTGCCTGCGCGATGGCGTCGTCACCGACTTCGCGCATGACGTCAAAGCCTGCGCCCTCGGCCAGGCATCGTCGTCGATTATGGCAAGCCATATCATCGGCGCGACGCCCGACGAATTGCGCCAGGTGCGCGACGAGGTGCGCGCCATGCTGAAGGACAATGCCGCGCCGCCCGGCGGGCGTTGGGCCGACATCGCCGTGCTCGAACCGGTGCGCGATTACAAGGCCCGCCATGCCTCGACCCTCCTGACTTTCGAGGCCGTGGTTGACGCCCTCGACCAGCTGGCAGCGCGCGCCGCATGAATGTCGGCGCCCATCTGCGCAATCTGCCGCGACGCGGCGGCCAGGGCCTGATTCGCGCCTACCAGCTGACGCTCTCCAGTCTCGCGGGCGGACAATGCCGGCATTTGCCGACCTGTTCGCAATTCACCAGCGACGCCATCGCCCGCCATGGTCTCTGGGCTGGCGGCTGGATGGGTCTCGCCCGGATCTATCGCTGCCGGCCGGGTGGCACTGCCGGCTTTGATCCCGTGCCCCTGCGCCTGCCCGAGGGCGTGACATGGGCGCAGCCCTGGGCTTATGGCCGCTGGCGAGGCCCGCTCCCCGAATCGACGCTTACGACGCTGCCGCCAGAATGACCGAGCGCGCGATCAGCCGCAGGCGAATGTCGGTGGCAAGGCCGCGCACTGCCCCCAGATAGGTGCCAACCGCGCTGCACAGGGCCGCATCATCGGGCTTTTTGGCCGGCATCTTGCCATCGACGAGCAGGCCGATCATCGCCGCATCGAGCCCGGCCTTTTGCAGCGCCGTGGTCAGGGCCGTGAAATCAGCGGCGGTCGGTTGTGCCGGAACCTGCGCTTTCCCGCGCCCGGCGCTGATCGCCGCAAGATCGGCATTGGCCAGCGCCAGCATCAGCGCATTGTGGCTGCTGGTGAAGCTGGTCAGCGCCGCACTCGGGCGCCCTTCATAAAAATCGACGCAGGCTGCCGGGCTGGTTCCGGCCAGCGCCGCCAGAATCGCCCGCTGTGCATCGATGATGGAATCGAGATTGTCGAGTGGGGCGCGCCCGGCAAGCACGCCATAATCCTCCCGCAGGCGGCGCATGGCGAAGGCCAGCGCATCGGGCGCACCCACCGGAGCGACGGCATCGTGCACCGAGGAAATCTGCCGGATAATGCCGTCATATTCCTGCGGCAGGGCATCTTTGAGGGCCGTGAAATAGGCGCTGGTCTCAGGGTCGGCGAGATAGGATACCGGCACGACGCTGTCGACGCTGGCAGCGGCCCCCGCGCCCATGGCCAGGGCCGGAACCGGGCGCAGGGCCGGGTAATGCTGCTGCAGCACCAGCCCGGCAATCACCAACCCCGCCAGTCCCAGCAAAATTAGCCGCAGCCGTTCCACGAAATGCCACTCCTGTTCGCTTCGGGATTACAGGAAATTGTCACAAGCGCAAAGGGGCGGTCCGTAAATGTCGCACCCATGAAAAAAGGCCCGCATCACTGCGGGCCTTTGGTGTTTCTTCAAGCCATTGCCCTCAGGCAACGAGGGCTCTGCGCTCAGAACTTGTAGATGAGCGCGGCGCGAACCATGTCGTCACTGGTCTTCTGGCGAACCGTCGACGGCGCAGAGGTCGCAAAGCTGCGGTTGCCGAACTGGTCGTGGATATATTCGAGACGCACGACCCAGTTGTCATTCACGGCATAATCGACACCAACGCCGAGGTTATAGCCGTTCAGAGACTTCGGACCCGAACCCGAGGCACCGCCGGAGAACAGGATGTTGTCATCAGCATAGGTGTAACCACCGGCGACATAGAGCAAGGCGCGGTCAAACGCATAGCCGAGTCGCAGACGCGCATGATCGGTCCACTCCTGACCGGCGCGCACGGCGATGGCGCCGAGCGTGGTGGTGTGACGACCGGTCACATAGGTGCCGTCGAGTTCGGCGCCGACCACGAAGCCGCCGGAGAACTCATAGTTGTAACCAGCCAGCGCGCCGATGGCAAAACCGTTGACGATATTGGTGGCCGAACCAGCGACCGAATCGGCGCTGACGGAATCCAGACGTGACCAGCCAGCATCGGCACCCAGATAAAAGCCAGTCCATGAGAAGGCCGGCACAGCCACAGGCGCGGGAGGGGCGCCTTTGTAGACCCGGGCGGGCAGATCCGAAGCCAGCGCGCTGCCAGCGATGAACGAAGCAACAAGGGCTGTTGCGGCCAGAAATTTGATTTTCATGTTAGTCCTCATGTGAGCGCAACCGACCGTCGGTGCAATTAACAATACATTTCTCTAATACCTAAAATTAGCAAAGGTCAACCCGCGATACCTATCAAACGAAATCTGCTGTATTGTTTCAGGTGGCGTGTGATAAATGTGCAACACCAATAAATACATTATTAACCATCTTTCGTGCACTCAAATAGTGGTCATTTTATGACCAGAATTTGACTTTATCTATATAAACTCGCACCTTGGCGTCACATCCCCCTTGCAGGAGTCCGCCATCATGGCCGCACGTGCCCCCGGCTTTGCCACTTTAGCCATCCATGCGGGCAGCCAGCCCGATGCCGCCACCGGTGCGCGGGCGACGCCGATCTATCAAACCACGTCCTTCGTGTTCGATGATGTCGATCATGCCGCCTCGCTGTTCGGATTGCAGGCCTTCGGCAACATTTATACGCGCATCACCAACCCGACCACCGCCGTGCTGGAAGAACGCATTGCCGCGCTCGAAGGCGGCACGGCGGCGCTTGCCGTAGCCTCCGGCCATGCCGCGCAGGTCGTCGCCCTGCACACGCTCATGACCCCGGGCGATGAATTTGTGGCCGCCCGCAAGCTTTACGGCGGCTCTATCAATCAGTTCTCGCATTCCTTCCAGAATTTCGGCTGGCAGGTAAAATGGGCTGATGTCGATGATCCGGCTTCATTTGCGGCGGCGATCAGCCCGCGCACCAAGGCGATCTTCATCGAATCGATTGCCAATCCTGGCGGCACCATCACCGATGTCGCCGCCATAGCCGCCATCGCCAAGGCCCATAAAATTCCGCTCATCGTCGATAATACGCTGGCCTCGCCCTACCTCTTCCGCCCGATCGAGCATGGCGCTGACATTGTCCTGCATTCGGCCACCAAATTTCTCGGCGGGCACGGCAATTCCATGGGCGGGATCATTGTCGATGCCGGCTCGTTCGATTTCATGGCTGACAACCGCTATCCAATGATTTCCGCACCAAGGCCCGAATATGGCGGCATGGTGCTTGGCGAGACTTTCGGCAATTTCGCCTTTGCCATTGCCTGCCGGGTGCTCGGCCTGCGCGATCTCGGCCCGGCGCTGTCGCCCTTCAATGCCTTCTTGCTCATCACCGGCATCGAGACCCTGCCGCTGCGCATGCAGCGCCATTGCGAGAATGCGCTGGCAGTGGCGCAGTTTCTGGCAGGTCACGCCAAGGTGGCCTCTGTCTCCTACCCCGGCCTCGCGCATGATCCCGGCCATGCTCTCGCCAAAAGGCTGTTGCCGCACGGTGCCGGCGCCGTCTTCACCTTCAGGCTGCGCGGTGGCTATGAGGCTGGCATCAAGCTGGTCAAGAACCTGTCGCTGTTTTCGCATGTCGCCAATGTCGGCGACACCCGCTCGCTGGTGATCCACCCGGCATCGACAACGCACCGGCAATTGACCGACGCCCAGAAGGAAGCTGCCGGCGCCGGCCCGGAAGTCGTGCGCCTGTCAATCGGGCTGGAAGATCACGCCGATCTGACCGCCGATCTCGATGCAGCGCTGAACGCCGGCTGAAACAGCGCCCGCAGATTGTAGATCGTGGTGCCAAACAGGATGAAGGCAAAGCTCTGGTGCAGCAGGCCTGCCCAGAGCGGCACCACCAGCACCAGCGTAACGATCCCCAGCGCCACCTGGCAAGCGACGAGCCCGGCCAGCAAGCCTGCGCGCCGCGCTGCCGCCCGGTCCGCAGCGCTGGCCCGCCAGGCATAAGCCAGCACGAACAGCACCACGCCATAGGCCAGCATGCGGTGTTGGAACTGCACGGTGACGACATTGTCAAAGAAGTTGCGCCAGAGCGGCTGGTTCTGCAGCAGCACCTGCAAGGGCAGGAGCAAATGCCCGTCCATCAACGGCCAGGTATTGTTGACCAGCCCGGCGCGCAGGCCGGCGACAAGGGCCCCGAACCCGATCTGGATGAACACCAGCACGGCCAGCACGAGGGCCCAGGGCCGCAGGCTGCTGGCACGCGCCGAAGGCAAGGCCACGCCCAGCCCCGCAGCCTGCCAGACGATGCAGGCGAAGGTGAAGCTCGCCAGCAGCAGGTGCAGCGCCAGCAGATATTGCGACACCTCGACGCGGCGGGTCAGTCCGGATTTGACCATATACCAGCCGACCAGACCCTGCAGGCCGATCAGCACGCCAATCGAAAACAGCTTTAGTGCAAACCTGCCGGAAATCGCCCCGCGCAACCAGAACCAGAGCAGCGGCAGCGCCATTTCCAGCCCCACCAGCCGCGCATGCAGCCGATGCGCCCATTCCCAGAAATAAATATATTTGAAATGCGCCAGCGTCATATCTGGAAACAATTGTTTATATTGAGGAATCTGCTTGTATTTGGCAAACAGCGCCAGCCAGTCGCCCTGCGACAGCGGCGGCAGGGCCCCGGTCACCGGCTTCCATTCGGTAATGGACAGCCCCGATTCCGTCAGCCGCGTAGCGCCGCCGATCAGCACCATCACAAACACCATCGCCGCCATGAACCACAGCCAGCCGCGCACGGCACCAAGCGAGCCTGCCCTGACATTGTCGAGCGGCGCCGAACGCGGTGCCGTTTCGGGAAAGTACATCCAGTCGGTCATGGGCTACCTGCCACCTTGCGCTTGCATAACGTGATAACGCTCAATATAGCGCGCAGACGGCCACGTCGAGACATTGCCCTGTCGCACCCCGTGACCGCAGCCAGCCCGTGAAGGAACCCGGCCATGTCCATGCGTCGTCGAAAATTGATCGGGGCTTTTGCCATGCTCACTTTTGTGGTGGTCTATGGGCTTGTCGTCATGGTTCTGGTGCAGGGCCACGGCATGACGCATTTTGGCGCCCTTATCCAGACGCTGATTTATGGCGTGCTCGGCCTTGCCTGGATCCTGCCGCTTATGCCGCTGATCCGCTGGATGCAGCGCCCTGATGATGTTCAGGCCGGCTGAAACCGGTTCATCAGTGCAAAAGGCAGGCCTGACAGCAAGGCACCAAAGGCCTGGCGCGACTGGTGCAGGCCATTGACCGAGAGCCGCGGCAGCGCCTGCATGCGCCCGGCATGTGCCGCCATCACCATGCCCGGCCGCGTGGTCACCGCCGTGCTGAAGCCAAGCTCGCGCGCCAGGGCAAATTCGCGCGGGCCGGCCGAGGAAGGATCGCCCACCGGATAAGACAAATGCGCGCCCGGCACCTGCAGGCGCCTGGTGATCTCGTCGCGCGCCTGCGCCATTTCGCGCTGCGCCTCGTCAGGGGTCAATTTGGCAAGGCGCGGATGCGTCAGGGTGTGCACGCCGATGGTGCAAAGCCGGTGGCGGCTGATCGCGGCAAGCCCGTCCCAGTCGAGGCACAGGCCCTCAACCAGGGCGGCGCTGTCACCTCCGGCCTCCCGGAAGAGCCTGCCGGTGGTTTCCAGCAAGTCGGCTTCCGGCCCGGCCCGCAGGGCCCAGTAAACCCGGCGGAACGCCACCTGTTTTTCATGGGCCGTGGCGGCCGGCATATCAATATCGCCTTGCGCCGTGCGGCAGCGCAAGCGTGTCACGTGCCGCAGCGCCCCTTCAAGTTCACGCCACCACAGCCGCGCCGTGCGATCGGCAAAGCCGGTCGTGACATAAAGCGTGAAGGGCACGTCGTGACGCTCCAGCACCGGCAGCGCAATTTCGGCATTGTCACGATAGCCGTCATCGAAGGTAAAGACGGCAAAGGGGCGCGCACCCGCCGCCACAGGCTGCGACAGGCGCCGGACGCCTTCATCGAGGCCGATGATCTCGAAACCGGCCCTTCTGGTCTCGATTATGACCGTTTCCAGAAATTCCGGCGTGATTTCAAGCAGGCGATTGGGAGCAAATTCATCGCCCCGCCATGGCCGCACATGGTGGAACATCAACAGCGCCCCGCGCCCGCTGGTCAGGGGCTGGAACAGCCGCGCCGCACCGGAGGCGGCAAGGCCCGATAACCCGGCAGCAATCAATTTATGGCGTAGTTCCATGGCTGCCTTCCGGAGGTTGCGACCCGCGACCCCGCGTGTCTAGTCCCGGTTCAGCATGGCATGATTTATTTTCTTTTCGGTTTCATATTGGGTCAGGGCATAGACTGCCCAGATCGTTGCCGGGATCCAGCCCAGCAAGGTCAGCTGCAGGATCAGACAAAAAATGCCGCTGAACGGACGGCCAATGGTGAAAAACGTGAGCCAGGGCAGCAAAAGCGCAATGAGAAAACGCATCCAACACCTCCAGGAACGATTTTGGCTTGGTCATGCCAAATTCAGCCTGAATCTTGCATGAACAGTTCCGGACAGCAATGATCATGGACGGGGCGCCTCAAATGTCTCTTGCCGGGACGCTGGAAACTGTGGCACAGCATGTGAAAACCATGCCGTTTCGCCGCACCGAAATTCATGCGTCGATGGAAAGTTGCGCCGCTGCCTGGTCGCGGCTTGAGGCTTGCGCGCCGGTATCCTGGTATCAGACCCGCCACTGGGCCACGGCCTGGTGCGACAGCCTCAATGCGTCCGGCACCGCCGCGCTGCGCGTGATCGTCGCCTATGACGAAGATGATCAGCCCTGCCTGCTGTTGCCGCTGGTGATGGTGCGCCAGGGCCTGTTACAGCAGGCCCGCTTCATCGGCGCCAGGGATTCCAATTTCAATCTGCCGCTGTTTCGCTCGCAGGACCGCTGGGACAAGGCTTCCGTGCAACGCCTGCTGCGCCAGGCCGCCCACCAGATGCAGCCGCGCCCGGACAGTTTTGTGCTGCTGAACCAGCCCGGCACATGGGACGGTGCCACCAATCCGCTGACCCTGCCCGCCACCCAGCCAAGCCCCAGTTTCGGGCATCGCGGCGCCCTGCAGCCGCAGGGCGAGGCGCTGCTGGAAAAGCTGCTCTCCAAAGATCACCGCAAGAAACTCGCCCGCAAATTCCGGCGCCTTCAGGAAATGGGGCCGGCCCAATGCGGCTTTGCCGAAACGCCGCAAGCCATTGAGGCGGCGATCATGGCCTTTTGCGAGCAAAAATCGGCGCGGCTGCGGGACATGGGCGTCACTAACCTTGCCTGCGATGCCCGGACGCTGGATTTCATGCGCCGTCTGTCACATCCGGCCGCTCACGACGAACCAGCCAGGATGCGCTGGGCGACCCTGCAGGTGGGCGAGCGCATCGTCGCCACCTATGGCGGCGGCATTCATCGCGGCCAGTTCAATGCCATGGTCAATTCCATATGCCTCGATCCCGAGATTGCCCGCTCCAGCCCGGGTGAATGCCTGCTCAACTGGCTGGTGGCGCGCTGCTGCGAGGAGGGCCTGACGAGCTTTGATCTCGGCATCGGCGAGGGCGGCTATAAAAAGCTCTATTGCCCCGAGGACGAACCGCTGTTTGACGCTATCTTGCCGATCAGCGCCACCGGTTTTGTCGCCGCCCATGTGCAGCGTGCCGCCCTGCGGATGAAACGCGCGATCAAGCAAAATGACGTCTTGTGGGCGGGCGCGCAGCGCGTCCGCCGCCGCCTGCTGTCACGCGAGCCCGCGCTGCCGCGGCAATGAGGACGGCGCCGCGGATCGCGCCAGCAACACGATCGGCGCCCCCCATGAGACTAACCGCGCCACAAAACGGGCCGCCACCGCCGGTTCGAGACGCTCAGCCTCGTTCATCACCACATAATCGGCCAGCGGCGTCACTTCGGCTGCATTTATGCCTTCGCCCTGCAACCGGCAAAACAGCAGCACATGATCATAGCTTTCGCCCAGCACGTCCAGCACCTCTTCGAGGTCGCCACGCGCGCCTGAAGCGCCTTGACCAAAGCCGATGACATGCAGCCGCGATTGCGAATCGCGATGAATGACCTCGGCATAGCTGGCTTCACCGGCCAGCAGCTCGCTGAACCCTAACGCATCATCGCTGTCGGCCAGCGCGTCAATTTCAAAACTTTGCGCATCGAGATTGACCAGCAGCACCCTTGCATCGGCAGCCAGCGGACACGCCAGCGCAAGGGCCGACAAGGCCTCGGATTTTGCCTCTTCGCCGGGCGCCCGCAGCGCCGGCAGCAAACTGATGACGGCATGATGGGCAGATGTTGCGCTTCGCAACCGCGCCACCACCTCCGGCAGCCCGAGCAAGGCGAGGCCCGGCGCCGGCTTTGGCGCAGGGGTGGCATCGGCTTGCGCCAGCGGCGCCGCCGCCCCGGCTATCTCATGACCAGCCAGCGCGCTTGCCGCTTCAGCCACCTGCCGGTCATCCGGCACAGGTGGCAAGGGTTCCCGGCGCCGCCGCCTCGCGGTCTCGGCCATCATAATTTCATCGGGCTCGGCCTCGTCCTCATGCCATGGCGCAGCCGGAACTTTCAGCAATTCACGGGCCAGCACCGAGCCTGCGGAAAATACGAAGCCGGCCAGCGTCGCCACCACCACCATCGGGATTTTCTTTGGGAAGGACGGCGTTTGCGGCACCGCCGCGCGCGACACCATCCGGGCGTCGACCGGGGTCGCGGTCGCCTCGGCGCGCGCTTCCTGCTCCTGATAGGTAGCCGTATCGGTTTCCAGCGTCTTGCGGATCAGGCTGGCATTGTCGGTCAGCTTGCGCAACTCGACTTCCGCCGAACTCGCCTGCCCGGCAACCTGCGTCTGCTGGCTCAGTGCGATCCTGAGATTGGCAACCTTCAGCGCCGCCAGCCGCGCCTCATTCTCCAGCCCGACCGCCGTCTTGCGCGCAGCCTCGGCCAATTGTCTATTGATATCAGCTAGTTGCGCCTGCAGCGCCTTGATCACCGGATGACCCGGCAGCAAGGTGCGCGATTGCTGCGCCAGTTGCGCGCTCACCGTAACCCGCTGCTCGTAAATGCGCCGCACGAGATTGCTGTTGACGACATCCGAAACATCGCCGATCCGCCCGGTCTTGACCATCTGCCGGATCATCTGCGCCTTGGCGCTGGCATCCGATTCCTCCAGCCGCGCCTTGGAAAGCTGGCTGTTGAGATCCTCAAGCTGCTGGGTGCTCATATTGGTGCTGTTGCGCCCGCTGACCAGATTGTTTTTCAGCCGGAAATCCTCGGCCTTTGATTCGGCCTCCGCCAGCTTCTGGCGCAGGTCATCGAGGCGCGCCCGCAGGGCGTCGGCAGCGACCTTGGCCTGCATTTTCTTGGCAGCACCCTGCCGCTCCATGAACAATTCGGCCACGACATTGGCCCCGGCTGCCGCCAGTTTCGGATCATGGGCAGAAAAATCGATGTTGAGAAATCTCGTCTTGGTCGGCGAGAAAACCGTCAGCGCCTTGGCGAAATTGTCGATAATGCCATCCTCGCGGGTCATTTGCGAAGGATCGCGCTTCAGCCTGAGCAGGATTTCGAGGCGCGACAGCAAGCCTTGCGAGCCTGCCAGCGGATCAAATTCAGGATTGCCGACGAGATGCAGTTTCTTGATTGCGGCAATCGCCAGATCGCGTGACTTGATCACCTCGACCTGGGTGGCGACATCCTCGGCATCGGGCGGCTGCAGCGGGTTGGCCCCGCTGGCATTGGCCGCCGAGGTGAAGAAATTTGCCTGCGATTCAATCACGACGCCGGCTTCGCCGGTGTAGCGGGTCTTCAGCACATTGACGACCGCGGTGCTGGCCAGCAGCGCCCCGAGCGTCCAGCCCAGAATCATGCGCCGCCGCGCCCAGAGCGCCTGGCCGAGCGCCACGGATTCAACTTCGCCCTCAGCGACGAAATTCTGTGCCGACGGCTCGCTACCACGGATCATACACGCAACTCCTGCGACGCCCCCGGTCAGGGTGGCCTTCTCATGGCGTCATGGATGCCAGCTTATGGTTGATGCCGCATGAACAGATGCCGTGCCGCAGGTGTTTCATATTGAGACCTGCCTTGAGGCAAAATAGCGTGAAAACAGAATTATATCGAAATTATTAACCATGCCGGCCTAAATTTGCCGCGGGTGACGGGCCAAGGTCCAGTGCCCCTTCGTGTCGTTATCGCAGGGCGAGCCAAGATCATGAGATCGGTGTTGAACTTTTTGGGCGCAGTGCTGCTCACGATCGGACTGGCAGCATGCGCCAGCGTTCCCGATGCCACCGCCTATTTCAACTCGACGCCAAACCGGCCCTATACCCTCGCTAGCGGCGACCGGTTGCGCGTGCTGGTTTTTGGCCAGGACCAGCTTTCCAACAGCTATGATGTCGACAGCACCGGCTCCATCGAAATGCCGCTGATCGGCTCGGTTCATGCCAAGGGCCTGACAACCCATGGCCTTGAGCGGGTGATTGCCGACAAACTGCGTGATGGCTATATCCGCGATCCGAAAGTGGCGGTCGAGGTGCAGGCCTATCGCCCGTTTTTCATTCTTGGTGAGGTCACCACCGCCGGCCAATATCCCTATATCAACGGCATGACGGTGGAAAACGCCATCGCGGTCGCAGGCGGCTACACGCCGCGCGCCAGCCACGGGGCGGTGATCATGACCAGGATCATCGATGGCCGTTCCTATACCGGAACCGTGCCCACGACCGAGCCGGTGCACCCCGGTGACAGCATTTCCGTGCGCGAGCGGCTCTTCTAGGTGAACGTGGGTCGATGATGCTGCAGCCCTTGTCTCCGGTAGGCGTCTCCCCGCAGGACATCAACATCCTGCACGTCTTGCGCGCACCGGTCGGCGGCTTGTTCCGGCATGTCGCCGATCTAGCCACCGAGCAGGCGGCGCGGGGTTATCACGTCGGGATCATCTGCGATTCCCTGACCGGCGGCCCGGTCGGCGCGGCAAGGCTGGCAAGCCTCGCACCGCTGCTGGAACTAGGCGTCGAGCGCCTGCCCATGCCCCGCCAGCCCTCCCTCAATGATATCCGCGCCATCTGCCGCGTGATCACCCGCACCTCCGCCCTGCGCCGCAGCGCCCGCGCCCTGGTGATCCACGGCCATGGCGCCAAGGGCGGAGTCTATGCCCGCCTGCCGGGATTATGGTCGCATGCCGCGGTGCGGGCCTACACACCTCACGGCGGCAGCTTCAATTACCGGCCAGGCACCGCCATTCACGCCTTATATATGCGCGTCGAAGCCGTGCTGAAACATGCAACCGACCTTTACCTCTTTGAAAGCGCCTTCATCAAATCGCGCGTCGAGGCTGAACTCGGCCCGTCACGCGCGCCCGGCATTGTCAATGTCAACGGCATTTCCGATGACGAATTCCAGGCGGTGCCAAAGCAGGCCGATGCTGCAGATTTCCTCTATCTCGGGGAATTGCGGGCCGCCAAGGGCATTGACACGCTGATCGAGGCCATGTCGATCGTCCACAAGACCACGGCGCAGCGCCCCAGCCTGGTGCTGGCTGGCACCGGCCCGGATGAAGCCGCCCTCAAGCAGCAGGTGGCCTTGCTTGGCCTTGCCCCCTTCATCAGCTTCGTCGGCGCCCAGCGCGCCCGCGACGCCATGGCCAGGGCCCGCACCTTCGTGGTGCCGAGCCGGGCGGAATCCCTGCCCTATTCGCTGCTGGAGGCCACTGGCGCCGGCATGCCTGTGATAGCCACCAATGTCGGCGGCATTCCAGAAATTTTCGGCCCCTATGCCGACCGGCTCATTGCTAGCGACAATGCGCCGCTGCTGGCCGCGCATCTGGCAGCGGCGCTCGTTGCCCCCGAGGCAGAGCGCATTGGCACAGCTCTTGCAATCCAGGGTTACGTGCAAAGTCGCTTTACAATCAAATTGATGGTTACTGGCATTCTCGAAGCCTACGGGCAGGCTCTGCGGCAGAAATTGCCGGGCATCAGCGCCGCCCCGGCAACGATCTGAATTCAAGGGGTGCGGCAGATGGCAGCTTTTACCACAAGAGATTTGCTGGAGCTTGAGGCCGCGGTGCAAGCGCCGCCGGCCGTCAATGGCGCCGATTCCGACGCGACCCGCATGCCCCCGCTCGCCAGCGGCGCCACCATCCAGCGTAATCGCTACGGCCTGTCGCCTGTTGTGGTCGCCGGTTCGGTGCGCCTGCTCGAATTTTGCCTCGTCACCCTGAGCGGCCTGCTGATCCATCATTTTTACGTGCGCCCGCCGATCGGCACCGAAACCGAATATTACATCGCCATCCCGATGATCTCGCTGGCGACCCTGATGGTATTCCGGGCGCTCGGCCTCGACCAGATTTCCGCCTTGCGCAACCCGCTGCGGCAGGGCCTGCGCATTTCTGGCGGCTGGGCGCTGGTTTTTCTCGTGGCCATGGCCCTGGTGTTCTTTCTGAAACTCGACGGCATCTATTCGCGCGTCTGGCTGCTGAGCTGGTTCGGCATTGGCCTCGTGGTGCTGACCATCGAGCGCGCCGCTGTGGCATTTTTTGTGCGCTACCTCACGAGGCTCGGCCGTCTGGAGCGCCGGGCGGTGATCGTTGGCGGCGGTTCAGCCGGTGAGGACGTGTTGCGCAATCTTGCCGAGCAGCAAGATTCCGACCTGCGCATCTTTGGCGTGTTTGATGATCGCACCGACACCCGCTCGCCCGATATCATTGCCGGCTTCCCCAAGCTCGGCACCGTCGATGATCTCGTTGAATTTGCCCGCCATACCGCCGTTGATCTGGTGATCTTCACCCTGCCCATCACCGCCGAAAAGCGCCTGTTGCAGATGCTGCGCAAACTATGGGTGCTGCCCATCGACATTCGCCTCGCCGCCCATATGAACAAGCTGCGCTTCCGGCCCCGCTCTTATTCCTATATCGGCAATGTCCCGGTGCTCGACGTTTTCGACAAGCCGATTGCCGACTGGGATCTGGTGGTCAAGGCCGCCTTCGACAAAATAGTCGGCACGATCTGCCTGATCTTGCTGGCCCCACTCATGCTGGTCATTGCGCTGGCCGTGAAGCTCACCTCCAAGGGCCCGGTCTTGTTCAAGCAGAAGCGTTATGGCTTCAACAATGAACTGATCGAGATCTACAAATTCCGCTCGATGTATGTCGACCAGCTGGATTTGAATGCCGCCAAGCAGGTGACCCGCAATGATCCGCGCGTCACCCCGGTCGGCCGCATCATCCGCAAAACCTCGCTCGACGAGCTGCCGCAATTATTCAATGTCGTGTTTGCCGGCAATCTCTCGCTTGTCGGGCCAAGGCCGCATGCCATTCATGCCACGGCGGAGAACCGGCTTTATGACAAGGTGGTCGATGGCTATTTTGCCCGCCATCGCGTGCGCCCCGGCATCACCGGCTGGGCCCAGATCAACGGCTGGCGCGGCGAAACCAATACCAGCGAGAAGATTCAGGGCCGCGTCGAGCACGATCTGCAATATATCGAGAACTGGTCGATCATGTTCGACGCCTATATTCTCGCCATGACCCCGATCTCGGTGCTGCGCGGCGACAACGCCTATTGAGGCCGCTAGGCCGCCGAGGCCTGGATGAAGTCCTGCGGAATCGGCACGATCGGCAGCGCCACTTTCTCCAGCATGGCATCATAAACCGCGACGATTCGCTCGACATGGCGCTGGGTCGAGGGCGGGTCCTGCCAGAAGGCATCATAGGCGCCATGGGAAAGCCGGGTGATCAACTCATCATTCTGCGCCTGTATCAGCATGCCGGCCAGCGCATCCGGGTCGGCCCCGCGAAACCACAGGCCGGTGCTGAAATGTTCGATCTCCTCGCGCCCGGCACAGCCATCCGCGACGATCACCGGCGTGCCCAGCGCCTTGGCTTCGAGCACGGTCAGCGGCTGGCCCTCATACCAGAGCGAGGGAAACACCAGCGCCCGCGCCGCCCGCATGATCTGGCGCACCTCGCGCGGTGATTTCCACCCGAGCATCCGCGCTTCCGGGAACCGCGCCTGGATTTCCCCGGCCAGCGGGCCATCGCCGACGAACACCGGCGCGATGCCGATCCGGCGCGCCGCCTCGGCAAACAGGAACGGGCCTTTTTCCGGCGACAGGCGGCCGACAAATATCACGTCGCCTGAAGCCGGATTGGCCTTACGCCCGAGCTGGTCGACCTCGATGGGGTTGGAAATCTGGTGTATTTTCACGCCCTTGGGCAATTGCTGCGACACCACGCCGACCTGAAATCGCGAGATCATGATGTAATCGCTGAACACTTCCGGCAGATTGGCGACATTGAGCATGATCGCCTGGCGGGCGCTGCGCCAGAGCTTGCGGGGATAATTGACCGAATCACAATGGGTTGAAACGCATTGCAGCGACAGCGGCGTCAGCTTGCAGGCATGGCCCGACTGGTAATTGTAAAAGCCGCCATTCGGGCAGAACAGGAAATATTCATGCACCGTATAGACCGCCGGCAGGCGCGAGGCGATGATCGGCCGGGCAATGGAAGGCGACAGCGCCTTGGCCCAGCCATGCACATGCACGATGGTGCGCCCGCGCGGCATGGTCGCCAGCAGCCGCCGCAATTCCCGCGCCGCCTTGATATTCCAGATACCCTGCATCGCCGCTGCGGCGCGTGACGGATTGCCGAGCAGGTCGGCCTGGTCGAGGCACACGACCCGCACGCCCTCATCCAGCAACTTTTGCTCGATGGGCCCGGCAGCGGCAAAAATGATCGGTTCGTGCCCGGCGCGCTTCAGGCCGATGGCGCTGTCGAACGCGACCTTGGCCTGCCCCCCGGTAATGCGGGCATGGTCAAGAACGATGACAATGTGCAAAGGCGTGTCATGCGAAACAGGAGTAGCCATAATTATTCCTCGAAATCTTTGTTGTTTCTGCCATTGAAGGATTGAAGAATCGGGCAATAGTTTTGGTTTATGAATTATTTAACGCGTTTCGTTGCGGCAGGGATAACGGCACATGAACAAATCTCCTCAAATGACACTTCATCGCGCTGCGCCGGGGATAGCTGGCCTGGTCGGGGCCGCTGGCGTGGCGCTGGCAGCGCGGGCCGCCCATGGCGGCGGCAATGTCGCGGTTCTCGCCATTGCCGCGCAATTCCTGCTGGTTCATGCCGCAGCGCTTCTGGCGCTGGGCGCATGGCTGCCGCAGGCCGGTCCCCGCCGCGCCGGGCTGATGGGCATCGCGCTCATCCTCATGGCGCTGGCCGCCATGCTTTTTGCCGCCGATCTCACAATTTTCGGCATGTTCGGGCATTCCCTGTTTCCCTTTGCCGCGCCGCTTGGCGGCCTCGGCATGATCGCCGCCTGGCTGCTGGTGGCGGCCGCCGGCCTGCGGGCACCCTGAACCAAAACAACAAGTTGAAGCGCCTCTGCCCGGGCTGCAAAAATCGCGGCGTAATTTTGTTGGCATTTCATGGGACCGGAGGGTTGCCAAACCATGCCGATTGCGGCATAGAGCGCGCACCGGTCAATCGCGCCGGTAACGGATGCGGGTGTAGCTCAGCGGTAGAGCACGACCTTGCCAAGGTCGGGGTCGAGGGTTCGATCCCCTTCGCCCGCTCCAAAATTTCTGAAAATCAAAGGGTTGGCACGGCGGCTATCAAGCCGCCGCCCTTGGCTTTTGTAGCAAGATGCCATGGGCGCGGCCCGGCTGGCTCGCCCGATGCGCCATGCGCAGGCAACAGCTGCTGCCCCCTAATCCAGATAGTCCGCCAGATCGGTCTGGGTCAGGCGCTGGTCGTGCAAGGCGCTGGCTATCAGCACGGCGGCGGTGCCGGTTTCTGCGAGGGCGGCGAGGTCGTGGCTGTCGCGCACACCGCCAGCGCCGATGATCTGGCGGCCTTGGCCCATGGCCGCGACCTCGCGCAGCCGGTGCCAGTCCGGCCCGCCATGGCTGCCGACGCTGGCAAGGGTCATGACAATCACCCGCTGCGGCCAGGTTTCCGGCGCCGCCCACAGCTCTGGCGGCCCGAGAAATTCGCGGCCACGAAAATCCAGAGACAGTACGATCCGCGGATTGTCAGCAAGTTCGGCGAGGCAATGGGTCTCGGCAAGGGTTTCGCTTCCCGCCACCGCCGCAATATTGGCAGCCACAGCCAGCCAGCGGCGCAGGCCGTCGCCGTTCCGTGCGCCGGCATCCACCAGAAATTCCAGCCCCGGATAGCGTTGGGCTAGCGCCGAAATCTCGCGTTCATGGCTGCCCTGCCCCATAATGGCATCAAGATCGGCCACATAGATCGCCCGAAACGCCGCCAGCCGCAAAAATCCGTCAATCACCGCCACCGGGGCACTGCCGGCAGTCAGCGGCGAGCGCAGCGGCTGATACAGCGCCCGCTCGCCGCGCATCGCCCGCACCACTTGCCCGCCCTTCAGATCAATGACAGGTATCACCCGCACGAAGACAGTCTCCTCACCTCTTCGCTGCCACAGAATGGGGGTTCGATGCAAACGATCACCGGCTGGGATATCGGCGGCGCGCATCTGAAAATCGCCCGCCTTGAAGGCGCGAGGCTGGTGCAGGCCGCGACCCTGCCCAGCCCGCTGTGGCAGGGTCTTGAGCGGCTCGATGAAGCCATGCGCCAGGCGCTTGCCGGCCATGGTGCCGCGACGCGCCATGTCATCACCATGTCGGGCGAAATGTCCGACCTGTTCGCCAGCCGCGCCGAAGGCGTCGAGGCGCTGCTCGCAAGGGCGGCGCAAAATCTTGGCACCGAAAATTTCGCCTGCTATGCCGGGGCGCGCGGTTTTGTCGATCTTGCCGCCGCCCGCGCTGCCCCTGAACTGGTCGGCTCGGCCAACTGGCACGCCGCGGCAGCGCTGGCTGCGCAGCGGCTCGGCCATGGCCTGCACATGGATATGGGCTCGACCACCACCGACATCAGCCCGCTGATCGACGGCAAGGTCGCAACGCGCGGCCATGATGATGCCAGCCGCGCCGAACATGGCGAACTGGTCTACACCGGCCTCACCCGCACCTTTGTCATGGCGCTGGCGCACCGTGCCCCCTTCGCCGGACGCTGGCGCAATCTCATGCAGGAATATTTCGCCAATATGGCCGATGTTCGCCGCATTCTCGGTGATCTGCCGGATCATGCCGATGCCATGAACACCGCCGATGGGCGCGACAAGTCCGTCGCCGCCTCCTGCAACCGCCTCGCCCGCATGATCGGCTGCGAGGCCGATGCCGCGACGCTGGCGCAATGGCAGGATCTCGCGCGGTTTTTCAGCCACCGCCAGCAACGCCTGCTCGAAGACAATTTCGCGCAGGTGCGCTCGCGCCACGACATAGCCCCGCCCTGCCCGGTCATCTGCTCGGGCACGGGCCGCGCCCTGCTGATGCACATGGCGCAGCTCTGGGGCCACGAGGCGCACGATTTTGCCACGCTTTTTGAGGCCACGCCGCATCTGACGGGCGAGGCTGCCGAGGCTGCGCCGGCAGCCGCCATCGCCCTGCTGGCTGCCGGCTTGACCTGAACTTGCGCTGGCCACATGACCATTTTTGCGCCAATATCTGTTGCTAGCAGCACCTTTATCGCATCGAGGGATCTTTGGGCGACATGCTGAAATTCGTGATCTGCGGCCTTGTTGCCGGCGCGCTCATTGTCCCCGCCTGCGCGGCCGGGCCTTTCGATGTCACCCCGTCGCTGCCGCAAGACACCACCTTTGCCCTGCCGCCGGCCGTCAGCCCGCAAAAGCCCGATCCCTGGAAGGGCCTGACCCTCGGCACCGAGGTTTTCGCGACCAGCGGCCTTGGCAAGGGCACGAGAAGCGGTTTCGGCGCCGCCGGTTTTGTCGGCTATGACCATGTTTTCGACAATCATGTCCTGCTCGGCCTGCGTGCCAGCGCCGGATATCTTCCCGGCATGATCCAGGGCGGCCCGGCCGGCTATAATTTCGGCATGCTCGATGCCAGGCTCGGCTACAACATGGGCCGCCTCACCCCCTGGGTGGCGCTCGGCGGCGGCATTGCCAAGGCCAGCCCGTTCGCGGCGACCGCGCCCGATGTCGACACATCCCTGAACAGCCTCTTTGCCGATTCGCACAAGGGCGCCACTTTCACCAGGGCCACCGCCGGCTTTGATTATGCCGTTTCCAGCAATCTCACTGTCGGCATGAGTGTCGGCGTGTTACAATTTCATGGCAACGGGCTGGACCCTGCCAACCCATAGTCACAATTTCTCGTTTTAATTCATTGCGTTATGCTGTCATACAGACGCAATAAAACTGTCGCACTCTCCTCATGCCGCTGCACTAGAACGACGGCGCGCTAAACGTGGGCCCTTTTCGGGATCACGCGGGCCGCGATCCATAACGAGGAGCACATCCAAATGACACTTACAAAGTTCAGCCGCCTTGCGGTTGTTGCCGCGCTTGGCGTTGCGGCATTTCAGGTTGCGAAAGCTGACCAGATCACCGGCGCCGGCTCGACTTTCGGCACCCCGATCTACTCCGCCTGGGCCGCTGCCTACCAGAAGGTTTCCGGCAACGCGCTGAATTACCAGTCGATCGGCTCCGGCGGTGGCATTGCCCAGATCAAGGCCAACACCGTTACTTTCGGTGCTTCCGACATGCCGCTTACCCCCAAAGAGCTGGCGGCTGCTGACCTCGTGCAGTTCCCGACCGTCATCGGCGGCGCGATTCCCTCCGTCAACATCCCGGGCATTGGCCCCGGCGGCATGACACTCGATGGCGCCACCATCGCCAAGATCTACATAGGCGAAATCAAGAACTGGAACGACCCGGCGATTGCCAAGCTCAACCCCGGCGTCAAGCTGCCGAACCTCGCCATCATCCCGGTGCACCGCGCCGATGGTTCAGGCACCACCTTCATCTGGACTGACTATCTCTCCAAGGTCAGCCCGGAATTCAAGACCAAGATCGGCGAAGGCACGTCCGTGAACTTCCCGGTCGGCATCGGTGCCAAGGGCAATGAAGGCGTCGCCGCCAACGTGCTCAACACCAAGGGCGCCATCGGCTATGTCGAATATGCCTATGTCACGCAGAACAAGATGGCCTACGCCAAGGTCATCAACGCTGCCGGCAAGGCCGCTTCGCCCAGCGCCGCCGCCTTCCAGGCTGCTGCCGCCAATGTCGATTGGTCCAAGTCGGATCATTACTATGTGATCCTGACCAACGAACCGGGTGCCACCACCTGGCCGATCACCGGCGCTACCTTCATCCTGATGCACGGCACGCCGAAGGACAAAAAGGCCAGCGAGCAGGCCCTGAAATACTTCGACTGGGGCTATCACCATGGCGGCGACATCGCCAAGAAGCTGTTCTACGTGATGCTGCCCCCGGTCACCGTCAAGCAGATCGAAGCCACCTGGGCTGCTGACATCCACACCAAGTAAGCTGAGACGACGGCCCCGCCCCTGTCGGGACGGGGCCGTCCGCCATCTTGAATCGTCATCAAATGCGTGTCAGGCATGCGTTTGACGGGTGCGAACAGGTCAGAGGATAGTCGGTTGGCCGTAATCACAATCAACAGCAGTGATGCTGGGCCAAAGGCGCTTGCATCGACCCGCGCCGCCGTCGTGCGCAGTTTTCGTCGTGGCGACAGGGCTTTCCGCCTGGTGACCTTTACCGCCGCCCTCAGCGTGCTGATCATCCTCTGCGGGGTCATGCTGTCGCTGCTGTTCGGGGCCTGGCCGGCGCTGCGCACCTTTGGCTTCGGCTTTTTCATTCACGCGACCTGGAATCCGGTCAAGGATGTTTTCGGCGCCCTCGCCGCCATTTATGGCACGCTGGTGACCTCCGTCCTCGCCATGCTTCTGGCTGTCCCCGTCAGTTTCGGCATTGCGGTGTTCCTCACCGAGCTTTGCCCCTGGTGGCTGCGGCGCCCGATCGGCATTGCCGTCGAGCTGCTGGCTGGCATCCCCTCGATCATTTATGGCATCTGGGGCCTGTTCGTGTTCCTGCCCTTCGTGCAGAGCTACATCCAGCCGTTCCTGATCAACCTTTTCGCGCCGGTTCCGGTGCTCAACGTCCTGTTTGCCGGCCCGCCCTATGGCATCGGCACCTTCAGCGCCGCCTTCATCCTGGCGATCATGGTGGTGCCCTTCATCACCGCCGTGACGCGCGATGTGTTCGAGACCGTGCCGGCGGTGCTGAAGGAAGCGGCCTATGGCATCGGCGCCACCAGACTTGAGGTGGTGCGCCGGGTCGTCGTCCCCTATACCCGCACCGGCCTTGTCGGCGGCGTCATGCTCGGCCTCGGCCGGGCGCTCGGCGAGACCATGGCTGTCACCTTCGTCATTGGCAATGCCCATGCGATTTCATCATCGCTGCTGGCGCCAGGCACCACCATTTCTGCGGTGATCGCCAATGAATTCAATGAGGCGACCGACCCGATGTATATTTCATCGCTGATCGCCCTTGGCCTGATCCTGTTCTTCATCACCTTCGTCGTCCTCGCCATCTCGCGGCTGCTGTTGATGCGCATTGAAAAAGCGGAGGCGAAATGAACCGCTCGCTGCGCACCCGCCGCCAGCTTTCCAGCCTGGTGATGATGACCCTGTCCGTAGGTGCCACGCTGTTCGGGCTCGGCTTTCTGGCAATGATCCTCGGCACCTTGATCTTCGAGGGGCTTGCAGGTCTTAAACTATCGATCTTCACGCAAATGACCCCGCCGCCGGGCAGCAAGGGCGGTCTGCTCAACGCCATTGCCGGATCGCTGGTCATGACCACGGGCGGTGTGGTGATCGGCGCGCCGATCGGCATGCTGGCCGGCATCTACATGGCCGAATACGGCCACGGCACCCGCTTCACCATAATCGTGCGCTTCATCAATGATATTTTGCTGAGCGCGCCCTCGATCATCATCGGCCTGTTCGTCTACGAGATTTACGTCGCCGAAGTGCACCATTTCTCTGGCGTTGCCGGCATTATCGCCCTCGCCATCATGGTGGTGCCGGTGGTGGTGCGCACCACCGAGGACATGCTGCTGCTGGTGCCCGGCACCCTCAAGGAGGCCGCCGCCGCCATGGGCCTGCCGCGCTCGATCTTCATTCGCCGCATTGCCATGCGCGCCGCCCGCGCCGGACTGGTCACCGGTGTCCTGCTGGCGGTGGCGCGCGTCAGCGGCGAAACCGCGCCGCTGCTGTTCACGGCGCTTTCAAACCAGTTCTGGAGCTGGAACATCAACAGCCCGATCGCCAACCTGCCGATGGTCATCTTCAATTTCGCGCTGTCACCCTACAAGGACTGGCAGCAACTGGCCTGGACCGGCGCCCTTCTCATCACCTGCGCCGTGCTGGCGCTTTCCATAACGGCGCGAGTTCTCTCTGCGCAGGGAAACCGAAAATGACCGCAGAACCTGCCCTCGTCCAGAAGGTCACCATCCGCGACCTCAAGTTCTTCTATGGCGATTCTCTGGCGCTGAAATCCATCAACCTGCCGCTCTACGAGCGTAAGGTCACCGCCTTCATCGGCCCGTCCGGCTGTGGCAAGTCCACGCTGCTGCGCGTGCTCAACCGCATGTATGACCTCTACCCGCGCCAGCGGGCGGAAGGCGAAGTGCTGCTCGATGGCGATGATATTCTGGCACCGACCACCGATATCAACCTTTTGCGCTCGCGCATCGGCATGGTGTTCCAGAAGCCGACGCCCTTCCCCATGTCGATTTACGACAACATCGCCTTCGGCATCAAACTCTACGAGCGCCTGAGCAAGGCCGAGCTCGATAACCGCGTTGAGGGCGCCCTGCGCAGCGCGGCCCTGTGGGATGAGGTCAAGGACAAGTTGAAATCCTCCGGCCTCAGCCTGTCGGGCGGCCAGCAGCAACGCCTCTGCATCGCCCGCACCGTCGCCATCCAGCCGGAAGTGATCCTGCTCGATGAACCGGCTTCGGCCCTCGACCCGATTTCCACCGCCAAGATCGAGGAACTGATCGACGAATTGAGCTCGCGCTATACAATCGCGGTTGTGACCCACAACATGCAGCAGGCGGCGCGCGTCTCCGATTACACCGCCTTCATGTATCTTGGCTCGCTGATCGAATTTGGTGAAACTCCGAAGATCTTCACTGCTCCGCAGCAGAAGCAGACGCAGGACTACATCACCGGCCGTTTCGGCTGACGGCAGTTATAGGGAGATTGCTTCGCATGGCAGAACATATCGTCCGCTCCTTCGACAATGAACTGGAAGTGCTTGGTCGCTCCATTGCCGAAATGGGTGGCCTCGCCGAAAAAATGCTGTCGGACGCGATGGAAGCCCTGTCCCGTCTCGACACGGACCTCGCCCAGCACGTTGTCGCCACCGATCCGCGCCTCGATGCCTTGCAGCGCACCATCGAGGAACAGGCCATTCTCACTATTGCCCGGCGCCAGCCGATGGCGGTGGACCTGCGCGAAATCGTCGCCGCCATCCGGGTTTCCGGTGATCTCGAACGCGTCGGCGATCTCGCCAAGAACATCGCCAAGCGCGCCATGAAAATCGCCGGCGAAGTGCGCATGCCACGCGCCCTCATCGGCCTGCGGCACATGAGCGACATGGCGGCCCTGCAACTGAAAGACGTGCTCGACGCCTATGCCCAGCGCGACGAGGCCCGCGCCCGCGCCGTCTGGCTGCGCGACGGTGACCTCGATGCCCTGGATGATTCGGTATTCCGCGATTTGCTGACCTTCATGATGGAAGATCCGCGCAACATCTCGTTTTGCACGCATTTGCTGTTCTGCTCGAAAAACATCGAGCGGGTCGGCGATCACGCCACCAACATCGCCGAAACGGTGGTCTATCTGGTGAGCGGCAACACCCTGCCGACCGAAAGGCCCAAGGGCCGCGGTGGCCTGCGCGGCGATCTCGGATGAGCATGGTCACCCCCGCCCCGCGCTCCAGCGCAACCTCGGCCCCGCGTGTGCTGGTGGTCGAGGATGAAGCCGCCCTGTCGCTGCTGCTGGCCTATAATCTCGAAGCCGAAGGCTATATCGTCGATCGCGTCGAAAATGGCGACGCGGTCGAACTCCAGCTCGCCGAAGTCCCGCCCGATCTGGTGATTCTCGACTGGATGCTGCCGGGGGTTTCGGGCCTTGAAATTTGCCGCCGCATGCGCGCCCGCGAGGCGACGCGGCAATTGCCGGTCATCATGCTGACCGCCCGCGGCGAGGAAAGCGAGAAAGTGCGCGGCCTCGCCGTCGGTGCCGATGATTATGTCGTCAAGCCTTTCTCGGTGCCTGAATTGATGGCGCGCGTGAAAGCCCTGCTGCGCCGCGCCCTGCCAGAACGCATCGCCGGCCAGCTCACCGCCGGTGATGTCGAACTAGACCGCGAGCGCCACCGCGTGCGCCGTGCCGGTCGCGACATTCATCTCGGACCGACCGAATACCGGCTTTTGGAATTCCTGCTCGAACGCAAGGGCCGGGTGTTCTCGCGCGGGCAATTGCTCGACCATGTCTGGGGGCAATCGGCCGAAATTGACGAGCGCACGGTCGATGTCCATGTCGGACGGCTGCGCAAGGCCCTGTCACGCGGGCGCGAGCCTGATCCGCTGCGCACCGTGCGCGGCGCCGGCTATGCCTTTGACGAAAGCTTCGGGCGCAGCTAGCCAGCCTTGAAGCCTGGCCATCGGGCGCTTACATGCATGCGGGCAACGTCCCTCATGCAAAGCTCCCCATGCAAACTGAATCCTCCGCCAGCCTTTGGCACGCGACCACAATTCTCATGGTGCGCAAGGGCACCGAGACCGTCATTGGCGGCGATGGCCAGGTGTCGCTTGGCGCCACCATCATCAAGGGCAATGCCCGCAAGGTGCGCCGCCTCGCCAAGGGCGACGTGATTGCCGGTTTTGCCGGCGCCACGGCCGACGCCTTCACCCTGTTCGAGCGGCTTGAGGCCAAGCTGGAGCAATATCCCGGACAATTGATGCGTGCCAGCGTCGAACTTGCCAAGGATTGGCGCACCGATCGCTATTTGCGCCGTCTTGAAGCGATGATGCTGGTGGCCGACAAGGTTTCGGCGCTGGTGCTGACCGGCACCGGCGACGTTCTCGAACCCGAAGCCAGCGAGCATGGCGCGGTCATGGGCATTGGCTCGGGTGGCAATTATGCGCTCGCCGCCGGGCGCGCCCTGCTTGAAACCCCGCTCGACGCCGAGGCCATCGTGCGGCGCTCGCTGAAAATAGCCGCCGACATTTGCGTCTATACCAATCACAATCATGTCATCGAAAAAATCAGCCACGGCTGAATCGGAAGTTTTTATGAGTGATCTGTCCCCACGCGAAATCGTCTCTGAACTCGACCGTCACATCGTTGGCCAGGGTGCTGCCAAGCGCGCCGCCGCCATCGCCCTGCGCAACCGCTGGCGGCGCCTGCGGCTCGAAGGGCAGATGCGCGAGGAAGTGCTGCCCAAAAACATTCTGATGATCGGCCCGACCGGCTGCGGCAAGACCGAGATTGCCCGCCGCCTGGCGCGTCTGGTCAATGCGCCCTTCATCAAGGTCGAAGCCACCAAATTCACCGAGGTTGGCTATGTCGGGCGCGATGTCGAGCAGATCATCCGCGACCTTGTCGAGGTCGGCATCGCCCTGAAAAAAGAGGAAATGCGCCGCGAAGTGACCGCCAGGGCCGAGCTCGCCGCCGCGGAACGGGTTCTCGATGCGCTGGTTGGAGCCTCGGCCTCGCAAAACACCCGCGACAGTTTCCGGCGCAAGCTCAATGCCGGCGAACTCGACGACAAGGAAATCGAGATCGAGGTAGCGGCACCAGCATCGAACATGCCGATGTTTGAAATGCCGAGCATGCCCGGTGCCTCGTTCGGTGCCATCAATATCGGTGATTTCTTCAACCGCATAAGTGCGAAGACCAAAACCCGCCGCATCAGCGTCGCTGATGCCCACAAGCCGCTGGTGGCCGAGGAAAGCGACAAGCTGATCGATCAGGACGAGGTGGTGCGCGCCGCCCTTCATGAGGTCGAGAACAACGGCATCGTCTTTCTCGATGAAATCGACAAGATTTGCGCACGCGAGGGCCGCGGTGGCGGCGATGTCTCGCGCGAGGGCGTGCAGCGCGATTTGCTGCCCCTGATCGAGGGCACGACGGTGGCGACCAAGCATGGCACGGTCAAGACCGACCATATCCTGTTCATCGCCTCGGGCGCCTTTCATGTCGCCAAACCCTCTGATCTGCTGCCGGAATTGCAGGGTCGCCTGCCCATCAGGGTGGAATTGTCGCCGCTCAACGAGGATGATTTCCGCCGTATCCTGACCGAGACCGAAGCCAGCCTGATCAAACAATATGTCGCCTTGCTGCAAACCGAGGGCGTGACGCTGGATTTCAGTGAAGATGCGGTGGCGGCCATTGCCCGCATTGCCGTCAAGGTCAATTCCACCGTCGAGAACATCGGCGCGCGGCGGCTGCAGACCGTGATGGAACGGGTGCTGGATGATGTCTCCTTCTCGGCACCGGACAATGCCAGTTCCATCATCAGGATTGACGGCACCTTCGTGGATAAACACGTCGGCGATCTCGCCGATAATGCTGATCTCAGCCGGTTCATCCTGTGACGCGCAAGGTGGCGGGGGCGAATTTGTGCCTTGATGACCGCCACCGGCGCCAACGGTAAGCTGATATTCAGATCAACAGGCCTACAATCCCGGGATTGCGAAATTCACGCCCCGGAACTGGTCTTATGACAAAATCCGCCTCCTTTGGCCTCTATTTTGTTGCCTGTGTTGCCGTATCATGCACTGCCCTTGCCGAACATGCCGAAGCCGGAATCTGGCCGGGCTGGTTGTCGGGCGGCCCGGCCCGGCATGTCACGATAAGGCCATCCCAGGCGCGCATGCAGCTCAAGACGGCGGCGACTACCTGGAAGGATGGCAGTTACCTGGGCCCGGTCATGCGGGCCTATTACGGCGTCGTGCAGGTCAAGGCCAACATTCTCCAGGGCCATCTGGTATCTGTCAATGTGCTGCGCTACCCGCACGACCGGCCCAACAGCCGCAGGATCAACCACCGCGCCCTGCCGCTTCTGCAGCGCGAGGTTATCAAGGCGCAGGGCACCCGGGTTGATATTGTTTCCGGTGCGACCCTGACCAGCCGGGCCTATTTGCGCTCCTTGAGCAAGGCCCTGTCGCAAGCCAGCCAATGACCATGCGGCGGCAAACCCGCCTGCTGATGGGCATGCCCGTCACCCTCGCCCTCGCCGGCGGCCCGGCCGGGCTCATCGACGAAGTATTCGGCTGGTTCACCGCCGTCGACCAGCGCTTCAGCCTTTACCGGACTGACAGCGAAATCAGTGCGCTGAACGCTGGGCGCCTGCCGCGAGCAGAGATCAGCCGCGACATGCGCGAGGTTCTGGAATGGGCGGACCGCACCCGGCGGGAGACCGACGGCTATTTCGACATTCGCCGCGCCGATGGCACGCTTGATCCCTCCGGGATCGTCAAGGGCTGGGCCGTGCTCAAGGCCGCCCGGCTGATCGAGGCGGCGGGGGTCGAGGATTATTTCGTCGATGGCGGCGGCGATATCCAGACCGGCGGCAAGAATGCTGACGGCCTCGACTGGGCCATTGGCATCCGCCATCCCTTCGAGGAAGATGCCATCGTCAAGGCCCTGAACCTCGCAGGGCGCGGCATTGCCACCTCGGGCAATTATGCGCGCGGCGATCATATTTATAATCCGCACAGCTATGCCAGCAAGGTCGACGAGATCGTCAGCCTCAGCGTCATTGCCAGCGACGTGCTCGAAGCCGATCGCTTTGCCACCGCGGCCTTCGCCATGGGGCGCGACGGTATTGGCTTCATCGAGGACATGCCCGGGCTCGAAGGTTATGCCATCGAAGCCAATGGAATGGCTACACAATCGAGCGGCTTTGGAGCTTTCGTAGTGCCATGATGAAATTTATCGATGCCCGGCTCAGCCGCACCACCATGTATCTTCTGATGCTCTATTATGCGGCAGGGCTGCTGGGCGTTTCATTTGTCCTCGGCTTCTTCAAGCTTGTGCCGATTGATCCGACCGCGCTGGCCTTTTCCGGTCTGCTGGTCACCGGCACCTGCTGGCTGACAAACCGGCTCTTTGCCCATGTGCTGCGCGTGCCGGTCAATGCCGAATCGGTGCATATCACCGCATTTTTGCTGATCTTGATCATGCAGCCGGTTACCGCCTCCCAGCACGCCGGTGTCGCCGGCCTGTTGCTGGCATCGGTTGTCGCCATTGCCTCCAAATTCCTGCTGGCCATCGGCCGCAAGCATGTCTTCAACCCGGTGGCATTGGGCGTTGTCGCCTCCGGACTGGTTCTCAACCAGCCCGCCTCCTGGTGGATCGGCGGCAATCTGGTGATGTTGCCCTTCGTGCTGGCCGGCGGCGTGCTGGTGCTGCGCAAGCTGCAGCGCTTCGACATGATGGGCGCCTATGTCATTGCCAATATAGCCCTGACACTGGCGACCTCGGGCGGCGGCTATGGCGATGACCTGACGCAGGCCGTGCTTTATTCGCCCTTGCTGTTTCTCGGCTTCACCATGCTGACCGACCCCCTGACCGCCCCGCAGGCCAAATGGCCGCGTCTCGCCTATGGCGCTCTGGTCGGCGCGCTCTCCTGCCCCAGCCTGCATGTCGGCAGCTTTTACCTGACGCCGGAAATCGCCCTTTTGGCCGGCAATGTGCTGGCCTATGCCACCAATCCCAAATCAAGCTTCCGCTTCACCCTGCTCAGAATCGAGAAAATGGCGGCCGATTGCTATGATTATGTTTTTGCGGTGGATCGCCGGCTGGTTTTTGAGGCCGGTCAATATCTTTATTGGACGCTGGATGTCAGCCAGCCGGACAATCGCGGCAACCGCCGGGCCTTCACCATTGCCTCGGCCCCGAACAGCGATGAAATCCGGCTGGGCGTGAAATTTTACGCCGGCAGCAGCGCCTTCAAGACCAGGCTGGCGGCGATGCAGCCGGGCGAGCAGATCCATGGCTCGCAACTGGCCGGCAGCTTCACCCTGCCGCGCGACCCGGAGCAAAAGCTCGCCTTCATCGCCGGCGGCATTGGCATCACGCCGTTTCGCAGCATGGTCGAGGATATGCTCAACCGCCGGGATTCCCGCTCGGTCATCATGCTCTATGGCACCAGCCGCCTGGCCGACATTGCCTATAGCGACGTGTTTTCCGAGGCCGAGCAGGACCTAGGCCTGCGCACCCGCTATATTGTCGCCGACGAAACCTCGTCCCACCCGCAGGTGCGCCAGGGCATGATCGACGGCGCGCTGATCGCGCAGGAAATTCCGGATTTCAGGGATCGCGTGTTCTATATTTCCGGCCCGAACGCCATGGTCAGCCAGATCCGCCAGACCCTGTCACGCATGGGCGTCGCCCGAACCAGCATCAAGGTGGATTTCTTTCCCGGCCTCGCCTGAGGCGGGCGACAGATCATCTGATGGATGAAGATGAACCACCGCAAAAAACGTTGACAATATAGATCGTTAACGATGTTTCTTGACTTTTTTCCTCACGACGCCTTGTCCCAGGGAATGTAGCGCGCTCGCGCGGCCTGGCGAACAGCGCAACAGGGCCAGCTCAGTTGGCGCCGCGGGCGATCGATCCCGTCGGCATCTGCCCCGGCCATGGCGTGACCAGCGGCGGTTCGCCCGCGATGCGATCACCCAGCAAGGCCACGCCGAGCGCATAGGACAGCGAGTTATTGTAGGTGCGGATCACCTTGAAATTATGGGTGACCAGAAATTTTGGCCCCGCAACGCCGACCGGCATCACCAGGGCGGCCTTGCCAAAATGCGGCAGGGGATGGCCGTCGGCGCGGCGAATGCCCTGTTTGGCCCAGAAGCCGAAGGCCAGATATTGCCCCGGGTGGCGGCGCGCCAGATTATAGCCGCGCGGCAATTCGATCTCGTAGCCCCAGCGCTCCCCGGCGATCCAGCCGTGGCGATGCAGGAAATTGGCGGTCGAAGCCAGCGCATCGGGCACGCTGGTCCAGATATTGCGATGGCCATTATGCTCGAAATCGACGGCATAAGTGGCAAAGCTTGAGGGCATGAACTGCGTCTGCCCCATGGCACCGGCCCAGGAACCGGTCATCTTGTCGGGCGTGATATCGCCATGCTGCAGGATTTTCAGGGCATAGAGCAATTCATTGCGGAAATAGACGCCGCGGTAATGCACGCTGGCCAGGGTCGCTAGCGAGCGCACCACCGATTTATTGCCGGCAAAACCGCCGAAATTCGATTCCATCCCCCAAACGCCCATGATGATCGTCGAATCGACGCCATAGGCCCGTGTCACTTTCTTCAGCGTGCCGAGCCATTGCTGCGCCTGCAACCGTCCCTTGGCGATGCGCTTGGCCGACACGGCAGAGCCCAGATATTGCGCCTTGGTTTTATGAAACTCGGCCTGGTGGTGCAGATTGTCGAGCACGCTCTGGTCGGGCGTCACGCCGGCAAAAGCCGATTCAAACGTCTGGCGGGAAATGCCGCGCGCATGCGCCAGCGGCCACAGGCCGGCAACAAAGCGCTGAAACGCGGCATCGCTGATCGTCGTGCCCGAGGCTTGGCCAACGCCGCCCGCGAGCACAACAAGGCTTGCCAGCAGTGCCCGCCCGGTGAGCTTTCGATGTATTGCCCTGAAAATACCCGTCATGATGTGACCATTTGCCCAAGAAACGCCAGGGTACCTCCCGGATCGCCTCAAAATTACCGGCGATATGTTGACGAATAACTAACCTTCATTGGCAAACCATGTGCCTTGTGCATTTGTTCCGCAATGGTTTCAACGGGTTAATTTATTTTTATCCTGAACGTGTGATGAACGTGCGATTGTGTTTTGCAGTCGCAAAGTCTCACGTGAGACTTTTTGTTGCCGCACCGTTCTTCAGGCCTCGATGCCTTCCCTGTCCATCCATGCTGCCAGCTTGTCGATTGCCGCGTCGGCCTGCATGTCGTTGAGCTCAAGATAGTGCTTCAGGACATTGTGGACGCTGGCGAGGCTGTGGCCGCTGATGGCGGCGATCTCGGGGATGGTGCAGCCTGCTGTGGCGAGCCTTGTTACCGAGGTGTCGCGCAGATCCTGGAAGCGCAGGGTGGCGACGCTGGGGCACGCTGCTGCCGCGCGGCGGCGCACGGCGGTATAGCCGTGGCTGAAATTGCCTGACTGGTAGCTGCGCCCGGTGCGCTGGTTCAGCACCACGCGGGTTTCGCCCGGCGGTGGCGGCTGGGTGGCATGCCGTGCGGCAATGGCGGCGAGGCGCACACGCAGCTGGGCTATGGCCCTCACGCGCACGCGGGCACCGGTCTTGGCCTGGATGAAGCGGATGTGGCCAGCATCCTCATTGCGCGCCTCGAGCTGCAGCACATCGGCCTGCCGCTGGCCGGTGTAGAGCGCCAGCAGGATGGCATCGCCAATGCCGGTGTCGCGGAAGGCCGGATCATCGGCGGCGGCGAGCAGGGCGCTGATCTCCTCGGCGCTGGCGATGCGCAGGCGCGCCTCAAGGCCGGGCAGGCGCAACTGCATGCAGGGGTTTGACGCCACCTTGCCACGCGCCTCGGCGTGGCTCCAGGCCGCGCGCAGCACGGCGATGATGCCATTGGCCATGGGCAGGCCGCGCGCGCGCCACAGCGCCTCGTGCAGGCCAAGCACATGCGCCTTGCGCACGGCGGCGCAGGGCGATGTGAAGAACTCTGGATCGGATGCCGCGAGCGCTGCGGCCTTGCGGCGGTAATCGATCAGGGTGGCCGGTGCGACGCGACCGGCAACGCGCTGCGCCTGCGGGCCGCGTTCCGGCGTCATGCGGCGAGAGGCGAACCAATCCTCGAACATGTCCTCGATGGTGTAGAGCGCGCGGCGCGCCGGGCGCGGCGCTGGAGCCCCGCTCGTACGGCGTGCCGCGATCTCTGCGAGGCGGCGCACCATGAAGTCCTCGGTCTCGCTGATGCTGGCCCACGCACCCGCAGCATTTTTGATGTCCTCGCCGCGCCAGCCTTCGGCGCGCAAGCCCGGGCCCGGCGCAAAACGCGGCCTGCCGCCGCGCCAGGCGACGTGCTTGATGTGGACGGTGGCTTTCATCGGGCGCGAGATTGCGGCCATGGCCTTGCCTGCGTCAAGGGTAGCGCGCGTCGAGGCGCGAACGGGCGTTGTCCACCACCAGCGCCAGGCCCCTTGGCGGGCGCGGCGGCGGCGCGTTGCCGGGGCCACCTGCGGCCACCCAGTCCTCCACCTGCGCCGCGCTCCAGCGCAGGCCAAGGCCCGGCAGCGGCCTTGGAAATCCCAGGGCCAGCAACAGCGGCAGACGCCGGTGCAGGGCCGCGACATTGCGCAGCGCCAGCAGCTGCGCCAGCGCGGGCGCGTCAAGCACGGTCAATGCGCGGCCTCAGCAGGGGCGGCCTGCGACGCGACGTCCGGCTGGTTGTAGTAGCGCTGAAGGATGCTCTCCAGCACGTCTATTATGATCGCGAGGTGCTCAGGGTTGCGACCGCCCTCGGCGACGAGGATGATGCGCGCGGCGAGATCGACGACGAACTCATCCATGGCCGCATTGAATTGATCGCGATGGACGAGCTTAACCTGTTTTATTACCAGGGCCGCGCGCCCGGGATCACTGCTAACCATGCGGCGCAGGCTGAGATCGTCGGGCGCCAGGCCTAAGGGGCGCTGGGCGTCGAGCTTTTGCAGAACCAGCTCGGCTGGCGTGGGCGTGACGGCCTTGGGGCTGTCGGAGGGATTGGTGGTCATGGCGCGCTCCAAATCAGCAAGGTGCTGATTTGCAAAATGTGCAATATTGCATGAGCAATTGTCAATTGCAATTATGCACTATCTGGCCATGAGCGAAAAAATTTTTCTGGCCAGAAGAAAAGACAGGGAGCAGACCGTGCCATTGATGATGAGGTATAACACCCAAAGCTCGCCCGTCTCCAGCCAGCCATAGTGCCAGCCCCATGGCGCGGGCTGCCGGAATTCATCAAGATAGGTCAAGGCTATCTGGATGGTGGCGACCGTCAGTGTGTAGGGCACCATGTTGCGGACGGGCTCGCCGTCCCTTGCCTGCGTAACGCCGAAGGCCACGGCAAAAAGCAGCCATATCATGTCGTCAGGCCTCCTGATGGCGCGGGCGTATGCTGAGGATGACCGGGCCCTTGACGGCAATCGAGTGGTCGATCAGCCGGGGCTGCAACATGGCGCGATCGGCGCTTGCGGCCAGAAGATAGGGCGGTTCATAGAGACGGAATACGGTTTCTGCCTTCATCCTGTGCCAGTCATACAACTGCGCGCAGACAATATCACCGCGTTTTGGCGGCTCGTTCAGATCAACCATCAGGATGTCGCCCGGCATGTAGCCTATGGTTTCGAGGGCGCGGCTCTTGAGCTGCCAGACGGATACCGAATTGGAGGCGATGGCCAGCTTGCTGATCTGCTCTGCCATTTGGCCCGACGCGCCTGAGCTTTCCCATGCTGTGGCTTCGGCCTCGGATAACCCGCGCTGGGGTGCGGTTGCGCCATAACGCAGGCCGCTGATGCGCTCGATGGAGGCGATCGTCCTGGCGGACAGGGCTGTGGCGTGGCCGGGGTTGTTGACGAAGCGCGTCAGCGTGGTGGGTGCCAGGCCAGCCTTTATGGCTATTGCTGTGGGCGCCATGCCGGTATGCGCCAGCACCTGGGCGAGCCACGTTCTTTGTTCTTCACGCGGGTCCATACGCGGCAACATGCCTAACCCCAAAAAAATTTGCATCTGGTAAGGTTGCCAAAAAATGCACTTGACATAGTGCAATATTGCACCGTAAATTGCAATCGGGTGGCTGGTTCGTCATTCGCGTGATTTTGCGTGCTGTGCGTATTTTTATCTCGACGGGCGCATGATGACGTTTTCGGAAGTCGAACAGCTGCGGGTAGCGCACGGCATGTCCGTAGCGCGGCTTTGCCGGAAGGCGAAGATTTCCTACACGACATACTGGAGGGCACGCACAGGTGCGTGCGCGCCCACCCCGCGCTCGCTGCGGCTGATGGAGACAGCCGTTGTTACGCGGAGCGCTGTAGTGGCATCCGCAAGCGACGGTCATCGGCACACCATCATCGGCGCGGTATTTCGCGGCTATGCCGCGCATTTTGCCGCTCTTGCGGGCCTTGATGCCGGCGCTGCGCTGGCCTCTGATCCGGGGCGGCGTGCCAATGCCTCGCCGGAATGGCGGGCGGCGGCGCTGGTGCGGGCGCAGGCGCTCTACTGCACCGTGACAGAATTGAACGTCAATGGCGCGCGCGTGGCGCGGGCCATTGGCATGACGCGTCAGGCGGTGAGCCAGGCGCTGCGGCGCATCGAGGACATGCGCGACGATGCCGCCTTCGATGCCGCGCTGGATGCGGCGGCGGCGCTGATTTCCGGGAGGGTAACATGCTGATTTTATGGGAAATGGCCATCGACATGATGTGCCTCGGGATCGTGGGGTCGCTGGCGTTGCTGGCTTCACCGCGGTGCCCGAAAGTTTCTGCCAGCAACGCTGGCAGTCCGAGGCCCTTACGGGCGTTCCTCCCTGAACTGGCGCGGGTGACTTCGGTCATCCGCGCATTTTTTCGGAGGGTGGCGCTATGAGTAATATCTGGATCGAAACGCGATCCGGCAAAATATTCTATTTGCTCGATCCCAATCCCGCAGATGTTGATTTTGCGAATGATGTTGCGCCCACGCTGGCGGGCGTCGTCAGGTTTTTGAATGTGGGGGATCGTGATCATGAGAGCAGCGGCGTAGAACCGTTTGCTCGCCGCCGCATCACGGTGGCGCGGCATTGCGTGATGGGGGCCGAGGCACTGGAAAAGCTGGGGCGGCCGGTCGCGGCGCTGGCCTTCCTCCTGCACGATGCGCATGAGGCCTACCTTGGGGATATCATCGGCCCGGTCAAGGCGGCTATCAGGAGCCTGGTGCCGGATGGGGCCGATCCCATCGCTTGTCTTGAGGTGCATATTGACGCGGCTATCCGCGCTGCCGCGGGCATCCCTGTTGGCCTGATTACCGAGGACGATGAGGTCATGGTCAAGGCCATGGATAGAACGCTGTTATTTTCCGAGCGGGATTATCTGCGCAGCGGGCGTAAGCCGCCACTCCCATGGGCTGATGATCAGGGTGGGCGAGTGCTGATCGAGCCAAAATGGGGAAATGACACCGCAGACTGGATGGACGCACTCAATCGGCTTCTGGTGGCGTGCTGCCTGCCGGGGGTGTCACCATGAGGAGGCCCGACATGGAAGCCCGCGCATCGTTTCGGGTCATCCGCGCATTTTTTCGAGGCGCCCGGGCATTTTTTCATGAGGTGATGTGATGACGACAACAACAATTGAAATCCCGGTGAGGCACCTGCTGGCGGTTGCCATGGCCGCGGGCACTGAAGAGACGCCATATAATTTGGCAGGCGTCCATGTTGAGACGGTCGCGGGTCATGTCGTGCTCGTAGCGACAAACGGGCACATCATGCTGGTTGACGGCTGGCCAAGCTCGGGGGCGGATGCTCAGGACGTTAATGTAATTATCCCATCAAGCGCCTTGCGACGGCTCTCGTTGCTGGTGGGCAAGAAAATACCCAGAAGCCTCATGGTGACGCTGAAAATAAATGCCGGAGATGGCGCGACGCGCGGATCGTTGCGGCTCGATGATGCGTCGCTTGATTTTGATTTTATTGATGGAACATATCCTGACTGGCGCAAGGTATTTCCGACTCATCGTGAGTGCGGCCACGTCGCCAAGCTGAGCCCCGTATATCTGCGGCACTTGCATGATGCCGCCAAGCTATACTGCGGGGATCGCTTAATCCGCAACCAGAGTGTCACCTACGGGCCGGCGTTTAATTCACCCGCGCGTATCACATGGCAAGCATGCGATTTGGTCGGCGTCATCATGCCTATCGCTGAACCACGGGATTGTCTGCCTCCCTGGGTTAAAACTATCGAATTGATGCCGGTGTCGCCATGACCGCGCACACGACGAGCCAGAACATAGCCGTGCAGCCCATGACGCCGGACATGCTGGCGGCGGCGCGGCGCGAGGCTGAGGGGCGGCTCGTGGCCGAATACGCGCCAGCGGTCATGCGGATGGTGCTCAGGGGTGCCACAGCCTCGCGCATTGCCGCCACGCTGGAAATCAGCGCGGCCACGGTGCGCAGGGTGCTGGTGGCTCATGATGTGATCGATGCCCCTGTGGATGGCGCCCGGGATGCGCCAGCAGCGCCGCTGAAGCGACCTGGTGTCGCCGACCTGCTGCAGGCGGCGGCGGCAGCGGTGGGCGTGCCCGTGGCATCGCTGCGGGGTGGTGGTGCTCAACATGATCGCGACCTCTCCATGCGTCGCAACTTTGTCGCCTGGTGGCTGGTGAGGGCCTGCGGCATGACCCAAATACGCGTCGGGCAGCTCATGGATCGAGACCAGCAGGCGGTATGTTATGCGGTGATGACCATGCAGTCAGCGGTTGATCGTGGCGACTGCCGCATGTGGGTCAATGCACTCGCAGGCCATGCGCGGGCGTGGCGGGTGGGTGACCGATGAGGGGCGATATGACCATCGCCGACCTGAAGATGATGTTGCAGGCGCGCATCGAGGCGCTGGCTGCCGAACTGGCACCGCTCGGCATGCGGCGCGGCAATGTGTGGATGGCGCGCTCGCCCCTGCGTGAGGAGCGACGCCCGAGCTTCGCTGTCTGGCTCAAGGGTGCGCCGGGCGCGTGGAAGGATTTTGGCACCGATGAGAAGGGCGACGTCATTGACCTGATATGTGCCTGCGCGCTCGGCAGCGGCCTGCCGCCCAGCCGTGAGGATCGCGTGGCGGCGCTGGCCTGGGCGCGCAACTGGCTCGGCGTGGCGACGACGGGCAGCAGGCCGGAACGGCTGCGGCTGCGGCAGGAGGCGGGTGCCTCGGCGGCGGCGCGTGAACGCGAGGCGCAGGCGCAGCGCGATCATAAACGCCGCCGCGCCTTTGACCTGTGGCTGTCGGGCGTGCGACCGCGCGAAACGCTGGTGGAGCGCTATCTGCTGGCGCGGCAGATCGACGCGCGCGCCATCGAGGGGCTGGCGCCGTGCCTGCGGTTCAAGCCGGTGTTCCAGCACCCGTTCGAGCCGCATGCCGGGCCGGTGATGTTGGCGAAGTTCTTGACGCCGCTCGGTGATTTTGCCGCCGTGCATGTGACGTTCCTCAACCGCGACGGCAGCGGCAAGGCCGATGTCTCGCGCGGCAAGATCATTTTCGGGGCCTTTGGCGGCGCGGCGATCAGGCTGCGCGAGCCGCTGGCGCCGGAGCCGGGGCCGCTGGTGATCTGCGAGGGCATCGAGGACGGGCTGACGATTGCGGCGGCGCGGCCTGACTGGCGGATATGGGCGGCAGGCAGCCTCGGCAATATCGGTGCCCAGCCGTGCCCGGCGGGCTGCACGGCGCTGGTGGTGGCAGCCGACCAGGACGCCAAGAGCGCGACCATTGCCGCGCTGGAGCGTGGCCTGGCGCAACTGGGGCGGCACGGCGTGCCGGTTGAAGTGGTCTTTCCCGGGCATGGTGCCAAGGATTTCAACGATTTGAGGAGGATGGCTGATGGATGAGTATTTGAAGGCGGCACTGGCGGGTGCGACGTTTGGTGCCGTGGCCTTTGATGATCCTGATGATGCCATGGCGAAGCTCGCGGCCGTAGGCATAGATCTGTCGAAGATGGCTGAGGGCGCCTTGGGTTATTTGCGGCTGGCACCGACGGCGCGGCCGGAGGATGTCTATATCTGGGCCGCGCGGCGCAAGCTGCATGACCTGCCCGAGGGTGGTTTTGGCGGTATCGACGATGCGATCGTGCGGTTTTTCCGGCTGGTGACCGCCTGCGGCAAGGGGCTGCTGGCTGAATTCGAGCCCAGGCAGCCTAAAATTGTCGCCCCCATGAGCTTTTCGGGCGCGCCGGGCGACGATATTTTCGAGCGCACCCATGCCGAGCCGCCGCCGCCCCTTGATGAGCCTGTGCCCCCTGTGGTGCGCGGGCCGGGCGCACTCGGTGCCGGCATACCCAATATGGCGGACTTCAACGAGATGACACCGGCTGACACGCAGGCGTTTCTGGGCCGCGCGGCGGCCCCGACGCGGCGCATAGGGCCGGAAAGTTTTATAAATGACCCGACCCTCGGGCCAGCGACAGCCAGGGCACCAGCGGCAAGCCGCCGCAGGGGCACAACGAAGAGGACAACATCATGACGGATAGCAACGAGATCACGGCTGCCAGCACGGGTGGCATGAAAATCATCCGGGCCAAGGGGCTGGAACCAAAAAGCATGGTCACGAGCAATGCCCCGACCCCCGGCGCGGCGGCTGACATGGGGCGGGTCATGGCGCGTCGCGCGCCGCCGGTAGTACCCGCCGCGCCTCCGCCTGCACCGCCGGAGACGACGGTTGCACCGGCGGCGCCGGAGGGCAACGACAGGACAAGCGTGCTGCCGCCATCGCCGTTTGAATTCAAGGTCTGATCTGCAGAAAGAGGCTGACGTGCCGACTTTGGGCCAAGAGACCGTAGCGGGAGCGCTCGGTCAGGTTGACCGCGCGCTCCATCGCCATCGCCAGGGCTCTGACCCGGCGGTGGGTGCGGCGCGCACCGTGGGCGACACCAGCCTTGACCCTGGTGTGTGGACGCCGGATGCCTATGGGATGCCGCCCGATTGTCCCGTCCAGGTGCTGGGGATGGATGGCGACATCCTCTATATGGTCGATGCCCTCGGGCAGCTCGCGGCGATTGAGCCCGGGCAGATGGGTCAGAAATTCATCCAGCGCCTGTTTGGCGCGCGGCAAAACTACCTCTATTGGGCCTGGCCGCGCCGGGATAAATCCGGAGAGGTGGTGAGCTGGCGCGCCGAAAAGGCCTCGGAGTGTTTTTACCATGCTGCGGGCAAGAAAAACCTGTTCTCGCCGCTCGACCATGTGCGCGGGCGCGGTGCTTGGGCAGGCCGGCGCGGGCGCTTGATCTATCATTCGGGCGACGTGTTGTGGATCTCAGACGAGCGCGACCGCAAGGGCAATCCGCGCCCGCATGATGTCGGGGCTCTGGAGGGCGATCTCTACCCACGCAGGCCGCCTATCCTCGCGCCCTGGCCCGGGCCGGTGACAACCCAGAACAACCCGGCCCGCGAAATGCTGCGGCAGCTGAAAAGCTGGCAATGGGCGCGCCAACAGGTCGATCCGGTGCTGATGCTGGGCTGGATCGCCGCCAGTTTTGTCGGTGGCGCGCTGCCCTATCGCCCGACGGTGTTTTTGGTGGGCGATTTCCAGACGGGTAAATCCTCGTTGCAAAAATGGGTCAAGGCGGTGTTTGGCGATGCCCTGCTCCAGGCCGACGACACGACGGCGGCGGGCATCTATTCGGCGATCCGGCAGGACAGCCTGCCGGTGGCGGTTGATGAGATCGAGGCGGAGGCTGACAATCGCAAGACCATGCAGGTGGTCAAACTGGCCCGGCTCGCCTATTCGGGCGGCAGGCTGATGCGCGGCTCGCAGGACCAGAGCAACAATCAATTTCAGCTGCGCTCGACGTTTTTATTTTCGGCCATCAATGCCCCGCCGTTGCTGCCGCAGGACATGAGCCGCATGGCGGTGCTTAAATTGTCGAAATTTGATGCCCGGCTGTCGGGCGCATCAGTGCCGGTGGTGGATCCCGAGACCTGGGGCCCGATGATCCTGCGGCGCATGATGGATGAGTGGCAGCGCTTTGCGGCGGCGTATGCCGAATACCGCGATGCCCTGCGCGAGGGTGGCCATGACGGGCGCGGCCAGGATACATTTGCGGCGCTGCTGGCCTGCGCTGATCTGCTGCTGGGGCCCGAAATTCTGGAAGAATTCGGGCTGCCGGTTGAGGGCCTCGGCCAGTGGAGCGAGCTGCTCTCGACCACGAGCATGCTGGAATATGAGGATCGCGCCGCGAACTGGCGCGGCTGTGTCAATTTTTTGATGACGGCGCGGGTCGAGGCGTGGAGAGCGGGCCAGCAGCACACGGTGGGTGCGCTGCTCGACGAGCTGCGGGCGGCGCAGTTTGGCCAGGACTTTCCTGGCGATCTGGCGCGCACGCGCCGCATGCTGCAGCAGGCCGATCTGGGGCTGGTGCTGCCGCCCGATGGTGGGCCATGGGTGCTGGCTGTGCCCAACGAAAGCCAGCTGCTGGCGGGCCTGCTGCGCGACAGCGTGTGGGCCGGTGCGCCGGGTGCCAGCGTCTGGAAATCGGCCCTGCGGCAAGCACCGGCCCATGTCATCAACACCAGCGCGGGCAACAACCGTGTGAGGATCAACGGCATCCAGCGCCGGTGCTCGCTGATCAATCTGGATGCGCTGGAGACGGCGTGAGAGGAGACGCGCAATGACCCACTCCGCCAGATTGCCCGCGACGGCTGAAGGAGCCGCCATCTGCACGTCAATTGGCAGCGGCGCCGACCTGCCCGGCTACGAGCACGCTGACTGGCCATGGCTGATCAATGGCCGTGCCGACAGTCGCGGCTATTGGTTCACGGCGATGCCGGAATTTGGGGTATCCGGATTTGAGTGTGTTTTTAGCGCTTGACACATACGCTCATTGAGCGTATATTTGCATGCATGGTCAGCGCACCGCTGACCGGCGCGCCTCGGCGGATCAGGGGCTTGGAGATGATGATGAGCAACTACAACGACCTGTCCCTCTACCTCGTGGCCGAAGGAGAGGTAACGCCAGCTACTGCCAATACCGAGTGGGACGGCACCAACTCCATCCTGGTCGCTGCCACGTCGGTAGATGGCGCGCTCAAAATCGCTGCCGCCTACGACAAGGGGCTTGTGCAAGCCGACAACCTGGCTTGGGATGGCGCGACTATCGCTGTTGTCACGCTGCGCGACCGCGACACCGGCCTCTATGCCTAACCACCCTACCCGAGGCCCGAAAGGGCCTGCTGCCAACCCTGCGCCAGCAGACATCATTGCCGGGCGGAAATCCGCTGGATTGACACAGACGCAGGCCGCTGGACTGGTGCATGTCTCGCTGCGCACTTGGCAGCAGTGGGAGGCCGGCGACAGGCGGATGCACGCCGGCCTGTGGGAGCTTTTCGGACTCAAGGCTGCGGTCATTGAGCGCCCTCAAAAGTAGCATAACCCACACCCAAATCCGATGTCATATGGAGGAAACGGTGATAGAGCGCACGACCTCTTTTACAGTGACGTACGATCCCGATGGCGATGTCCTCTACATCAGCAAGAGGAAAGCGCCATCTGCGCGCGGCATTGAGGACGAACATGGCTTTGTCTGGAGATACGACAGGGACGGCGATCTCATCGGCGTGACCGTGACCGATTTCCGAGACTTCTGGCACTCCCAAAAAGGCGTTCTCGCTCACGAGATTTCCACTCATTTTGCAATAACTCAGCGACATGCGAATGTCGTTCTGAACCAAGTGATGCATACGCACCCGCACCCATAAGGACAAAATAGTGCCCGCTGCCAAGCTACGGCAGCGGGCAGAATTATGCGGGCATGGCAATTGACGGCGCGAAATGACGCGGTAAAGTGGGTGGCGACGCGATTGTGGGTATGGGGTGAGACAGGTGTCTCGTAGGTGTCTCGCCCACTGTCTCACCCTAATGCGTTGAGATAATTGACAATTTAGCCACGTGAGACAGTGAGACGGTAAAATCACTATACCTATACACACGCGTGCGCGCGCGTATAGAAAAACACTGTCTCACTGTCTCACTGTCTCATACATATAAAACATGTATATATATCAGACTATTAGGGTGAGACAGTGGGCGAGACAGTGGAGAGACAGTCTGTGTGATTTTGGCGCTGCAGCCCGCCGTTAAAATATGGGGTTTTGCGATGCAAGGTGCTGATATGACGGTAGAAAGATGCGATAATGGGGTGGTTGGTCGTTTGCAGGCGTCGGACGCTGAAACTGGCGAGCTCGATCTCGATGTGCCGGCAGCGGTGCCGTTCACGCGGCTGGCGCTGCGCTCGCCGGGACGGCCGAAGGGCGCGACCAATCGGCGGGTGGCACAAATGCGCGATACCTACCTGCGCATGGGCTACACGCACCCGATGATCTGGATGGGCGAGGTGCTGGGGCGATCCGTCCAGCAGCTGGCCAGTGACCTCGGCTGTGAGCAGATCGAGGCCCTTGACGTCCAGCGCAAAGTCGCGGCGGAGCTCATGCCCTACCTCGAAAGCAAGATGCCGACCATGGTCGAGGCCACGGCCAGTGACGGCGTGCCGGTGCTGATCGTCGGCGAGATCAAGGCTGCGGCACCTGGTGCGCTGGCGTCAGATGGCGACATGGCCATCGATGATGATCTGGCGGCAGCGATAGCGAGCGACACCAAGAAAAATCAATGACTTGGCGGCAGCGGTGGCGACAAGTCGCAAGGCTGATAGTCGCACGGACCCATGAAGTATTAGCAATATCAAAGACATAATGACAATGTTCCCACTGATGCAAAATCAGTGGGACGGCGCATCTGGACAGCGTCCAGCGCCGCGCCCGATACCGCGACCCCCCGGCACCCCTCGATCGGCGATGGCGGCGGCGACGCGGCCTTCCCGGTCAGCAAGCGGCAGAGTGCACCCGGGCCACCCCCCTTTTGCCAGCAGCTATGCTGCAATTGACGCACGCCGAATGGGCCTAACCTGCGCCGGGTTGGGGATAGGGATAGCGCGGCGGCATGTTCGACCTGTCAAAATACAAGCCACCGGGGCCGGTAGCGGCAGCGTTCATCCGTGATGATACCAGCGCGGTCCCCGCCATCATGGGGCCGGTGGGATCGGGCAAGACCAATGCGGCGATCTTCAAGATCCTGCGCCATGTCGCACTGATGCCTAAATTGCGCAATGGCCGCATCGTCGCCAAGGGCACGGCGGTGCGCACAGATTATCGCACCCTCTACAAGACGACGCTGTCCACATGGCATCAATGGTTTCCCAAGGATTACGCCAAGGGTAATTTCGTCGGTGGTGCTGATCGGCCTGCCGTGCACGAGCTGGTGTTCACCACCCCGCGCGGCCAGATCATTGACCTGACGATGGAGTTTCAGGCACTCGGCGACAAGCGCATCGAGGATGTGATGCGCGGCTGGGAAGGCTCCTTCGGCTGGCTCAACGAGATCGATCTTCTGGCGCAATCGGCGCTCGAGTTCCTGCAGCAGCGCGTTCCGCGTTTCCCACGCCAGGCAGATGTGGCCGACGGCGCGACGCTGCGCCCGCTGGTGATTGCCGATCTCAATCCGCCCGGAGATCCTGACCACTGGATCGTCAAGGATTTCATAGACACGCCCAAGGCCGGCTACAAGCTCTATCAGCAACCTTCGGGCCTCGCTCCTGATGCCGAGAATGTCGCCAACCTGCCCTCCGGCTATTACCAGCGCCTGGCTGAGACGATGGAGCCATGGAACGTCCAGCGCTTCGTCTATGGCAAGGTCGGATATGACCGCTCTGGCCTGCCGGTCTATCCAGAGTTTGATGAGCGGCTCAACATTGCCAAGACCCCGCTGAAGCCGATCCCAGGCCAGTCGATCTTCATTGGCATGGATGCGGCGCTGCATCCCGCGGCGGTCATCGGCCAGCGCGGGCCTGACCTACAACTGCGCATCTACGAGGAATTGTATTTCGACCGCGTCGGCCCGACGCGCTTTGGCGAGATGCTGGCCGCCGCGCTCCAGGAGCGCTACCGCGACAGCCCGGTCGGCTATGTGTTCTATGATCCCAGCGCCGATTATGGCGCCGACAAGGAAGGCGGCGAACAGAGCTGGATCGACATTGTCCGCAAGGCCCTTGGCGTGCCCTGTCTGCCAGCGCCTTCAAACGAGATCGCCCTGAGGGTCGAGGCGGTGCGCAACCTCATCGTCATGCCGCTCACCGCAGACAAGCGCGCCCTGGTGGTCGATCCGGCCCGCTGCCCGATGCTGATCAAGGGCTTCATGTCGCATTACCGCTACAAGCTCAACCCAGATGGTAATCTGGTTAATGCCGGCACGCCGCGCCCAGAAAAGAACGCGCATGCCAATGTCCACGATGCCGCTCAATACCTGTGCCTGGGACTACTGGGCCGCGCCGGAGCGATTGCCAGCGCCGCCAAGGGGTTCCGGCCCGGCACCACGACACAACATGGAGCCATGAACAGCGTCATGAAAAGCGGGTTTAAGCTATGAACGCGCACCAGGCACCTAGCCCCAAGGCCATGATCGTCGGGCGCACGCCGGTGCATCCGGGTGAAGTGTCGTTCTATTGCGAGGATGTCGAAGGCTATGTCGCGGTGGCGGGCATGTCGGCACGCTGCCCGTGCGGCTGCGGGGCGGAACGGTTCTTTTGGTTCGGTGCCGACGCCGATCCTGACTGGGGCTGGAACGGCAATGACACAGAACCGAGCCTGCACCGCGAGATCGGCTTCCCGTCATGCACAACAGGCTGGCGCGGACGCCTGACCCATGGGCGCTGGCTGCCACGCCGCACGAGGCGGACATGAGACAATCATCAAGGCTGGCCGAGCGTCTCGCGGCCATCAAGGGGGCTGCATCGCCGGCAGCACTTGAGGTCCTTATGAATATATTTGTCGCCGACGCGACACCGGCCAGCGCTCGCAAGCACGCCGACGGTATGCACCTGGCTGTGCGACAGCTTGGCGCCGGGCCGTCCTATATGCTCGATGATTGCGCGGCGGGCGGCTTCGTTCCCTGTGGTGACACATGGGAAGGCTGGTTTGCCTGCAAGCCTGCGGCGGCATCGCGCCTTACGGCCATCATCCGCATGGCACAATTGACGGTGCGCCATCACGCGCAAAATGGCAAGGTCAAGGTCATCGCCCGCGTCAAGGCGGGATGGCGGCCTGGCGAGCGCATAGCGACCATGGTCGGCATGCGCCCTTCTGCAACGCCGGACGCGTCCGGCTGGAACACGTGGGTCTATCAGCATGAGCAATGTCATCGGCGCGCTGACCGGCGCAAGCGGCCAGAAGAAAGCCCTAGAGGCGCAGATAGCCCAGCAACAGAGCCAGGCGACCTCGCAACAGGGCCAGCAGTTGCGGCTGCTGTCGCAGCAACAGGCGCTCAACGATAACAGCACCGCCCAGGTCAACCGCCCCGGCCTCGGGCGCGCCATGCTGGCCTACCAGCGCAACGGTGGCCCCGGCACGACATTGGGCAACTGATATGGCAACGAAGCACCTGGCGGGCGAGGCCTTCGCGCGCCACAAGAAGCGCTCCGAGGCGGCATGGGCGGTGCATGACCAGTGGCAGAAAACGCTGATCGACGCCTATGATTACGTCGCTCCCTACCGCATGTCGACGCTCCGGCAGATCAAGGCACCCAATGCCAGGGCCGACCTGATATTCGACCCCACCGCCGTCATGGCCCATGTCCGCTCGACCGGACGGCTCCAACAGGGCCTGTTCCCGACCGGAGAGGCCTTCTTCACCCTCGAACTGGGGCCTGCCGCCAAGGCCCAGGCGGCTAGCAATGGCCAGAGCCTCGATGAGTGGAAGAAGGAGCTTGAGCTCGTCACCGATATTTGCAATCTCGCCTTCCAGACCGGCGAGTTTGATGCCGCTGCCAATGAGACCTGCGCCGATGTGCTGATCTCCACCGGTTTCATGATGGTGATGAAGGGAGATGTTGACCGTCCCTTGCGCTTTACCAGCGCGTCGATGGACGAGGTAGCAATCGACGAAGGCCCTTATGGCTCGGTGCACGGCATATTCTGGAAGCGCAAATGGGCGGCGCGCGCCATCCTTGAGCAATGGCCGAAGGGCAATTACCCCAATGACTTCATGGATGCCGCCACAAAGGATGGCACCTCCCAGCATACGCTGTGCCAAGATGTGGTTTATGACGATAAAAACCGGCGATGGCTGCACTATATCTACCTCGAAACCAACAGCGATACCACGATAGCGGTCGATGAAAGCCGCGAATGTCCGTGGATCACGCCGCGCTATTTCCGCATGCCCGGACAGGTCTATGGCTTCGGGCCGGTGCTGATGACGCTGCCGACTACCAAAAGCCTCAACAAGGCCATGGAGATCACGCTGCGCTCGGCAGCCCTAGCCATGCTTGGCATTTTCACGCGGGTTGATGATGGCGTGTTCAACCCGGACACGGCGCGCATAGAGCCCGGCGCGATCTGGACGGTGGCGCGGAACGGTGGGCCGCTGGGGCCCTCGATCAGCCGCTTGCCGCCAGCTCCCATCGATGTCTCGAATATCATCCTGCAGGATCTGCGCATGCAGGTGCAATCGGGCATGCAGGATCAACAATTGCCGCCCGACAGCTCCGCGCCGCGCTCGGCTGCCGAAATCATATCACGCGTCAAGGCGCTGGCGCAGGATCATGCCGGGGCCTATGGCCGTCTGGTGCAGGAAATGGTCATTCCTCTGGTCAAGCGCGCGCTGGAACTGCTCTATGATATGGGAGCGCTCAAGGGCACGCCGATCCGCATCGACCAGCTGCTGGTCAAGGTCAAGGTGATTTCGCCGCTCGGCATGGCCAGCAAGATGTCGATGGCCGAAAAATACCTGCAATGGGTGCAGATGATGCAGGCGACCGATCCGACCGGCGGCCTGCTGGCCAAACTGACGCCGGCCGATCTCGGCTTTGCCGAGGTGGGTGAGGCGCTCGGCATCCCGGCGCACCTGATCTATGACCAGAGCGTGCAATCTTCCATCGCCAGTTCTGTCAAGGCGCTGGCCGGACAGGCTGCAGCCGCCATGGCGCAGGCCCAGAAGCAGGCGGGAGGGCCACAGGCACCACCGCCCGCCAATGGTGACCCGGCGCAGGGCGGTGCGCCGCCGCCACCAGCCCCGCCCATGGGGCTGCCGGGATCACCCAATCAGGGAGCGTGATGATGAACCGCGAACCAAGCGCTGAAAGCCTGATCAAGAACCTTGCAGCGCAGGGCTGGGATTTCTTCAAGGAACAGCCAGCCGCGCCGGGCCATGATGAGCTGCGCCAGAAGCGCGAACGCCTGATCGGCGTCATGCGGGTGCTGGGACAGCATGCAGAATTCAACGAGCTGATGGAGCACCTGCTCGATGTGACGTTGCGGCGCGTCACCTTCATTGGCCAGCTCGGCATGCCGCGCGAACAGGCCATCGACTACAGCCTGATGCGCGAGGGCCAGAATTCCATTGTGGCCATGTTGCTGACGATGCTAGCCGAGGCCCGCAAGGAAAAATCGCCCGCGCCGCGCGATATCTAGCGGCGCTCACCTGA
>JAGXAM010000025.1 GCA_019075905.1 Hyphomicrobiales bacterium
GAAGGCTCCCACTGGAACCAGTCATACGACCAGTCGTAGGACCAATCGTATCCCCTTCAATCTCCAAGTCCAATCCGCTCTCCCACATAAGCAGAACATTGGACGGCATTACCAACTCACGCGCAAGGCGGCCCTGGCGCAACGCTTACCGACCTTCCACGGAAAGCCTTCTCATCATCCGACGATCGCGCGCTTCGCACCGCGGCGATTAAAGATGGCGCGAGATCGCCGAACCAGGCGCCGGCCAAAGTCGTGCCAACGCAGCGCGCCTTCGCGCTGCTTGGGTCGGGCCGCATCTCGCGCGCTGGGTAACCCAATGTATTCATTTTATAAATCGGTTCGCAACGCTTGTTATGTCTGTTCGTTCAAATAGACATCATGTGTTTTTCTGTCAGTTTACCTGACATCAAAGTTGTTTTTCTGACACATCGTGGTATGATCTTCCGCCCAGGTTGTGATCTCTTTGTTTTGTGATATTTTTGATCGCAGCCGGGTGGGGGCGCCATGGAGCAAATCCATCGATAGTGATTGGCCCTTCCATACTGGCCTCCTTAACCAGTATGGACTCTGAATCAGAAATCGGAACCGAAGGGAATCCAAAACCGCGCTAAGGGAACAATCGAGATTTGCTCCCGACGATCAGATGCCCCTGATGCCGCGCGGAGCGCCGGTTGTAAGGCCCAGCCGCTCGAAAGCCTCCGGCGGCGCGTCGTTTTCCTTCATCAGACGCTGCATTTTTGCGATCATCAGCGCCTCGCGCTTTTGGTCATGGAGCGGAGCGCTTTGGCCGGGATCATTCAGCAGATCATAGAGCCGCGTTTCACTCTCGAGAAGGCAGCCGGGGCCATAATTGTGATACATCGGCGACCGCTCGATCACCGGCACTTTCAGCAACGGAACGTCTTTCGTCCAGTCGAATGGCGGAGCAAGGGTCGCGGATTTGAGTTCATCAACGGTAAAGCGCGTGGTAATGTGCGTTGGCATCAGGGTATACTGGTAAATATCCTGCGTTCGAAGGTCTGCCGGAAACCGGTGATAGCTGGTCTCGCCGTCCGTGACATTGACCGCGCCGCCAAAATAACCAAAGAGCAAGCTGTCTCGGGCGGTTGATCCCAACAATGAAATTCCTTGTGACTCGGTGGGCGGCTGCAGATTCCAGAGGTCAAGGAAGGTGGCAGCCAGGTCGATTGTCTGGGTAAGGCGACTGATGCGCGCAGCGCTGTCGTTGCGCGGATCGTGCACAAAGAGCGGAATGTGCACGATTTCCTCGTAAAGGTTCATCCGGTTCTTGGCCCAGAAATCATGCTCGCCAAGCAGGAAGCCATGGTCGGTTGTGACGATAAGAGCCGTATCCTTCCACATGTCATGGGCATCGAAATCGTCGAGCAGCCGGCCGAGAAGATCATCGCAGAGGGCGACCACCGCATAATAATTGGCCCGCAATTCCGCTGCCTCTTCCGGCAGTTCCTCCACGCGTCCGTATCGTGGCCAATCGTAAATGCCGCCGCTCCAGCCAGTATCGAACCGGTCCTTGAAGCGCTTTGGCGCATAGAACGGTTCATGCGGATCGAAGGTTTCGATCTGCAGCAGCCAATCGTCGGCCGCGCGGTTTGTCTCAAGGAATTCGAGCCCCTTCGCGAATACCTGAACCGAGGGGAAGTCCTTTTCGTCGCGAATAAATTCCCGGTTGATGATATGCGCCTTGTGATGGGGTGCGGAATCGAACATGGCGAGCTGCCTTGCATGGTATTTCTCACGCAGGCGCTGCCATGGCGGTTGCACCATCGCCTTCCACGGGTCACTCTCCTGACCGCGTACAAAATCAAAAGTGCTGTATCTATTGTGATAGGTAGCTCCGCCATCTTCCCAGTAATGATAGTGATCGGTCACCAGATGCGAATGAACACCCTTGCGCTTGAGCAGCTCGGGAAAGGCATTGTCAAAGGGTTCGAGCGGGCCCCAGCTTCGATGCAGGAAGCTCAAATGGCCGGTCAAAATATCGCGCCGCGCAGGCATGCAGGGCATCGAGCCGACATAATGGCGGTCAAACACCTTGCAGCGCGCGGCGAGCCGGTCAAAGTTGGGCGTCGGCACGCGCCTGCCGCCATAGGGGGCAAGGAGATGGCGATTGAGCGAGTCGAACAGGACAAAAACCGCTTTCATCGATCTAATCCATATGTGGAAGGTTGCCGGGTTCCGAGTTGTTCAGTTAAGTCGCGCGCCGTCTTCAGGTCTGAAAAGATGAAGGCGTTCCTCGTTCACAGCCAGCCGCAATGTTTCGCCGATATTGATCTTTGGCGTGCCGGGCACGCGCCAGCATAGATCCGCGTCAGCGCATTTCATGAAAACATAGGTCTCCGCGCCAAGGCGCTCAACCACACTCACAACGCCGAACAGCGCCCCGTCATCCGCGGGATGCAAATCTTCAGGACGCACACCGACATCGACCGCGCCGGACTTCGCGCCGACTGGCCCTGGGCCAGGCAGGCTTTCGCCCGCAATCTCAACGCGGCCCGTATCCAGAATGCGCCCGGGCAGGATGTTGATCGAGGGCGAGCCGATAAATTCAGCAACGAAACGATTGGCCGGCCGCTCATAAAGCTCCAACGGGCTTCCAGTCTGGACAATCTGCCCTGCCTCAAGCACCACAATGCGATCCGCCATGGTCATCGCCTCCACCTGATCATGGGTGACGTAGATCGAGGTCGCCGCAAGCTCCTGATGCAGACGCCGCACTTCTGTGCGCATGTGCACGCGCAGTTGGGCGTCGAGATTGGACAAGGGTTCGTCAAACAGGAACACCTGCGGACGGCGAACGATCGCCCGCCCCATGGCCACGCGCTGGCGCTGGCCGCCGGAAAGCGCCCGCGGGAAACGGTCAAGATAGGGATCCAGACCCAAAATTTTCGCAGCATTCGCAATGGCTTTCTGCGCATCCAGTTCCGGCGTTTTCTTCAGTTCAAGCGAGAAACCAAGATTTCGCGCGACTTTCATATGCGGATACAGGGCATAGCTCTGGAAAACCATGGCTATGTCACGTTCGCGCGGTTCCAGATCGTTGACCCTGCGGCCGGCAATCGAGATGTCACCGCCGGAAATATCCTCAAGACCGGCAATCATCCTTAGCAGCGTCGATTTTCCGCAGCCGGACGGCCCCACAAGAACGACGAATTCACCATTCGCTATTTCTATGTTGATGTTCGACAGCGCATGCACAGCGCCATAGTATTTTTCAACATTTCTCAGAAGGACATGGGTCATAGTCAGCCTCGCAATTATTTGACCGCGCCCATGGTCAAACCCTGAATGATAAATTTCTGCCCGAAGAACATCAGCAGCAGGGCGGGAATAGTTGAGAGTACCGAGGCCGCCGCCATCTGGCCGTTCTGAACCTCGTATTGCTGGGAGAATTGCGCGATTGCCACCGGTACCGTCGCGGTGGCCCGGCTGGTGAGGTTAAGCGCAACCGCAAATTCATTCCAGGAAAAGACAAAAGCCAAGACGCCGGCGGCAATCAGGCCGGGGGCGACCAGAGGGAGGGAAACGCGCCAGAAGGCGTCAATCCTCCTGCAGCCGTCGACCATCGCCGCCTCTTCAATGTCGCGCGGAAGTTCGTTGAAATAGGCCATCATCATCCAGACCGTCATCGGCAGGTTCAGCGTGATGTGGGTGAGAACGAGCGCGAACAGGCTTTGAAGCAGGCCGATCTCGCGGAAGATCAGGAACCAGGGCCCTACCAGCGTCAACGGGGGGATCATGTTGAAGACCAGGGTCCAGGCGAGAAAGCCCGCCGCAATCCAGCGCTTCCACCTGAGCCGCGCGAGCGAATAGGCGGCCAGCGTGCCGACTACCAGCACGCAGATCGTCGAGACACCCGCCACGATCATGCTGTTGAGAACATTTTTCAGAAAGTCAGAGCGCTGCGACCATAGAACGTCCACGTAGTTGTGGAGCGTCGGTTCTGTGAACCAGGTTCCCTGCAGGATTTGTATTTCATATTTGAAGGATTGCAGGGCCACCCACAGAAATGGCGCCACAATGATAAATGCGCTCAACGTCAACAAGAAAATGCCAATCAACCGCGAATAGCCACGCAAAACGAGCATTACGATGCCTCCGTGGCTGACTTCACGCGATATCCGATCAAGATGAAAACGATGGTGGCGGTAATGATCGCGAGCGAAAGCAGGGCACCGTAACCGAGCTGGTTTTGCTCAAAGAACACCTGATAAAGATAAAGGCTGACGACTTCAGTGGAATTGCCCGGACCGCCGGAGGTAAGGAGAAATATTTCATCGAACACTTTGAAGGCGAGGATTGTCCGGAACAACGCCGCGACGATGATGGCCGGCTTCAGCAGCGGTATGATGATCTTGAAGACAATGTCATAAGTGCGGGCGCCGTCAATTCGCGCCGCTTCGATGACTTCGGTCGGCAGGCCCTCGACGGCGGCGAACAGGATCAGGAACACGAAGGGCGTCCAGTGCCAGACGTCTACAATGATCACAGAAATCAAGGCAAGGGATGTAGATCCGAGCCAGTTGACCGGCTGGAAGCCGAGTCCGGTGACCACCTGGTTCATGACACCGAAATCGAAGCTGTACATGAGCTTCCACATTGAGCCTATCGCAACCGGTGGTAAGAGGATAGGAACAATCAGCAAGGTTCGCATGAAACCCTTCATCCGGCGCATCGAGCTGACCAGGATCGCCAGGCCAAGACCAAGAGCCATCTCGATCAAGACAGAAGCGACCGCATAAATGGCGGTGTTTCGCAACGCCACCCTGAAGATCCGATCGTGCTCCAGTTCGCGCAGGTTGCTCCAGAGAGCGAATTTCCAGACTTCCTGGCCCGCCTCAAAATGTATCGAAGACCCCGCCATCAGCACGACGTTGATGATCGGATAGACGGTCAAAAGCAGCAGCAGCAGGATCGCAGGACCCAGCGTAAACCAGCCAATGTGCCGGTCAAGGAGGTCGGTGATGCTTCCCAGCGCCCGTCGTGCAGCAGGACTTTCAGCCGAAGTCATCAGTTGACACCAAATCGCAGAAGGCGCCCCCGCCGCGCAGGCCCGGCACCAAAGTGAGTACTGTCGATTTTTCTCATCGGCTCCCTCCCGGGCCAGGCAGATGCGGGTGCTCGAAGTTTCGCAATAATCGCTGCCGCCTGTTGCAAGCGCGGCGGCAGCTTTCATGGCCTACTCGGCAAGGGGAGGAAGCATCCCGGTCTTGCGGCCGTCCTTCTTGAACAGCGCGTACATGTCCTTGGCCGCCTTGTTCAAGGCCGCCGCTGCACTGAGTTCGCCAATGAGGGCTTGATTGAAGCGAAGCCCGAGAATCTGCGTGACCGCCGGGCCCTCGGTATAGCCGAGCATCTGCCGGCCATAGGGCATCTCGTCGAGATAGGCCTGCATCCAGCGAAATTGTGGCTTCGATTTCAGGTCAGACTCGAACACGTCCGAGCGCACGGGAATGCCGCCGGCTTTGGCATAGGCATATTGCGCCTTGTAGGTCAGGAACCACTTCGAAAAGGCGATAGCGCCTTTCTTGCCAGCCTCAGAGGCGTTTTTCGGAATGGCGGAGACCCAACTGCCGATAGCCACACCCGGCTTGCCGCCGGCTTTCGCGGCGGGCAGAGGCGCAGCATCGACTTGCCCCACGACTGCCGATTTCTGCGGCTGATCGAAACTCGGGAATGCGGCCACTACTGCCTGGGCTTGCATGGCTTTGCCGGTCTGGATCAACTGGATCAAATCGCCTTGCCCAAGTGACCCGGCATTCGCAGGGCCGCAGGCCTTTTCCACTGCCAGAAACTTGTCCAGCGCCTGCTTCGCCTGTGGGCTGTTGATGGTAACCGTGAAGTCGCCATTGGCCGCATCGGCGACGTCCTTCGCGCCATAGGCAAGAAGGAAAGCATACATGTCGTAGCTGATCGAATCGCCCTTTTCACCACGCACGATATAGCCATAGGACTTCGGCGGATTCTGCAGCTTTTTGCAGTTGGCAATCACTTCGTCGAAAGTTTTGGGCACTTTCAGGCCCATTTTGTCGAACACATCCTTGCGATAGTAGAAAAGCTCGACATTGCCATTGGGGGCATAGCCCATCAACTTGCCGCTGGCGCAAGTGCGGAACTGCTTTTTGGCGTCCCAGCATCCGGCATCGACGAACCCGAGCACCTGCTTGGGCAGCTTGAATGTGGGGTCAATGTCAGTGAGCGGCTCCAGGAAGCCGCCAGCATAGAACTCCACAACATTGGAGGAGTTGATGTTGACAAGATCCAGAGGGCTGGTGCCGCCGGAGCGTACGGCATTGCGAACCTTTTCAAGCATGCCGGGAAAAGGCGTCACTTCAAGATTTACCTTATTCCCGGTCTGCTTCTCATAAAGGCGCGCAACCGCCTGGAACCCGTTGTACCAGGGTGAGGCGTTGATCAACACCGTGATCGGCTGCTGTTTGCCTACATTCAGAAAACTGTCCGCCATCGCAGGGGCCGAAAGCGTAAGGAGGAACAGTGCCGCCGACGGGAGCCGGCTGGAAATTCTCGTCGAACCCATGGATGTCTCCCAAGTAGAACCGCTTCCTGCCGATAGAAAGCCGAAGCGCATAGCGAATTCCTGCCAAGTCGCAACGGTTCGGGCCGTCGCATTTTTTTCAGCGCGTACAATTTTTTAGCGCCACTCCCAAGAGCTAGCACGTCGCTTTCGTGCCAAAAAATGATATATTGTACCAAAGTCAATAACTAGAGGGAATGACAATGGAACGCAGTCTTGCCGCATTTCTGGCGGTTGCCCGTGCCCAAAACCTCACCGCGGCCGCGGACCGGATCGGGCTCACGCAGCCCGCTCTGACCAAATCAATCCGGCGCATCGAGCTGGAATTCAACACGAAACTATTCGAGCGTTCGGTGCGCGGCATGACCTTGACGGCGGCCGGCGAAATGCTTCTGGCGCGCGCAGAACTGATAGAGATGCATTATCGGCAGGCGCGCGAGGAAATCCGGTTGCTGCGGGCGGGCAAGCTAACCGAGTTCCGCATAGCTGCGGGGACTGCCTATCACGCAGCTGTGGCACCCGATCTTGTCAAGCAGTTGAGCCGCGAATATCCAGATACGCATTTCGTGCTGGATTTTGAGGCCGTCGGCAACGCCATGCCGAAACTTATCAATGCCGATATTGACCTGCTGCTTGGCGCATTCCTGTCCGTTGCCGAAGAGGGGATCGAAGCGCGCCCGTTTCTCACAGTCAAAATCACCGCCTATGTCGCAAAAGAGAGCAAACTGGCAGGAGCGGTATCCATTAGCCCCAGGGATCTTGCCGGGCGCAAATGGGTGATCAACCAGCGCGACAGCCTGCTTACCAGCCGCCTGAAGGAATTCTGCCTCAACCACATGCTACCGGAACCCGAAGTCGTAATGCAGATTGATTCGCTCCTCGCGACCTTCCGGGTCGTCGCCGGCACCGAATATATCACTCTGGCAAGCCCTTACGTCAGCGACCTTGCCGAAGAGGCCGGACTGGTGATGCTGCGGCTTGAGCCACCAATCTGGCGGTTTGAATCGGGGGCCTGGTACCGGCAATCGCTCCGCAGCCATCCGCTGCTGCTACGCTCGCTGGAACTGGTACAGGAATTAACGCAAAAATATATCGGGAACCATTCCTGATAGTTATTAAACAGTAGACTTTATATCATTTTTCTGGCGTTTCCGGAAGGCATATGACTTGCGCAACAGCAGCGAGGATTCCGGCATGGCAGCGCGCAAACCCAATGTCATCGTGTTTTTCACCGACCAGCAGCGCCACGACACCACCGGCGTACACGGCAACCCGATGGGCCTGACCCCAAATTTCGACCGGCTGGCCCGTTCAGGCACGCATTTCTACAATTCCTTCACCAGCCAGCCCCTCTGCGGCCCGGCGCGCTCGTCCATGCAGACGGGACTGTTCGCGACGCAGACCGGGGTATTTCGTAATGGAATTCCGCTGCCTGACAATGCCGAGACCATGGCCAAGGTTTTTGCGCGCAACGGGTATGACACCGCTTACCTTGGCAAATGGCACCTCGGCAGCATTGATCCGGTGCCAAGGCACCAGCGGGGCGGTTACGCCACCTGGCTTGCCGCCAATTTGCTTGAGTTTTGTTCGGATGCCTATGACTGCGTGCTCTTCGATACCGACGACCAGCGCACCAAGCTGCCGGGCTACCGGGTTGACGCCATTACCGATGCTGCGATCCGTTATTGCGATGCGCACCAGAAGAATCCGTTCTTCCTGTTCGTTTCCTTTCTCGAACCACATCACCAGAACCATGTGGATGATTACCCGCCGCCCGACGGCTATCGCGAGGAAATGACGGCCAGACTCTGGACACCGCCCGATCTCGCCACCCTGAAGGGTACAAGCGGATGGCACCTGGGCGGCTATTATGGGATGGTGAAACGGCTCGATGAAGCTTTTGGGCGTTTGAATGACGCGCTCAAGAGCCTTGGTATCGCCGACGATACCATCGTGATGTTCTCTTCTGATCATGCTTGCCATTTCAAGACCCGCAACGACGAATACAAGCGCTCCTGCCATGAGAGCGCGGTCCGGGTGCCGACCATGATCACAGGACCGGGCTTCAACGCCGGCGGCCAGGTCCGCGCCTTGTTCAGCGCTGTCGACGTCGCGCCAACGCTGATTGATGCCGCCGGGCTCCCTGTGCCGACGGGCATGACAGGCCGCTCGATCATGCCTGTGGTGCGCGACGCGCGTGCGCCCTGGCGCGATGACATCTTCTTTCAGATCAGTGAGACCGAAACCGGTCGCGCCCTTCGAACCCACAAGTGGAAATACGGCGTGACCTCGCAATATGATAAGGATGCGCCGAGCTCGGACGTCTATCGCGAGAGCTATCTTTATGATCTGGAGAGCGACCCGCACGAAATGGTCAACCTGGTTGGCCTGACCGTTTTCCGTGAGGTCGCCGACGACCTGAAGTCACGCCTCCTCACATGGATAGCAATGATCGAGAATAATCATTCTCCGGCCATTCTCGACGCTCCGCCGCGCTATTCCCGGCAATACCGCCTTAAACCCACAGACCTGACTGGCTTCAAGGATGCCGAGGCGCCGCTCGGCCCCTTGTCGGGCGCGGCCTCATGAGCGCCCGCGTTGCGCCGCGCCGTGGGCGGGGGAGCGCGCCGCGGTCGGACTCATTTACCAGCTCGATCCAGATGCGTACGGCATAGCCAGCCTGCGGATCAGCATGATGACCTGGCTGAAAATCAAGCCTATCGCGCCGATCACGACCGTGCCTGCCAGGACCTGTCCTGTATCCAGTCCGCTCTGCGCATTGGTGATCAAGTAACCGAGAAATTGCGCAATGCCAGCAGCGCTGCCGTCGGATCCTACACCGCACCGCGGGACATGAACAGAACATGTACACCCGAAGATCTCGTCCAAAATCCGATAACTGCGCCAAAGGGAGTTTGTCGTTTCGCGCATCTCCGGAAAATGGCCCATCACCCATCGACGTTTCTGCAACCCTATCCGCGGCGGGCGGCGTTCAACAGGCTGACAGTGCTCTCACCGGGCACTTGCGCAAGATATGCAGAAATCAAGAAATCCGTGGCGGCGGTTTGTGCCCGATTTTTCTGGCCTTTTGAGATCGCACGGCAGCGTCGCCAATGGGTCTTCGCCCGCTGAGAGTTTGCTGGCGCCAACGGCGCGTCTTCAACTCGCCAGCAATGCGACGACCGCCAGCGTTGTCAGTGCGGCGGCGGCAAGAGCGAGGCGCGTTGGTGCATTCGCGCCAGGCGATTGAGCATTGATTCCGGCGGCGGCCACATAGGCCGGTGCGAGCATGGCAACTGCGCCGACCGCCAGCGCATAACCGGCGAGGCGCTCGCCACTCCAAAGGAGCGCGTCGAGACCAAGGGCCGTTACACCAAAGGCCAGGAATCCGCCGCCGATCACTTTTAGCATCGCCAGCACGACCGCACGCAAACCAGGGTCGAGTTCGGCGACACCTCGTCCGGTCGCGTGCGCCTGATATGGCATGAAGTCGCGCGTTGCCAGATAGCGAGCTCCCATGGCAAGCGCGATCATAGCATCGAGAAGAAATAGTGTGGCCGAGACGTTGAGCATCATTCTCAAGAGCCGCACCTACTGGCAACAACGCTCGCTGCATCAGCAGGCATTAGATATTGCTGATGGCTTGCACATAACCTGGTGGGTATTGAAACGCAATGGTGTCCATCCTGCCGCGCGATAAACAACGTGAGAACAACGCGTCAAGCTCGGTGCAGATCGCCATGGGGCTGTGACGCAGGAAGGCCGGTGGCCGACCGGGGGCACAGCGTCACAACGAGCGCTTTCCGGACGCCTGCTGGCAACCGCGGTCAGTCGGGTCACAGGGGAGTTTTCCGCATTGCAGGAATCTCCTTGTTGCTGGCTGCCACGTTGCCAACCACCAGATGAGGGTTTTTCATGAAGTTCCGTCATGCCGAGACGGTTGCCGCCACCAGGGCGTCCATGAGCCCTGCGATCGCAAACCGCATCGAACGAAATCGCAGTCTTCACTCAACAACGGCGCAGGCAGGCGAGCGACGGCGCCCCGATCCGGTTGGTGCCATATTCTAGCAAGAAGTCGTGCCGTTGCTGGCAGCGGCTCCAGGTCTGCGACCCATCGCGATCTTCGAGGAGATCATCCAGAGTCATCCTGCGCAAGGAGAGTTTGACCCTGCGACGACGCAAGGAGCGCGAGCGCGCGGTTGGTTGCCGGGTGCCGGCGCCTGTTTCAGCCATGCCCACGCCTTTGACAAAATCGCGGCGCGGCTCGACAATGACCAATCCGGGCGGCCGCATTGCTCACTGGGCTGTGCCACACCGGCGGCCTTTGCCTATGACCGCAAAGCGCAAGGAGCAGCCTAGCATCGCACGACCGGAGGCCAGGCTACGCAGCCCCTTGCTTCACCCGCGCAATCGCGCAACAAAGATGCTGAGGCTCTCAGCGCTACTGAGATCAAGGTTGGGGGCACGTCACGTCCAGGCGTGTCTGTGGCAGGGGCGCGGAGATAACGCAAGCGACGTCATCAGGCCAATAGCTTGGTCGACGAAACTGGCTGGATGTATCATTTCGGACAATTTGCGATGGCGGGGCTTTACTCGACGAGGGAGAGGCGGATGACGTTCAAAATGGCCGGCGGATGCAACTGCGGGAATGTGCGTTACGAATGCGCTGAGAGGCCTGTCGTGCACCTGATTTGCCATTGCATGGATTGCAAAAAAGCAACGGGTGCCGGGTCTGCAGCTGCGGTTTTCGTGCCCAGCGATCGGCTCATTTTCTCCGCGGCGAAACTGGCTTTTCATGAAGTCGAGGCTGCAAGCGGCAGGCATGTACAAAGGGGGTTTTGCGTTAATTGCGGTTCGCTTATTTCGAGTCGATGGCGGGAACAATCCAAATATCAGGCGTTAATGGTGGGAAGTCTCGATGATCAGTCGATTTTCGAGCCGAAAGTTGAAGTTTGGATTTCGCGGGCGAAAGCATGGGAAGTCTTGCATCCCAATACTCTGAAATTTGATGAAGGTCCTTCCGCTGAAGCCGTGCGACGGCCAATCGAGGAATATTTCGCTTCAAGGAACTGATAGAAGGAGAGCAACAGGCAATTTTCAAGCCACGGCCTTGAGAGGCTCTACCTCGATGTAGGCCTGTCCCCCTTTCAGGACCCATGGCACAGATGTGAGGTTGCGATTTAAGGAGGGTTGGGGCTTTGTCGTAGTGAGGACGGAACGAAGATGAAGCCGCAACCTTCATTGATCGGTCGTCGAGAGAACGCTGGGCTGGATCAACCGCGCATGCCGACTGTCAAGGGACTACGAGGCATCAAAAGAATCCGAACTCGCGAGGATGCCTTGGGCTCTGGCTTTCCTCCTCATGCGAAGGCTGGCGAGAGCGAAAGCCGGTCAGAATTGAAATTCGAGTCGGGCTCTTGGCCATTTTCAGAGGCATTTTGTGCCCTCATTCCGCCAGCCATAGCCGATAGCCAATTCCGGCTTCGGTGATGATCAATTTCGGTGCTTCAGGCTTCGCTTCGACCTTAGCGCGCAACTGACCTACGAAGACGCGCAGATAGGGGGTGTCCTGAGCATGGGCTGGGCCCCAGACGTTCAGAAGAATCTGCCGATGCGTTGCCACCCGGCCGGCGTGACGGACGAGGAAGGCTAGAAGGTCATATTCCTTGGGGGTCAGTTTCAGTGGAACGCCGTCGCGGGAAACGAGGCGACGTTCAAGATCGATGCGCAGACCATCGGACTCAAACAAGGCTGGTTGGGCCCTTTCGTGCGCAGCGATCCGCATCGCAGCCCGAAGCCGCGCTAGAAACTCGCCGATCCGGAATGGCTTTTCGACATAATCATTGGCCCCGAGATCGAGTGCCTCGATCTTTTCCATCTCACGATCGCGGGCGGACAACACGATGATCGGTCGGCTGGTGAAGGCTCGCGCTTTAGCCAAAACTTCCTTGCCATCTATATCAGGCAGGCCGAGATCGAGAATAACGATATCGGGTGCGGCCGTGGCGATCATGTGCAATGCCTCGCGGCCGGTTCGCGCCGAAATCACAACATAATCCGACGCCTCCAGCGCCGTGGTGAGAAATTTGAGAATTTGTATCTCATCGTCGACAATCAGAACGCGCTGTTTCATGCAGGCAGGCCCTTCATTATCTCCGCTACCGGAAAGCGCAGCACAATTCTTGTGCCGCGGCGGCGTGCCGCGGGGCTTTGCGCTTCGATCGTTCCGCCCATCGCCTCAACCAGGCCCCTGCAAATGGACAGGCCGAGGCCCGTCCCAGCCTTGCGCCCATCTGCCTTGCCCCCGCGATAGAATTTCTCGAAGACGCGCGTCAGGTCGGCCGGTTTGATCCCTGCCCCTTCATCGGTCACAGTGATGACAGCCTCACCGCCTTCGCGGCGCGCGTGGACCACGATTCTGGAACCGCCACCATATTTGTGCGCGTTATCGAGGAGATTGACCAGGACTTGTTCAAGCAGTTGGGCGTCACCGCGAAAAGATGGCAGGTCGGGCGCGAGCGACGTCTCGATGTTTTCCGCGCCAAGGGTCTTTCGTGCTCGCTCGAGCGCATTGCGAATGCAATCGGCAGCATCGAGATAGTCCCTGCGCGCCTTCAGCGCGCCGGATTCGATGCGCGACATGTCGAGCAGATTGGCGATGAAACGGGTCAGGCGCTCCGTCTCCTCCTCAGCGGAAGCCAGTAATTCCTCACTCTTTTCCGGCGGCAGCCGGTTGCGCAATTGCCGGAGTGTCGAAATCGCGCCGGAAATTGTCGCCAGCGGTGTGCGCAGGTCGTGCGAAAGCGAGGAGAGGAGAGTGGTGCGCAGCCTTTCATTGTCTTCGAGCGCGGCGGCGCGCACCGCCTCGCCGATCAACAGCGAACGATCAACTGCCAGTGCTGTCTGCTCCAGCAGCGCGGTCAGAGCGCGTTCGAATTCCGGCGTCGGCGCCTCGCCGCGCGCCATCGGTTCGAAGCCGAAGACGCCAACCGCCCCGCGCGGGGTGACAAGGGGGCGAAACTGTTTGACGAGGGTTGGCAATGTATCGGTGCGCCAGCCTGCGATTTCGTTCTTCGCGAAAGACCAGCGCGCGGCGCTCATTTCGCCCTCGTTCAACTCGACGTCGGGAGGCCAGGCGATGCGAAGCTGCAAGTCACCATCTTCCGGTATCAGGAACGCGACGCCGCCTCCGACGATCTTTTGCAGATGAGCCGCCGCAGCCCAGAGCGCGTCGTCGAGCTTGGCGGCACCTGCCAGCTTGCGCGAGAAATCATAGAGCGATTCCGAATGCTGGGCGCGCTGGCGCACCTCTGCGGCCTGGTCGTGCACGCGACCTGCCAGTGTCCCAGTAAAGACGGCGACTGCAAGAAAAACCAGCAGGGAAAGGAACTCCTGCGGCGATGCAACTGTGAAGGTGTAGATCGGCTGGATGAAGAAGAAATTATAGGCCAGGAACGACAGGAGCGAGGCGGCCACGGCCGACCATAGACCAAAGGACACCGCGCAAGCCAGAACTGCCAGCAGAAAGACCATCGACAGGTTAGGAAGCCTGATGACGATTGATAGCGCTTCGCCAGTTCCCACGGCGACAGTGACCGCTGCGGTCGCCGCAACTACCCCTGGGACGAGCCCCTTCGGTTTATTGAGGCTCCATCGGAAAGCCCGGCGCGTCGCCTCGCGTTCCGGCGTCGGGATGATCTGAATCGCGACGTCTCTTGCCCGGCTAACCAGCTTGTCCGAAAAGCTCTGGCCCGGTCGGCGGCGCAGCCAGCCGGCGCGCGAGCGTCCGACAACGATCTGGGTGGCGTTTTCACGGCGCGCATAACGCAAAACTTCTTCGACAATGTCGTCGGCGCTCAGGCGCTGGGTTTGCGCGCCCAGCCGCTCCGCCAACTGCAGGGCATCGTCGAGCCTTTTGAGCCGCGCCGGATCGGTCTCTTCATGGCCTGAGCGTTCGACATGCACGACAACCCAGGAGGCCTTGAGCTTGGTCGCCATGCGGCCCGCAGCGCGCACCAGGATCTCGGCGCGATCATCCGGGCCAATATAGGCCAGGATATGATCAGAGGTCTCCCACGGACCTTCTATTGCGCTCTGTCGCAGGTAAGCGACCATCTGGTCGTCCACCCGATCAGCTGTGCTGCGCAAGGCGAGTTCGCGCAGCGCGGTCAAATTGCGGGGGGTAAAGAAATTCTGCACGGCCCGCTGGGCCATTTGCGGCAGATAGATCTTGCCTTCCTGGAGACGCTGGATGAGTTCCGCCGGGGTGATATCGACCAGGATAACGTCCTCGGCGTTTTGCAGCACGCTGTCGGGCACCGTTTCGCGCACAGCGACGCCGGTGATCCGGCGCACCACGTCGGCCAGGCTTTCGAGATGCTGGATGTTGAGCGCCGTCCACACATGAACTCCGGCGTCGAGCAGTTCATCGACATCCTGCCAGCGCTTGGGATGACGGCTTTCCGGCGCATTGGTGTGGGCGAGTTCGTCAACGATGATCAGCGCCGGTCGACGCTTGAGCGCCGCGTCGATGTCGAATTCCTCCAGTTCGCGTCCGCGATAGGAGACTTGTTTGCGCGCCAAGATTTCCTGGCCTTCAAGCAGAGCGGAAGTTTCAGCGCGACCGTGAGTTTCGACGAGGCCGATGACTACGTCGCTTCCTTCGCTCTTGAGCCGTTTCGCTGCGGCCAGCATGGCGAAAGTCTTCCCGACGCCGGGCGCGGCCCCCAGGAAGACTTTCAGTTTGCCCCGCCCCTCACGTCCCGCCAGGGCCAGCAGGGCCTCGGGATCAGGGCGGCGATCATGTTCGCGCTCCAACGCCATGCCTCATTATAGGGTGTCATTTAAGCGCGTCGAGCGCGAGATTTAGCTTGAGCACATTGACCCGCGGCTCGCCGAAAAAGCCCATCCAGGGCTTTTGAATCTCGGCGATTACCAGATTGCGCAACCTTGCAGCATCAAGGCCTCGCGCCTTGGCAACCACTGGCGCCTGAAGCAGGGCATATTGCGGCGATATGTCGGGATCGAGCCCGGAAGCCGAAGTGGTCAGCGCGTCGGCCGGCAGCGGCCCCCTCCAGCCTTCCGCTCGCCCGACCTTGATGCCTGCCTTGACCCTGTCGATCAGTGCTTTGCTGGTTGCACCGAGGTTGGAGCCGCTGGAATTGTCGGCATTGTAAGGCGCGGCAATGGTCTTGCTGGGGTCTTTCGGGTCGGTCGCGCTGGTCGCTGATGGACGAGGATGGAAATATTTCGCCGACACAAAATTCTGCCCGATCACGGCCGAGCCAACCACCTTGCCGTCGCGCTGGATCAGCGAACCACCAGCCTGCCAGGGGAAGAGAGTAGAAGCGATGCCGGTCATTGCCAGCGGATAGGCTAGTCCCGTGAGCAAGGTGAACAAGCTCAGCAGAACGACGGCAGGACGTATATGCGCAAGCATGGACTTCTCCTCAGGACAGATGCAGTGCGGTGACGACAAGGTCGATCACCTTGATGCCCACGAAGGGTGCGATCAGGCCGCCGAGACCATAGATTAGCAAGTTGCGGCGCAGCAGCGCAGCCGCACCGACCGGGCGATAGGACACGCCGCTAAGTGCCAGCGGTATCAGCAGCACAATGATCACGGCATTGAAGATTACCGCCGACAGGATGGCCGATTGCGGCGATGACAGACGCATGACATTGAGCGCGCCGAGTTCAGGATAGGTCGCCAGAAACAAGGCCGGCAGGATGGCGAAATACTTTGCGACGTCATTGGCGATGGAAAATGTCGTCAGCGAACCACGCGTCATCAGCAATTGCTTGCCGATTTCCACGACTTCGATCAGCTTGGTCGGGTCGCTGTCGAGATCGACCATATTGCCGGCCTCGCGCGCTGCCTGCGTGCCGGTCTGCATGGCGACACCGACATCGGCCTGGGCAAGGGCCGGTGCGTCATTGGTGCCGTCACCGCACATGGCGACGAGACGCCCGCCGGTCTGTTCCTTGCGGATGAAGTTCAGCTTGTCCTCCGGCGTCGCCTCGGCAAGGAAATCATCGACGCCAGCCTCGGTGGCTATCGCTGCCGCAGTTAGCGGATTGTCGCCGGTGATCATCACCGTCTTGATACCCATGGCGCGCAGGGCGGCGAATCGCTCTTTGATGCCGGGCTTGACGACGTCCTTGAGGTAGATGAGGCCGAGCAGCGAATGATCGACCGCCACCGCCAGCGGCGTCCCGCCCATGCGGCTGATACGATCAACAGATTGGCGAAATTCAGGTGCCACCTGATCGGCTGGCAGCCCGACGAATTTTAGCACCGAATCTACCGCGCCCTTGCGCAAGCGGCTTTCGCCGATATCTATGCCGGAAAGGCGGGTTTGGGCGGCGAACGGAATGACCACTGGCGATTTGGCTGTTAGATCCGGTTCGGCAATGCCATAGTCGGTCTTTGCCAGCGCGATGATCGAGCGCCCCTCTGGGGTTTCATCGGCCAGGCTGGAGATCAGCGCGACCTCGGCCAACTTGCGCAGTTCGACGCCCGGCAACGCGATGAATTCACTGGCCATGCGATTGCCAAAAGTGATGGTTCCGGTCTTGTCGAGCAGCAGCGTGTCTACGTCACCCGCAGCCTCGACAGCACGGCCTGAGGTCGCCAGCACGTTGAAGCGCACCAGGCGGTCCATCCCGGCTATGCCGATGGCCGAAAGCAGACCGCCGATGGTGGTTGGAATCAGTGTCACCAGCAGCGACACCAGTACGGTCACGCTGACGGTCGTATGGGAATAGGTCGCGAAGCTCCACAAGGTGACCACCGCGATCAGGAACATGAGGGTAAGCCCGACGAGCAGCACCGACAAGGCGAGCTCGTTAGGCGTTTTCTGGCGCTCCGCACCCTCGACCAGCGCGATCATGCGATCGATGAATGTGTTGCCTGGTTGGGCCGATATGCGCACCTTGATCCAATCTGAAAGCACCGTCGTGCCTCCGGTGACAGCGCAACGATCACCGCCCGCTTCGCGGATGACTGGGGCAGATTCGCCGGTGATCGCGCTTTCGTTGACCGAAGCCATGCCATCGATGATGTCCCCGTCCGACGGGATAAGGTCGCCGGCCTCGACCAGCACGACGTCGCCGACGCGCAGTTGTCGTGCAGAGACGGTCGAATAGACCCGATCAAGATGGCTGCGCCCCTCAGGGTCAACCAGCCTCTTTGCGAGGGTGTCGCTGCGGGAGGCGCGCAGGGTCGCGGCTCGTGCCTTGCCGCGCCCTTCGGCCACGGCTTCGGCAAAGTTGGCAAACAGCACGGTGAACCACAGCCACAACGCGATCTGGCCGGAGAAGGACGGCGAGTCGCCACGGCCGAGCCAAAGCGAGCGCAGCCATAGAAAAGTGACCAGAGCAGCAACGGTTTCGGTGACGAAGATCACCGGATTGGCCGCCAGTGCATGGGGGCTGAGCTTTTTGACCGCGTCGATGGCGGCGGTGCGCATGATCGCCGGGTCGAACAGCGAAAGCTGATGTCTGGATTCGGATTTCCTGGACATGAGTGACCTCAGAATGTCTTGCCAGCCAACATCAAGAAATGTTCGACCATGGGCCCAAGGGCGAGGGCGGGGAGGAATTGCAAGCCGCCGACAATCAGGATAACGCCGATCATCAAGCCAACGAACAGTCCGCCGTCGGTCGGTAAGGTTCCGAGCGACGCCTGGACCTTCTTTTTGGCGGCGATGGAGCCGGCCATGGCCATTACCGGAACGACATAGCCAAAGCGGCCAAGCACCATCGCAATGCCAGTAGTGACGTTCCACCAGGGCGTATTGGCGTTGAGGCCGGCGAAGGCGGAGCCGTTATTGCCTGCAGCCGAAGTATAGGCATAGAGAATTTCTGACAGGCCATGCGGGCCATTATTGCCGAGGCTTGCAAGGGCCGAGGGCAGCACCGCCGCCACCGCAGAGAAACCTAGAATCGCCAGCGGCAGGATCAGCACGGCCAGTATGGCAAGCTTGACCTCGCGCGATTCTATCTTCTTGCCGAGAAATTCCGGGGTGCGACCGACCATCAGCCCGCCGATGAACACGGTGATGATCGCAAAAACGATGAGCCCGTAAAGGCCCGAACCGACACCCCCCGGAGTAATCAACCCGAGTTGCATCAGGAACATCGGAACAAGGCCGCCAAGCGGGGCGAAGGAATCCATCATGGCATTAACGCCGCCGCAGGACGTAGCGGTGGTCGCCACCGCATAGAGCGATGACAGGGCGATGCCAAAGCGTGTCTCTTTGCCTTCCATATTGCCGCCGGAAGGATCAAGGCCAAGATGCGTCAGCAGTGGGTTACCGAAACTTTCCGCCGCATAGACGATGACGACCGCGCCGACCAGTACGAGCCCCGCGATTTTGAACAAGGCCCAGCCCTGTTTTTCCGACCCAACCATTTTGCCAAAGGTGACCAGCAGGCCAAAGGGAACGGCGAGCAGCGCCCAGATCTGCAGGAGATTGGCCAAGGCGTTGGGATTTTCAAACGGATGTGCGGCATTTGCATTGAAAAAGCCGCCGCCATTGGTTCCAAACTGCTTGATCGCCTCCTGGCTCGCCACCGGGCCGAGCGCAATGACCTGCCGCGCACCTTCAAGCGTCACGGCGTCAACCGAACCGGCCAGGGTCTGGGGAACGCCTGTTGCAATGAAGGTGACGGCTATCAGCAGGCTGAAGGGAAGGAAGACATAAAGTGTCGCCCGGGTTATATCGACCCAGAAATTGCCAAGTGTTGCCGCGTTATGGCGCGCGAAGGCGCGAGTCACGGCGATGGCGAGCGCGACACCGGTCGCCGCCGACAGGAAGTTATGCACCGTAAGGCCAGCCATTTGCGTAAAATTGCTCATGGAAGTCTCGCCGCTATAGGCCTGCCAATTGGTATTGGTCAGAAAGCTGATGGCGGTGTTGAAGGCGAGATCGGGCGGGATATTGGCGAAATGCCGGGGGTTGAACGGCAGGTAGGCCTGCAATCTGAGAATGGCGTAAAGCGAGGCGAAACCGGTCGCCGAAAAGACCAGCATGGAGCTCGTATAGGCCAGCCAGCCCTGCTCATGGTCCGGCTCCACCCCGGCGAGCCAGTAGAAAATGCGCTCCGTTGAGCCAAGGAGCGGCGAAAGCAGCGTGCGCTCGCCGGAAAAGACGCGCGCCATGTAGAGGCCGAGCGGGCGCGCGGTGAGCGCCACGAGGCCAAGGATGAGGCCAATTTGCAGCCAGCCGACAAGGGTCATGGCGGACTCCGGAGTGTTTCAGAAGCGCTCGGGATTGAGCAGGGCGAAAACCAGATAGATCCCGAGCAGGATGGCCACGATCAGGCCGAGGACAGGTTCAAACATCGCGGGTTCCTTCAGGCGCGGGTCAGCACCTTGGCGTAAAGACCCATCAGGCCGATCAGGCCGAGCCCCGCCGCGAGGAAAATCAGATCCGGCATCAGTTTGCTCCATTGGCACAGGCCGGGGTCATTTGGTGCCAAATGAAATAAAGAAGCTATCGCGGAAGCGCCAAGCCGGCATAAGGCAAACGTAAAGATTTGGGTTTTGTCTGAGCTGCTGCCCGGCAGGACAGCATTGCGATTGCGGCCTCATTGGTCCTCGAATATCGACTCAATCGACTGGCCCAAGTGCCGCCGCATTGTCGAAATGGGCGACCGCGACCTCAATGCGGTCCAATGTTCAACAAGTTGATGGTCCCGGCCGGCGTAGTGCCAACGTAAGTTGCCTTCGCGCCGCCATTGGGTCGGGCCATACTTCGCGTGCTGGGTAAACCACGGTATTCATTCTATACATTCGTCCGCAAGGCTTGTTATGCCTATTCGTTCCAATATACACCATTTGATGATCTACCAGTTTACACGACATCCAGGTCGTTTTTCTGTCATATCGTAGTTTGACTCTCCGCGTGGGATGTGTTCACCATGAGAAATATATTGTGTGAAATTTTTGATTGCGGCTTGGTGGGGGCACCATGGGGTCTGGGGAAGATCGGGTGGTCGCGGCCTTGAACGGCTTAACGGTCGGCGCAAGGCTTTTGGGTGGCGCAACGCGCCTCGCCGGGCGTGGGGCCATTGTTGACGCCGCAACGCGCGCGCATGGAAACTCAGTTCACGCCTGGTTTTGGCGAATGGCTGATTCGCCATCGCGTGGCCTTCGTTGCCTCGACCTGTCGCAGCCATGAGCAGGTGTTCTTTGGGACGCGGGCAGATGGCGTGCCGGCGTCGAGTGCGGCGCGGTGCCGTGGTGCGGCTTGCAGGTGGTTGATTTGCGCAACGGCGATGTCGCCCCTTGGCTGCGGCTGGAAGGCGACGTCCCCGAACTGTTCGACGTCGCCCTCATCCCGCAAACCCGCTGCCCACGCGGCCTCGGGCCATGGTCGCGGGAGCTGGGGGATGTGGTGCGGGGGGAGGGGTTGTGAAAAGCTGTTTGGGTTGGATACATCCCTTCTGCTAAACGGACGGCAGATCGGGCGGTAGCATATTAACGCACACACTCACTGGATGGAGCCAATTTTGTGAGCAATCCTTCTCCCAAAATGCAGAAACCGCTCCTTTTGCGGGTTGCCTGGTCTTTGCCAGTAATTACTATTGCAATCACGACAATTATCATGCTTGCTCCTGTCAATTTTCATTCGAAAGCTGTGATAAACGACATCAGCAGACTTGTCGGCTTTCATTTCACAATTCTTGATAGCGAACTTAATACCTTGATATCTAAGTATCCGATGATACCTTATGGAGCAACATATCTTCGGAAAAATTTTTCAAATTATGAGTTATCGTTTATCATTGTAATTGTTCTATTTGTAATTATGGTTGTCATGATATTGATATCCATAGAATCGCTATCAAGTGAACTGCAGCATGTAGACACAAATTATAAAAAAGCTTTCCGCGAACACAAATGGAAAATGGTATTGGGATTTATATTTTTTACAATTGGAGGGCCATGGATGATCTTAGATATTCCTAATCAACTTGATACATCTATGTTTCGTATGCTGTATTACTATAACAATACAGTGTTTTTTTATTTGAATATTTGGTTTATTGTAATGTATGGCTTTCTATATCAACTGTTTTTAACTTACGCGTTCTGGTTGATGTTCAGAAAACATAAACACTCAACCAATGTTTCATCTGGGACCTAGCATAGGGGAAAGCAAATGGCGGACGTTTCACAAAATGGCAGCCCTGCAAGCGCGCCTGCCGTGGCGCCGTCCACCCCATCACCGTAATTCCGCCTCCCTGCGCTTCATGTTGCGACGGCTATGCAATTGCGCGTAATGTTTTAGGATGGACCCCAAAAGCCCGCAACGGGTCGCAGCTTGGCCGCAGAAATGCCCGAGTTCTGGTGAGCATGGACAAGTCTTGATTGCGAGGGATCCCGATGAGTCGTTTCGGTTTTTTTGCCGCCGCGCTGCCGATGCTTGCTTTGCCAGCGTCGGGCGCCGCGCCGCTGGCAGCGGCCTCGAAAATCACCAGGGTCACCGTCTATCAGGGTCGCGCCAGCGTCACCCGCGAAGCCGATGTCACCCTGCCCGCCGGATTATCGCAGCTGGTCTTCGCGGGCTTGCCACAGGGCCTTGATTCGCAGGCCCTGCAGGTCGGGCTGGCCAGGGCGCAGGGCGTGACCCTGGGCGAGGTCGATGTCGTGCCTTCGGCCGGCAATGGCAGCGTGACCGCCAACCCTCTGGCGCAGCGCATCAAGACCCTGACCGACTCGCGGGCGGCCCAGCAGGTGGTGATCGACACGCTGACCGCCAAACGCGGGATGATGCTGCATTTCGCCTCGGAAAGCCCGGCCAAACTCACGCTCGATGGCAAGCCGCTGGATATTGACCAATGGTCCAAGGCTTTTGACTCGCTTGAAGCGGCTCTCGCCAAAACCAGCGATGAATTACGCCTCGCCAAGGCCAAGCAGGCGGACATTGATGCAGCCCTTGCCAGTTTGCAGCATGCCGCGCCGCCGCCCGCGGTGCGCCAGACCCGCGATGTCAAGATCAGCCTTACCGCCACCAGCGCCACAACGGCGCATTTCACGCTGACCTATCAGGTGCCGGGAGCCGGCTGGACACCGGTCTATGAGGCGCGGCTGAAAACCGGCGCGGATGCCAAGGGCGCCGAGGTGACGCTGATCCGCCGCGCCGAAGTCAGCCAATCGACCGGGGAGCCTTGGAACAATGTCCGCCTGACACTTTCCAACAGCACCACGGGCTTCATGACCAGGGCCCCTGAAGTTGGCACGGAACTGGTGGATCTGGCGCCGAAAGTGCCGGTCATTCCAGCACCGCAGCGCTTCGTGATGAGCAAGGCGATGGCCGCGGCGCCGGCACAGCCGGTGACGGCGCCGCTCGTGGTGACGCGCGGTGTCGATGTCGAATTCAAGGTGCCGGGTGCGGTGTCACTCGCCAATCAGGATGTCAGGGCGACGTTCGACCTGACACAAAGCCAAGCCAATGTGCCGCTGAAACTGAAGATCGCGCCGGCGTTCAGTCATACGGCGTTTCTTGACGCGATGCTGACCAATGGCCGCCAGAGCGCTTTGCTGCCCGGGCCGATCAGCCTATATCGGGACGGCTTGTTCGAGGGCAAGGGCTTGATGCCGCTGACGGCCCCCGGTGCGCGGTTCGAACTCGGCTTTGGTGCCGACCCGGCGGTCAAGGTCGAGCGTCATGCCGTTAACCTGAACAAGACCGGGCCGGGTTTCATCAATGCGACCCGCACGCAAATGTGGGATTACGTCACCAAAATCACCAATGATCATGATTTTCCGGTCGATATTGATGTCGTAGACCGGATTCCCGTGTCACAGAACCACGATGTCAGCGTCAAGCTCCTGCCGCAGACGTCACCCGGCACCAAAAAGCCCGACGCCGGGCAGCGCGGGCTGATGATCTGGGACTTTACCCTGAAACCGCAGGAAACCAGGTCCTTGCGGCTGGCCTGGCAGGTGCAGTGGCCCGACGACCGCCACCTCGATTACCGGCAGGAAGCGCCCACGCCGCTCAATTGACGATGAAGGGGCCGCGTGACAGCGGCCTTTGCCCGACCGCAATCTGGGCGTCGGGCTTCAGCGTTGCCAGGTTGAACGTCGTCAGCAGGTTGTCGCGTGTGCAAAAGCCGACCAGCCGGTATTGTTGCGGATCGACGGCAAGGGCGCTCGGCTGGGCGCAGGTTTTCAGCGTCGTGGTGACGCGTTGCAGCTTGAGATCAATCACCGAAATTGCGTCTTCGCCGCTGTTGGTGACGAAGGCCCGGGTCTTGCCGAGCGCAACCTCATAGGGGTCCTTGCCAAGGGCGACACCACCGACGACCTGCTCGGAGGGGATATCAATGATCGAAAGGTTCCGCGCACCGCTGTTGACGACATAGGCGCGCCGGCCATCGTCAGATATGGCAATGCTGGTGGGTGCGGCCCGGACCTTGATCTGCGTCACTTCCCGGAAATCAGCAGCATCGATCACCGAGACATTGTTGTCATCACGATTGGTGACGAGGATTTTCTGGCCGTCAGGGGTCACGGCGACACCGGCCGGATATTTGCCGGTCTTGATAATGCGCAGGACGCCGGAATTGCGCGGATTTATCTCCAGCAACCGGTTATTTTCGACATCGGTGACATAAATGCGCGTGGAATTGGGATCGGCAGCGATGCCAAGCGGCGTGCCATCAATGGGGATGCGCCGGGTCAATTGCCGCCGCGCCGCGTCAATAACGCCAACGATGCGGCCCGCCTTCGAGCTGACATAGAGCCGGCGGCCATTGACGGCGACGGCCGATCCGCTCGGCACCATGCCGAGCTTCAGCGTGCCTGACTGGTTCATCGTCGCCAGATTGATAAAGGTGAGATCCGACGAGGCCTGATTCAGCGACACGGCCGTCTGCGCCATGGCCGGGGCGGTTATGAAGAAAGCGAGCAATGCCAGCCAGCGGATACGCATGTGCAAACCCTTATTTCGGCGAGAAAATCACACCCCAAGGCAATTGCCCGACGGGGATGGAGAGCAGCGGCCGCTCGCTGGCGATATCGACCACGGTCACGTCATTGGAAACGCCGTTTGCAGTCCACAATTGCTTGTTATCAGGCGTTATCGCCATCTGCCAGACTCTTTGCCCGACCAGAAGATATTTCAATATTTTATGAGTTTTGGCATCGATCACCGCGACGCGGTTGGCCGGGCCAAGCGCGACATAGGCTATCCGGTCATGGGCCGTGAAGCGAATGCCGACCGGCTGGATTTCCTCCGCAGTCAGGCCGGGCACGGCGAAATGGATTTTCGAGATCACTTTCCAGGTCTTGGGATCGATGATGCTGACGGTGCCGCCAACTTCAGACGAGACCCAGAGCTCGGACTGGTCATGCTTGAACTGGGCGACGCGCGGGCGCTGGCCAACCAGAATATTGGCGATCAGTTTCTTGGTGGCGACGTCGATGACATGCGCCATATTGGTGGTTTCGGAGGTGTTGACGACATATTTGCCGTCAGGGCTCATCGCCATGCCCTCGGGCTCGACGCCGACCGGCACGGTGGCCACCACCTTGTGGGTCTTGGGGTTGAGAATGGTGACGAGATTGTCATTCTCGTTGGAAAGATAGATCAGGCCGTCCTGCGGCCCGACGATGAGAAATTCCGGATCATTGCCGGAGGGCAGATCGTATTTCACCTTCAGCGTCTTGGTATCAACAACCCGCACCGTATTGTCATTGCCGAGGCAGACATAAAGTTCCGAACCATCGTTGCTGAGCGCTATGCCGCGCGGCCGCTGGCCGATAGGGAATGTCTTGATCACCTTGTCGGTCTTGCTGTCGATGACGGTGATGGAATCACCCTTCTCGTTGGAAACATAGGCGGTATAGGCCAAGGCCGGAGCCGCGCTGGACGCCATGAGTGCCACCGCCCAGACGAGGCTGCGGTAAGCTTTGCCAGCCAGCATGGCCACTCCTTGCATTTTTGCTCCCCTGAAACTGACCATAACGGCCCTGAACCAGGAATCAAATGAATTCAGCAGGGCGCTTTGTCGCGCGCTGCCCCGCGGTTGCGCCCGATGTTGCAGAGCTTGCGCTAAGGTGCGAACCATGGTTTGGCCAAATGACCGGTCGAGAGGGCGAAAATCGTGCAAATGACGAAACAGGGTGAGGCGACGAAGCGCAGCGGTGGCCAGGTGCTGGTCGACCAATTGCTGATTCAGGGCGTGCGCCGGGTGTTTTGTGTGCCGGGCGAATCCTATCTCGCCGTGCTCGACGCTCTCTATGATTCCGGCATCGAGGTGATCGTCTGCCGGCAGGAGGGCGGCGCGACCATGATGGCCGATGCCTATGCGCGGCTGACCGGCGAGGTCGGCGTGGTTTTCGTCACCCGCGGCCCCGGCGCCACCAATGCGGCCCCCGGCGTGCATATTGCCGAACATGACAGCGTGCCGATCATTCTGTTCATCGGCCAGGTCGGGCGCTCGATGCGCGGGCGCGGCGCTTTTCAGGAAATGGATTTTGGCGCCGTATTCGGCTCGTTTGCCAAATGGGTGGCGGAAATCAGCGAGGCCGCACGCCTGCCGGAAATGCTGTCGCGAGCCTTCCATGTGACACGGCAGGGCCGCCATGGCCCGGTGGTTCTGGCGCTGCCCGAGGACATGCTGCGAGACGAGACCCTTGTCGCTGACGCCAAGCCGGCAAATCCGGTGACGACATGGCCTGGCCAAAGCCAGATGGATGCGTTGCAAAAGCGGCTGGCGGCGGCAGCGCGGCCGATCGCCATTCTCGGCGGATCGGGATGGAATGCCACGGCGCGGGCCGCCTTCCAGCGCTTTGCCGAGCGTTTTGAACTGCCGGTGGCGACATCATTTCGTCGTGCCATGCTGTTTGACGGCGACCATCCGCTCTATGTCGGCGAAATCGGCATCGGCCCCAATCCGAAATTGCGCGAGCGCATAAGCGCGGCTGACCTTGTGCTGCTGGCCGGGGCGCGCATGAGCGAAATGCCGTCGCAGGGCTATCAGCTTTTCGAGGTGCCGAAGCCGCGCCAGAGCCTCGTGCATGTCCATGCTGACGCCCATGAACTGGGCAGGGTGTATCAAACCGACCTTGCCATCCATGCCAGCCCGGCCGGCTTTGCCGCAGCGCTGGAAGGGCTGCACCCCCCGGCCACCATCGGCTGGGCGGCGGCAACGCGGGAGGCGCGGGCGCAATATCTCGCCTGGAGCGATGTGCCGCCACCGGCGCCGGACGGCATTGACATGGGCAAGGCCATGCTGTGGCTGCGCCAGCGCCTGGCCCCGGAGGCTATCGTCAGCAATGGCGCCGGCAATTATGCGATCTGGCCGGGGCGGTTTTTGCGGTTCCGCCGCTTTGCAACGCAACTGGCGCCGACTTCCGGCTCCATGGGTTATGGCATTCCGGCGGCGGTCAGCGCTGCCATCGAGCATCGCGACCGCCAGGTTGTGGCCTTTGCCGGCGATGGCTGCTTCCTGATGAATGGCCAGGAATTTGCCACCGCCGTGCAATATCAGGCTAAAGTCATTGTCATTGTCGTCGACAATGGCATGTATGGCACGATCAGAATGCATCAGGAGCGGCATTACCCCGGCCGGATTTCGGCCACGGCGCTGAAAAACCCGGATTTTGCGGCGCTGGCGCGTGCCTATGGGGGCTTTGGTGCCACTGTCAGGACGAATGCCGAATTTGAAGCCGCCTTCGCGGCGGCAGAGGCGGCGGCATGTCCGGCCCTGCTGCATGTACTGACCAATCCCGAGGCCTTGACGCCGAATATGCGTCTGGCGCCGCGCCCGGCCACCTGATCAGGAGACCTGCCATGCGTTCAGCAGCCCTGGCCCTTTTCCTGCGGGAATGGCGGGTGACGCGCCGGCTTGGCGGCGGCGCGGCCATGGCGGTGATCTTTTTTCTCATCCTCATCACCATTGTGCCTTTTGCCATCGGGCCTGATCCGCGGCTGCTCGGGCGCATTGGTGCCGCGATCCTGTGGATTGCCGCGCTGCTGGCGACCCTGATCGGACTTGACCGGCTGTTTCAGGCCGATGCCGAGGATGGTTCGCTCGACCTGCTGCGCCTCGGCAACCTGCCGCTCGAACTGGTGGTGCTGGTGAAATGCGCCGCCCATTGGCTGGCGACCATCGTGCCGCTGGTCATTGCCGCGCCGCTGTTTGGCCTGCTGCTGGCCATGCCTGCGGCCCAATTGTGGACGGTGACACTGACCCTGCTGATCGGAACACCGGCGCTGACCCTGCTCGGCGCCATAGGTGCAGGGTTGACCGCAGGGCTGCGGCGCGGCGGGCTGTTGATGCCAGTGCTGATTTTGCCCTTCACCATACCGGTGCTGATCTTCGGCGTGGCGGCGGCCAATGCCGGTCAGGGCGCGGGCTTCATGCCGCTGCACGTGCCGCTGCTGGTGCTGACCGCGCTGACCCTCGCCACGCTGGCATTGGCCCCATTAGCCGCCGCCTGGGCCCTGCGCGCCGGAGCCAGCTGAGGGGGCGAGGGGGGTGGGCAAAATTATAATGTCCGGGCGCTTAGAGGTGGTGTCGCCTTAATCGGCCATTTGCGCCAGCATGGCCAGCGAGTCGAAGAAATCGCACGGATTATAAATGAAAAACGCGCTGAAATGGCGGGCCACGACCGATAGTGATGATCACTACGTTTGCGCTATAGCCCTATGATGTCTGTCGAAGCTTCATTTTACTTGAACCTACGTTGTTAATAAGCTCATCAGAAAGCTAAGCTGCGTCGTCTTCGACGTCACCTCGAATCACTG
>JAGXAM010000026.1 GCA_019075905.1 Hyphomicrobiales bacterium
CGCGATCCTCATGGAGCAATCCGACGAATGGGCCGTCCAGCGCGCACGCTACATGACGCTTGAAACGATGGCCCCGGTGAGCGACAATCCCATCGTCATGCTCTCGGCTGTACCCGGCGCATGATCGGCTCAAACTGATGCCGAAATCACCGGTGGCCCAGATGAGCTACACCACGCTGCGGGACATGATCCAAGCCCGGCACCATCGTCAGCGACAACGGAACCGAACTGACCTCGAACGCGGTGCTGGAATGGTGCGGCAAAGCCAAAGTCGAATGGCACTACACAGCCCCGGGAAAGCCCACCCAGAACGCATTCGTCGAAAGTTTCAACGGGCGGATGCGCGACGAACTGCTCAATGAAACGCTGTTCACCAGCATGGCGCATGTCCGCGAGAAAATCGCCGCATGGGTCGATGACTACAACACCAGGCGGCCGCACTCGTCGCTCGGATACACTACCCCGGCGGCCTTCGCCGCCGACCTGAAAAAGCAAGGGGCTGCTTCGCTCCGCATAGCCTGAGGCTACGCTACGCAGCCCCTTGCTTCACCCGCGCCAACGCGCAACAACAATGCCGAGGCTCTAATCGCAACTGGATGAAGGTTGGGGGTCACGTCAGGCTGGCCAGAATCAAGGCGACATACGTCAGCTGGCATGGCCGCAAGGGGCGCATCCAATGCGCTACCATTGCGGCCAACCTGCCTCGTTCACCATCATCACACCGGCCAAAGGCCCTGCGTCACGATCTTCAGTGGCGGCGGCAATGGCGGATATGCACCACCTTTATCCCGGTGGGCGTATGAAGGATGCGCTTCACCACCCGGCAGCCCACGACCTTGCGGTGATGCTTCTTGGTCTTGGGCGGGCAACGTGCCCCATCGCACGAATGAACCGCCATTTTGGGGGTAGATGGCGGCGTTGACGGTGGCGAGTTTCCACCCGGTGAAGAACTGGTGCCCCCGCCAGAAGTCGCGCCCCCACCGGGCGCAGCTTGTGACCAGGCATTGTCGTAGACCAGCGTGGTCGCCACGGCCGACATAACAATCGCCATAGAAATTTTACGAACACGCGTAGCAGTTGAAGCGAGGACGCGCATGACACACTCCCGATTCCCAGCACCTCGTAATTTATCATACCAGCGCGGGCGGAACAATGATCTGATGCGGGCCTTTGCCGTGGCGCGGCACTTGGCGCGGCCACGGCGCACCGTCGTCATGGGCCGCTAATTTCAATCCCGGCCGGCATATTCAAAAGCCTATTTCGCTGCCGTCGCCGGGCTTTCGTGCCCGCCTCCTGCTATGGCGGCGGCAATTTGTGCCGCAAGTTCCTGAAGGCCGGCCCGGGTTCCCGACGACTTTGTCTGGGTCGTGCCCGTTGGCCCGGCCCGCCCGGAGGCATCCGTCAAGGCATAGCGCGCCGATGCTGAGGCCTGAGCAGCCATATCGCAGATCAGCCCGCAGAGAAGCCCCGTGGGATCAATGGAATTGTCGCCGACCTGGAGGATCGTCACCACAAGATGCGGCCCGCTGCCTGCGCCCGGCCCTGCAACCGCAAGACCATGCGCCGCCAGCGACTGGTTCAGCGCCTGTGCAAAGAAGGCCTTGGTCGTGCCGTTGTCATAATCACAATTGTCGTCCGCGATCACCGTCGTATGGCAATTATCCTGGATCGTCACGATCAACGGGCGTGAGCCGATGGCCGCGGGCACAGTTCCCCCCGGGCCCGACGCCGGAATCCGCACCTTGACCGTGCGCGGCCTGTCGTGACGAAGAATGGCAAGCCTGACGACGCTGCCCTTGCGCACATTGTCCACGTCCTGCTTCAGTTCGACGGCGTGCTTGATATGGACATTGTTGAAGGCGACGATCCGGTCGCCCGGTTTCATTCCGGCTTTTGCCGCCGGTGATGCCGCCACGACCTTGACCACCATCAAGCCGGGCTTTCCAACTTTGCCGGCGCCAGCAGGCCTGTCCGCGACCAGCAGACCCAGCGGGCCCGGCCTAGGCGCCGCCGGCAGCGAAGGCTGCACCGGCGCAGCGGCAGCGACAGATGAACCTTGCGACGCCGGATTTTTGACCTTGTTGATGGCCACCACCAGACGGCGCGCCTCATCCTCGGTCGTCACGAGGTTGGGCGCGAATTGCCCGGTAAAGTGCACGACGCCCATATTCATTATCTTGCCGGCAAAGGGATGCAGGAAAGCGACCGCAAGCCTGTCGCCGCTGGATCCGTCATCCTTGATCATGGTCAGTGTCTTGTCATCAGGGCTCAGCGTCATGCCGGAAATCTGGTATCCCTGCACGTTGCACCACATCGACGGGCAGAACTTGCCGCTGGCATTCTTGATGGTGCTTCTGGCGCTGCGGATCGAAACCGGGCCCGAGGAAGCCAGTGTCGGCGATGTCCCCATGCTGGTCTCGCAACCTGACAATAGCATCAACACGCCGACCGACGCGGTGGCCGCCATCACCCGCCGCAACCAGGCGCTGCACCAACCAGAAATCATCGGACACCCCCGCCGATAACACAACCAGACCAAGGCTATGCCGTTCTTTGCAATCCGTCCAGCACGCCCTGGCGGCAAATGCGCGGCAAGGCTCTGGCATCGCACGCCAAATTGATGCAGCGATGCCCCGCCTCATACCTCCAGTGTCTTGCGGATTGCCTGTAATTGCGCGCGCCGCTCGGCGCTCACTTGCGGAAAGGCCATTTTCAGGCTTTCCAGCCGCTCCAGCACGATATGCGAGACGATCAGCCGCGCGTTCAGTTTGTCATCGGCCGGCACTATATGCCACGGCGCCATTTCAGTGCTGGTCTCCGTCAGGCATTTGCCATAGGCCTCCATATAATCATCCCAGAAGCCGCGCTCGGCCATATCCGCCTCGCTGAACTTCCAGTTTTTGTCGGGCGCATCGATGCGGGCAAGAAAGCGGTTCTTCTGCTCGTCCTTAGACAGATGCAGGAAGAATTTGATGATCTGCGTGCCATTGAGGCTCAAATGTCGTTCCAGATCGTTGATCGAGCGGTAACGGTGCTTCCAGAGCTTCTTGTCATCCTTGGGTCTGCCCGGCACCCCCTCGTTGGCGAGAATTTCAGGATGCACCCGAGCGATCAGCACCTCTTCGTAATAGGAGCGGTTGAAAATCCCGATCCGCCCGCGCGAGGGCAAATTCCGGGTGGTGCGCCACAGAAAGTCGTGCTCCAGCTCGTCGGCGCTGGGATGTTTGAAGCTGAAGACCTGGCAACCCTGCGGATTGACGCCCGACATCACATGCCGGATCGCCCCATCCTTGCCGGCAGCATCCATGGCCTGAAAAATCAGCAGCACCGCATGACTGTTGGCGGCATATAGCAATTGCTGCTGCGCGCTGAGCCGGGCAATATGGGCTTCGAGCAATTGCTTGTAGGCATGTTTTCCGGTGTAGACCGGGGCAATATTGGTGGCCCAATCGGCGAGGTCGACCTGATCGCCCTCCTTGACCCGAAAATCCTTTGTCTTGATATGCATGGCAGTTCCCTTTTGAGCAATAGCGCGCGAGCCTCAGGCAATATCCAGCAAGGCAAAGACTGGAATTTTCACGAGATCCAGAACAAAGGCAAAGACGGCTGCGGCCGCAAACACGCCCGCCACCAGCCTTAAGGACAGCGCCGGGGTGGCGAGTCCCGTCAGCGCCAGTCCGGCGGCAATCAGCACGTCGATCATAGATGAGGCGACCAGCCAGAAACTTGGCCGCGAATGCCACATCCGCCGGCGCTCGCGCAGCGCATAAATTGTCGCCTGGCTGCCAAACACCAGCGTCACAAAGGCCAGTGTCTGCAGAGCGCCAGCCGGCATGTGCAGCGCAAAGGTGCCAAGCGCCAGCACGCCGACGCAGAAGGCCAGCAGCGCCAGACCGAGGATCACGCCCGCCCGGGTCATATTGTCGATACGCCAGACATTGGGCTTGGCCGAGACGCTGACATGATCCGTCGTCAGCGACATGGCGAGAAAATCACCGGCCACCATGATGATCACCATCAGCAAGGGCGTCAGAATGGCATGGCCGGTCATGATCAACCCGGCCGCAAGGAACAGCACCGTGACGATTTTCTTGATGATGGAATTCATGGTGTAGGTCAGGATGCGCTGAAAAATGACGCGGCCCTGTTTCACCGTGGCGACAATGCCGTAAAGCCCGGGGCGGGTCAGCACCATGCCGGCCGCCGATTTGGCGACATCGGTGGCGGAAGCCACAGCGATCCCGATTTGCGCCTGCCGCAGGGCGGGGGCGTCATTGGCGCCATCGCCGCACATGCCAACCGTATGGCCGCCGTTCTGGAACGCCTGCACCAGCTTGTATTTGTCCTCCGGCAGAACCCCGGCGAACACCGCATAGCTTGAGGCCTGAACCTTGTCGGGAATGTTCCCCGCCGGACAAACGGCACCATCGAGGCCGACAGCATGCGCAACAATGCCGGCTGTGGCCGGGGCATCGCCGGTGACCATCACGACGCGAACGCCAAGCCCGTGCAATTGCGTGATCAGCGCGGCAGAATCCTCGCGCGGCGGGTCACTGAGGGCGATCATGCCAATGAGGTGCAGCCCATCATGCGGCCCGGCGGCCACCGCCAGCACCCGAAACCCCTGCTGCTGAAGGGCATCTGCCGCCGCGCTGGCTTCCGGAGCGGGTGGCGTGAGCTTGATGACGACGGCAAAGGCCCCCTTGACGATGCGCCAGGCCTCGCCCCGGGCATTCGTCGCTGTCGCCTGTGACATTTTGCTGTCAGGATCGAAGGCCGTGAAGCTTTGCAAGCTCAGGGCTTCCGGCGCCGCCTTGCCCGCGGCCGCGGCGCGGACCGCCGCATCGACCGGGTCTTGCCCGCCGTCCGAGCTCGCCATGGCCGCCAGCGTCAGCACCTCGTCCTCGCTGGCGCCATTGGCGGCCTGCACTCTGGCGACGCTGAGCGCGTTGCGGGTCAGCGTCCCGGTCTTGTCCGAGCACAGCACATCCATGGTCGCCGCCTCATCGACCGCCGACAGCCGGGTCGGCAACACGCCCTCCTTGGCCAATGCCCGCGCACCGAGGGCGGAAGCCAGGGTAAAGGTGGCCGGCAGCGCCACCGGGATCGACGCGAGGATGGCGGTCAGCACCAGCGGCAGGATTTCGGCAAGCGGCATATGCAGGAACAGCGCATAGGCCACCAGGGCGATGATCACCACGCCGTTGAAGATCGCCAGATTGCGCACCACCCGCATCACCGCCTTCTGCTGCGCGCTCACGACATGGGCGATGCGCACCAGCTCCGCAGTGCGCCCGAATTTGGTGCGCGTGCCGGTCGCGGTGACGCCGGCAACCGCCTCGCCACGCCGGATCAGCGCCCCGGCGAAGGTCTGCTGGCCGGCCCCGGCCTCGATGGGAATGGATTCGCCGGTCAGCATCGACTGATCGAGCAATACCTCGCCGCTGATGAGGCTGACATCGGCAGGCACGACGCCGCCGAGCGATAATTTGACCACATCGCCGACCACCAGATCGGTCGCCGCCACGCTCTGCCATTGACCATCGCGCCGTGCCGTTGCGTTGAGGGCCAGCTGCGATTTCAGCGCCTTCAGGGTGGCGGTGGCGCGGCCTTCCTGAATGAGGCCCAGCGCGGCATTGAACACCAGAAGCGCGAGAATGATGCCGGCTTCGAGCCGCTTGCCCAGCGCCAGTTGCAAGAGAACCGCCGCTTCCAGCATCCACGGCACCGGCGCCCAGAATTTCTCTGCAGCGCTTTGCCACAGGCTGCGATCCGTATCGGGCATGGCGTTGGCGCCGGAGGCGGCAAGTCGCCGCTGCGCTTCGGCGCTGGCAAGACCCAGCGCCGCGAGGGCATGTTCTTCTGGCGCTGGCGCTCCAGACTCAACCGGCAAGTTCATCGCTCATCACCCGCTTGACGTGGGCTGGATGCAGCAGTCATCTCTGCGCATTGAGCTTGGTTTTAGGCCAATGGGCGCCAATAGCAACTGCCCCAACCCCGGGCAGCCAAGCTTACGCCGCCCTCAGGGCGTGCCGTGCGAAGCCAGGGGCCTAGTGAGCGCGGCCGAGAACGCCGATGGCAGGGGCGAAAGGCGTGATGCTGGTGATGTTGACGCCGCCGGAATGATAGACGGTCGCGAATGTCACAATGCCATTGTTGAAATATTGCTGGCGCGACAGCGCGTCGGCATCGTGGCTGGTCTGGTTGATGATCACCTGTGGCCCGTTGCCGTTGCTGATTCCGGAAATCTGCGCTGTATTCTGGATGATCATCGCATTGTTGGAATGGCTTCCCTGGCCATTTTGATAGGCTTCGGAATAATTCTGCAGGCTATATTGGCCGATCCCGTAATCGTTGCTGGGGGCGGTCTGGTGGGTAATGGCGGTGTTGGCCGCCCCATATTGCAGGGAACCACCAAGATTGCGGCCGCCATGCTGCTTCAGGGTCAGATGATTGTCCTGATCCGTTTGCAGGGAGGTGAAGACATTGAGCCGGCCTTGCTGGTTGACCCGCAGATCATTGGCATGGGCTGCCGTGGCCAGGGCCAGCCCCAGCGCCAGGCCCGTTACCTTCGCGAGGTGCCCGTACGGCGCTTCGCCGCATGGAAGCTTGAAAGCAGACATGAGCTCAACTCCCTCTACCGCCCGCATGCGGGCACGCTCCTCCACGCTCACCTGGCGCGTCCGCGCCCGGTGACTTGTTGCAAGACTTGAAGCTTCAGAACCTGATCAGTGCTGGCTGAGCACCGAAACGTTGCCGACCCCGATCTGCGAGGTCACGGCGACGTTCTGGCTCATCGACCCGCCCTGGGTGACAAAGCCGACGTTGCCGGTGCCATTCTGGCCAAGCATCGACGAATTTTGGCCGCGCCCGCCCGACTGGTCGATGAAGCCGGCATTGCCGAGCCCGTATTGATCAATACCGGACAGATTTTTGCGGCGATGGCCCTGCTGGGTGGTGCTGGCGACATTGCCGATGCCGTTTTGCGAAATATCGCTGTTGTTGCGGGCGGCGAAGGCGACGCCTCCGGCGCCCGTCGCAATCCCCAGCGCCAAAATGATACGAAGAAGCATGTTACCCTCCCTGATGTTGCATGCGCCAGGGCGCAGTTTGCAGCATGTGCTCCAGCAATTTTTGCTGGTCGTCGTTGTTCTGTTGCCAGGTCGAGCGGCAATGTGCGCGCGCCAGAGGCGGCTGCCCTTGACCGGGTTTTCCGGCCCCCTGGTCGAAATTGCCGTGGCCATTGCCGATATTGCAGTTGCCCTGGCCATTGCCCTGATTGAAATTGCCATTGAAACTGCCGACATTGCCGTTGCCATTGCCATTGCCATGGCCATCGGCCATCACCAGCAAGGCCGGCACCGATGCCGTCCGGCAGGCTGTGCAGGAATGTTCCGAGCTCGTGCCCGCAGCCAGCAGGCCGAGTGTCGCGAGGCCGAAGCTGGCACAAATCGTCAAATGCCGCATGCTAACCTCCTTCTCGCCTGGCAGCCCCGCACCACACTAATGGACCTTGTCATTCGTTATGGAACCATGCCCCGGGAGGGCATTGCCGAGGCTCGAACCACCATTGGAAAAGCCCCAGCCGGGAAGTCCCGGTCCCGTGTCAATTTTCGGATAGCCGTAATTTGTGGCGCCGACCCCTATCGTGCTGGGGGTCGCCACCACGATCCCGCACGATCCGCATGAGGGATAAAGCGGCACGACCGGCATCGGCCCGTAGGTGACAGCCTGGCGCAAGGGCAGAAAGCCATGGGCAACATCGACCGAGCAATCCTGAGCCACTGTTCCCGTGATCAGGCCAATGCCACAATAGAGCGTCGCCTTGTACAATGCCGTCCGCACAATTGCCTCCTGCATTTGCCTTGCGTCAGCACATGACGCGCCAGCCAGCATCTCACCTGTGAAGAATGGAAGGCCCGACACTTACCATGGCCTGGCCGTAACTATTGCCATTGTAGTTGCCGTTGCCGACACCAGAGTTCATGTTGCCGTTATCGTTGCCATCGAGAAAGCCACGATTACGATTGCCGTTATGATTGCCATTGTTCACGCCGGCATTGTCATTACCGTTGCGGTTGCCACTGGTGACGCTGGAATTATGGCGGCCATTGTCGTTGCCATTGAACGCGCCCGCATTGGCATTGCCATTATACTGGCCGCCATTGTTATTGCCGTTGAAGGCGCCATAATTATTGGTGCCATTCGTGGCGCTGGAATTGTGCCGCCCGTTGAAGGCACCGATATTGTCGCTGCTGCCGTTGAAGGCCCCGACATTGCCGTGCCCGGTGTTGAAGGCGCCCAGATTGCCGTGCGAGCCATTATTGTGATGCCGCATCACATAGGCGCGGGCCTGGCGCTCGATCCGCTGCATATCGAAGCCCTGCGCCCGGGCGGCGACGCCGATCAGGCAAACTCCACATGATGCAGCCAGCAAAACCTTGAACATCTCGCCTCTCCCGAAATCCTTGCCCGGTACAAACAGCACAGGCCCATCTGCCTGACGGCCCCGGATGCGGTGAATTTCCGCATCGAGCGCCAACAACGCCGGTCAATTGCCGTTGTTGTTGCCGTTATAGGAACCAATGTTGTTGTTGCCATTGTTCAGGCCGCCATTATTGTTGCCATTATAGGCGCCGATATTGCCATTTCCGCTGGTCGAGCTGGCATTGTTCAGGCCATTGAAGGCACCAATATTGTTGGTGCCGCCATTGTCATAGCCGTAATTGCCGTTGGCGGGCTTCGGTCGGCCATTGCCGTTGCCATTGGCATTGCCATTGCTGTTGCCGGCATTCAGGTTGCCGTTCTTCCGGCCGTTCCAAGAGCCGGTATTGCTGTTGCCGTTGCCATTGCCATTGCCAAACCCCAGGTTGGCATTGCCATTACGGGAGCCATTGCCAAGGCCAATGTTGCCATTGCCGTTGCCATTGCCGTTGCCACCGCCGATATTCCAGTTGCCATTGAAGTTGCCATTCAACGAGCCGACATTGCCATTGCCGTTACCGTTGCCATTGCCGAAACCTGAATTGCCATTGCCATTAAAATTGCCATTGAACGAACCGACATTGCCGTTGCCATTGCCATTGCCATTACCACCGGCAAAGACGACCCTCACGAAATGGGCCGTCGCCTTCTGGCTGTGCGGGGCATGGGCCACCGGCACGGCCAGGGCTGACGCGCTGGAAAGCATGAGAAGGGGCGCCAGGGCGCGAAGATATGAGGTCATGATGGTCTCCCAGGATCAGACTGGCCGTCTTGCGTGGCTCAGGGTCAAACTGCCGCTTCGAGATCGGGAAGTCGCACTGCAATGGCGCGACCCCCTTGGGCACCGCAATCTTCTATCGCCCCCGGCATCTGCCGGCTGGTGACAAGATCGCCTTCAGACAATCAGAAGGACGTATTGCCGTTGCCATTGTTGCTGCCATTGTGGTTGCCGAAGTTGTTGTTGCCATTGTTGGAACCATTGTGGCTGGAAAACTCCGGATAATAGCCCTCGAAGCCGCCATTCCAGTTGCCATTGCCGCTGCCATTATGGTTGCCGTAGTTGTTGTTGCCATTCCCGGAACCATTGCCATTTCCGAGGTTGTTATTGCCGTTCCAGGAACCATTGTGGCTGCCGGTATTGAAGTTGCCATTGCCACTGCCATTACCACTGCCCCAGTTGCCGTTGCCGTTATTGCTGCCATTGCCACCGGCAAGAGCCACGGATGACATCAACGCAACAGCCGCAGCAGCGAGAAGATATTTTTTCATGACGAACTCCCGTATTTGGTTGGAGGGCTCAGCCCCCGAGGCACCACACCCGCCTTTCGAGCCGTGAAGTACAGGGCACCACCTACGCGCCCTGAACTCCGGCACCACTCGTCCGGCGTTGTGATGGGCACACCATGCCAATATGCGACTAAAGGCGTAAGCTACCCGATGGGGTGACGCCTGGCGCCGGGCCTCGAAGGACAACGGTTGTGCATCTAACCCCATCGGGTAGGAGAGTGTCTGACTGCGCCCCCGCCATGATCGCGCGACTACCACTTTCAGGTGAGTTCCTGAGCTCGCGAGACTTGCCTCGGGTTAGCGTCGGCACGGTTGGGTTTCGGGCCTGGCAGAGCCGGTTCGCCCTTTGGCGCCTTAGGGTTTCGCAGGTCGGCCGGAAGATGCAGGGCTGAAATCGGAAAGGTTCCAACGTACCGAATTGATGACATAATTCAATGCGAGCCCGTTTTTGGACACCAAGTATGGCCGCGTTGACCCGCGCGCAGCGTGCTTGACAAAATTATACTAAGGTCTTATCGATTACGTAACCTGTCGTTAAGGATCTCCTGCATGGGGCGGAGCGTTCAAGCCGGGGCGCGGTGATGGTGCACCAGGCGCCGACAGGCAAGGTGACCGCTGGGCAGAGTGGTGTCAGGACTTTACGACACGACACGACAAAATTGCTGCATATGACATCAAATCAATAAAAGCCGCGGGAGTAGCACATGCGTATGTACCAGGCTTACCCGTCGTTGCCATGGGGCCAACGGCCGGGAAACGATATCCGTAGCGACCTGACCGGTCGTGATCTGCCGCCATCGACCAACGATCATCGCTCCCCCGATGCGCATGACATCGGGCAACCGGCGCCAGCGTGCGCGCGGCCGGTTCGCGAAGGCATCATCATCATTGATGACGAGGATTTGAGTCGCGACAGTCTGGCCTTGTTTCTGGCCCGGCAAGGTTTCGGCAGTGGCATCATGGCCTTTGCGAGGCTTGAGGGTGTTAGCGATCTCGACAGCACCAGTTGCGCGCTGGTGCTGCTGAACGTTTCCGGGCATGCGGGCGGTTGCGCCGGGCGCGTGGCCCTGCTTGAGGCTGTCAGCCTCCGTTTTGCCGGTGTTCCGGTGCTGGTCATTGCCGACCAGGATGACCAGGGCGAATGTCACAAGGTCTTTGCCGCAGGAGCGTCCGGCTTCTTCCCGACATCGGGCGATGCTTCGCATTTGCTGGCGGCCGTGCGCCTGCTCCTGGCCGGCGAACAATTCATTCCGGCGCGAATTCTCGGTGAACTGATCCGCGGCAATGCGGTCGCGGCCAAGCCATTGCCACAGGCACGCGCCACGGCAGCACTGCTCTCATGAGAGGCGATCCTCCTCTCGCTGGTCAGGCGACAGAGGGTGATGCCGCGCGCGCGCTTCTGGTGGAGGCCCGCAAGCTGATGCGTGATTGCCTGCAGCGGGCCCTGGAGGGCGCCCTGCCCGACTGGCGCATCGTAGCGGTGCCCTCGGCGCTTGAGGCACGTGCCGAAGCCTTTGATCTGGCGGTTCTGTGTCACGGCACCGCCGAATCCACGCTCAGCGCCCAGGCAACCAAGGTTCTGGCACAATTTCCCGGCCTGCGCCTGCTGGCGGTGATTGATCCCGGCAATGAGCCGGAAGCGCGGCACCTGGTGGAACTCGGAGTCGCCGGGCTGGTGTCCTCGCGTTCAACGGCCCGGATATTGGCTGCGGCCATGAACCTGGTGGCGAGGGGTGGCAGGTTCGTACCACCCGAATTGCTCGATCCCGTGCGGCCCGGCTCCCATGGCGGCGGCAACCTTGCGCCCGATGCCATTTTGAACATGTCAGGTGCAGTATTGAACCCGGACGGGCGCTTCACCCGGCGCGAGGTGGAAATTCTCACCTTCCTGCACGAAGGTCTGCAAAACAAGATCATCGCCTTCAGGCTCGGTATTTCTGAAAGCACGGTCAAGGTTCATCTCAAGAATATCATGAAAAAGCTGAATGCCCGCAACCGCACGCAGGCGCTGTTTTTCGTCCAGCGGATGGTCGGGGGCAGCAATCTGCTCGCGAATAGTGCGGCGCTCTAAACCCGCAGTGGAATTTTTTGTTCATGATGTCAGAGGCTTACTGTTGCATTTTTGCCGCATTGCGTCACAATCGCTCCCGTTGGATTGACGGCGCGCTCCTCGGGCAGCTAGTGAGGAGCTGAGGGGAAATATCTTAATGAGCAAGCCCGGCGTTGCCATTGTAACTGCTTTTTTGACTGTGCTGACCCTGGCACAGGGAGCAAAGGCGCAGGCGGCAGATCACGCCAAGCCCAAGGTCAAGGCTGCCTATATGCAGGCCTGTCCGGGATTGGGTTACGGCTTCGTTGATATTCCAGAGACTTCGACCTGCCTGAAGCTTGGTCTCGACATCATCTATGAGATGCGGACCGATCTTGTTCACAATGATTTCAGCGCCACACCGACCCAGCGGCTGCTGGGCGGCGTTCCGGTCATTTTGCCGTCAGTCCAGAATCTGTGGGCAACGGCGGATCATGTGATGCCGCGCCTCGACATTCAAATGACGACGCTGGCGGTGACGCCGACGGATTTTGGCCCACTGGTGGTGTTTGCCGATGGCCGCAATTCGGTGGATGTGACCCTCGCCAATGATCGTCTGGTGCAAACGCCGAGCTCGACATTCTTCCTCGATCAGGGCTGGATCAGCTGGGCGGGGATCACGGCCGGCCACCAGCAATCCTATTTTGATTTTACCTCGCCGGGCTATGGTTATTTCGGCGGCTATTCCTCGCTGCGCAAGACCAACCTCTTGGCTTACAGCAAGGCCTTCAACAACATCTTCCGCGTGTCAGCCTCGCTCGAAGATCCGACCCAGCGCCAGCAGGTCGATGGTGTCATCAGCGGCTCTGGCCCGCAACGCTGGCCCGATCTCGTCGGGCAGATCCGCTTTGCCCCCAAAAACGCCCTGTTCCAGCTGTCGGGTGCCCTGCACCAGAACATCGATACCACCGCCAATGCCTGCTGCAACGCGCCTGTCACCTCGAAGGAAGGCTATGCGCTGCTGGCCGGCATGGAACTGCGTGCTCACTGGTCGGATTATTTCGGGCCTAAATTCAATGGTATGTATGGCCGCCTGATGGTCACCGCAGCTTATTCGCGCGGTGCCCTCGCCTATCTCGGCATGCCATTTTTTGCGACGGATTACGTCGCCGACGCCGATGGCACCATCCATCTTTCCAGCGGCTATTCGGCGCTGGTGTCCTATGAGCACCTGTGGACGCCGTTCGTAAAATCGACCTTCACCTTCTCGGGCTATGATGCGCGCATGTCGTCGGGTCTGGCGAATCTGGCTGCCGTCTCGCCATCGGTGACTGCGGCGACCGGCTTTACTGGTGGCATGTTCAATTTCACCTATCGTGTTCGCGGCTGGGGCGCGCAATTCGGCAATGAATTCACGCCAGCCAATGGTTTGGTTTTTGGCAGCGAGGTCAATTACACCCATGATCAGATCCGGGCGATCTATGCCGGCGTGCCTGGCAACCCGATGGCTGTGAACATCTGGTCTGGCACTGTTTACGTCAAGCGGCTGTTCTAGGCAGATCCGGCCCGCGCAGCTGGCTCCTGGCTATGCTAGGGGTGCCAGTGCGGATCGAGGCTCCGGCTGTGCCCCTTAGGGCAACGACCGTGGCCCGTGGATGACAGCGACCAATGATCCGCACAGTAAAACGCCCGGCACGTGGGACACCAGCCGGCGCCATCGTGAATTCCTGACGCCATGATCATCCCGGTTGCCGGGCTGCCGGCAAATGCGGCGATGATCGCTGCCGCCCGCTGCGGATCCAGCGCATCGCCGGCAAGTCCGTTGCTGCCACCCGGCCCCTCGTAGAGCAGACGATAAGCCGACGGATCGCGATAGGTGGCGAAAAGCTCGCGGCGCGACGCCGGCCATAACGGCCATTGGTCCGGCAACTCATGGGGGGCGATCACCTCGATGCGTGCGGACGACGCACCGCAGGCCGCACATTTCGGACAAAACAGCATGACCATGCCCCCTGCAGAGCGCGCACGGCAAAGCCGTTGGCATCGCAAAAGCCTGATTATCATGCCCAGCCGGGCCTTGGAATAGTGCCATCCGGCAGCACGGGGCGATGAGCTTGCCTGCTGGCTGCGACCGCATGCCGCTTGACATATCGCGATTAGTGAATACGTCTACGCTCGACCGCCAAGGCGGCGCATCCGGCTTGAGATAACCTGCCCTGGCTGCCCGTCAGGCATCGCAAAAGCTGCGCCCGCCACCGCCTCGAAACAGGGGATTTGACCGTGGATCATAACGAAACTGCAACGGCCATGCCCGGCCTCAACCGCCCGGCCCCGGCTTTCCAGGCCAATACGACGCATGGCCTCAAATCTCTGGCCGATTATCGCGGCAAATGGCTGCTGCTGTTTTCCCATCCCTCCGACTTCACGCCGGTATGCACCACCGAATTCATCGCCTTTGCCAGGAACTACCCGGCATTTCTGGCGATGAACTGCGAATTGCTTGGGCTCTCCATCGACAGCGTCTTTTCGCACATCGCCTGGGTGCGCAACATCGAGGAGAAATTTGGCGTCAGGATTCCCTTCCCCATCATCGAGGACCTCTCGATGAAGGTGGCGGCCGCCTATGGCATGATCCAGCCGGGCGCCAGCGACACGTCCGCCGTGCGCGCTACCTTCATCATTGATCCGCAAGGCGTGCTGCGGGCGATGGTCTATTACCCGATGTCCAATGGCCGCTCAGTTGATGAGTTCCTGAGGCTGGTCAAGGCCTTGCAGACTTCGGATGCGCAGAATGTTGCAACCCCGGAAAACTGGCAGCCGGGCGATGCGGCGATCGTGCCGCCGCCCAAAACCATCAGCGAGGCCAATGTCCGCGACAAGCAGGGCTATGAATTCACCGATTGGTATTTCAGCAAAAAGCCGACGCTCTGATGCCCCGGTCAGCGCCGCCGGCAGCGCTCTCTCCGTCAGCATCACCCAACCAAGGAAATGCGATTGTCCGCCTCCCAGCCCTCTGAACCATCGGTGCCGACAGCCTCGCCCTATGATCGCTGCGGCGGCGAAGCGGGCGTCCGGTTTTTGACACGGCGCTTTTATGAGCTGATGGACAGCCTGCCGGAGGGCAAGGCGGCGCGAGCCCTGCACCCGCCGAGCCTGCATGCGGTCGAGCGCAAATTGTTTGAATATATGTCGGGCTGGCTCGGCGGGCCGCAATTGTTCATCGAGCGCTATGGCGCACCGATGCTGCGCCGCCGCCACCTTCATGCGCCGATCGGCCATGAGGCGGTGCAAAGCTGGCTGTTCTGCTTTCATCAGGCCTGGCGCGAGACCATCGACGATAAAACCATCGGCGATGAGGTGCTCCCGCAGATCGATGCCCTGGCGCGGCACATGCGCAACGTTCTGGACTAAAACAGGCTTCATCAAGGCGCGGCTGCAGTTCGCGCCATCACGCTGCCGTCAAAGACGCGCGTTGAACTGCCGGTTGACGTCCTCCGCCACGCTCTGCAGCAGAGGCCGGTTGACGCTGGCGGCCACCACATAATCAAGGTGGCGGTTGGCCCAGAAATATGCGGCAACCGAGCCCTGCTGCTGGAAATGCAGGCCAAAGCTGTGCCGGGTGCTGCTGGCGCGCGTATAAAGCGTCAGGCGATGCCCGAGATCATCGACATACATCAGCATCGCCGCCGGCTCGCCTTGTCCGGCCGGCAACAAGCGCCCGCCCATCAGCGTAAACCCCTCGCCAGAGAGATCAGGCACCAGCAAAGGCCGGCCGACACGGTTCGACAGCCAGGTGACCAGCCTGCTGCCAGCCTCGGCCCTGACTTCCACCGGATGCAGCTTTTCCGGCACGAAGGTGCGGTAGGCGGCAAAGGCGGCGGCAAAGGAATTTGCCAGCACCGGCCTGCGCGCCTGCATCCACGAATTTCCCGCCCAGCCGATACCTGCACCCGCAACCACGAGCGCCAGCGAAGCTGCGAGCCTGCGCAGGTTTGCCAGCTGCCGCCCGCGTCGCCGGGCACGAATGTTGGCGATGCGCAGACGCGCGGGGATCGGCGCCTCCAGCCCGGCATCGAGCCGCGCCCGCAACTGGGCGGCGATGCTGATATCTGCATCGACATGGGCCCTCAGGTCCGGGTGAGCATCGACATAGGCCTCGACAAATGCACGCCTTTGCGCCGTCAGCCGCCCATCGACCAGCGCCTGCACATCATCTTCACTGACGGGGCGTTCGTCATCACTCATTTGACTACCCTCAGCACGTTGTCGCGTCCATGTTTCATGAAGGCGCGCATTTTCTCGCGGGCCCGGCCAAGGCGCGACATCACCGTTCCGGCAGGCACGCCCAGCACGGCGGCGGCCTCCTCATATGAAAGCTCTTCCACAGCTACCAGAAGCAGCACGGAGCGCTGCTCCTCGGACAGCCGTTCCAGCCCGGCAATGACATCGCGCAGACCTTCGCCCGCGTGCTGCATGTCCCCTTCGGCCGGCATGTGCTGCAGGGCTTCGAGGCCGACATGCGCACCGCGCCTGCCGCGCTGGCGCAGCGAATCGAGAAAGAGGTTGCGCAGGATGGCAAAGAGCCAGGCGCGCAGCGAGCTTTGTCGTCGCCGCACTTGCCAGCGCGACAAGGCACGCTCCAGCGTGTCCTGGACGAGATCGTCCGCCGCCGCCCGGTCACGGGTCAGCGCATAGGCGAAGCGCCTGAGACGCGGGATCTCAGGCTCAAGCGCGGCGGCGATGTCGTCCATTCCGGCCCTCTGCGGCTATGCCGGAATCACGGCTTGGCGATATGCCAGGCGCCCTTGAGGAAACCGTCGCCAGTGGTATCGCCGGGCTTGGTGTCCTTGACGAAGCTGTAGAGCGGCTTGCCATGCCAGGCCCATTGCGCCGAACCATCGGCACGTTTGAAGACGCTCCAGCCTTTTGGTCCCTTGTCGCCGATTTTGGCAGCGAGCGGTGGCCAGTTGCCGGCGCAAGGGCCGTTGCAGGCTGACTTGTCTCTGGAATCCTTGGCAAAGGTGTAGAGCGTCATGCCGCTCTGGGTCACCAGTGCCGGGCCCTTGGCGGTCGTCGCAACCTTGGCGGGGCTTGAAGCGGCCAGAGCAACGCCGGCCAGGGCCAGAGTGCCGAGGACGAGGGCACTGCGTAGATAAATTTTCGACATGTGGGATACTCCCTGTTGAGATAACCATGTGAAGACGCTGCAGCTGCGTGTTTTATTCCGGGGTCTGAAAAAATATTCCGGCTTCGATCAGCCTGTCAGCGTCGCGATGACCGCGCCAACCCGGCAGAGCCCCCTGAAAATCTCCGATCATCAAGGCAAGTGCAATATGCCAAGACATGATTTGGCAATAGTGGCGGTCAGCTCCCGCCAAAATGACAAGGTCAATCGTGCGCGTAACTGCAAGGCCGACCCGTTAAACGCTGGATTTGCCCAGCACACATAAATGCCACAACTTCAACTCGCGCCAGGTTCAATCAAATCACAACCGGAACGCGCATAAAACGATTGAGTTGATGCCGGAGGCGCTCACATTTTCGACGCAGATCCGTGAAAACTGACAATGAATCTGAATTACTTCAATGAAAGTAATGGCACATTAACATATCAAATGCATTATATTTGTCATGTTCCCGCGGGAGGCAGTTTTGACAAAAAAATTTATCGCAACTGCACTTGGAGCTATTATTATATTTATTGGCGTCATAACCTATTTTGGTGTTTGGGCGCGATCCAGGCCAACGTCCAACACCGGTCATCGTGTCATCGTCATTACGCAGAAGGGACAGGAATTTCATCCTTCCAACATCACGATAAAGCGTGGCGACATAGTTGAAATATACAATAATGACGGCAACTTTCTGCACCATGCCTATATTGCACAGTCCAACTTCCACTACGACTCTGGCGATCAGCTGCCCGGCACCCGCAGCGACATCGCCATGATCAAATCCGGGGTCTTTACGGTCCTGTGCGGCATCCACCCGCAGATGCATCTGCGCGTCGTGGTTCATTGAGCCGAACGGCGATCGACATCCAGCGCGAAACCGGCGGCATTCTGGCCACCGCGACCTGATCGCGGGTCAGGGAGCGGGCGTCGAGACATTCAATGCAGGCTGGCGGACGTCTCGCCGGTGCGCGGCGTTGCCGTCAACGACTTCAAAAACGCAACAATATCGTGCACATCGGCTTTGCTTAGGCCCAGCGGGTGAATGTTGTCGTCGAGGCTGGGGCGCTTGATCCCGCCCTTGTTATAAAGGTTCACCACCGCCGTCAGCGTCGGTAAGGCGCCATTATGCATATAGGGCGCATGCAAGGCGACATCGCGCAGCGTCGGTGTCTTGAAGGCGTGCTGCAGCTTGATCGAGGTCGGGAACTGCGCGCCGCGCCCCAAATCCTTGCCCGTTGAGGCGCCGATGTCATGAAAGGCCCGGTCGGTGAAGGCAAAGCCCTTGTGGCAAACGGCGCAATGCGCCTTGCCTTCAAACAGCTGGAAGCCATGTTTGGCAGCGGCGCTGATGGCATGTTCATGGCCTTGCTGCCAGCGGTCGAACGGTGCCGGGCCGGCGACCAGTGTGCGCACATAGGTAGCAAGGCCCCGCGCGACATTGCGAATGCTGACCCTTTCACCGGGGAAAGCCGCCCTATAGCGGCGTTTCAGGTCTGGCGCGGCCTCCATGGTCTTTTGCAGCGAGGCTTCGGTTACCCCCATATTGATCGGGTTGACCATGGCGCCAGTCACGACGGCGGCCAGGCTCGGGAATTTGCCTTCCCAGCCGTAGATTTGCCCCCAGGCGGCATCGAGCAGGGTTGGCGTGCGCAGGGGCATTGCATGCCCCGTGACACCGCGCGATGCTGCCAGATGGTCGGCAAAGCCATCCTGCGGAATATGGCAGCTGGCACAGGCGATGCTGCCATCTCCCGAGAGCTGTGGATTGTAAAAGGCAGCGCGTCCAAAGGAGAGTTTCGCGGCGCTGTAGGGATTGCCGGCAGGAAACGGCGTTTGCGCGGGTGTCGTCAATTTGTGACGCCCTTGCCCGCTCGACAGGTCACGCAACACAAGGCCACCAGCGCCAACAAGGCCGAGTGAAATCATAGCCAACGGGGTAAATGCGCGGAGCAGCATTTCGAATCCAGGTCCTGCTTGGATAGTTTTCGGTATATTGATACTTTATTGTCACCCTCAAATTTATTTGTATTGCGAAATTACGTTGTCACAAATGATTGTATCATATATCAGTAGAAAATTTCTATAAACTTGAGATTCAACTCTTGCTGCTTGCCCCCGGAAACCCTGCCTGAAAGCATGACATGCCTTCACGCCGCCAGGGTCACACCTGCGGCTTGCAGGCCAAAGCCGGTAATGGCCAGACCCAGCAACACGCACCCGCCGCCCAGACGTTGAATAAGCAGGCGATAAGTGCTGTCGGTCTCGCTGGCATGCACCAGCATGCCACCCATGCACAAAAGGGTCATTGCCAGAATGATCAGCAAGGCTCTGTCCTGTTTCAATAAATTCAAGATGCAACGCTAGCAGCAAAAGCTGAATAATTGTTAAATAACAATGCGACAAAATTGCGTTCAATTGGACGCTATGGAAATATAGTGACAGTTCCCGTTCACCCCCTGTCACAACCCGCGAATATTGGCCATGGTATCATGCTACCTGGATTTCGAGGATCAGGACTCCGGCGTGTGGCCCCCCGAAAACCTCTGAAAATAGCCAGGAAAGCTGGCACAGCCATGGCGCTTGTGACCTGCCCCCCTGATTTTCAGCCAGGAATGATTAGTGTCCGGCCTATGGAAGGACGGAGAGATGAAGCGATCACGGTTCACAGAAGAGCAGATTATCGGCGTGCAGAAGGAGGCGGAGGCTGGCTCGAAGACCGCCGAGCTGGCGCGCAAGCCCGGCACCATCGTCAGCGCCAACGGAACCGAACTGACCTCGAACGCGGTGCTGGAATGGTGCGGCAAAGCCAAAGTCGAATGGCACTACACAGCCCCGGGGAAAGCCCACCCAGAACGCATTCGTCGAGAGTTTCAACGGGCGGATGCGCGACGAACTGCTCAATGAAACGCTGTTCACCAGCATGGTGCATGTCCGCGAGAAAATCGCCGCATGGGTCGATGACTACAACACCAGGCGGCCGCACTCGTCGCTCGGATACACTACCCCGGCGGCCTTCGCCGCCGACCTGAAAAAGCAAGGGGCTGCTTCGCTCCGCATAGCCGAAGGCTACGCTACGCAGCCCCTTGCTTCACCCGCGCCAACGCGCAACAACAATGCCGAGGCTCTAATCGAAACTGGATGAAGGTTGGGGGTCACGTCAGGGGGACGAAAGCACTACACCAGCGTGATTTCAAAACGAGATAGCAATTCGAGGTTTCCGACATGCCAGAAATGCCCGTTTCAATTAAGTGCTCGATTTCAGGCAACATCAATCTGGCATTTTACCAAAACGCCGTTCCGATCATCCGCGAACTCGCTATTGAAAATGCATCCGGCACCGATCTGAACTCTGTCGAGGTTCACCTATCAGCGGAGCCGACGTTCATTACGCCAGGCGTCTGGCGCATCGAAAAAATCGCCGACCAGAACGTCCACCACCTTCGTGTCCTGGACATCAAACTGGACCACGCCTTCCTCGCCACGCTTACGAATCCGCGACGCAGCGAAATCCTCGTCCGCGTCGAAAGCGCCGACCACCTCCTCTCTGAGCGCAAGATCGAGGTTAATCTCCTACCGCCTGCGCACTGGGGCGGTCTGGCATCGGCTCCCGAACTTCTCGCCTCTTTCGTCCTTCCCCGGGACGCGAGCGTCGACGCAATCCTTCGCGAGGCCGCCGATCGCCTTGCTCAGAAGGGCTTTGACGCCGCTCTCGACGGCTACGCCAAGAAAAAGAAGCGCCGCGCCTGGGAAATCGCCGCCGCGATCTGGTCCGCCATCGTCGCGCACGGCATCGCCTACGCACTGCCCCCGGCGTCCTTCGAGAGCGTTGGCCAACCCGTGCGCAGCCCAAGCGAAATCCTGACGCGCAAGGTCGGCACTTGTCTCGATCTGACGTTGCTCTTCGCCGCCTGCCTGGAACAGGCCGGCCTCAATCCGCTGCTCATCCTGACGCAAGGCCACGCCTTCGCCGGCTTCTGGCTCAACGACGAAAAATTCTCGACGCCCGTCATCGACGACTCCCAGATGCTGCGAAAGCGCCTGCAGCTCGAAGAAATCATGGTCGTCGAGACCACAGCGCTGACCCAGCCCAATCCCGCCTCGTTCAGCCAGGCCACCGCGCTGGCGACCAAACATCTCGACGAGGAAGCGACTTCGCCCTTTGAACTCGCCGTCGATGTCCGCAAGGCCCGCGCCGCCGACATCCGGCCGCTCGACCTGTCATCGCCATCCGACGCGATCACCCCCAACGTCGCCCCGGCGCAGACGATCGACGTCGAGGATCCGCCGGCTTTTGAAGAAGACATGGATCGCAGCGCCCCGGCGCCCGATCGCGTCATCGACAGGCTGGAGGCATGGAAAAACAGCCTCCTCGATCTCACCCTTCGCAACCGCCTGCTCAACTTCAAGGACAACAAGGCGACCATCCGGATCGAATGCCCGGATCTAGCAAGGCTCGAAGACCGCCTCGCCGAAGGCCGCCGCTTTAAGCTTCATGGCAAGGCAACCGTTCTTGATGGAAGCGACGGACGCGACCCTGAGCTGATCCGCGAACGCCAAAACGAGGACGCGCGCAAGGCATATATCCTCGACGCTTTCGAGAGGAATGATCTTTACGCCGATATCCCCGACGCCGAAATCGACGCGCGCCTGACAGATCTCTATCGCGCTGCGCGTCTGGCGTTCGAAGAAGGCGGCGCCAACATCCTCTATCTCTGCATCGGCTTCCTGAAGTGGGCGCCGCATGACAACGCCGGGCCCTATCGGGCGCCGCTGCTGCTCATTCCCGTGCAGCTCCAGCGCAAGAGCGTCCGCTCGGGCTTTCATCTCGCCCTGCACGAAGACGAAACGCGTTTCAATCCGACGCTCCTGCAACTGCTCAAGCGGGATTTCGGCCTGTCGCTTCCGCAGCTTGAGTCGGATCTTCCCTCCGACGGCTCGGGTGTCGACGTCGGCGGCATCCTCAAACTCGTCCGCCAGAACATCAAGGACATCAAGAGATTTGAAGTCGTCGACCGCGTCGTCCTGACGACGCTTTCCTTCACAAAATACCTGATGTGGAAGGATCTCGTCGATCGCACCGAGGTGCTGAAACGCAATCCGGTCGTTCGGCACCTCATCGACACGCCGACCCATTCTTATGTCGGCGAAGGCGGCGAATTCATCGAGCCGACTCGCCTCGATGATCTGATTCACCCATCCGAGCTCTTTGCACCGCTCTCGGCTGACTCCTCCCAGATAGCCGCGGTCGTCGCGGCCCAGCGCGGAACGGACTTCGTCCTCTTCGGCCCTCCCGGCACCGGCAAGAGCCAAACGATCACCAACATGATCACGAACTGCCTGGCGCATGGCAAAACCGTGCTGTTCGTATCGCAAAAGACCGCCGCACTCGAAGTCGTCCGCCGCCGCCTCGGCGATGTCGGCCTCGGCTCCTATTGCCTAGAAGTGCACAGCACCAAGGCGCAAAAATCGAGCGTCGTCAGCCAACTCGCCACGGCCTGGGACAATCGCAGCACCTCCTTTGACGAGCAGTGGACGGAATCCGCCTCCGATCTCAAAGCGAAGCGCGACGCATTGAACAAGCTCGTCCATTCCCTTCATCGCCGGCGCGATGGCGGCGTGACGGCCTACGAGCTCTTTGGCCGTGTCGTTTCCGATGCCGACAAGCTGCCGCAAGTGGAGCTGGCCTGGCCGGCCGGCGCCGTCCACAGCAAGGAAGAAATCGCCGCGATGCGCGATTGTTGTGCCAACCTTCGCTCGACCCTATCCGCTATCGGAGATCCGGCGAAACACCCCCTGCGCGGCATCGAGCAAACCAAATGGACGCCCCAATGGAGCCAGGATATCCAGCGGCTCGCCGGCGAAATGAAACCGGCGATCATCGATCTCGAGGAGAAGCTGCGCAACTTCATCGCCAGCATCGGTCTGCAGAACTGGGGCTATGGCATATCCGATCAGCTGCTCCCGATCCGCTTCGGCGGGCAGCTGATGGCCGCAGAAGCGGCGAACGGCGTCCTGCTTCTTGGCGATGACGCGCCGGCGCGCACCAAGGCCCTGCGCGCGCTCGCAAACCTCATCGCGCGCGCAAACTCCAAGAAAGCAGAGCTTTCGGTCGAATACGACATCAAGGCCACGACCCTTGATCTCAAGGGCCTGCAGAGCGAGTGGACCGAGGCATGCGCGACAAACTTCCTGTTCCGCGGCTCGAATCAAAAGAAGGTTCGGCTGGCGCTGCAGCCCTATTGCAAGGGCGAGGTTCCGCAGGACATAGGGCGCGATCTTATTGCGCTCCAGCACCTCGCCGAACTGGCTGACGAGGCGAAGACGCTTGCGCCCTCCTTCGACGACATGCCGTCCTTGTGGCAGGGCCTTGAAACCGACGTCACTTCCTTCGAGCCTCTAATCGCCTGGGCCGCGAAAGCGCGAGAGGCGGCCGCCTCTCTCGGCGCCAAACTCGACGCCGGCGAGGTGTTGCAAAAACACATGGTCACCCTGGTCACCGAGCACGGCCATCTCTTCGTCCCGGGCGGCTTGGCGCGCGCTGCCTTCGAGCACCTCACCGATTCCTTCGTCAAATTCCGACACCTCGCTCAGGATTTCAGCATCGCGCTCGGACTCGACGCCGCGTCCGACCTCATCTCCTTCTCGTCCGACTGGCCTGATGATTTGCGCGCCCGGATCGACCGCTGGACAGCAAACCTCGTGAAAGCGCCAGCGTGGACAAAATGGCGCCATGCCGCGGCCTCCGGACGCTCCGCCGGTCTCGGCCCTCTGATCGACGCGATCGAGGCTGGCGCAGTCTCCAGCGATCTGATCGCGCCTACATTCGAATTCAATTACGCGAGGTGGCGCGCCGACGAAATCGTCACCCAGGACGAGACTCTCAGTTCGTTCCTGGCCGAACAGCACGAGGCGCTGATCGAAGCTTTCGCCGCCGCCGACAAGAAAGTCGCGGAATTATCCAAGGGCGTCGTCCGCGCGCGCATCGGCGGAACCGTGCCGACCCGCACGAATTTCGGCGCCAACGTCGAATGGGGCGCGCTCGCGCGCGAAGTCGAGAAGAAGGCGCGGCATCTGCCGCTTCGACAGCTTTTCGGCAAGATTCCCAGCGTGCTCAACCAACTTGCGCCGTGCATGATGATGAGCCCGCTCTCGATCGCGCAATATCTGCCGCCCGACGCCAAGCCTTTCGATGTCGTGATCTTCGACGAGGCGTCGCAAATCCCCGTTTGGGATGCGATCGGCGCCATTGCGCGCGGCAAGCAGGTGATCGTCGTCGGCGACCCTGAGCAACTTCCGCCAACCAGCGTCGGCCAGCGCGGCGTCGATGACCAGGACGATGACGGCGGCGTCGTGCAGACCCAGCAGAGCATCCTCGATGAGTGCCTTTCGTCCAACCTGCCGAGTTTGCGCCTCACCTGGCATTACCGCAGCCGGCACGAGAGCCTGATCGCCTTCTCGAACGCCAAATACTACCACGGCGAGCTCGTTACCTTCCCCTCGCCCCTCACCGAGGACACCGCCGTCCGCTTCGTTCATGTCGAAGGCGGCGTCTATGAACGCGGCGGGGCGAAGGTCAACCGCAAGGAGGCCGAGGCCGTCGTCGCGGAGATCGTCCGCAAGCTCGCGACCGCCGACACCTCGATCGGCGTCGTGACCTTCAACGCGGAGCAGCAGCGCCTGATCGAAAACCTCCTCGACCAGGCGCGACGCAGCGATCCATCGCTAGAGCGCCATTTCGACAAGGCCCAGACAAACGAACCGCTCTTCGTCAAGAACATCGAAAACGTCCAGGGCGACGAACGCGATCTCATCATTTTCTCCGTCGCGGTCAGCGCCGACCACACCGGCCGCATCACCGCGCAAATCTCCTCCTTGAACGGAGAAGGCGGCCACCGCCGTCTCAACGTCGCGGTCACCCGCGCCCGCCAAGAACTCCTCGTCTTTTCGAGCATGCTGCCCGAGCAGGTCGATCTCGGCCGCACAAACGCGCGCGGCGTCGTCGACTTCAAGCACTTCCTCGAATTTGCGAAAAACGGCTCGCGCGCCATCGCTGAAGCCTTCGCGCCGACCGGCCGCAGCGTCGACTCGCCCTTCGAAGACGCCGTCAAACGCGCTCTCGAGAGCAAGGGCTGGATCGTTCACCCTCAAATCGGCGTCTCGTTCTTCCGCGTCGATCTCGGCATTGTTCATCCCGACGCGGCCGGCCGCTATCTCGCCGGCGTCGAATGCGACGGCGCGACCTACCACCGCTCCGCCACCGCGCGCGATCGCGATCGCCTTCGAGAACTGGCGCTGACAAACCTTGGCTGGAGGATCCGGCGCATCTGGAGCACCGAATGGTGGATGGACGCAACTTCCGCCCTCGAAAAAATCCACGCGCGGCTTAGTGCCGATCTCGAGGCCGACCGCGCTGCTGCTACAGCCAGCGAAGCTGACACCGCGGAAACAACCGCGCCAGCGAGCGCCGGCGACGAGGTCATTGTCGAACTTCCGCTACCCGATCGCCCGACTGCGCAAGGCGACGACCTCGACATGCCGCTCGCGCCCCGAAGCGACAACGACCCGCCTCCTTCGCGGCTTTATGCGCGCCACGTGGAGGCTGCGCCGACCATTTTCGACGAATACCACCAAGCCGACGTGTCAGCGATATGCATCCCCGACAAGGACCGCTTCTACGACCCCTCCTATCGCGCCATGCTGCGAATGATGGTCGATCATGTTGTCGAAACCGAAGGACCGGTGTATTTCGATCTCATCGTTGATCGCGTCGCAAGAGCGCACGGTTTTCAGCGCGCCAAGGACGGAATACGTGGAGCGCTCAAATCCGCGCTGGGCGTTGGGCGTTTTCCCATCTCTCACGAAGGCGAACGCGAATTGATCTGGCCAAAAGCCACGCAAATTGCCTCATCTTCGCCCTATCGCACATCCCCGACGCGGACCCATGCCGATATCCCCCTTCCCGAACTGACCCACCTGGCGGCCCGCTTCCTCGCGACCGGCCTCGAACGCGAAGAAGCCGTCCGGGCAATGCAGGAGCATTTCCATCTTGCTCGCCTGGCACAGCCGACCAGGGAGCGCTTTGAGACCGCCGTCGATCACGTCGGTCGGGCGCAGACATCCAGCGCGGAAACCACGAAGTGACCTGCGCGCCTGGCCGTATCCAGCGCGAAATCCTCGCCACGGTTCATCCCCGCGCATGCGGGGAGCACTGGTCGAGGTAAAAAAGGTTTCGACCGGGGCGCGGTTCATCCCCGCGCATGCGGGGAACACGGCGTCCGATTCGACAGAGGGGTCCCGCTTGGGCGCACGATGACAATCCGGATCGCATGGCGTGCAACGGTCCCGCGGCATCAAGATCCCCGAAACGCATTGCGATAGGCCGAAGGCGTGACCCCTCGTGCCAGGCGGAATCGCCTTGCGAAATCGGCCGCGTCGGAAAATCCGCAATCGTCCGCGATAAGACCGATCTGGGCGTCTGATTGCGCCAGCATCTGGCAAGCCCGCCCCATGCGCAGCTGTGCGACATAGGCGCTGATCGACATGCGGGTGCTGCGTCTGAACACCCGTTGCAG
>JAGXAM010000027.1 GCA_019075905.1 Hyphomicrobiales bacterium
CTCGCCCTTGCGCGCGCGCCCTTTGCCGTGCTTGCCGAAATTGCCGGAAGGGCGGGTGCCGGGCGGGTGCTTGCCGGGGCGCAGATCTCGCGCGACGACATCATCGCCGCCTATGGTGCCGACATTCAAAACAGCGATGACCTCGTCTTTGATCCTGCCAGCGCCAGCCTCAAGGCGCGGCGGCGCAGTCGCCTCGATGCCCTGGTGCTGCATGAGCAAAGTCTCGCGGTGCCACCCGGGCCGGAGGCGGCGCGAATGCTGGCGAGGGGCATTGCCGGCCTCGGACTCGATCGCCTGCCGCTCGGCGCCGCCCGTCGGCAATGGCTGGCGCGGCTCGGCTTTTTGCGCCAGCGGCTGGGCGCTGCCGACCTCGACGCCTGGCCCGATATGAGCACCGCCACGCTCGAAGCCACCATGGCCGACTGGCTCGCACCCTTCATCGAAGGGCGCACCAGCCTTGATGAGATCACCTCCGGCGACGTCGAGGCCGCGCTCGATGCCCTGGCGGGGCATGATCTCGGGCGGCGTCTCGCCAGCGCCGCGCCCACGCATTACCAGACCCCCGCCGGCTCATCGCACGCGCTGGATTATGAGGCCGAAGGCGCCCCGATTCTGGCGGTGCGGGTGCAGGAACTGTTTGGCCTCGCCGCGCACCCCACCATTGCCGGCGGCAAGATCGGGCTGACGCTGCAACTGTTGTCCCCGGCGCACCGGCCCATCCAGATCACACGCGATCTTCCCGGGTTCTGGCGCGGGTCCTGGGCGGAGGTCAGGCGCGAATTGCGCGGGCGCTATCCGCGCCATTTCTGGCCGGAGGACCCCGCCGCGGCGCTCGCCACCAATCGCGCCAAGCCGCGCGGCACCTGATCTCTACCCGCAAGGGCGCACAGAGGCGCAGCGGCGAGGCTACGGTTTTATTTGCTGAAATGGTCGCTCGGCAGGTTGGCCTGCGCCTCGACGAATGATGAGGGCACGCCCGGCGGTCCAAACAACAGCCCGGCCAGCCCCGATTGCGATGCGCGCAGCGGCGGCGCGATCATGCCCGTGACCGACCCCGAGTGATAGACATGGCCGCGCAGGCTATTGCCCTCGCCATGCCAGGCGAGCGAGGCCGTCGCCGTCGAGGCGACCACCACCTTGGCTTGCGCCATGCGCAAGGCCGGGCGCAACTTCATCTGCGGTGGCTGTGCATGGCGGGCGGCAGCAGCATTGTGGTTCTGGCTGATTCGCGCGGCACCAAACAAGGACGTGGAATCGGCATAGGCCAGTGCCGAGCCATCCGAAGTCGCATCGGCCTGGGCAGCGGTCCCGGTTCCATGGGTGATGATGTCGGGCAGCACCGTCGGCTTGCCGGTATCATGGGCAGCGGGTGCGGGCACATAAGACTTGTCAAGCGAGGCGAGTTGCACGGGCCGCTGTGGCGGCAGCGGCACTTCGGCCAGTTGCAGCGAGGCCGAAAGATCAGCCGGCCTTTGCGGCGGCAGCGGCACATTGGCCGCAGGGCTCGGCGCCGCCGTGTTGCTGGCCATCAGCGTTGGCAGCGGCCGCGAAGGTGCGGCGGCGGCAGGTGCCGGCGAAACTGCCTTGGGCTTTGCCACCGGCGTCGCGGCCGGGGCCTTCACTTGGCCCGGATTTGGCCGGTAAAACCGCATGTCATCATCGCTCGGCCAGGCTTTGGCGAGCTGCGCCTGCTGCCCGGCCTCCGCATCATCACCGCTGTCGCCACCAAACAGCCGCGCAAAAAAGCCCTTGGGCTTGCCGACAGCGGTGACGGGAGCATTATGCCAGCCGCGCGCCGCGATCTCCGCCCGCGCTTCCTCATAACCCTTGAGCGGCACACCGTCGGAAGGAATATCGACCGTCTTGCCATCCGGGAACATGCGCACCAGCTGGGCGCGCGACATGCGGGGCCAATAGCGCACCGGACCGGCATCGAGATGCACGAAAGGCGTGCCGGAATGCGGATAATAGCCTACCCCGCCCATCTGCAATTTCATGCCGATTTCGCGGATTTTCGACATGGGGACATCAACATAATGCTGGTCCATCGCCTTGCCGAGAATGTGCTGCGAGTGTTTGGCGACGAGGCGCGAGCGGCGTCGCAACATGGCGTTGGTCTTGGGCGAACGGTAACCGCAGAGCACGACAATCGGCTCATGGGAACCGGACAGGCGATAGGCATCCCAGACAATGTCGAAAAGATGCGGATCCATCTGGATTTCTTGCTTTTGCCGCCAGTCGCGCAGGAACCAGTTGAGCTTGGCGAGAACGGCCGGATCATAACGGCCATTGACCATATAGGTGGCGTCAATAGCCTCGTGGGTATGTGCGTTGACGAGATGCAGGGTGCGGGTGTCGCCATTGGCGATCGCGTTTTCCGTTCCGGACGAAAACAGCACACCAAACATAGCGCTGGCGCCTACAAGGGCTGCCTGCCACGATCCCGTGGGTATCCGAAGCTTCAACCCGCTTACAATTGGTGCTTTCAATGGCTCACTCGCAGACTGTCGTTGACGGGCCTCGCCGTGCCATGCAACGACGGGGATTCTTTCTGCATAAGGTTAACGAAGGGTAAACCCTCACCCACGTGTCTGGATAACACCGTCGGGTGGAATAATCAACCCGTCGATTTGGCCGAAACATGGCATTAAAGGTGTTGAACTGTGCCCAAAATAGCACAAGTCAGCAGAGAGGCACTAGACGATAGTCTAAGTTCGGAGCCCGAGAGCGGCCTGCACTTTGCGCGCGTAGCCATAAAGGTCGGCGAACTGTTCAAGTTTACCATCGCCTTCAGCGTATATCGTGAAATATTCGATTTGAATAGGCACAAGCTCGCCAAAACGAAGATAATGTTCTTTGCTTCCAACCATCGACTCCAAACGTTTTTGTGACCATTTTGCGCCCAGCAATGCTGAGGCCAGCGAAAATGGTTCCTGAAGTCTGACGCATCCGTGGCTGAATGCCCGTACGCGATTGCTGAAAAGGTGCCGCTCGGAAGTGTCGTGCAGATAAACGGATTGATCATTCGGAAATATGAATTTAATCAGACCCAGCGCGTTACGCGGCCCGGGAGGTTGTTTGACAACAAGGTGACCGTCGACCGTGCGTACAGCAAAGCCGTGGTTGGTCAAATAATTCGGATTGGCTTCAAGTTTTGGAAGAAAATCCTTTTTTATGATGGATTGTGGCACATGCCACGACGGATTTATGATGATATATTTTATCTTGCTGTTCAGCAGCGGCGTCGGGGTGGCGCTTTTGCCGACGATGACCTTGCGCGTCATGACGGTATGGCCATCCTTGCGCAGCCGCAACGTGAAGGCCGGGACGTTCACGACGATTTGCGCCGCCCCTATCGGGGCCTGCTGCCAGCGCCAGAATTCCATGTTGACAACCAGGCCATTGCGGGCGGCGCGCCATGATTTCAGCGCCTCGCCCTGGCCGTCCGGTCGCTGCGCCAGGCGCGCGATCAGGTCATGGCGCAGCCGTTGGTAGCCTGATTGTTGCGGATTGAAATGTTGCAGATCCGTCCCCGCCTCGCCTTTCGCCGCCATGAGACGGGCGAGCACATCGCCGGGCGGCACGATGGTCGGCCGCAATTCAACGAAGTGCGAAATGAACCGGGGATTGACCCTTCCGCCCTGCGCCTGCCAGGCATAATTCAACACCGCAGCTGTAAGGGCTACGTCGGCCGCTCCATCAGCTGCGCCATTCATGTCGGGCACGGGTGTCTGGCCCAGATCGATGCCGTCATGGCTGGCAAGCGTCAGCCTTTGCGCGAGACTGCGCGCAGCCGCGCTCCATTGCGGCGGCTGGCCGGCAGCGCTGGCCAAAAACATTGGCTGCTGGCCGTCGGCCTCATATTGCTGGCTCACAGCCTCGCGGAAATTGCCATAAGTATGCGCCAGCAACACACGTCCCAAAGGGTGGTGCAATGACGGCAGCGCCGCCAGCGCCGCAACGATCTGCGGATCGGCGGCCGGCACGGCGACAGGCGGCGGCGCTGCCACGAGCGCAGCTGCCACAGGCGGTGCCGGGGCAGGGGCGGTCGGCGTGCTGGCGGCAGGTTGCGGTGCTGGGGTGGTATAATGCAGGTGAATGACCGAAGCGTGGGCGGGCTTCGGCAAGGTCACGGTCACCGGTGGCAAAGCCGGCAACTTGATGACCGCCGGGGTCGTTGGCGGCGGCGCCGCGGTTTGCGCTTTCGCGCTCAAGCCCGAACAAAGGCCGATGGCGGCCAGGCGTGCCGTCACGCGCATGACCCGCGCTAGCCTTGCGCGCCCGCCGTTGTTCGAGGAGGTTGCTGACTGGTAATGCGTCACACTCGGCACTCGCTTGCTGGTTCAGGCCGTCAATCACCCGATCACGCTTGCGACGCCCTGGCGTCGCCCGCAACCGGCAACCGGTTTATGCTCCAATGCCGCAGCTTGAGCGACAGTTTGTGGCAGCATCGTGCCTGAACATCGATCCAACACGAAAATTATCCATGATGTGGCGGGGGTGCCACACTATTGCTCTTTTGCCGCGCGCTCAGGCCGCAACAGGGCTTGAAGTGCCGATCCGCTCGCCCGGCAGGTCGCCAAGGGCGCCATCCTCCATGCCGAAATCTTTCATTTTCCGGTACAGCGTCGAGCGGCCGATGCCGAGCTTGCGTGCCATTTCCGACATCTGGCTGCGATAATGGGCGAGCGCAAAGCGGATGACCTCAGCCTCCATGTCTTCGAGACGGCGCACATCGCCGTTCTCATCGAGCAGGCTCAGGACATTGGGATCGCGCACCTCGACCCTCAGGATCTCGCGCTGGCTCGGGGCCGGGGCCGGCATGGGCAGCGGCGGGATGCGCACATCGAACCCGTCGATCTGCGCGGCGATTTGCGGAAATTCGGTGATCGTCAGCTCGTCGGCCTCATCGGCCAGCACCACGGCGCGGAACAAGGCATTTTCCAGTTGCCGGACATTGCCCGGCCAGTTGTAGGCATTGAGCAGTGCCTGCACCTCGGCGCTCAGGCCGCGCAAGGCCGGCTTGCCTTCCTCGGCAGCAAAGCGCGCAAGGAACCGGCGCGCCATCGGCACGATTTCCTCACGGCGCTGGCGCAAGGGCGGCACGGTGATGGGAAACACATTAAGCCGGTAATAGAGGTCCTCGCGGAAACGGCCGGCCTTTACCAGTTCGATGAGGTTCTGGTTGGTGGCGGAAATCAGCCGGATATCGACCTTGACCGGGCGTTTCGCGCCCACCGGGTCGATCTCGCCTTCCTGCAGGGCACGCAGCAGCTTGACCTGCGTCTCCAGCGGCAATTCGCCGATTTCGTCGAGAAACAAGGTGCCGCCATGGGCCTCCTGGAATTTGCCGATATGCCGGTCGGTCGCCCCGGTAAAGGCGCCCTTTTCGTGGCCGAACAAGATCGACTCAACCAGATTCTCCGGCAAGGCACCGCAATTGACCGTGACAAAGGCCTTGCCCCGGCGCTCGGAGGTGCCCTGGATGGCCCGTGCCACCATTTCTTTGCCGACGCCGGACTCGCCCTCGATCAAGACGGGAATTGAGGATTTCGCCGCGCGCTCGCCAAGCCGCACCACCCGCTCCATTTCCGGGCTGGAGGCAACAATATCGCGAAAGGTCATGACACCGCTGGCACGGCGCGTCATCTGCCGCACTTCGCCCGCCAGCGCATCAGTGCGCAAGGCATTGCGGATTGACACCTGCAGGCGCTCGGCCCCTACCGGCTTCACCACAAAGTCGAGCGCGCCGGCGCGCATGGCCGAAATCGCTGATTCGATAGAGCCGTGCGCCGTTTGCACGATCACCGGCACGTCGATCTGCAGGTCGCGCAGGCGGCCAAGCACGCCCATGCCGTCAAGATTCGGCATGACGAGGTCGAGAATCAGCAGGTCGATGGTCGGCAGATGCGCCGCGCCTAGGCGCTCAAGGGCGAGATCCCCGCTCTCGCAAACTTCGCACATGTGGCCAAATCGCCGCACCATGGCTTCCAGCAAACGCCGCTGAACCGGATCATCATCGACAATTAAAAGTGTGGAAGTCATACCGCCTCAAATGCCCAATAGGCATCAGTCAAGCACCGATGCCGCCTTATGATGCTGGACGAACAGGGTAAACAGCGCTTTAACGAGCCGCGTCTTTGCAGGCCTGTCCGGCGGCGGGGCGGTTTGCCAGACTTACCTGCTGGCTCTATCTAGGGCCCTTACCGTTCCAGAGCCTTGAGGTCTTGCCATGTCGGCCTTGCAGTCCATTTCCGCCCTCCCTGTCAGGCCGCAGGCCGACGACCTGCCCGAATGGGACTTGCGCGATCTTTATCCGAGCCTCGACGGGCCGGAATTTCGCGAGGACATGGCGGCACTGGTGGCGCAATCTGCAGCCTTTGCCGAGACTTATCGCGGCAAGCTTGCCGAACTGAGCGCCCGCCCGCAAGCCTTTGCCGACATGATCCGGCGTTTTGAGGCCATCGAGGACAGGGCAGGGCGGCTGATGTCCTATGCCGGGCTGATCTATGCGGGCGATACCAGCAACCCGGTTCACGCCAAATTCTATGGCGACACCCAGGAGCGGCTGACAGCCGCGGGCTCCGACCTGATTTTCTTCACGCTGGAGATCAACCGGCTCGACGAGGCGACGCTGGCGAAGCTCTGTGCCGATCCGGCCCTGATCCATTATGCGCCGTGGTTCGCCGATGTGCGCCGCGACAAGCCCTATCAGCTCGAAGACCGCATCGAGCAATTGTTTCACGAAAAATCCGTGACCGGCCGGGGCGCCTGGAACCGGCTGTTCGACGAAACCATCTCTGACTTGCGCTTCAAGGTGCGTGGCCAGAGCCTGACGCTCGACCCGACCCTGAACCTGCTGCAGCACCCGCGCCCCGCCATGCGCAAGGCCGCCGCCGAGGCCCTGACCACGACCTTGCGGCAGAATGTCCGCGTCTTTACGCTGATCACCAACACGCTCGCCAAGGATCGCGAGATTTCCGATCAATGGCGAGGCTTCAAGGATGTCGCCGCCAGCCGCCATCTCTCCAACCGTGTCGAGGGCGAGGTGGTCGATGCCATGGTCAGCGCGGTCGAGGCCGCCTGGCCGCAATTGTCGCATCGCTATTACCGGCTGAAGGCCAGGTGGTTCGGGGTTGCCGAACTCGATTACTGGGATCGCAACGCCCCCTTGCCGCAGGCCGCAACCCGCCTGACGCCCTGGGGGGAAGCGCGCGACACGGTTCTTGGCGCCTATCGGCATTTCTCGCCGCGCATGGCCGAGATTGCCGGCAGATTTTTCGAATCGGGCTGGATCGATGCCGCCATACGGCCGGGCAAGGCGCCGGGTGCCTTTGCCCATCCGACCGTGCCCTCTGCCCACCCCTATGTGCTGATCAATTATCAGGGCAAGACCCGCGATGTGATGACGTTGGCCCATGAACTTGGCCATGGCGTGCATCAGGTGCTGGCAGCGCCTAATGGCGCGCTCATGGCACCAACGCCGCTCACCCTCGCCGAGACCGCCTCGGTTTTCGGGGAAATGCTGACCTTTCGCTCGCTGCTCGCCAAGGCAACCTCACCGCGCCAGCGCAAGGCCTTGCTGGCCGGCAAGGTCGAGGACATGCTCAATACCGTGGTGCGCCAGGTGGCCTTCTACCTGTTCGAGCGCCGCGTGCACGAGGCGCGCCGGGCCGGGGAACTGACATCGCAGGACATCGCCCGCATCTGGATGGATGTGCAGGCCGCCAGCCTTGGCCCGGCGATCCGGCTGGGGCCGGGCTATGAGGTATTCTGGACCTATATCCCGCATTTCATCCATTCACCCTTTTATGTTTACGCCTATGCCTTTGGCGATTGCCTGGTGAATTCGCTCTACGGCGTCTACGAAAACGCCCATGACGGTTTTGCCGAGCGCTATCTTTCCATGTTGGCGGCTGGCGGCACCAAGCACCATTCCGAGCTTCTGGCCGGCTTTGGCCTCAGCGCTGCTGACCCGTCCTTTTGGCAGATCGGCCTCAATCTGATCGCCAGCATGATCACCGAGCTTGAATCCATGCCGTGAGGCGCGATCAGGGCCAGATGACGGCGGGTGGCAGCGACGAGAGGATCGATTCGACGTTGCCGCCGGTCTTCAGCCCGAAAATCGTGCCGCGATCATAAAGCAGGTTGAATTCGACATAGCGGCCGCGCCGCTGCATTTGTTCGAGCCTGTCGGCCTCGCTCCAGCCTGTTGCGACATTAGCGCGCACAATCGCGGGGTAAATCGCTGCAAAGGCCTCGCCGACCGCGCGGGTGAAGGCAAAGTCGGCGTCAAATCCGCCCTTGTCATCGGCACTGGCGAGATAATCATAGAAAATTCCGCCAATGCCACGCGGCTCCTTGCGGTGCGGCAGATAAAAATATTCGTCGCACCATGCCTTGAACCTGTCATGCGGCGCGACGGCAGCGTGGGTATCGCAAGCGGCTTTCATGGCGGCATGGAAAGCCAGCGCATCGGCGTCGTCCTGCCGGCGCCGCCGCATCAGCACCGGGGTCAGATCGGCGCCGCCGCCAAACCAGGATTTTCCGGTGACGACGAAGCGCGTGTTCATGTGCACGGTCGGCACATTTGGATTGGCGGGGTGGGCGATCAGTGAAATGCCCGAGGCCCAGAAGCGCGGGTCATCGCCAACACCGTGCATCTGTTTGGCAAATTCCGGCGTGAAGGTGCCAAACACTGTCGAGGTGTGAATGCCGGCCTTTTCAAACACTCGCCCGTGCAGCATCGCCATGGTGCCGCCGCCGCCGGCTTCCCCGTCGGCCTCGTTGCGTCGGGTCCAGGCCTTGCGCTCGAAGCGGCCGGGCTGATCCTGCCGCGGCAGAAATGGGCCGGAGGCTTCCTGCTCCAGAAGCTCGAAGGCCTCGATCAGACGTGATTGCAGCGTCTCGAACCAGGCTCGCGCCGCGCCCTGGCGCAGCTCCAGATCTTTCGTCAATGTTCCTGTGCCCCAAGCCGCGCCCGATACCGCGATCATGCCGTCAGCGCCCGGCCAAGGTCAAGCAAGCTGCATCCACGCAGCGGCGCGCCCGCGCCCGTACAAAGGCAAGCCATGGCAAGGGCCCGCGTGAAAATTTCCAGGGGGACAAATTGACGCAATAATTTCGCGCACTTTACCGTGACCCGGTTTCTTGCCAAAATCTGGCGATACAGTGTCGTCTGCCGCGTATGCAATGATTGTGGCGCTGCGTCGCATTGCGCGCGCTGGCAATTGCGCTCATGCGGGATTTGCGCTAGGCGCAGCATGATGGTGGCGGTATCAAGGCCGTGATGTGGCAGGATTGCTGCGTGGCTGGCTGACAGGTTCGGAGACAGTTAATGACTGACATGACAATGGCAAAGCCCAATATGGCAGAGCCGACCCGGCGTGACATCCTCTACGTTGCCACGGCTGCAGTCGGTGTGGTTGGCGTGGCAAGCGTCATCTGGCCCTTGATCGATCAGATGAACCCGGATTTGTCGACCTTGGCGCTCTCCAAGACCGAAATCGACCTGAAGCCGATCGCGCCCGGCCAGAACATTGTCGTCAAATGGCAGGGCAAGCCGGTGTTCGTGCGCAACCGCCCGCCGAAAATGGTGGAGGAGGTGCGGGCTGTGCCCATGTCTGAGCTGATCGACCCAGAGACCGACCAGGCGCGCGTCAAGGTTGCCAACTGGCTGATCGTCGTCGGCGTCTGCACCCATCTTGGCTGCACGCCGAATGTCGGCGGCGACTATGATGGCTGGCTGTGCCCGTGCCATGGTTCGCAATACGACGCTTCCGGTCGTGTCCGTCACGGGCCGGCGCCGTTGAATTTGCTTGTGCCTACATACGAATTCAAGACGCCGACCTCGGTTGTCGTTGGCTGAAAGACCAAGGCTTAAGAGACCTCACCCCTGAAGAGAGCACCAAAGATGAGCGGTCCGTCCACTTATGTTCCGAAATCAGCCATTGGAAAATGGTTTGAGCAGCGTCTGCCGATCGGCGGGCTCATCCACTCGTCTTTTGTGGTGTTTCCCAACCCGCGCAATTTGAACTATTTCTGGACCTTCGGTGCCATTCTGGCATTCATGCTCGTCGCGCAGATCGCCACCGGCGTGGCCCTCGCGATGCACTACATCCCGGATGCCCGTTTCGCCTTCAATTCGGTCGAAAACATCATGCGTGATGTGAATTACGGCTGGCTGTTGCGCTATCTGCATGCCAATGGCGCGACGATGTTCTTCCTCGCCGTCTATATCCACATGCTCCGCGGCCTCTATTACGGCTCCTACAAGGCCCCGCGCGAGGTGCTGTGGATTCTTGGCGTCATCATTTTCCTGCTGATGATGGCCACCGCCTTCATGGGCTATGTGTTGCCCTGGGGTCAGATGAGCTTCTGGGGTGCAACCGTCATCACCAACCTGTTTTCGGCCATTCCGCTGGTCGGCAACTTCATCACCACCTGGCTGTGGGGTGGCTTCTCGGTGGGTGACCCGACGCTCAACCGCTTCTTCGCGCTGCATTACCTGCTGCCGTTCATGATCGCGGGCGTTGTCATCCTCCACATCTGGGCCCTGCATGTTCCCGGTTCCAACAACCCGGCGGGTGTCGAACCCAAGACCAGCAAGGACACCTTGCCCTTCCATCCTTATTTCACCATCAAGGATACGTTTGCGGTCGTCTGCTTTGCGATATTTTTCGCCTGGTTTGTGTTCTTCGTGCCGAATTATTTCGGCCACGCCGACAATTACAACCCGGCCAATCCGCTGGTGACCCCGCAGGAAATCGTGCCGGAATGGTATTTCCTGCCCTATTACGCGATCCTGCGTTCCACCCCCAACATTCTCTTCATCCCGGCCAAGCTGGCAGGCGTGCTGGCCATGTTCGGCTCGATCGCGGTCTTTGCCTTCCTGCCCTGGCTGGATACATCCAAGGTGCGCTCAGGCAGCTACCGGCCGGTGTTCCGGGTGTTCTTCTGGGTATTTGTGCTGTGCGGCATCGGCCTTGGCTATATTGGTTCGCAGCCGGTCACCGAGGGCACAATTCTCGCCGGCAGGATTTTGCTGCTGGGCTATTTCGCCTTCTTCCTGATCGTGCTGCCGCTGCTCGGCCTGCTCGAAACGCCCTTGCAGGTGCCCGCCTCGATTGCTGATGCCGTGCTGGGAGCGCACGGATCGACAGCCATGCTCAAAGGCGCTAGCGCCGAACCGTCCGTGAAGGGTTGAGACACATGAAAATGCGAATGAAAGCCCCGGCCCTGCGTGCATTTGCGGCGACGCTGGTTGCTGGAGCCCTGTTGGTGGGTGTCGCTGGCACCGGCGCCCGCGCCGAGGGTTTGAACAGCGAAGGTTACCTCATCCCGCAGCGGCAGAACTGGTCGTTTGCCGGCGTGTTCGGCCATTATGACCGGGCGCAATTGCAGCGTGGTTTCAAGGTGTTCCACGATGTCTGCTCAAACTGCCACGCTGCTTCGCATCTGACTTTCCGCGAATTGTCGGAGCCGGGCGGCCCGGAATTCACCCCGGCGCAGGTCAAGGCGCTGGCGGCGACCTACAAGATTCAGGACGGCCCGAATGATTCGGGCGACATGTTCAAGCGTCCGGGCAAGCCGTCTGACACCTGGCCCTGGACCTTCCCCAATGACGAGGCTGCCAAATCCGCGCTCGGTGCCGTGCCCCCGGACATGTCCTTGCTCGCCAAGGCGCGCACGGTGCAATATGGCTTCCCCTATTTCCTCGCCGAAGGCCTGCCTTTCTTCGAGGATGAAGAGCAGGGTCCCGACTATATCTACGCCCTGATCAAGGAAGGCTACACGAACCCGCCCAAGGGGTTCAAAGTGCCGACCGGCCTCTATTACAATTCCGTGATTCAGGGCTCGAATCATCTCATCAGGATGCCGAGTCCGCTGGCGATGATCTTCGACAACAACGGCAAGCCCAACAATCCGAAATTCTACACCGACGGCACGCCGGTGACGCCTGACCAGGTGGCCCGCGATGTGTCGGCCTTCCTGATGTGGGCCGCCGAGCCCAAGCTCGAAGAGCGCAAGCGCATGGGCTTCAATGTGCTGGTGTTCCTCGGCGTCTTTGCTTCACTTCTGTATTTCGTGAAGAAAAAGATCTGGGCGGGCGTCCATGACATTCCGCCTGCCGCGTGAGCGCCGGACTGTTACAGCAAAACGGGCCATCCTTGCGGGTGGCCTTTTTATTGGTCGCGGCGCGCCGGGCGGGGCGGCAGCCAGCGCGCGGCCGGCGTGGCACCGGTCAGGACTTCCATCAACCGCGCCTGTGCGGCAAGGGTTGTTCCGGCAGGAAGCTGATCCACCGGAAAAAACCCGGTCTCGGCGATTTCAGCATCAGCGCTTCGAGGTGAGGTTTGATGAAAATGCCGCAGCACCATCACCACAATATGGTCGCGGCGCGAAAAGCGGTCGTTGAAGAAAATTCCATGTAATTGCGGCGGCGAATCAGCCTCAATATGCCCCTCTTCGCGCAATTCACGCCTCAGCGCCGCGGCCGCGGTCTCACCGGCCTCAACCCCGCCGCCAGGAAAATGCCAGCCCGGCACATAAGTATGGCGCACTAGAAACACCCGTCCCTGTTCATCGAGCACGATGCCCTGCACCCCGAGGGTGACCGGCCGGGCGATGCGAAACCACAGATGGCGCAAGTGACCCCATGACATGTGCAAGGCTTCGGCAAAACCCATCATCGCGCCTTTCGCAAACAGCGGCGTTGTAATACGTCACAGCAGACTGGAAAAACCCTTCCCCACAGTTTAGAATAATTCTATTAAGTTCATCGAGGAGCGGCAATGAAAAATTTCGCCGAATTGACCGAGCGTGAAGTCCTGGCGATCGCCATATCGTCCGAGGAAGAGGATGCGCGCATCTATCTGACTTTCGCCGAGCAGCTCGAGGGTTCCTTTCCGGCATCGGCACAGGTGTTCAAGGAAATGGCAGCCGAGGAGAGCGAGCATCGCCACCTGCTGCTGGGCCTGTACGAGAAGCGGTTTGGCCCCAATCTGCCGGCGATTCGCCGGGAGGATGTGCGCGGTGTGCTGCGCCGCCGCCCCGTTTGGCTTTCCAGGCATCTGCCGCTTGATGTCATGCGCCGCCAGGCCGAGAACATGGAATTTCAGGCCGGGCGATTCTATGAAAAGGCAGCCCAGCAGGCCACCGATGTCGATGTTCGCAAATTGCTGGGTGATCTGGCGCTGATCGAAAAAAAGCACGAAAATCTCGCGGCGCGGCTCACCGCCACCAATCTCACGCCCGATGCCAAGGCTGAGGAAGATGCCACCAGGCATCGCATGTTTCTGCTGCAATATGTGCAGCCCGGCCTTGTGGGCCTGATGGATGGCTCGGTCTCGACCCTGGCACCGCTGTTTGCGGCGGCCTTTGCCACCCATAGCAATTTTTCGACCTTTCTCGTCGGTCTGGCAGCTTCGCTGGGCGCGGGCATCAGCATGGGCTTTGCCGAAGCCTTGTCTGACGATGGTTCGCTCACCGGACGTGGCGCGCCGCTGGTTCGTGGTATTGTCACCGGATTGATGACGGCCATCGGCGGCCTCGGGCACACTTTGCCATTTCTCGTGCCCGATTCGCTGCCCCACGCCTTCGTCGTGGCTACGGGCATAGCCTGTTTCGTGGTCTTCATTGAACTATGGGCTATTGCATGGATCAGGGCGCGCTATATGGACACACCTTTCCTGCGCGCGGCTTTCCAGATCGTGCTGGGTGGGGCTATTGTGCTGGCCACAGGAATGCTGATCGGGGCGGCATGATTTTGCCACAACTTCTGGGCAGGAGCGGCTGGTGACATTTCACCTTGCCCATTTATCTGATGCTCACATCGGGCCGCTGCCGGTGGCGACCTATCGTGAGTTGTTCAGCAAGCGCATCACCGGTTTCACCAACTGGAACCGGCATCGCTCGCGCATCCACAACATGCCGATGCTGGGCAGCATCGTGGCCGATCTGAAGGCACATCATCCCGATCATATCGCCATGACCGGCGATATCCTCAACCTCGGGCTGGCGGCGGAATTTGTCACAGCCCGCCGGTGGCTCGACAGCGTCGGCACGCCGGACGAGGTGAGCTTCACCCCCGGCAACCATGATGCCTATACACCGGCCTGCACCAGGCTGCTGCGCCACACATTCGCGCCCTTCACCAGCGACCAGCCCGTGCTGGAAGCGCATTTTCCCTATATGCGCCGGCGCGGCCCCGTCGCCCTCATCGGCCTTGCCAGCGGTGTTCCGACCGCGCCGTTTCTGGCAACCGGCACCGTCGGACAAAGGCAGGCCCGTGAGTTTGAGGCGCTGCTGCTGGCGGCACGCGAAGCAGGGCTGGTGCGCGTCGTGCTCATTCATCATCCGCCGTGGCGCCGTGGCGCCAAGCCGGGCCGTCACCTCACCGATGCCGGTCGCATCGAGGCGATCATCGCCCGCAGCGGGGCCGAACTGGTGCTGCATGGCCATAATCACCGCCAGCAGGTGCATTTCATGGCAGGCCCGCGCGGCCCCGTGCCCTGCATCGGCGTGGCTTCGGCCTCGGCCATTCCCGGCAGCGCCAGTCACCGCGCCGCCTGGCATATGTTTGCCATTGACGGCACCGGCAGCGATGCAAGGATCACGGCACATGCGCGCGGCCTCATGGCCCACGGCGCCGGCATCGGCGATCTCGGGCCGATTGACCTCGATCCATCGCGCGGCGAGACCGGGGTGCTGCAGGCCGATGGCATGATCTGACAACAGGAGACGAGATATTTCGGGGGGACGAAATTGGCTCGAATTGAGGATGAATGCGATCTCTTGGTGATCGGCTCTGGAGCTGCCGGTCTGGCGGCGGCGGTAAGCGCTGCCGTGCTCGGGCTCAAGGTGACCCTTGTCGAGAAGGAGCGGCATTTTGGCGGCACCAGCGCCTGGTCGGGCGGGTGGCTATGGGTGCCCGGCAACCCTCTGGCAGTGGCGGCCGGTGTCGACGAACCGCCGGGCGCGGCGCGAACCTATCTGCGCGAGGAACTCGGCAATCATTTCGAGCCGCAGCTGGTCGATATGTTTCTGGCGCAAGCGCCGCATATGGTGGCGTTTTTCATTCGCGAGACGGCGCTGTCCTTTAACGCTGGCCTGGGGATTCCGGATTTTCATCATGCCAGCGCCGGCTCGTCGCGTGGCGGGCGCTCGGTCTGCGCCGCGCCGTTTGATGGCCGCGCTCTCGGGCCGCGCATCAAGGATTTGCGCCCGGCCTTGCCGGAAATCGCGCCTTTCGGGCTCGGCATTGCTTCCGGGGCCGATTTGTCGCATTTCATTAATGCCACCAGCGATCCCGGCTCGTTTCTGCATGTCACTAAAAGATTGGCCCGCCACGCCGCTGACCTGCTGGTGCACCGCCGCGCCATGCAATTGGTCAATGGCCAGGCTTTGGTGGCAAGGCTGCTGAAGGCCGCCGATGATCATGGCGTGCGGCTGATCCATTCCGCCCCGTGCCGCGCGCTGACCCATGGTCCCGGGGGAGTCAGCGGTGCCAGCGTGCGCCTGGCCGATGGCGAGCACCATATTGCCGCGCGTCGTGGCGTCGTGCTGGCCTGCGGCGGCTTCCCGCATGATCCGGCGCGCTTTGTCGCGCTGACCGGTGCCCGTGCCGGGCACTGGTCGGCCGCGCCGCGCGCCAACAGCGGTGATGGTCTGGCGCTGGGAGAGGCTGCCGGAGGCTATGTGCGGGCCGACCTTGCCGCCCCCGCCGCCTGGGCGCCGGTATCGGTGGTGCCGCACAAGGATGGCACCACGGGGCATTTCCCGCATCTGGTCGAGCGCGCCAAGCCGGGGGTGATCATGGTGACGCCGCAGGGCCGACGCTTCTGCAATGAGGCCAATTCCTATTATGACGTCATGCGGGCGCTGTTCGAGGCAACGCCCGAGGGCCAAGCCCCCGAGGCCTGGCTGATCTGCGACCAGAAATTCATAACGCGCTATGGCCTCGGCCGGGTGCGGCCCTTTCCCTTCCCCATGAAACCCTGGCAGGCGAGCGGCTATCTCAAATCGGCGCCGGATCTCGACGGATTGGCGCGGGCCTGCGGGATTGATCCGGCAGGTCTGGCTGCTACCGTCGAGACCTATAATGCTCCCGCCCGCTCCGGGCTTGATCCGGAATTCGGACGCGGCTCGTCGCCCTATAACCGCGCCGGGGGCGAACCCCTGCACAAGCCCAACCCCTGCGTCGCGCCGCTGGATTATGCCCCCTTCCATGCCGTCAAAGTGGTGCCGGGCAGCCTTGGCACCTTTGCTGGGCTTGCCACCGATGCCCATGCCCGCGTGCTGGATGCCAACCAGCAGCCCATTGCCGGGCTTTATGCCGTCGGCAATGATATGGCGAGCGTCATGGGAGGGCATTATCCGGCCGGTGGCATCACCCTCGGCCCGGCGATGACATTCGGCTATATTGCCGCCCACCACGCGGCCGGCCAAGATTTGCCCACATAAGAGGATCCCATGCTTTATGATCTCACGACCCTGAGTTTCCGGTTTGGCACGCTGCCGCAGGTTCTCGCCGGCATTGAGGCCTGGGAGGGCGCGCCCGATGCCCCTGGCAAGCTGGCCGGCGGCTGGAATATCGACATTGGCACGCTCAACCACATCATGTTGCTGCGCGCCTATGCCGACCGCGCCGAACTTGAGGTCGGCCGTGCGCGTCTGCGTGCCACGACGGACCCGTTCCATTGCGGCGCGGCCATTGGCACCATCACCCAGGAAGCCTATGCGCCATTTCCCTTCATGGGCGACATCGAACCCGGCGCGTTCGGTGCCGTTTATGAAATCCGCACCTATCATATTGTCCATGGCGGGCTCGCCCCCACCATTGCCGCCTGGGCCGCGGCCGTGCCGGAACGCACGAAACTGTCACGCCTTTCCATGGTCATGTATTCGCTGGACGGGCCGCTGCGCATGACGCATTTCTGGCCCTATGCCTCCACCAATGAACGCGCGGAAATGCGCGCGGCAGCGGTGCAGCAGGGCATCTGGCCGCCAAAGGGCGGGCCGACCTGGCTCACCGGGCAGATGCAATCGTCCATCGGCCTGCCGCTGAAATTCTCGCCACTGCGCTGAGGTGGCTCCTGGCCGGCGAGGCGGGGCTGGTCAGCGTTGCAGGCGCACGCCGAACAGGAATACATTGTCGGTATATTGATAGCCCGGCTGGTTACTGGTCAGGCTTTGCCGGGTGAAGGCGCCATGCAGCTTGATCTCGCGCGTCAGGCTGTAATCGGCGCTCAGTCCCGCCGAAAGCTGGTTGGTGACCAGCCCGGCGCCGGCATAGCTGGTGTTGGTCCAGCCGGTGCTGCCGGTAAGCGTCAGGTTCCGCAGCAGTTGATGGGCAACCTGCAGCGTTACCGTATGGGTGAGGGCTGCGGTCGCGCCGGTCACCGTCGATTCGGCAATGTCTGTAGTGCCATGCAGCGTGACCGTGGTCAGCGGCGTCGGTGTCCACACGAGATTGGCATCGAGCGTCGGCGCCGTCACCGCGCCGAGCCGCACATCCTTGTAAACGCGATGCGCCAGACCGGTCGAGATCGAGCCTGTCAGCAGTTGCGACAGACTGAAGGTGGAGCCGAGCTTGGCGCCATAACCGGTTGAATTGCGGGCATAACCGGCGGTGTCCAGCGCCACGTCACGCAGGCGCCGGTCGGCATCAACCTCGACAAAGGGGGCGACGCCTGGCAGCAAATCATAGCCGGCCCGCAATTGCAGGCCGCTGTCGGTGTAATTGCCATTGGCGAGGTCGATAATGCCGCCACCGGCTATATTGGCATTGTCATAGCTGTAGCGATCGATCGAGCCGTGCAGGCCGAGGGCCACGCGGTTGAAAGTCTGTGTTGCCCCCAGCGTCGCCCCGTAATTGTAGGTCAGCGGACGCGATTGCAGGTTGACGCCGGCGAGCAATCCCGGGGCATTGGCCTGCTGCGAGCCCTGCACGAACCGGCCCTGCGCGTCGATGGTGAGGGCGCGCGAGACGTCAATCCGGCCATTGGCCGTCACGCTGTTGTCCGGGCTGGAATTGGCCGGGAGCTGCAGGTAGCGGTCGTAACCTGACTTGACCGTCGCATCAAATTCGTCGCGCGACCAGTCCGACTGGATGGTGCCACCGGCCTCGCCGCGCAGAAACCACGAACCCTGCGGCTGCGACGGCTGGCCGAACGGGTTGGAATCATAACCGACATCGCTCTCGACATAGGGCTTGACGACGAGATTGCCGAGACGCAGCCCCAGCGGGTCATAGGGATTGGTTTCCGGCACCGGTTTGCGGCGGGGCAGGGCGGCAGGCAGCATCGCCGTGGTCGGACCCGCGGCCGGGGCCACCTGCGCCGGATTGCGGCTGATCACGCCGGGCGCGGTGCGGTAGGGCTGCAAGGGTGGCAGCGGCGCGACATAGGCCGGGCCATAGTGCTTTGGCAAAATCTGTCGGCGCTGCTTGCGCTTGCCAAAATTCGCCCCGTCCGGGATGGCCGGATCAGTGGGGTCAGAAACTGCGGCATTGTCATCTCCGCGCAGGGGCGGTGCGGTAACAAAATTGCCAGCATTATCATAAGTTTGCGCGTCGGCACGCGCCGCCAGAACCGATGCGCACAGGCCGCCCGCGAGGATCAGGCAGGCTGCCTGAACCCCCAAGGATGCTCCCTGGCCGTCCGCGTTTTTGAGCAAAATGCCACCGATTCAACATGTTGTTGCAACCCGCAGGCTAGTGCATTTATGGTTAATAGCCTGTTACTTCGCGCCATGCGCCTCGCTTTCCACCCGCCTGCCAACCTTTGATTTTACTGTGCCGAAAATACATCTTGCTGTGCAAAGTCTATGGCAATTGTCAGATGATTGGTCTATGTTGCTTGCCATAACAGGATGGCGTCAATGACAAAAAATCTCAAGGGAACGGACAATTCAGGCTGGCAGATCGGCAAGCACAGAAAAACGCCGCGCGAGTTGCGCTCGAAGCTCTGGTTTGACAATCCCGAAAACCCCGGCATGACCGCGCTCTATATCGAGCGCTATCTGAATTTCGGGCTGACCCCGGCGGAATTGCGCTCGGGCAAGCCGATCATCGGCATTGCCCAGACCGGCTCGGATCTGTCGCCCTGCAACCGCCACCATATCGATCTTGCCAAGCGCGTGCGCGATGGCATCACCGCAGCGGGCGGCCTCGCCTTTGAATTTCCGGTGCATCCGATCCAGGAGACCGGCAAGCGTCCGACAGCGGCGCTGGATCGCAATCTCGCCTATCTTGGGCTTGTCGAGACGCTCTACGGCTATTTCCTTGATGGCGTGGTGCTGACCACCGGCTGCGACAAGACCACCCCGGCCTGCATTATGGCGGCCGCCACCGTCAATATTCCCGCAATCGTGCTGTCGGGCGGGCCGATGCTGAATGGCTGGCACAAGGGCGAACGCACCGGTTCGGGCACCATTGTCTGGAAGGCCCGCGAAGAGCTCTCGGCCGGCAAGATCAATTATGACGAGTTCATGGAAATCGTCACCTCCTCGGCGCCCTCCATCGGCCATTGCAACACGATGGGCACCGCCTCGACCATGAATGCGCTGGCTGAAGCCCTCGGCATGAGCCTGCCGGGCTGCGCTGCCATTCCCGCGCCTTACCGCGAGCGCGGCCAGATCGCCTATGAGACCGGCAAGCGCATTGTCGAGATGGTGTGGGAAGATCTGAAACCCTCCGACATCATCACCCGCGAGGCCCTGGAAAACGCCATCGTCGTCAACAGTGCTATTGGCGGCTCGACCAATGCCACCATTCACATTCTTGCCATCGCCCGCCAGGCCGGCGTGCCCCTCGACATTGAGGATTTCGAGACGGTCGGCCACAAGGTGCCGCTGCTGGTCAATGTCCAGCCCGCCGGCAAATATCTCGGCGAGGAATTTCATCGCGCCGGCGGCGTTCCCGCTGTGGTCAATGAATTGATGCAGCACAAGCTGGTGCATGAACAGGCGCTCACCGTGAATGGCCATGGTCTTGGCGACAATTGTCGCGGCACGACCTCGGGCGATGCCGATGTGATCTGGCCGATTGATCATCCCATGGTGGAAAATGCCGGATTCATCATCCTCAAGGGCAATCTGTTCGATAATGCAGTGATGAAAACCAGCGTGATCTCGCCGGAATTCCGCCAGCGTTATCTCTCCAACCCCAACGATCCGGAAGCTTTCGAGGGCCGCGCCATCGTGTTTGAAGGGCCGGAAGATTACCACCACCGCATCGATGATCCGGCTCTGGCCATTGACGAAAATTGCATGCTGTTCATGCGCGGCACCGGGCCGCTCGGCTATCCGGGCGGGGCCGAAGTGGTCAATATGCAGCCACCGGCCTATCTCATCAGGCGCGGCATCCTTGCCTTGCCCTGCATCGGCGATGGACGGCAATCGGGCACATCGGGTTCACCCTCGATCCTCAATGCCGCGCCGGAAGCTGCAGCCGGCGGTGGTCTCGCCCTGATCCAGACCGGCGACCGGGTGCGCATTGATTTGCAGCGCCGCAGTGCCAATATTCTTATCAGCGACGATGAACTCAACGCCCGCCGCGCCCGGCTGGCGGCGCAGGGCGGCTTTGCCTATGCTCCGAGCCAGACGCCGTGGCAAGAAATCCAGCGCAGCATGGTGGCGCAGTTTGATGAGGGCATGGTGCTGAAAGGCGCCGCGAAATATCAGCACGTCGCCCAGGTCATGGGTGTGCCGCGCGATAACCATTGAGCGGCAAGCGCCGGCCTAAGGGTCGGTGACGCGCCCTCAGGCGGAAGCGATCAGGCCCAGTAGCTGGCGATGGATATATTCATTGCCGGCGCAGATGGTGCCGGTCGCCAGCGGATTGTCGCCGCCATCGGCATCTGACACATAGCCCCCGGCCTCGCGCACCAGCAAGATTCCGGCGGCCATATCCCAGCTTTGCAGTCCGCGCTCCCAATAGGCCTCATAGCGCCCGGCAGCGACATCGGCGAGATCGAGCGAGGCGGCGCCAAGGCGGCGCACATTGACCGCCCGCGCCATCACCGCGCCAAGCTCGGCCTTGAAGCGCGGATGCGCGGCAGCCTTGCCAAGATGCGGCACGCCGCAGCCGATCAGCGCCTCGGACATGTCCCGTCGCGCTGAAACGCGCAGGCGGCGATTATTTTGAAACGCACCCTGGCCCTTTTCGGCGACATACATGTCATCGGTGGCCGGATTGTAGATCAGGCCTGCAACAATATGGCCATCACGCTCCAGCGCGATGGAAATGGCGAAAATCGGCAGGCCGTGCAGGAAATTCGTGGTGCCATCGAGCGGGTCGATGTGCCAGACGTGGCTCTTGTCCGGCCCTTCGACAATGCCGCGCTCTTCCATGTTGAAACCATAGCCGGGGCGCGCCTTGGCGAGTTCCTCATAAAGCGTCGCCTCGCATTTCTTGTCGGCCAGGCTGACGAAATCGCCCGGGCCTTTCAGCGACACCTGCAGGTTCTCGACCTCGCCGAAATCACGCTTCAGCCCGCGCCCGGCCTTGAGCGCGGCGGCGGTCATGACATTCATTAACGCGGAACGGATCATAATCGGCCTTCACGGGGGAATGGGCGGGCGACCAGAAGCGGATCGCGCCATCAGCATTGTAGCCACCACCGCAGGGCCAGGCGCGCGCCGGGGCGCGGCCGTCCTGCGCGTGGCGTTTGAACCGCAGCCGGGCAAAGCGGCATTTGCAACCTTGCCCGGATGCCTTGCATCACTCGGCGGCAGCTTCCTTGCCTTCAAGGTCGGCACCGGTCACCTGGTCGACGGCGCGCATCGACAGGCGCACCTTGCCGCGATCATCAAAGCCGACGAGCTTGACCTTGACCTTGTCGCCTTCCTTGACCACGTCGGTGGTCTTGTTGACGCGGGTCGTGGTGAGCTGGGAAATATGCACCAGACCGTCGCGGGCACCGAAGAAATTGACGAATGCGCCGAAATCGACGGTCTTGACCACCGTGCCTTCGTAAATCTGGCCAACTTCCGGGTCCGAGGCGATCGACTTGATCCAGGCGATCGCCGCCTTGATCTTGTTGCCATCGCTCGACGCCACCTTGACGGTGCCATCATCCTCGATGTTGATCTTGGCGCCGGTCTTCTCGACGATCTCGCGGATCACCTTGCCGCCGGTGCCGATGACTTCGCGGATCTTGTCGGTCGGGATTTTCAGCGTTTCGATGCGCGGGGCAAACTCGCCGAGTTCTGCGCGCGCGCCGGTCAGCGCCTTCGCCATTTCGCCGAGAATATGCAGGCGACCATCTTTGGCCTGGGCCAGGGCCACCTTCATGATCTCCTCGGTGATGCCGGCGATCTTAATGTCCATCTGCAGCGATGTGATGCCCTCTTCCGTGCCGGCCACCTTGAAATCCATGTCGCCGAGATGGTCTTCATCGCCGAGAATGTCGGAGAGCACCGCAAAGCGCGTCCCTTCCAGAATGAGACCCATGGCAATGCCGGCGGTCGGCCGCTTCAGCGGCACACCGGCATCCATCAGCGCCAGCGACGTGCCGCACACGGTCGCCATCGACGAGGAACCGTTGGATTCAGTGATCTCCGAAACCACGCGAACCGTGTAGGGAAATTCCGCCGCCGTCGGCAGCATCGGGTGCAGCGCCCGCCAGGCGAGCTTGCCATGGCCGATTTCGCGGCGGCCGGGCGAGCCCATGCGGCCGGTTTCACCGACGCTGTAGGGAGGGAAGTTGTAGTGCAGCAGGAAGCGTTCCTTGTAGGTGCCATCGAGCGAGTCGATGAACTGCTCATCCTCGCCTGTGCCCAGCGTCGCCACCACCAGCGCCTGCGTTTCGCCGCGGGTAAACAGCGCCGAGCCATGGGTGCGCGGCAGAATGCCGACTTCCGAAATGATCGGACGCACGGTTTTCACATCGCGCCCGTCAATGCGGATGCCGGTATCGAGCACATTCCAGCGCACGACCTTGGCCTGCAGGTCATGGAAGGCCTCGCCCACCGCCTCTTTGGAGAATTTGGCTTCGCCATCGGCGGGCAGCAAGGCGGCATTGACCTTGGCCTTGACCGCATCGACCGCGCTGTAGCGCTCCTGCTTGGCAGTGATCTTGTAAGCCTGGCGCAGATCGGCCTCGGCAATGTCGTGCACGGCCTTCTCGACCGCGCTCTTGTCGGCAAGCACCAGATCGCGCGGCTCCTTGGCGGCCTTTTCGGCCAGCCGGATGATGGCTTCGAGCACCGGCTGGAAGCCGCGGTGGCCGGTCATCACCGCGTCCAGCATGGTGGCTTCCGAAAGTTCCTTGGCTTCGGATTCAACCATCAGCACGGCATCGGCGGTGCCGGCGACCACGAGATCGAGCGAGCTTGACTTCATCTCATCAAGCGTCGGGTTGAGCTTCAGCGCGCCATTGATCATGCCGACGCGCGCGCCGCCCACGGGCCCCATAAAGGGAACACCGGACAGCGTCAGCGCTGCCGAGGTTGCCACCATCGACAGCACATCGGGATCATTTTCGAGATCATGGCTGAGCACAGTGACGACAATCTGGGTGTCGTGGCGATAACCGTCGGGGAACAGCGGGCGGATCGGCCGGTCGATCAGCCGCGAGACCAGCGTTTCCTTTTCCGAAGGGCGGCCTTCGCGCTTGAAATAGCCGCCAGGAATGCGGCCGGCTGCAAAGGCCTTTTCCTGATAATTGACGGTCAGGGGGAAGAAATCGACACCGGGCTTGGCCGATTTGGCCGACACGACGGTCGCGAGCACGGTGGTTTCGCCATAGGTCGCCAGAACGGCGCCGTCGGCCTGGCGGGCGATGCGCCCGGTTTCGAGGGTGAGCGTGCGGCCCGCCCAATCGATCGTTTCTCGATGAATCTGGAACATGAGGTTTGTGTCTTTCAATGATGTGAAACGACAAAAGCCATGAGGAGAATAACAAGAGGCTGGCAGCAGGATGTGTCAGCGTCTGGCAATTCTCTCATGGCCTGGTCGATTCTTTCGCGGACGGTCAGGCGACAACCCCATGTTGTCGCCCTTGAGGGGCCGCGCGACGAGGCACGGCAAGGCATCAGCGGCGGATGCCGAGACGCTCGATGAGGCTCTTGTAGCGGGCCTCGTCGTTTTTCTTGACATAGTCGAGCAATTGCCGGCGCAGCGACACGAGCTTCAACAGGCCACGGCGGGAGTGATTGTCCTTGACGTGGGTTTTGAAATGCTCGGTCAGATTGGCAATGCGGGTGGTGAGAATCGCCACCTGGACTTCAGGCGAGCCAGTGTCGCCGGACTTGGTAGCATAATCCTTGATGAGCGCAGCCTTGCGCTCCGGGGTAATCGACATCGTGTGTCATCCTTCACGTTGATAGGAGCGGAAATGACCCGCCCGACAGGCCTTACGCTTGCCAGCCAGCCCGGGATGTCGTCCAGAGAGGTCGCGCGCAAACCAGGGCAGAAGCTTCTTCGCAACTGCACCATGCGCCGCTTATACACATATTTGCCCCCTTGGGAAGGGCATTGCCAGAGACGGTAGTGTCCTAACTTGAAGGTTCGGGCTGCCATGCGGCAAGCGCCGCGCCGAAGGCCCGGATCGCGGCGTGTGGGCTAGCTTTTAGCATTAGTGCCGCCAATTCCTCAAAGCTGTCGTCGGCGATTTGCAAAGCGACTTCTGTGACGCCGCCCCCCTTGGAAGGCATGGAAAAACTCATTCGTAGTTCGTCATCATGGACCGACATCGCTTCCTTATACGGGTCTTTCGACCAGTAAGGAGATGTCTCGCCGCTTCGGAAGGCTTTGACCGTCACTTCTCCCTCCTATGCTCCGCAACAATTGCGGCTCTCACAGCATTCATAGGCAATTTTATCGCCCCCAAATGCAGCACGGCAAAATAGCGCTTCTTGCTGCATCCTTCGATAGGAGAGGACCAGGCGTACGCACGTGTCGCCTTCGGGTTGTCGGCAAGGTCAAAAACATGCACAACGCCTTCCCAGACGGTCGCGCCGTTGTGGGTTTCCTTCACGGGGACGGATTGGACGAAGGACGCTCGCCCGCCGTGCTGCGACTCGATAGCTGTTTTAAGTTCGCTGGTCATTGAAATCGCCACTTCATAACCGCCAACTGTGCCAAATGCGACTGCCGGTGACCTTGCCCCCAGGTTTTATCCAGCTTTGAGTTCGCTCTGGCGGTTGGATTTGCCCTGTTGGGCGGGGTGAATGTTGTGGGCCGGCGCGAAGCCATCGGCTTTGCGCAGCGCCGGCCCACGCCGCGGGAACGTCTCTGCGAACTCG
>JAGXAM010000014.1 GCA_019075905.1 Hyphomicrobiales bacterium
CCGCCGAAATGCTTTTGGTCTCGCGCGCGGGCGTCACGCGGCGCTTGTCCTCGCCAAGCGCGAGATGGGCGAGGCGCAGGCCCTCATCACCGAATTGCGCGGCGAGCCGCGCTGGCCCGGCGTCCTGCAAGTCACCGATCAGCCGGTAGCCGGCCTTTTCGAGCCGCGCCTGCGTCACCGCGCCGACGCCGAATATCAGCCCCACCGGCCTGGGGCGCAAAACCGCCACGGCCTCGGCGCGACCGATGATGGTGAAGCCGCGCGGCTTTTGCATGTCGGAGGCGATTTTTGCCAGAAACTTGCAGTCGCTGAGGCCGATCGACACGGTTATGCCGAGTTCCTGCTCAATTCTGCGGGCGAGGCGCGCCAGTGAATGCGCGGCGCTGGCACCATGCAGGGTCTCGGTTCCGGCAAGATCAAGAAAGGCCTCGTCGATCGACACCGGCTCGACCAGCGGCGTCAGGGTCTCCATCATGGCGCGCATCTCGCGGCTCACCCCGGCATATTTGGCCATATCCGGCTTGATGACGACGGCGTCGGGGCACAATTGTCGGGCCTTGAACATGGGAATGGCCGAGCGCACCCCGAAGGTCCGGGCAATATAGCAGCAGGTCGAGACCACGCCGCGGGTACCCCCGCCGACGATGACCGGCTTGTCGACCAGAGCGGGGTTGTCGCGCTTTTCGATGGTGGCATAAAAGGCATCGCAATCAATATGGGCGACGCTCAGCCGGTCGCGCTCGGCATGGGCGAGCAGGCGCGGCGAGCCGCAATGCGCGCAGCGTCGCGCCCCGGCAGCGCTGAAATTCAGGCAGTCACGACACAGCGCCCGCGGCTCAGGGGTCGATCCAGACATCGTGCTCCTCAAGGGCTTCACCCTGCGGCGCGCCTATGTGCATGAGTTCGCCGGCCAGCCTTTCAGGTGCCATGCCGGCCCGCGCGGCCATCTCGCGCAGCAAGGCCTCGTCCTTCACGGCATAATCGACAACGCCCTGCAAGAATGCCGGATCCTGCGACGCCGCCCGCAGATGACCGGCATCGAGGCCGCTGAGCGCCAGAAACCGCTCCAGACTTTCCGGCGAATCGGCCAGGGTTGCCAGCACAAGCGCGCAAGCATTTTGTAACCTAAAGTGCGGTTCGCGGGATTTTCCACTACGATGCCCCAATTTCGCCTCCACAACACTGCTTTCGTCAACTATTATCGCCTATCGGGACAAAGTGGAAACCCCCGCGTGCGACCGATAATGTCGGCGCGCTGGCCAAGCAGGATCGAGAGACAATGACAAAGACCGTGCTGGTGGTCGAGGATCACGAGATGAACATGAAGTTGTTCCGGCACCTGCTTGAATCGCTGCAATACCGCATTCTCGAAGCGCGCAACGGCGTCGATGCCGTGAAGCTGGCGAGAGCGGAAGTGCCCGACCTGATTTTGATGGATATGCAATTGCCTGGCGGCGCTTCGGGAACCGAGGTCACGCAATGGATCAAGCAAGAAAAAGCCCTCGCGCACATACCTATCATTGCTGTAACAGCCTTTGCCATGAAGGGGGATGAAGAAAAATTCCGGCAAAGCGGTTGCGATGCCTATATGTCAAAGCCAATATCCGTCGTTAAGTTTCTGGAAACAGTGAAGACCTATCTTGGTGACTCCCCCGAGGTAGCTGCTTCATGACTGCACGAATACTCGTTGTTGACGACTTGGCTGCCAATACCAAGCTGCTGGAAGTGCGGCTGACTGCTGAGTATTTTGAGGTTATTGTCGCCAATAACGGCGTCGATGCCTTGCAAATTTGCCGTGCCGGGCGCTGCGACATTGTGCTGCTCGATGCGATGATGCCGGGCATAGACGGTTTCGAGGTCTGCCGGCGCCTGAAGGCCGACAGGCTGACGGCGCATCTGCCGGTGATCATCATCACCGCCCTTGACGAGGCGCGCGACCGGGTGCGCGGTCTTGAGGCCGGTGCCGATGATTTCCTGACCAAGCCGGTCGATGAAATGGCGCTCCTGGCGCGCGTGCGCTCGCTGACCCGCCTCAAGGTTTTCATGGATGAACTGCGCTCGCGGGCGCAGGCTTCTAACAAGATCGGCACGCTGGAACTGCTGCAATTATCCGCCGACCGTGAAGCTCTGGGCGGGCATATCCTGCTGGTCGATGACCGGCCAAGCTCGTCCGAGCGTGTGGCTGCGGCGTTGAGCGAGCACCACAAGATAGATACTGTCGCCGGCATTACCGAGGCCCAGCACAATCTCGGTGCGCAGGATTATGATCTGGTGATTGTCGCGCTGTCGGTGCGACTGTTCGATCCGCTGCGGCTTTGCAGCCAGATCAGGGCCATGGAAAAAACCCGGCAGACGCCGATTCTGCTCATTGCCGAGACCGAGGACCGGGCGCGGGTGCTGCGTGGCCTCGAAATGGGCGTCAATGATTATCTCATGCGCCCGCTCGACCGCAACGAACTGCGGGCGCGGGTGCGCACGCAATTGCGGCGCAAATATTATACCGAGAGCCTGCGCGAGAGCATGCAGGCGACCATCGAAATGGCGGTGATCGATCCGCTGACCGGGCTCAACAACCGTCGCTATATGGAGAGCCAGCTCGGCAGCGTGCTGCAGAAGGCAGAGACGCGCCGCCGCCCGGTTTCTCTGATGATTCTCGACATCGACCATTTCAAGCGGGTCAATGACACTTATGGCCATGGCGCCGGCGACGATGTTCTGAAGGGCTTTGCCCAGAGAGTGCGCCAAGTCATCCGCGCGGTCGATCTGATGTGTCGCCTCGGCGGTGAGGAATTTGTGATTCTCATGCCCGATACCGACATCGACTATGCCGCGACCATTGCCGAGCGGGTCCGCAGCAGCGTCGAAGGCTCGCCGTTTCCGGTCGAGGGCGGGCGCAACTTGCCGATCACCGTGTCGATCGGCCTTGCCGACAATTCCGCCAGCGCTGCGCCTGAAGAAATCCTCAAACGCGCCGATATTGCGCTCTATCGTTCGAAAACCAACGGACGCAACCAAGTTACCAAAGCCGCAGCCTGAGGCGCGGCAAGTTCTTACTTGATTTTGGTTTCCTTGAACTTCACGTGCTTGCGCGCCACCGGATCATATTTCATCATCTCAAGCTTGTCGGTCTTGGTGCGAGCATTCTTCTTGGCGACATAAAAGAAACCGGTGCCGGCTTCCGATTGCAGCTTGATCTTGATGGTGGCGGCTTTTGCCATGATGAAATCCAATGTTTGGGCTGTGCCGGTTTTCAGCACAAAAACCCCGCCGACACCGCCGACAGGACATTGGCCCCCTTCTAAGCCGCGCTGCCCGCTTGTCAAGTTCAACTTGACGAGCAGGTAACAGGGTGGGCCCGCCCAGTTGACGGCACGCGTGACTATCGCCACAACGAGCCATCTTTGCCCAATCCTGGAACCACCATGACACCGCCTCATCGCAGCCCGGCCCAGAGCCGCAATGCCGAACTCGCCGCCCAGTGGCTACTTGAGATAGGTGCGATCCTGTTTCGGCCCGAGCCGCCGTTCATTTTCACTTCGGGCTGGGCGAGCCCGGTCTATACCGACATGCGCAAGGTGATTGCCTTTCCTCGCACAAGGTCGGCGCTGGTGAGCGCGGCAGCGGAAATCATTCGCGAAAATATCGGCTGTGAATCGCTGGATGTGATTGCGGGTGGCGAGACCGCGGGCATTCCCTATGCCGCGTGGCTTGCCACCGAACTGGCCCTGCCGATGCAATATGTGCGCAAGAAGCCCAAGGGTTTTGGCCGCAATGCCCGCATCGAGGGCGAGGTTCGGGATGGCGCGCGGGTGCTGCTGGTCGAGGATCTTGCCACCGACGGCCGCTCCAAGGTTAATTTCGTCGAGGCCATCCGCGAATCCGGCCAGATCTGCGCCGATGCGCTGGTGTTTTTCTATTATGGCATCTTTGCCGAAGCCGAGGCCGATCTCCAACAGCACGGCATCAGGCTGCACGCGCTGACGACCTGGCACGATGTGCTGAAAGTCGCGAAAGCCAAAGGCACCTTCGCCAAGCCGGTTCTGGCCGAGGTCGAGCGCTTTCTGGCGGAACCGGCGGCGTGGTCGGCGGCGCATGGCGGTGTCTCCTCATTCAAAGCTGGTGGGTGACATCGTGAACAGCGAAGAGACCATCCTGCTCGCCCGCATCGCTGCGCTGCTGGAACGCCTGGCTCCGCCCCCTGCCCCGGTGGCCGATTTTGCCGCAGCCGATGCCTTTGTCTGGCACCCGAGGGAGGGGGTTCTGGCACCGGTTGCCAAAGTCAACCGTGTCGACCTTGTCCTGCTGAAGGGCATTGACCGGGTGCGCGACGAGCTTTTTGCCAATACGCTGCGGTTTGCCAAAGGCCTGCCGGCCAATAATGCCCTGCTCTGGGGCGCGCGCGGCATGGGCAAATCTTCGCTGGTCAAGGCAGTTCACGCCGAGATCAATGCCGGCGTTGCGGAGTCCGACCGGCTGAAACTCATCGAGATTCATCGCGAGGATATCGATTCCCTGCCGCTGCTGATCGGGTTGATCCGGCCAGCTTCCTTCCGCTGCATCATTTTTTGTGATGACCTGTCGTTCGATCACGACGACACCTCCTATAAATCGCTGAAAGCCGTGCTGGAGGGCGGCATCGAGGGGCGGCCCGACAATGTGATATTTTACGCGACCTCGAACCGTCGCCACTTGTTGCCACGCGACATGATGGACAACGAGGCTTCGACCGCCATCAACCCCGGCGAGGCCCTGGAAGAGAAAGTGTCGCTTTCCGACCGCTTCGGGCTGTGGCTCGGGTTTCATCGGTGCTCGCAGGATGATTATCTGGCCATGGTGGCCGGTTATGCCGCGGCCTTCAACCTCAGGATCGACCAGGCGACGCGCGATGCCGAGGCGCTGGAATGGGCTGCCACCCGTGGCTCGCGCTCGGGGCGCACGGCATGGCAATATGTCCAGGATCTGGCAGGACGGCTCGGGCAGATGATGAATTGATCGCCTGGCCGACGCTGGGAACAGGCCCACAGCGCCGTGCGCTTAACTGGCTCTGGACACTAAAAATTCTGACGAATGCGCAGGGCTGCAAGCTTGCGCCTTCTTCTTTAGCATGATAACTTGCAAACATCTTCACTGGTGGAAGCACTTTTTGACTTCGACCTGAATTTCATCGCACCCTTCAAAATGCCATCAATATAATATCAGGGGAGTGAGATTGTGTCATAGTCTAAATTTGTTCCATACGAAGATGAAGTGACGTCGCAAGGCGATAAATATTATAGTCTTGCCGGAAGCAACACTTGCATTGTCTCTCTTTACAGAAGGTTTGACCCAATGAAAGCTTTCGCTATAGCTGCATCCCTGTTGACGCTCGTTGCCTTGCCTACCAGAGTCTGGGCCTGCCCCGGGCAAGCCGGCAAGGTTATCTTTTCCGACAATTTCGCTGACGACACCGGCGGCTGGGATCCCTCCCGGGGCAAGTGGGTCAAAGCTGGCGACTATGTCGTGACCCTGCCGAAGGGCGATTACGTCACGGACGACTTCAACCAGACCTTCAACACCGAAAACGGCGATTTTTGCGTCGTCGGGAAATTTCCGACCGGCAAGCCCGATCCCAAAAATCCGTCAGCCGTGCGCCTGATCTTCTGGGGCGCGGATTACAATAATTATTTCGAGCTGCATGTTGGCGACGACAAAGATGTGTTTCTCAGCAAACTCGACAAAAACGTCTTTCACAATATCTGGGACATGCCGAATTCTGACGCCGTCAACAACGCGCCGGGCGGCGATAACACGCTTCGTGTTATTGTGAAGGATCAAAAGATCTCCGCCTATGTCAATGGCAAGCTGATCAAGGTGGTTCGTGCGCAACAGCCAAATGGTGCCAATAAGTTTGGATTTGGTGCCAGCTTCACGAATCAAAAGGCACCCATTGATACGAAATTCCACTTTGAGAAGTTCAAGGTCACGGCGGTGCCCTGAACGCGCGGCCAGCGGCCCTCAGGGATCGATGATCTGCAACGAGCGCAGGAAGGCGATGACATCCTGCTGGTCCTGCGGCGTTGCAGCCAGATAGGCATCACGGGCAAAGCGGGCGCTGCCGCCATGGGCGGCGATGATCGATTCCAGCGTGTGGAAATTGCCCCGGTGGCCATAGGGTGCGGTCGAGCCGACGCCCCACAGCCGCGGCGTCATGAACACGTCGCGCTCGACGAAGCGCTGCGCCAGCACCTCGTTGCCTAGCGCCTTCACCTGATCATCGACCATATTGTGGCGCTTTAGGTCGCTGAACAGCGGGATCAGCCATTCACCCCTGGCGTTGCGCTTGAGGGTGGCTGCATAGGGCTGTTTGGCCAGATCGATGGTGATGGGCGTCTTGACCTCGCCTGCGCGCAGCGTCCCGGCCGTGTCATAGGGGCCGGGATCGGTGAAAAGCATCGATTTCAGCGGCAGGGTCTGCACATGGCAGAGAGCGCAGCCGAGATGATCAAATTCTTTGACGCCCTTGGCGGCCGCAGCCTTCCAATCGGCGGGCAGATGCGCCTTGACCCCCGGCGGCGGCAGGGTCGCTTGCCAGGCCACCAGCGCCGAGACATCGCCGCGGGTAATGGCATTGGGCACGCCCGAGCCATCAAAATCATCGGTGCCGGTCCAGCGCGCGCCAAAGCGCTCGGAAGCCTCCATGCCGTGGTGGGCATTGAGGGCATTGATGGTGAATTGCCGGATCGAGGCGAAGACGCCCTTGCGGCCGAAGGGCCTGACAATGAGATCATTGTCGATGCCCTTGATCTGCGACAGGTCGACAACGCCGTCGGGCTTGGCGGTGATCGAGCCGAAGCGCACGCCCTTGCTGACGAGGTCAACCGAAACCGGCTTGCCGGAGGCCCAGGCGCGCTTCACCGCGCTCTCGCGTTCGGCCTGCAGGTCCGCGGTCATTTCGCGGCCGAGCAGTTCGACGAGACCATCGCCGAAAATCGCCTGAGTATGGCGCTCGTTGGAAAAGGTCGGGTCGGTGGAATCAAACTGCGCGCTCTCGAAACCTTCCGAGACAAAGGCATTGGCGACCGTATCGCCCGCCCCGCCGGGGAAGGGCTGATTGTGGCAAGAGGCGCAAGCACTTGAATCCGGCCCGCTGAGGCGGCTGAAGGCGGGATTGGTGCCGTGGATGCGCTTGGTCGGGATGATCGCCTGGGTCGCATCGGGCCGGCCGGCACCATCGGCGCGGGTGAATTTCGCGCTAAACAGCACGCCGCCGCGTGCCACCAGTGCCTTGATGCCGGCAGCGCCCTCTTTGACGATGCCGGCAAAATGCAGATGCGGGTGTTCAGAGTTGAATACGCGCTCATCCCAGCTCGCCGCAGATGCCAGCCCGCTGGCAACCACGACAATGCCAGCGCCCAGCATCAATCCGGCTGTGATCTTGCGCAAAATCCACACTCCCCGGTTGCGGGCCGCTTCTTGTTGAGCTTCAGTGACGAGCCCGATTTATTTAATTTTATGTGACGCCGATGCGATTGACAAGATCGTTCCAAAAGGACAATCTTGCCCTGTGGCTGGGTGGGACCACTCGACCAGCTTCGAAGAATCACGCCAGACCTTCCGCCTTGCAGCGGGGGGCCGTATGGGAGGATGTTGAAATGAAATTTAGCAGCAAGATGGTCATCGGTGCCGCGCTTTTGGCAACCGCCAGCGTCACCAGCCTCGGCGCCATGGCCGCCGCGAAGAAGCAGGTGGTCGTCGGTGTGTCGTGGTCGAATTTCCAGGAAGAGCGCTGGAAGACCGACGAAGCCGCGATCAAGGGCGTTCTCAACAAGGATCACGCCAAATATATTTCGGCTGATGCGCAATCGTCTGCCACCAAGCAGCTCAACGACATCGACAGCCTGATCGCGCAGGGCGCGAACGTGCTGATCCTGCTCGCCGTTGACGACAAGGCGATCATTCCCGCGGTCAAGAAGGCCAATGCCGCTGGCATTCCGGTGATTGCCTATGATCGCGAAATCGAAGATCCGAGCGTGCTTTATCTGACCTTCGACAATGTCGGCGTCGGCCGGTTGATGGCCAAGGCCGTCATGGCGGTGAAGCCGAAGGGCAATTACGTGTTCATCAAGGGTGACAAGGGCGATCCGAACTCCGGGTTCCTCTATTCCGGCATGATGCAGGTGCTTGGCCCGGCGATCAAATCGGGCGCCATCAAGAATGTCGGCGAGACCTTCACCGACGGCTGGAAGCCGGACAATGCCCAGAAGGAAATGGAACAGATCCTGACCAAGGACAACAACAAGGTCGATGCCGTGATGTCGGAAAACGACGGCATGGCGACCGGTGCTTCGGCGGCGCTGAAAGCGCAGGGCCTGCTCGGCACTGTGGCCCTGACCGGTCAGGACGGCGACCATGCAGCGCTCAACCGCGTGGCCCGCGGCGAGCAGACGCTGTCGGTCTGGAAGGATGTGCGCGTGCTCGGGCGTGAAGCCGCCAAGGACGCGGTTCTCCTCGCACATGGCACGAAAATGTCGGCCATTCCCGGCGTCAAGGTGTTCGACAGCGGCGCCAACCACGTGAAAGTGGAAGCCAAGCTGCTGACGCCCTATGCCATCACCAAGAAGAACCTCGACATCGTCATCAAGGGCGGCTGGATCAGCAAGGCCGAGGCCTGCAACGGTGTAAAAAAAGGCACGGTTGCTGCCTGCAACTGAGCTTTCGGCGGGCTGAAGCCTTCCTTTGACAAAACTCCGCGCGGTGGCGACGCCGCGCGGATCGCAAGACCAAAACATGAGCGGCCGCAACGTGCCGCCTTTGGGGAGATATGGCATGTCGGTTGCCACCAGCAACGCGCCTGCGACAGCGGCCAGCGCACCAGAATCCACAGCCCGCAGATTGCTTCGCCAGACCGAGATCGATCCGCGCATGATCGGCATGATCTTCGCGTTGATGCTGATCTGGGTCGGTTTTGATGTCTATGGTGGCATCGTCAACGGTTTTGCAGCGTTCCTGACGCCCCGCAATCTCTTCAACATTTTCGTGCAGACCGCTTCGGTGGCGGTGATGACGACGGGCATGGTGCTGGTCATTGTCACAAGGCAGATTGATCTTTCGGTCGGCTCCATTCTCGGCTTCACCGGCATGGTGGTCGGGGTCACGCAAGTCTATTGGCTGCCGCATATTTTTGGCGTCGACAGCCCGATGATCTGGATCACCGCGGTCGTGCTCGCCATTGCCTTCGGGGCGCTGATCGGCGGCTTTCAGGGCTGGATCATCGCCTATCTCGGCGTGCCTTCGTTCATTGTCACGCTCGGTGGCCAGCTGGTCTGGCGCGGTGCGGCCTGGTGGGTGGCGCGCGGTGAAACCATCGCGCCGCTCGATGACCGGTTTTCGCTGATCGGTGGCGGCTCGGCAGGCTCCATCGGCTTCTGGGCATCCTGGGGCCTGTGCGTTGTCGGCATCATTGCCTTTGCAGCGGCCATCCTTGCCGGGCGCGGCCGGCGCCAGCGCTTCGGCTTCCCGCTGCGGCCGGTCTGGGCGGAAGTGTTCGTCGGTTGCCTAGGTGCTGCGGCCCTGATCTGGCTGACCTGGATCTTCAACGCCTATAACTGGCCGACGATGATCGCCAAGCATTATGCCGAAACCCATCATATCACCGAGCCACCGGGCGGCCTGAAAATCCCCTACGGCTATGCCATTCCCGTGCTCATGGCCTTTGCCACCGGCCTCGCCATGACGTTTCTGGCCAAGCGCACACGCTTTGGCCGCTATATTTACGCTATCGGCGGCAATCCGGAAGCGGCGGCGCTGGCCGGCGTCAATACCAAGCGCATCGTCATGCTGGTCTTCGCGCTGATGGGTGCCCTTGCAGGCATTTCGGCCTGTATCGACAGCGCCCGCCTCGATTCTGCCACCAATGCTCTCGGCCAGTTTGACGAACTCTACGTCATCGCCGCTGCCGTCATCGGCGGCACGTCGCTGGCCGGCGGCGTTGGCAGCATCTATGGCGCCATGCTCGGCGCGCTGGTGATGCAATCGCTGCAATCCGGCATGGTGCTGATCGGCGTTGATTCCGCCGTGCAGCAGATGGTTGTGGGCCTGGTTCTGGTCGTCGCCGTCTACCTCGATACGATTTATCGCCAGAAGGTGAAGTGAGGCATTTACATGGACGCTACAGTTTCTCCCCCGTCCGCATCACCGCTCGTGGTCATGAAGGACATTTCCATCGCCTTTGGCGGCATCAAGGCGGTGGATCGGGCCAGTCTCGATCTTTTCCCCGGCGAGGTCGTCGGCCTGCTCGGCCATAATGGTGCCGGCAAGTCGACGCTGATCAAGATCCTCTCCGGCGCCTACAAGCGCGATGCCGGGGAAATTCTGGTCGATGGCGCGCCGGTGGCGATCGACAATCCGCGAGACGCCAAGAAATTCGGCATCGAGACCATCTACCAGACTCTCGCTCTCGCCGATAATGTCGATGCCGCCTCCAATCTTTATCTCGGCCGCGAATTGCTGACGCGCTGGGGCACGCTCGATGATGCGGCGATGGAATCGCAGGCGCGCAAGGTCATGGGCCGGCTCAATCCGAATTTCCGGCGCTTCAAGGATCCGGTAAGCTCGCTTTCCGGTGGCCAGCGCCAGTCGGTGGCCATTGCCCGCGCCATTCATTTCAACGCCCGCATCCTGATCATGGATGAGCCGACGGCGGCGCTGGGCCCGCAGGAAACGGCCCAGGTCGGCGAGCTGATCAAGCAGCTCAAGGCGGAAGGCATCGGCATTTTCCTGATCAGCCATGACATTCACGACGTGTTCGATCTCGCGGACCGGATCGTGGTGATGAAGAATGGCCAGGTCGTCGGCAGCGCCCGGGTGCAGGATGTCACCAAGGACGAAGTGCTGGGCATGATCATTCTGGGAAAATGCCCGCCGGGCGCGACACCAGGGCTGGGAGCGATGCAATAGGCGCAATTTCGGCACGGTTGCGCTTGCAAAGCTGACGGCGAATGCGCATGTAGCGCACGAGTTTCGACCGGAGCCTGAATGATGACCATGAATGCGGCCAGCGCGCCATCACCCGCCCTGCCATGGGTGAAAGACACCGATACGGCGGGTTTTCGACAAGATGTGCTGAGCGAGTCGAACCGGCAACCGGTGCTGGTCGATTTCTGGGCGCCGTGGTGTGGGCCGTGCAAGCAACTCACCCCCGTCATCGAGAAGGCGGTGCAGGCAGCGGGCGGCAAGGTCAAGCTGGTCAAGCTCAATATCGAGGAGCACCCGCAGATTGCCGGGCAACTCGGCATCCAGTCCATTCCTGCGGTCATTGCCTTCCAGCGCGGCCAGCCGATTGATGGCTTTGTCGGCGCCCTGCCGGAATCGCAGGTGCGCGGCTTTATCGAGCGGCTGGTCGGGCCCATCGCCGATGCGGCGGCCGATCTGATCGCCGAGGCAGAGGCGCTGGCTGCGGCCGGTGATGATGCCGCTGCCGGGGCGATTTTCGCACGCGTGCTGGCGCAAGACCCCACCCAGACCGCGGCCCTGGCCGGCAAGGCGCGTCTCGAAGTGCAGCGTGGCGACAGCGCTGCGGCACAGGCGACGCTGGACCAGGCCAGCGCCAAAGCCCGGCAGGACCCGAAAATTACCGCCGTGCAGGCGCTCATCGACATTGCCGCCCAGGCCTCCGGTATCGGTGATATCGGCGAATTGCAGCGCAAGATTGCCGCTGATCCCAAGGATTTTCAGGCGCGTTTTGACCTTGCCCTGGCGCTGAACCAGGCTGACAGGCGCGATGAAGCCGCCGATGGCCTTCTTGAAATTATCAAGGCGGACCGCAAATGGGAGGATGACGGCGCGCGCAAGCAGCTGGTGCAATTCTTCGACGCCTGGGGCCAGACCGATGCGGCGACGCAGACCGCGCGGCGGAAATTGTCTGCGCTGCTGTTTTCCTGAGTTGCGGCGGACTGAATTGTGAAGGGTTCCCCATGAGTTTCAAACGCAACTACCACAGCATCGCCGATCTACCGGCGGTCATCCCGGTGTTCCCGCTGGGCCGAGCGCTGTTGTTCCCGCGCGGAGAGTTGCCGCTGAACATTATCGAGCCGCGCTATGTGGCCATGGTCGATGCCGCCCTCGCCGGCCTGCGGATCATCGGCATGGTGCAGCCGAGCGGTGAAACCGATGATCGCCGGCCGGCACTGGCTCGGGTCGGCTGCATCGGGCGCATCACCCAGCTCGCCGAGATGAGCGACGGGCGTTATCACATTGAACTCACCGGCATTTGCCGTTTTGGCATTGCCGGGGAACTCGACGTCGCCACGCCCTATCGCCAGTGCCATGTCGATTATCAGGACTTCAGTGCCGATCTGACAGCCGATCCGGCCGAAAGCCAGGTGAACCGGGTCGGTGTCGTTGCAGCGCTGCGCGAGTTTGTCGATGTGCATAACCTGCATGTCGACTGGGAGAGCATCGATCTGGCGAGCACGGAAGCGCTGGTCAATGGCCTGTCAATGCTGGCGCCCTTCAGCGTGCGTGAGAAACAGGCGCTGCTGGAAGCGCCCGATCTGCCGTTGCGCGCTGAAATGTTGATTGCCTTCAGCCAGATGGGTCTTGCCCGGCACGGCTCGGGTTCAAGCACGCTGCAATAGGTGGCCGTCATGAATGACATCGACCCGGCATGGGGCAACGAGGAGACCGAGGCGATGCGCGGGCGCATCAGCCCGCGACTGCTGGAAGTGCTGGTATGTCCGCTGACGCATGGCCTGCTGCGCTATGATGCGGCGGCGCAGGAGCTGATCTCAGACGCGGCCAAGCTGGTCTATCCCCTGCGCAATGGCATGGCGATCATGCTTGTCGAGGAGGCGCGTCCCTTGGAGCCGTGAGGCCGGCGGCCTGGCGGATGATGCGGGCCTTGAGCCCCGGTGCGCGGTCAACCACGCCCATGCCGAGGTCGCGAACCCGGCGCAGCGGCATGATATCATTAGAAAACAAAGCATTGAACCCTTCCATGGCCGCCGCCATGGCCACAGCCGGGGCGCGACGGGTGCGCTGGTAGTCTTCGAGGGTTTCCTCATTGCCGATCGGCAGGCCGAGGCCGGCGGCATGGCCGACGCCTGCAGCCAGCGCCTCGGCATCGGCGAGACCAAGATTGAGGCCCTGCCCCGCCAGCGGATGAATGCCATGGGCAGCATCGCCGGCCAGCGCCAGCCGCGGGGCGATGAAGCTGCGGGCAATGCCGAGCGCCAGCGGGAACAATTGCGGGCGGTCCAGCAGCGTGATCCTGCCGAGATGATGACCAAAACAGATCTCGATTTCGCTCGCCAACGCTCCGTCATCGAGGCTTGCCAGCCGTTGCGCCGCCGCATGCGGCTGGCTCCAGACGATGGAGGCGCGGTTGCCGGCCATTGGCAACAGGGCGAAGGGCCCGCCGGGCAGGAAATGCTGCACGGCGATGCCGCCATGCGGGCGCTCAAGCTGCAAGGTCGCGACGAGGCCGCTCTGGCCATAATCATGGCGGCTGACGCCGATGCGGGCGCGGGTGCGGATCGGTGACGGCCGGCCATCGGCGCCGACCAGCAGATCAGCGCGCAGGTTGCTGCCGTCGGCAAGACTGATGGCCCGGTCCTCGCCCTCAAGCCGGTCGTCGGCAACAGCGGTGGCGCGCAGGCTCACCCCCGCCCTGGCGCAGGCATCGCGCAGTTTCCCGATCAGCACCTCTTCGCTGACGACATGGGCGAAAGCCTCGCCGGGGGAAATTTCGCCGCTTAGTTTCAGATAGATGGGGCGCAGCGCATCCTCAAGCTGCGAATCACTGATGTGCATGGCGGTGACAGGTGAAGCCGCGTCGCCAAGCTCGTGCCAGACGCCCAGCCTTTCAAGGAACCGGCGCGGCCCGGCGGCAAGGGTCGAAACGCGCCCGGCCTTGCGGGCCCGGGCGAGGCCGGGATCGCACACGGTGACATCGACCAGGGCCGGCACGCTTTGGCGCAGCTGCAAGGCCAGCGCCAGGCCCACAATGCCGCCGCCACCCGTCACCACATGCTGCCTGGGGGGATTATATGCCATGAGCGCAACCTGCCCTTGTGAAAAAACCGAGCACGTTGCGACCCTAGTGAGTGACGCGCAGGCGGTCAATTCGCGCCATTGCCGGGGCGCACGCTTGACGCCGGCGCCCGCAATGGTTCACCTGTGGACAGTCAAGTCACAGGAACATCCATGCCGTCCTCATCCCCCACCGCGCCGGACAGCGATCCGGTTGCCGATCTCGTTGCGCTGCTTGATCTTGAAACCATCGAGGTCAATATTTTTCGCGGCGTCAGCCCCAAAGTCGGCTGGCAGCGGGTGTTTGGCGGGCTGGTGATCGCGCAGGCGCTGGTGGCCGCGAGCCGCACGGTCGAAGGCCGGGTGCCGCATTCCCTGCACGCCTATTTCATGCTTGGCGGCGATCCGGCGGTGCCAATCGTTTATGAGGTTGACCGCATCCGCGATGGCCGCAGTTTCACGACCCGTCGGGTGGTGGCGATCCAGCACGGCCAGGCGATTTTTTCACTGGCCGCCTCGTTCCAGATCGAGGAACCGGGGCTGGAACATGCCTTTGCCATGCCCGACGTGCCCGACCCGGAAACCTTGCCAACAGAAGCTGAAGTGATGGCGGCGCTGGGCGACGCCGTGCCCGAATCGGTGCGGCGCTATTTTGCCCGCAAACGGGCCGTTGAATTTCGCCCGGTCGGCACCTCGCGGTTCCTGCGGCGCGGGGGCAAATTGCCGGCCCAGCAAATGATGTGGGTGAAGACCGTGGCGCCGCTTGGCGATGATCCGGCGTTGCACCGGGCGGTGCTCGCCTATCTTTCCGATATGACGTTGCTGGATACGGCGCTGATCAGCCATGGCAAATCGGTTTTTGACCGCAATCTTCAAGTCGCCAGCCTTGATCATGCGCTGTGGTTTCATCGGCCGTTCCGTGCCGACGAATGGCTGCTCTATGTCCAGGACAGCCCCAATACCAGCGGCGGGCGCGGCCTGACGCGCGGCTCGCTTTACGGCCGGGATGGCACCTTGGTCGCCTCGGTGGCGCAGGAAGGGCTGATCCGCCTGCGCGCGCCGTCGCCGGCTTGAGATGCCGTTTTAATAGGCAAAATTCTGCTGATTTTTTAGGCATTGAGCGCGGCCCGCCTGCCGCAAGGGCAGGCAGCGCGTAATTTTCTGTAAGGATTGCTTCACCATTGTGGCAAATCCGCCACATTTGCCCAGCCCGGGGCACCCGCCTGATCGCAAGCGCAAAATTTGGCACGGCATTTGTTTTAACGCCTTGCAGTGCCGTTCTGCGGCGCTGTTGAAAGATCGAAACGAGGCCGCCCTGCTGCATGGCCGGGCCCGACAGAGGGACTAAGAAATGAAAATCGTTATGGCGATTATCAAGCCATTCAAGCTCGAAGAGGTGCGCGATGCGCTCACCGCGATCGGCGTGCATGGCCTGACGGTGACTGAAGTCAAGGGCTATGGCCGGCAGAAGGGCCATACCGAGATTTATCGCGGCGCTGAATATGCCGTGAGCTTTCTGCCCAAGATCAAGATCGAGGTGGCGATAGCCGCCGACATGGCCGACAGGGTCGTGGACGCGATCACCACGGCGGCACGCACCGGCCAAATCGGCGATGGCAAGATTTTTGTCACGCCGCTGGAAGCCACCGTGCGCATTCGCACCGGCGAAAAAGATGCAGACGCGCTCTGAGCGCAAGTCACGCAACCATCACTTTCCCAACATTCGGAGTTTTCAGACATGAGACTGGTTCCACCGCCAAAGACAGCGTTCAAAACGCTCGGCCTTGGCCTTCTTCTTGCCGGCATTTGCGCCACCAGCGCCTTCGCCGATGCCGCACACCCCATTGACAAGGGTGACACCGCCTGGTTGCTGACCTCATCGGCCCTGGTGCTGATGATGTCGATTCCCGGCCTTGCCCTGTTCTATGGCGGCCTCGTCCGCACCAAGAACATGGCCTCGGTGCTGGCCCAGGTGTTCATGATCGTGTCGCTGGTCGGCGTGGTCTGGGTGCTTTACGGCTACGGTCTCGCCTTTGGTGATGGCGGCTCGTGGAACGCCTATATCGGCGGCTTCGGCAAGGCCTTCCTGATGGGGGTGACGTCGGATTCGGCATGGCCGACCTTCTCGAACCACGCCTATGTGCCGGAACTGGCATATATGGTGTTCCAGATGACCTTCGCGATGATCACGCCTGCGCTGATCGTCGGCGCCTTTGCCGAGCGTATGAAATTCTCGGCCGTGGTGGTGTTCATGCTGCTCTGGGTGACGGTGATCTATTTCCCCATCGCCCACTGGGTGTGGAGCTCGGTCACGCCGGATGATGTTGCCAAGGCTGCCAAGGCCATTGCCGACGCCGGCAAGGACCCCGTCAAGCTGAAGGCGGCGCAGGCGATGATGAATGCTGCGGCAGGCCCGACAGCGGCTGGTTGGCTCTCGGCCGGCAGTGCGCCGTGGATGGGCGGCGTCGGCGCGCTCGATTTTGCCGGCGGCACCGTCGTGCACATCAATGCCGGTATTGCGGGCCTGGTTGGCGCGCTGGTGCTCGGCAAGCGTATCGGCTACCCCAAGGAACCGATGTCGCCGCACTCGCTGACCATGACCATGATCGGCGCTTCGCTGCTCTGGGTCGGCTGGTTCGGCTTCAACGCCGGCTCCAACCTTGAAGCCACCGGCGTGACCGCGCTGGCCTTCGTCAACACCATGGTGGCCACCGCCGCGGCGGCGCTGTCGTGGATGTTCGTGGAATGGTTCGAGAAGGGCAAACCGACCCTGCTCGGCCTTTGCTCGGGCGCTGTCGCCGGTCTGGTTGCTGTCACCCCCGCCTCCGGCTTTGCCGGCCCGATGGGCTCCGTGGTTCTGGGCCTGATGGTCAGCCCGATCTGCTTCTTCTTCGTGTCACGGGTGAAGCAAATGTTTGGCTATGATGATGCGCTCGATGTGTTCGGTGTGCACTGCGTTGGTGGTATCACCGGCGCGCTGATGACCGGCATTCTGGTCAATCCGGCGCTAGGCGGCGTTGGCATCACCGATTACACCAACATTACCCACGGCAATGCCGGCGTCTATGCCTTCGGCCCGCAGATGATCGCGCAGATCACGGCGGTCGTCGCCACCCTGCTGTGGTCGGGTATCGGCTCGTTCGTGCTCTACAAGCTGGTTGATGTGATGATCGGCCTGCGTCCGGCCCCCGATGCCGAGCGTGAGGGTCTCGATATCACCGACCTTGGCGAACGCGCCTACAATTACTGATCCCAAAGCCCGGCGGCGGCTATGCCGGCGCCGGGTGTCCTCCCCCCAGACCAACTGGCGACCCTCATCACGGGGGTCGCCTTTTTAGTGTTTCCTGCGGCGCGGCCTCGGGCTGGAGGCAGGCGTGAACAGGCTCTGGACATGGCCGGTGACGACAGCCTGGCCGGAGGTCAGATTATAGGTGAGCACATCGCCGCGCGTGACATTCGGCCCCTGGGTGAGCGTCACATGGCCGGTGACCACCACACGGTTGGCTGCCTTGTCATAGGTGGCGTGTGCGCCGGTTCCCACTTCCTGCCCCGATGTCACGGTCACGGGCCCGTCGGCTTCCATGCGCTGCACGGAATTGCCTGTGGGCGCCGGGCCGACCGAAGCGTCCTTGCCGCCCGGTGCGGTAGCCAGAAAAATCGTCAGGCTCGATGCCTTCAGGGTGCTTTTGCCCTGCCGTGCCATGACGCCGCCGGAATAAATCAGCTTTTGATCCTTGCTGAGATAATCGAGCTTGCCGGCATTGATCGACACCGGGTCTTTGGAATTGCCGCCGGGCAGCAGCGATGCCGGCTGGCCCTGGGCCAGCGCCACCTGCGGCACGACCATGACCAGTGCCGCCAGAACTCTCGTGTATTTCATGGTTTGGGCTCCCCGCCGGCGGGCGCATTCGTCGGCCCCGGCTGCATGATTGAAACGACATTACCCACAAAGGTCACAACATTGCCATTGTCGGAAACATGAAGACTGTCGCCGCGAATGCTGCCGGTGGTAGTGACGAGATGCGCCGGATGGGCCGAATCAACCGCGCTGGTCTTCAAATCCACCACGGCATCGCGCATGCGCAATTTATAGCCGGCATCATCATCGAGACTTATCCCGCCCGACAGATGCATGAGGTTGGTCTTGGCGTCATAATGGCCTTTGGGCGCCAGCAGCAGGGCGCTGGATTTATCCGCCATGGCAAATTTGGCGCTGATGGTCGCAAGGTCGATCAAATTCGGATTCTTGACATCCTGCACGCCGCTCAAGGCCGACACGGCATAGGCGCGCCCGTCATTGCGATAGCCGGTCATGCGCGGGCGCTTGATGATCACCTTGCTGCCATCCAGCCCCAGCGCCTTGACCGCGACGGTCGCGGGCACCTTGGGAAGCGGATTATAGACCGACACGACCACCAGCCCGGCCGCTCCCAACCCCACGCCCAGCAACAGCAGGCGCCGCGCCAAATGCACGCGGGCGCTGTGGCGCTTCGCGTCGGCAAAGGCCTGCGCCCGGGGATGAGGCTGGGAAGGGGCCTCGCTCATGGCCTCAAACCTCACGCATGCGAGAAAATATCATGCTCGGCCCAGCCCATGAGATCGAGCCTTGCACGGGCCGGCAAAAACTCAAAGCAGGCTTTGGCGACGCTGGCGCGGCCTTCGCGCGCCAGCATGACATCGAGTTTCTGGCGCAGGGCATGCAGATGCAGGACATCGGAGGCGGCGTAATTCATTTGCGCCTCGGTCAGCAGCGGTGCGCCCCAGTCGGAGGATTGTTGCTGCTTCGACAGTTCAATCGCCAGCATTTCGCGCACCAGATCCTTCAGGCCATGGCGGTCGGTGTAGGTGCGGGCCAGTTTCGACGCGATTTTGGTGCAATAGACCGGCGCGGCATAAACGCCAAAGGCATGGGCCAGGGCGGCAATATCGAATCTGGCGAAATGGAACAGCTTGGTGACGCTGCTGTCGGCCAGCAACCGGGTCAGGTTGGGCGCTGCAGTCTGGCCGGGCGCGATCTGCACGACATCGACCGTGCCATCGCCCCAGGACAATTGCACCACGCAAAGCCGGTCGCGAAAGGGCTGCAGCCCCATGGTTTCGGTATCAATCGCCAGGGCGTCGCTTCTGGGGGTCGAGTCGGGCAAATCGCCCTTGTGCAAACTTATGGTCATGGTGTCGCGGGGTCTCTCGATCATCAACTTTCAACACCTGATACCATGGATTTTGCAACATGCACCAGAAACCGGATATCGCGGCCCTTTGCAGGTTGCCGCAGGCAGGCGCGCCCGGCCTTGCCCGAACAGCCAGCCAAGAAAAGATTGACGCCAAAGCTGCATTTTGCGACAAGTCAGCGGACAGCTCTGGCGCAGGAAACGCCATCAATGCGCTTGCCATGGCTTGACGCCAGCGACAGGCGTGCTGCGCCTTGCGCGGCAAGTAACATAAGAATGGGATTGGATTACAACCAGAATTGATGACTGGCTCCTTGTAACCATCCGAAAACGCTGCAAGGCGGGCGGAGCCCCACGTGAACAGGCTGGAGTGAATGCTGGATCGAAGCCGTTTGGATATGACAGGCGCTTCCGGTGCCGGGGTCGCGGACGGGGCGCGGCATCCCGGGCGCGGTGCCGCAAAACAGGTGGTGGCCTTTCGTCCGGCTGTTGATCTCGGGATTCTCGATCCGATCGAGATCGACGGGCAAAGGCATTCGACCGGCGATCACCACCTCGTATCATTGCGCTGGCTGCTGGGCACGGTGCTGACCGGCCTTACCGGTGCGCTGCTGGTCGGCCTGTCGATTTTTGCCGAGCTTGGCCATCGCAACATGCTGCTCAAGGGGCCGGAAGTGGCCTTGACGGCGCGCCCGGCAAGCCATGGCACCGAGCTCAACCCACGCCGGCGCGATCGGCTGTCGCAGCCCGTTGATATTACTGCCGCCAAGCAGACCTATGCCGTATCCGTGGCGATCAAGATCGGCACGCAGGAAATGATGGGCAAAGAGTTTTTCACCCATGTCGCCACCCCCCTGACGCTGGCGGGCCTCGGCTATTCCGACGAAGTGCCGAAATTCAACCCGCTCGACATGATATCCGGCAGCCATCTCGACCTGCCGGGCGCCACGGCCATGCCGCTCTCCAGCGATACCGGCGTTACCTTCCAGACGACCGATATCGAGGCCGCCAATGTCCCCGGCGCGCTTGAGGGACGGCTGCATGAATCGGAAGTCGAGGCGCAGATCGTTGCCCATGGCAAGGCCGAATCGTCCCTGAGCGGCAGCAGCAATGAGCCGCTGGCACCACAAAAATTGCTGATGCAAACCAGTGAGGCCGCCTCTGCGGCCCTGCAGGGCGGCGCCCAGCGCAAGCTCAATGCCTCGGACTTCAATTCGATCCGGGTGCGCATGGTCGATGCCAATGTGACGACGCTGATGAAATCGCGCAGCCCGGGACGCTTGAAGCCGGATCTGGCGTTGGTGGTCGCGGGACACAACCAATCCATCGCCGACCTGCTTGAAAAGGCCGGGGTTGATAAAGCGAGCGCGCGCAACGTTGCCAGGGTTCTGGCACGGCAGCCGCGCGGGCTCTATCACGAGGGCGAGCAGGTCAAGCTGCAGTTTGCCGGTGCGGCACGCGAGCTGGTGCGGGTGGCGCTTTTTGACGGCGACAAGCCGCTGACGACCTTTGCGCTTGGTGATAATGGCCGCTTTGCCCTGCAAGCCTCAGCGGCTGCCAGCCAAAGCACCGCGCAACAAACAAGCGCCGATGACCGCATCACCTTGTATGATTCGCTTTACCAAACGGCCCTGCACCAGCATTTGCCCAAGCCCATCATTCACGAACTCGTGCAGATTTTCGCCAATGACGTCGATCTTCTGGCCGCCGTGCGCCCGGGTGATGCGCTGCAAGTGTTTTATACAGATTCCGTGCTGAAGAAAAACCTGCACACGCTGCTCTATGCCTCCCTGCGCACCGAAGATGGCATGCATCGCTATTACCGGTATCGCAGCGAGGGCTCGCGTTATGTCGACTATTATGACGCCGACGGGCATTCATCGCGTAAATTCCTGATCCGCAAGCCGATTTCCGGCGGGCGCATGAGCTCGCCCTTCGGCTGGCGGTTTCACCCGATCCTGCATATCAACCGCCTGCACACGGGCGTGGACTGGGCAGCCCCGATCGGCACGCCGATTGTTGCGGCTGGCAATGGCACCATCATCAAGGCTGGCTGGTCGACCGGCTATGGCCGGCGCGTAGAAATCCAGCATGCCTATGGCTATGTCACCACCTATAACCACATGTCGGCTTTTGGCCGCGGCATTACCACCGGTGCGCATGTGCGCCAGGGGCAGATCGTCGGTTATGTCGGCATGTCGGGCCTCGCCACCGGCCCGCATCTGCATTACGAGGTCAAGATCAACGGCCAGTATCAGGACCCGCTCAAGGTCAAGCTCGCCCATAGCAAGGACCTCGACAGCAATGACAAGCGCAGGTTCGAGGCCGAGCGGCGACGCATCGACAGCTATATGGCCCAAGCCCCGAATGCGCTGGCGCTGATGGCGGAAAACAAGCCACACTGAAGCAAGCTGCAATGGGCGCGGCGGGCTAGGCTCCTGTGAGCCTGGCGCGCAGGGCCTGCGGCAGGCGCGTGGCCCGGCCCTGTTTCACACAAGCCACCAGCACTTCGGCTGTCACCAGAATGACATCGCCGCGCCGGATCGTCTGTTGCAGCCGCAAAGAGGCCCCGGCAAGCTCAAGAATGGTGGTGATGACGGCAAGCTCGTCATCCATTTCGGCGAGGCGCTGAAAATCAATCGCCATCTTGCGCACGACAAAGCCGAGCCCGGTCTCGCCCAGCAGACGCTTCTGGTCGATGCCGCAGGCCCGCAACATTTCGGTGCGCGCCCGCTCCAGAAACCTCAGGTAGCTGGCGTGATACACGGCGCCGGAAAAATCGGTATCCTCGTAATAGACCCGCAGGGGCCAGTTATGGCCTTCATTCATCTTGCTCTCGCGATCGACAGGCAAATCCGTAACATCGTCAGATCTTATCATCACTCTGGCGCCAAGCCTCAAGGCAGCGGATGCCTGCCGGCCCGGGCCGCCGCATCGAGGAATGTCAAAGTATCGCGCCCTGCCGCACCAGCTCGGCCCGGATGGCGGCGACGCCCACGGCACCAAGGGCCGCAGCCACACCGGCAGCGTGGCCTGTGGCGAAGGCGGTGCCCATGACCCGCGCCGAAGCATAGGCTGCCGCATCGGCACCCAGAGTGCGCCCGCCCAACCAGAGGTTGTCGAAATCGGCTGCTTGCAGCGCCCCTGGCGGCACACCAAAAGCGCCGGCGCCGCCGATCGGGCGGTATTCCACGCGGCCGGGCCCTGAATGAATTTCCATGGGCCAGCAGCCGAGCGCCACCGCATCGTCGCGCATCCGTCCTTCGATGAGGGCGATCTCGCGCAAGGGTTCGCGCGTGGCGGCGTGGCGGGTTTCGCGAATGCCGATATTGGGGCCGGTGGCGGCGACATAGGCGGTCTCGAACCCCGGTTCCCGGCGCAAAGCGGCAATGGCATGCCACGCGAGCGCGCGTCCGTCGCGTTCGGCGACCGCAAGATCATCCCCGTCCAGCCCGTTGGTCTCAACTTCAATGCCCAGCCACCAAAGATCAGCTACCCCGGGCAGCGTCGTCATGATGCCGCCGTCGGTCCGCAATTCGGCGCGCCCGATCCGGGGCTCGATCCGTGCGAAGGCACGGGCGCGGGCAGCCTTGTCGCGCGCTGCGCCCGGCGGCAAGCCACCGATCCGCACCGGATAGGAAGCTGGCTGCCCTGCGTGCCGTCCGGCATGCAGCGGGCACGGCGAGGTTCCGGTGAGAAACGCCAGCGCCGCATCGCCGGAGGCATCAACAAAGGCGCTGGCACGCACTTCGCGCACGCCGCGCGGATCCTGCACGCGGATCGCCACAATCCTGCCGCCGGAAACGTCAGCGGCGACGAGGGAGCTGTGCAGCGCCATATCGAGGCCTCTTGCCGAAGCTGTCCGATCGAGCGCGACCTTGGTCGCCTCCTGGTCGAGACGGATGTTCCAGTTGCCGGTTGAGGAATAATAGGGCGCGGTCTCGACGCCCATGGCGTGCAGATGTGCCAGCGCCTGCGCGCCAACGCCACCGACCAGCGGCGCGGGTGTGACCGCCGGGCGCTGCGCATAAAATCCGCACCAGGCGAGCACGAGCGAATGGGTGGCCGCGCCGCCGAGAAAGCCGTAGCTCTCGATCAACAGTGTCCGCGCGCCGGCCTGCGCCGCGCCGACCGCTGCCGCCACGCCCGCGCTGCCGCCGCCGACGACGATGACGTCATAGGTGCCCGAACGCCCCGTCATTGACGCGGCACTTGTGGTAACAATGGCTTCACTGGCCAATTCAGGTCGTCTCCTTCGGGCCCTGCGGCAACGGTGCCGCCACCAGGCCCTTGCGCCTCAGGCATCCATCTTCAGCGCGGCAATGAAGGCTTCCTGCGGAATTTCGACCTTGCCGAACTGGCGCATCTTCTTCTTGCCGGCGCGCTGCTTGTCGAGCAACTTGCGCTTGCGGGTGGCATCGCCGCCATAGCATTTGGCGGTGACATCCTTGCGCAGGGCGCGGATGGTCTCGCGGGCGATGATCTTGCCGCCAATCGCCGCCTGCACCGGGATCTGGAACATGTGCTGCGGGATCAACTCGCGCAGCTTTTCCACCATGGCCCGGCCGCGGGTATCGGCCCGGTCGCGATGCACCAGCATCGAGAGGGCATCGACCGGCTCGGCATTGACCAGAATCGACATTTTCACGAGGTCGCCGGCGCGGTAATCGACGAGCACATAATCGAAGGAGGCATAGCCGCGCGAGATGGACTTCAACCGATCGTAAAAATCGAACACCACCTCGTTGAGCGGCAGGTCATAGACCAGCATGGCGCGCGCGCCGACATAATTCAGATCGACCTGAATGCCGCGGCGGTCCTGGCAGAGCTTGAGGATCGCGCCGAGATGCTCATCGGGGGTCAGAATGGTCGCCTTGATCCACGGCTCGCGGATCTCCTCGATCTTCATGACATCCGGCATGTCGGCGGGATTGTGCATCTCAATCATGGTGCCGTCGCGCATCTGGATCTGGTAGATCACGGAGGGCGCAGTGGCGATGAGATCGAGATTGAATTCGCGGCTCAGGCGTTCCTGGATGATTTCGAGATGCAGTAGCCCGAGGAAGCCGCAGCGAAAGCCAAAGCCCAGCGCCGCCGAGCTTTCCATCTCATAGGAGAAGCTGGCGTCATTGAGCCGCAGCCGGCCGATGGCCGCGCGCAATTCCTCAAAATCGGCGGCATCAACCGGAAATAGGCCGCAGAACACCACCGGCTGCGCCGGCTTGAAGCCCGGCAGAGGTTCGAGGCAGCCCTTGCGTTCATCGGTGATGGTATCGCCGACGCGGGTATCGGCGACCTGCTTGATCTGCGCGGTGATAAAGCCGATCTCGCCGGGCCCGAGTTCCTCGACATCGAGCATTTTCGGCCGGAAAACGCCGATTTTCTCAACCTCGTAATGGGCGTCGGCCCGCATCATCCTGATTTTCTGATGCTTGCGCAGCGTGCCGTCGATGATGCGCACCAGCACGACGACGCCGAGATAGGCATCATACCAGCTATCGACCAGCAGGGCTTTCAGCGGCGCGTCACGGTCACCCCTGGGGGCCGGCAGACGGGTGACAATGGCCTCCAGCACGCCTTCGATGTTGAGGCCGGTCTTGGCGGAGATCGCCACGGCGTCGGAGGCATCGAGACCGATGACATCCTCAATCTGCTGCTTGATGCGCTCGGGCTCGGCGGCCGGCAAATCGACCTTGTTGAGCACCGGCACGATTTCGTGTCCGGCATCGAGCGCGTGATAGACATTGGCCAGCGTCTGCGCCTCGACACCCTGACTGGCATCGACCACCAGAAGCGAGCCTTCACAGGCGGCCAGCGAGCGCGAGACCTCATAGGCAAAGTCGACGTGGCCGGGCGTGTCCATCAGGTTGAGAATATAATCCTTGCCGTCATGGGCGCGGTAATTCAGGCGCACGGTCTGCGCCTTGATGGTGATGCCGCGCTCGCGCTCGATATCCATGCTGTCGAGCACCTGCTCGACCATGTCACGCGCCGCGACAGTGCCGGTGGTCTGGATCAACCGGTCAGCGAGCGTCGATTTGCCATGGTCGATGTGCGCGACAATCGAGAAGTTGCGGATGTTGTCGATGGTTTCTGTGCTCATATCCGCCAGATAGCAGGACTGCGCGCCTTCGCCTAGAGGCGCGCGACAGGGCACCAACAAGCTTGCTCTCGCCCGGCTCCGGGCTTAAGGACATCGCGCTTACAAAACAGCGGAGTTTCCCATGTCGTTTCTTGCCCAAGCCCTGTCCCGCGTGAAGCCATCGGCGACCATTGCCATGACCCAGAAGGCGCGGGACCTGAAAGCGCAGGGGCGCGACGTCATTTCGCTGTCGGTTGGCGAGCCGGATTTTGATACGCCCGACAATATCAAGCAGGCCGGGATCGACGCCATCGCCCGCGGGGAAACCAAATATCCGCCGGTTTCAGGCATCATGCCGCTGCGCGAGGCGATTGCCGCCAAATTCCGGCGCGAGAACGGCCTTGACTACAAGCCCAGCCAGACCATTGTCGGCACCGGCGGCAAGCATATTCTGTTCAATGCCTTTCTCGCGACCATCAATCCGGGCGACGAGGTGATCATTCCGGCGCCCTATTGGGTGAGCTATCCGGAAATCGTGCTGCTGTGCGGCGGCACACCGGTCATCGTCGATACGCCCATGGCCAAGGGCTTCAAGCTGCAGGCCGAAGCGCTCGAAAAGGCGATTACGCCGCGCACCAAGTGGATTGTGCTCAATTCGCCGTCGAATCCGTCAGGCGCCGCCTATACCCATGCCGAACTCAAGGCCGTGACCGATGTGCTGGTACGCCACCCGCATGTCTGGGTGCTGACCGATGATATTTACGAGCATCTCACCTATGGCGATTTCGTGTTCACCACCCCCGCCCAGGTCGAGCCGGCGCTTTATGATCGCACGCTGACCATGAATGGCATGTCGAAAGCCTATGCCATGACCGGCTGGCGCATCGGCTATGCGGCCGGGCCGGACAAGCTGATCAAGGCCATGGACATGATCCAGGGCCAGCAGACGTCGGGGGCCTGCACCATCGCGCAATGGGCTTCGGTCGAAGCTCTCAACGGCCCGCAGGATTTCCTGAAGCCGCGCGCCAAGGCCTTCGAGGAACGCCGTGATCTGGTGGTGTCGATGCTGGGCCAGGCCAAGCATCTCGTCTGCCCCAAGCCGGAAGGCGCGTTTTATGTCTATCCGTCCTGCGCGGATGCCATGGGCAAAAAGACGCCATCAGGCAAGATTCTGGCCACCGACGAGGACTTTGTGACCGCCTTGCTGGAAAGCGAGGGCGTTGCCACCGTGCAGGGCAGCGCTTTCGGCATGGGGCCGAATTTCCGCGTCTCCTACGCGACCTCCCTCGACACGCTCGAACAGGCCTGCCGCAAAATCCAGAATTTCACGGCGAGCCTGATCTGAGATCGACCCTCAGTCGATGCTGACCGGGCCGCTATAGACAATCGGGCCGGTCGGCTGGCCGTTCGGGCCGCCGCCCGGCGGCTCGACCGTGACTGCGAATATCGCGCCCCTGATCTCGTCGTCGGTGGCGGAGGCCGGCAGGGCCTGCACATGCCGGGTCTGGTCGATGAAGCCCATGGCCAGCGGCTTCTGGCCCTTGGCAATATACCACAATTCAAGGCTGCGCCCGGCGGGCGGGCGGATGCTGGCGGCCGCTACAACCACCTGTCTCGCCCCGGCCTCGACCCGCACCACCAGCGGCGCTTGGGCGCCCTTGGGGCTGAGCACGGCGAGCATGTTCGGAGCCGGTGCCGGCACGGATACATGCCTCACAAGCAATGCCACGCCGAGGGAAGCAGCCAGCGCCGAACTCACAAGGCCGATCCGTCGCCACCCGGCAAGCAGGCGGCGAAGCCGGACGACATCATCCGTGGATGCCAGCCTGAGGGGCGGCGCCGGGCTTGGCAAGTGCTGCTCGATACGCACGAACATGCCTTCGGGCGGCGAGACTTCCGGCACGCCCTGCGCCAGCGGCGCCAAAATATTGGCCCAGTCACGGGCGGCATCGGCGAGCTTGCTGTCACGCGCCATCGCCGCCTCGAACGCGGCTCGCTCAGCGGCATCAAGCGTGCCCAACGCATATTCGGCGGCTTTCATCGCCTCATTGTCGTCAAGGCCACTCATGATTTGCCCTCCAGACATTGGCGCAAGGTCGCCAACGCGCGGTGCAGCCAGGTCTTGATGGTGTTGACGGGTTGGCCATAATGCAGCGCCAGTTCCTCGCGCGAGGCGCCCTCGTAATAGGCTGCCAGCAGGCAGGCGCGCTTGTCAGCTTCAATCAGCTGCAGGCAATGGCGCAGGCCATCGCGGTCAGACAGGCTGGCTTCGGCATCGTGCGGGTCGGCGACCTGGGCTAGTTCATCTTCGTCATCAGGCCGCGTTGTCGCCGCATGGTTCTGGCGGATGTGATCAATGGCGCGGTTGCGGGCGATGGTCACCATCCAGGCCTGCGCCGAGCCACGGCTTACATCAAACTGCGGGGCGCTGCGCCAGATGCGCAGAAATACATCCTGCAAGACATCCTCCGCCGCAGCACGGTTGCGCACCAGCCGCAGGATCACGGCAAAGAGCCGGGGGGAAGCTGCATCATACAGGGCGCGAAAGGCAATACGGTCACCGCGCGCCACGGCCCTGACATGATCTTCCGCTTGCAGTGGCTTCACCCCGACATTCCGATGCGCTCCGTTGGCACATCTTAAACCGCTGCCAGCGCCGCGCAAGCCCGCCCCCGGGAATCTTGCGATCCCCGGGGTGCGTGCGATCTCACGGAATGAGAACAGCGTTGATGACATGGATGACGCCATTCGACTGCATGACATTGTCGATGGTGATGCGGGCATGGTCACCCTTGGCATCGGTGACCATCAGGCCGCGGCCTGCCCTGGTGAAGGTCAGATCCTCGCCCTGCACCGTCTTCAGCACAGCCTTGCCGTGACCCATGGCGATATCATGACGGAGCACACCAGCAGTCAGTCGGCCTGGCAGGACATGATAGGTGAGGATGGCGGTCAGCTTGGCCTTGTTTTCGGGCTTGAGCAGCGTCGGCACCGTGCCTGCCGGCAACTTGGCGAAGGCCTCATTGGTCGGCGCCAGCACGGTGAAGGGCCCCTTGCCCTCAAGGGTGGTGACGAGGCCGGCAGCCTTGACCGCCGCGACCAGCGTGGTGTGATCCTTCGAATGGACGGCATTCTGGATAATGTTGCGCGAAGGATACATGGCGGCACCGCCGACCATTTTGGCGGCAAGGGCGCTGCCGGCGACAGCAGTGAAGGCGAGGGTGAGAGCGATCTTGCTGACTTTGCGGATTTGAGCGGACATTATGTATCTCCTGTCGGGAACTATCGTGCGGCGTCATGCCGTCACATTCCCCTGAACGGGACCGGAGCTGAAAAAGTTTCAGGGCCGTTCGATTTTTTTCGTCCCGCCTTGTGCGGGGCGGCGCATTAACCTTTGAAATGCCCCATGAACACACCATGCCCGAATCAGGTCGCGCCCGAGGTTGCGGCGATGTTCCTGCCGGATTTGCGCGGATCTGTCCGCAAGCGAGGCGCAGCCGGTGACGCATAAAGCCGGTTCTGGCGATGCTTGCGTTAACCTTGCTGTGCCGTTTTGAGCCGCCTGGAGCCGGTGGGCGGTCACTTGGCGAAATTCGAGATGAATGTCTTGGCGGTGAGGTCAATGGTGCCGATGATGGTGGCGATGCGCACATGCAGCGGTATGCTGAGGTTGGTGCCCTTGACCGGCGCCAGCCAGACGCGGATGTTTTCGTGCTTCTGCATGTAGCGCACTTGCGGACGGCTCGGGACATAGCCGGCGATCGGCTCATAATGGGCGGAGCAAATCACCGCCGGGCCACGATAGCCCCGCACCTTGATGGTCGACAGCGCGGCAAAGGACATGACGATATTGTAACGCACGAAGCCATCGAAAATCGGCATGGTGGTGTTGCAACTCTGCGGCCCGAAGGGCACCTGCTTGTTGGCACCGACGATCAGGGCGGCGCTAAGCGGATCAATGATGCCGCGCTGGCTGGCGGCGGTCAGCGGCACCCGGCCACTGATCGGGCCGAGCGGCGGGGCAATGTCCAGCCCGGTGACATTGCGATCCTTGATGGCGATGCGCGTCGTGCGCGTCGATCGCGGATCGGTCATGATCGAGGCGAAAGTGGCGGGGTAGATCTTGCCATCCACAATTGACCCGGAACTCGTAACCGCACCGGAACTGCGGCTGATCATCGAGGCAATGCCAATGAGCTTCGCCCCGGCGCGCATTTTGTAATGATCACCAGTGAAATGCCCGGTCATCGAGGCCGCGCCAAAATGCAGGCCGAGCAGGCTCAGGCTGTATTCAACGTCAAAGGACTGGGCAGCGGCCGGCCGCGTGGCCCCCATGGCAGCACTAAGCGCAAGCGCCGCTATGGTAATGCAGCGCATGATCAAGTGAGCTCGACGCATGATTCAATTTTTCCCCAAGGTGGCGCAGTACGGCGCCACATAACCTGTCTCGCAGAATCTAGCCATTTATGGTTGACTGATTATTACGGCGATTGCGTCAGAAATAATGCGTTCGCCAGCCGTTGGGAAGATTGCCGGCAAATTTCTCTTGTCACTTGCACTGCGGCCAGCGGGCTCAAAGCAGCCTCACAAGCGCCGGCATGCGTCCCTTGACCATATTGAATATATCGCTCCGAAGGCCTATTCTCTATGCGCATTTGAGAGCACCATTCCATGATGAACCGCTATGAGCGCATGCCCCATCAGCCTGTCGAAGCCGAGGTTGTGTATCTTGATGCCGAATATCGCGTCCGCAGGCCCGGCAGCTTTGTGCGCTGCGCCGTGACGCATGCGCCGATCGCGCTGGAAGAATTGCGTTACTGGAACGTCGACCTGCAGGAGGCCTATGCCACCCCGCAGGCCAAACTTGAGCGCCTGCGCCAGTTGAAGGCGCTTTGAGGCGCGCCGCGCTGCAGCAACGCCGATGATTTGCCAAATCACCGCACCGGCCTTATCAGGCAGACGCGGGCGTCAACTGCCGGCAGGGTGGGGCCGGTAGCTCAATGGTTAGAGCCGGCCGCTCATAACGGTCTGGTTGGGGGTTCAAGTCCCTCCCGGCCCACCACGCCTGGTGCCGCCGTGCAACGGGCCCCTGCCCTAGGCTGCCTTGCGGCGCTCGGCGAGGCTTACCAGTTCCATCAGGATTTTTCTGGTGCCCGCCAGCCTCTGCGCCTTTTTGGTGAAATCGCGGATGAAGACGATTTTCATGTCCTGGCGCACCTTGGCCTCGGGGCCCTGCTGGCTGATGTAGCGCACCAGCGCCGCCGGATTGCCGAATGAATTGTCGCGGAAGGCTATAATGACGCCCTTGGGGCCGGCATCGAGCTTTTCGATATTGGCGCGGCGGCACAGTGCCTTGATCACCATGATCTGCAGCAGGTCGTTGACTTCGGTTGGCAGGGAACCGAAGCGATCGATCATTTCCGCGCCGACACTCTCGATTTCGGCTTCGGTTTCGAGCGCGGCGAGGCGCTTGTAAAGCGTCAGGCGCACCGGCAAATCCGGCACGTAGCTTTCGGGAATGGTGACGGGCGTGCCGAGGGTGATGGTCGGCGACCAGGCCTCGTGCACCGGCTCATCCTCGCCAGCTTTCAGCGCCGCCACGGCATCGGTCAGCATCTGCTGGTAAAGCTCATAGCCGACTTCGCGGATATGGCCGGATTGCTCGTCACCAAGCAGATTGCCGGCGCCGCGAATGTCGAGATCGTGGCTGGCGAGCTGGAAACCGGCCCCCAAAGTATCCAGCGATTGCAGCACATGCAGGCGCTTTTCCGCCTGCGGGGTGATCTGCCTCGCTGCCGGCGTGGTGAACAGAGCATAGGCGCGCAGCTTCGAGCGCCCGACCCGGCCGCGCAGCTGGTAGAGCTGGGCTAGGCCAAACATGTCGGCGCGGTAGACAATGAGCGTGTTGGCGCGCGGAATATCGAGGCCCGATTCAACAATCGCCGTCGCCAGCAGCACGTCATATTTGCCTTCGTAAAAGGCCGACATCTTGTCTTCGAGCTCGGTGGCGGCGAGCTGGCCGTGGCAGGTGGTGAATTTCACCTCCGGCACATGCTGGCGCAGGAAGGCTGCAGCTTCATCGAGGTCCTCGATGCGCGGGCAGACAAAGAAGCTCTGGCCACCGCGATAACGCTCGCGCAGCAATGCCTCGCGCACGGTGAGTTCGTCAAAGGGGGTGATGAGCGAGCGCACAGCCAGACGGTCAACAGGCGGCGTGGTGATCAGCGACAATTCGCGCACACCGGTCAGCGCCAGTTGCAGCGTGCGCGGGATTGGCGTTGCCGACAGCGTGAGCACATGTACTTCGGCACGCAGCGATTTCAGCCGCTCCTTGTGGCCGACGCCGAAATGCTGCTCTTCATCGACGATAACAAGACCAAGATTTTTGAAGGCAATGGTCTTGCCGAGCAAGGCATGGGTGCCCACTACAATATCGACGGTGCCGTCAGCTACGCCGGCGCGTGTGGCCTTCTGATCCGCCGCCGACACCATGCGCGACAGGCTGCCAAGGCGCAGAGGCAGGTTGGCGAAGCGCTCGACGAAAGTGCGGTAGTGCTGGCGGGCCAGCAGGGTTGTCGGCACGACCACCGCCACCTGCTTGCCGGACATGGCGGCTACAAAGGCGGCCCGCAGCGCGACTTCGGTCTTGCCGAAGCCGACATCGCCGCACACGAGGCGATCCATCGGCCGGCCGGCGCCCATATCATCGAGCGTTGCCTGGATGGCGGCGTTCTGGTCTTCGGTCTCGTCATAGGGGAAGCGCGCGCAAAATTCGTGATAGGCCGTCTCTTCGGGCAGCAAACGCGGCGCCTCGCGGGTCAGGCGCTGGGCCGCGAGCCTGATCAGGCCCGCCGCCATTTCGAGGATGCGCTTTTTCAGCCTTGCCTTGCGCGCCTGCCATCCGGCGCCGCCAAGCGTATCGAGCGCGGCTTCCGAGCCCTCCGCGCCATAGCGAGACAGCAATTCGAGATTTTCGACCGGCAGGAACAGGCGCTTGTTGTCGGCATAATGCAGTTCGAGAAAATCGTGCTCGGCATCCAGAACCGTCATGGTTTTCAGCCCGACAAACCGGCCAATGCCATGATCCACATGCACCACCAGATCACCGGCGGTCAGGCTCGAAAGCTCGGTCAGGAAATTCTCGGCCTTGACCTTTTTGCGGGTCTTGACCAGGCGGTCGCCGAGAATATCCTGCTCGCTGATGACACAAATGCCGTCGGCAATGAACCCGGCCTCCAGCGGCAGCACCGCCAGGGCTATGCCTGATGTCATCTCGCGGGCCTGGGCGAGGCTGGAAACCGGCACCTGCAGACCAGCGCCATGATCACCCAGCACGCCGGAAAGCCGCTCGCGCGAGCCATCGGAAAAGCCAGCGACAATCACCCGGCGTCCGCGCGCGGTCTCCTCCTTGATATGGTCGAGGGCAGCCTCGAAGACATTGACGTCCGGCTGCAGGCGCTCGGGGGCGAAATTGCGTCCGCTCGCCGCCCCGGCAGCGACCACCAGCTGGCCCGGCCTCGCGGCAACCTCGCCCTCGGCGAAACGCAGCACCGAGCGCCGGGCGAGCCCAGCCTCGAGTGCCGCCCCATCGAGATAAAGCGCCTCGGGCGGTAGCGGCTTGTAGCTGACGCTGCGCGGGCTGGCGTCATAGGCAGCGCGGCGGCTGGTGTAATAATCGGCGACACCGGCAAAGCGATCCCGCGCGGCCTCATCGATCTGCGGATCGAGCAGCAAAGGCACACCCGGCAGATAGTCAAACAGGGTTGAGCTGCTGCCCCAGAACAGCGGCGCCCAATGTTCCATGCCGGGGTGGCGGCGCCCTTCCGATATGGCTTCATAAAGCTCGTCATTGCGGGTTTCGCCGCCGAAAGCCTCGATATAGCCGCGGCGAAAGGCGCGGATGGAATCGGTCGTCAGCTGCACTTCGCTCATCGGCACGAGGTCAAGCGCGCGCAATTGCGCCAGCGAGCGCTGGCTCTCGACGTCAAAACTGCGGATCGATTCCAGCGTATCACCGAAGAAATCGAGCCGCACCGGAAACGGCATGCCCGGTGCAAAGAGGTCAAGAATCCCGCCACGCAGCGCAAATTCGCCGGTTTCATTGACGGTCGAGGCCCGCATAAAGCCGTTGGTCGCCAGCCATTCGGCAATTTTCTCCATGCTGAGCGCATTGCCGGGGGCAGCCGACAGGCTTTGCAGGGCGACATGTTTGACCGGCGGCAAGCGCTGCACGAGGCCGTTCAGGGTCGCGCAGATCACGCGCGGACGCTCTATGCTGGAGCGGGTGCGGGCCAGCCTTGCCAGCACCGTCATGCGCCGTGCGGAAATTTCCGGATTGGGTGAGATGCGGTCATAAGGCTGGCAATCCCAGGCCGGGAATTCCAGCGCCTCGATGCCGGGATCGGCAAAGCGCAGCGCCTCGCGGAAGGCGGCCGAACGCTGGCCATCGCGGGCGACATGCAGGAAGACAGCGGCCTTGGCGTCGGCGGCCCCGGCGAATTGCCGGGCGATTTCAGCGCCAAGGAAAGCATCAAAACCGCCGGGCACATGACCGAGCGTCAGCGAACCACCTTTGGTCAGTTCATCAAGGGCACGTTTGGGAAGAAACATGGATCTGGAATTGTCACCTTTTGACAGCAAAGGCCAGCCATAGGCTGAATGCTGCAACATTGATAGCAGGTCGCGGCGCGGTCCCGTTCAATTGGCGCGGCCGCGGCTTTCCGGACTGTCCAGCGAGAAGGCCGGAATCTCGGCCTCGAAGGTCTCGCCGCCGTCGCTGATCATCTGGTAGGTGCCGCGCATCAGGCCGGAGGGGGTTTTGAGCGGGCAACCGGAGGTGTAGCGGAAGGACTGGCCAGGATCGAGCACGGGTTGCTCGCCAACGACGCCCGATCCGCGCACCTCCTCGGTCATGCCGCGCGCATCGGTGATGATCCAGTGGCGCCGCAGCAATTGCACGCGCACCGGGCCATGATTGGCGATCTCGACGGTATAAATCCAGAAATATTGTCCGGCACCGGGGTCGGAGCGTTGCGGCAGATATTCCGGCATGACCGTGACGTGGATGTTGCGTGTGACGGCATTATACATCGGGCAGCCCCATCGTTTTCCCTGCGTTGATTTCAGGCCCGCACCGGGGTTCCGGCTGCTTATGAATGCGCGGCTGCCGCCTGATTGTCAAAGCGCGGGCGGAGCGCCCTGGTCGAGACCGGGCAGTGCCGGCAATTTCAGCCTTTCGCGGGCTGCCAGTAACAAGGTAGCCGCCGCGGCGCACTCGCCCGCGTCATAGGGGTTCAGCGGATGCCCGGCCCAGTCGACGATGCGGATCTGGCGGGCCGGCTGTGCCAGCCCCGGCACACGCATATAGGTGGCGGTGATCTGGTCGAAAACGACCATCAGATTCTCGGGGCTGTAGAACAAGGCATCGCCGCTGACATCGACATAATGGCCGAGGCGTTCGATCACGCTTTGATGGATGCTTTCATGCAAGGCTTCGGCATGACGATCATAGCCGCTGGCCTGCACGAAATGCAGCCACGAATCAGGCACCGGCGTGTTGGCGATGGCGCGCAGGTTGGTGCGCAGCAGCCGCCATGCCATCTGGCGCATTTCATGTTGCGGGGCGAGATAGTCCCTGGTGCCGGCCAGATGCGGCCCGAGACGCGGGTCAATCGGGAAATCGGGCAAATGCAGGCGAATGCGCTTCAGCATCCAGTCCAGCGAAATGTCATCGAGCTGGGGTTGCGGCAGTGACTTGCGCCGGGCCTCGACCACCATCGAGCCGCCGACATCGGCATGGGCGCCGGCAAACCACACCTGCTCGACCTTGCCGCCGAAATCCAGAAACGGCGTGCGCTGCCAGAGCGCGGCACAATAGGCCTCGCGATGTTCATCAACCGCCAGAGCCTGCAAATTGACCCTGGTGATGCGGTTTAATTCGACGTCGTGGAAGCCATATTTTGCGGCATTGGCGCGGCTGAAGGCCACCAGCGGAATGCCCAGCGCCCCGACCGTGTCGAAGACTGCCAGCAAATCAATGGCAAATTCATCGTCGCGCCAGACGTGGGCCGCAAGCTCCAGCCTGTCGGCGGGAAAACGGTCGGCGGGCTTTTGCCGATAATAGGCCCAGGCCCGCGCTTCCATGGCAGGGGTGCAGGCCTCCGGGCGCAGGAGCCCGGCCGCAGCGACGTAACCGGCCAGCGAGCGGGCGGCAAAGGCACCGCGGGAAAAGCCCAGGATATAGACCTTGTCGCCCGGCGCATAGTTTTGCGCGAGGAATTTATAGCCTTCGCGAATCTTGAAGGCCATGCCTTCGCCGAAGGCTGCGCTTTCCATCTGCCGCTGGATGCGATCCGTAGTCGACCCCAGACCCGGCTGGTAATAAACGACGCATTCATGGCCGTTTTCGGCAAAGCGGCGTGGCTTCCACAGGCCACCATGGCCGGAGGGCGGGCCCGCATGGCCGGCGTGGCTCAGGCTGCGATCAAGCAGGCCGCGAAGCCTCGCAATATTGGTATCCCTGTCGCTGGTATCGGTATTGTCCCAGGTGCCATCAAGAAGGAGAACTAGCTGCTTCATCCGGCCCCCGAAATACGACCCCCCGAAATACGAACATGGCGCAACCCCGAGGGTGCTGGCCGCCTCAACATTTCATCGTGCCTTGTGGCCGCAAGGCCCTGCACGATGGTACAGCCACCCCGGCTCGAACGGGGGACCTCTAGATCCACAATCTAGCGCTCTAACCAACTGAGCTATGGCTGCAACGGCGCGGAACCTATGAGCAAAGCCCGGCAAAAGCAAGGGGCCTTCGACAGGCTTCACGCAAATTGATGACCGCCCCTTGTGAGGAGCGGTCATCAGGATGGTCTGGCGGGCGCGTCCTCGCCCGCACTTACGGCGCGAGCAGGCTCAGGCCTTGAAAATGCTGGCGCCGGACTGGCGCAGGGTTTCCAGCCAGGCTTCGCCGAAGCTCTGCCAGGCCTTGAACTGGGTCTGCGAGAAATCCTGCGCCAGCTTGAAGGCTTCCACAGGAGTCTTGCTGGTCACCAGCGCATTGGCGAGCTGAATCTGGCCCTTGCCCTGATCAAGCCACAGCGCCACGGCGCGGGCATTGAGGGCTTGCAGGCCCTTGGTTGCCTCTGCGGCCTTGGGCGCAGCCTTGGCTCGCGCGGCTTCCGGCTTGGCGACGGCAACGGCGACGGCGGGCTTGGTCGCCACGGGCGCCGGGCTGGCCTTGACCTCGACCGGCTTGGCGGCAGCCGCAGCCGCTGCGGCGACCGGCTTGGGGGCTGCAACCGGCTGGGCGGCGACGGGCGCCGGCGCGCTGACAATGGCCGGCTTTGCGGCGACGGTGCGGCTCGCCTGCGGCGCGGCCGGTGCGGTCTTTTGAACGGCCGGGGCGGCCGGCTTGGCCTTGCTGGCCGGGTTGGTAAGCTTGCGCTCCATCAGATAATCTCCTGTCAGATGCTCACTTGGTCTTCATCGATTTCTGGACCACCTCGCCAAGCTCCTTGGCCTGCGACTGGATGGCGGCCATCTGCGCCTTGGCAAATTCGCTCTGGATGGCGAGGACTTCGGTGAAATCCTTGGCCTTCACCAGCTCCTGCGCCAGATCGAAGGCAGCCGAGACATTGTCTTGCGCATAGGTCATGGCCTTTTCGGTCACGGTCTTGGCATTGGCCTGCAGCGACGAGGTGGTGCCCTCGGCCTGGCCAGCGGCCTTTTGGGCGGCGCTCATGAAACCCTCAAACGCCTTGCGCGCCTGATCAACGCTCTTTTCCGCAAAGTCGCGCATCTCGCTGGGAACCTGATAGGGTGAATTGCTCATGTCCAAACTCCAATTATGGGGCTCCCCCTTGCCTCAGTGCCGGGAGCCGGTCGGGCCTTGACCCGCGCTCGAAGTGAGCGCGCGCATGCTATAGGGCCGATCATGCTGCAACGCAACATAATTGTGCGGTGCAATATGCAATTTTTGCCGGATTTCTGGGTGAAAATGCCGATTCAGGGCTCCATCCCGGTGCGAATTGGGATCATCGCCAGGATTCCAGCCCGCAAGGCATGGACAGAGGTTGGGGTTGTCGCTAGCCTGTTGCGGCATTTTCAGCCATGCAGCGCGGCATGCGAACCGCGCGGGCGCACGAGGCCAGCGCTTTGGGCTCACTCATGATGATCATGCCGAGGGACAAACGATGCGGGCGAGCGGCGGCAAGGCGATGGAAACCGGACAGTCTGGAGCCCTAAGGGATCCGGGCTTCAGCGTTGCTGCGCATGACCGGCTTTTTGCCGAGCCGGCCGTGGCCGATGCCCATACCCGCGGCGACCCGATTCTGGTGATCCACGCCGAGCCGCTGCATGTCGTCTATGCCAGTGCCAGCGCCGCCGCCATGATGGACGCGGCCACGCCCGGCGCGCTGACCGCGACGCTGGCTGCCGGTGACCGCGCGGCCTGGGAGCGGCTGGAGCATCTCGCGCGCCAGCTGGCGCCGCGCCCAAATCCGCAGATGGAGCGCCTGCGCCTGCCGGTCGCAGGGGCGATGCGGCAGATCACTTTGTTGTGCCGCCGTTTCATCACTGACGATGACAAGGCCGCCTTGCTGCTGATCGCCCCGGGTCTCGATGGCCCGTGGCGACACAAGCCGCAGGCGGCAGAGCCCTTCGACGCGCCTGCGGATGAGGTGGAGAGCGCGGCAAAACCTGCTGGCGATGGCACGCCCGCGCACGACGCGGGGCCCGGTGAGGCCGACACCCCGGCGAGCCAGCGCTTTGTCTGGCGGGCGGATTTCAACCACCGGCTGACCCATCTTTCGCCGGAAGGCAGCACGGCTCTGGGCCTTGGCGAAGACGCCTGGCGCGGCAAGAGCTGGGCCGAGATCATCGCCGATGCTGCGGCAGGCGCTGATCTGGGCCGTCATCTCGAAAAGACGGAGAGCTGGAGCCATGAGCCGGTGCGCTGGAGCCCTGCCCTGTGGCTGGCGCTTGGCGCGACGCCGTTGTTCAAGCCGGTGCGGCAGTTTGCCGGATGGCGCGGCTTCGGTGTGGTTCAGCACGCCCAGCCGGAGAGCGCGAGCGCGCCGGATGATGTAGCCGCGACGCCGGAAGCTCCACACCATGACGAGGCCGATACCGCGGGCCTGGCCGCGAGCGAAGCCGCTGAAATTCACGAAGCGCAGCATTCCTTGCCCGATGAACCCGCGCTGCAGGACAATGGCAACCATGTGCCGACCACCGGAGCCGAAGACGCTGCAGAGGTTGCGGCCGTAGAACCTTTGACGGCAGCCGAAGCGCGGGCCTTCAACGAGATCGGCGAAAAATTGTCGCCGCAATTGGCCGCGACGGCCGCGCCTGTCCCCATCGACGATGCCGCGGCAAGCCCGGCTGCGCCGCCTGTGGCAGCCGATGCGGCTGGCCGGGCCGGTCTGCTCGACATGCTGCCGCTCGGCCTGTTGGTGGCGCGCGGCGGCGAAACCCTGTTCATCAACAAGCCGCTGCTGCAGCATGCCGGCCTCGCCGATACCGCTGAACTGGACGCGGCGGGCGGTGCCGATCAACTGACGGCGCGCCTCGCTGCGGCGCAGGGCATGATGGAAGCCAGCGACGAAGGCGAGCCCGGAGAAGAAGGGCGCATGTTCCAATTGCGCCAGATCATCTGGCAGGGCGAGCCTGCCAGCCTGCTGGCAACCTGGCTGAGCCCGGCTGCCGACAGCGCGCGCGCCTCGCACCGCGCCGCTGAAGCAGAAGCGCGCGACCTTCGCGCCATTCTCGATACGGCCACCGATGGTGTCGTCACGCTCGATGCCAATGCGCATGTGCTGTCGCTCAACAAATCCGCAGAGGCGCTGTTTGGCTGCGATGGCGCTGATTGCATCGGCCATCCCTTCGCCAACCTGTTGCATCGCGATGGCCAGGCGGCCTTCGCCGGCTATTTCAGCGGCGTCACTTCCAATGGTGTCGCCAGCCTGATGAATGACGGGCGCGAGATCGCGGGGCGCACTGCCAAGGGCGGGCATATCCCGCTGTTCATGACGCTGGGGCGCATCGGCACGCCGGAAGAGCCGCGCTATTGCGGCGTGCTGCGTGACATGACGCAATGGAAGAAGGTCGAGGCTGAACTCAACGAGGCCCGCCAGGAGGCAGAGCGGGCCAGCGCCATCAAATCTGAATTTCTGGCGCGCATCAGCCACGAGATTCGCACGCCGCTCGGGGCGATCCTCGGCTTTTCCGAGGTCATGTCGGAAGAGCGCCTCGGGCCGGTCGGCAACGAGCGCTACCGCGAATATCTCAAGGACATTCACGCCTCCGGCCAGCATGTGATGAGCCTGGTCAATGACCTGCTCGATCTGTCGAAGATCGAATCGGGCAAGCTCGAAATGAGTTTTACCAGCGTCGACATCAACCACATTGCCGAAGAATGCATCATGCTGATGCAGCCGGTGGCGGCACGCGAGCATGTCGTTCTGCGGCGCTCGCTGGCCGCCAATCTGCCGCCCGTGGTGGCCGATGAGCGCTCGCTGCGGCAGATCATGCTCAACGTGCTCTCCAATGCCATCAAATTCAATGTCAGCAGCGGTCAGGTGATCGTTTCGACGGCGCTGACCGACAGCGGCCATGCGGTGCTGCGGGTGCGCGACACTGGCACCGGCATGAGCGAGGAAGATGTGCAACTCGCCATGGAGCCTTTCCGGCAATTGCCCAATGCCGCCCAGAAACGCGGCACCGGACTCGGCCTGCCTATCACCCGGGCGCTGATCGAGGCCAACCGCGCAAGTCTGGTCATTCGCAGCCGCCCGAATGAGGGCACGATGGTCGAGATTGCCTTTCCTCCGACGCGGGTGCTGGCGGAGTAGAACCTTGCGCTTTTCGGGGAACGGGGCGATGTATCTGGCAGGTTTATTGGCGCTCGGGATCGCTGCCGGGGCCCTGAGCGGGCTCACTGGCATGGGCGGCGGCACGATATTGGTGCCGGTGCTGCTTTACGTCTTCCGCTTTTCCATCCACGAGGCGCAGGGCACCACGCTCGCCTTGATGGTGCCGCCGATCGGGCTGGTGGCGGCCTATGAATATTTCCAGAAGGGCTATGTCAATGTCACGGCTGCCGTGCTGATCGCCCTAGGCTTTCTCGCCGGCAGCGTCTTTGGTGCCAAGCTGGAATTTGTTTTGCCGGCCGACGTGCTGCGACGCGTTTTCGCACTGCTGCTGCTGGCCGTCGCCATGGAAATGCTGATGAAAAAGGCTTGAGGGGCCGGAAATGCCCGTCCAGCGGCTCGTGCCGCACACGTCATGCGCCGTGACTCGCTGGAGCCGCACAGCAGATGCCGCAAGCATTCTGTCATAGCATTGAGAAATTTGTTGATTTTGAGAGTTCTCTTGCGTCTCATCGGCGAGCTATTTCTCACCCGCTGCAGGCAAGATCCGGGTTTGATCTCGCATGAGAGCAGAAGCCTTCAAAAAAAGTGACTGGCTTGTCGAAATCCGACATTGCCGTTCGTCGTGTAAGGTAACCATTTTAAGGAGACTTTCATGCCCCGTTATATGATCCAGGTACGCGCCACCGCGATGAGCGAAGCTGGTGACTTTCCTGATGACCCTACGCTCGTGCCACGCATGATGGCCTTTCATGAGGAGATGGCCAAGGCCGGCGTGCTGCTCGATGGTGCAGGCCTGCAGCCCAGCAGCCAAGGGTTTCGTGTGCAGTACGACGCTAGCGGGGAGCCACGGATCATCGACGGCCCCTTCGCCGAAACCAAGGAACTGATTGCCGGCTACACGCTGATCGAGGTTCGATCACGCGACGAAGCCTTGGCATGGGCGCAACGATTCCCCGCGCCGTTTCCCGGCCAGCCATGTTGCATCGAGGTTCGGCCACTACTGGGAGGTGTAGACCTGCCCCCCGAAGATGCCGAACGCATCATCCGTGACCAATTGGCGGTCATCAAGCAGGGCAAATGACACCGTCCATCGAGGCCGTCTGGCGCCTTGAAGCCAGAAGGCTTATCGGGGTTCTTCTGCGTGGAGGTGCCGATCTCGCCTTGGCCGAGGATTGCGTGCAGGACGCGCTGGTAGCCGCAGTGCAGCGTTGGCCGTCCGAGGGCTGGCCTGCACGCCCTGGGGCCTGGCTGATGACCGTCGCGAGGCATCGCCTGGTTGATCGCATGCGTCATCTGCAGATGGCGGCGCGGGAACTGCAGGCACTTGGACATGACGCCGATGTGTGCGCAGCGCACCTGGCTCCTGATACGCTGGACTCGCTACTTGCTGATGAGGTGGACGAAGTCGGCGACGACGCCTTGAGGTTAATGTTCATCGCCTGCCACCCCAAGTTGGCACCGGAGGTGCAGTGGGCACTGACCTTGCGTCTGGTGGCTGGACTGACGGTGGCCGAAATTGCCCGCGCCCTGTTCGCAAAGGAGGCCACTATCGCCCAGCGCATCACCCGCGCCAAGGCGCAGTTGGTCGGAGAGCCCTTCGAACTGCCGCCAGCCTCCGAGCGTGCGGCACGCCTCGGTGCTGTTTGCACGGTGCTGTATCTCATGTTCAATGAAGGCTATGTGGCCAGCTGCGGTGCGGAATGGACGCGACCAAACCTGTGTCATGAGGCCCTGCGGCTGGCACGACACCTGGCAGCCTTGCTCCCGACCGACGCAGACGTTCAGGCGCTGCAGGCGTTAATGGAACTTCAAGCCTCGCGCTTGCCTGCGCGCACCGATGCCCTTGGGCACCCGGTGCTGCTGCTGGACCAAGATCGACGTCTCTGGGATCGCCTGTTGCTGCGACGCGGCCTGGCTGCATTGGAACGTTGCCGAAAACTGAATTTGCAGAGATCGGAGAGGCCGGGGGCTCTCGCGCTGCAGGCCGAACTGGCGGCTGTACATGCACGCGCCGCCCGCGCCGAAGACACTGACTGGCAGCAACTGCTAGAGCTCTACGACACGCTGTACGCTGCGCAACCCAGCCCGGTCATTGCGCTTAACCGCGCCGTTGCAATGAGCCGCGCGATCGGGCCGGCGCAAGCGCTCCCGCTTATGGATGCGTTGCCGCTGGCCGGTTATCCCTGGTGGGCCAGCGCGCGGGCCGACCTGCTTCAACGATTGGATCGCATTGAGGAAGCACGCGAAGCCCTGCGCCAAGCCATAAACTGGGCAGGTAATGAGTCCGAGCGCAGCCTGCTGCGGGAGCGCCTGGAGCGCATGGAGGTCATGCCTCCATGGCCTGCCTGACCTTTCGGAACATGCCACCTTGGAACAGTCGGCCTCGAATATGGTGGAGCTGATGAGAGTCGAACTCACGACCTCTGCAGTGCGATTGCAGCGCTCTACCAACTGAGCTACAGCCCCGACGCGATGGGCTTTACGCTTGCAGCCGCGCTCTTGTCAACGCGGCAGGCGCGGCATAATTCAGTCAGGAGGGCGCGGGGGGCGCCACGCTGCGCCGGGCTGCGACGGACCCGGGCCCTGCCCTTTCCCGCTTCGTTCCGGCATTTTGATCTAAAGCAAGGCGGCCAGCGCAAAATGCGCCGATACTGACGCCCTTGGTTCATGAGAATGTGGGGGAGCGGTGCTGAATCTTGTTGCCCTGGAACAAGCGGCGATGGCGCGGCAGCCATTTCCCTATTTTGCCGCCAGCAATGTCCTCGATGAGGCGGCGCTGGACGCGATTTCCAAGGACTTTCCGCATATCAGCGAGCCCGGCATTTTTCCGCTGGCAGACTTGCGGTTCGGCGCTGCCTTTGCGCGGCTGATCGAAGAGATCAGGAGCCGCGAGCTTGAAGCGCTGCTGGAGGAGAAATTCGGCCTGAAACTGTCGGACAAGCCGCTGATGGTCACGGTTCGTGGCCATTGCCAGAAGAAGGACGGGCGCATCCACACCGACTCAAAAGACAAGTTGGTCACCTGCCTGCTCTATCTCAATGACAAGGCGTGGAATGCCGATGGCGGCCGCCTGCGCCTGCTGCGCGATGGCCGTGACTTGCAAAGCACCATTGTTGAAGTTCCGCCGCATGGCGGCAATTTTGTCGCCTTCCAGCGCAGCGACAATTCATGGCATGGCCATGCGCCGTTTGAAGGGCCGCGCCGCTATGTAATGTTTAATTGGGTGACGTCGGAGACAACGCTGGCCAAGAACCTTGGCCGCCACAGATTATCTGCCCTGTTCAAGCGCATGCGAGGGTCTTATGGCTACTGAAGCGCAAGGCGTGCCGGCTTCGGCCCATGCTGACCATGTGATGGCCTGCATCGGGCGCGCGCAACATTGCGACGCGCCGTTCGATTACTGGCTGCTCGATGATGTCTTGCCGATGGCCAGCATAGATGCGATTGCCGACTTGCCGTTTGCGCCGCCCGATGCACCGCTGTTTGATGGCCGCCGCGAAAGCAACAATTCAACGCGCGTCTATTTCAATCCCGAACAACAGGCACGTTTTGCCGTCTGCCGCGATGTGGTGGCGGCGTTCCGTGACCCGGCCATCATCGCTGCGCTGACCCGGCTGACCGGCTCTGATGTGGCCAAGGGGCATTTGCGCATCGAATATTGCCAGGATGTCGATGGCTTCTGGCTGGAGCCGCATCTCGACATTTCGGTGAAGCTTTTCACCATGCTGGTTTATCTGTCCGGCGACCCGGCCCTGCGCGATGCCGGCACCGATATTTATGACAGCACGCCCGAGCACAGGCTGGTGACATCAGCTCCCTATGAGAAAAACAAGGGCCTGATTTTCATTCCCGGCAGCAACAGCTGGCACGGCTTTTCGAGGCGCCCGATCCGCGGCCTGCGCAAGTCAATCATCATCAATTATGTCACGCCTGCCTGGCAGAGCCGCTACGAACTGGCCTGAGGCACCGTAGCGGGGCACGTTTTGCCTTGTCAGACGCTCTCGCTGCTCAACTGGCGGGCGTCGCCGTGATCCGTGTTGCAGTACAACTCATATAAGGCGCTGAGGATAAACGAAACTTCCATACCCTCGACCGTATAGAAAATCATCTGCGCGGCGCGCCTGGTCGCCACCAGATTGTTGCGGCGCAATACTGCGAGGTGCTGCGACAGGGCCGATTGACTGATGGGAATCAGGCTTTCCAGCTCGCCGACAGATTTTTCACCCTTCATCAATTGGCAAAGGATCAGCAGCCGCCATTTGTTGCTGATCGATTTCAACACCAGCGCGGCATGGTCGGCCTTGTCGGCCAGTTGCTCCATCGGATCGATATCGACAAGCATCTGGTTCACAGTTGGTTTCTCCCTTGGCGATGCGGGGGCATGGTTCCCATGGCGTCTGAACCAGACCCCTCAGGCCCGGCCGGTCATTTGCACAAGGGCGTCAGGGGGTTGATGTCCGTCAGACGCCACTTGCAACGCGCAAATGCCACGACCAGCCATGCCTGTTCCCAGCACATCTGATTTCATTCGTTTATACGCAATTGCGCATTTGAGCAACAAACCGCGCACCATCCCGCCTTGAGGGCGCTGCCGCCAGCAGGGATTTCAACATTTATCGCTGCCGCGCGGCCGCGCCCCGGCTCAGGGCGCGATCCCGGCGCCGGTGCTGGCGCGCTCGCGAATGGTGAAGCCGACGTCGATTTTGGTATAGGGACTTTGCCGGCCGGCGAGCCTTTGCAGCAGCATGTGGCCGGCAACGCGGCCCATGGCGATGCGGTCGACACTGACGGTGGTGAGGCCGGGACTGATGGCGGCGGCGAGCGGGAGGTCATCAAAGCCGGCAATCGCCAGGCGCCCGGGCACGGCAATGCCGCGCCGCTGGCACTCGAAAATCGCGCCGACCGCCAGCACATCGGTGGCGCAAAGCAACAGGTCGATCGGTGCGGCATGGTGCAGCACAATGTCCAAAGCTGCCGCGCCGCCGTTGAAATTATTGGCGCTTTCCAGCACCAGGCCGCGGGTGTCCTGTCCGAGTTCAGCGCAGGCGGCAAGATAGCCCTTGAGCCGGTCGCCGATGCGATCATTGGGGTCGCTGGTGCTGGCCACAAAGGCCATGGTGCGGTGGCCGCGCCGGTGCATGAGTTGCGCCAGCGCCCTTGCGGCGGCAAAATTGCTGTAGCCAACCACGCAATCAATCGGGTCATCGGTCAGGTTCGCGCCCTCGACAATGGGGATGCCGCTGGCCCGCAGCATCTGCCGGGTCTTGGCATTATGCACTACACCGGTCAGATAGAAGGCATCGGGCCGGCGTTCGAGAAAATCGGCGACGATGGCTTCTTCGCGATCAGGCTGATAGCCGCAATCGCCGATCATCAGCTGAATGCCGTGTTCGTGCAGGACGTCGCCCAGCCCCTGGATGACTTCGCCATGCTGGGGTGCACCTATGGCCGGAATCAGCGCACACACCATGCCGGTGCGGCTGGCTGCCAGCCCGCGCGCCACCAGATTGGGCCGATAGCCCATTTCGCGAATGCAGGCCTGCACGCGGTCGCGGGTCGATGGCGAGACATTTCGTGCGCCGTTGAGCACCCGCGATACCGTGCCGGTGCCCACCCGCGCGCGCTTGGCTACTTCGGCCAAAGTGACGGTCACAGCGCAACTCCGGTAGGGTTGAATCTCACAAAGCATCCGCCGGGGCGGCCAGGCGCGCTACCTGCCGGACACAGCTGCCTTTCAGATCATCAGAATATGGAAGCGCTTCCAGTTTGGCAATGGCCTGCCCGCCTGTCAATCACAAAGCCAAAGATGGATGGATGGGGTGAGGCGGCGATGACATCCGGCTAGGCCTGGTCATGGGCTCATCATGGCTGCCGCCCCGCTGGTGCCCATGGCGGGGGCGGCAGGCCTTGTCGACTTCAGGCCGCGAGGGGCTCGTTCTCAGCGATCGCCGAGGCTGCCGCCGGCATCGGCCAGAGCCGCGCCCACTTCCAGCCCGAGATCAGCCATGCTGGTCTCTTCCACGGTCGCCAGCGTCTCGCCCTTGGCCTGACGCTCGGCTTCTTCGGGTGAACGGGCGACATTGACGGTGACGGTCGAAGTCACTTCCGGGTGCAGGTGCACCGGCACCTCATGCAGGCCAATGGCCTTGATCGGCGCATTCAGGGTCACCTGATTGCGCTGCACCTTGAAGCCGTCGGCATTGATCAGTTCAGCAATGTCGCGCGGCGACACTGAGCCATAAAGCTGACCGGTTTCGCCGGCCTGGCGGATGATGGTGAAGCTCTTGCCGTTGAGCTTTTCGGCGTCGGTGGCGGCGTCGGCCTTCAGTTCGTTGTTGCGGGCTTCGAGCGCAGCGCGCTGGCTTTCAAACTTCTTCAGATTGGCTTCGGTGGCGCGAAGCGCTTTTTGCCGCGGCAGCAGAAAATTGCGGGCATAGCCGTCCTTGACGCGGACCTTGTCGCCCATATGGCCCAATTTGCCAACGCGTTCGAGCAGGATAACTTCCATGGTGTGACCTCGTTTCAAAAGCAGGATGAAAACGGGATCCACACGACACGGAGCGCTTGCTGGCGCCCGGTCAGCGGCTGTCCCGTCGGTGACGGTTAGGAGGCAGCAATGCCGCCCCCAGCCTTGATAATGGCGCTGCGCCCATCGAGGGCGCAACGCGCCGGTGATTCAGCCGATCACGTAGGGCAGCAGCCCGAGGAAACGGGCGCGCTTGATGGCATTGGCCAATTCGCGCTGCTTGATCGCCGAGACGGCGGTGATGCGCGAGGGCACGATCTTGCCGCGCTCGGAAATATAGCGCGAGAGCAGGCGGGTATCCTTGTAATCGATCTTCGGTGCGTTGGCACCGGAGAACGGGCAGGTCTTGCGGCGGCGGAAAAACGGGCGCCGGGCGGTTTCAGTGGACATGGACATGATCAGGCATTCCCTTCGTAGCTGGCGGCGTCGTCACGCGGGCGGCGCGGGCCGCGGTCACGGTCGGGACGGTCACTGCGCGGGGGGCGCGGGCTGCGCTCGCCGCGATCATCTTCCTCGCGCTTGCGCAACATGGCCGAGGGGCCATCCTCATGCGCTTCTACGCGCAGGGTGATGAAGCGCAGCACGTCTTCGCTGATGCCCATCATTCGCTCCATCTCGACCACGGCGGCCGACGGAGCATCGATGTTCATCAGGCAGAAATGCGCCTTGCGGTTCTTCTTGATGCGGTAGGCCAGCGACTTCACGCCCCAGTTCTCGACCTTGGCGATCGTGCCGCCATTGGCGGTGATGATGCCCTTGAACTGCTCGGTCAAGGCATCGACCTGCTGGGTGGTAACGTCCTGACGGACCAGAAATACGTGCTCATAGAGAGCCATGCGGACCCTTTCTCGGTTTAGCATGTTCCGGCGCGGAGCCCTGCGAGCCGGTGAGGGCCCGAACGGTGTCGAAGGCGGAGACAAGGGAAGACGGATCGGAAGACCCTTCGCGTTTTGACACGCGCCAACCTTTCAGCCCCCGGCCGGAACTGAACGAGCTGCTGTTACGCCAAGCGCGGGCAAAGGGCAAGCCTTTTGATCAGCCTGCGTCGCGCAAGGGCGGAAATTGGCTTTTCAGCGACTGATAAAGCGCACGAAAATGCGGCAGGCGCCGGGCATAGGCGGCGACATCACGCGGGTTTGGCGTGATGGTGGCGCTGATTTTCGGTGCGGTGCAGACCTCTTGCGCAGCTTCGCCGGTCAGGGCGAGACGCGCCAGCCGGGCGGCACCAAAGGCCGGGCCACGGGCGCTGGCATCATAGCGCACCAGCGGCACGTCCAGCACATCGCTGAGAATTTGCAGCCACAGCGGGCTGCGGGCGCCACCGCCGATGACGCCGGCTTCGGTGATGGTCGTGCCCGAGCGCGCCAGACAATCGCGGGCATCGGCGAAGCTGAAGGCGACGCCCTCCATGATGGCGCGCACCACATCGCCGCGCGAGGTCGCCGGGGTCAGGCCGAACAGCACGCCGCGCGCATCGGGATCATTATGCGGTGTGCGCTCGCCGGTGAGATAGGGCAGGAACAGCAGGGGCGCGGCGGGCGGTGCTGTTTCCGCCTCGGCCAGCAGGGCGGTGACTTCGGCGCCGAACAGGTCGCTGGCAAAGGCCAGCGAGCTTGCGGCGCTGAGCATTGCTCCCATCTGCAGCCAGCGGCCTGGCAAGGCGTGACAGAAGGCGTGCACCATCAATTCCGGGGCCGGACGAAAGCTGCTGGTGGTGACAAAAAGCTGGCCCGAAGTGCCGAGCGACAAAAACGCATCGCCGTCATTGATGGCACCGATGCCGACGGCGCCAGCTGCCGCATCACCGGCGCCGCCGGCGACAACGACCCCCGGGCACAATCCGAAGCGCGCCGCGAGACCTGTCTGCACCGTGCCGGCCGCCTCACTGCCTTCAACGAGGCGCGGCAACTGGCCCTTGCCGATGTTGACGGCGCCGAGCGCGGTCGGTGACCAGGCGCGCCGAGCCTCATCGAGCAGCCAGGTTCCGGCGGCATCGGACATGTCGGTGATGCAGGCACCCGTTAGTTTCAGGCGCACATAATCCTTCGGCAGCATCAGCATGGCGAGTCTGGCGCGCAATGCGGGCTCATGATGTGCCAGCCAGTCGAGCTTGGGCGCGGTGAGGCCCGACATCGGCATGACGCCGGTCTCGCGTGACAAATCGGGAAAGCGCCGCGCCAGTGCCTCGGCTTCGGCGCCGCTGCGCGAATCATTCCACAGGATCGCCGGGCGCAGCGGCGTCATGGCGGCATCGAGCATGACGGCGCCATGCATCTGGCCGGAGAGGCCGATGGCCCCTACCCGCGCCATGGCGCCCGCGTGCTGCTGCTGGAACTGCCCGAGCACATGCTCGACCGCCTGCCACCACAGGTCCGGGTGCTGCTCGCTCCAGCCCCGGTGCGGGCGGCTGGTGGCAAGGGCGACATCGGCTTGCGCGACAATCTCCTGCGTCTTGTCGACCAACACGGCCTTGACGGCGGAGGTGCCGACATCAATGCCGATGAAATGGTCGCTGCGCTCGTGGGTGCTCATGTTGGCCCTGCTTGCTGCCGAAGGTGGGCTATCCTTGACTCGGAAGCGCGGCAATGTCACTTCCAAACGGATTTTTCAGGTGGTGGGGCCCATGTCGCGCGCGTTACTATTTCCCGGCCAAGGGTCGCAGACCCCGGGCATGGGCAAGGATCTGGCCGAAAATTTCGCGGTAGCACGAGCCGTTTATGACGAAGTTGATGCTGCGCTTGGCGAAAGGCTGTCGCAGGTCATCTTTGAAGGGCCGGAAGCTGACCTGACCCTGACCGCCAATGCCCAGCCCGCCCTGATGGCAACTTCGATGGCCGCCCTGCGGGTGCTGGAAACCGAGACCGGGCTCGATATTGGCCGCGACATTGCCTTTGTCGCCGGGCATTCGCTTGGCGAATATTCGGCGCTGGCGGCGGCAGGTGCGCTGGATGTGACGACGACGGCACGCTTGCTGCGGTTGCGGGGTCTCGCCATGCAGAAAGCGGTGCCGGCCGGGGTCGGTGCCATGGCGGCGCTGCTCGGGGTTGAGCCGGGCGCTGCGGCTGACTTTGTCGCGCAGGCGGCGCGCGAGAGCGGCGAGGTTTGCGGCATTGCCAATGATAATGGCGGTGGCCAGGTGGTGATTTCCGGCACAGCGGCGGCTGTGGCCCGCGGCGTCGAGATTGCCAAGGCGGCAGGCGTCAAGCGCGCGGTGCTGCTGCCGGTTTCGGCACCGTTTCATTGCACACTGATGCAACCTGCCGCCGAAACCATGGCGCAGGCGCTGGCCGAAGCCAGGGTTAACGCGCCACGGGTGCCGCTGGTCGCCAATGTCACGGCGGCAGCGGTGCGCGACCCTGAAACCATCCGCGATTTGCTGGTGCGTCAGGTGACCGCGACGGTGCGCTGGCGCGAATCAGTGCTGTTCATGGCCGGCGCAGGCGTGAACGAGGCGCTTGAGCTTGGCGCCGGCAAAGTGCTGACCGGCTTGATCAAGCGCATCAGCGATACCATGACGGTGCGGGCGATCGGCACAAGGGCCGATGTCGATGCCCTCAAGACTGCAGGGGAGTCCGGAAATGTTTGATCTTGCGGGCCGCAAGGCTTTAGTGACCGGGGCGAGCGGCGGTCTTGGCAGCGCCATTGCCCGGGGCCTGCATCAGCAGGGCGCCGAGGTGGCGTTGTCGGGCACACGCATCGAGGCTCTGGAAGCGCTGGCGCAAGAGCTTGGTTCGCGCGTGCATGTCACACCATGCGATCTTGGGGATCGCGCCTCGCTGGATGCGCTCGTCCCTGCCGCGGAGAAAGCGCTCGGGCAGATTGATATTCTGGTCAACAATGCCGGTGTCACGCGCGACAACCTGTTCATGCGCATGAAAGATGCCGAATGGGATCAGGTCATTGCCATCAACCTGACCTCGGCCTTCGTGCTGTCCCGCGCCGTGCTGCGCGGCATGATGAAGCGGCGCTTCGGGCGCATCATCGGCATCACCTCGATCGTCGGGGTCACCGGCAATCCCGGCCAGGGCAATTACGCCGCCTCGAAAGCCGGGATGATCGGCATGAGCAAGGCGCTGGCGGCGGAGGTCGCAAGCCGCGCCATCACCGTCAATTGCATCGCGCCGGGCTTTATCGCCAGCCCGATGACCGACGCCCTGAATGAGACGCAGCGGGCGAGCATTCTCGCCAATGTGCCGATGGGCGCTTTGGGGCAAGGCAAAGATATTGCAGCAGCTTGCGTTTACCTCGCCAGCAACGAGGCTGGCTATGTCACCGGCCAGACGCTGCATGTGAATGGCGGCATGGCGATGATCTGAGGCACCCGGCGCGGGGCCTTGCGATGAAGTGGCTCACGGTGCTGAAAATTTGGCATTGGCAGGGTATCGCCATGCACAAATTAGTATGTTAGACGCCATTTAACGTGAAATCGCGGAAGCGTGGTTTTTGCGACCTTGCGATGCTGAGCCATGTCATGCGCCGGATCGAAGGGTCGGAGGGAATTCAGGGGCACCGACAGCGGTGCGGCCAGAATGGTAATCGAGGCTGAAGGTATTTGGCAAAAATACCTTTTCAACAGGGAAGTGAGCAATGAGCGAAGTCGCTGATCGGGTTAAGAAAATTGTGGTCGAACAGCTCGATGTCGATCCGTCGAAGGTTGTCGATAACGCCAATTTCATTGATGACCTTGGCGCGGATTCGCTCGACACCGTCGAACTGGTTATGGCCTTTGAAGAAGAATTTGGCGTTGAAATCCCCGACGACGCTGCCGAGCACATCGTGACGGTCGGCGACGCTGTGAAATTCCTTGAAAAAGCCAAAGCAGCCTGAATTTGCGACTTGACAGTCGCAACAACTGGCTGATCATGAAAATGATACGGGCGCTGACGGCATCACCGTCAGCGCCTTTTATGTTTGTGGCGCGGTTTTCATGACAGGCACCAGCGATGGCGCACAGGATTGAAGCCGGGATTACCGGTCTTGAGGGTGGAAATGGGGGCATCGAATATGCGCAGAGTGGTTGTCACTGGCCTCGGTCTGGTTAGCCCTCTGGCGGATGGTGTCGAGGCAAGCTGGCAACGCTTGCTCGCAGGCCAATCGGGGATCAGGGCGATCACTTCGTTTGATGTGTCTGATCTCGCCTGCAAGATCGGCGGCGCCGTGCCGCGCGGCACGGGTGAGGCTGAATTTGATCCTGACCGCTATCTTGAGCCCAAAGAGCAACGCAAGGTCGATGATTTCATCACATATGGCATAGCCGCTGCCGATCAGGCGCTGGCCGATGCCGGCTGGTTTCCCAAAACCCATGAGGACCAGATCGCGACCGGCGTGCTGATCGGCTCGGGCATCGGCGGGCTGGGCGGCATTTATGACGCCTCGGTCACGCTGCATGAACGCGGCCCGCGCCGCATTTCGCCGTTTTTCATTCCCGGACGCCTGATCAATCTGGTCAGCGGCCAGGTTTCGATCAAGCATGGCCTGAAAGGGCCCAACCATGCGGTGGTGACGGCCTGCTCGACCGGCGCGCATGCGATTGGCGATGCCGGACGGCTGGTGGCGCTGGGCGATGCCGATGTCATGGTGGCGGGCGGGGCCGAGGCCAGCCTGAACCGGCTTGCCTTTGCCGGATTTTCAGCAGCGCGCGCGCTTTCCACCGGCTTCAACGATACGCCGGAACGTGCCTCACGCCCCTATGACAAGGATCGCGACGGGTTTGTCATGGGTGAGGGCGCGGGCTGCGTGGTGCTGGAGGAATACGAGCACGCCATGGCACGCGGCGCGCGGATTTATGCCGAGCTGGTGGGCTATGGCCTGTCGGGCGATGCCTATCACATCACCTCGCCTGCGCCCGACGGCGATGGCGCTTTCCGCTGCATGACCATGGCGCTGAAGCGCGCTGGCCTGGCGCCAGGCGAGGTCGATTACATCAACGCCCATGGCACTTCGACGCAGGTTGGCGACGAGATCGAACTGGCCGCCGCTGAACGCCTGCTCGGCTCTGCCGCCGACAAGGTGTCGATGTCGTCAACCAAATCCGCCACCGGGCACCTGCTCGGCGCGGCCGGAGCCATCGAGGCGATTTTCTCGATACTGGCGATGCGCGACCAGATCGCCCCGGCAACGCTCAATCTCGACAATCCCTCGGTGGTCAGCAAAATCGATCTGGTGGCGCATAAGCCGCGCGCCCGGAAAATCGATGTCGCATTGTCAAATTCCTTTGGTTTTGGCGGCACTAACGCTTCGGTGGTGTTCCGCCGCCTTGGCTGAAGCCCGCGGCAAATGCGCAAAATGCAGCCCTTTGCGGTTGCCAAGCCTGGCTGAACGTCGCATTATGGCGGCCGGTGCAGGTGAGTGTTGCAACAGGAGAGCGTCGCTGCTGATCCGGGCCTGAAACTCGCAACAGCGCAACGCGACATGACATGACGGACGAACTACCAGACGACCGGACTCCGGCTTCGGCCCCTGCCAATGACCTCGCAGACAATGAGATTTCGCCGACGCCGGCGGCGCCTGCTGCTGGTTCGTCCAAGCGGCTGTTCGGCTCGCGCAAGCTGCTGAAAAGCCCGAAGGAGGCGTTGCAGCCCGATCTGGTGCCACCACCGCCGCCACGCCCGAAGCGCCGCCGCCGCTCGCTGTCTTCCCAGGTCAGCGGCTTTGTCACCTTTGGTGCGGCCTTGTTTTTGCTGGTGGGCTTTTTCGTCGGCGAGGCCAAGAAGCAGCTGGAAATGCCCGGGCCGCTGACCAAAAATACGGTGGTGATGATCCCTCGCGGCACTGACACGCCCGGCATTGTCAATGTCCTGCTGCAAAACGGCGTTATCCGCGATGATTTCTGGATGCAGGTGGCGCTGTTTCTCAAGGGCCAGCGCGGCCGCCTGAAAGCCGGCGAATACCAGTTCACGGCCTCAGAAACGCTGGCCTCGGTAATGTCGACGATCATTGCCGGCAAGTCGATCGAGCATTCCCTGACGATCCCGGAGGGCTGGAGCGTCGAGCAGGTTGTGGAGCGGCTCGATGCCGACCCGCTGCTGACCGGAACCATCTCGCAACTGCCGCCGGAAGGCTCGTTGCTGCCCAGCACCTACAAATATCTGCGCGGCGATACGCGGGGCCACCTGATTGCCGTGATGACGGCCGACGACCGGAAACTTCTGGCGCAGATCTGGGCCGGGCGTGACCCGACCCTGCCGCTTAAGACACCGGAGCAACTGGTGACGCTGGCCTCGATTGTCGAGAAGGAAACCGGCAAGATCGACGAGCGCCCGCGCGTTGCTGCGGTGTTTCTCAACCGGTTGCAGAGGCGCATGCCGTTGCAATCCGATCCGACCGTGATCTACGGCCTGGTGGGCGGCAAGGCTGCGCTCGGTCACCAGTTGACCAAGGCCGATCTGCAAACACCCTCCCCATATAATACTTACCTGCATTACGGGCTGCCGCCCGGCCCGATCGGCAATCCCGGCAAGGCCGCGCTGGAAGCCGTCGCGCACCCGGATCACACCAAGGAGCTTTATTTCGTGGCCGATGGCTCGGGTGGCCATGTCTTTGCTGATACGCTGAAGCAGCACAATATCAATGTCGCGCATTGGCGGGCGCTGCAAAAGCTGAAAGATGCCGCCTCGCCGGGGGCGGCGCCGGCAGCCACGCCCGATGCCGTGCCGGCCGCGGCGCCGCTGGCCGACCCGAAATTGCGCCAGCAACACAGCGAGCTGCTGCCTGATCAGCAGGATTTTTCACGAAGCCTCGCTGCACAGCGGAGCGCGCTGGCCGCCGCCACGCCGCTGGCCCGCGATTTGCGGGCGCGGGCCTTGCGCCTCGCCACCGCCTTGCAGTTCAATTATGGCGTCGGTATCGGCCTCGCGCAGCAAGATGCAACGGCTGCCCCGGCGCAGGCGAAAGCCAGTGCCACCGATGCGGCGCTCGATGCCGGACTTCCCGGCGCCGATCTGACGAATTTTCACCCGGTAAGGCCTTCGGCGACCGAACGCTCGGCACTTGCGGCCATCAACCGGCATATGCCTATGGCCAAAGGGCCGAAGGGCCGTGCCGTGGTCCGCCGGGCGCTCGCCTATGATGCCAGCGAGGGCACAAGCTATGATCCGCTGCGCGAACATGGCTATGATCTCAACGCCACCCAGAATGTGCCGGCGCTCAAGGCACCCTGAGCCAGAAACACTGCCCCTTGCCTAAAGCATGCGGCTCGGCTAAGGGACGCGCATTCCACACGCGATGTGAGCGGCCCTGATTCAAGGGTTGCACCGGTGGGCCCGGATTTCCGGGGCCTTGATATCATCGCGGCGGCATAACCGGAGACGAACACATGGCACTGCCAGACTTTTCTATGCGTAGCTTGCTCGAATCGGGCGCACATTTCGGCCACCAGTCACATCGCTGGAACCCGAAAATGGCCCCCTATATTTTCGGGGCCCGCAACAACATCCATATCATCGACCTCGCCCAGACGGTGCCGCTGCTGCACCAGGCGCTGAAGGCGGTTTCCGACACGGTGGCGCGCGGCGGACGCGTGCTGATGGTGGGCACCAAGCGCCAGGCGGCCGATCTCATCGCCGACAGCGCCCGGCGCTCGGCGCAATATTACGTCAATGCCCGCTGGCTCGGCGGCATGCTGACCAACTGGAAGACGATTTCAGCCTCGATCAACCGCCTGCGCAAGGTGGACGAAATCCTCAAGGCCGGTGCCCAGGGCCTGACCAAGAAAGAGCGACTCGTGCTGGTGCGCGAGCAGGAAAAGCTCGAAAAGGCGCTCGGCGGCATCAAGGACATGGGCGGCACGCCCGATTTGCTGTTCGTCATCGACACCAACAAGGAAGCGCTGGCGATCAAGGAAGCCAACCGCCTCGGCATTCCGGTTGCGGCCATTGTCGATACCAACTGCGATCCTGACGGCATCACCTATCCCATTCCCGGCAATGATGATGCGGGCCGGGCCATTGCACTCTATTGCGACCTGATCGCTCGCGCGGCCCTCGACGGCATTGGCCGGGCTGATGGCGCTGCCGGCATCGACATGGGCGCCTCGGAAGCGCCGATGCCGGAAACGGCGCTGACAAATGCCGCTGACGGCACCGAAGCCGGTGCCGAGAAGTTTGAATTTCTGGCAGCGCCGCGCGGCGCGCCCGATGATCTTGCCAAAATGCACGGCGCGGGACCGCAAATCGTGCAGAAGCTCAATGACGCGGGCATTTTTCACTATTGGCAGATTGCCAGCCTCACTGAAGCCGAGGCCGCTACGGTGGACGCCGATCTCAAGCTCGGTGGCCGCATCGCCCGCGATGGCTGGGTCGAGCAGGCCCGGTCACTGGTCGCCGGTGCCTGAAGTCGAAACTGTGGGGATAAGACAATGACTGCGATTACGGCCTCGATGGTCAAGGATCTGCGCGAAAAAACCGGCGCAGGCATGATGGATTGCAAGGTGGCGCTGACCGAAACCGGCGGCGACAGCGAAGCGGCGGTCGACTGGCTGCGCAAGAAGGGCCTGTCGAAGGCTGCCAAAAAGTCCGGCCGCGTTGCCGCTGAGGGCCTCGTGGCCGTGGCGGTGCGCGACCAGACCGGCGTTTTGGTCGAAGTCAATTCCGAGACGGATTTCGTCGCGCGCAACGAAGAGTTTCAGGCGCTGGTGCGTGCCATTGCGCTCGTCGCGCTGGAAACCGGCGACGATCTCGACAAGCTCAAGAACGCGCATTACCCCGGCGGTGACAGCGTCGATGCGGCCATTGCCAATGCGATTGCCACCATCGGCGAGAACATGACGCTGCGCCGCACCGGCGCGCTGCATGTCAGCAAGGGCGTGATAGGCTCTTATGTGCACAATGCCGTCACCGACGGTCTTGGCAAGATCGGCGTGATCGTTGGCCTCGAATCGGCCGGCAACACCGATGTGCTGATGCCGCTGGCGCGGCTGATCGCCCTGCATGTCGCTGCGGCCAACCCGACGGCGCTTGAAGCCTCGGCGCTGGATGCGGCGCTGGTCACGCGCGAGCGCAACCTGCTGGCCGACAAGAATGCCGGCAAGCCTGCGCATGTTCTGGAAAAGATCATCGATAGCGGCATGAAGACCTTTTACAAGGAAGTCTGCCTCGTCGACCAGATTTCGATCCATGCCGAACATGCCGGCAAGGCGATTTCCCAGGTCATCAAGGACAGCGAGAAGGCCGCCGGAGCACCGATCGTGCTCAAGGGCTATCTGCGCTATGCCCTCGGTGAAGGCATCGACAAGCCCGAAGCTGCCGATTTCGCAGCCGAAGTGGCGGCGCTGCAATCCTGAAATCTGCGACATTGTGAAGGGTAACAATGTCGTGCGTTTCACCCGTCTCCTAACCTGAAAGGCCAGCCATGAACGCCGCCGCCCCACAATCGCGCTGGAAGCGGGCCATGGTGAAGCTTTCAGGCGAGGCGATGATGGGGTCCATGACCCATGGGCTCGATCCGGCGACACTCAAGCGCATGGCGAGCGATCTCGCCGAAGGTGCCGCGAGCGGCGTGCAACTGGCGATTGTTGTCGGTGGCGGCAATTTCTTTCGCGGCATGCAGGGTGCTGACAAGGGCATCGAGCGGGCGCGGGCCGATTCCATCGGCATGCTGGCCACTGCGATGAATGCGCTGGCGCTGGAGGCGGCAATCGAGGCGGCCGGCTGGCCGTGCCGGGCGCTGTCAGCCATTGCCATGCCGCAGATTTGTCAGCCCTATTCGCGCCAGGCGGCGCTCAATCACATGAACAAGGGCCGCATCGTCGTGCTGGCCGGGGGCACGGGCAATCCGTTCTTCACCACCGATACCGGGGCTGTGCTGCGCGGTGCCGAGCTTTCCTGCGATGCCGTGCTCAAGGCGACGCAGGTCGATGGCGTCTATAGCGCCGATCCCAATCGCGATTCGTCAGCAACCCGCTATGATCGCCTGACCCATGACGAGGCCATAGCCCGCAACCTCGCCGTCATGGACACGGCGGCCTTCGCGCTGGCGCGCGAAAATGCGCTGCCGATCGTGGTGTTCTCGATTCGCGAGGCCGGGGCAATCACGGCGGCATTGACCGGCACCGGACGATGCACCATCGTCATGCCCGCTTCGGCGTGATTGGTGTTCATGATTGCTGATTTTAGTGGCAGAATGATTGACGCCTGTTACCTCGGGCTCAAAGTGATTATGCTGAGAATCTGGAAGGACGATGTCCATGGCCGCAACCTTTGATCTTGCCGATATCAAGCGGCGCATGCAGGCGAGCATCGCCAGCCTGAAGCATGAACTGAACGGCCTTCGCACCGGGCGCGCCTCACCGACCCTGCTCGAACCGGTGCAGGTGGTTGCCTATGGCACGGCCACCCCGCTGCTGCAGGTTGCCAATATTTCGGTGGTCGAGGCGCGCATGCTGGCCGTGCAGGTGTGGGACAAGGGGCTGGTGAATGCGGTTGACAAGGCCATTCGCGATGCGAACCTCGGCCTTTCGCCCACCGTCGAGGGCCAGACCCTGCGCATCCGCATTCCCGAACTCAACGAGCAGCGCCGCAAGGAAATGGTCAAGGTGGCGCATAAATATACCGAGGACTGCCGGGTGGCGGTGCGTCACATCCGGCGCGACGGCATCGACCTGTGCAAAAAGCTGCTGAAAGACAAGCTGATTTCCGAGGATGACGAAAAGCGGCAGGCGGGTGAGGTGCAAAAGGCCACCGATGCCGCGATTCATGAGGTCGAAGCGGTGCTTGCCGCCAAAGAAAAAGAAATTATGCAGGTTTGAGCGCAATATGTGTTGGCACATAGCAGCAGGAGCGCGCGAGACCTATGAATGACATGCCGTCAGTGCCCGCGATCGTGCCGAATGCAACACTGGCCGGACTCAGTGTCGGCATTATCATGGATGGCAACGGGCGCTGGGCGCAGGCGCGCGGCCTGCCGCGCTTAGAGGGCCACAGGCGCGGCATGGAGGCCTTACGCGGTTGCGTGCGCAGCGCACCGGGCCTTGGTGTGCGCTATCTGACGCTCTACAGCTTTTCCGTCGAAAACTGGTCGCGCCCGCCGGACGAGGTTGAAGACCTCATGGGTCTGCTCCGGCTCTATCTGCGCCGCGATCTTGCCGAACTCAACCGCAATGGGGTGCGCGTCAGGATCATCGGCGAACGCAAAGGCCTTCCCCCCGGCATTGCCGGCTTGCTCGACGAGGCCGAGGCGACGACAGCGCGCAACAGCAAGCTCGATCTGGTGCTGGCCTTCAATTATGGCGGGCGCCAGGAGATTACCCGGGCCATGCGCCGGCTCGCCGACAAGGTGAAAGCCGGGACGCTGGCGCCGCAGGCGATCAGCCTTGAGGACATCGATGGCGCGCTCGATACGGCCGGCGTGCCGGATCCCGAGGTGATCATCCGCACCTCAGGCGAGCAGCGGCTGTCGAATTTCCTGCTGTGGCAGGCTGCCTATGCGGAATTTGTGTTTCTGCCGGCGCTGTGGCCGGATTTTGATGAAGCCATGTTCGCTGCGGCGCTCGATGAATTCAGGCTGCGCACGCGGCGGTTTGGCGGGCGCAATGAATGCGCGCCCAGCGCAAGGGTGGTTCGCTCGTGAGCACCGGAAAAGCCAACGGCTCGGAATTGTGGCTCAAGAGCGCATTGGCCAAACTGCAGGATTTGAAGATACGCATCATCTCCGGCGTGGTCATGGCCAGTCTGGCGCTGGTCTGCCTGTGGGCGGGCGGCTGGCTGTTCTCGTTCTGCTGGCTGTTCCTGAGCGCCATGGTGGCGTTTGAATGGCAGACCATGGTGACGCCGCAGGCGAGCACGACCCGCAACATTGTGGCACTCGTCATGCTGCTGGCCATGGCGAGTGCGATGAATCTGGCAGGTGCCGGGGCGGCGCTGGAATGCCTGCTGGCCGGCGTCGTCGCCATAGCCGCGCTGGCACCGGCGGGACAGCGGCTTTGGGCAGGCGGCGGCGCGCTTTATGCTGGCACCTTGCTGCTGGCGGTGATGGACTTGCGGTTCTCGCTGTCGCCTTTCGGATTCCTGGCCTTGTTCTGGCTGTTTGGCGTGGTGTGGATGACCGACATCATGGCCTATTTTGGCGGCCGCCTCATTGGCGGCGCGAAATTATGGCCGCAAGTGTCGCCCTCCAAGACCTGGGCGGGCACATTGAGCGGGCTCATCAGCGGCACATTGGCGGGTGCCGGCATTGTCTGGCTGGCGGGAATGCCGGTGTCCTGGCCGCTGGTACTGCTGCTCGGGGTCGCGGCCTCGCTGGTGGCGCAGGGCGGCGATTTGCTGGAATCAGCCATGAAGCGGCATTTCGGCGTAAAGGATTCATCGCCGTTCATCCCCGGCCATGGCGGCTTCATGGACCGGCTCGACGGCTTTATCGCTGCCAGTATCTTCGTCGCCCTGTTCGGCTTCCTGCGCCTTGATGCGCCGATGGCGGCAGCGGGACTGTTTCAATGGTAAGTCCACGCGCTGCGCCGAGGCGGCTGGTGATTTTGGGCGCGACCGGCTCGATTGGCCGCTCCACCGCCGACCTGATTGCCGATCATCCTGATTTCATCGTCGAAGCCGTGGTCGGAGGCAGCGATGCCGCGGCGCTGGCCGCCATGGCCCGCCGGCTAAAGGCGCGGCACGCGGCGCTGCATGATGAGCGCGGCCTTGCGGCCCTGCGGGCAGCGCTGGCAGGCAGTGACACAAGCGCTGCGGCCGGTGAGGCGGCGGTGATCGAGGCGGCGCAGCGGCCCTGCGATATTGTGGTCGCCGCCATTGTCGGCATAGCCGGGCTGAAGCCGACATTTGCCGCCCTGCAGCCCGGGCGCACGATGGCGCTCGCCAATAAGGAATGCCTGGTTTCGGCGGGGTCAGCCTTCATGGCCGAAGTGGCGCGGCGCGGCGTGCAGTTGCTGCCGATGGACAGCGAGCATAACGCGATCTTTCAGGCGCTGAATGGCCGTGATGCCAGCAGCGTCGAGCAGATGGTGCTGACGGCATCGGGCGGGCCGTTCCTGCGCTGGAGCGCCGAAGCGATCGAAGCGGCCGACGTGGCTGCGGCGCTGGCTCATCCCAACTGGAGCATGGGCCGCAAGGTGACGATCGATTCCGCCGGCTTGATGAACAAGGGGCTGGAACTGATCGAGGCGCAGGCGCTGTTCCGGATCGCGCCAGAAAAGCTTGATGTCGTGGTGCATCCGCAATCGGTCGTGCATGGCATGGTGTCGTTCAGCGACGGCACGGTGCTGGCCGGCCTGTCGGTTCCCGATATGCGCACGCCCATCGCCCATTGCCTCGGCCATCCCGACCGGATGGCAACCTCCTGCCGACGGCTGGATCTGGCGGCGCTTGGCGGGCTGACATTCGAGGCGCCCGATCATGCCCGCTTTCCCGCCCTGCAACTGGCGATTGACGCCATGAAAACCGGGCAAGGCCTGCCAACCGTGCTCAATGCCGCCAATGAGCTGGCGGTCGAGGCTTTTCTCGCCGGCAAGATAAAATTTGGCGATATTGCCCGTCTTGTGGGCCGCGCCTGCGAGGCAGCGCTGCGCCACGGCGAGGCAAAAAGCCCGCAGACACTGGCGGAAGCCATCGGCGTTGACCATATTGCAAGAGAAAGGTTCGCCACCCCCTAGGCGCGCGGCATTCTATCCGGCATGGTAACGAAATAGTAACCATATGACCTTGGCCCTGACTATGGCGCGTTACGCCGGAACGGGCTCAACAGAAGGTGCGTAGCGATGTCAGGATTTCATGCAATCTGGGTAGTCTTTACGGACATTGTCCCCTACCTGCTGGTGCTCACGAGTATCGTGTTCGTGCATGAAATGGGGCATTTTCTGGTCGGGCGCTGGTGCGGCGTCAAGGTCGATGCTTTCTCGATCGGCATAGGGCCGGAAATTTTCGGCTTTGATGACAAGCGCGGCACGCATTGGCGGCTCGCCGCCTATCCGATTGGCGGCTACGTCAAATTCCATGGCGATGCCAATGGCGCCAGCGTTCCCGACAATGACAGCGTCGATGCCATGTCGAAGCAGGAGCGCTCCGTGACCCTGCAAGGCCAGCCGGTCTGGAAACGGGCGCTGGTGGTGGCCGCCGGGCCGGGGGTGAATTTCATCTTTGCCATCCTGCTGTTTTCCGGCATGTTTTACATCTCGGGCCGCAATGAGCTGCCGGCGGTCGTGGCCAGCGTCGCCAAGACCAGCGTGGCTGCGACGGCGGGGTTTGAGCCGGGCGACAAGATTGTCGCCATTGGCGCGACAAAAATCAACGATTTCAATGATGTGCAACGCATCATCATGAACAGCGCACATGTGCCGCTGGGCGTGACGGTGCTGCGCCATGGACAAACCGTGCTGCTGCAAGTGACGCCGGCGGCGGTTGTGATCAAATCCAGCCTTGGCGACCAGACCATCGGGCGCATCGGCATCCAGAATGACGCCAGCCCCGGCGCCTGGCAGCATATATCCTATTCGCTGCCGGGGGCCCTGCGCGCCGGTTCAGCCGAGACCTGGTATTGGGTCGCCAATACCGGCACCGCCCTGAAGCGCATCGTCACCGGGCACGCTTCGGCGAGCCAGATCTCGGGGCCGATCCGCATCGGCGCCCTTGCCGGGAAAATGGCGCGCTCGTCCTTTGACAGCCTGATCAGCCTGATGGCGATCCTGTCGGTGTCGATCGGCTTGATGAACCTCTTGCCGATTCCGATGCTCGATGGCGGCCACCTGCTGTTTTATGCCTATGAGGCGGTGTTCCGGCGTCCGATGAGCGAGCGGGTGCAGGAATATGGCTTCCGGTTCGGGCTCGCCACGGTGGCCGCTATGATGATATTCGCCATTTCCAATGACATCTTGCAGATGCTGCACCTCGTATGAGGGCAGCACGCTACTGACTGAAGGGGGCCGATGATGAGCACGCCTGCGCGCATTGCGCTTGTTACCGGGGCAGGAACCGGGGTTGGCCGCGCCGCGGCGCACGGGTTGATGCAGGCCGGCTGGCAGGTGTGGCTGACCGGACGGCGGGCCGCGCTGTTGCAGGAAACGGCGGCGCTGGCGCCGGGCCTCGCGCATGTCCATGCCTGCGATGTGACCGATCCTGATGCGGTGGCGTCGCTGTTTGCGGCAATCAAGGCGCAGTCGGGCCGGCTGGACTTGCTGTTCAACAATGCCGGGACCGGCGCGCCGCCGGTGCCGATGGAAGATATCACTTTCGCACAATGGCAGAATGTGCTGGCCGTCAATCTGACAGCCGCCTTCCTGTGCACGCAGCAGGCGTTGCGGATGATGAAGGCGCAGACGCCGCGCGGCGGGCGGATCATCAATAATGCGTCGATTTCGGCGCAGGCACCGCGCCCGAATTCGGCACCCTATACGGCCACCAAGCACGCCATTACCGGCCTGACGAAATCGACCATCCTCGATGGCCGGGCTTTCGATATCGCCTGCGGCCAGATCGACATCGGCAATGCCGCGACCGAGATGACCGAAGCGATGAAGCAGGGCGTGCGCCAGGCTGATGGCTCGCTGAAACCGGAACCGCGCATTGACCCCAAACTGGTTGCCGACGCGCTGGTCTATATGGCAGGCCTGCCGCTCGAGGCCAATGTGCCGTTCATCACCGTCATGGCGACCAAAATGCCTTTGACCGGGCGCGGCTGACGGCAAACCCCACGAGACGACCATGCACCTTACAATTGCCAACAAAGCCTATTCGTCATGGTCGCTGCGACCATGGATCCTGATGCGGCATTTCGCCATTCCCTTCGATGAAACCGTGGTGCGGCTGCGCCAGAGCGATACGGCGGCACGCCTGCTCGCCGTCTCCCCGGCCGGCAAGGCTCCGGTGCTGCAGGATGGCGACATATATGTCTGGGAATCGCTGGCGATCATGGAATATCTGGCGGAAAGCCTTCCGCATCTTGCCATCTGGCCGCGCGACAAGGCGGCGCGCGCCCATGCCCGAGCACTGGCTTGCGAGATGCATGCCGGGTTCATGGCGCTGCGCCAGGCCTGCCCGACCAATTTTCGCCGCGCGCCCGGCGCCCCGCGCCAGGCCATAGGCGCCGAGGCGCTGGCCAATGTCGCCCGCATCGAGGCGCTGATTGCCGGCAGCCGGCAGCGCTACGGGGCGGCGGGGGCGTTTTTGTTTGGCGAATTCTGCGCCGCCGATGCCATGTATGCCCCGGTCGTCAACCGGCTTTACGCCTATGATCTCAAGGTCAATGCCACGACACGTGCGTATATGGCGGCGATGCAGGCGCTGCCGGCCTGGCAGGCTTGGCACAAGGATGCGGCGGCCGAGCCCTGGGTGATCGAGGACTATGAAATCGCCTGATGCCGCAGCGCGCGGCCATCAGGCAAGATGGGCGAATTCTGCGACGACGGCCTCATAGACCTGGCGCTTGAAGGGGATGATCAGGCCCGGCAGATTGGCACGCGGTTCCCAGCGCCATTGGTCGAACTCGGGCTTTTCGCCGCCGCCGGGGTTGAGCACGTTGATTTCGCGGCTCGGCCCGGTGAAACGATAGGCGAACCATTTTTGCGTCTGGCCACGATAGCGCCCCTTCCAGGCGCTGCGCACGAGATGGTCGGGCAGGTCATAATTGAGCCAGCGGCTAGCTTCTGCCAGCAGTTCCACGGATGTGACGCCGGTCTCCTCGAATAATTCGCGCCGCGCCGCCGCTTCCGGGGCCTCGCCGGCATCGATACCGCCCTGGGGCATCTGCCATTCATGGCCGGCGGCGACATGCTCGTCCTGGGTTTTGTTGGCGCGCCGCCCGATGAAGGCTTCACCGGCGCGGTTGAGCAGCATGATGCCGACGCAGCGGCGATAGGGGGCGTCACTTGTCATCGTTTTGCTGCCAGGGGTCGCCCGCCGATGGTCAGGCTGCTGAAGGGCACCAGCGCTATGCCCTGCGCCTTGAGGCTGCGGCAAAAATCAACCAGCACGCGGATGGTGGATGGCAGGGCGCTGGCCGAAGCCAGAACCGAGTGATTTCTGCGCGCCAGCGCCACGAGGTGCTGCAGGCGGGCGCGGATGGCGACCGGATCGGGATCGGCATCGAGGACCACATCGGCCCGGCGCGCCGGCAGGCCGATGGCGAGGGCCAGCTGCGTGACCGTGCTTTGCGGCGACGTGCCGTCATCGGCAAAATCCAGCCCGCGCTCGCTGGCCTCCTGCAACAGCGGTTCCATCACTTCGGCATGGGCCGTGAATTGCGCGCCCAGAAAGGTTTCGAGGCCGACATAGCCGGTGAAGCGGCCCATCAGCCAATGCAGGTCGTCGACCCGCTGCGCCAGACTGGCGGTGGTCAGCAAGGTGTGCGGGCCGGGGTTGTTGTGGGCGTAGTCGAAAGGCTCCATCGGCAATTGCAACAAGACCTCATGGCCATCAGCCCGGGCGCGGTTGACCTGGGCCTGCAAATCCGGCCCGTAGGGGGCAAAGCCGAAGGTCACGGCACCGGGAAGCTGGGCCATGGCATTGCGGGTGGTGATGACATTGAGGCCCATGCCGCCAACTATAATGGCAATGCGCGGGGCGTTGGGCGGCAGGCCGGGTGCGCGCACCAGCGGGCGCGCGTAGATGGCGGCCGGGCGATCGCCATTATCGGCCATTTTCGGCAAGGGCCCGAACCGGCTCGATTCTACAAGGCGCGGATCCGGCGCCGGGGTAAGTTGCACGCCAATATGTTGTGGCACATGAATGATCAGTGCGCCGCCATTGGCCGGGGTTTTGCGCACCACCTTGACGCCGTGCTCGAACGACACCTGCGATTGCGTCGGCCTTATGCCGAGCGGTGAAATGGAACCGGTGGCGTCAGCGCTGACAGGTGCGGCCGTGCGGGGTGGTGGCGGTGGTGGCGCCTCATGCACAATCGCCACATGCGCTTCATTCCGGGCCGGTGGCGCGCTCGCCACCAAGTGCTGCAGCGCCACAGCGCCGGCGCCAAATCCGCCTATCACCAGACCGGCAATGGCAAACCTCGCGTAACGACGCCAGGGACCCGGCGCCGTAGCGGCAAGGCCAAGGGGTCGATTGATGTCATCAGGTTGCAACAAGCGATCAATCCGGCCGACGGTCGAGGCGGGTGAAAATCAGGAAAACGAATCACCCTGCCAGCAACTTACAAAGCCAGCTTGATGGCCGCAATGCCAGTGCCGCCGATAATCACTTGAACGCCAGTCGCACCGCGCCATCGAGCCTGATTCCAGTGCCGTTGAGCATGTCATTTTCGCAGATCGAGCCGACCAGCGCGGCATATTCGTCCGGCAGGCCGAGCCGCGCCGGAAACGGCACGCTCGCCGCCAGCGCGTTGCGTGCCTCATCCGGCAAGCCGTCGAACATCGGCGTCTGGAACAGGCCGGGCATGATCGTCATGACGCGGATACCTGCCGGCGCCAGATCGCGGGCGACCGGCAAGGTCATGGCCAGCACCCCGCCCTTGGAAGCTGAATAGGCTACCTGGCCGATCTGACCATCCTCGGCGGCGACCGAGGCGGTCGAGATCATGACACCGCGCCCCCCGTCGGCGGTCACCGGGGCCAGCGTCATCATGCCGGCAGCGGCCTTGGCCATCATCAAAAAACTGCCCGTCAGATTGACGGCGATGATCTTCTGAAAGGTCGCGAGATCATGCAGCATGATCGCTCCGGTGTCTTTCTTGCGCGACACGATGCGGCGGGCGATGCCGATGCCCGCGCAATTGACCAGCACGCGCTCCTGGCCATGCGCGGCACGGGCGACTGCCAGACCGGCATCGACCGAGGCTTCGCTGGTGACATCAACCGCACAAAACAGGGCGCCGATCTCGCTGGCGAGGGCAGCGCCGCGCTCGGCCTGCATATCGAACAGCGCCACTTTGACGCCGCGTTTGGCGAGCATGCGGGCGGTGGCGGCACCGAGGCCCGAGGCGCCGCCGGTGACGATAGCGGATATTGTTGAATCGAGCTGCATAGTTTCCCCCTGCTGGTGCGGCGTCTCAGCGCGCCATGATCATGGCCCAGAACACCCGGTAGCGTGAATGTGGCGCATAGACCGCCGCCATGGCAAATCGATGCATGTTCCTGTCGAGCATATGCGCCCGCGAGGCCGGTGCATAGCGCCAACCGGAAAAAGCATCCTCAAGCGTGTCATGCCCGGCGGCGACATCGACAAGGCTGCCGGGTGCCGCCTGATGGGCATGCAGCAAATGGCCGCTGCGGGCCATGCTGGCGGCCAGAGCCTCGGCGCGGGCCATCAGGGCCGGGTCATAGGCAAGGGCCGGCAGGCCATGACCGCGGCGATAGGTCGAAACCAGACTCAGCGCCTCGCGCTCATCGAGCCGCATGGTGCCGTTGCCAAGCCCGCCTTCGAGCCCGGCGAGCCGGGCAGGCCCGTTTGGCGGCAGGCCGGCGCGTCCGCCCGGCTGGCACCCGGCAAGGCCAAGCCCGCAAAGCAGGATGATGATCGCCAGTCTTGGCTGCATGGTTCATGCCTCGGGGGGTTGCTGTGCTGGCGGCGTGCCAGCATGAGCCCATGCACCGGCAATAGTTTCCAGATGCTCAACGCTTACCACCGAGCGCGCGGTTGGCGCCAGCACGCGCATCAGCCCGGCCTCGCGGAAACGGCGGTGCATGTCGAACAGCAGCTCGCTGCGCACCCTGCCGGAGGTCTCGACATCATCGACGTAACAATAAAAATCAAATTTCACGCTGCTTCCGGCAATGTCGGCAAAAATCACGCTGGGTGCCGGGATGCGCAGCACCAGCGGCTGGCCCTTGGCGCAGGCGATCAGCAGGTCATGCACGTCATCGAGCGGTGAATCCATCGCCAGCGTCAGGCTGATCTTGATGCGGCCGATCTTGTCGTGGCGCACCCAGTTCTTGACGACTTCCGCCACCAGGCTGGAATTGGGCACAATGACGGTGAGGCGGTCGAAGGTCTCGATTTCGGTGGAGCGCACATTGATGCGGCGCACAAAGCCCTGATCGTCACCGACGACGATCCAGTCGCCTTCCTGGATGACCCGCTCCCACAGCAGGATCAGCCCGGATACGAAATTATTGACGATGGATTGCAGGCCAAAGCCGATACCAACCGACAAGGCGCCGGCCACCAGGGCCAGCCTGGCGAAATCCAGCCCCATTTGTCCGAGCGCCAGACCAGCAGCAATCACAAAGCCGACATAGCCGAGGCTGGTGCGGATCGAGGTGCGCAGGCCACGATCAAGCCGGGTCGCCGGCAGGAATTTGAGATCGAGCCAGCGCTGGAAGGCGCGTGTCAGCGCCAGGGTGATGGCAAACAGTGCCAGCGCCACCACGATCCGCGATGGCGAGATCATCACGCCGCCGACGCTGAAGCCAAAATAGGCGGCGCGCATGGTCTGCTCGAAACTGTCGGACTGGATGCCGAGCGGCGCTACCAGGGCGATCAGGGCCAGCGCATAAATCGCCAGATGCGTGAGGCCGGAAGCCAGAACCGCACCCTGCCGCAAGGCAGATTCGCGCACGCCCAGATTGAGCATGATGGCGGCACCGAGCCGGTCTTTGGGTTGCAGCGAGGTCTCCAGCAGGTCGACCGCCACCGCTCGCAGCAAATAGGCGGCGGCGATGATGAGACTTATGCGCAGGATCTGGTCACAGATGAAGGCGGCGAATGAGATGAACCCGCCGAGCAGCGCCAGGACGACCACAAAAACCGCCAGCCACAGCGCGAGCCGCAAGGGCTCGAAGAAATTGGCAATGGTGGTGGCGCGCGCCTCGCCGTTGCTGGCGGGGCTGATCTGGCGCAGCGTCGCGCCCAAGATCGCCACAAAGGCGAGGGCACCGAGCGCGCGTACGGCGACGGTGACCGAGAGATCGGCGGATATGGCGTCGGCGACTACGGCAAAAAGGTGCGACACGCCCAGAATCAGCGCCATGAGCAAGGCCCGCGTGCCGATCAGGCGGGCGCCGGCCTGGGGTAGGTTGACCATGCGCCAGCGCTCCTGGCGCGGGCTGAGCAGGGCCTGGGACAGGGCGGTTACGAAGGTCAGGCGCAATACGACCCCGACCATGGCGCGCATGATCGGATCGGTGCGTGACTGCAGCAGATGGTAGCTCGCCAGCATCAGCCGCGCGGCAAAAATATAGGCCAGCGGAATGGCAATGATTAACAGCGCCGTCGCAAGGCGCGATGATGACCGGCGCAGGCCCGTGGGCGCGGTCTGGCTGGAATCGCCCCAGAGCAGACGCGATTGCAGGCCTGAGCTGAGCGCCCGGGTGCCGAGCATGCCTAGCAGCAGCAGCAGGATGAAGGGGCCGCCAATATTGCCGAGATTGTCGGACAGCGCGTCGGTCCAGTCACTGACGAGGAAGCCGAATGCCCGCATATCGCCCGGCACATCGGCGACCACACGAATCCACAGACGCGGTTGCAGCACCGAATAGGACTGCGCAAACAACATGTTGGTGAACAGGCTGTTGCGCCGTTCCTGTATGGCGCGCGAGGTCTGGCCAATTTCGACCTGCAGCGCATTGGCGCGCTTGAGCAGGGAATCCAGCCTCGCATATTCTTTCTGCTGGCTGTCGCGCTCGCTGGTCAGTGCCGTTGTCGCCGCCGAGGGCGCGGCGGGCGCTGGTGGGGGCGCCGCTTCTGTTGCCGGCTTGGTCGCGGTGGTAGCCGGTGCCGGCGGGGTCACGGGAGCGACCGGTGTCAGCTCTGCCAGGCGCGATTTGACGGCCTTGAGTTTGGGGGCGGTCTCAGCAATGATGGTCGCGGTTTGCGTCGCCATGCCAGAGAGCTGGGTTTGCAGGGCCACCAGAGCCGCCTCGCTCTGATCGGCGCGCTTCAGGCTCGCTTCAATGGTGTCGAGGGCGCTGCGAATGGTATCGAGCGTCTTGTCGGGGCTCGATTGCGCATAGGCAGAAGCGCCGCCGACGACAATGGCAAGCACCAGCAAAAGCGCAAGCCACCGGCGCAGCCACGCGGCGATTCGGGGAAAATCGTTATGACTCAATGAGAAACTCCAACCGCGCCTGCCCCGGTTGTCATTCTTATAAGATTAGTAGCCGCAAATCAGAAGCCCCGCGCCAGCGAAGCCTGTTGCAAAATCATTTAGCCGCCAAGGCAAGCCATGGCGATAGCACACCCCGTCATTGCGAGCGTTAGCGAAGCAAACCAGGGGGCGTTGATGCATCATGACCGCATCAACGCCCCGAACCCCTGGGTTCCTTCGTCGCGTTGCTCCTCGCAATGACGGTGGAGAGAGGCGCAATCATGCCCGTCATTGCGAGCGCTAGCGAAGCAAACCAGGGGGGTTGATGCATCATGACCGCAGCAGCACCCCAAACCCCTGGGTTGCTTCGTCGCTGCGCTCCTCGCAATGACGGTGGAGAGAGGCGCAATCATGCCCGTCATTGCGAGCGTTAGCGAAGCAAACCAGGGGGTTTGATGCATCATGACCGCAGCAGCACCCCAAACCCCCAAGGTTGCTTCGTCGCTGCGCTCCTCGCAATGACGGTGGAGAGGGGATGATGCTGCGTTTGATGTTGTTACGCGGCGCAGGCCATGAAGCCTTTTTGCAATTCGTCCTTTTTCAGGTCCTTGCCAATGAAGACGATGCGGCTGATGCGCTTTTCATCGCTGCGCCAGGCGCGCTGAGTGTCGCCCTCGATCATCATGTGCACACCCTGGAACACATAGCGCCTGTCCTCGCCGCGCAACGACAAAATGCCCTTGGAGCGCAGGATGGAGGCGCCGTCGCGTTGCAGCACGTCATTGATCCACGGCATGAATTTGGCAGGCGCGACATCGCCCTCGATGGTCAGCGACAAGGATTGCATGTCTTCATCATGATAATGCTTGAGGCCATGATGATGATCGTGGTCGTGGTCATGATCATGGTGGTGATGGTCATGGTCATGCTCGTCGACTTCGAGAAATTCCGGCTCAAGATCGAGAATGCGCTCAAGATCAAAGGCGTTGCGCCCGAGCACGGCGTCAAGGGCAACGTCGCAGCGCGCGGTCTTGTGCAGCTTGGCATAGGGATTGATGGCGCGGATGCGGGCCTCGATCAGCCGCATTTCGGCCGGCGTCACCAGATCCTGCTTGTTGAGGACAATGACATCGGCAAAGGCGATCTGGTTCTTGGCTTCGGGCGAATCTCTCAACTGGGTGGCGAGAAACTTGGCGTCAGCCACGGTCACGACCGCATCCAGCGTGGCCTTTTCCTGCACATCCTGATCGACGAAAAACGTCTGCGCGACCGGTGCCGGATCAGCGAGGCCGGTGGTTTCGACGATGATGGCATCAAAGCGGCCCTTGCGTTTCATCAACCCCTCGATGATGCGGATGAGGTCGCCGCGCACGGTGCAGCAGATGCAGCCGTTGTTCATTTCAAAGATTTCCTCATCGGCGCCGACGATGAGGTCGTTGTCGATGCCGATCTCGCCGAACTCATTGACGATGACGGCATATTTCTTGCCGTGCGGCTCAGAGAGAATGCGGTTGAGCAGCGTCGTCTTGCCGGCTCCAAGATAGCCGGTGAGCACAGTCACGGGAATTTTGTCGGCCATCAGCGGCGCCCTTTCAAAAGTCTGTCATCGATATTGCGCAGGCTTGCGCGAGCTTGACATCACAATGCTGAGATAAGCACTGCGGCCTTTGACGACAAGGCTTGAATCAGGCGCCAAATTGTTGCACTGCGATAGGCGTGATGAAGAACAGCTCCTGGGCGCCAGGACGGCACCCGGTTTTCGAAAATTGCCTCAATTGTCATTGCTCCTGATGCTCGACAACCTCAAGGATTTTCCCCATGTCACTGAAAAACCGCGTCGCTCTCGTTACCGGCTCAACCTCCGGCATTGGTCTTTGCATCGCTCGGGCCCTGGCCGCTGACGGGGCGCATATCATGATCAATGGCCTTGGCGACCCGGTGGCCATCGAGACCGAGCGCGCCAAGATCGAGAGCGATTTCGGCGTCAAATGCCTCTATTCCAGCGCCGATATGACCAAGCCCGAGCAGATTGTGGCGATGGTGAAGGATTGCGAGGCGAAGCTCGGGGCCGTGGATGTGCTGGTGAACAATGCCGGCATCCAGCATGTCGATCCGATCGAGAATTTCCCGCCGGCGAGCTGGGATGCGATTATTGCCATCAACCTTTCCGCCGCATTTCACGCCATTCGCACGGCCGTTCCCGGCATGAAGGCGCGTAAATGGGGCCGCATCATCAACACCGCCTCGGCGCATTCCAAAGTGGCCTCGCCGTTCAAGTCGGCCTATGTCACCGCCAAGCACGGCCTCAACGGGCTGACCAAGACGGTCGCGCTGGAAGTCGCCACCGATGGCATTACCGCCAATTGCATTTCGCCCGGTTATGTGTGGACGCCGCTGGTCGAAAAGCAAATCCCCGACACGATGAAAGCCCGCAACCTGACCAAGGAGCAGGTCATGCGTGACGTGCTGCTGGCGGCCCAGCCCACAAAGGAATTCGTCACCGTCGACCAGGTGGCGGCGCTGGCGCTGTTCCTGACCTCGGATGCGGCCTGCAACATCACCGGCGCCAATTTGTCGATCGATGGAGGATGGACGGCAGAATGAGGTGCCGGCCATGACCTCGACCAAGGACAATGCCATCGACTGGGATGGCGAGAAGAAAATCTCTCTGGCCCTGCAGGGCGGCGGTGCCCACGGCGCCTTCACCTGGGGCGTGCTCGACGCCATTCTCGAAGACAAGCGCCTCGATATCGAGGCGATTTCCGGCTGCAGTGCCGGCGCCATGAATGCCGTGGTGCTGGCGGAGGGCTATCTTGAAAACGGCCGCAAGGGCGCGCGCGAAAAGCTGCACCGTTTCTGGCATTCGGTCAGCGATGACGGCACCATCAGCGGCAGCCTGCGCGAGGTGTTCGAGCAGGTCTTCTCGGGCGCGGCCTATGAGGATAGCCCCCTATACCTGTTCGCCGACCTTTTGACCCATTATGCCAGCCCGTATCAGTTCAACCCTCTCGATATCAATCCCTTGCGCGATCACCTCGTCAAGATGATAGATTTCAAGAAGGTGCGCTCCTGCTCGCACATGAAGCTGTTCATTTCCGCCACCAATGTCGAGACCGGCAAGATCGCGATATTTCACGGCGAGGAGATGACGGTGCACCATCTGCTTGCCTCCGCCTGCCTGCCCTATCTGTTCCAGGCGGTGGAAATTGGCGGCGTGCCCTACTGGGATGGCGGCTATATGGGCAACCCGGCGCTTTACCCGCTGTTCTATCAGGCGAGTTCGCAGGATATCCTGCTGGTGCAGGTCAATCCGGTCGAGCGCCGCGGTGTGCCGAAAACCGCCCGCGACATTCAGGATCGCATCAACGAAATCACCTTTAACGGGGCCTTGCTGCGCGAGTTCCGGGCGATTGAATTCGTCAACCGGCTGATCGACGAAGGCAAGCTTGCCGAGGAAGATTACCGGCGCTCGTTTGTGCACCGCATCGATGGCGGCAAGGCGCTGGCGAAATATTCCGCCGCCACCAAGCTCAACAGCTCCTGGCCGTTCCTGCAGGAATTGCGGGATCTCGGCCGCGACGCTGCCAAGGCCTTTCTGGCCGCGCATTACGCCGATCTCGGCCAGCGCGGCACCCTCGACTTGCGGGATGCTTTTTCAGGCGGCATCATGCAACGTACTGTTCCCGCCATGCCCACCAGGGCGAAAAAGCGCGCCTGAGCTTTTGCAACTTCGAGACCCGACATGACTTATGATGCCATTATCATCGGCACTGGCCCCGGCGGCTACGTCTGTGCCATTCGCGCCGCCCAGCTCGGGCTCAAGATTGCCGTGGTCGAGAAGCGCGCCACCCATGGCGGTACCTGCCTCAATGTCGGCTGCATTCCCTCGAAAGCGCTGCTGCACGCTTCCGACATGTTCCAGGAGGCGGCGCATAATTTCGCCGCCATGGGCATTGTCGCGAGCACCAAGCTCGATCTGCCGGCAATGATGCGGCACAAGCAGGAGACCGTCGACGCCAATGTCAATGGCGTCGGCTTTCTCCTGAAGAAGAACAAGATCGATGCCTTCCATGGCAGCGCGGCGCTGAAGGGTGCCGGGCGGGTCGAGGTCACGGCCACCGATGGTGCTGTCACAACGCTTGAGGGCAAGGCCATCATCATCGCCACCGGATCGGACGTCGCCCCCTTGCGTGATGCGACGGGGGCGGTGATTGCCATTGACGAGACGACGGTGCTGTCATCCACCGGGGCGCTGGCGCTGGAAAAGGTACCGGAGCATCTGATTGTGGTCGGTGCTGGGGTGATCGGGCTGGAGCTGGGTTCGGTCTGGGGCCGGCTTGGCGCCAAGGTCACGGTGATTGAATATCTTGACCGCATCCTGCCCGGCATGGACGGCGAGGTGGCGCGGCAGTTCCAGCGCATGCTCGAAAAGCAGGGCATGACCTTCAGGCTGGCGCAAAAGGTCACGGGCGTGCAGCGCAAGGGCAAGGGCGTCGAAGTCAGCGCCGAGCCGGTCGCCGGTGGTGCCGCCGAAGTCCTTGCTGCCGACAAGGTGCTGATCGCCACGGGGCGTGTGGCCTATACGCAAGGCCTCGGGCTTGAGGCGCTGGGCGTGACGCTGGAGCGCGGGCGCATTGTCATCGACGATCATTTTGCCACCAATGTGCCGGGCATCTATGCCATCGGCGATGTGGTGCGGGGGCCGATGCTGGCCCACAAGGCCGAGGATGAAGGCGTGGCACTGGCGGAAATGCTGGTGGGCCAGCACGGCCACGTCAATTATGGCGTCATTCCCGGCGTGGTCTATACCATGCCGGAAGTCGCCAGCGTCGGGCAGACCGAGGAAGAGCTGAAAGCCGCCGGGATCGATTATCGCGCAGGCAAATTCCCCTTTAGCGCCAATGGCCGCGCCCGTGCGATGCGCCATACCGAGGGTTTTGTGAAAGTGCTGGCCGATGCCACCACCGACAGGGTGCTCGGCGTGCATATCATCGGCTTTGGTGCCGGCGACATGATCCACGAGGCAGCTGTGCTGATGGAATTTGGCGGTTCTGCCGAAGATCTGGCGCGCACCTGCCATGCCCATCCCACCATGTCCGAGGCTGTCAAGGAAGCGGCCATGGCGGTCGACAAGCGCGCCATCCATACCTGAGCCATGGCAAGCCAGCGGCTCGACAAATGGCTTTGGTTTGCACGAATTCTCAAATCCCGCACGCTCGCGGCCGCGCTGGTGAGCGCCGGCCATGTGCGGGTCAATGGCGTCAGGGCCGGGCAGCCGGCGCGGCAGGTCGGCCCCGGTGATATTCTGACCATTGCGCTTGAGCGCCAGGTGCTGGTGCTCAGGGTGCTGGATTCCGGCACGAGACGCGGGCCCTTCTCACAAGCGCGCCAGCTTTATGAGGATCTTTCGCAGCCGGGCGAGGCCTGACGCGGCGGCCTTATGCCATCTAATGATGCTGCCAGCGGCAATTCGCGATTGCATGAGCGCGGGCATAGTCTTTATGCTGGCCGCCACAACCTGCAAGGCGGGCCAGAAGGTTCTGTGTTCCCGCCCGCGACCCGACCGAGGCCAGACCCATGCCAAATTCACCGCAACGCGCCACGACGCTGATCGAACTCATCGCACCGGGCGCCGGGGCGGCCCCTGCCCTGTTCGCCCCCGGCACCAGCGCCCTTACCTATGGCGGCCTGCGTGACCTGGTGGCGCGCACAAGGGCATCGTTGAACGCGCATGGCATCGGCCGCAACGACCGGGTGGCCATCGTGCTGCCGAATGGCCCGGAAATGGCAACGGCCTTCATCGCCGTGGCCAGCGCTGCCACAGCCGCCCCCTTGAACCCTTCATACCGCAGCGACGAATTCAAATTCTATCTTGAGGATTTGCATGCCAGGGCGCTGGTGGTCGAGGCTGGCAGCAGCTCGCCGGCCGTTGAGGTCGCCCGCGAGCTTGGCATTATGGTGCTGACCCTGCAGCCCGAGGCGGCGCAGGGCGCCGGTGCCTTCACGCTTGCCGGAGAGGGCCAGGGGCCGTGCACGGCGGGCCCGGCCGAAGCTGATGACATTGCGCTGATCCTGCATACGTCGGGCACGACCTCGCGGCCGAAAATCGTGCCGCTGTCGCAGCGCAATATCAGCGTCTCTGCGGGCAATATCGCCGCGACGCTGGCTTTTGGTGCCCATGATTGCGGCCTCAACATCATGCCGCTGTTTCACATTCACGGCCTGATGGCCGGTGTGCTGGCGCCGCTTTCGGCCGGCGGCAAGGTGTTTTGCACGCCGGGTTTCAATGCCTTGCGGTTTTTTGCATGGATGAGCGAGGCGAAGCCCACCTGGTATACGGCGGTGCCGACCATGCATCAGGCGATCCTGGCCCGCGCCGCCGGTCATCGCGATATCATTGCGCAGCATCCCCTGCGCTTCATGCGCTCGTCGTCGTCGTCAATGCCGCCGCAGGTGATTGCCGAAATGGAGGCGACCTTTGGTGCGCCGCTGATCGAAGCCTATGGCATGACCGAAGCCGCGCACCAGATGGTCTCGAACCCGTTGCAGGGCAAACGCATCCCCGGCTCGGTCGGGCTCGCGGCCGGGCCGGAGGTGGCGCTGATGAATGATGAAGGCGTCTTGCTAGGGCCGGGCGAGACCGGCGAAATCGTCATTCGCGGCGCCAATGTCACCGCAGGCTACGAGGCCAATCCGCAGGCCAATGCCAGCGCCTTCACCAAGGGCTGGTTTCGCACCGGCGACCAGGGGACGATCGATGCCGAAGGCTATATCAGCCTGACCGGCCGGCTGAAGGAAATCATCAACCGCGGCGGCGAGAAAATTTCGCCGCGCGAGGTCGATGAGGTGCTGATGGATCATCCCTCCGTGCGTCAGGCGGTCGTGTTCGGGGTAAAGCACGACAAGCTTGGCGAGGATGTCGCCGCCGTCATTGTGCTGCGCGAGGGCACCAGCGCCACCGAAACCGACATAAGGCAATTTGTCAGCGCCCGGCTCGCGCCCTACAAGGTGCCGCGCAAGGTGCTGTTCATGGAACAAATCCCGCTCGGCGCCACCGGCAAATTGCAGCGCATCGGCCTCGCCGCCAAACTCGGGCTGGAATAAGCAAGGTTCAGGCGGCCGGCGTGTTCGAGCCTTCACAAGCGGCGTGGCGCGAAGGGCTATTTCGGGGACATGATATCAAGTCCCCCACCCCCGTCATTGCAATGACGGAGAGATTGCGCCCTTTCATCGTCACTGCGAGGAGCGGAGCGACGAAGCAACCCAGAGGGCTCAGAAAACGCTGCGGCGAGGATTGAGCGAAACCCGTGGGTTGCTTCGCTTCGCTCGCAATGACGGTGAAGTATTCGCTTTCACCGTCATTACTGTGACGGATAGATTGCGCCCTTTCACCGCCATGACGAGAAGCGGAGCGACGACGCAACCCAGAGTGCTGGGGGATCGTGGAACGGGAGCGAAAGGAAAAGGCGTTGTCTGGCCGCCAGATGAGCGGGGCTGCTCTGGCTGTCTCTGGGGTAGTGTCCTAGTTTGAAGTCCGGTCGACCAAATCCTCAAGCGACCACAGGCGCGAGCTGACGCCCGCCGCCATCGCTGGCGTCGTGCGGAGCGTCTAATGCAGCCGGACGAAGTTGTAATGAGCAAAATGCAGCCCGACCGCCGCGCGATGGTTCTCGACCTTCTTAGAGAAGCCATTCGTGAGGCGGGTAAACCGGCGCATGCTCATGCGCATCGTCAGGTTTTGACGCTCGATCATGCTGGTAGAGATATGGGCACAGTCCGGCGCGCCAGCAATTGCCGTCCGTTCCGAGCGCACGACCTTGGGATGGCTATAGCGACCGGGGCCAATCGGTTCGGCCTCGTAAAATTTAACCGCCTGTCCGCAGTCGACGTCCGTGCCGAACGCCTGTTCGACGGCATCCACATACGAATTGAGGGCGTCCGAAGAGAGCTGGACACGGTTCGCCAGCCGCTCGGACAAATCGGTCATGAATGTGATGGCGTTCGGCTTGCTGCGCTTCCCGACCAGATAGGACGGGATCAGCTTCGTATCGGGATCGATCGCGACGAAGGTCCATTGATCGCCGACGCGCGACTTGTCGTCGGCCTTCGTGACCTGCCGCTGCTTCTTGCCGACGTAGGCCCAGATTTCGTCGACCTGAATCCGCTTGCACGGCAGGTCGCGCATCTCTTCGTCCATGAGCTTGGCGCAACCGGTCCCTACCTCGACCATGAGGCGCATGATCGTATCCCGATGCGTCTCGGTCATACGCTCGGTCGAGCGGATCGAATTGCATTCAACCAAGGCCCCGATGAGCTGCGTGCGGCGGGAGAGAGACAGGCGGTACATATCGAAAATCCACTTCACAACCGATCTTGTATGCAGTATGATATACAGATGATCAGATGTCAATAGGACTGCATACAATGAATTTCAAAGAGGCGACGGATATCCTCTTTGCGCGAATCGACCATTCAGACTTGGCCGAGGCATTAGGCGTGTCTGTAGCGTCGATAAGGCAGGGCCGCCTAGGACCAGATGCAAAGGCGCATAGAGAGGCACCGAGGAACTGGGAGCGGGCTGCGATACGACTCGCAGAACGTGAGATCATGAAGTATCGAGGGCTTATAGAGTCTATTCGCTCAGAAGGGACGACCAAATGACGATTCCATTATCTGACACTCCGACCGTAGGTTTGGGGCAATTCATAAAAGAAGTTCGCTTTACAGTTCCGAGCCATCAAAGGGACTACTCATGGACAGAAGAATACGTAACGCAATTCCTTGACGATATTGAAAACGCAGTGAAAGATAAGGAGGGTTTATATTTTTGCGGCCTAATGGTCTTCACTAAATCAGATGCCCCTTCCTTTCATGTGTTGGACGGTCAGCAACGCCTTGCCACCACTCTAATGATTTTTAGCGCAATCAGGAATTGGCTCGGAGGGTATACTTCGTTTCAGCGTGCCCAGACGCAGATAGAGGAGCGTTATCTTGGAGATAGCGATCTTGGACAGACAAATATAGAGCCGAAACTAACTTTGAACGCGGCCAATAATGATTTCTTTAGACGGCAATTATATACTTGACAACGGAGACGGGCTTGGGCATAACTGGCCTATAGGAGCCGGTCATGGCGAAAAGCGCCCTTCAAAATCCTGCCTTTCATGACGACAACGCAGCCCGGGAAGCTTTGGAAGCTATCCGTTGGCCCGATGGCCCCGTTTGTCCTCACTGCGGCAATTTGGATCGCGAGAAGATCGCGAAGGGGCAACGCAGAGCGCATCGCCCCGGGCTGTATTATTGCGCCGCGTGCAATGGCCAATTCACGGTCACCGTTGGCACGGTAATGGAGCGGAGTAAAATTCCCCTCTCGAAATGGCTTCTAGCAATGCACCTTATGGGCGCTAGCAAGAAAGGGATGAGCGCGCTCCAGCTTCAGCGGATGTTGGGCGTGACGTATAAGTCCGCGTGGTTTCTATGCCATCGTATCCGCGAAGCCATGCGTGACGATGCGTCGAACCCCTGCTCACTCGGCGGACAGAACAAAGCGGTTGAGGCTGACGAGACCTACGTCGGCGGCAAAGCAAAGAACCGCGCGCATTGCAAGCCTGCCCCGAAGAAGGCGGTTCTCTCGCTGGTTGAGCGAGAGGGACACGTGCGCTCGTTCCATGTGGCAGATGTGACCTCGAAGACTGTCGGCTCGATCATCGAAAAGAACGTCAGTGCGGCGTCGGCTTTGATGACGGACGAAAGCGTCATTTACCCCAAGATCGGGGCAAAGTTTGCCAATCACCTGTCGGTCAACCACTCGGCCGGCGAATACGTTCGCCTTGGTTCCTACGTCCACATCAACACTGCTGAGAATTTCTATTCGATCCTCAAGCGCGGAATCACGGGCGTTTATCACTCGGTCAGCGAAGCCCACTTGCACCGCTACCTTGCCGAGTTTGATTTTCGTTACAACAACCGAATTGGCCTCGGCGTAGACGATGGGGAACGTGCGGTGCGGATCGCGAAGGGCATCGCGGGGAAGCGCCTCACGTACCGGCCAATTAACCGAGATAAGAACGCGCGATCAATTCATTAAGCGCGGTAAGCGTTGAGCCAAGGGCGCAGCTTTTTAGGCCGCGTGTGTTTTTATGTCGGTAGTTTTGACTTTGTCATTCGCCCATGCCCAAGGCATGAGTTCGTCGAGACGGGCGTTGGGCCAGCCGGAGGCGATTTTCTCGATGACGTCGGCA
>JAGXAM010000015.1 GCA_019075905.1 Hyphomicrobiales bacterium
CGGTGGCGAGCTTCTTTGTCAGCGCCTCGGTGTGGTCGGTGCCGCTGGAGACGGCTATGCGCTTGCTGTGACGGCGCCGCCTGGACGGCTTCAGTCGTCAACCTTGCCGATATAGGGCAATTGACGGTAGCGGTGGGCGACGTCCATGCCGTAGCCAACCAGAAAATAATCCGGCGAGATGAAGCCGACATAATCAGCATCGATCTGAACGGCGCGCTTCCTCGGCTTTTCCAGCATGACGCAAATGGCGACCCCGGCAGCGCCGCGTGCCGTGAGAAGGTCCTTGGCAAAGGCCAGCGTGCGGCCTGATTCCAGAATATCATCGAGAACCATGACCTGGCGGCCGCGCACATCCGATTCGATGTCTTTGACGACCCGCACCTGTCCGCTCGAAACCGTGGCCTCGCGGTAGCTGGAGAGCTCGATAAATTCCACTTCCGGTGTCATGCCATGGCGGTGCATGGCCCGCAGCAGGTCGGCAGCAAATACATAGCTGCCTTTCAGGATCGCCACGACCAGCAGGTCCTTGGGCAGCGAGGCGGCTATGTCGCCCGCCAGATTCTCGATGCGCTGCTGGATGGCGGCCTCATCAAATACTACACTAATCGAGTGCTCTTGGATCATTGGGTTAATTCTGCCGTTTCCTTCAGACCCGTAGCGAAATTAACCGCAACATCGTGCGCACCATGGGGTGGCGAGGCCAGTCGCGCCTTAAACGACATATGTTGGCCGCTGGCAAGCCCCTGCGTGCCAGGATAGCTCAGCCAGGCATAAAGATTGCGGCCATCGGCACCGCGCACTGAGATGCGCAGCGGCGGGACATTGGTGTGATGGCGGCGCAGATTGGAAATTTCCCCGGTGACGGCCAGCACCTTGTGCGAGCCCTGGTCGCGGATCGTCGATGTCACATTTTCAAGGGCGAGACCGAGCGGATTGACTGGCAGGTGGATCGCCGTATAGGCGAGATTGGCGGCCGGCACCGCTGCGACGACCCGGTCCCTGAAGCCTACAGCGGCCATGCCGGCGGCGATGACGAGGGCGACGACGACCATGCCGCGTGACGGCAGCGGCAGGTTGGGGCGCAGACGTCGCGCGGCGAGGGCGGTGCGCGGCAGGCGCTGCCCGTAAACTTCCTCATAGCTCGGCGGCAAGGCGCGGTCGCTCGAAGCCTCGACGCGCAGGTCATCGGCGCTGGCACGCACGGCAGCTTCCGAGAGGCTGGTGATCGACAGGCGCTGGGCGAGGGCATCTTCGGGCGCCGGCACTTCCGAGTCTTCAGCCGTGCAGTGCCAGATATGTCGACAGGCGGCGCAGCGCATGCGCCTGCCCTCGGCGCCCAGCCAGGCCTTGGTGATGTGATAGGTCGAGGTGCATGCAGGGCATTCGATGATCATGGGTCCGGGACCTGAAAGAATACTGGACAACCTGAGGCAAAGCCGTTCAGGAACGATGCGCATTGAGCGCTATTATGGTTAAGGTAAGGTTATGGGTGGCGCCGCCGGGCTGCCTCACATGAAAGGAATTACGTTCTTGGTGCGGTTTGAGAATGTTTCGCTCAGTTATGACGGCGAGCATGCGACCTTGCGCGATGTCAATTTCGCCATCGAACAGCATTCATTCCAGTTCTTGACCGGGCCATCGGGCGCCGGCAAGACCTCGCTGCTGCGCCTCATGCTGATGGCGCTGAAGCCGACAAGCGGGCAAATTTCGGTGTTCGGCAGGCGGGTCGAGACCCTCAGCAAACCGCAACTGACGGCAGCACGGCGGCGGATCGGCGTGGTATTCCAGGACTTCCGGCTGCTCGACCATCTCACCGTCTATGACAATGTCGCGCTGCCTTTGCGGGTGCTGGGCCAGCCGGAATCCAAATACGGCCCCGAGGTGATCGAATTGCTGCAATGGGTCGGGCTCGGTGACCGCATGCGGGTGCTGCCCGCCGTCCTGTCCGGCGGCGAAAAGCAGCGCACTGCCATAGCCCGAGCGCTGATCGGCCGGCCGGAGCTCCTGCTGGCCGATGAGCCGACCGGCAATGTCGATCCGACGCTGGCGCGGCGGCTGTTGCGACTGTTTGCCGAATTGCACCGCTCGGGCACATCGGTAGTGATCGCGACGCATGATCTCGGGCTGATGGAGCAATTTGCCGGGGCCAAGCGACTGGTGCTGGCGGACGGGCGCCTGCATGTCTTTGAACCCCATTCCTGACGATTCTGACGCGAGGGCCGGTCGTTGCTGCACATAAAGACACTTCTGTCGCGCAAGTCCCTGTTCCCCAAGGTTGCGTCGCTTGATGTCGGGCAGGGTCGGCTGATCGAGAAGCGGCGGGTGGCGCTGGTGCAGCGCGACAGCATTTCGGGCCGGGCGCTGGTGACGGTGGTGGCGATCATGACATTTCTGGCGACGCTGAGCGCCGGTGCGGCGTTTCTGGTGGCGCAGGCCTCGGATGGCTGGCAGCATCAGGTGTCGCAGGAAATGACCATCCAGGTGCGGCCAGCCGAGGGCCGCTCGCTGGACAAGGACGCGGCGGCAGCGGCCGCGCTGGCCCGCGCCACCAGGGGCATTGCCTCGGTGCGCATCGTCAGCAAGGCCGAATCAGAACGGCTGTTGCAGCCCTGGCTGGGGTCGGGCCTGAATTTTGATGCCTTGCCGATACCGCGCATGATCATTGTGAAACTGGGCAATGGTGCGCCCCCCGACTTGCAGGCCCTCAATGCCGCGCTCGCCAAAGCCGTGCCAAATGCGGCGCTTGACGATCACCGGCTGTGGCTGCAGCGGCTCGACACTATGGCTGGTACGATGGAAACCGGGGCGGTGCTGGTCTTTATGCTGGTGCTGGTGGCGACCGCGCTGGCGGTGGGCTTTGCCACACGCGGCGCCATGGCCGGCAATCGCGATATCATTGATGTGCTGCATTTTGTCGGCGCCAGTGATGGCTATATTGCCCGCGAGTTTCAGGGGCATTTCCTGCGGCTGGGTGCGACCGGTGCGGCGAGCGGGGCGCTGCTGGCGGTGCTTATCTATGCTGCGGCCGGGCTGTTCGAGCATTTTGCCATGGCCACCGCGGGCGGTGACCAGCTCAGGGCGCTGTTCGGGTCGTTTTCAATCGGCAGCCGGGGCTATGGCGTCATAGCCATGATCGCCCTTGGCATTGCCTTGCTGACCGCTTTCATGTCGCGCTCGGTGGTGATCCGGCACTTGCGCGGGCTTTACTGAGGCCCGCCTTGCGTCGGCCGCCTGCAACGCGGCGTTTATTCCGCGGCGATGCGGATGTATTTGCCCTTGCCGACCGGGCAGGCCGCCCAGAGGGTTTGCAGGGCGCCAACCAGCGCGTCCATTTGCGCGTCAGTATGGATCGGGCCGGGCGTGATACGCAGGCGCTCGGTGCCGCGCGGCACGGTGGGGTAATTGATCGGCTGCACATAAATGCCGAACTGGTCCATCAGCGCGTCGGTAATGGCCTTGCAATGCACCGGATTGCCGACCATCACCGGCACGATATGGCTGGGATTGGGCAGAACCGGCACACCGACCTCGGCGAGACGGGCTTTCAGGGTCGCGGCGCGCTCCTGATGGGCCTTGCGTTCGACGTCGCTGGTCTTGAGATGGCGCACGCTGGCGAGCGCACCGGCGGCAAGCACCGGGGCCAGCGAGGTGGTGAAGATGAAGCCGGAGGCGCAGGAGCGCACGGCATCGACGCAGGCCCGGCTGGCAGCAATATAGCCGCCCATGACGCCAAAGCCCTTGGCCAGCGTGCCGTTGATGATATCGACACGGTGCATGACGCCGTCGCGCTCGGCAATGCCGCCGCCGCGCGGGCCATAGAGGCCGACAGCGTGCACTTCATCGAGATAGGTCAGCGCCTGATAACGCTCGGCCAGATCGCAAATGGCGGCAATCGGCGCAATATGGCCGTCCATCGAATAGACGCTCTCGAAAGCGATGATCTTGGGGGTTTCGAGCGGCACGGTTTTCAGCAGGCGCTCAAGATCCTCGCCGTCATTATGACGGAAGATCATCTTGGCGCCGCCGCCATGGCGGATGCCGGCGATCATCGAGGCGTGGTTTTTCTCGTCTGAGAAAATCACGCATCCCGGCATCATCGAAACCAGAGTCGAGAGCGCCGCATCATTGGCGACATAGGCCGAGGTGAACAATAGTGCGGCTTCCTTGCCGTGCAGGTCGGCAAGTTCGTGTTCGAGGTCGACATGGTAATGCGTGGTGCCGGCGATGTTGCGGGTGCCACCCGAGCCTGCGCCGGTTTCATTCAGCGCGGCGTGCATGGCCTCGATAACGACCGGATGCTGGCCCATGCCGAGATAATCATTCGAGCACCAGACCGTCACCGGGCGCGAGGCACCAGTTTCGTGACGATGGGCAGCCTTGGGAAAGGCACCGCGTTCGCGTTTCAGATCGGCGAACACCCGGTAGCGTCCCTCGGCCCGCAAGGCAGTGATCTGGTCTTCGAAAAACCGGTCATAATTCATCACACCACTCCTGCACCTTGGCGTCCCGAGCTTGCCGCAAGAACATTGCCATAATGTTCCCGCATTGCGGAGATTTTTTGCGGCATGTTTAGTGGGGTTCTAAACCTTCACAAAACTCGTTTAAGCCCGTCGCCGACGGGGCGCAAGCCTCTGGCGGCGGGGCTTGTTGACGCAGCCGGGGCAGCACTAGCGGCCCGGCGCCTCGGTGGCCCTGGCCAATGGCAGTCCAGCCTCATGCCAGCCGTCCGATCCGCCGGGATACCAATAGATATGCCTGTAGCCGAGCTTGAGGGCGCGCCGCGCTGCATTCCACGACATCCAGCAATCCCTGAGGCAATAGATCACCATTCTGGCGCTGCGATCATGGTGCGAGGCTTTGGCGAGGCCGTCCTCGAAATAAAACTCCATCCGGCCGGAAATCTGGCCATAGCCGGTGTCCGGCAGCCAGAGCGAGCCGGGAATGTCATAGCGCGGCTTTTGAACCCAAAGTGTGCCTTTCGGCAGGCCGGCGGGTTTGGGCGGCTGCGGCCAGACATCGATGAAGGCAGCATGCGCCAGCCACAGCTTGTGGGCGGCGTCGGTGTTTACGACAATGGCGCCCTTCAGGGTGAGGGGCGTCGGCGCGTGATAGGCGCCGATGTGATAATGGTCAGGTTCGGGCGGGGCGGCATAGGCCAGGGCCGCAGCGAGGCACCAGAGTGCCAGCGGCAGGCTGGTTCTCTCAAGGCTTGATCGGCTGGAAGTTGGCATCGAGTAGTGGCACCCCGTAGCTTTTCAGAATTTGTGTGATTTCGGCCTGATGGGCCGCAATAACGCCATTGAGCTGTCGCTTCCAGTCCTGATCGGACGGCCGCACGCCCATGACCATTCGATAGGCCATCGCCGGGCCGCTCTTTTCATGCACAAGAGGCACGACGCGCAGCGGTGGCTTACTTTCCTTGGCAAAATAGCCGGCCATCGGCCCCCACAAGACACCAACATCGATTTTTCCTGATTCGATATCCTTGATCATATGCACGGTCGAGAGATGAAAGCGGGTATCGACCACCAGCGGATAGGATCTGACATGTCCCATCAGGTGATCGGCCTCGATATTGGTGGCGGGCGGCGTGCCGGCGATGAGGCCGATGCGCTTTGATTTCAGGCGCGGGTCTTCCAGCGTGGTGATGCCGTCAAGCCCGGTGCCGGGCTTGAACACCAGCGCATAGGCTGTGGCGAAATAGGGATTGGTGGCCTGCACCGAACCCACGCCCTGGGGCTCGCCCATCACCAGATCGCAGCGGAATTTCATCAGGGTATTGCGCAGAAATCCGGTCGAGGCGGGGTAATAGGTATAGGCGAGCCTCTTGTGCAGGCTGGTCGCCAGCAGCGCGGCAATCTTGTTTTCATAGCCCTCGCCCTTGTCGTTGGACAGCGGCAGATCCGAGGGATCGGCGCAGACGCGCAAAACCCTGGGATCGACCAGTTCGACCGCCGGGTTGGTTTGCTGGGCCCGCGACGCGCCATAGGCACAAAGCATCAGTGCCAGCGCCGGAATATATTTCATCGGCATGATAACTGGTCTCCCTTGGTGCCATCAGCTCATGCAGCTGTCTTCCATTTTGGCATAGGCAGCGTCTTTGGCAGCATGTTTGCGCGGGCGTCCGCGCGGCACGGCATTGTCGCTGCGGGCGCGCAAATAGACATAAATATCATCGAGATAGCACATGACATTGGGGTTCAGGCCCCATTTCGGCATGACATTGTCCTGCGAGGTCGTGACATTGACCCGGCCATTGGTGACGATATTGGCAAAATCGGTGTAACTCAAATGCTGGAGCGAATTGACCAGGGCAGGGCCATAGGATGAGCCCATGCCATCCGGGCCGTGACATTGCATGCAATTGGCGGTGTAGCGGATGTAGCCGGAGAAGGTCAGCCAATCGACCGTGCCATCGGGCTTGACGTCGAATGTCGGATTGCCGTTCTTGTCATAGACCCGGGCACCGTCGCGCTTGGCGATTGCCGGATTGCCTGAACCATCTCTGGTTTTGACCGCCGCAGTCGCCATGCCGCAAAGCAGGGCGACACCCAGTCCGGCGATCAGCGCCACATGCCGATTCATTGACATCATCATTACTCTCCCTGCCCTCGCGACGAGAGGCGTTGTTGTTATGGGTCTTGACCTTGCTCGCAAATATCCGGCGTCAGGGCCTTTCTTCGATGGTTTCGGCGCGGCACACGTGGAATGCCCCGCGCCGATTGATCATGACGGCCGAGATTCGAGACTCAGCTGTTGGGCAGGCCAAATACGGTCAGCACACCACCCAGAGCAGTATAGTCGCTCAGGGCAGCATAGCCGCCGACCGCGCCGAGACCGTCAGTCGGCTTGGTGAGGCCGGCCGCGAGACCGATGCCAGCCCAGCCGCCGACACCCGACAGCACCGCTACATATTCCTTGCCGGCGTGCTCATAGGCCATGACATTGCCAATGATTCCCGACGGAGTCTTGAATTTATAGAGGGTCTTGCCGGTCTTGGCGTCCACCGCCTTGAGATAGCCTTCCAGCGTGCCATAAAAGACGAGGCCGCTGGCGGTTGTCAGTGCGCCCGACCAGACGGAGAAGGGCTCCTTCTTCGACCAGACGATTTTGCCAGTGGCGGCATTCCAGGCAATGAAATTGCCCATATTGGTGTCGCCCTTGGGCGGGTACATCGATAGCGTCGCGCCGACATAGGGCTGGCCGGCGGTGTATTTCACGCGGAACGGCTCATAATCCATGCAGACATGGTTGGTGGGGACGAAGAACAGATTGTCCTCAGGCATATAGGCCGCCGGCTGCTCGTCCTTCGAGCCCAGCGCCGCCGGGCAGACACCCTTGGTGTTGACGTCCTCACCATTGTGATCGGTGGAATATTGCGGAACCACCAGCGGCCGCCCGTAAGTCGGCGATTTGGGATCCATATCCACTTTGGTTGCCCAGTTGACGGCAGGATCATATTTGGCTGCTACCAGCAAGGCCCCGGTCTCGCGATCAAGCGTATAGGCAAAGCCATTGCGGTCAAAATGCACCAGGGTCTTGCGCATTTTGCCATCGATCTTCTGATCGACGAGGATCATCTCGTTGACGCCGTCATAATCCCACTGGTCATGCGGGGTCATCTGGTAGATCCATTTGACCTTGCCGGTATCGAGGTCGCGGGCCCAGATCGACATCGACCATTTATTGTCGCCGGGGCGCTGCCTGGGATTCCAGGTCGAGGGGTTGCCGGAGCCGTAATAGACGAGGTTCAGCTTGGGATCATATGAATACCAGCCCCAGGTGTCGCCGCCGCCAATTTTCCATTGATCGCCCTTCCAGGTCTTGATGCTGGAATTGGGCCCCACCGGCTTGCCGAGCGACATGGTTTTCTCGGGATCGATCAGCGTGTCGGAATCCGGGCCTTCCGAATAGCCGCGCCAGGCGAGCTTGCCGGTCTTGATGTCATAGGCCGAAAGCCAGCCGCGAACGCCAAACTCGCCGCCGGAGACACCGATGATCACCTTGTCTTTCACCACCATCGGCGCGTCAGTGCCGGTCTGGCCCTTGGTCGGGTCGCCGTCCTTGACTGACCAGACCACCTTGCCGGTCTTGGCATCAAGGGCGACCAGAGTCGTGTCGGCCTGGTGCAGGAAGATCTTGCCATCGCCGTAAGCAACGCCGCGGTTGACCGTGTCGCAGCACATCACCGGAATGACGCTCGGATCCTGATGGGGGGTGTATTTCCAGACAATCTTGCCATCATGATTGAGATCAAGCGCATAAACCGTGTTGGGGAAAGGGGCGTTGAGATACATCATGTCGCCGACCACCAGCGGCGAGCCTTCATGACCGCGCAGAACGCCGGTCGAAAACGTCCATGCCGGGGTCAGTTTGCCGACATTGGCCGGGGTGATCTGTTTCAGCGCGGTGTAGCGCTGGTTGTTGTATTGTCCGGTGGGCATGACCCATTGATTCGGGTCTTGCGACATTTTCAGAAGATCATCGGCATAAGCCGTACCCAAAGTGCATGCAGTCACAGCAGCAATGCACGTTGTCATAAGTATTTTGCGCATTGAATCAGTCCTCCCGGGTCAAATTTTGCCTATGACGGGAACGCGCCTCTGGGCACGCCGGCAGCATGGCATTTCGATGGGATTATGATTCCGACAGCGTGTCACGACTTGCGCGAGGCACAAGGGCTTGTCGCCCCGCCTAGCCTTCGAGGGTCCGCCTGTTGTCCCAACTACAGGCGGCCTGGAAGCCGAAATCAGTGACAGGCTATGCCAACTATCGGGTGTTGGCAATGGTCAACATGAATTATTTTTGATGGGTTTGTGCCCGCCCAAGCATCGGGCACGCCTAAAGGACTATGGTAAAGCGGCAAAACCAGCAATATCTTGCCCCAATGGCTCGGTTTGTGGCGATCATTGGTCAAGCGTGCATTTTGGCACTGGCGGCGGCCTGCCCCGGGTCCGGCGCCCTGGGCGCGCCGTTGCCTTTGCGGCGGATCGCTGATGGCGTCTATGAGTTTCAAGGGGCGATTGCGTTGATGGACCGCGCCAATCATGGGGCCATTGCCAATCTCGGCGTGGTGATCGGCAGCAAGGGCTGCGCGGTTATTGATACTGGCGGCAGTGTCAGGGAGGGGCGAGACTTACTTTCTGCCATCCGAAAGATAAGCTCAAAGCCGATCCTTTACGTGATCAATACGCATGTGCATCCTGACCACATCTTCGGCAATGCCGCGTTTCTGGGGCTTGGCGCCACCTTTGTCGGCCATGCCAACCTGCCGCGCACCATGGCGGCGCAGGGGCCTTATTATCTGAAATCATTCCTGCCGGCGATGGGCCACGCCTTGCTTGCCGACGTCAGGCTGGTGCCGCCGACCCTGCTGGTCAAAAACCGGCTGACGCTCGATCTTGGCGGGCGCAAGCTCGCGCTCAAAACCTGGGCGGCCAGCCATACCGACACCGACATCACCATCGAGGACGAGAAAACCAGGGTGCTGTTTGCCGGTGACCTGCTGTTTGTCGAGCACATACCGGTTATTGACAATTCGCTGGATGGGTTCATCCTCGATACCAAACGGCTGCAGAAGCAGGATGCGCGGCTTGTTGTGCCAGGACACGGCCCCATCCCCGGCGACTGGCACCAGGCGGTGGCGGCCGAGCGGCATTATTTCGATGTGCTGAAGGCGGATATCACGGCGTCACTGCACAAGGGCCTGACGATGCGCGCGACGGTGCACGATGCCGGTGCCAGCGAGGCCGGCTCGTGGAAACTCTTCAATGATTACAACAAGCGGAATGCGACAACGGCCTATGCCGAACTGGAATGGAATTGACATCAGACGCTACGCATGGAGGACAGGATCATGAAACCAGATCGCAGGCACATGCTGAAAACCATCGGCCAGGTGGGACTGCTGGCGCTGCCAGCCCGGGCGCTGGCGGATGCGCCGGTTGCAAATGATCCGTGGCCGGGACTGGTGACGGGCATTTTTCAGGATCGCAAGCTGGAGGACGGCACGCAGATCATGGCGTTGAATGCGCCGGTGCGGGCCGAAAATGCGGCGATCGTGCCGGTGAGCCTGCGGATGCACCTGCCCCCCGGTGACAGCCGGGTCCTGCAAAAGATCTGGCTGGTGGTCGATCAAAACCCGTCGCCTCTGGTCGGCACGTTCACCATCGGCCGCAAATCCGGCATGACGGCGCTGGCGACCCGCGTGCGTGTCGATGCCTATTCCAACGTCCATGCCGTGGCCGGCCTGAGCGATGGCCGGCTTTATATGGTCAAGCGGTTTGTCAAGGCGGCGGGGGGCTGCTCGGCACCGATGATCGAGGCCATGGCGCCGGGCCAGAGCATCGGCCAGATGCGCTTTCGCGAGGTCGGGTCATATACCGCCGCCTCGCCGGATCGTGCCGAAGGCATTCTGATGATCCGCCATCCCAACAATTCCGGCATGCAGATGGATCAGGTGACGCTGCTCTACATCCCCACGGATGTGATCGAGCGGCTCGACGTGTGGCAGGGCAAAGACCTGATCATGTCCATGGATGGCGGCATTTCGATTGCGCAAAATCCGCATTTCCGCTTCAATTACATTCGCAACGGCAGCAAGGTTTTCCGCGCCCGTGCACGTGACACCAAGGGCAAGGTTTACGAGCACAGCTGGAGCCTTGCCAAATCCAGCACCTGAGGCACAGCTCAGCGCGGCGCGCGTTTGGCGAGGATGCGTTGCAGGGTGCGCCGGTGCATGCTCAGGCGGCGGGCCGTCTCCGAGACATTGCGCCCGCATAATTCATAAACGCGCTGGATATGTTCCCAGCGCACACGGTCGGCCGACATCGGGTTTTCGGGCAGCTCGCTCTTGTTGTTCCCGGTGGCGAGCAGCGCTGCCTCGATTTCGTCGGCGTCCGCCGGCTTGGCGAGATAATCAAAGGCGCCAAGCTTCACTGCCGTCACCGCCGTCGAAATATTGCCATAGCCGGTGAGAATGATGGCGCGGGCATCGGGCCGCAGCTCTTTCAGCCTGGTCATGACATCGAGGCCGCTGCCATCGCCCAGCCGCATGTCGATGACGGCAAAGGACGGCGGCGCCATCTGCAAGGCGGCAATGGCGCTGGCGACGCTGTCGGCGGTCGTCACCTGATAGCCGCGCGTTTGCATGGCGCGTTGCAGCCGGTTGAGAAAGGCCTTGTCGTCGTCCACCAACAGCAGGCTGCGCTCGGCACCCGCGCCAGCGCCTTCTCCGGCTGCCATAGCAACTGTCGCAGGTCGCTGGATCATGGCCTCGTCCTCTTTTGATGCATTCCAGATCGAATATGCACAGTTACAAATAAGCTTCAATAACCTTCACCCGCTTTATCCGGGATGCGGCCTTCGATGCCCTTCAGGGCTTCGAATTTCGCGCGCGGCCAGCGGATGGTGACGACGGCGCCGGTCGCCGGGGCGCGGGCATTGGCAGTGATGACACTGGCGCCCGAGCGCTCAAGCAGGGTTTTGGCGATGAACAGGCCAAGGCCGAGACCGGAGCCCTCCTCGGATTTGGCGCGGCGGTTGAGCCGTGTCGTCACATAAGGCTCGCCCAGCTGTCCCATCACGTCGGGCTGAAAGCCGGGCCCGTCATCGGCGATGACGACGATCACCGACCTGGCGCTCCAGGTCGCGGTGACGTCAACCTTGGTGCGCGCAAAATCCAGAGCGTTTTCAACAAGATTGCCGATGCCATAAATCACTCCGGCATTGCGCTCGCAGACCGGTTCCTTGCCGTCGCCTGATGTGGCTATATTGACGTCAATGCCGAAATCACGCTGCGGATTGACCACTTCGGCCAGCAGCAGGCTGACGCTCATGGAATCGAGCAGGCCCGGCTCGGCGTGCAGCGAGGCCAGTTTGCCGAGAATGGCGCGGCAGCGGCCGATCTCCTCGCCGATCAGCAGAATGTCTTCGCGCACCGGCCCTTCCTCGGTGACGCGGTTGCGCAATTCGCGCGCCGCCAGTGTGATGGTGGCGAGCGGCGTGCCGAGTTCATGGGCGGCGGCGGCGGCGAGGCCGTCGAGCTGGGTCAGGTGCTGTTCGCGTTCCAGCGCCAGTTCGGTCACGGCGAGGGCGTCAGCCAGATTATGCGCCTCGACCGCGACCCGGTTGGCATAAACGCCGATGAAGATCGAGCCCAGCACCAGCGCCGCCCATACGCCGCGCACATAAAGCTGCGGCAGGTCCAGAGACTGGCCGGGATACCAGGGCAGGGGCCAGTGCATGACGGTGAGCAGGCTGATCATGCAAATCGCCAGCAGGCCGACCAGTATGATGTAGCGCGGCGGCAGCGACACCGAGGAGATCAGGACCGGCGCCAGAAACAGCAATGCGAAGGGATTTTCGAGGCCGCCGGTCAGGAACAGCAAAGCCGAGAGTTGCAGGATGTCATAGGCCAGCAAGGCTGCGGCCGGCGCATCGCCGAGGCGGTCATGGCGCGAATAGCGCACCCGCAGACCAAGATTGACCCAGGCCGAAGCGGCAATCACCAGCGCGCACAACACCATAGGCAGCTTGAATCCGAGCCCCGCAGCGGTGCCGACAACCGCCAGGGTCTGTCCCAGCACCGCCAGCCAGCGCAGGCGCACCAGCGTATCGACGCGCAGGTTGCGCGCCTGTCGCGTGGCGGGAATGCTGAATGGTTCCATGGTGTTCAGGCTCCGTTTGGGCGATTCTGCGGCCTCAGGCCGGCCTGCGGGCCATTCAGGGCCGGTTCAGCCCGCCGGTTTTATCATGCGTAGTGTTGCATATTTAACCCAGTTGCCGGGAAAATTCAGGCAAATGGCAAAATTAGACCCATTTAAGGCTGAAGGTAGGATTGTCATAAGGTTTAGATCGCTACCATGATGAGCGGTAACCGGAAGGACGGTGGCCATGGTTCGTTTTACATATAGTATGTACGAAATGACAATGATGTCGCTTGCGCCCGCGCGCGCATGGTCGGACGCGACGAAGTTCATATTCAAGAACCCCGCCAATCCGCTTTCGCATACCAGCATGGGCCGCAAGATTGCCGCCGGCGCGGAAATGTTCGAGAGAATGACGCGGCGCTATGGCAAGCCGGCCTTCGACCTGAACTCGACGCTGGTGGCCGGCGAGCGTGTTGAGGTGCGCGAGGACATTGTCTGGCAAAAGCCGTTCTGCCGCCTGATCCATTTCGCCCGTGACCGCGATGTCACGCGCCCGCCGCAACCCAAACTGCTGATCGTGGCGCCGCTTTCGGGCCATTATGCCACCTTGCTGCGTGGTACGGTCGAGGCGTTTTTGCCGCATTATGAGGTCTATATCACCGATTGGCAGGATGCGCGCACCGTGCCGATGATGATGGGCTCGTTCGATCTCGATGATTACATCGATTATCTCATCGAAATTTCGCAGCTGCTGCATGGCGAGGCATTGCCGGGCATTGGCCTGCATACGCTCGGCGTGTGCCAGCCCTCCGTGCCGTTGATTGCCGCCGTGGCGCTGATGGAAGCGGCGGGCGACAAGGCTGCGCCCTTGTCCATGACCCTGATGGGCGGGCCGATCGATACGCGCCGCAGCCCGACCGCGGTCAACAAGCTGGCGCAGGAGCGCGGCACCGAATGGTTCACCGATAATTGCATCCAGACCGTGCCGTTTCCGCAGCCCGGCATGGGGCGCCCGGTCTATCCCGGTTTTCTGCAGCTCTCCGGCTTTATGGCGATGAATTATGATCGCCATGTCGATGCTCACCGCGACATGTTCCAGCATCTGGTGCAGGGCGATGGCGATCTCGCCGAGAAGCATCGCGAATTTTACGATGAATATCTGGCGGTGATGGATCTGACCGCCGAATATTACCTGCAAACCGTGGCGACCGTGTTTGTTGATCATGCGCTGCCCAAGGGCAAAATGAAGCATCGCGGCAAGCTGGTGGACCTGAAGGCGATCCGGCGCTGCGGCCTGCTGACGGTCGAGGGCGAGAAGGATGATATTTCCGGTGTCGGCCAGACCGAGGCGGCGCATGACCTGTGCCCGAACATTCCGGCTGAACGCAAGGCGCATCACCTGCAGCTGGGCGTCGGGCATTATGGTGTGTTCAACGGTTCGCGCTTCCGCGCCGAAATCGTGCCGCGCATCAATGATTTCATCTCGACCATTGCCCAGCAACGCCCGGGCAAGAGCGGCAAGAAGCGGCTCGAACTGGTCTGAGACGGCTGCGGCGGGCCCGCGCCTGCCTGATCGACATCCTGCCTTGGCGGCCCTGCGCCTGAGGGGTGGTGCTGGCGCTGGGCAATAGGCGGATTTCTGCTTATCCTCGCGACGATCTCGTCCCTGACCTGCAGGCTGGCTGCCATGACTGATTATCCGCGTGACCTCATTGGCTACGGCCGCGTGCCTCCCCAGGCAAAATGGCCGGGCGGGGCGCGCATCGCCGTGCAATTCGTGATCAATTACGAGGAAGGCGGCGAGCGCAACATCCTGCATGGTGATGCGACTTCAGAAGCGTTCCTGTCGGAAATTCCCGGCGCCGAGCCATGGCCCGGCCAGCGCCACATGAATATGGAATCGATTTACGAATATGGCGCCCGGGCCGGATTCTGGCGACTGTGGCGGCTGTTCACGCAGGCGCGCATGCCAGTGACCGTCTTTGGGGTCGCCCATGCGCTGGCGCGCAACCCGGAGGCCCTGGCCGCCATGCTTGAGGCACGCTGGGAAATCGCCACCCACGGCCTGAAATGGATCGATTATCGCCATGTCGATGCCGATGAGGAGGCAAGGCAGATTGCCCGCGCCATCGCGATACAGACCGAACTCACCGGCACCCGGCCACTGGGGTTCTATCAGGGGCGCTCGTCGGTGGCGACGCTGGACCTTGGGGCCGCCGAGCAGGGCTTTGTCTATCTGAGCGATGCCTATGCCGATGATCTGCCCTATTGGATGAAGGGCCAGCATGGCCCGCAACTGATCGTGCCCTATACGCTCGACGCCAATGACATGCGCTTTGCGCCGGGTTCGGGCTTTACCGAGGGAGACCAGTTTTTCACCTATCTGAAAGACAGTTTCGACACGCTCTATGAGGAAGGCGCGAGCCAGCCGAAGATGCTCTCGGTCGGCCTGCATTGCCGGCTCGCCGGGCGCCCGGGGCGCAGCGCCGCAGTGAAGCGGTTTCTGGAATATATCGCCGCTCATGAGCAGGTTTATGTCGCGACCCGGCTCGACATCGCCCGTCACTGGATTGCGACCAACCCGCCGCCCGGCGGATACCAGCCCAGCAGGATGCCGCGCGCGCTGTTCGTCGAAGTGTTCGGCGGTATCTATGAACACAGCCCGCATATTGCCGAGGCGGCGCATCGGGCAGGTCTCAGCCCGCAGCATGATGATGCCGCCGGGCTGGCCGGGGCGATGGCGCGCGCGGCGCTTGCCTTGAGCGATCAACAAAAGCTGGCGCTGATCCAGGCCCATCCCGATCTTGCCGGCAAGCTGGCGACGGCGGGTCCTCTCAGCCAGGCTTCGGGCGATGAACAGGCCAGCGCCGGCCTTGATCGCCTGACTGAGGATGAACGCGCCGCGTTTCAGGCCCTCAACGAGGCCTATCGCCAGAAGTTTGCCATGCCCTTTGTCATGGCGGTGCGCGGGCGCAGCAAGGGCGAGATCAGGGCGGCGTTCGAGCGGCGGCTCGGCCATTCCCGGGCCGAGGAACAGGTGCGGGCTTTGGCGGAAATCGACACAATCGCACGTTTGCGGCTTGAGGCGCATTTTGCCGCCCGTGGCGGCTGAAGCTAGCTTTCAGGGAAGGGCGGCGAGCGCGTCACGGGCCCGCGCGGCAAAGAGCAGGGCGCCCTGGCTTTGTGCCAGGGCCTCTGCCTTGATGAAAGCGGCGCGGGCGGCGGCCGGGTCGCCATCGCGCCGCCATGCCAGTTCGCCCGTCAGCCGCATGATCTCGGCCTCCATGGTCAGGTAACCGAGGCCGTCATCGCGCAATTGCCCGGCGACGTTTAGCCAGGCCTGCGCCTCGTCGAGGTGCCCCTCGCTCAGGCAGACTTCGGCAAATTGCACATGCCAGGCGTTCCAGTAGGCCCGGACTTCGCCCATGCGGGTCAGGCCCTCCCGCGCGAGGGCGATGCCGCGGGCGCCATGACCCTCAAGCATCAGCACCATGGCCCGGTAAAGCTGGACATGGCCGCGCCAGAATGAGGGGTCGTGCAGCATTTGCAGGGCATGCGCCTGGCCGGTGTAATTGGCCAGGGCCCTGCGATCCCGCATGATCCAGGCGGTGACACAACCGGCAAACAGCACCGCGTAATATTGCGGATTGACGCGTCCGGTGTTGCGCGCCAGAACCAGCGCTCGTTCGCGCCAGTGCCGCGCCAGATCAAAGTCACCGCGCAGGGCGTAATACTGGGCAAGGCCGACCTTGGCATTGACGATCTGGTGCGAGGGGCCGACCTTGATGAGATCGACGTCGTCTTCGCCGGACCGATAGAGATCAACCGCCTGGTGCAGATGGTGGTGCGCCCTGTCGAGTTCGCCGACGAAAATATGGGACGTGCCAATGGCGCGATGGCCGAGCAGGCGTTCAAACCTCGTTCCGCCTTTGGAAAGCTCGAAAATCCGCACCGCCAGTTGATAGTTGGACGCCATCGACACCACATTGCCGAGCGCGCCCCAACGCACCGTCAGGGCGAAAATCAGCGCTGATTTCTGGTCGACCCGCTGGCTGAGCAGGCTGGCAGCCTCCATCTGTTCAACCACTTTGGGATCGCCGGGGCCATAAATATAGACCAGCGGCCCGACAAGCGACAGGCGGTAGGAGAGCTCGCGCAGGTCGCGTTCGCGGCTTGGAGCCACCTCGGCATTGGCATTGAGCGCCTGTTCGAAATAGGCGGCCGCCTCGGAATAATGCGATTGCTGGCTGGCCTGCAGGCCGGCTTCCTCCCATTGCGTCGCGGCCTCTTCCATATTGCCGGCCCCCGCCAGCTGGTAGGCGAGGGCGTGGCGCAAGGTGTTGGTGATATCGGCAAAATCACGCAGCATGGCCGCCGCGATCTTGCCATGCAGGCGCTGGCGCTCCGAGCGCAGCAGCAATTCATAGGCGGCCTCGTGCATCAGCCGGTGGCGGAAACTGTAGGCGACACCATAACGGCCGGAGGTTTTCACCAGCACGCCGGCCTCCACGAGCTCACGCAGGCCTTCCTTGAGATCCGGCTCGGGCATTTCCTGCAGGGCGCTGACCAACACCAGCGGAAATTCGCGGGCAATGGCTGCGCATAATTGCACAACCCTGCGGCCGTGCCGCAGCGCGTCAAGGCGCACATAAAGCGATTCGGTGAGCGTGGCCGGAATGGTCGCTTGCGAAGCCGGCCGTCCCGCCGTGTTCATTGCCGGCTCAAGATAGCCCTTGGTCAATTCCTCGGCGAACAGCGGAATGCCATCGGCGCGCGCGACCAGCGCGGCGAGCGTGTCCTTCGGCAGGTCGACGGGGTGCGCTGTCTGTTTTACCACCTCGGCAATTTCCTTGGGGCTCATGCGGTCAAGCGCGACCCGGCGCGTGCCGAGCCGCCGCAACCAGCCCGGTTCCGCCGGATCACGCGAGGTGAGCACCGTCAACCAGGTCCTGGCAGCAGGGCTGCGGTGCACCATTTCGAAGAGCTCGACGGTGGAGGGGTCGATCCAGTGAATATCCTCGATGATCATCAGGCCAGATTGGCGCGCCAGCGCCGCCAGCAATGAGGCGAGCACGCGCAGGGTGCGCTGGCGCTTTTCCAGCGAGTTCATGGTTGGCAATTTATGGGTCGCCGTCAGATCGAGGCCCATGAATTCATAAAGCAAGACCTGGTTTTCCTGAAATAGCTCCAGAAAGGGATGCAAGAACTTGTTCAGGGCCTCAATATTCTGCTCGTTGGTTCCATAAACATTGAAGCCGGAGAGCCGCTCGATCAGATAACGCACCGAATATAGAGCGACATGCATATTGAAGGGCGAGCATTGCATGAGAAAATCAGGCGTATGCGCGGCATTGGCGGTGTACATCAGGTGTTCGACAATGCTGGATTTGCCGAGGCCCGACTCGCCGGATAAATAGACGATGGTACCCTTGCCGTGAAGGGCGGCTTCGCGCCAGGCATCGAGACGTGAAATTTCGCTCTCGCGCCCCACCAGCCGGTAGTCGCCATGCTGATGCCGTAGCGCCGAAAAGCGGCTTCTGGCGCGGCTTTCGCCTTCGACCCGCCAGAAGGCGGCCGGCTCGCCCTTTTTGCCGTCCTGCTCCAGCGCATCACAGACGAACAGGTTGCCGAGCATTTTGCGGGTTGAGGCGGCAATGATGAGTTGTTCGGGCGGGGCGATGCGCTCGGCGCTGGCGGCCATGCGGGTGACATCGCCGCCAAGATCGACCTGCAGGGCATCCTGGTGGCCAAGACTGTCCTGGACGATGGCCGGGCCTGTGGCCGCGCCGATGCGCAGGCGCGGTTGATGCCCGGCGATGGGGGCCAAAGCCTTGATATCGCGCAGACATTGCAATGCGGCACGCACGGCGCGCTCGGCATCGAGGCCCTGGGCATGCGGATAGCCGAAGCTGGCGTGGATGCTATCCCCCTCAAAGCGCAGCACATGGCCCATGCCGGCATCCACCGCCAGGGTGACGATCTTGCGGACCGCGAGGATGATATCGCGGGCAATTTCCGGGTCAAACCTGGCGGCAAGTTCGGTGGAGCCGACAAGATCGAACACCAGAATGGTGACGACGCGCCAGTGCAGCGACCTGTCCGCACCCGCCCCGGCATTGAGTTTAATCTGGCTGGCCTTCTGCGCCGCATCAAGCAACACCCGCCGATGACCCACAGAACGCACACCAAGATCACGCAGATCATCTTTGGTCAGGGTCGGGAGAATATCAAAATCTATGTGATTCGCACTGAAGCTGGCTGCGTAATCGGATAAACCGAGCGACTGCAGCCAAATTTCCATGGCGTTTCTTTGTCGACCCGTCATAACCCCACCAACTGACTTTGTGTTGCCTCAAACAAACACCAAAAATCAAGTCCAATGGTAATTATGATATTTTGAATGGTCGCGAATTCAGTATGTTACAGCGCTTCAAATAGCTGTTCGCCTGAGGCAAATGCTGCCAATAGTGCACCTTTCCGGGCCGCAAGACCTTGAGCCCAGATCATGATCATGAAACTGTGCGTGTCTGTTCGCAATAGCACTATAGTAACACGAGCATGACAGAAATGCGACCGCTGCCCTTGTGGCAGCGGCCGGCATCGGGCGCGCGTGTCAGTTGTCGAGGAAGCTGCGCAACCGGCGCGAACGGCTCGGGTGTTTCAGCTTGCGCAGGGCCTTGGCCTCGATCTGGCGGATGCGCTCCCGCGTCACCGAAAATTGCTGGCCCACTTCTTCGAGGGTGTGGTCCTGGTTCATGCCAATGCCAAAACGCATGCGCAGCACCCGTTCCTCGCGTGGCGTCAGCGAGGCCAGCACGCGGGTGGTGGTTTCGCGCAGGTTGTTCTGGATCGCCGCATCAATCGGCAGAAGCGCGGACTTGTCCTCGATGAAATCGCCGAGGTGGCTGTCTTCCTCGTCACCGATCGGGGTTTCGAGGCTGATCGGTTCCTTGGCGATTTTCAGCACCTTGCGCACTTTTTCGAGCGGCATGGCCAGCTTTTCGGCCAATTCCTCGGGCGTCGGCTCCCGGCCGGATTCGTGCAGCATCTGGCGCGAGGTGCGCACGATCTTGTTGATCGTCTCGATCATATGCACGGGAATGCGGATTGTGCGGGCCTGGTCGGCGATCGAGCGGGTGATGGCCTGCCGGATCCACCAGGTGGCATAGGTCGAGAACTTGTAGCCGCGGCGGTATTCGAACTTGTCGACGGCCTTCATCAGGCCGATGTTGCCTTCCTGAATTAGATCGAGGAATTGCAGGCCGCGATTGGTATATTTCTTGGCGATGGATATCACGAGGCGCAGGTTGGCCTCGACCATTTCCTTCTTGGCCTGGCGCGCCTCGCGCTCGCCCTTTTGCACCATCAGCACGATGCGGCGGAATTCCTGGATTTCGAGTCCGGTCTCGGTGGCGAGGGTATGAATATCGCCGCGCAATTCCTTGATGCGTTCTTTTTCAACGGCAATATATTCCTTCCAGCCGCGCCCGCCGAGTTTTGACACGCGCAGCAGCCATTTCGGGTCGAGCTCGTAATTCTGGTAATTCTTGAGGAAATCCTCACGCATGACGCCATGGCCTTCGGCAAGGCGCAGCAACCGCGTCTCAAAGCCGATCAGCCGCTTGTTGATGTCATAGAGCTGCTCGACCAGCGCATCGATGCGGTTCTGGTTGAGCGACAGCGATTTGACATCGACGACGATTTCTTTCTTCAACGCCTTGTATTTGCGTTCCTGCGAGGGGCTCAGCACCTCATTGTTCAGCTTGTTCTTGACGTTGGCGTCCTGCAGCCGGCGCAGTTTTTCCGAGGCGCTGGCAATTCGGTCAAAGGTCTCCAGAACCTTGGGTTTCAATTCCGATTCCATCGCCGACAGCGACAGGGCATTTTCCATGTCGTCCTCGTCGTCGAAATTTTCCGGCGGCGGCATGTCGGCATCGAGGCCTTCAGGCGGATCGCGAGGCGCCGTGGCCGGGGCACCGGCGGCGGCCGGCAGATCGATTTTGGGGGTGTTCTTGCTGTCGGGGCCAGCGTAAGTTGCTTCAAGATCAATGATCTCGCGCAGCAAGACCTTGCCTTCATTCAATTCGTCGCGCCAGATGATAATGGCCTGAAAGGTCAGCGGGCTTTCGCAAAGCCCGGCGATCATGGCCTCGCGGCCGGCCTCGATGCGCTTGGCAATGGCAATCTCGCCCTCACGCGAGAGCAATTCCACCGCACCCATTTCGCGCAGATACATGCGCACCGGATCGTCAGTGCGGTCAATCGGCTCGGATGTGCGGGTCGCAACCGCGCTGGAGCGCGACTGGGCGACGAGATCGCCGCCTTCGGGCTCGTCTTCCTCGGCAGCTTCCTCGGCGCTGGCTTCGGTATCTTCGACGTCATCGCCTTCCGACACGCTGATGCCCATCTCGCTGAGCATGGCGTAAATGTCCTCGATCTGGTCCGAGGTCACTTCCTCGGAGGGCAGAACGGCATTGAGCTCGGCATGGGTGACAAAGCCGCGCTTCTTGGCGAGCTTGATCATGCGCTTGACGGCGGCATCCGAAAGATCCAGCAACGGGCTGTCCGGTGCCTCGGCAACTGCCGTTTCACCAGAATTCTTTTCCTCAGCCTTTTTAGCCATCAAGCCTACTCCGTCCGCCTGTTCATGACACTGGCAGCGCTACCAAGGGCACGCCGACTTGCGCATCAAATGTTTATGCCCTCAACGGGCTTAAGCCAGCGTTAACCACCATCCTGGCGCCGGCGCGCCGTGATTCTGGCCAGACGCAGCCTCGACGTCATGCGCGCCCGGAAGGGCCGCGCAACTCATCCCCGGAAGTTTCCATGCCGTCCATCGACATGATCAGTTCGCGGGTCTGGCACAGCCGTTCAAAATGCGCATCAAACTCTTCGGGCCTCAGGGCCGGATCGCCCAGCACCGACTCAATATCTCGCAACTGTTGATGTAATGCGTGGGATTTCCCATGCAAGGCCAAAGCCTGATCAAATGCACGTTCAGCCTCCGGCAAGGGACAATCCGGGCTGGCAGAAGAATGAGTCGAAATTGCGGCACTGGTCGCAATTTTCTGCCGCAAGGTGGCAAAGCCGGCATCGTCCAGCGCGGCTTCAAGGGCGGTATGGTCCGGGAAATAATGCGTGGACATGAGCACCATGGCATCGCGCAGGCGATTGCAGTCGGCGTGGCCAAGATCGAGCCCGGCGATTTGCTCGGCCCTGGCTTCGAGCAAGGCCGGCTGGCGCATCAGGATCAGCAACAGCAATTCGACGCGCGGCGGGATGCGCGAGGGCGCGGGCCTGAACAACGCCGATTGCGCCAGACCGGCACCGATCACCGGCGCCAGCGCCATCTCGCCTATATGCCCGGCGCGCTGCGGCAGGCTCTGCACCATGCGGGCGCGGGTGGCACCGCGCTGAAATTGCCCGCCGCGGGAGGGGTCGTAGCGGCTCGGGGCCGGACCCTTGAGCGGCGGCGTGCCGAATAATCTGCCGAGGCGCTCCTCGAAATGCATCTGGTAATGCCGCCGCAAGACCTCATCGGCAATGGTGCGGGTGGCTTCGCGCAGGCGCCGCTCGAAGGCAGCGCGCTCCTCGGGCAATCCCAGCGGGTGCAGGTCGGCTTCGCGCTGCCACAGCACATCGACCAGCGGCAGCGCCGCGTCCAGCACTTTCATGACCCCGGCCTGGCCGGTGGCGCGGGCGAGATCATCAGGGTCCTGACCTTCGGGCAGCATGGCAAAGCGCAGGGACCGGCCGGGCCCCAGCAGCGGCAGCGCGACATCGAGCGCGCGATGTGCGGCCTTGCGTCCGGCCTTGTCGCCGTCAAAGCAAAGGATCGGCGCTTCCGCCATTTTCCACATGAGTTCGAGCTGGCTCGCACCCAGCGCCGTGCCGAGCGGCGCGACGACATGGGCAATGCCGACGGCAGCAAGGCTGATGGCATCGACATAGCCTTCAACCGCGATCAGCGCGCCGGTGTCATGGGCCGCCTTGCGGGCATTGTGGTGGTTGAACAGCACGTCGCCCTTGTGAAACAGCGGCGTTTCCGGCGAATTGAGATATTTGGCCTGGGCATCGGCACTGAGCGCCCGGCCGCCAAAGGCAATGACCTTGCCGGCGCGGTCGCAGATCGGAAACATCACGCGATCGCGGAACCGGTCGTAGGGCACGGGAATGTCGTCGCCATGGATCAGCAATCCGGCCTCGATCATGGTTTCGAGCCGGGCACCGCGCTGCGCCAGAGCCTCGCGCAGGCCGAAGCGCTCCGGCGGCGCGTAGCCGAGGCGGAATTTTACCTGCATGTCCGGGCGCAGGCCGCGATCGGCGAGATAGCCACGCGCCTTCGCGCCCTCGCGCGCCTGCAATTGCTGCTCGAACCATTGCGCCGCCCATTCCAGCACATCCAGCAGGCCGGCGCGGGCCTGCTCCTGCTCGCGGGCCGCCGGGGTTTCAACCGGCAGCGCGAGGCCAGCCATTGCCGCCAGCCGCTCGACCGCTTCGGGAAAGCTGATGCCTTCAGTCTCCATCAGGAAGCCAAAGGCATCGCCATGCTTGCCGGAGGAGAAATCGTGGAAGAAGCCCTTCTGGTCATTGACGTAAAAGGACGGGGTCCTTTCGGCGCCAAAGGGCGAGAGGCCGCGCCATTCGCGCCCCTGCTTTTTCAGCTTGACGCGCAGGCCGACGACTTCCGACACCGGCACCCGGGCGCGAATTTCGTCAAGGAAGCCAGGGCTGAATTTCATGGTAGCTCGTCTTTGCTATGATGCGATGGCGCGCGTCAATGACAGGTGCGCCTTATGCCCGCCTTCCACAAGGGTCTTGGGGGCATGACTTGCCTCGAAACCTGATTGCCTTCATGGCAAGACGCATGCAGAGACAACGTGCGACCCTCATCGGAACCCTCGCCATCGGCCTGTGGGCCAGCCTTGCGGCGCTGACGACGGCGGCTGGCACCATTCCTGCCTTTGAACTTCTCAGCCTCAGCTTTTTCATTGGGGGCGTTGCCGGGCTCGGCGTTGTGGCGCTGCGCGGTCGGCTGGCTTATCTCAAGGCGCCGGGCGCCGTGTGGATAGTAGGGGTTGGCGGGCTTTTCACCTATCACGCTTGTTATTTCCTTGCCCTCAGACTGGCACCGCCGGCGCCGGCCAGTCTGATCAATTATCTGTGGCCGCTGCTGATCGTGCTGCTTTCCGGCCTGTTGCCGGGCGAGACGCTGAAAATGCGCCATATCCTCGGGGCGCTGACGGCCTTTGCCGGGGTAGTGGTGCTGATTTACGCGCGCGGGATCAATTTTCATGCCGATGCGCGAGCGCTGGCGGGCTTTGCCCTTGCCTTGTGCGCGGCCTTCGTCTGGGCAGTCTATTCGGTGGTGTCACGCCGGTTCGGCGATGTGCCGAGCGATCCGGTCGCGGCCTTCTGCCTCGTGACGGCCGTGCTGGCGAGCCTGCTGCATTTTGCTTTCGAGCGCACCGTCGTGCCGCATAGCATCGGCCCCTGGCTGGCCATCCTGGCGCTCGGCCTCGGCCCGGTCGGGCTGGCGTTCTATGTCTGGGATTATGGCGTCAAGCATGGCGACATACGTTTTCTCGGGGTGGCGTCCTACGCGGCCCCGGTGCTGTCGACATTATTGCTGGTGATCTGCGGCTTTGCCGCGCCGACGCTGAATCTGGCGCTGGCAGCCAGTCTTATCGTCGCCGGCGCCCTGATCGCGCGGCGCGGCGCCTGATATCAGGCTTCGCTGCTCTTGACCTTGAGCACCTGACGGCCATTATACATGCCGGTCTTCAGATCAACGTGGTGGGGGCGACGCAACTCGCCCGAATCCTTGTCCTCAATATAGGTCGGCGCCTTGAGGGCGTCGGCCGAGCGGCGGAAGCCGCGCTTCATCGGGGAGGTTTTGCGCTTCGGAACTGCCATGACATACTCGTGAAAAATCGGAATGTGACCGCTCGTTACACGCAAATGCGCCGTTTGGCTAGCACCGTGACCATGAAAAATCACGCCATCCCCGGCAGATGTGTTTGGCGGGGCCGGTTATTTTGCTATGAAAGGGGCCGCAAGCGCCGTCGAGACCCCTGTCATGATCGAGAAAGACCACCAGAGCCACCCCGAAATTCGCGCCGCCGTGACGAGGCTTTGCGCTGATTTTCCGGCGAGCTACTGGCGTGCGCTCGATCAGGCGCGCGGCTATCCGGCGGAATTTGTCGCGGCGCTGACGCAGGCCGGCTATCTCGCAGCGCTGATTCCCGAGGAATTTGGCGGGGCCGGGCTGCCGCTCAGCGCCGCTGCCGCCATATTGGAGAGCGTGCAGGCTTCGGGTGGCAATGGCGCGGCCTGCCATGCGCAAATGTATATCATGGGCACGATCCTGCGCCATGGCTCGCCCGCGCAAAAGGCCCGCTATCTGCCGCAGATCGCTGAGGGCACGCTGCGTCTGCAGGCCTTTGGCGTCACCGAGCCTTCGAGCGGCACTGATACATCGAGCCTGCGCACGCGGGCGGTGCGTGATGGCGATGACTATGTCGTGAACGGCTCGAAAGTATGGACCAGCCGGGCGGAGCATTCCGACTTGATGCTGTTGCTGGCGCGCACCACGCCGCAGGCCGCGGTCGAGCGTCGGACGGACGGATTGTCGACGCTGCTGGTGGATATGCGCACGGCCAAGGGGCTGACGATCCGCCCGATTCGCACCATGATGAACCACAATAGCTGCGAGGTGTTTTTCGAGAATATGCGTGTGCCGGCCGAAAACCTGATCGGCGTCGAGGGCAAGGGCTTTCGCTATATTCTCGACGGCATGAATGCTGAACGCCTGTTGATCGCCGCCGAATGTATTGGCGATGCCAAATGGTTCATTGCCCGCTCGTCGGCCTATGCCAATGAGCGTGTCGTGTTCGGGCGGCCGATCGGCCAGAATCAGGGCGTGCAATTTCCCATCGCCCGCGCCTATGCACAGATGCGCGCCGCCGAGGCTTTGCTGCAGCAGGGCCTTGCCGCCTATGATGCGGGCCAGCCCTGTGGCGATCTCGCCAATATGGCCAAAATGCTGTGTGCCGAGGCTTCCTGGGCGGCTGGCGAGGCGGCGATCCAGACGCATGGCGGCTACGGCTTTGCCGAAGATTATGACATCGAGCGCAAATTCCGGGAAACGCGGCTCTATCAGGTGGCGCCGGTCTCGACCAATCTCATCTTGTCCTATGTCGCCGAGCATGTGCTGGGCCTGCCGAGGTCATATTGATGGGCGCGCTCGACGGATTGCTGGTGCTGAGTCTCGAACAGGCGGTGGCGGCGCCCTATTGCTCGTCGCGGCTGGCCGATGCCGGGGCGCGGGTGATCAAAGTCGAGCGGCCGGAGGGCGATTTCGCGCGCGGTTATGATCGCGCCGCCAAAGGCCAGTCGAGCTATTTCGTCTGGCTCAACCGCGGTAAACAGAGCCTTGTCGCGGATATCAAGGACGCCGGCGATGCGCGCCTGCTGCACGCCATCATCGCCAGGGCCGATGTCTTCATCCAGAATCTGGCACCGGGGGCGGCGGCGCGGGCCGGGTTCGGTTCGGCTGCGTTGCGGGCGCGCCATCCCCGACTGATTACCGTCGATATTTCCGGCTATGGCGAGGCCAATGCCTATGCCGACATGAAAGCCTATGACCTGCTGGTGCAGGCAGAAAGCGGCCTCGCCGGGATCACCGGTCATCCGGCCGGGCCGGGCAGGGTGGGCGTGTCGGTGTGCGATATTGCTTGCGGCATGGCGGCACATGCGGGTGTGCTGGAGGCGCTGATCGCGCGTGGCCGCGACGGGCGCGGGCGCAATGTCGCGACAAGCCTGTTTGACGGCATGGCCGATTTCATGGCCGTGCCCTTGCTGCAATATGAGGGCAGCGGCAAGGCACCGCAGCGCGTTGGCCTCGCCCATCCCAGCATCTGCCCCTATGGCGCCTTTGCCACCCATGACGGCGCGCTGGTGCTGATCTCGATCCAGAACGAGCGTGAATGGGCAGCATTTTGCGCGAAATTTCTCCATCGTCCGGAACTGACCCTGCAGCCCGGCTTTGGGTCCAACAATGCTCGCGTTGCCAACCGCAGCACCGTGGACGGGCTGGTTGCGGCGCATTTTGCCGGGCTGACGCGCAGCGAGGCCGCGGCGGGGCTGAAAGCCGCCGGCACAGCCTATGGCTTTGTCAATGACATGGCAGATTTTGCCCGCCACCCGGCGCTGCGGCGGGCCGAGGTGGCAACGCCCGCCGGAACCGTCTCGCTGCCCGCACCGCCGTTCACGGTCGATGACAGCGCGCGCCAGCTCGGGCCGGTGCCGGCCCTCGGTGCGGATTCTGCTGCATTGCGCGCTGAATTCGGGTTCTAGCCGCCGTTCGATTAGGCACTGATGCCGGTGCCGATCGGGCAGGAGACACCAGTGCCGCCAAGCCCGCAATAACCGCCGGGGTTTTTGGCGAGATATTGCTGGTGGTAGGCCTCAGCGTAATAAAACGGCCCGGCGTCAAGAATTTCGGTGGTGACCGGGCCCATGCCGTGGCGCGCCAGTTCCTCGCCATAGGCCTTGCGTGCGGCTTCGGCAGCCTGGCGCTGGCTCGCATCGCTGACATAGATGCCCGAGCGGTATTGCGTGCCGCGATCATTGCCCTGACGCATGCCCTGGGTCGGGTCATGGTTCTCGAAGAAGACCTGCAACAGCCGCGCATAGCTGATCTTGCCGGGGTCAAAGACGACCAGCACCACTTCATTATGCCCGGTCGCACCCGTGCACACTTCCTCATAGGTCGGGTTGGGGGTGAAGCCGGCGCCATAACCAACGGCCGTGACGTAAACGACCTCGCCGAGTTCCCAGAATTTGCGTTCGGCGCCCCAGAAACAGCCGAGGCCGAAGACGGCAGTCTGATGACCGGCGGGGAAGGGCGGCTGCAGGGCATGGCCATTGACAAAATGCTTGGCTGCGGTGGCAACGGGTGTCATTCGGCCAGGCAAGGCGCTCGACGCTTCGGGCATGGTGATCTTGCGGAACAAGTTCATGATGACAACTCCTGGATGTGACCAGCGCTTGTTATAGCAAATTCGGGCGCATGTCAGTTCACGAGCCTGTCATGGCGCGGTGAGGCCCGTTCACGGGCGGCTGGAATGGCCGATGAGCTGCTTGCGCCGTTCCGTGACCAGCACGACCAGTGCGCCCGCCACCATCAATATCGCGAAGGCCGGAACAGCAAAGATCGAGGTCAGCACAGGGTGCCACAGGAACTGCAGGTGGCGCGCCTGCAGCGCGGCATCGAGCGCATCATAGCGGGGACCGAGCAGCCTTTGCGTCAGCGCACCGAAACTGGTGAGCACGAGGTGATTGGCGGCAATGGTCTGCGTGCCGTTGATCACTAGCACGACGAAACCTCCGGCAAGCGCCAGCCATCCTATGAGCCGCAATGTCAACCGGAACATTCTTGCCACCAGAAAAGGGTGGCGCTGTATAAGTTCCGCGGGAAAATTTGTCCATATCGGCCAACAGCGTGGGGCCAGCCTGCACCGGGTGGCCGGGGCCATGCGAAAGTTGACTTGCTGAAGTCTATGGAGCGTGCACATTATGACCAGGCTCAGCATAGAGCCTGTTCAAAGGAGGAAATCATCATGGCATGGACAACACCGGAAGTAACCGAAGTGTGCGTCGGCATGGAAGTGACCAGCTACGAGTCTGCCGAACTCTGAACGACAAGGTCAGCCCGCATTTTGCGGTGCGGCGGGTGACGGATCGTGCTGATCAGAGTTCTCGGCTCAGCGGCAGGAGGCGGGTTTCCCCAGTGGAATTGCCGTTGTCCGGTGTGCACTCTGGCCTGGAACAATGATCCGCGGGTTTCGCCACGCACGCAATCGAGCCTAGCTATCAGCGCCGATGGTCATCATTGGCTGCTTTTGAACGCCTCGCCTGACCTGCGTCAGCAGATTTCGGCACATTCGATCTTGCATCCAGTCTCGGGAAGGCGTGGATCCCCGATATATGGCATATGGCTCACCAACGGCGACATCGACCATGTCGCCGGGCTGCTGAGCCTGCGTGAGCAACAGAGCTTCACGATTTTTGCGACACGGGGCATTCTCGACGAACTTGCTGCCAATGCCATCTTCAGCGCTCTGGCGGGCGGTGCCGTGACGCGGCGTGCGATCTCTCATAATGCTGAAATTGCTGCGGGTTACGGGCTCGACGTCACCAGCTTTGCCGTGCCGGGCAAAGTGCCGCTCTACCGGGAGGGTGCCAGAGTGTCGACCGATGAAATCAGCGAGATGACCAGTGGCCTTAACCTTCGCCATGGGGGTCGCACGGCGCTGTATATTCCCGGCTGCGCGCGCGTGACCCCTGACATCAAGGCGCGTATTGCGGGCGCGGACGTCGTCCTGTTCGACGGCACGACCTTTGTCGATGATGAAATGCTGCAGCTTGGCCTGTCGAACAAGACGGCGGCGCGCATGGGACATCTGGCGATGAGCGGGCCAGCGGGCAGCATGGCGGCGCTGGCCGATGTCGTGGGGCCGCGCAAGATATTCATTCATATCAACAATACCAATCCTGCGCTGATCGAGGGCTCGCCGGAGCGCCGGGCCGTCGAGGCAGCAGGATGGGAAATCGCATTTGACGGCATGGAGATTGATTTATGACCGGCCAGCAGGTTTTGCTCACCCCTGACGAGCTTGAAGCCGCCCTGCACGCCGTGGGCGCGGCGCGCTATCACAATCTGCACCCGTTTCATGCGCGGCTGCACAGTGGCAAGGCACGGCGCAGCGAGGTGCAGGCCTGGGCCCTGAACCGATATTGCTACCAGTCGATGATACCGATCAAGGATGCCACGGTGCTGGCGCGCATGGATGATGCTGCCGTGCGGCGCGAATGGCGTCACCGGCTCGAAGATCATGATGGCCTCGCGCCGGGTGATGGCGGCATTGAGCGCTGGCTGAAACTGACCGACAGCCTCGGATTTTCGCGCAGCTATGTGATGTCGACGGCCGGGATTCTGCCCGGGACGCGCTTTGCCGTTGAAGCCTACGTGCATTTTTGCGCAGAAAAGACGCTGCTCGAAGCGGTCGCCTCGTCGCTGACCGAACTGTTCTCGCCGAAAATCATCAGCGAGCGGGTCAGCGGCATGCTGGCGCATTATGATTATGTCAGCCGCGACACGCTGGCTTATTTTTCGGCGCGCCCGACGCAAGCGAGGCGCGACAGCGATTTTGCGCTGGCCTATGTCAAGGCCCATGCGACGACGCCGGGGACGCAGGCTCTGGCGATCCGGGCGCTGGAATTCAAATGCGATGTGCTGTGGGCCCAGCTTGATGCGCTGTGGGGCGCCTATGTCGATGGCCATGTGCCGCCCGGGGTCTGGGATCCGGCTTCGAGCCCCGAGGGGGCCATGGGATCGCGCGGGGCGTCATGACCGGGGCGCTGCAAGCCACATCGCGGCCGCGGCTGCCGCGCGGCGTGCGCCTGAAACATGACAAGGTGCGTGGCGAGTGGCTGCTGCTGGCGCCCGAGCGGGTGATCAAGACCAACGGCGTTGCCAGGGCGGTGCTGGAGCGCTGCACGGGCGAGCTGACCTTGCGGGACATCATCGCCGGTCTGGTGCGCGATTTTGAGGCGCCGGAAGCGCGGATCGAGGCCGATGTGCGGGCGCTGCTGATGTCGCTCGCCGAAAAGCGCTTGCTGGATTTCTGAGGCATATCATGACCATGACGCCCCCTGCACCTGTCGGGCTTCTCGCGGAGCTGACGCATCGTTGTCCGCTCGGCTGTCCTTATTGCTCGAACCCGCTGGCGCTCGAAGGGCGCGAGGGCGAACTCGCCACCGGGGAATGGAAGCGGGTTTTCAGCGAAGCTGCGGCTCTGGGCGTGCTGCAGGTGCACCTGTCCGGCGGCGAGCCGCTGTCGCGGCGCGATCTCACCGAAATCGTTCGCCATTGCGCGTCCCTCGGGCTCTACACCAACCTCATCACCTCCGGCATCGGCATGAATGCCAGTCTGGTGAAGGCGCTTGCCGAGGCCGGGCTCGATCATGTGCAATTGTCGATTCAGGATGCCGATGCGGCGAGCGCCGACAAGATTGCCGGCTATGCCGGGGCCTTTGCCAAAAAGCAGGAAGTCGCCGCCCTGGTGACGGCGGAAGGATTTCCGCTGACCGTCAATGCCGTGATCCATCGCGCCAATGCGGCGCGGGCCGGGGCGATGCTGGATCTGGCGGTGGCGCTGGGGGCGCGCAGGGTCGAAATCGCCCATGTGCAATATTACGGCTGGGCTGTGGCCAACCGCGGACAATTGATGCCGGACCGGGCGGCGGCCGCGGCGGCGGTGGCCGAGGTCGAGCAGAAAAAGCGCGAGCTTGCCGGCATCATCGTGGTGGATCACGTGATCCCGGATTATCACGCGCGGCTGCCGAAAGCCTGCATGGGCGGCTGGGGGCGGCGCACGCTCAACATAACGCCAACGGGCAAGGGGCTGCCCTGCCATGCCGCCGAGACGCTGAAACACCTGACGTTCTGGAATGTGCGCGATGCCTCGCTGTCCGACATCTGGTATCAGTCGCCGGGTTTCAACGCCTATCGCGGCACGGCGTGGATGAACGAAACTTGCCGCAGTTGCGAGCGCCGTGATATTGACCATGGCGGTTGTCGCTGCCAGGCGCTGGCACTGGCGGGCGATGCGGCGGCGACTGATCCGGTCTGCCACAAATCGCCCGATCATGCGCGGCTTGCCGACATTCTGGCTGCGGAAACGCAGACAGAACCGGCGCCCTATCACTACCGACGCGTGGCGGCGCGCGGCTCGGCCTGACGGAGATATTCATGCTGAAATGGCTCGAACGCGCGCTGTTTACCAGCCGCTGGCTGCTGGTGCCGTTTTACGCCGCGCTGGTCGTCAGCCTGATGATCATGCTGGCGCGGCTATTCCTGCATGTCTATGACATGGTGCTGGGGATATTCACCATCAGCGAGAATGAGCTGCTTTTGCATGTGCTGGGGGTCATCGATACCACCCTGACAGCGTCCATGGTCATTCTCGTCATTTTCTCGGGCTATGAGAATTTTGTGTCGCGGGTGACGCCCGAGACGCATGACAATTGGCCGGAATGGATGACGAAAATCGACTTTGGCGGCCTGAAGCTGAAATTGCTGTCGACGATTACGGCGATCACCGCCATTCATTTGCTGCGCGCCTATCTGGAAGTCGCCGATGGCAAGGCAGCCGACCTGCAATGGTCGGTGCTGGTGCTGCTCGGCTTTGCGGCCACCGCCGTCCTGCTGGCCTTGGGGGATTTTATCGCACACAAGGTGCGTCCCGATTGACGGGCCTGGCACTTGCCGCCACATTGCGCGCCGGACGCTCATCTTGAACGGGAGATCATCGCATGACCGCAAGTTTCACAGCCAGCAGCACAGATATTGCGCCGGGCGCGACAATCCCGCTGAAATTCGCCTTCAATGACTTTGGTTGCACGGGGGACAATGTCTCGCCGGCGCTTGCCTGGGCCGGTGCGCCGGCCGGCACACAGAGCTTTGCGGTGATGGTGCATGATCCCGATGCGCCGACCGGCGGGGCCGGGTTCTGGCATTGGGTGGTGGTCAATATACCGGCGAGCGCCAGCGGTCTGGCGCAAGGCGCCGGCACGATCGATGGCGCGCGGCTGCCCAAGGGCTCGACGCAAATCAGCACTGATTACGGCACGGCTTGCTGGGGCGGGCCGTGCCCGCCGCCGGGCGATGCGCCGCACCACTATAATTTCACCGTCTATGCGCTGAAAGTGCCGCGTCTCGATCTGCCGGCCGGAGCGACCGCCGCGCTGACCGGCTTCATGGTCAATATGAACGCGCTGGCCAAAGCGACGTTTACCGGCCGCTTTGGCCGCTGAGCCTGATCAGGCGCCGTGGGCGGTGACCTCGACATCGACGTTGCCGCGCGTGGCGTGGGAATAGGGACAGATATTGGCATGGGCCTCATCGACAAGCTTTTGCAGCTCCGCCTGGGGCAGGCTCTTGTCGGTGATGTCGAGCTTGACGGCCAGGCCAAAGCCGCCGAGATCGCGCGGGCCGATGGTGACGGCGCATTGCACCCGGGCTTTTGACGCGTCCATCTTGTGCTGGCGGGCGACAAAATCGAGCGCGCCGCCGAAGCAGGCGGCATAGCCCGCCGCAAACAGGTGCTCCGGCGTGGTGGTGCCGGGTTTGCCGGGGCCGCCCATTTCTTTCGGCACTGACAGGCTCACGCTGAATGTGTTGTCATCGGCGCCGGTGGTGCCGTTGCGCCCGCCCTGGGCCGTACCGTGCGCTGTAAACAAGGGCTTGATGTTCATGATGCCGCTCCTGATCAGGTTCGCATTTATGATGCCCACAACTCAATTGCGCATATGTTGAATAATTACAAGACCTTTCCCGGGTTGAGAATGCCATGGGGATCAAGGGTTGCCTTCAGGGCGCGCATGACTTCCAGCGCCACCGGGTCCTTCACTTGTTGCAGCAATTCGCGCTTGAGCTGGCCGATGCCGTGTTCAGCCGAAATCGACCCGCCCATGCGTGTGACGATGGCGTGTACCAGGGCGTTGATCTCGCCCCAACGTGCGAGAAATCCAGCCGTATCGGCGCCGACGGGCTGGGAGATGTTGAAGTGGATATTGCCATCGCCAAGGTGGCCGAACGGCACAGGCCTCGCGCCGGGCATGGCTTGCAGCACGGCGGCACCGGCGACCCGCAGGAATTCCGGCACGGCGGCGATGGGCACGCTGATGTCATGCTTGATCGACCCGCCCTCGCGCTTTTGCACATCGGGCAAATCCTCGCGCAGCCGCCAGAGCGCGTCGCGCTGCGCGCCGGATTCAGCAAGGGTGGCGTCTTCGATCACGCCGCGGTTGAGAGCGGTTTCGAGCATTTCGAGGGCGGTGGCCTGCAGGTCGCCCTCGGCCGAGGCGGCAAGCTCCATCAGCACATACCAGGCGTGGGGCTTTTGCAAGGGATCGCGATGGCCGGGGGCGTGGCGCACCACGAATTCAATGCCGAGGCGCGGCATGAGCTCGAAGGTTTTCAGGGCATTGCCGGCGTGGGCCTGTGCCAGGGCGAGCAAGACCAGGGCCTGGTCGGGGCTGGCAAGGCCGATGAAGGCGGTTTCCACATGGCGCGGCTGGGGGAAGAGCTTCAGGCTGGCGGCGGTCATGACACCGAGCGTGCCCTCCGAGCCCATGAACAGGTGCTTCAGGTCATAGCCGGTATTGTCTTTCTTCAGACTCGACAGGCCGTTGAGCACGCGCCCGTCGGCAAGCACCACCTCAAGTCCTGCCACCAGATCACGCGTGCTGCCGTAGGCGATCACCGCGGTGCCGCCGGCATTGGTCGCAAGGTTGCCGCCAATGGTGCAGGTGCCTTCCGAAGCCAGCGACAATGGGAACAGCATGCCAGCGTCGCGGGCATGGCTTTGCGCCTCGGCGAGGGTCATGCCGGCCTCGACCACCATGACATGCGCGGCGGCGTCGATCTCGCGCAGCCTGGCAAGGCGCTGCAGGCTGAGCACGATGGCCTTGCCGGAAGCGTCGGGGGTCTGGCCGCCGACGAGCCCGGTGTTGCCGCCCTGCGGCACCACGCTGAGGCGCTGCGCATGGCAATAGCGCAGGACAGCGGCGACTTCTGCTGTGGAGCCGGGCCGCACCACACAGGCCGCCTTGCCGTGATAAAGCCCGCGAGGTTCGCTCAGGAAGGCGGCGGTGACATCGGCGTCGGTGAGAACATGGGCCTGGCCGATCAATTCGCCCAGCGCCTGCAGCATCGCACTTTCCTGCGGCATGTTGATCGACCCTTAAGCGCCTTCAACCAGCAGGAATGCCGCCTCGGCCGCATTGAGGCGCAGGGCGCGGGCGGCGGTATAGTCCGGCGAATGGTAGAAATCATGCGCGGTCTGGTAATCGGGAAATTCGAGCACGACATTGCGGGTGCGGGTGGTGCCTTCGAGTGTTTCGCTGCGCCCGCCGCGTACCAGATAGGTGCCACCAAACTTCGCCACAGCGGCGCTGGCGGCCTTGGCATAGGCGGCATAGGCATCAGGGTTGGTGACGTTGACGCTGGCGATAATATAGCCTTTGGCCATGGTTGCGTGCTCCCGTTAGCTGGATGTTCATATTTCTGTAACCATATTCATGCTAGACCTCACCCAGCTGAGTTGCAAATAACACAGCCGCTCAACGCCGGGCCGGATGTACGTCCGGGGTTGAGCAACCGGGCTGTGCGCCTTGGCAAAAACTCCCTTCAAACTCGATTGCCAACGTCACATGCCTGTCATAGGCTGATGCGTAATTTCCGCCGCAAACGGAGACCATCGCCATGCAGCGCAGCAAGACCAGCCTCACAAAATCTACCCTTTCGCTTTCCGTCGCCCTCATTGCGCTCGCCAGCGCCGGAGCCCTGGCGGCAAGCGCGCCTGACTACCATGTGAGCGCGCCGGGCAAGGATATTGCGCCCTATGTCACCAAAGAGCCGACGCCCGCTCCCAGCCAGGCGGCGCTGATTGCGGCGCTGCGCAAGAAGGTGAAGCATGTTTTCGTGATTTATCAGGAAAACCGGTCGTTTGACTCTTATTTCGGGACATTCCCGGGCGCCGACGGGCTGTATTCGCGCCCGGCCGATGAGATGCCGGGTTTCAACCAGGTGATCATCAATACTGATGGCTCCAAGGGCGTCGTGCGACCGTTCCGGCTCGGCAAGGCGCAGTCGGCGGCCGATACCGATGATATCGACCATTCGCACAGCTGGACGGTTTTCAAGATGGACGCTACCAATGGCGTCGCGAAAATGGATCGCTATGCGCAGGGCGAAGAGAAGAAATATTCGCCGCAGGGCAACCCTTCGCTGAAAGCCAAGCAGTATGGCGAACTCGCCATGGCCTATGAGGATTGCGATACCGTGCCGCTGCTGTGGCGATATGCTGATCGCTTTGCGCTGTTCGACCATATTTTCGAAATGAGCACCGGGCCTTCGACCCCCGGCAACATTGCCATCATCGCTGCCCAGACCGGCGAGACGCAATGGGCGCTCCATCCCGATCAGGCCTACAAGGGCAATGGCAATGGCGGTATGGGCGTGCCGGTGCTGAATGATGCCGATCCCTATTGGGGCTCGCAACTCGACAAGTCGAAGCATCCGATGCCGGTCAATCCGGGCGACTTCAAGGGCACGCCGCGAAAGGAATATGACACGCAGGAAAACTTGACCTTCCCGACTATCCAGCTCAGCATGAAGCAGGGTGCGACCGGGGCTGTCACCAAGGATGATGATGACCAGGCCGGTGATCTCGGCGATATCAAGGATGATATTGCCTATCTGACCAAGAAGGGCGGGGCGAGCATTCCCTTCGGCTGGTACGAAGAAGGCTATGATCGCGAATCGACCGACAAGGGGCCCGTGGACGCCGAGGGCCATCATGCCTCCTACATTGCCCACCACAATGGCCCGCAATATTTCGGCTATGTGTCCAACAATGCCAAGATGCGGGGCGAATTGCACGGGCTTGGTGATTTCTTCACGGCGCTCGACAAGCAGAGCCTGCCGGCCTCGGGCGTGTTCTTCGTCAAGGGCGGTTATCAGAATACGCTTGGGCTGAAACCGGTGAACCCGGACGCCAAGATCCAGAAGAATTTTGTCGGCGATGATGATCACCCCGGCTATTCCGATGCGGCCATCAGCGAGATCATGGTGGCCACCGCCATCAACAAGATCGCTGCCAGCCCCTACTGGAAGGACAGCGCGATCATCATCACCTGGGACGATTCGGAAGGCGATTATGACCATGTCGCGCCGCCGCTGCGGGCCCGGGGGCCGGACGGTTCGGTCATTACCAACGGGCCGCGCGTGCCGCTGCTGGTGATCTCGCCCTATGCCAAGGCGCATGTCGTGGTGCACGAGAGCGGCAGCCAGTCATCGGTGGTGAAATTCGTCGACACCCTGTTCAACCTGACGCCGCTGGCGAAATTGCCCGACGAGGAGCGGGCCCGCGAGATGGGAAAGCGCGAATTCGGGCTGGCCAATATGGGCCCGGATGATGCCATTACCCCCGATGTCAGCGCGCTGGTCTCCGCCTTTGATCCGGCGCGTCTCACGGGCGCTGCCAAGCCGCTGCCGGCGAGCTATGCGGAAGTGCCGAAGGCATGGCTGACGCAGATGCCGGAGAAGGACGGGCCCGATTGCAAGGCCATCGGCATCACGCCGGTCGATATCAAGCTTGGCATCAAGAATGTCATTCCGGCTGATTTCAACCCGCGTCCGAGCACCGACCCGACGCCGGTGAAGTAAGCCGAGACCGAGAGCTGACACCGTGTGCCGGGGTTGCTCGTGCGCGAGCGAGCCCGGCACAGGACTGTCCGGGCCGTTGCGGTGGCACGCCAATCAGGGCTGCGCTCAAGCTGATTTTTTGGAGCCAGCTTTGTCCGCTCCGGGCAAGGCACCGGTGCCAGCATGTTGCGGGGCGGCCGGGTTGGCGGCATGGCCCAGGGCCTTGCGCTCGTCAAAGACAAAGCAGGTGCCTTGCCAGCGGCTTTGTTGCGGCGCAACCTCATCGAGATATCGCAAGATGCCGCCCTTGAGGTGGTAGACATCGGTAAAGCCTTCGGCGAGCAGCAGGCTGGTGGCCTTTTCACAGCGAATGCCGCCGGTGCAGAACATGGCTATCTTGCGGCCCTTGGCATGGCCCAGCTTTTCACGCACAAAAGCGGGAAATTCACTGAAGGACGTGGTCATCGGGTCGATGGCGCCGGCAAAGGTGCCATAGCCGACCTCAAAATGATTGCGGGTGTCGATCACCAGGGTTTCAGGATCATCGAGCAGGGCGTGCCAGGCTTCGGCATCGACATAGGTGCCGACGGCCCGGTCAGGGCGGGCGCGGGCGTCCCGCAGCGTGACGATCTCCGGCTTGATCGTCACTTTCAGGCGCCGGAAAGGTAAAAACGCCGCATGCGATACATGCGTTTGCAGGCCGGTGAGATCACAAATGCGTGCAATGCCTGCCAAGGCCAGTTTCATCGCTGCCGGCGTGCCGGCGAGAGTGGCATTGATGCCTTCGGTACTCACTATAAAAGTGCCGACAATTTCATGGCTCAAGAACAGGCTTTCGAGCCTGGCGCGCGCTGATTCCGGGTCAGCCAACGGAAAAAACCGATAAAATGCGTGAATTTCAAATGTCATGACGGGTGCGATAGCGCAGCTTGATACAAGTACCAAACGGAAAAGCACAAAGGCCCGGAATACTCAAACTAAAGTATAGATGGACATGGGATCGCACTTCAACGTTAGAGTTGGGGCGACGGTTCATTCATGAAGTGTCGCAGGATCGCAGCAGATGGCGGTCGCAAAGGGAGGAATTATCATGTCTCTTAACAACGGCTTCAAACTGCCGCGCCGCAAGCTTCTGCAGGGTGGCGCTGCCCTCGCTGCGGCGCAAATCGCCAGCCCGTTCGTCCTGACGGCGCGCGCCGCCGATACGGTGAAATTCGGCTGGGACAACCCGCTGACCGGTGTCTATGCCGAGCCCGGCAAGAACGAGCTCATTGGCGCCCAGCTCGCCATTGCGCAGATCAATGCCAAGGGTGGTATTCTTGGCCGTCAGGCCGAACTGGTCGTGCAGGATTCCACCAGCGGCGATGCTGGCGTTGCCGTGCAGGTCGCCCGCAAGATGATCGATCAGGACAAGGTCAATTTCCTTATCGGCAACGTCAATTCCGCCCTTGCCATCGGCATGGCCCAGGTTGCCAATGAAAAGTCGGTGCTGATGATGGACCCGGGTGGTCACTCTGACACCATTACCGGCGCCACCTGCCACTGGAATGTATTCCGCATCTGCAACACCACCCAGACCGAGGCCAATGCCATCGCGCCGACCCTGATCAAGGATTACGGCAAGAAGTGGTATTACATCACCCCTGACTACGCTTTCGGCCATGCGCTCGAGGCTGGCATGGTCAAGGCCTGCGCGGCGCTGGGTGGCACCCGCATCGGCGGCGATCTGACGCCGCTCGGCACCAGCGATTATTCGGCCTATCTGATCAAGGCCGAGGCCGCCAAGCCGGATGTGCTGATCTTCCTGACGCAGGGCACCGACATGATCAACGCCCTGAAGCAGGCAGTGCAGTTCGGGCTCGACAAGAAGATGAACCTCGCCGGTGCCCAGCAGGAGCTTGAGGCTCTCGAGGGTCTGCCGCCCGAGGCGCGCGTCGGCAACTGGGTGATGGAGTGGTATTACAAGCAACCCAACGTGCCGCATGTGGCTGACTTCAACAAGCTGGTCATGGCGAAGTCCGGCAAGGTGCCGACGGCGCGTACCTGGTTCGGCTATGCCGGTATCTGGAGCTGCGCCCTTGCGGCCAATGGTGCGAAATCGCTGGATGCCGTGAAGATGGCCAAGACGCTGCAGGGCATGCACCTGCCGCCGGAAATCGCACTGTGCCCGGATGGCGCTTTCTTCCGCGCCGGCCAGAACCAGCTGATTGCCAACCTTTATGTCGGCAAGGCGCTTCATACCGGCAAGGATGGCCCGGATGACCTGTTTGATGTCACCGATGTCGTCAAGGGCACGGCGGTAGCCGGCACACTCGCCGAAACCGGCTGCAAGATGACCTGGCCCGCGTAAGTCGAAGGGCGATTTTGACATGGCGCCACCTCCCGTTTCTGTGGGGGTGGCGTCATTTGTCTTGAGTGGAATCGCACCCTGCCGCGTGAACCGGCCTTCGCTTCGAATATGATGGATCGCAGATGAGCCAGCTCTTACTTTTCAATGTCTCCAACGGACTGATCACCGGCGCCTTCTATGCGCTGATGGCGCTCGGCCTGTCGATGATCCTGAATCTCTCGGGCGTGATCAATTTTGCCCATGGCGGATTTTTGACGCTCGGGGCTTATTTCGCCTATGTGCTGCAACAGAGGATAGGTTTTTTCGGCGCCTTGCTGATCGCCCCGATGATGACGGCGGTGCTGGGGCTGCTGGTCGAGCGTGTGCTGATTCGCCCGCTCTATGGCCGCGATCCGCTGTACTCGCTGCTGCTGACCTTTGGTCTCGCCTTCATTCTTGTGGATGGTGTGCGCATCATCTGGGGGCCCGGCTCGCCGCCCTATCAAGTGCCGGAATGGCTGACCAGCCCGCTGTCAGCGACCTATTTCTTCCTCACCGGCTATCGGGTTTTCATGGTGGTGCTGGTGGTGACGGCGGTGGCGGCGCTGTTTTACGTGCTGAATTACACGAAACTTGGGCTGCGCATCCGGGCAGGCACCAAGGATCTCGAAACGCTGTCGACGCTGGGGGTCAACACCCGCATCCTGCGCAACCTGAATTTTGGCCTTGGTATTTATCTTGCCGGCCTCGCCGGTGCGCTGGCGGCCGGGTTCCTCGGCCTCAGCCCGGCGCTCGGAACATCCTTGCTGATGCCGAGTTTCGTTGCCATCATCATCGGCGGCCTTGGCTCGCTGCTTGGCACCTTGCTCGGCGGCCTCCTGATCGGTGTCGCGGTGGGCCTGACCACAGTGTTTTATCCGGCGGCGAGCGAGGCGGTGATTTACGTCATGCTCGGCCTGGTGCTGGTGCTGCGCCCGCGCGGCCTGCTCGGTGAAGAGGGGAGGTTGCATTGAACGGCCTCAAACAACATTACGCCAAGATCATCGTCTGGGCGATCCTGCTGACGATCCCCTATTGGTTCACCTATGTTGGCGGCTATCTCGGCCTTGCCAACGAGATCGTCATCTATGCCCTGGCGGCCATGGCGCTGAACTTCCTGCTCGGCTTCACCGGGGTGCTGTCCTTCGGCCATGCGGCGTTCTTCGGGCTTGGCGCCTATGGCACGGCGCTGACCATCAAATTCCTGGTGCCGAGCACGCTCGTGGGTCTTGCTGTCGGGGTGCTGACCGCGACCGTGGCCGGCATGATCATCGGTGCGCTGATCATCAAGCGCCGCGGTGTTTATTTTGCCATGGCTACCATTGCCTTCGGGCAATTGTTCTTCTTCATTGCCAACCGCTGGAATTCGGTGACGGGCGGCGATGATGGCGTCGGCAACTGGCACCGGCTGCCGATCAATCTCGGCTTTGCCAAGATCCCGCTGTTTCACAATTCGCTGGTCTATTATTACTTCACGCTGCTGATGTTCGCGCTGGCCGTCGGCGCCATGGGGTTGCTGCTCGATGGCCCGTTCGGACGCAGCCTGATGGCGATTCGTGAAAATGAGAGGCGGGCGCGATTTCTCGGCATCAATATCGAATTGCATGTCTGGATATCCTTCGTGATTTCCACCGCGATCTGCGGGCTGGCGGGCGGCCTGCTGGCCCTGCTTGACAATTTCGTTAATCCGCGGGACTTGCGCTTCGATCTTTCCGGGGTCCTGGTCGTGATGGCGGTGATGGGCGGCATGCGCTCGTTCTGGGGGCCCTTGCTCGGGGCGGCGATCTTCCAATGGCTGCGCGAGGTGTTGAGCAGCCACACGCCGAACTGGCAGACCTATATCGGCATCGTCTTCGTGCTGGTGGTGCTGTTTTTCCGACGCGGTATTTTGGGCTTCAAACTATCGACGGTGAAATCATGAGCCTGTTGCAAATCGATCATGTCTCCCGCCATTTCGGCAAGCTGATAGCCGTCAAAGACGTCTCGCTCACGGTCGAGCCGGGGGAATTGCGGGCGATCATTGGCCCCAATGGCGCCGGCAAGACCACTTTCTTCAATATGATCAGCGGCTTCTTTCCGCCGACGACGGGGACAATCCGCTTCGATGGCGAGGACATCACCAGGCTGACGCCGGAGCAGCGGGTGGCGCGCGGCATGGCCCGCACCTTCCAGATCACCGAGATTTTCCCCGAGCTGAGCGTAGCCGGCAATCTGCGCATTGCCGTGGAAAGCGCCGCCGGGTTTCGCATGAAGCCCTGGCTGAACGGCGTGCAAAAAAAGCTGGTGGCGGAGCGCATCGACGAGTTGCTGACCCTCGGCAACCTGACCGCCAGCGCAAATAATGAAGTTGGTGCGCTGTCGCATGGCGACCAGCGCGCGGTCGAGATCATGATGGCGATGGCGCTGCGCCCGAAAATCCTGCTGCTGGACGAGCCGGCCGCCGGCATGGGCGACCAGGAGACCTATGATGTCTCGCGGCTGATCCGCCGTGTGCATCGCGACCAGAAACTGACCATCATGCTGGTCGAGCACGACATGCGCGTGGTGTTCAATCTGGCTGACCGCATCATGGTGCTGGCCGAAGGGGCGCTGCTCGCCGAAGGCACGCCCGACGAGATTGCCCAGAGCGATGTGGTGCAACAGGCCTATCTCGGTAAAGAAGCCGATCTTGGAAAAGAAGCCGCATGACTCCTCTGATAGCCACTGGCCTCAACACGTTTTACGGCAAGAGCCACATCCTGCACGGTGTCGGCCTTGAATTGCGCGAGGGCGAGATTGTCGCGCTGCTCGGGCGCAACGGTGCCGGCAAGACCACAGCCATACGCTCGCTGATGGGGCTGACCCCGCCACGGAGCGGCACGGTCAAGTTCTTTGACCAGGACACGACGCATCTGCCGACCTTCAGGCTGGCGGCGCTCGGCGTCGGCTATGTGCCTGAGGGGCGACGGATTTTCACCAACCTGACGGTCGAGGAAAACCTCAAGGTGCCCGACGGCCTGCCCGGCCCCTGGGATATCGCCCGCGTCTACAAGCTGTTTCCGCGCCTCGCCGAGCGCAAGGGCAACAAGGGCAGCCAGCTTTCTGGCGGTGAGCAGGAGATGCTGTCGATTTCACGGGCGTTGCTGCTCAATCCGAAATTGCTTATGCTGGATGAGCCCTCGCAGGGGCTGGCGCCGCTGATCGTCGAGGAAGTGTTCCGCATCGTCGTCGCTGCCCGCGCCGAGGGCATGTCGGTGCTGCTGGTTGAGCAGAATGTGCGCGCCGCCGTCGCCATCGCCGACCGCGCCTATGTGCTGGAAGACGGCAAGGTGGTTTACGAAGGCAATGCCGCCGAATTCGGCCGCGATGAAGAGCGCGTGCGCGAACTTGCCGGGGCCAGCGCCGCCAAGTGGAACCTTGATTGAGGCGGGGTGCCGCGCGCCCGTCTTGCCTCGCAATATGGGCCTATTTGCTGCCCTTCCAGGCCTTGAAGCCATATGATTCAAAGATCTTCAGGGCTGGCGGGCTGGCGAGGAATTGCGCCCACAACAGCCCGGCATCGGGATGGGCCGCGCCTTTGACAAGGGCGCTGGCGTAAATGGCGACGGTGTTCTGGCCGGCGGGAATATCGACATGGCCAATGGCGTGGCCGACCTGCTCCTGAAATATCGCCTCGGATTTCCAGGTCACGCCGGCATCGGCCAGGCCCTGCATCAGATAGAGCGGTGTCTGGCGGTGATGAACATGGGTGAGAATGGTAGCGCCGCTCTTGACCTTGGTGTCATAGACCTCATCGGACAGGGCCTGCCCGCCAGCCTTGACCAGCGAGGCCTTGATCTGGCGCGCCACACCCTCCCAGGCCGGGTTCGGCATGGACAGGCGCACCTCTGGCCGGCCGAGATCGGCCAGCGTCGCAATATGGGCAGGATTGCCCTTGTTGATCATGATGGTCAGGTCATTGGTGACATAGGGAATGGCCTTGCCGGTCAGGACCCCGGACTTGATGGCAGCCTTGACCTTTTTCAGCCCTGCCGCGAAAACGTCGGGCTTGACCGTCATGGTGAAATTGCCAAGCGTGATGGTGCCGCCGGCCTTCATCTGCCGCAGCAGGATACCGGGGGGCAGGGTCTCGTAAAATACGCGGCCCTTGTAGGAGGGGTGAGCGCTGGTGAACTGCGCGACCAGCGGCGCCATGGCAAAATAGTAATTTCCGGCGACAAAGATCACCAGTCTGGCGTTTGCGGGGTTGCCGTGGAAATCGGCGAGAACATTCACCTCCGGCACCGTGAAGGCGAGACCCTTGTCGGTGGCGGGGGCGTTGGCGCCCTTCTGCCAGGGCGGAAACAAGGCGCCGCGATAGTGCGGTGCGGCGGGCGTGGCGGCCTCGCCTGAGCCCAGGGCAAGGCTGGCCAAAGCCGCGGCCAGTACCAGGCATGATCCATTAAGTTGACGTGACATGTGTCTCTCCCCAAAGGCGATTTCTTTGAACCGACTGGGTATATTAGCGAACAATAATCTAGCAAGATCAACTGCAATTTTGCAGCAAAGCGGAATTTTGCGGCCCTAGCGGAAGGGCGGCTCGTCAAAACTGCGCAATTTGCGCGAATGCAGGCCGGTGCGGTTGGCGCGCAGCAGGTCGAGCGCGGCCAGACCAATACGCAAATGCTCGCTGACAGCGCGCTCGTAAAAGGCATTGGCGGCGCCCGGCAGCTTGATTTCGCCATGCAATGGCTTGTCGGAGACGCAGAGCAAGGTGCCATAGGGCACGCGCAGCCTGTAGCCCTGCGCGGCAATGGTGCCCGATTCCATATCGACGGCAATGGCGCGTGACTGGTTGATGCGGCGGCGCTCCTGGCTGAAGCGCAGTTCCCAGTTGCGGTCGCCATAGGTGACGACGGTCCCGGTGCGCAGGCGCTGCTTAAGGGCTTCGCCGTAGTCTCCTGTAACCTGGGCCGCCGCCTGCTGCAGCGCCACCTGCACCTCAGCGAGCGCCGGCACGGGGACGCCGGAGGGAAGGAGCGCGTCCAATATGTGGTCTTCGCGCAAATAGGCATGGGCGAGCACATAATCGCCGATATGCTGGGATTGGCGCAGCCCGCCGCAATGGCCGACCATCAGCCAGCAATGGGGGCGCAGCACGGCGAGGTGATCGGTGATGTTCTTGGCATTGGCGGGGCCAACGCCGATGTTGATCAGGCTGACGCCCTGACCGTCCTCGCGCAGCAGGTGATAGCCCGGCATCTGCCAGCGGGTCGAGGCAAGTTCGGCGATGATGCGCCGCGCCATATCCGGCGGCGTTTGCGCGTCAATCGAAGCATTGCCCGGCAGGATCATGCTTTTGCAGGCGCCGCTGCGCACCTGCTCCAGACCCCATTCCAGAAACTGGTCGACATAGCGGTGGTAATTGGTCAGCAGGATCCATGGCTGGATCGCCCGCCAGTCGCAGCCGGTATAATGCTGCAGCCGCTTCAGCGAATAATCGACCCGCACCGCATCAAACAGCGCCAGGGGATGCACGCCGCCGGGTGGCACATCAAAGGCGCAATCGGCGATCTCGTCGCCAATGTCGGCAAGATTGGGCACCGGAAACAGCCGCGCCAGCGCGCCGGCCTCGGCGCCGTCGCTGCCGCGGTCAAGGCCATCTTCCAGCACATAGGGATAGGGGATTTCCTGCCGGCTGGGGCCGATCTCGATCTTGGCGGCAAATTCGCGGGTCAGCGGATTCAGTTGCTCAAGCAGATAGGTTTCAAAAACCGCCGGATGCGTCACCGTGGTGGCATAGACGCCGGGTGCCTGGAACTTGGCAAAGGCGCGGCGGTTGTCGGGCTGTGGTGATTGCGCCGTATAGGTGACGCGCAGCTGCGGGTAAACAAAGGCGGCGCGCTCCGCGGCGCTGGGTCCTTCGCCGGTTTCAAAAAACCGTGTCAGGGCCGCGCGCTCGGCCGCAACCGCGTGGCCGTAGAGCGCCGTCAGCCCGATGACGGCGGCCTCGGGCGATTCGCAGGTGACAAAGGCTCTGGCGGCATGATTCGACATGGCCTTGACTTTGCAGGATGCGGCGCGGTCTGTCCATGAGGGCCGGGTTGTGGGCGCGCGGTAATCCGGCCTTGCCTTGCCTGATGGTGCAAGTATGATGACGGTGTCTTGAAATTTGAACTTCTGGTGAGGCATGCCATGACGAACTCGCTTGAGAAAGTGGTCAAGCAGACCGTCAGGCAACATCTGGACGGTGCAACAATCGACACCATCACCGTGCAACCCGACGAGGATAGCGACGGCGACCCCGTCTTGCGGATCACGGTGGTTATTTCGTCAGACATGGGCGCCATCGACCCCAGAAGGCTGACGAGTATGGGCCGTATCATGCGTCCGAAGCTAGAAGACTTAGGCGAACCCGGCTTTCCGATTTTCCGGTTTATCAGCAAGCGTGATTATAAGCGGCTGAAACATGAAGCCGCTTGACCTGATCGAGGCTGCCAGAATTCTCATCGAGTCATTCAAGGGCAAGCCCTCGCAAGCCAGCCTGCGAGGGGCCATGAGTTCAGCCTATTATGCAATGTTCCATTGTCTGGCTGGAAACTGTGCTGATCTGTTGGTTGGCGGGACGAAAAGCACACGAAGTGAGCCTGCGTGGCGTCAGACGTATCGAGCCCTGGAGCATGGCTCTGCCAAATCTGCATGCAATGATGGGCTGATCAATGCATTTCCACCGCCCATTCAGGACTTTGCGAGCCATTTTGTTGCGATGCAGGACAAGAGACATTCTGCCGATTATGACCCCGCGACCCGCCTCACCAAATCGGAATTAATGGCCGAAATCAAGAAAACCACGAGTGCGATCTCTGATTTTGAGGCTGCTTCGCCCAAAGACCGGAGAGCCTTTGCGGTTTTTGTCTTGTTCAAGAGGCGGCCTGAATCGAAAACCAATGCTTCCACCGGTGGTTTCAGGAAGCGGCGTTAGCTGCGTGCCACACATCCTGCTCACAGCGGAGGACCCGCGGTTTGCCGCATGGCGATCAGGGTGTTATGGGGTGAACCTTCAACTGCAATGGGGAAGCAATAATGTCGGTGGATCAGGCGACGGTGCGTCGCATCGCGCGGCTGGCGCGCTTGTCCTTGAGCGAGGCCGATGTCGCGCCGCTCCAGGGCGAACTCAACGCCATTCTGAAATTTGTCGAGGCGCTGGAGAGCGTCGATGTCGATGGCATCGAGCCCATGACCTCGGTGATGCCGATGAAGCTGCGGTTGCGTGCCGACGTGGTGAATGACGGCGAGAATGTTGCTGGCGTCACCAAAAATGCCCCGCAGAGCGAGGACGGGTTTTTTCTGGTGCCGAAAGTGGTGGAATAATCTGATGGCCAAGCTTGATCTCAATAATTTGACGCTGGCAGGTGCACGCGACAGCTTGCGCGCCAGGGATTATTCGGCGCAGGAACTCACCGAAGCGCATCTTGAGGCGATGGAAAAAGCCCGCGCGCTCAATGCATTCATTGTCGAAACGCCTGAGCAGGCGCGCGCCATGGCCAAGGCTGCCGATGCGAGGTTGGCCAAGGGCGAGGCCGGCCCGCTTGAAGGCATTCCGCTTGGCATCAAGGATCTTTATTGCACGCAGGGCGTGGCGACGACGGCTGGCAGCCATATACTCGAAGGCTTCGTGCCGCAGTATGAATCCACAGTTTCGAGCCAGTTGTGGCGCGATGGCGCGGTGATGCTGGGCAAGCTCAATCTCGATGAATTTGCCATGGGTTCGTCGAACGAAACCTCGCATTTCGGCGCGGTGACGTCGCCGTGGCGGCGACAGGGCTCCAATGTGGCGCTGGTGCCTGGCGGCTCGTCTGGCGGTTCGGCGGCGGCGGTGGCGGCGCGGCTGTGCCTCGGGGCAACGGCCACCGATACCGGCGGCTCGATCCGCCAGCCTGCCGCCTTCACCGGCACGGTCGGCATCAAGCCCACCTATGGGCGGTGCTCGCGCTGGGGCATCGTCGCTTTCGCCTCGTCGCTGGATCAGGCCGGGCCGATCGCCCGCAATGTTCGCGATACGGCGATTTTGCTGCGCTCCATGGCCGGCTTCGATCCCAAGGATTCAACCAGCGTCGATCGCCCGGTGCCTGACTATGAAGCGGCGCTCGGCAGCTCGATCAAGGGCAAAACCATTGGCATTCCCAAGGAATATCGGGTGGACGGCATGTCGCCCGATATCGAGGCCCTGTGGCAGCAGGGCATTGCCTGGCTGCGGGCGGCCGGCGCCAATATTGTTGATATTACGCTGCCGCACACGGCGCATGCGCTGCCAGCCTATTACATCGTGGCCCCGGCCGAGGCTTCATCCAACCTCGCGCGCTATGATGGCGTGCGCTACGGGCTGCGCGAGCAAGGCCGCGACATTGTTGATATGTATGAGAAAACCCGCGCTGCCGGCTTCGGCAAGGAAGTGCGCCGCCGCATCATGATCGGCACCTATGTGCTGTCGGCAGGCTATTATGATGCCTATTACCTGCGCGCGCAGAAAATCCGCACGCTGATCAAGCGCGATTTCGAGCAGGCCTTCGCGGCAGGTGTTGATGCCATTTTGACACCGGCCACGCCCTCGGCAGCCTTTGGCATTGGCGAGAAAAGCGACGCAGACCCTATTGAGATGTATCTCAACGATGTCTTCACCGTCACCGTCAACATGGCCGGCCTGCCGGGCCTGGTGGTGCCGGCCGGGCTTTCCGCCGAGGGCCTGCCGCTCGGCCTGCAGCTCATCGGCCGGCCCTTCGAGGAAGAGACCTTGTTCACGCTGGCGCAGGTCATCGAAGAGGCTGCGCCGAAAGTGGGGTTGCCGGAAGCCTGGTGGGGGTGACGTCCGGCGCGGCCCGTAATTCAGGCCCGCAACGGACCCCATGACGGGTCGGAGGCGTAGTGGGGCGTATCGACCTTCACGAGGGCATGGCCGAAGATGTCGCTCATCAGCAGGTGCGAGCCGGCATTGCCGCCCGGATCGCGAAAGAACATGACAAACAGGCCATTGGGTGCAAAGGTCGGCCCTTCGTTGTGAAAGCCCTGGGTGAGGATTTTCTCGCCGGAACCATCCGGCTTCATCACGCCGATGGCAAATTCACCGGCGTGCTGCCTCGTGAAGGCGATGAGATCGCCCTTGGGCGACCACACCGGCGTTGAATAGCGCCCGTCGCCAAAGGAAATGCGGTTGGCATTGCCGCCGGACGCGGACATGACATAAATCTGCTGGTTGCCGCCGCGGTCGGATTCAAACACGATCTTGCTGCCATCGGGCGAAAAGCACGGCGCGGCATTGATCGATTGCGAATTGGTGAGCTGCACGGTCTGGCGGGAACCGCGCTCATAGAGGAAAATATTCGAGGCGGTGCCCTGCGACAGCGACATCAGCACGGAACGGCCATCGGGGGCAAAGCGCGGGGAAAAGGTCATGCCGGGAAAATTGCCGAGCGTCTCGCGGCGGCCGGAGCCGACATTGATCATGGTGACTTTCGGGTGGCCGGTGCCGAACGACATATAGGCGATTTCATTTGCGCTCGGTGACAGGCGCGGCGTCACAGCGAGATCATCGCCGCGGGTCAGATAACGCACGTTGGCGCCATCCTCGTCCATCAGGGCGATGCGCTTGATCCGGTGCGTTGCCGGGCCGGTGCCATCGACAAAGGCGACCTGACTGTCGAAAAAGCCGCCACGCCCGGTCGCGCGCTCAAAAATGGCATCGGAAACCTTGTGGGCAATGCGGCGCAGGCTTGCGGCGCCTCCGGAAAACTGCTGGCCGACAACCTGCTGGCCGGAATTGACGTCCCACATGCGAAACTGGACGTTGAGTGTGCCGGCGCCCCCCGCGCTGCCGGTGACGACATATTGCACGCCGGCCTGGCGCCATTTCGCCATATCCGGCGCGGCGGCCGGGTTGGAAACGCTTTCGGGGAAGCTGGCCTGATCAAGCGGTGCCAGAAAAATCGAATGGTTCATGTCATTGGTGATAATGCCGGTGACCTGAGCGGCGCTGCCGCCACCCTGCAGCGGCGTGATGGCGATGCTGATCGGCTTGAACGTGCCGCTGGGATTGAGTTCGACAACCAGCGGGGCGGCACCCGCCGTCGCTGCCGCGAGACTTGCCAGGCCACCACCCAACAAGGCGCGACGGGAGATGGGCAAGGCTTGTTGCGAAATCAGCATGGGGCGGGATCCTTCTGGAAGATAAGCTGCAATTTCAACCGTCCGTACGGGCGGGGACTTTGAAGACAATGTCCTGCCACTGGCTGAAATAGGGCAGGAAACGGGCGGGAATAACCGGCGGTGAGCAGCCGGCAATGCCCTGAACGTCAGTATCACCCAAAGATTGCTCGGCGGCGTCGTTGGAAGGATTGATCAGGCGCGGCGGGGCGCTGAAGGTGCCGTCACGGTTGAGATGCAATTCGACCTGCGGCACATAGGCGGTGCGCTGGTCGCTGGGCGGAATGCAATGGTTGAAACTATGCGCCAGCAGGGCATTCAGCTGCGAAATCATGGAGTTGGACATGCGCGAGGTGCCCTTGGCCTTGGGCGCCGGCTTGGTGTCATTGGCGTCGCGGCGGCCCTTGTTGTCCTCGGCCGGATCATGGGCGGATTTCAGAAAATTGGCGGCGCTGGCAAGGGTCTTTTCAAACTTCTTCTTTTGCTCTGCCTTAAGCCTGGCGGCGGCAACCGCCTTGGCATGGGCGGCGGCCTTGGCCTTGGCTTCGGCCTCAGCCTTGGCTTTGGCAGCGGCAGCCTTGGCGGCGACGGCCTTGGCCTTGGCGGCAGCTTTGGCCTCGGCATCCGCCTTGGCTTTGGCATCCGCCTTGGCTTTGGCAGCGGCCTTCGCTTCGGCCTCTGCCTTGGCTTTGGCTTCGACTTTCGCCTCAGCCGCAGCCTTGGCTTGCGCGACCGCCTTGGCCTTGGCGACGGCTTGCGCCTTGACGGCGGCAGCCTTCACGGCGTCGGCATGGCGCTGGGCGGCTGCTATGGCCGCGAGTTTCTCGGCCATGGCCTTGTCATCCACGGGCTTTGGCTGGGGCTTGGGTGGCGGCGGCGGTGGCTTGGTGACGGCGACCTTGGGTGTCGTCGCCGGGCGCAAGGTTGGCAGTGGCACGACATGTGGCGTCGGCCGGGCATGGGCTGCAGGTTTGGGATGGGGCACGGGCTTGGCCTGCGGCGCCTGGCGCGAGCCTTTCATAATGGCGTTCAGCTGCGCGGAACTCACCACTTCAACCGGGGTCGATTCCGCGGCATCCTGGAACTTCGGCGATGAGGCAAAATTGAACACGACAAAGCCCAGCAGCGCAAGATGCGCTGCTGCGGAGGCGATCAATCCCTTGTCAACGCGACGTCTTTCCACGCCGGGCCTCACTTCTGAATGGGTTGTGTCACCAGCGCGACCCTTTTGTAGCCGGCCTTGGTCATCAACGCCATGATCGCGGCGATGCGGCCATAACTGACGCTGGTCGCACCGCGCAGATAGATACGTTCCTTGGCAGCGTCGGGCGCCAGTTGTTGCAGGCGGGCAATAAAATCCGCCTCGTCGACCGGCTTGTCATCAATATAAATCATGCCTTTGTCATCGACAGCCACCTGCACCGGCTTGTGATCGACATTGAGGGCCCCGGCCGCGGTTTGCGGCAGGTTGATCGGCACGCCGGTCGAAAGCAGGGGCGCTGCCACCATGAAGATGATCAGCAACACCAGCATGACATCGATGAACGGCGTCATATTGATATCGGCCATGGCGCTGTAGCGCGGCACGCCGCGTCGGCCGCGCCTGCCGCCCTTGTGCCCCCCGGCCGTTGACATGCCCATGGCTCAATCTCCGGTCAGGCCGCGCGGTCGCGGTCAGAGGTCTTGTGCAGGTCGATCTGGCGCGACAGGATCGCCGAAAATTCATCGGCAAAGGCTTCCATGCGCGCCTGCATCTGCGCCACCCGTCCTTGCAGGATGTTGAAGAAAATCAGTGCCGGAATAGCGGCAAACAGGCCGATGGCGGTGGCCAGCAAGGCTTCGGCAATGCCGGGAGCGACCACGGCGAGCGAGGTGTTCTTGGAGGCGGCAATGGAGCGAAACGAAGTCATGATGCCCCAGACCGTGCCGAAAAGTCCGACGAACGGGCCCGCCGAGGCGACCGAGGCGAGAACCAGCAGGCTGGATTCCAGCCGCTCCGTCTCGCGGCCGATGGTGACATCGAGCACTTTTTCAATGCGTGCCTGCAAGCCCATGAACGAGGCGCCGGCGGTCTGGAACGAGCGCTTCCATTCGCGCATCGCGGCGACAAAAAGCGTCGCAAGGCCCACGGTCGGGCGCTCGGACAGGGTGCTGTAGAGCTCATCCAGCGAGCCGCCGGACCAGAAGGTTTCCTCAAACCGGTCGATCGCCTTGCGGGTGCGGGCAAACAGCATCCATTTGTTGATGATGATCGACCAGCACCATACCGAGGCGGACAAGAGGCCGAGCATCACCAGCTTGACGACAAAGGCCGCCGTCCAGAACATGCCCAGAAGGGTGACTTCCGGTGCGCTTGCGGCGGCCGCGACATGTGCTGGATCCATGTTTCTATCCTTGGGGGCGCAGAGGTTGGCCCATGCCAGACCTCTGACGGCAAAATCCGACAAAACTGCGGCCTGACGAGCGTCAGGCGATGCATGTCTCGCATTTTAAGCGCTATTTGTGGTTAATATCTGGTTACGCTGGCGCCAGCCGGCGATCAGTTGCGCGGCGTCTCAGCCTTGCAGGGCGCTGGCGCCAGTATCAAATTGCAGGCGCGCCAGCCGGGCATAAAGACCATCCTGGCGCACCAGGCTCTCGTGCGTGCCCTGTTCGACGATGCGTCCGCCGTCGAGCACCAGAATGCGCCTGGCGCGCAAAACGGTCGCCAGACGATGGGCAATGACCAGCGTCGTGCGCCCGGCCATGACGCCTTCCAGTGCCTGCTGCACCAACTGCTCGTTTTCGGCGTCGAGGGCGGAGGTGGCTTCATCGAGCAACAGCACGCTGGCGTCCTTGAGAATGGCGCGGGCCAGGGCGAGGCGCTGGCGCTGTCCGCCCGAAAGGGTGATGCCGCGCTCGCCGATCAGCGTTTCATAGCCATCGGGCAGGGCCTCGATAAAACCGGCCGCGGCCGCGCGGGTGGCAGCATCACGCACCGCCGCCATGGAAGCGCCGGGGGAACCATAACGGATGTTCTCGGCAATGGTGGTGCCGAAGATCACCGGTTCTTGCGACACCAGCGCAAACGCGGCGCGCAGATTATCCGGCTCCAGCTGGTTGATGTTGATGCCATCGAGCCGGATGACGCCGGTGGCCGGGTCATAGAAGCGCAGCAGCAATTGCAGCACGGTCGATTTGCCGGCTCCCGAGGGCCCGACCAGAGCCACACTCTCTCCGGGGCTGACCGAGAAGGACAAGCCATGCAGCGCGGCTTCATCGGGCCTTGTCGGATAGGCGAAGGACACATCCTCAAACACGATCTCGCCGCGCGGCCTTGCAAGGCTCAACACCGGACGATGGGCGATGATGCCGGGCCTGACGCTGAGAATGTCAGCGAGCCTTCCGGCCGCGCCGGCGGCGGCGGTGAGTTCGTTCCAGACTTCGCTGAGCTGGCCCAGTGACGAGGCGCCGAGCACGGCATAGAGCAGGAATTGCGACAATTGGCCGGCGGACATGGCGCCATCGAGCACGTCATGGGCGCCAAACCACAGCACGCCAACCACGCTGCTGAAGGCGACGAAAATCGCCACCGCCGTCAGGATGGCGCGGGCCTGCAGGGCAAGGCGCGCGGCTTCATAGGCCTCGCGCACGGCTTCGCCGAAGCGCGCCACGGTGCGTTGTTCCTCGCCATAGGCCTGCATGGTCTTGACGGCGCCGAGATGTTCCGAGGCGAGGGCGGTGGCTTCGGCAAGGCGATCCTGCGCCCGGCGGGCCCGGCGGCCGACGCCGCGCCCCGAGGCGACCAGCGGCACGACAATCACCACGATGGCGACGAGGGTGAGCGCCGAAAGATGCGGGCTCGAATAGATCATCAGCGCGATGGCGCCGATGAAGAGGAAAAAATTCCGCAGGGCGACCGAAGCCGAAGAGCCGAAGGTGGCCTTGAGCTGCGTTGTATCGGCGGTCAGCCGCGAGACCAGCTCGCCGGTTTTGGCGCTGTCGTAAAATCTGGCATCGAGCGAGGCGAGATGGGCAAAAACCGCCTTGCGCAGATCCGCCACCACCCGCTCGCCGATGGTCATGACCAGATAATAGCGCAGGCCGGATGCCATCGCGAGCGCGCCGACCACAATTATGAGGCCGATAAATGTGGCATTGATGGCACCCGCATGGGCGGGTGCAAAGCCGATGTCGATGACACGGCGCACGGCGACCGGCACCACCAGGGTCGCGGCCGAGGCCAGCACCAGCGCGCCCAGAGCCGCGAGAATGCGGCCGTGATAGTTGCGCAGGAACGGCAGCAAGGGCGCCAGCGCTGCGAGCGGGTTGCGCCGGGCGACCTTGGTTCTGTCCGAGGCGTGCGTCGCTGTTTCAGTATTGGTCAGTGTCATGATGCCCGCCTTATAAGCATGCACGCGCCGCAAAAGCGAGCGGCGGATTGGCGCAGTGCTGTGGCCGCCTCACAGGCGATAGGCGGCCTTGGCCATGCTGCCGGCCAGCGCCACCACCAGGCGCGCGGCTTCATCTTCCTCCATGCGGTGGGTCGTCACCATCTGCGCCAGCGTCGCGCAATCGACCCGTCTTGCGACATCGTGGCGGGCAGGGATTGACAGATAGGCGCGGGTATCGTCGTTGAAGCCGACGGTATTGGCAAAGCCTGCGGTCTCGATCGCCTGCTGGCGGAACCTGGTCATGCCTTCGACGGAATCATGGAACCACCACGGCGGGCCAAGGCGCAGGGCCGGATAATGGCCGGCGAGCGGCGCCAGTTCGCGCGCATAGACGGTTTCATCGAGCGTGAACAGGATGATCGTGAGCGATGCCTCATTGCCAAAGCGGTCAAGCAGCGGCTTGAGGGCATGGACATAATCGGTGCGGGTCGGCATATCGGCGCCCATATCGCGGCCGAAGGTGTTGTAAATCAAAGGATTGTGGTTTCGCATGGCGCCTGAGTGGATTTGCATGACCATGCCATCGGCGAGGCTCATGGCCGCCATTTCCGTGAGCATCTGGGCGCGGAACAATTCGGCATCGGCGGCGCTGGCCTGGCCATGCTTCACCCTGTCATAGAGAGCCGAGGCTTCCCTGCCGGCCAAATCAGCGGTCAGGGCGGTGGGATGGCCGTGGTCGGTGGCGGTGGCACCATGAGCGCGGAAAAACGCCCGGCGGATGCGGTGGGCCTCAAGATAGCCGGCATAGGTGCCGGTGTCGCACCCGGTGAGCTCGCCGAACTGGCGCAGATTGTCGGCAAAGCCGGCGAAATCGGGGTCTACCACCGGATCGGGGCGGTAGGTGGTGACGATGCGGCCTTTCCAGCCGGATGTGCGCAGGGCGGCGTGGCTGGCGAGCGCATCGAGCGGGCTTTCGGTGGTGGCAATGACGTCGATGTTGAAGCGCTCGAACAAGGCGCGCGGGCGAAATTCGGGACTGGCGAGTTTTTCGGCGATGACATCATAGGCGCGGTCGGCGGTGCTGGCGGACAGGCGCTGGTCGATGTTGAACAAGGTGGCAAAGACATGATCAAGCCAAAGGCGTGTCGGTGTGCCGGCAAACAGATGATAATGTTCGGCAAAACGCCGCCAGATCTTGCGCGGATCGGTTTCGACCGGGCCGCGGTCGCGGCGCGTCAGGCCGAGCTCTTCCAGCTTCACGCCCTGGCTGTAAAGCATGCGGAAGATATAATGGTCCGGCTTGACCAGCAGAGTTGCCGGATCGGGAAAGGCCTCGTTTTCAGCAAACCAGCGCGGATCGGTGTGGCCATGCGGCGAAACGATCGGCAGGCGCTCGACCAGCGCATAGAGCTGGCGCGCTACGGCGCGGGTGGCAGCATCGGCGGGAAACAGGCGATCAGGGTGAAGCACCAGCGGTTGGGACATGCGCGTTTCCTTGACAGATGCGGGTGAAGTGCATTTGTCTGCTTTAATGCCAGCCGCCCGGCGCGGCAAGGCGCAGTTGGTGCCCGCATGGCGGCGGGCACATTTTGGCGTGGATGCCGGTATGTGGCATGGCGAGGCGGTTTCCCCTCGGGCGCAGGCTCTGTTAGGATCGTCTCATGACTGACATTTCCGCTCCCGTGCAGCCTGGCGACCATGTTTTTCTGGTTGATGGCTCGTCCTTTGTGTTTCGCGCCTGGTTCCAGTCGATGCGGCAGGACCCGAAATATAATTTCCGCTCCGACCGACTGCCCAATGGTGCCGTGCGGTTGTTTTGCAACAAATTGTTCCAGTTCGTGCGGGATGGCGCCGCCGGGATCAAGCCGACGCATCTTGCCATCATTTTCGACAAGTCTGAAAATTCGTTCCGGCGGGCGATCTATCCGGAATACAAAGCGCACCGGCCTGATCCGCCCGCCGATCTCGTGCCTCAATTTCCGCTGATGCGCGCCGCCGTGCGGGCGTTTTCGCTGATCCCCATCGAGCAGGATACTTATGAGGCCGATGATCTCATCGCCACCTATGCCCGTCAGGCACGCGCGCGCGGCGCCGATGTGCTGATCGTCTCGGCCGACAAGGATCTGATGCAGCTGGTGGGTGATGGCATCGCCATGTATGATCCTGCCTCGGGCGAGCGCGAGGAGCGGCGTATCGGCCCGGCCGAAGTCATGGCCTATTTCGGCGTCGGTGCCGAAAGGGTGGTCGAGGTGCAGGCGCTGGCGGGCGATGCCTCCGACAATGTGCCGGGGGCCCCGGGCATTGGCATCAAGACCGCCGCCCAGCTCATCAATGATTATGGCGATCTCGAAACCTTGCTGGCGCGCGCCCATGAGATCAAGCAACCCAAGAAGCGCGAGACGCTGACCGATCCCGCCGTTGTCGAGAAAATCCGCATTTCCCGCCAGCTCGTGCAACTGGTGGAAGATGTGGCACTGGCGGTGCCGCTCGATGATTTGCGGCTGATCGCGCCGGAACCGCAGCCGCTGATCGGGTTCTTCAAGGCGATGGAATTTTCGACTTTGGCGCGGCGGGCGGCGGATATTTATGGCTGCGATCTCGCCGAGGTCGTGCCTGATGCCACGGTCGCCGGCGCCAATGGCTGGCAGGATCGCAATGGCGCGCCCAAGCCGCAGGCCGAAGCTGTTGCCGAGGCCCCAGCCCCTGAAGCGGATGCGAATGCGGGCATGACCCCGCAAGCCTTGGCGGCGGCACGTGTCGCCGCTGCCAAGGCAGAAGTGCTTGATCGCAGCCGCTATGAAACCGTGCAGGATATCGAGACGCTGGCGCGTTGGGTGCAGGGCGCCATGGAGGAGGGGGTGGTCGCGGTCGATACCGAAACCAGTTCGCTCGATCCGATGCAGGCGGAACTTGTGGGGATTTCACTGGCGCTGCCGGGCGGGCGGGCCTGTTATATCCCGCTAGCGCATCGCGCTTCGGCGACCAGCGACCTGTTTCAGGGCCGCGAGCTGGTGGCCGGGCAGCTTGCCGCCGCAGTGGTTCTGCAGGCGCTGAAGCCGATGCTGGAAGCGCCATCGGTGCTGAAAATCGCCCAGAACATGAAATATGACTGGCTGATGTTCGTGCGCCAAGGCATCGAGGTGGCGCCCTTCGATGACACCATGCTGCTGTCCTATGTGCTCGATGCCGGCGCCGGGGGCGATGGCCATGGCATGGATGCGCTGAGTGTCAAATATCTCGGGCACCAGCCGATTGCCTACAAGGAGGTGACCGGCACGGGCAAGGCGGCGATTTCCTTTGCTCAGGTGCCCCTCGATGCGGCCACCGCCTATGCGGCGGAAGATGCCGATGTGACGCTGCGGCTGTGGAAGGTGCTGAAGCCGCGCCTCGTCGCCGAGGGCATGACCACGGTTTATGAGACGCTGGAGCGGGCCATGCCGACGGTGCTGGCGCTCATGGAGCGGCGCGGGATTTCCATCGACCGGGCGATGCTGTCGCGCCTGTCTGGCGAATTTGCGCAGGATATGGCGCGCCTCGAAGCAGAAATCCATGAACTTGCCGGCGAGAGCTTCAACCTCGGTTCGCCCAAGCAGCTCGGCGACATTCTTTTTGGCAAAATGGGGCTGCCCGGCGCCAAAAAGACGCCGACCGGCGCATGGTCGACCTCGGCCAGCGTGCTCGATGATCTGGCCGCGGAAGGCAATGTCTTTGCCGCGCGCCTGCTCGACTGGCGCCAGCTTGCCAAGCTGAAATCGACCTACAGCGATGCCTTGCCGACATTTTTGAACCCGGAAACCGGGCGGGTGCATACTTCCTATGCACTTGCATCGACGACCACCGGCCGGTTGTCCTCGAGCGACCCCAACCTGCAGAACATCCCGGTGCGCAATGAATCCGGGCGGCGGATCCGGCGCGCCTTTGTGGCGGCACCGGGTCACAAGCTGATATCAGCCGATTATTCGCAGATCGAATTGCGCATCCTGGCGCATGTGGCCGAGATCCCGCAGCTTGTCCGGGCTTTTGCCGAAGGTCTCGATATTCACGCCATGACGGCTTCGGAAATGTTCGGCGTGCCGATGAAAGACATGCCCTCCGACGTGCGCCGTCGCGCCAAGGCGATCAATTTCGGCATTATTTACGGGATTTCCGCGTTCGGCCTCGCCAATCAGCTTGGCATATCGCGCGAGGAGGCCGGCGCCTATATCAAGAAATATTTCGAGCGCTTTCCCGGCATTCGCGATTATATGGATGCGATGCGCAAGCAGGCGCGGGCGCAGGGCTTCGTGACCACGATATTCGGGCGCAAGTGCCATTATCCGCGCATTAATTCCGGCAACCCGTCGGAGCGCGCCTTCAATGAGCGTGCGGCGATCAATGCGCCCATTCAGGGTTCGGCCGCCGATATCATCCGCCGCGCCATGATCCGCATGGACGATGCACTTGCATCAAACAAGCTGCGGGCACTCATGCTTTTGCAAGTTCATGACGAACTGGTGTTCGAGGTGCCGGAGGGCGAGATCGAGGCCACCATCGCCACGGCACGGGAGGTCATGGTCAATGCGGCGCTGCCGGCGTTGGCCTTGCGCGTGCCTTTGCAGGTGGATGCACGCGCCGCCGCCAATTGGGACGAAGCGCATTAGGGCTGGGATGAAGCGCATCCGGGGCGGGATGAAGCCGCCAGCGATGCAAGCAAAGCGCCGGGCGCGCAGGAGGCGCCCGGTAGCCGGCCTCAGGCCGCTTCTTCGACTTCGCCCTCGATTTCCGCTTCCAGAGCCGCCTCGTCGGTGCCGCGCTCGCCTTCCGCCGCCGTCTTGCTGGTGCGGCGCGGGCTCTTTTGCAATTGCGCCTCGATCAACTGCGTGGCTTCGGTGTCGGTGACATCGTGAGCCGCGGCAACTTCGCGCACCACGCGGTCCAGCGCAGCCTCATAAAGCTGGCGTTCGGAATAGGATTGCTCGGGCTGCGTTTCCGAGCGGTAAAGATCGCGCACCACTTCGCAGACCTGGACGAGATCGCCGGAATTGATCTTTGATTCGTATTCCTGCGCGCGGCGCGACCACATGGTGCGCTTGATGCGCGCCCGGCCCGCCAGCGTTTCCATCGCCCGTTTCATCACCGCCGGTTCGGCGAGCTTGCGCATGCCGACTGCCGTCGCCTTGGGCGTCGGCACTTTCAGCACCATCTTGTCCTTGATGAAGTAAATGACGAACAATTCCAGCTTGAAACCGGCAACCACCTGTTCCTCGATCGCCTTGATCTCGCCAACGCCATGCGCCGGATAGACGATCAGCTCGCCAACCTTGAAGCCACCGCGCGTCACGGCAGGCTTGGCAGCGGCCTTGGTGGCCGCGGCAGGCTTGCGACGCGGCGGATTGGCCCCCGTTTCGCTGATTGCCGAAGCGAGGGTCTCAACGTCAGAATTATCCATGGTCATGTTACGCAAACCTCAGGGAGGATGTCGGTGGCCCCGTTTTGGCGGCAGCGATACCCAATGCCAACCGATATCACAGCATCCACTAAAGGGTTGCTGCATCGGCAATTTTCCTGAAAAGGCAGGAAATGGGATCAGCCGAGGCCGGACAGGAACCATCCAACTCGTTAAAAAATCGTATACCACAAGATTCCGCAAAAATCAAAGGGAAACGGCGATTCTGCGGTGCCGACCCTTGACGATGCTTAACGGTGGCTGACCAAATCGCCACGTATTTGCCCGGGTATGATTCTATCGCCTCGTCAGTCGCCTTCCCCGGGCTTGTCCGAGAAATATTGCTTCAGCTTGTCGGGCTTGCCGTCAAATTCCTTGGCATCGGCCGGTGCGTCGCGCTTGATGGTGATATTGGGCCACGATTTGGCCATGTCACTGTTGAGCTTCAGCCATGATTCAAGGCCCGGCTCGGTATCCGGCTTGATAGCTTCGGCCGGGCATTCAGGCTCGCATACGCCGCAATCAATGCACTCGTCCGGGTGGATAACCAGCATGTTCTCGCCTTCGTAGAAGCAGTCTACAGGGCATACTTCAACGCAGTCCATATATTTGCACTTGATACAGTTTTCGACGACAACATAGGTCATGGGGCCAGGTCTCCGCGAGCGGCGGTATTACTATCGCTGGCGTCCTGCTATCGCGTTAGCGCTGTGCATGCAAGGGGCAAGGCGGGCGTGCCGGGCGTGGCACAAGCGGCCACGCAACAAGGCGGCAGGACCCTTGATCAACTGCGCTTGTAGTTGCGAAGTTTGTAATAAATGGTCTTGGCCAGTTCGCGCGTCCACCTTTGCATGTGTTCCAGCGCGGCATGCAGGGCAAAGCCCCGGGTCTGGTAAGTCTGCATCGAAATCAGGGCGTCGGTGATGGCGATGCGGTCGCGCCAGATGTGGTTGATCATCGGATGGTTGGGGATGGCGGCCGAATCCGTCAGCTGTACGCCGGCCTCAGCCAGCTGGGTGCGCGTGAAATCCATCAGCAGCTGCACGCCGGGTGAAGATGCGCCATAATCCTCTTCAAAAGTGATCTTCCACAGCCAGGCACAATCGCGGTCACGCAGCGTTATGCCCATGGCGACGGGCTTGCCATCGAGGCGCAAGGCATCGATCCGGCATTTGCCGTCGCGCGCCAGCAGCCTTGTCAAGGTGCGCAAAAAGGTGCTGTTGCCGGGATCATTGAGAAAGGCCGTGCCGCGCTCGCCCTTCCAGCCAGCAGCTTCCAGCGCCATAAATTCCTCTGTCGCGGCGCGAACCTCATCGGGTCGCCGCGCCGAAGTATAGCTCAAGGTGCCTTGATCGCTCAGCCGGTTGCGCTGGCGGCGCAATTCGCGGCGCTTCTTGGAAGACAAGGTGTTCAGGAACGGATCGCCAGCGCTCTCGCCCTTCAGCAGGGCGGCGCGCTCATGCTGGTCAAATTCCCTCGTCTCGCGGCCGGTCAGCGCGGTGCGGGTGCGCAGCAGGCCGACAACGGGGCCATCACCACGCAATTTGCGAAACATCAGGCCGACCGTCTTGCCGTTCTGACGGCGCAACCAGTCGAGCATCAGGTCGATGGTCTCGATGGCATGTTCGCGGTCGACCAGCGGCGTGCCGAGCGCGGCAAAATCATGCAGCCAGTTTTCGGCAAACTGGCGGCCGGTCAGGGTGCGGCGGTAGTGAAACGGCAGCAGGCCGCACAACCTTGCGCGCTCACCGCCAGTTTCATCCCAGACCAGCAGAAACTGTGGACGCTTGGCGACGGCAAGATGCAGGGCGGCGGGCAGGGCGAAGCAGGGGTCATAAAAGGCATTGGCCTCCATCGCGCGCTCGGCGAGCGCCATCCAGGCATCAAAATGCATGGCCGCCGCCTGATAATTGACAGCTTCGACGAGGTAGCGCTGGTCGGCAGCGACATAATGCCAGCCATTGCCGGTCTGGCGCGGCGCAATGCGCGATTCACCGTCGACCGGCGCGCGTATGCCGACGACCTTGCCGGGGATCGGCGGTTGCCACGCGGCAGTCCCAAACCATTCGGGCACATTCAACACGGCATTGGCTCCAAATGTCCTGTGATCCGTCAAAAGGCCTCAGGAAACGCCCGGCTTGTCCCAATGCGGCACCCGAAACTTGCTCTCGGGTACCGCTCACAGGCGGGTTACAAGTTCTGGGCCAAACATCGCTGGTGCTTGTTGCGTGCCCCGACAACAGCTAAAGCCATGAGGGCAATTCAGCACGGAAGCTTACGAATGAGTCGGGCCTTGGCTAAACCTCTGTCGCGTCGAGATTTTTTTGCGATCGGGGCTGTTCTCGCGGGTGCTGGAACCATGCTACCGGGCAATGGCTTTGCGGCGGCAAAGCCCGGAAAAGACGCAAAAATCGGGCTTGATAACCTCGTGCATCGTGCTGCGGAGATCGCGGCCGCGCCCTATGCGGCGGCGCGCACGGCCCTGCCGCAAGACCTGCGCGCCATCACCGACAAGCAATGGCAATCCATCCGTTTTCGCAGTGCCAAGGCGTTGCGCTCGGGTGAGCACAGCCCCTATCGGATCGAATTATTGCCGCGCGGCGGACCATGGCCGCAGGCGATGACGGTCAATACGATCCGCAATGGCATAGCCACGCCCGTCCCATATCTTGCCGACCTGTTCGATTTTGGGGCAGTTCCGAAGCCGCAGCACCTGCCGGTCAACTTCGGCTTTGCCGGATTCCGGCTGATGGGGCCGCTCAACACGCCATCCCGGCTCGATAATCTGCTGGAATGTCGCGGTGGCGGCCAGTTCCGGTTTTATGGGCGCAACCAGGTGGCGGGCAGCATCTGCCAGGCGCTCGGCGTCGCCAGCGATGATGCTGCTGCCAGCGCGGTGAGTCTGCGCGAGGTCTGGATCGATTCCAGCGCAGCTGACGCCGATCATGTCACCTTTCTTGCCCTGCTCGACGGGCCTGGGGCCACCGGCGCCTTTCAGTTCGAGCTTTATCCCGGCGAGCGCACCTCGCTCATGGTCACGGCCACGCTCTTTGCGCGCCAGGCCGGGGCGAAATTCGATCTTGCCGGGCTTTCCAGCCTGTTCATGTGTGGCGAAAATGACCAGCGGGTGCGCGATGCCTTTCGCCCCGAGGTTCATGAGGCCGATGGCCTGCTGATACATGGGCAGAGCGGCGAGTTTTTATGGCGTCCGTTGCATAATCCCGCGAGCCCGCTCATCTCGTCCTTTGCCGCAACCGGGGTCAAGGGTTTCGGGTTGATGCAGCGTGACCGCCATTTCAGCCATTACATGAGCCTTGGCCGTGCTTTCCAGAATTGCCCGTCCTACTGGATCGAGCCGGTCGAGGGATTTGATGCCGGTCGCATAGTCCTGCGCGAGACGCCGGCGCCCGATGCCGCAAAGGCCAATATATTCGCCAGTTTCCAGCCTGATGCCGATGTGGCGCCGGGGGTGCCGCTGCGCCTGCGCTATCGCATCACCGCCACGCGCAACCAGCCGCATGTTTCGCCGGGCGGGCGCAGCGTCAACAGTTTCATCACGCCCTTGCCGGCGCCGCCGCATCAGCCGGACAGAACCGCGCTGCGCATCAGGGTCGATTTTGTCGGTGATGATCTCTCCTGGTTTGCGCAGGATGCGGCCATGGTCAAGGTCAATGCCACGGCCGACGGCGCCGATATCCTGCATGTTTCAGGCGCCGCCAATCCGGCGCTGAAGGGCTATCGCGCCATGGTTGATCTTGCACTGCCTGAGGGCGCCAGCGTCAATCTGCGGATATTTCTCAGCGCCGCCGGGCGCACGCTCACCGAAACATGGACCTTTCCGCTGCAGGGGGAGAGCTGATGCAGCCGGATGCCGACGAAATTCACATCAGACGGGCGCAAAAGCATGATCTCGATGCCATCGAGCGGCTGGAAATGGCGGCCTTTTCGCATGATCAGCTGCCACGCGACAGCCTGCGCTATTACATTGGCGCGCCCTCGGTGAGCATGCTGGTGGCGCAGGGGCAAGACGGGCTTTGCGCCTATGCACTGGTGGCATTTCACCGCCGCTCGATTGTCGCGCGGCTCTATTCCATTGCGGTAGCGGCTGAATGTGCCGGGCGCGGGACCGGACGCAAGTTGATGAGCGCCTGCGAGGCCAGCGCCCGGTTGCGCGGCGCTCACTGGATGCGCCTTGAGGTGCGGCCCGACAATGCCGGCGCCAATGCACTCTATCACAAGCTCGGCTATCGCCGGTTCGCCGAGGTCGAGGATTTTTATGAAGATGGTTCCAATGCCCTGCGCCTCGAAAAACCCCTGACCGCCGAAGCGCTTACCCGCCCGCGCCCGCGCCCTTCGCGCATGTGAAAGGCGCAGGGGATCGTGCTTCATGGCGCGGGCAAGCCCTGACAGACGCGGCAGCGGTTGACTTTGCCGCCTTGGTCTCCTCATAAGCCGACATCATGAATTTGCCCGACGATCCCGTAGCACGCCGCCGCACCTTTGCGATCATCTCGCATCCTGACGCCGGCAAAACCACATTGACCGAAAAGCTGCTGCTGTTTGGCGGTGCCATCCAGCTGGCCGGGGAAGTGCGCGCGAAGGCCAACCGCCGCCAGACCCGCTCCGACTGGATGGGGATCGAGCGCGAGCGCGGCATTTCGGTCGTTACCTCGGTAATGACCTTTGAATATGGCGATTGCGTTTTCAATCTGCTCGACACGCCGGGCCATGAGGATTTCTCCGAAGATACCTATCGCACACTGACGGCGGTCGATTCGGCGGTGATGGTGATTGATGCGGCCAAGGGCATCGAGGCGCGCACCCGCAAGCTGTTCGAGGTGTGCCGCCTGCGTGACATTCCGATCATTACCTTCATCAACAAGATGGACCGCGAGGCGCGCGATCCCTTTGATCTGCTCGACGAAATCGAAAAGACGCTGGCGCTCGATGTCGCGCCGCTGACCTGGCCGCTGGGGCAGGGGCGTGATTTCGTCGGTACCTATGATTTGCGGCACAATCTGGTGCGCCAGCTTGGCCGCGACGATCAGCCGGTGACAGTTGCCGGGCCGGATGATCCGGCGCTGGCGGCGCTGTGCACCGGGCCGGCCCATGCCACGACGGCCGAAAGCATCGAACTGGCGCGCGATGGCCTGAAAACCTTTGACCTTGAAGCCTTCCGCGAGGGACATTTGAGCCCGGTGTTCTTTGGCTCGGCTTTGCGCAATTTCGGGGTTCGGGACCTGATCGACGGCTTGCGCGAATTCGCGCCCTCGCCGCAACCTGTCGCCGCAGCGACCCGGCTGGTGGAGCCTGGCGAGCCGCGCATGACCGGCTTCGTGTTCAAGATTCAAGCCAATATGGATCCCAACCACCGCGATCGTATCGCCTTCATGCGGGTATGTTCCGGGCGACTGCAACGCGGCATGCGGGCCAGACTGGTGCGCACCGGCAAGCCCATGACACTGAGTGCGCCGCAGTTTTTCTTTGCGCAGGACCGCAGCATTGCCGACGAGGCCTTTGCCGGCGATGTCGTCGGCATTCCCAACCACGGCACCCTGCGGATTGGCGACACCCTGACCGAAGGTGAGGCCATTGCCTTTCGCGGCGTGCCGAGCTTCGCGCCGGAAATCCTGCGGCGCGTTAAGCTCAATGACGCGATGAAGGCCAAGAAACTGCGCGAAGCCTTGCAGCAAATGGCCGAAGAGGGGGTGGTGCAGGTTTTCACCCCGCGTGATGGTTCCGGCGCGCTGGTGGGCGTGGTCGGGGCGCTGCAGCTCGATGTTTTGACCGAGCGGCTGGCGGGCGAATATGGCCTGCCCGTGAGTTTCGAGCCGAGCCGGTTCGAGCTGGCGCGGTGGATCAATGCCGAAAATCAGGTCGAGCTGGAGCGTTTCATGCGGGCCTATCCGGCTTCGCTGGCTGACGATCTCGATGGTGCGCCGGTTTTCATGGCGCAAAATGCCTGGGGTTTGCGCTACGAGGCGGACAAATGGCCGCAGATCGCATTTTCAGACATCAAGGACTATCAGCGCCCGGCCTGAGTGCAGATGTCAATGGACAAGCCAGCTTTTGATCACGCCGAATATGAATAACATGAAGGTTGAGACGCCGACAACGTAGAATACCGTCAGGTTTATGCCGGTAATGTCGTCATACTGGCCGTAATTGGCACGGGCATAAAGACCAACGGCGGAGCCGGCCAAAATCAGAATGCCGTTACCGATGACGCCGAAACCATGTTCTTTCATCAGGTAATCTGAAAAATAGCCAAATACGCCCGCGATGACCGCGACAAAGGCAATTAAAAAGGTCAATTGCAGATAGGACTCAACACCTAGATATTCGTTCAAGCCGAACCACTGGTTCATGTTCGTGTCCTCAAGCTAGCGTTTTTACCGAAGGCTGGCCTCAAGAGCTTTTATCCCATCCGGCATTTGATACCATGAGGAAGATAAGCTTTCGTTAGCGATGCCGCTAAAATGCCAGCTATCGGGGCGCATTAGTCATTTTGCTCTATGGTGCACTGCAGCAGTGATGCTAAGCTGGCGGATACAGCTCTGCCATGATGGGGTAAGGATGTGAAAGACCTATACGAAATTGGTGAAATTCCGCCGCTCGGTCATGTGCCAAAGTCGATGCACGCCTGGGTGATCCGCCGCGAGCGCCATGGCCCGCCGGAAGACTCGATGCAGCTCGAGGTGGTGCCGACCTGGACACTCGACAGCCACGACGTGCTGGTGCTGGTGATGGCGGCGGGGGTCAATTACAACGGCATCTGGGCCGGGCTCGGCCAGCCGATCTCGCCCTTTGATGTTCACAAGCAACCTTTTCATGTCGCCGGCTCGGATGCTTCGGGCATCGTCTGGGCGGTGGGTTCCAAGGTCAAACGCTGGAAGGTGGGTGACGAGGTCGTGGTGCATTGCAACCAGGACGATGGCGACGATGAGGAATGCAACGGCGGCGACCCGATGTTTTCGTCCTCGCAGCGCATCTGGGGCTATGAGACGCCCGATGGCTCGTTTTCGCAATTCTGCCGGGTGCAGGACCGGCAATTGATGGAGCGGCCGCGCCATCTCACATGGGAGGAAAGCGCCAGCTACACGCTGACGCTGGCCACCGCCTATCGCATGTTGTTTGGTCACGATCCGCACCGCCTCAAGCCCGGCGACAATGTGCTGGTGTGGGGCGCGTCCGGCGGGCTTGGCGTGTTTGGCGTGCAGCTTTGCGCGGCGGCGGGGGCCAATCCCATCGGTGTCATCTCGGATGAGAGCAAACGCGACTTCGTCATGTCGCTCGGTGCGAAGGGCGTCATCAACCGCAAGGATTTTTCGTGCTGGGGCCAGATGCCGAAGGTGAATTCCGAGGAGTATAATGTCTGGACCAGGGAGGCCCGCAAATTCGGCAAGGCGATCTGGGACATTACCGGCAAGAAGGATGTCGATACGGTGTTTGAGCATCCGGGCGAGCAGACCTTCCCGGTCTCGTGCCTGGTGGTCAAGCGCGGCGGCATGGTGGTGTTTTGCGCCGGGACGACCGGCTTCAACCTGACCTTTGATGCGCGCTATGTGTGGATGCGGCAAAAGCGCATCCAGGGCTCGCATTTTGCGCATTTGAAGCAGGCGGTGGCGGCGAATAAATTCGTGCTCGAACGGCGCATCGACCCGTGCATGTCGGAAGTCTTCGCCTGGGCGCAGATTCCGCGCGCCCATACCAAAATGTGGAAGAACCAGCATGCGCCGGGCAATATGGCGGTGCTGGTCAATGCCACGAGGCCGGGCCTGAAGACGCTGGAAGATGTGATTGCCGCAGGGCAGGGCGGCTAGGCCCGTCACGGCCGGGGGTCGAGGCGGCAGGCCATGGCCTTGCCTCGACCCTTGCAAGCTTGTTCAGAGGCCGCGCAGCAGAGCGGCGCCGCGGCACAGGCCGGTTGCCAGCAAGGCGGCGAGCAGCGTCTTGATGACGGTGGCCGCATAAAAGGGCGCGACACCCAGCAACCAGGCCTTGTCATAGCCGACGAATTGCACCAGCCAGGCGTAGCCGAAGGCGAATATCACCAGGTGGCCGAGGCTCATCACCAGCAGGCGCCGCCAGAGCGTGCCATCAAGGCGCCGGTCGGCCGCATAGCCGATCAGCAGCGCGGCGAGCGCAAAGCCGACGAGATAGCCGCCTGTCGGCCCCATCATATAGGCAAGGCCAAGGCCCTTTTCCGGCGTGCCGGCAAAGACCGGCAGATTGGCAGCGCCTTCGCCCAGATAGAGCATGACGCTGGCAAGGCCGAGGCGGGCGCCGAGCAGGCCGCCCAGCAGCAGGACCACGAGCGATTGCAGCGTGATCGGGATAAAGAGCGGCACCTGCGCCTTCGCGGACAGGGTCAGCGCCAGGGCACCGGCCATGGCAAGGCCAAGGCCGCGCGCCAGACGCGCTGGAGCGCCTTGCCCGCTCCGGGGCCACAGAATATCAAAGATCGCGCCGCCGGGCGGGGCGGCTACCATGTCCAGCATGTTTATTCCCTCACTTGAACTCTCACGCCGCTTGCATAGAGTCATTGCTGCAATGCAACAAGCTTGCTGCTACACGTTGATGTGCAAAAACAACCAGATGATCCGAAGGGAGCCATGACATGACGACACCGGCGAGCGTTGAGATCCCGCTTGACCAGGCGGCGCCGCAGGCCGGTCTCGTGGAAACATTGTCGCCGCGCGTGCGCCGGTTGATCGCTCCCAATGGCGGGCCTTTCACCTTTACCGGCACCTGCACCTATCTGGTGGGCGCGCGCAAGCTGGTGGTGATCGACCCCGGCCCGGATCATGGCGGGCATCTCGCTAGTCTCATGGCCGCCATCGGCGATGCCGAGGTTGCCGCCATTCTTGTCACGCATACGCATCGTGACCATGCGCCGCTGGCGCGGGCGCTGGCCAGGGCGACCGGCGCGCCGGTCATGGGGTGTGGCCCGCATGTGGCGGCGCGGGCGCTGGCCGTCGGCGAAACCTCGACGATGGAAGGCTCGAATGACCTTGCGCACCAGCCGCAGCGCATTCTCAAGGATGGCGATAAAATCGAGGTGGAGGATTTCGACCTCGTGGCTATCGCCACCCCCGGTCACACCATGAACCATCTCGCCTTTGCGCTGCCGCAGGAAGGCAGCGTCTTTTCGGGCGATCACGTCATGGCCTGGTCAACCTCGATTGTTGCTCCGCCCGATGGCGCCATGGGCCCGTATATGGCGTCGCTTGCCAAAATGCTGGCACGCGAGGACGCGGTTTATTGGCCTGGACATGGCGGCGGGCTGCGTGAGCCGCAACGCTTCGTGCGTGCGCTCATCGCCCACCGCCGCCAGCGGGAAAATTCCATTCTGGCGCAGGTGCGGCAAGGTACATCGAGCATTCCGGCGATTGTCGCAGCGATCTATACCGGCCTCGATCCGCGCCTCAAGGGGGCGGCGGCGCTGTCGGTCTATGCGCATCTGGAAGATCTGGTGGCCAAGGGCAAGGTAGGCTGCGAAGGCCCGCCGCTGCCCGGCGCCAGCTATCATGAGCTTTAGGGGGCGGGCGGGTTAGTCCAGGTTGTCGACCAGCGTCTGGTATTGGTCGATGAATTGCTGGATCAGTCTGGCATTGTTGCCATAATCGGGGCCATCGAGGCGCGATACGGCGCGGATGTCGACCCGGGCCTGACCATCGGCCGGCTCGACCCGGATGGTGATGTCATCGATGAAATGCAGCAGCGGCCATTTGTGCGTGGCGTCAATATGATAGGTCGGGTCATGGCGAGCGGCGGCTCTGGTGGCGACAATCGTCCAGTTCAGGGCCCTGGCGGCGCGCAAGGCCAGTTCAAAGGCCTGCAGGGGCGTAACATCCACCAGAATCGGCTGGACATCGGGATAGGCGGTGCGCTGCGGGGCGCGGTCCTGCGCTGAAATATCAGCTGGGGTGTGGCCGCCGCGCGCAGCAAGCGCCGGCAGAGTCATGGAAAAATGCGGCGGGTGCCGGATGGTGGTCGAAATATCATGCAAAGGTGGCAGGAGCAGCGCCTGCAAGCCGAGCCACGCCGGCGCCGCCAGCAGCAGGCAGGCGAAAAACAATCCCGTGAGCATCGGCACCATGCCGCGCTTGCCGAAATTCCAGATTGACGCCATGGCGCGCAGCGCGAACAGCAGGGCGCCAAGGCCAAACAGGGCCGCAAAGGCGAGAACGACGAGGCCGACATAGGGCGAGAGACGGTCGAGCGCGGTCAGCCCGAGGGCGATGGCGGCCAGCAGCGCGCCGAACATGCCCAGCCGCGCCGAGGCTTGCGCGGCAACCGATATGCCTGGATCATAAAGGGGAGCGCGCACGATTGTCCCTGACTCAAACTCGATCTGACGCGCGGTTTTGGGCACGGCTCGCTGGGAAGTCAACCTTGAACGCGCCGAAGCTTGAGCCATGGGCGGTGCCATGCTAGGCGCAAGGCCAGTCCCCCGCCGCGCCGCACAGGTGCGCGACTTATCCCCAGAGGCCACAATGATCCATGTCACATTCCCCGATGGCAACCGGCGCGAAGTGGCAGCGGCCACCACCGGCCTCGAAATCGCCCGGATGATCTCGCCCTCGCTGGCCAAGCGAAGCGTCGCCATGGTGGTCGATGGTGTGCTGAGCGACCTGTCGATGCCGCTCAACGCCGATGCCGCGATCGAATTCATCGCCCGGCAGGACCCGCGTGCGCTCGAACTGATCCGGCATGATTGCGCCCATGTGCTGGCCGAAGCGGTGCAGACGCTCTATCCCGGCACGCAGGTGACCATCGGCCCGGTGATCGAGAACGGCTTTTATTACGACTTTTTCCGCAATGCGCCGTTCACACCAGAGGATTTCGCCGCCATCGAGAAGAAAATGCGCGAGATCATCGCCCGCGATGCGCCATTCACGCGCGAGGAATGGAGCCGCGATCAGGCGAAGGCCTTCTTTGCCGCCAAGGGCGAGGATTTCAAGGTCGAGCTGGTCGATGCCATTCCCGATGACCAGAGCCTGAAGATTTATCGCCAGGGCGAGTGGCTCGATCTTTGCCGCGGCCCGCACATGACCTCGACCGGCAAGATCGGCACGGCCTTCAAGCTGATGAAAGTGGCGGGGGCCTATTGGCGCGGCGATTCCTCCAAGCCGATGCTGTCGCGCATTTACGCCACCGCCTTTGCCAGCCAGGAAGATCTCGACGCCTATCTGCACATGCTTGAGGAGGCGGAACGGCGCGACCATCGCCGTCTCGGGCGCGAGATGGACCTGTTCCATTTTCAGGAAGAGGCACCCGGCGCAATCTTCTGGCATCCGAAGGGCTGGACGCTGTTCCAGACGCTGGTCGCCTATATGCGCCGCCGCCTCGCGGAAGATTATGTCGAGGTCAATGCCCCGCAGGTGATGGACAAGTCCTTGTGGGAGACCTCCGGCCATTGGGGCTGGTATGCCGACAACATGTTTGCGGTGAAATCGGCCAGCGCCTTTGTGCGCCCTGATGATCCGGAGGCCGATCAGCGGGTCTTTGCCCTGAAACCCATGAATTGCCCCGGCCATGTGCAGATTTTCAAGCACGGGCTGCGCTCCTATCGCGAATTGCCGATGCGCATGGCGGAATTTGGCATCGTCCACCGCTACGAGCCTTCTGGTGCCATGCACGGGGTTATGCGGGTGCGCGCCTTCACGCAGGATGATGCGCATATTTTCTGCACGGAAGACCAACTCGCCGATGAGTGCATGAAAATCAACGAGCTGATCCTTTCGGTCTATGGCCATTTCGGCTTTGACAAAATCGTGGTGAAGCTGTCGACCCGGCCGGAAAAGCGGGTGGGCACCGATGCGATGTGGGACCATGCCGAAGCGGTGATGGGCCAGGTGCTGAACGAGATCAAGACGCGCTATGGCAACATTGTCGAGACGGCGCTCAACCCCGGCGAGGGCGCGTTTTATGGCCCGAAATTCGAATATGTGCTGCGCGATGCCATCGGCCGCGACTGGCAATGCGGCACGACCCAGGTGGATTTCAACCTGCCGGAGCGGTTCGGTGCGGTCTATATTGCCAGCAACAGCGAGAAAACCACACCGGTCATGATTCACCGGGCGATCTGCGGCTCGATGGAGCGGTTCATCGGCATTCTGATCGAGAATTACGCCGGGCACCTGCCGCTGTGGCTGGCGCCGTTGCAGGCGGTGGTCTGCACCATCACGCAGGAGGCAGATGATTACGCGCGCTCGCTCGTCAAAGCAGCAAAAGCGCGTGGTCTAAGGGTGGAACTCGACTTGCGCAACGAGAAAATCAACCTCAAGGTGCGCGAGCATTCGCTGGCCAAGGTGCCGGTGCTGATCGTGGTCGGCAAGAAGGAAGCCGAAACCGCGCAAGTGTCGCTGCGCCGCCTCGGCTCGCAGGCCCAGGAAGTGCTGTCACTGGAAAGCGCGCTCGCTGCGCTCGTCAAGGAAGCCACGCCGCCGGATTTGGTGCAGGGGTGAGGGGACTGGGGACAGGTTTGGCTCTTGCAATTATATGGAACCCAAGCCGCTAAGTGAGATGATTTGCGCGTGGCGTGGTTGTGTGGCAGCGGTTGTCTCAGCATCCCCCGGCTCGGAGATCGAACTGTGAATGGCAACTTCCACGGTGACCGCCCAATTTCTCGCCCGGATGACGACCTTTTCGGATTGGCGTCATTCGCGGACGCTCTGGCAACATCGCTGCTTGGGATGAACTTAAAGGATGGCTTGGCGATCTCGGTTGAGGGGCCATGGGGTTCTGGCAAAAGCAGCGCGATTGCCCTGGCCTTGCGCACCATCAAGCTGCGGGTGTTGAAAGAACTCGGCAAAGGCGCGGATGATCTTGAAAAACTGAGTGACCAAGAACTCGATGAGGCATGGTATAAGTGCGCGAAAATGCGGAAGACGCACATCGTGCGCTTCAACCCGTGGAACTTCAGCGGTCAGGAGAATCTTGTCCGCGCGTTCTTCAATGAACTGGCTGCGCAGATCGGGGCTGATGGCAGCGATAGGCTGAAGGCCGCGATGGACGGCTTGGTTAGCCTGCTACCGTTCGCATTTGGCTTCGCTGCGGCTCATTTCGGCGCTGGCGATATCGGGAAAGCGGTGGGGGAGCGGGCAAAGTCGGCGCTCACGTCCGACTCTTCTCTTGAAAGGGCAAAACGTAATCTAGTCGGGGCGCTGAAGGAAGCGGATGAGCGCATCATCGTCGTCATCGACGACATTGACCGGCTCATGCCGACCGAAATGCGGGCCGTCTTGTCATTGGTCAAATCACTCGGTGACCTTCCGAATGTCCTCTATGTGCTTGTTTTTGATAAGGACGTGGTTACAAAGGCGCTGGCGGAGGGCGCGGAAAAGATCGATCCGGCCTTTCTTGAAAAAATTGTTCAGGTCTCACTGCAATTGCCGCCGCCGTGGCGCGGAGAATTGCGCAAGATGCTGCTCGCGCGGATAAGAAAGATCACGGGCCGCGACCCCCCAGACAGGCCCCGCTGGCAGATGGTCTTGCTGAAAGTCCTGGGCACCTATCTGGCAACGCCACGGGACGTCATACGGCTGGCGAATACGCTTCAGGTGATCTGGCCCACAGTGGCAGATGATGTAGATCTTGCCGATCTGGTGGTGGTCACAACGCTCCAGCTTTTCGATCCTGTCGCTTACGCACTGGTCCGCGATAATATCGAGGCAATCACGAGAAGGGATGTTCTAGATCCATTTATCAGGAAGATCGCCGATGCCATGAGACCGGGGAATGCGCGAAAGCCCGAAGCGGCTGAGGCAGCCATGGCGCTGATGTTTCCTAGCCTTGCCAATGTCTGGGGCCATCACCCACTCGATGCCGATCATTTGAGTTCGATGGATCAGCGGCGCATATGCAAGCAAGGATTCTATCATAATTATTTTAAGTTCACTCGCAGTTCGGAAATGTTTAGCCGCACTGAAGTTGATGCACTTCTGACTGCTTCTGATCCTGCGCCTATGTTCAAGGCCACGCTGGCGAGATTGGAAGACGAACGGGTCGCGGGCCTGCCTTCGAGGGTTGGCGACCTTCTCTTTCAAATCCATGCGACTGTTCACTCCCGGCCTTTGTTGACGCCTGAATTTGCAGCGGCGCTTTTCGATTGTTCAGATGATCTGATCCGACGCGAGGGTGCAGTCCACAAATGTTTCTGCAATGATGGAAAACCGCAACGAGCTTCAGGAGATGCTGTTCGCTGGAATAAAACACCTCGACGCAGCAATGCGCGGCAAAATCTTGGAAATTCTCGTGACTCATGAGGCGGGTCTGCAATTACGGGCGCTGGTCGTCGAGGCCGCCGCGCGTCAGCATCCTTTATTCGGCAGCGGGGGTGAGCACGCCGGTCACCTGTTCCCCCTTGACAACATTGAGAAAGCTGGGCTTGCGATAAGAGATCAGATTGCCTGCGCCTGCGAAACTGGCTCGATTTGGTCTGCTCCCATGCCTATTGTGCTGGTCTGGGCGTGGAAGCGAATAGGTTGCAATCACCGATTGGCAGAATGGATCATTGGCGTCATTGCCGATGACGCAAAAGTTGTTCAGCTTGGCAATGAACTGGTCGAAGACGGGCCTGTTCCGCTAGGCAATAATGGGACTAGAACTGTTGAGGTCTTCAATCGTGCTACATGGGAAGCACTTTTGGATGTCGATGAGGTCTTCAATCGGCTGGAGCAACTTTCACCGTCCGTTCCAGAAGCCGAGACAACACTTCGACGCTTGCAGGTGGCTGAGAAGAACTACGAGCCTTTATAAATCCGGCTTTCTAGGCAATCTCGCACCCCGCCGCACTCTGACCGCTGGCCAGGCATGTGGCGCCGGGAGCGGGCGATGAGGCAACGCCGCCGGATTTGGTTGAGGCTTGATTCACAGGGATGGGACGTTATTTTATGGCCAAGCCTAAGTTAAGCCTCGAAAGAATTAAGCGCAGTTTTAGGCGCCGACTCAACGCGATGCCGGCCGATTTTCGTGAGGACGGCTTCGCGATCAAAAGCAAATCTCTCGATTTTCTGGACGATCCACGTTTCAAAGCTGCGTGGGCTGCGATCGTGTCCCCCGGCGTGGTGTAGCTCATCTGGGCCACCGCTGATTTCGGCATCAGTTTGAGCCGATCATGCGCCGGGTACAGCCGAGAGCATGACGATGGGATTGTCGCTCACCGGGGCCATCGTTTCAAGCGTCATGTAGCGTGCG
>JAGXAM010000028.1 GCA_019075905.1 Hyphomicrobiales bacterium
CCAGGGCAAAACAAATGCCCTCGATCGTTTGCTCGAACAATTCATGCGCCTCCGCACGTGATAGTTGCGGACAGGTTGCATGAATTGCATCCAGAAAATCGGCGCGCGTCAAGGTGCGCAACTTCTCCCCCTGATGAGTCATCAAACCGGCCCTCCCCACAAGCGTCCGACTAAAGGCGTATCATGCCTGATTAATTTATATTTATCAAACCACTAGCAAGACCGATTATGACGCCGCGATTGTCACGTCAAGTTCATATTGTTCAAGAAGTTGCCACATATGGTTGATTTGCTGCCAGCAGCGAGAATGCAAGAATTGTTTGCGGGGCTGCAAAATTGTAAGGTGTGGGTCAGTTTGCGCCAGGATCATCCGCCAGAACCGCCTCGCCGCCCGCATTAACAAGCGCATAAGTCGCAATTCAACATATGGTTGTGGCGTAATCGCGCGCTGCAGCGCAAACGCGGGCGCCGCATCGGCCCATAAAAAATCCCCGGTGCGAGCCGGGGATTTCTGTTGTTCGTCTGGCGCCCCCTTGCGAGGGGCGCAGGCTCAAGGTTGGATCAGAAATCCATCCCGCCGCCCATGCCGCCAGCGCCACCGCCCATCGGCATGGCGGGCTTTTCCTTCGGCATCTCTGCCACCATCGCCTCGGTGGTGATCAGCAGGCCGGCCACGGATGCCGCATCCTGCAGCGCCGTGCGCACGACCTTGGCCGGATCGACGATGCCATGGGTGATCATGTCGACATATTCTTCGGTCTGCGCGTTGAAACCGAAGGTCTCGGACTTGTTTTCGCTGATCTTGCCGACCACGATCGAGCCTTCGACACCGGCGTTCTCGACGATCTGGCGGATCGGCGCTTCCAGCGACTTCAGCACGATGTTGATGCCGGCCTGCACGTCCGGGTTGGCGTTCTTCAGCTTGGCAACTGCCAGCTTGGCACGCAGCAGCGCCACGCCGCCGCCCGGCACGATGCCTTCTTCCACCGCCGCGCGGGTGGCGTTCAGCGCATCGTCAACGCGATCCTTCTTTTCCTTGACTTCGATCTCGGTCGAACCGCCGACGCGGATCACCGCAACGCCGCCGGCGAGCTTGGCCAGACGCTCCTGCAGCTTTTCCTTGTCATAATCAGAGGTGGTTTCCTCGATCTGCGCCTTGATCTGGGCGATGCGGGCTTCGATGTCCTTCTTCTTGCCGGCGCCGTCGATGATCGTGGTGTTTTCCTTGTCGATCCGCACGCGCTTGGCGCGGCCGAGCTGGGCCAGGGTCACATTTTCGAGCTTGACGCCGAGATCTTCGGAAATCATCTGGCCGGCTGTGAGGATGGCAATATCCTCCAGCATCGCCTTGCGGCGATCACCAAAGCCCGGCGCCTTGACGGCGGCGATCTTCAGGCCACCGCGCAGCTTGTTGACCACGAGGGTCGCCAGCGCCTCGCCTTCGACGTCTTCCGAGACGATCAGCAGCGGCTTGCCGGTCTGCACCACGGCCTCGAGGATCGGCAGCATCGACTGCAGCGTCGACAGCTTCTTCTCGTGGATGAGGATATAGGCGTCTTCGAGTTCGGCCACCATCTTCTCGGCGTTGGTGACGAAATAGGGCGACAGATAGCCACGGTCGAACTGCATGCCTTCGACGACATCGAGCTCGGTTTCAGCGGCCTTGGCCTCTTCAACGGTGATGACGCCTTCATTGCCGACCTTCTGCATCGCCTGGGCGATCATGTCGCCGATCGAGCGGTCGCCATTGGCGGAGATCGTGCCGACCTGCGCCACTTCATCCGACGACTTGATCTTCTTGGAGCGGCGCGAAATGTCTTTCAGCGCATCGGTCACGGCGAGGTCGATGCCGCGCTTCAGATCCATCGGGTTGAGGCCGGCGGCCACATATTTGATGCCTTCCTTGACGATGGCCTGCGCAAGCACGGTCGCGGTGGTGGTGCCGTCGCCGGCCTTGTCATTGGTCTTGGAGGCGACTTCGCGCACCATCTGCGCGCCCATGTTTTCGAACTTGTCGTCAAGCTCGATTTCCTTGGCGACGGTCACGCCGTCCTTGGTGATGCGCGGAGCGCCGAATGACTTGTCGATGACGACGTTGCGGCCCTTGGGGCCGAGCGTCACCTTGACGGCATTGGCGAGAATGTCGACGCCGCGTACCATACGGTCACGGGCATCAGACGAAAAACGAACGTCTTTGGCTGCCATAATGAATGTCCTTCAGTTGAGATGAACGGGGGGTCAGAAGCTGCGCTGATGCGTTCAGCCGACCACGCCCATGATGTCGCTTTCTTTCATGATCAGCAGCTCTTCGCCGTCGATCTTGACTTCGGTGCCCGACCACTTGCCGAACAGCACCTTGTCGCCCTTCTTCAGATCGATCGGGATCAGCTTGCCGGCTTCATCGCGGCCACCGGGGCCCACGGCCACAACCTGGCCCTCTTGCGGCTTTTCCTTGGCGGTGTCGGGGATGATGATACCACCTTTGGACTTCTCTTCGCCATCGAGGCGCTTGACCACGACGCGGTCGTGGAGCGGACGAAATTTCATGGGTACAATCCTGTCTGAGGTTGTTGTTCCGGCTGTTAGCGCTCTCACAGCATGAGTGCCAGCCGGGCTTGAGATATGGATGCAGGCCGCCGATGTCAAGGCGGCCCGGGCTCCTCATGATGAAACCGCCCGCAATCCGCGACGCCGGGCTTACAATATCGTTAATTTATCACGGGGCGATCACATTTTTATGAATAAGTTTGTAAAAACGAACAATAAAACGTGATTATTAAGTAAACAAAATCACATACCGATCAACAAAAAATCACAAGTTGGTGTAAACGGCAATTACTATTTGATTGTGGCGAAATGTAGATTTAGAAAATGATCGTCATCAACGGATATTGCGGCGCATACACGTGGATGCCGTCGCAATATTCGCAATGATGACATAACTGAAGGAGTAAACGATGAAAAAGTTGATGCTGACTGCTGCAGCATTGGGGGCCCTGACTTTCGGGGTATCCAATGCCTTGGCGCAATCCCCCGCCGTGGCGATGGATTGTGGCACTGCAATCACAGTGTTCGGCAATATGATGGCGCATATGCCCTCTGATGCGAATCGCACCAAGGCGATGAAGGAACTGGCCATGGCCAAGTCCGCCATGGCCGGCCATCACATGAAGCAGTGCATGGTGCACATCGGCCAGATCGAGCAGGTTTTTTCCGGCAAGTGATCTGACGGGCGCCAACATGGCCCGTAACCTTCATTGACCAGGCTTCCGGGACTACGGCCCCGGAGGCGCAGCGCTGTCGCCCGTGGCGCGGTGTCAGGTTGCCTGGCGCGCCGGTTGCCGGATTTTCCCCGCCAGCAGCAGAGCCACTGCCGGTTCGAGTTCGTCATAATGGGATATGACGTGGTTGGGGCCAAAGGCGCTGACATGCTGGTCGGTATAACCAAAATCCACCGCGACCACCGGTACGCCGGCGGCTTTCGCCGTATCAATATCGGTGCGGCTGTCGCCGACCATGATGCTTCTCGAGGGATCGCCGCCGGCAGCGGCAATGGTCGCGAGCAGGGTGCGCGGATCGGGCTTGCAAAACGCGAATGTGTCCTGCCCACAAATGATGCTGAACCTGTCGGCGAGCCGCATATGTGCCAGCAGGTCACGCGATGCTGATTCATATTTGTTGGTGCAGACGGCAAAATCAAAGCCCTGCGCGGCCAACAGGTCGAGAGCTGCATTGACGCCGGGAAAGACCTGCGAGTGCACGGCAATATGCGCCGAATAATAGGCGATGAAGGCCTGGAACAGCTCTTCGAGTCGCGCCGCGCTGACAGTGCGGTTGTCGGCTGCCAGCCCCCTTGTGATCAGCATGCGCGCGCCATGGCCGACCATGTGCCGTGCCGCCGCGCGCGCCACCGTGGTGGCGCCTTCAAGGGCAAGTACATGGTTTAGCGCGGCGATGAGATCATCGGCGGTATCGACCAATGTGCCATCAAGATCAAACACGATCAGCGGTGACGAGGCAGGCAAGGCAATCTCCCGGGGCAAGACGGTCGCGCAGCCAAGAGCCTGCGCAAGGCGGCGCAAGGGGGGCGAATTATCGCACTTGCCAGCACCATGCTTGCTTTATGATGGCTTTGTTGATTCGCGGCAACTGACCAGTAGTCGCAAAACCCGGGAAAGGAAGCTCGATGCAACGCAATGCCTGTCGCAAGTCCACACTCTGGCGCGGCGTCATCCTTGCGCTTTGCTTTGCCGCCAAACCCGGCCTGGCGCTCGCCGGTTCCTATCAGTTTCTGGCACCGCCGGAGACGGATTTGAACCGCGTCTACAAGATCAACAGGCACACCGGCGAGGTCGGCGCCTGCCAGTTCGGCATTGATGAAACCGCGCCCAAGGGCCAGGCGAATTTTGGCGTGACCCTCTGCTACCCGCAAGGGCAGGGCGCCGGCCCGCAAACACCCAGCGACTACCGCCTCGCCGCCTCGCATGATGCCGCCGACGGCAGCATCTTCAGGGTCAACCGCCGCAGCGGCGAAATGTCGGTCTGCTATGTGCTGAAAGAAAAGGTGGTCTGCACCGCCATGGTGAAATAGCGGCGCTCCAGCCGTTGCAAGCCACGGGGCTTCGCGCCATAACCAGCACGGAACAAAAGCAGCGCCATCCCATGACTGCGCGGAGTACCCCCGATGAAACTTGCCGATCCCACACTTCTGAAAAATCAATGCCTGATTGACGGACAATGGCGCGGCACGCCGCATGACGCCATCACCAATCCGGCGACCGGCGCCACCGTCGCCAAGGTGCCGAATTTCGGCGCCGGCGAAGCCGGCGAGGCCATTGCCGCCGCCAGCCGCGCCTTCAAGCCCTGGGCCGCCCGGCTGGCCAAGGAACGCGCGGCGATCCTGCGGCGCTGGTATGAGCTCATGCTCGCCAACCGCGAGGATCTGGCGATCATCATGACCAGCGAGCAGGGCAAACCGCTCGCCGAGGCGCGCGGCGAGGTCGATTATGCCGCCTCATTCGTCGAATTTTACGCCGAGGAAGCCAAGCGCATCTATGGCGAGACCATCCCCTCGCACCGCGCCGATGCCCGCATCATGGTCATCAAGCAGCCGGTCGGGGTGATCTGCGCGATCACGCCCTGGAATTTCCCGGCGGCCATGATCACCCGCAAGGTGTCACCGGCTTTGGCCGTAGGCTGCACCGCCGTCGTCAAGCCGGCGCCGGAAACGCCGCTGACGGCGCTGGCGCTTGGCGAACTGGCGATCAGGGCCGGCTTCCCGCCGGGCGTCCTCAATCTCATCACCGGCGATGCCCCGGCCATTGGCCAGGTCATGTGCGCGCATGACGACGTGCGCTTCATCGGCTTTACCGGCTCGACCGAGGTCGGCCGCCTGCTGATGCGCCAGGCCTCCTCGACCATCAAGAAAGTCGGGCTCGAACTTGGCGGCAATGCACCCTTCATCGTCTTTGATGATGCCGATGTCGATGCCGCCGTGCAGGGCGCCATGCTCTCCAAATTCCGCAACATGGGACAGACCTGCGTCTGCGCCAACCGCATCTATGCCCAGGACGGCATTTATGATGCCTTTGTCAGCAAACTCTCCGCCGAAGTCTCCAAAATGAAGGTCGGCGACGGCATGGAAGCCGGCGTCACCCAGGGGCCGCTGATCAACGCCGACGCCATCGTCAAGGTCGAGACCCATGTTGCCGACGCGCTCGCACATGGCGCCAGGGTCCTGACCGGCGGGCAGCGTCATGCCCTCGGCGGCACATTCTTCCAGCCGACCGTGCTTTCGGGTGTTGATGCCACCATGAAAATCGCCCGCGAGGAAACCTTTGGCCCGGTCGCCCCGGTCTTCCGTTTCAAGGAAGATGCCGATGTTATCGCCATGGCCAATGCCACCGAATATGGCCTTGCCGCCTATTTCTATGCCCGCGATCTCAAACGCGTGTTCCGCGCCGCCGAGCAACTCGATTACGGCATGGTTGGTATCAATACCGGCATTATCGCTACCGAAGTGGCGCCATTTGGCGGCGTCAAGCAATCGGGGCTCGGGCGCGAGGGCTCGCACCATGGTGTCGAGGAATTCCTTGAGATGAAATATCTGCTTGTGGCCGGATTGGCTGGATGAGCCCGAAGCAGCGCGCCGCCGAGGCGGCTCTGGCCTGGGTCCAGCCGGGCATGCGCCTTGGCCTTGGCACCGGATCAACCGCGGCGCTGTTCGTCGCGGCCCTTGGTGTTCGCGTCAAGGCCGGCCTCAAGGTGCGCTGCGTCGCCACCTCGCGCGCGACCCAAGCCCAGGCTGAGGCTCTCGGCATCGAGATCACGACTCTCGATGACATGCCCGAACTCGACCTCACCATTGATGGCGCTGATGAAATCGACCCGGCTCTGCGCCTGGTCAAGGGCGGTGGCGGTGCCTTGCTGCGCGAGAAAATTGTCGCCGCCGCCTCGCGCTCCATGCTGGTCATCAGCGATGACAGCAAACTGGTGAACCAGCTCGGAAATTTTCCGCTGCCGGTCGAGGTCAACAGCTTTGGCCTTGGCGCGACCCTGAAGCGGCTGGAGAGCGTCATGACGGGCCATGGCGTGCCGGTGTCGCTCAGCCTGCGCCACAGCGCCGATGGCGGCCATTTTGTCACCGACGGCGGCCATCTGATCGTCGATTGTGCCTTCGGCGCCATCAAGGATGCGGCCGCCCTGTCCGACGACCTCTTCGCCATTCCCGGCGTTGTCGAGCATGGCTTGTTCATCGGGCTCGCCAGCCGCGCGCTCATCGGCCATGTTGACACTACAAGCGAAATCCTCGCCACTGTGGCCTGAAAGCCACGCTTGCCTGCTGACGGCGCCAAAATTTGCCGCTATAGGCAATGCCAAGGGCTAGGCGCGGGCGCATAATGGCGCCCGCAGATGTAGAAAGGCTGAAAATGTTCGCGCTGCAGGGAAGACAAATTGGCCGTCATCGTGCGGCGCTGGCCGTGATGGCGCTGGCCTTGCTGGCAGGGGCCGGGCAGGCCGGGGGCGCTGTTGCCGCACAGGACAATGCAGCGCCTTCCGCCGCCGCACCGGCCATCAAGGCGCCGACCGCCGCTGAAATCGCACTCGGACGCAAAATCGTCGTCGATTCACGGCTGAACGTGCAGATTCAGGCCTCTGTCGCCCTGTTGATGGATCAGCTGGTGCGCTCCACCAGCCAGACCAAGCCGGAAATGGTCAAAGATCTCACCGAGGTCCTGAAGCAGCTGCAACCCGACCTGATGAAACAGGCCGATGTGCTGATCGACAAAACCGGCAAGGCCTATGCCCAGGTTCTGACGGATCAGGAACTCAAGGATGTCGACGGGTTCTTCGCCTCGGCATCCGGCCAGCGTTACTCCAAGATCCAGCCCCTGATTCTGGGCGTGCTCGGCCAGGCCATGGTGCCGTGGCGCCAGCAGCTCACCGTGAAAATGATGGATGAAGTGCGCGTTGCCATGAAGAAAAAGGGCTTCGACTTCAACTGAAATCCTTGCAAGGGCATGCGCGTGACCGGCTTTGACGTAGATTTCTTCGTGATCGGTGCCGGCTCTGGCGGCACAAGGGCGGCGCGCATCGCCGCCAGCCACGGCGCCAGGGTGATGGTCGCCGAAGAATTCCGCATCGGCGGCACCTGCGTCATTCGCGGCTGCGTTCCCAAAAAGCTCTATGTCTATGCCAGCCGCTTTGCCGATGATTTCGAGGATGCGGCCGGATTCGGCTGGCATGTTGAAGGCGCGTCCTTTGATTGGCCAAAACTGGTGGCTGCCAAGGAGCAGGAAATCTCTCGCCTTTCCGGGATTTATCGCGCCAATCTTCTCAAGGCCGGTGTCGAAATCATTGAAAGCCGGGCTACCATCCTCGGCCCGCACGAGGTGCAGCTGGCGCAAGATGGCCGCAAGATCAGCGCCCGGCATATTCTGGTGGCAACTGGCGCCGCGCCGGATTTCGGCCTGGATTGCACCGGCCACGAACTCGCCATCACCTCCAACGAGATTTTTGACCTGCCGCAATTGCCAGCGCGGCTGCTGATCATCGGCGGCGGCTATATTGCCGTGGAATTTGCCAGCCTGATGGCGCGGCTTGGCAGCAAGGTCACGCTGGTGTTCCGCGCCGATGCCGTGCTGCGCGGCTTTGATGATGACCTGCGCGTGGGCCTCACCGAGGCCATGCTGGCGGCCGGCATCGAATTGCGCGCCGGACGCCTGCCGCAGAGCCTGCAACGCACAGGGGGCGGCATTGGCGCCAATTTCAGCGATGGTTCGATGGCGGAATTTGATCAGGTTTTGCTGGCTACCGGCCGCCGTCCGCAAACCCATGGTCTGGGCCTCGAAACCTGCGGCATTAGCCTTGGCCGCAATGGCCGGATCCCGGTCGATGCCCATGGCGCGACATCCTGCCCTTCCGTCCACGCGGTGGGCGATGTCACCGACCGCATCAATCTGACCCCTGTCGCCATCCGCGAGGGCCATGTTTTGGCCGATCATCTGTTTGGCGCCAGCTCAATCGCCGTCGATCACCATCTCGTGCCGAGCGCCGTGTTCACCACCCCGGAAATCGGCACTGTCGGGCTTGGCGAGGCGGCGGCCCGCGCCATGCATCCCGACCTTGATATTTACGTTGCCGCCTTCCGGCCGATGCGCGCGACCCTATCCGGCCGGGCCGAAAAGACGGTTCTCAAACTGGTGGTCGTGGCGCAGAGCCAACTCGTGCTTGGCCTGCATGTTCTGGGCGCCGATGCCGGGGAAATGGCGCAACTGGTGGCGATTGCCATGAAAATGCGGGCGACCAAGGCGGATTTTGATGCCACCATGGCCCTGCATCCTACCGCCGCCGAAGAGCTGGTGACCATGCGCCAGCCAACCCGCCGCTATCGCCAGAGCCAGCTCGTCTAGCCGCGCCATCCCTGAGCCTAGGAAACTGCCAGCGGCCATGCTAGAGCAGCCTTGCTGCATGCTGTCGGCAAGGCCACGGCGCGCATTCGCGGGCAGCCGGCTTGCGGCATGAAATTCAAGGGTCCGGGATACGGGATATAGATGTCTGATCTCATTCGTGAAATTGATGAAGAACTGCGCACCGAGCGCGTCGTCGCGACGCTGACCCGCTGGCAACCCGTGATCATTGGCGTCGGCATTGCCGCGCTGCTGGGCGTCGGTGGCTTCAATTATTACCAGAAGCACCAGCAACAGGCGCGCGAGGCTGCCGGCTTGCGCTACCAGAGCGCGCTCGATCTCGCCAGGATCGCCGGCACCGACCCCGCCAAGGCCAAGGTGGCCGAGGCCGCCTTGCTCGGTGTCGCCAAGGATGCCCCTGCCGGCTACAAGATGCTGGCTTTGCTGCGCGCTGCCGCGCTGACCAGCGCGCTCACGCCGCAGGCCGGCGTCAAGGATTATGACGGCCTCTCTAAAAACGCGGCCTTGTCGCCGCTTTATCAGGATGTTGCGCGCCTGCGCGCTGCCATGTTGCGGCTCGACAGCGCCGACCTCAAGGAAATGCGCCAGAGGCTCGAGCCCCTGATCGGCGCCGCATCGCCCTTCCGCAACCTCGCCCGCGAAATTCTGGCCATAGCCGCCTTCAAGGCCGGCAATTTCAAGCTCGCCGGGGATAATCTCGAAGCCATTATTGTCGATCCGCATGCTGATGCCTCGATGCGCGCCCGCGCCGGGCAATTGTCGGCGCTGATCCGCTCGGGCGCCTTGCCCGACGCTTCTGGCGCCGCGGCGGTGGCCCCCGCCGCTCCAGCCGTGACGACCCCGCCGAAATGACATTTCGCTTGGCCATAGTCGGGCGGCCCAATGTCGGCAAATCCACCTTGTTCAACCGGCTAGTCGGCAAGAAGCTGGCGCTGGTTGACGACCAGCCCGGCGTCACCCGTGACCGTCGCGAGGGCGAGGCCCACCTTGCCGACCTGGTCTTCACGGTGATCGACACCGCCGGCCTAGAAGCTGGCGATCCGGCCAGCCTTTCCGGGCGGATGCGCGCGCAAACCGCTGCGGCCATCGCCGGGGCCGATGCCATTGCCTTTATGATCGACGCCCGCACCGGCGTCACCGCCGATGACAAGCATTTTGCCGCGTTGGTGCGCCGCGCCGACAAGCCGCTGATCCTGCTCGCCAACAAGGCCGAGGGCCGGGCCGGCGCCACCGGCACGATCGAGGCCTATGACCTTGGCCTTGGCGATCCCGTGCCGGTTTCCGCCGAACACGGCGATGGCATGGGCGATCTTTTCGAGGCCCTGCTTGAGCTGCTGCCGAAAGCCACCGCGCCGGCGGTTGCGGTGCAGGACGTGCGCGCCGCCCTCGAACTCGATGACGAGCAGGACGGCAGCGAACTTGATATCACCAAGCCCCTGCGCATTGCCGTGGTCGGGCGCCCGAATGCCGGCAAGTCCACCCTGATCAACAAAATTCTCGGTGAGGACCGCCTGCTGGTGGGCCCCGAAGCCGGCGTCACCCGCGACTCGATCGGCGTCGAATTCATGTGGGGGACAAGGCAGCTCAAGCTGTTTGACACCGCCGGACTGCGCAAGAAGGCACAAATCACGGAAAAGCTGGAAAAGCTAGCGGCGAGCGATGCCCTGCGCGCCGTGAAATTTGCGGAAGTGGTGGTGCTGCTGCTCGATGCCACCATTCCCTTTGAAAAGCAGGACCTGACCATCGCCGACCTCTGCCAGCGCGAGGGCCGCGCCCTGGTGATCGGCGTCAACAAATGGGATCTGGTCACCGACCCCGGCACCAGACTGGCGCGGCTGCGCGAGGATGCCGACCGGCTGCTGCCGCAATTGCGCGGCACGCCGGTTGTCCCCGTCTGTGGCCTCAATGGCGTCGGCCTGCCGAAACTGCTCGATGCCATTTTCAAGGTGGAAGCCGCTTGGAACAAGCGCATCTCCACCGGCCGCGTCAACCGCTGGCTTGCCGGCATTCTCGAACAGACGCCGCCGCCAGCCGTCTCCGGCCGCCGCATCAAGATCCGCTATATGACGCAGCCCAAGGCACGCCCGCCGCAATTCGTGCTGTTCGGCAACCAGCTCGACGCCTTGCCGACCAGCTATGAGCGCTATCTCATCAATGGCTTGCGCGCGACCTTTGATTTTCCCGGCGTGCCGCTGCGCCTGAGTTGGCGCACCAGCGCCAACCCCTATAAGGCAAAGCGCTCCTGAGCGCCTGACCGCAGGTCAGGCCTCGCGGCGCTTGCTGATCGGCACATAATCGCGCTTGGGCGCGCCGACATAAAGCTGGCGCGGACGGCCGATTTTCTGGTGCGGGTCCTCGATCATCTCGCGCCATTGCGCGATCCAGCCGACGGTGCGGGCCACAGCGAACAGCACCGTGAACATATTGGTCGGGAAGCCCATAGCCTTCAGGGTGATGCCCGAATAGAAATCAATGTTCGGATAGAGCTTCTTTTCGATGAAATAATCATCGTGCAGGGCGATGCGCTCCAGCTCCATGGCCACATCCAGCAATGGATCGTCATTGATACCAAGTTCCGCGAGAACTTCGTGGCAGGTCTTTTGCATGATCTTGGCGCGCGGATCGTAATTCTTGTAAACGCGGTGGCCAAAACCCATCAACCGGAAGGAATCATTCTTGTCCTTGGCGCGGGCGATGTAATGCGGGATGCGGTCAACCGTGCCGATCTCGCCGAGCATCTTCAGCGCCGCCTCATTGGCGCCGCCATGCGCCGGTCCCCACAGCGAGGCAATGCCGGCAGCGATACAGGCGAAGGGATTGGCGCCGGACGATCCGGCGAGACGCACGGTCGAGGTCGAGGCATTCTGCTCGTGATCGGCATGAAGAATGAAAATACGATCGAGTGCCCGCGCCAGAACCTGATTGACCTTGTAGTCCTCGCAGGGAACGGCGAAGCACATTCTCAGGAAATTGGACGTGTAATCGAGCGTGTTGTTCGGATAAACGAAAGGCTGGCCGATATTGTATTTGAAAGCCATGGCCGCCAGCGTCGGAATTTTGGCGATCATGCGCATCGAGGCGACCATGCGCTGCTGCGGATCGGTAATATCGGTCGAGTCATGATAGAACGCCGACAGCGCACCGACGCTGGCGACCATCACCGCCATGGGGTGGGCGTCGCGGCGGAAACCATGGAAAAACCGCGCCATCTGCTCGTGCACCATGGTGTGCCGGGTCACGCGGTAATCGAAATCCGCCTTTTGCGCAGCGGTCGGCAATTCGCCATGGAACAGCACATAGCAGGTTTCCAGAAAATCACCGTGTTCGGCCAGTTGCTCGATCGGGTAGCCGCGATGTAGCAGCACGCCCTTGTCGCCGTCAATATAGGTGATGGCGGATTCGCAGCTGGCGGTGGAGGTGAAACCCGGATCATAGGTGAACATCCCGGTCTTGCCATAGAGCGCGGCAATATCGAGCACATCCGGCCCGATAGTGCCCTTTTTCAGCGGCAGATCCATGGCCTTGTCCGCAACTTTGAGATTTCCCGTGGTGCTATTCATGTCAACCCCTCATCTATCGGACGGAGCCTGCAGGAGCGCAGCCCGCAAACAATTGTGCAATGCAAAATCAGATAGACCAAGGCGGCTGCGCCATCAAGCGCGCCAGCCCCGCTCAGGGCAACTTCGTTGCAAATTGATCCTGCAGGCGTGCCAGACTTTCGTCGCGCCCGAGCGCCATCATCACATCAAAGACCCCCGGCGAAACCGTCGATCCGGTCAGCGCCGCCCGCAAAGGCTGGGCGACGGCTCCGAGTTTCAGGCCATGAGCCTCAGCAAAGTCGCGCATCACCGCCTCGGTGGTGCTGGCGCTCCAGGTGGCAAGGGGGCTCAGCAATTGGTAGCAGCGCTCCAATTGTTCCTGCATGGCCGGCCCGGCCAGCAGCGCCGCGGCCTTGGCATCGAGCGCCAGCGGGCGCGGTGCATAAAGAAACCGGGCATTGTCGAGCAGCTCGACCAGCGTGCGGGCGCGCTCCTTGAGGCCGGGCAGGGCGAGTTCCAGCCGCGAACCGAGGCCCATGGCAAAGGCGTCGGTGAACAGCGCCCCCTGCGGCAGGTGGCTGATCAGCGCCTTGACGGCGACCATCAGCTCGCTGTCGGGCGTCGCGCGCATATAATGGCCATTGATGTGGCCAAGCTTGACGAAATCGAACCGCGCTGCCGAACGTCCGATCTGTTCGAGGCTGAAGGCCGCGATCATCTCGTCGGTCGAGAAAAACTCCTGATCTCCGGCGCTCCAGCCGAGCCGCACCAGATAGTTGCGCAAGGCCGCCGGCAGAAATCCCATGTCGCGATAGGCCTCGACCCCGAGCGCGCCGTGGCGCTTCGAGAGTTTGGCGCCATCGGGCCCATGGATCAGCGGTATATGTGCCATGCGCGGCAAGTCCCAGTCGAGCGCCGCATAGATCTGCGCCTGCCGCGCCGCATTGGTGAGATGGTCGTCACCGCGGATGATATCGGTGACGCCCATGTCGTGATCATCGACGACAACGGCCAGCATATAGGTGGGCGTGCCGTCGGAGCGCAGCAGCACCAGATCATCGAGATCCTTGTTGGCAAAGCTGACATCGCCCTGCACCTGGTCATGAATGACGGTCGTGCCCGTCACCGGCGCCTTGAGGCGGATGGCGGCCGGCGCCCCGGCCGGGGCCTCGCGCGGGTCCCTGTCCCGCCAGCGCCCGTCATAGCGTGGCGCCCGGCCCTCGGCCCGCGCCAGCGCCCGCATCTCCTCCAGCTCGGCCGGGGTCGCATAGCATTTGTAGGCGCGCCCGCCCGCCAGCAGCATTTCGGCAACCTCGCGATGCCGCGCCGCCCGGGAAAACTGCATCACCGGCGGACCGTCGCTCTCCAGCCCGAGCCATTGCAGCCCGTCTAGAATCGCCTGGATGGCGGCGTCGGTCGAGCGCTCGCGGTCCGTATCCTCGATACGCAGCAGGAAACGCCCGCCGTGATGACGGGCATAAAGCCAGTTGAACAGGGCCGTGCGCGCGCCGCCAATGTGCAGAAAACCAGTAGGCGAAGGGGCAAAGCGGGTAACGATCGGTGATGTCATGGCAATTCCACGGGGCGGGCCGCAGCCGGGCATGGTGCTGGTGCTGGCCGCGCCTTCGTGTATCATCAAAGCTGGTTGTGTAAAGCTGCGGGGTGTGAAAAGTTTCCGCAGCCGTGGCGGGCGGTGGCAATGGAGCCGGAAGCGGGCAGGGGGCAGGAACGGGCGGCCGGCATCGGCATTGCCGCGTGGCCGCGCGGCCTCAGCCTGCAGGCCGGCGCCGCCATCGAAATGGCGAGGCGCGCGTTTGGAGCCGCCTTCCAGGCCGAAATCGACCGACGGCGGGTCTTCCTGTGGGCGCCGGTCGCCGCCGGTCTTGGCGCCATCACCGAACTTCAGGCCGCCCGCGAACCCGTGAGCTGGTATGCGCCGGGCCTCGCCGCACTCTTTGCCCTCCTCGCCCTGCTGGCGCGCCACCATGCCTGGCGCGCCTGGCCACTCACCGGCCTCATGCTGTTTTTCCTCGGCGTATCGGCGGTGGAACTGCGCGAATACAGCGTCGGCGCGCCGGTCATCGACCATATCCGCATTGTCACGATGACCGGCTATGTCACACGCAGCGACGCCCGCCCGACAGGGGCACGGCTGGTGGTTGATGTCGCCAGCGCCGATCCGCTGCCGCGCGCCCATCGCCCGAAACTGGTGCGTGTCACGATGCGCGCCGGGCCACGCCCGAAAGCCGGTGATTTCATAGCTTTTAAGGCGCGGCTGCTGCCACCCTCGCAAGCCGCCATGCCCGGCGGCTATGATTTTGCCAGCGACGCCTGGTTTGCCGGGCTTGGCGCGGTCGGTTCGGTTCTGGGCCACATCGAAGTTTTCGACCCGCCCTTTCCAGCGACCCTGCCGCAGCGCTTTGCTATGGCGCTCGACCGGCTGCGCAACCGCGTTGCTGACAATATTCTCGCGGCCGTGCCGGGCGAGCGCGGCGCCGTGGCTGTCGCTATGGTCACCGGCAAGCGCGGCATGCTCGGCGAGGGCCTGCGCCAATTGATCAGCAAAGCCGGAATTTTTCACCTCGTGACCATCTCCGGCATCCAGATGAGTCTGGTCGCCGGCCTGCTGTTCTGGCTGCTGCGGCGCCTCCTCGGCCTGAGCGCCACCCTTGCCCTGCATTGGCCGATCCGCAAATGGGCGGCCGGCCTCGCCATGGCCGGGGCGATCGCCTATGCATTGTTCACCGGCGCGCGGGTTGGCACCGAGCGGGCGCTGATCATGACGCTCATCATGTTCGGCGCGGTGCTGCTGGATCGCGAGGCCCTGACCATGCGCAATCTCGCGCTCGCGGCCCTCGGCGTCATCTTGTTGCAGCCGGAGGCGCTGACAGGTGCCGGTTTCCAGCTCTCCTTTGCGGCCGTGGCCGCGCTGGTGGCGGTTCATGAGGCGCGCCATCGGCCGCACGAGCCCGCGCCAGGCCTGCAGCACGGCGCGCGCCGCCGGCCGCGTCCGAAACCAGCCCCGCAGGGTGCGCCTTACCGTGCCGGCCGCTGGGTGCTGGCGCTGATGATCGCCACCTCCTGCGCCACCCTCGCCAGCGCCCCCTTTATGGCCGCCGATTTCAACGAAATTGGCCTTTATGTGCTGGTCGGCAACCCGCTGACACTGGCGCTGATCGAACTCGTCGCCGTGCCCGGCGCGCTGCTCGGCCTTGCGCTCTATCCTCTGGGCTGGGACGGGCCGGTCTGGCATTATGTCGGCCTCAACATCGCGCTGGTCTTGAAAATGGCGCGCCTCATCGCCGCCGCCCCGCATTCGACCCTGATGGTCGCCGCTTTCCCCGGCTGGGCGCTGGCGGCGCTGACCTTCGGCCTTCTTGCCCTGATCATATGGCAGGGCAGGCTCATGCGGTTGACGGCGCTGCCCTTCCTCATTCTCGGCCTTGCCGGTGCCGCCAGCCCCGCACGCCCGGACATGCTGATTGCGCCCGACGGCTCGGCACTGATGGTGCGCCCGGCGCAGGGCCCGATGGTGCTGCTCGCCAAAAGGCGTAATGAATTCCTGATCACCCAATGGCTGCGCGCCCTTGGTGACAGCCGCGATCCGGCTACCCTCGCCATCGCCGCCAACCCGCAGGCCGGCTGCGATGACCGCGGCTGCGCCATCACACTGGCAGGCGGCCATGCCGCCGCGCTGGTCTTGCGCCCGTCGGCCTTTGGTGAGGATTGTCGCCGCGCCGATGTCATTGTCACGCCTCTCTACGCGCCACGTTCATGCCGGGCCAAAGTATTCGACCGCGCCAGCCTCGCCACCAGTGGCGCGGTGTCCCTGAGCTTTGAAAAAGGCGCAATCGCCATCACCCGCGCCGAACCTGCCGGCGCGGCACGCCCATGGTTTCCCCAAAAGCATATCTATGAATTTGCCGCCCGCCCCAAGGCCGGGGCGACGCCTCAATAGCGCCGCAGCAGACTGACCAGCTTGCCCTGGATTTGCACCCGGTTCGGCCCGAAAATCCGGGTTTCATAGGCCGGATTGGCCGCTTCCAGCGCAATCGACACGCCGCGACGGCGCAGGCGCTTCAAGGTGGCTTCCTCATCGTCGATCAGCGCGACGATAATATCCCCCGAATCGGCCGTATCCTGACGGCGGATGATCACCGTGTCCTGATCGAAAATGCCGGCCTCGATCATCGAATCGCCGCGCACCTCAAGCGCATAATGATCTCCGGCGCTGAGAAACTCCGGCGGCAGGGCAATGGTATGGCTGCGGGTTTGCAGCGCCGAAATCGGTGTTCCAGCCGCAATTCGTCCCATCACCGGCACATTGACGGCGCTTGCCGCCTCGTCTTCCACCGCCGGACGATGACGCCCCAGCGTACCCTCGATGACGCTGGGCGTGAATTTCTGGCTGCGTTGCGCCTGGGCCGGAATCGAGGCTTCCGGCATTTTCAGGACTTCGAGCGCGCGGGCGCGGTTGGGCAGGCGGCGTATGAAGCCGCGCTCCTCCAGCGCGATGATCAGGCGGTGAATGCCCGATTTGGAGCGAAGGTCCAGCGCGTCTTTCATTTGGTCGAAGGATGGCGCAATGCCGGTTTCCTTCAGGCGTTCGTGGATGAAGCGAAGCAATTCGCTTTGTTTGCGGGTGAGCATGGCCTGCGCCTTCTTGGGTTATCGGAACCATCCGGAGGACAGTTTCATACAAAACAGGAACATCATTAGACGTTCTGTTTGCGTTCCGCAAGAGGCTTATGAAAAATTTCCGCAAAAAATTATCTGGCCTCGACCATGGTCGGTGTGAGACGCGGATGCGTGAGTGGTCCCTTGATCGAAAACGCCAGCCGCGCCTGCGCCGCCGTGCTGGCGCTGTCCTGGCGGATCTGGCGGGCGCTGGCCTTGAGATCGAGGCTCATGCTGGCAGGATCGAGCGTGCCCTGCGCCGTGGCGCTGAGCGCGGAAGATCCGAGGCTCATGGTCAGTTGTGCCGGCTTTTGTGCTGCAAAATCAATATGGCCGCGCAGGAGGTGAAACACCGTGCCGTCGGTGTTGAGCAGGGGCAACAGGCTGCCCTGGCTGCGGGCCTGCCAGCGCAACCAGCGCCCGAGATCGGGGCCGGGCAGGGCGCCGTCCTGCAGCGAGAAGGTGGCGCCGCCCGTCAGCGTGCTCACCAGCGGCCGCGTCGGGTCGGGCGTCGTTTGCATGTTGATATCCGCAGAAAGGCGCCCGCTCAGCGGTTCCGGGCAGATCATGGCCCGGCAAAGCGCGGCAATATCGACGCCATTGAGATGCAGGGCGGCACGGAGCGGCGCGCCCGTGCCATTGCTGGCGAGTTTCAGCGCCCCGCGCACCGTTCCCCCGCCGATCTCGGCCTGGGCGATTTCAAATTTCATCGGCCCGCCATCGGTAGTCAGCGCCAGGGCGAGATTGCGGATATTGACGTGGTGCCAGACCAGTTGCAGCACCGAAGCGCGCAAATCGAGGTCGAGCGCCCGCCCGTTCAGGCCGTCAGCCAGGGTGGGTGCCAGTCCGGCGCGCGGCGCCGCCCCGGCCAGCAGCATGTCTGGCAACTGCCAGTGCCTGGCCGCCAGCGTACCGCTGAGCTTGTCGGCCGCACCACGCCGGTCGAGCGCCAGCAGCCCGCGGAATTGTTGTCCGTTGACGGTGCCGCGCACATGCGCAGCCTCGATCTGTCCGCGCTGCAGCCCGACATCGGCAGCAAAGCTGAGATCGCCGATCTTTTGCAGCGCCCGCACGATCGGCCCATGGAAGGGCGTCATCCAGCGCGGCGAGCGACTGGCGAAGGCCAGATGGCCCTGATAGCGGCGTCCATGCCAATAACCGCTGGTCGCAACTTGCGCCCACGGGCCCTTCAGCACCAGGTCAAACGCCCGCCATTCTTGGCGCTGGCGCCCCAGCCACATGCGCCCGGAAATCTCGCCATGGGCCGCCGTGCCCCCAAAGCGCAGGGCCACCGGCGCCCCCGCTCCGCCCGCATCATAGGAACCGGTGACATGATCCAGCACCAGCGGCCAGCGCAGATGCGATCCCTTCAAAGTGATGCGCGCGTCGCGAAAGTCGATGCGCACGGCGCCAAGGGCCGGCAGCGGCTGAAGTGCCGGTGCCGCGCCGGCCCGCACCACGCCCGGCGTGAGATCATCTAGATTGAAGGCAAATTGCGGGCGTATCAGCCGCGCCTCAAGCCGCGCCGGTTGCAAAAGCCGCAGCCAGCGCGCCGCCAGCGGCACCTCGATCGCTGCCGCCCTCAGCTTGATGCGGCCCGCCTTGCGTATCACCAGATCCCTGAAGCGCAAGCTTGGCCAGGGCAGCAGGCGCAGGGTCGCACCTTCAGCAAAATCGGCCGTCAGCCCGCCGTTGCGCGCGATGAGTTGGCGCAGGTTCGCCGATGCCTGCGGGGCGGCGAGTCGGTAAGGCAGCAGCCCGGCCACAAATGCGCCAAGGACCAGCGCCACTATCGCCAAGCGCCACCGCATCCGCCCGTCATTCCTGTTCATGGTATCAGGCCCGATACTTAGTCTGATGCGCCCCCGAGCGGCAAGGGGCGGTTTGCCCGCATGGTGTACAAGCAGCGGCGCAGGGCCCGGTCACAGGTTTGCCGGGCCAGCGCCATAGCTGGCATCGATCAGCTTTTGCAGCACTGCGGCGCGGCGAAAATCCGGCGAACCGTCGCTTTTCCCGTCCAGCCCGTCCACAAACAGCTGATAGCTGCTGCGCACCGCCGGTGCCACAATCTCGCGCCAGGCAAGGTTATGCACATCTGCGCCAGTGCAGGCGCGCAACACGCTGGACGCCGCGCCGTGATGCAGTTCGAGCGCGCCTTTGGTGCCGAAAATATGCAGGTGCAGCGAATTGGCATAGCCGGTCATGAAGCGGCTGGCATGGATCACACCCAGCGCGCCGCCGGACATTCTGACATTCATGGTGAAACTGTCATTGGCATCGAGCCGGTAATCGCCAAGGCGATCATCGGGCGCCTTGGCAAAGGTCTGCAATTGCGCCTGCATCGCCACAATGTCCTCACCCGCCGCATGAGTGGCAAAATCGAGGATATGCACGCCGACGTCCCCGAGCACGCCGCGCGAGCCATGCGCCTGCGACAGCCGCCACAACCAGCGCGGCTCGGTGCGCCAGTCGCCCCAATGGTTGCCAACCAGCCAGCTTTGCCGGTAGCTCGCCTCAAGATGGCGGATGTCGCCGAGGGCACCGGAGGCCACCAGCGCGCGTGCGGCCGCCAGTTGCGGCACATTGCGATAGGTGAGATTGACCCGGTTGATCACCCCGGCGGCTTCGGCGGCCTCGGTCATTTCCAGCGCCAGCGGATAGGTATCGGCGAGCGGCTTCTCGCAAAAAACATGTTTGCCGGCCGCCAGCAGGGCCATGGTGCTGGCATGATGCACACCATCGGGCGTGACATTGGCACAGGCCGAAAAATCCGCCCCGGCCAGCGCTGCCTCAAGGCTGCCAAAGCTCTGCTTCAAGCCGAATTGTGCCGCAAAACCGGCCGCCCGCGCCGCATCGACATCACAGGCCGCCACCACCTCGACGCGCGGATCGCTCTGGAAAGCGCGCGCATGGGTCGCCGCCATGCTGCCCGCCCCGAGAATCAGCATCCGGTGCCGCTTCATGTCAGCGATAGCCCTGTTCGCCATCGCCATGCAGCCGCGCACCCTGGGCCTTGAGCGGCGAAGGCGCGGCCTCGGCCGGCACATTCGGGGCGGCGGTGACATCGACCCATGCCGGAGCCGGGTTGAAGGCCCAGCGCGCCGCATTGGCGATCACCTGCTGCACATGGGCATTGTGATAGGTCGGGTAGGCCTCATGGCCTGGCCTGAAATAAAAAATCCGCCCGGCACCGCGCAGCCAGGTCATGCCGGAACGAAACACCTCGCCCCCGGCAAACCACGATATGAACAGCGTTTCCAGGGGCTCGGGCACGCTGAAAGGCTCGCCATACATTTCTTCCTGCGGAATTTCGATATAGGGTGGCAGACCGGCGGCAATCGGATGGCCCGGGTTGAGGCACCACAGGCGTTCGATCTCGCCGGCCTCGCGCCATTTCAGCGCACAGGGTGTGCCCATCAGCCGCTTGAATATCTTCGAGAAATGGCCGGAATGCAACACGATCAGGCCCATGCCCTGCCAGACCCGCAGCGCCACCCGCTCCACCGCGGCATCGCTCACCTCGCCATGCGCCTTGTGGCCCCACCAGACGAGCACATCCGTGGCCGCGAGCCTCGCTTCAGTGAGGCCGTGCTCGGGGTCCTGCAGCGTCACTGTGGCAACATCAGCAAAGCCGCGCGCCAGCAGCGCCTCGCGCAGGGCACCGTGAATGCCCTGCGGATAAAGCCCGCGCACCAGCTCATTGGTGCGCTCATGGACATTCTCGTTCCAGATCAAAATGCGCGGGGTCATGGCCGGGCCTCGGTTCCGGGCGGGCGCGAGGCGCTTGGCGCGCCATCACCGCTCCCCCTCACAGCTCGCAAGGAGCAAATTTCGTCAAACTGGTGCGGGCGGTCGGGGTCGAACCGACACTCTGTCACCAGAACCGGATTTTGAGTCCGGCGCGTCTGCCAATTCCGCCACGCCCGCATCTGCCCCTCGCGGGAACCGACGCCAAGGCTTCTACAAGGCGAACAAGGGCGCGGTCAATGCAGATTTCGCGCAAAAAAGCCGCCGGCAGGAGCTGCCGGCGGCTAGGGCCTTGCTGTGGCCTGACCCTTGTCAGTTGGTCAGCAGCGTTTTTGCAAGGGCATTTTCAAAAATGGTCTTCAGGGCGGTGCCAATGTCATTGCCCGGGCCGGTTTCGGCAAAAAACGAGGGATCGGAAGCGCAGGCCTTCATGACATTGGTGACCTGCGGCAGCGAGGCTGAGGCTGGCACCGGCTGGATGTTAATCGGGGCAACGTAGTCATTATACCAGGTATTGTTGGTGACCGGCAGATAGGGCGTATAGACCACAGCCACCTTATCCCCTGCGTCTTTCAGCGCTTGGCAACGGGCCGGTGTAATGGGCTCATAAGCACGGCAGCTGCCGCTGGTGGTGCCGGTGGTGTTGCAGTCGACCTTGTCCTGGACGCCGTCGCTGACCAGCACCACGAAATTCACCGGCGGACGCGGCGTGGTGTAAGCTGTTGCCACTTGCGCCCCGGCAAATTTCATGGCCGCGTCGATGTCGGTTT
>JAGXAM010000016.1 GCA_019075905.1 Hyphomicrobiales bacterium
CCGCGCCAAGGGCGCGATCTTCGCGCCTTCAACCACTCGGCCACCCCTCCGCAACGTGCACCATAAGGCGCACGCAAACTTTCAGCCTGTGGGACGACCGCGCCAAGGGCGCGATCTTCGCGCCTTCAACCACTCGGCCACCCCTCCGCAACGTGCACCATAAGGCGCACGCAAACTTTCAGCCTGTGGGACGACCGCGCCAAGGGCGCGATCTTCGCGCCTTCAACCACTCGGCCACCCCGCCGCAAGGCGCAACCAGGGCGCTCGCCAGCGACTTGAACCACAGTGGCAGCGGCGCGTCAAACGCCAAAGCGCTGGCGGCAGGGATTATTCATCCCTGAAGCTGCCAGCGCTGGTGCTTGCTCGCCCTTGCCCCGGCTTCAGCCTTGCGGGGCTGGCACGGCTTTGCGCGCCGTAAGGGCACTGACGGCGAACATGATGACGATATTCAACACCAACGCGATGATGCCGACATTGAAATCCTTGATCGCCTGAGGCAGGAACGGCATCAGCTTGCCCACCGACTGGCCGGTGAAGGTCAGCCAGGCCGAAACCAGCACGCCCGCGGTGATGCCGGCAATGGCCCCCTGTTTGGTGACGCCGGTCTGCGGGAAAAAGCTCGCGACCAGCGGCGGAAACAATTGCGTGACGAAACTATAGCCGACCAGCAGCAGGCTGACGATGGTCGAACTGCCGCTGAGCGTGAAATAGACCGCAATCAGCATGATCACCGGCACCAAGATTTTGGCTACATTGACGATCTCGTCATCTTTGGCGCCGGGCCGCGCCAGACCGTAAAGGTTGCGCGCTGTCAGGGTGGCTGCAGTCATGGCAATGAGCGAGCCGGGCACCAGCGCGGTGAGAATGCCGACGGCCCCGACCAGCCCGACGAACCACGGCGGGAATTGCGCAATGACGATTTTGAACAGCGCCAGATTGGTCGCCGCCCCCTTGAGGCCGGGCACGGTCAGCACTGCGGCAAAGCCGACGAAATACACAAACAGCAGGATCAGCTGGTAGAGCGGCAGGGCAATGGCATTCTTGCGGAACACGCTGGCGCTGCGGGCGGTGAAGCAGGCGCCGAGAGAATGCGGCCACATGAAAAAGCCGAGGCTCGTCAGCAGCACCGTCGTGGCAAACCACCAGATGCTCTGGCCCGAGGCCGGAAACACCAGAAACCCGGGCTTGGCGGCGTTGATCCTGGTGAACATGGCACCAATGCCGCCGTAAAGATGATAGGGAAGATAGAGGCCGAGGAACACGACAATGGCAAGGATCATGATGTCCTTGACCACGGAGGTCCAGGCCGAACCGCGCACCCCGGAGGCCACGATATAGAGCGTGACGATGGTCGCGCCGATCCAGATCGCCACCGCCTTGTCGATCGCCCCGTAACTCGACAGTGAGACGATGATGCCGAGCCCGGTCAATTGTAGCACGAGATAGGGGATCAGCGCCAGAATATCGACGATGGCGACGAGCACGCCGAGCGCCGGGCTGTCAAACTGATGGGCAAAAAGGTCGGGCTGCGACACCAGCTTGTGGGCCTGGCCCACCCGCCAGACCGCCGGCAGCAGGAAATAGCCCAGCACATAGGCAAGGGCGCCATAGGCGATGATGTAATAGGCCGGCGCGCCGGACCCATAGGAAAAGCCGGAAGCGCCAAGGAAGGTGAAGGTCGTGTAGATTTCACCGGCCAGCAGCAGAAACACCAGGATCGGGCCAAAGCCGCGGCTACCGACCGCCCAGCCTTCAAGGCCCATATCGTGGCCACGGCGCGCAGAAAGCCCGAGCGCCAGCGCCAGCAGCGTGAAAAGTGCCAGAATTGGGAGAGCGGCATTCATGACTGGTCTCCCGCATTGGCCGGATCGAGCACATAAAGCAGCGCCATCAGGGCGGCGGTGATCACCAGCCAGACCGACACCCAGCCGAGCGGGAACGGCATGCCCAGAATGAGAGGATGAACGTGGTTATGAAGCACCGGCCCGGCGAGAATGCCGATGAACGGGATCAGCGCAATCCAATATACTGGCCTCATGCCCCCCTCCTTGAGCTTGGAGAAGCAGAGAGGCTAACACAATTTTAACCTTCCGCAAGCGCGCCGGCTTGCTGGCAATTCAGGACGATGGCATGGGCCGGGCCCCGGGGGCCCTGCCCTCAGGCCCAGGGCCGCGCCGCAGAGGCCTTCGCTTCAAAATCGGCGATCTTCGGCGCCTTGACCAGCGTCAGGCCAATATCGTCAAGGCCTTCCATCAGGCAGTGCTTGCGAAACGGGTCGATCTCGAAATTGACCTGGCCGCCGTCCGGGCCGCGAATGGTCTGGCTGCCGAGATCGACCGTCATGGTGGCATTGGCGCCGCGTTCGGCATCATCCATCAGCTTGGCCAGATCCTCAGGCGAAACCTTGATCGGCAAAATGCCGTTCTTGAAGCAATTATTGTAGAAAATATCGGCGAAGGAAGTCGAAATCACGCAGCGAATGCCGAAATCGAGCAAGGCCCAGGGGGCGTGCTCGCGCGAGGAACCGCAGCCGAAATTATCCTCGGCCACCAGAATTTGCGCATGGCGATAGGCCGGCTTGTTGAGGACGAAATCCGGGTTTTCGGCACCCTGCTCGTCATAGCGCATCTCGGAGAACAGACCCTTGCCGAGGCCGGTGCGGGCAATGGTCTTGAGATATTGCTTCGGGATGATCATGTCGGTGTCGATGTTGGTGATCGGCATCGGCGCGGCAATGCCGGTAAGCGTGGTGAAGGGCGTCATGCGGCTTACTCCCGGGAGGGTTACACCGATCCTGTCATCGGCTGGATGAAATGCTCTAAGGCGCGAGATGGCGGCGCGTCAACGCAGCACAAGCGCATTATTTTGTCCCATACATGCGGTCGCCGGCATCGCCAAGCCCCGGCACGATATAACCGTGATCGTTGAGATGGCTGTCGACCGCCGCCGTCCAGACCTCGACATCCGGATGGGCTGCGGCCAGCGCCGCCAGACCCTCGGGGGCGGCCAGGAGGCACACGAAGCGCAGGTCTTTCACGCCCCGGTTCTTGAGCAGGGTGAGCGCGGCAATGGCCGAATGGCCGGTGGCCAGCATCGGGTCCATGACGATGGTGAGGCGCTCGGCGATGTCGAGCGGCGCCTTGAAATAATATTCCACCGCCTGCAGCGTCGCCGGGTCGCGGTAAAGGCCGATATGCGCCACTCTGGCCGAGGGCACCAGTTGCAGCATGCCATCGAGAAAGCCGGTTCCGGCGCGCAGGATCGGCGCCAGCACCAGCTTCTTGCCGGCAATGACCGGTGCCTGCATGGTGGCGAGCGGCGTCGCGATCGTCACATATTCGAGCGGCAGGTTGCGGGTGACTTCATAGCACAGCAACATGCCGATTTCATTGAGCAATTGCCGAAAGCCGTGAGTCGAGCGGTCCTTGTCGCGCATAAGGCTGAGCTTATGGGCGACAAGCGGGTGGGAGACGACATGAACCTGGTTCACTTGCGACCCCCCTCAGGCTGGCTCAGCCTTCTTCGTCCGGCTCGATATCGCCGTCGATCAGATCGGCAACATCATCATTGCCTTCCTCTTCTTCCTCAAGGAAGCTGTCATTGTCGGCCGGATCGTCCTCGATTTCGATATCGTCCACGACGAGACCGGCGGCCGGATCAGCGGCGGCATCGGCTTCGGCCAGCGGCACCATGGCCTCGGCGGCCGGATCCAGCGTCACTTCATCGTCATCGCTGGCGGCGGCACTGGCCGGGCCCGGGCGGGCCGAAAGCACCGGCACGACAAAATGTGCGCCGCATTTGGGGCAAATGATCGGATCGCGATTGAGATCGTAAAATTTCGTTGCGCAGGATTGGCACAGGCGCTTGCCGCCAAGTTCAGGTTTGGCCAAGAGTTCATATCCTTGTGGAATGCACGGCCCAGCATAGCCGCGTCAAATGACGGCATCGGTTAAGCGGGCTTGCGGCGGCTGTCAACAACTTCAAGCAATATATCCTGCGGCTCAGCGTCCCGGCCGCAATCCGAGGCATTGGGCGATGAATTGACCGGCGTGCTGCAGGCCGGCGGGGTCGATGCCGTGGCCGACGCCGAGCGAAATATGATATTGCGCGGTCATGTCGACCTTGCCAAGGTCCTCGATGGCCATGAACAGCGCATCGATCGGGATCACCTGATCCTGGTCGCCATGAACCAGAAACACCGGCGTTGCCCGGTGCTTGACCTCGTCGAGATGTTCCGGGCCCACCAGCATGCCGGAAAAGCCGACGATCCCGGCGACCTGACGGGCGCGCCGCAGCCCGACATGCAGCGCCATCATCGTGCCCTGGCTGAAACCGACAATGATGAGCCGGTCATCGCCGAGCCCGTGGCGCGCCAGTTCGGCATCAAGAAACTGGTCCAGCGCCGGGCGCGCATGGGTGACGCCCTGCCAGCGGGTATCGTCGTTGCGCTGGGAAATGGCGAACCATTGCCGCCCCATCGGCGACATGCCGCAAGGTTCGGGGGCATTGGGCGCGACAAAGGCGGCATCCGGCAACAGGGCGGCCCATTGACGGCCGAGTTCGATCAAATCATTGCCGTCGGCGCCATAGCCATGCAGGAAAACGATCAGATAGCGGGCTTTTCCGGATTTTGGCGCGATACGCGGCCCGTCGATCATGGCAGCCATGGCCTTGCTTTTCCCTTGATGAATGAGGCTTGCCTTGTGGCCAGTGTCGTGCGCGGCGTCAAGAGCAGGCCGATTTGCCAGCAGGCGCGAAAATGTGAACAAGATGATCTGATCAACCAAGGTTCCGAATCGTCACGATGGCCAGTTCGCCCCGCCCCCTGCTGAACCCCGAGAAGCGCCCCGAGGATGCGGAGTTCAAGCTGCGCCCGCAATCGCTGGATGATTTCACCGGCCAGGCGGCATCGCGGGCCAATCTGCGGGTGTTCATCGAGGCCGCCAAGGCGCGGCGCGATCCGCTCGATCATGTGCTGTTCGTCGGCCCGCCGGGCCTCGGCAAAACCACGCTGGCGCAGATTGTCGCCCATGAGCTTGGCGTCAATTTCCGCTCGACCTCAGGCCCGGTGATTGCCAAGGCTGGCGATCTGGCGGCGCAATTGACCAATCTCGAAGAACGCGACGTGCTGTTCATCGATGAAATCCACCGGCTCAACCCGGCAGTGGAGGAAATTCTTTATCCTGCCATGGAAGATTTCCAGCTCGATCTCATCATCGGCGAAGGCCCGGCGGCGCGCTCGGTGAAAATCGATCTGGCGCGTTTCACGCTGATTGGCGCAACAACCCGGGCTGGCTTGCTGACGACGCCGCTGCGTGACCGCTTCGGCATACCGATCAGGCTGAATTTCTACACCACCGAGGAATTGCAGGCCATTGTCAGCCGCGGGGCACGGGTGCTGGGGGTGCCGATGGCCGAGGATGGCGCCAATGAGATCGCCCGCCGCGCGCGCGGCACGCCGCGCATTGCCGGGCGGCTGCTGCGGCGGGTGCGGGATTTCGCGCTGGTGGACCGCGAGGCCTCGATCACCCGGGCCGTGGCCGACCGGGCGTTGCGCCTGCTCGATGTCGACGCCATCGGCCTCGACCAGATGGACCGGCGCTATCTCGAAATGGTGGCGATGAATTTTGGCGGCGGGCCGGTGGGGATCGAGACCATTTCCGCCGCGCTGTCCGAACCGCGCGATGCTATCGAGGACATTATCGAGCCCTATCTGCTGCAACAGGGCTTTTTGCAGCGCACGCCGCGCGGGCGCGTGCTCACCGCCAGGGCCTTCGGCCATCTCGGCCTTGCCGAACCCGAGAGGCCGGCGGCGCAATTCGGGCTGTTTGGCGAAGAGGCCGAAGACCAGCCGGACTGAAGGTCTCGCGGTCGCTCGCAACGAAACATCCCGGAGGCAAGCTCCGGGATGTTTTTCTTCCAGACGGTCTCGCCTGCTCAGTTCGGTGCGAACGGGTGTTTGGCGGTGCCGCGCTGGGCGACCACGGTCGCGGCCTTCGGCTCGCCCTTGACGGCGCGGGCAATGGCTTCTTTGGTGGCGCGATAGTTGAAATCCTGAATTTTCTTGTCGTCGGCCGCATCCCAGTGGATGAACACGCCGACGCAGATGAAGACATCATCGGCTTCGGCCGCCGGGATCACCCCCTCAGCCACGGAATCGGCCACGGCCATGCCGACCGCGCGCTGGGCCGGGCCGAACATCTGCACGGCTTGCGTGGCATTTTTGATGGTGACCTTGTTGAACATCACGGTCGCCGGCTTGCACATCAGATTGGGGGCGACAACAGCAAGCAATGCAGTAAAACCATCCTTGTTATTGACCAGGGCATTGGCAAAGGCGCTTTCGGCAGCGCTGCCACGCGGGCCCATGATCAGATCAATATGGGCAATCTCATTGCCATCCCCGACCAACGATTCACCAACGAGCAATTTATTGATAACGGCCATTTCGTCCTCCCTTGGCAACTTGCAACCATCCTCCACAACCGGAGGCCTGGTCTCCGGCGACGACAGCTACCCTTGTTATCAGCGCCCGGCGGAACCGCCGGGCCGGTTGGCCAGATAGGATGCGACATGTGCGCACAGTTGCAAGTGAAGCACCAAAGCGGCGGGGTGGCAAGCCGAATCAGAGCGAGCCGAGCGCTTTGGCAAACAGGCTCGCCACGGTGAGATCGGCACTGGTGCCGGGATTGAGATTTTGGCGCTTGAAGGCGGCATCCAAAGCCGCCAGTTCCGGCTTGAGCGGCTCGGGGGAGGTTGTCGCGGCAAAGCTGGCGGCCAGCGGCCGGGCCGCCGCGCGTGCTGCCTCTGCCACCGCAAGGCTATGCTTGCGGGCAATATGGCTGTCGGGAAAGGCAGCAAGGAAAGCCAGATAGGCGCCAGCAGCGTTCCACGGCGCGCCATGTCGCTGCAGGGCGGGCAGGCCTATGGCGAAAACATCCGCGAAATCATGGGCATATTGCCAGGCGATGCGATCACGTGCTGCGGCCTCGCTCATGGCCTGCAACAGCGTTACATCCGGCACGGCGCGGACATCATGCTGCGGCGCGGCGCCTAGCCCGGCGGGTGATGCCAGAACGATGGCGCGGAAGGCGGCGGCGGCATCGGCACGCGTCAGGGCGGCGAGCACCTCGTGCAGGGCGGCGCGCAAATCGTCCGGCGAACCGGCCTGTTCCGCGGCAACGGCCAGGGGCGCGCACAAAAGGAGAATGCCGAGATTGGTGTTCTTGCCGACAGCAGCAAAGGTTGCGTCCATGGCCGTCTCGATGCGCATGCCGACCCCGGCACCCGGCATCGCCATATGCGGCGCGGCGACGCGGGCGCTGATGATGAAATCTTCGACGCTCATGCCATGCCCGGCAGCATGAATATGGACATTGCCCGGTTTCAGGGCCTCCAGTTCGGCGCGGCAGGCCTGCTCGAAGGCGGCTTGAATGTGTCCGGGAGTCATCGACCCTGTGACCCTTCTGGCAGGGCCGCAAGCAGGCGCGCCGCCATGGCACCGGCAATATCAAAGGGCGCGACGCTTTGCATGCCGGCAAACCCTGGCATGGCATTGACCTCCAGCACCTGCCAGGCGCCGTCATGGCCGCGCATGAGATCGACCCCGGCGACGATCAGGCCCAATGTCCTTGCTCCAGCGAGCGCCAGGCCTTGCAGGTCATGATCGGGTTCAATCCAGAGCGGCGTGCCGCCGCGCGCCAGATTGGTGATCCAGTGACCGGCCCGCCGCTGCATGGCGCCAATAACCGCACCATGGGCCACCAGCAGCCGGACATCGCGAAAGGGCGCGGCGCTGGCGCCGACATAGCGTTGCAGATGATAAATGCCGCGAACCGTGGCGGCGGGTGGCAGATCATCCGGCCGGCTTATGAGATGAAGCCCGCGCCCCTGCGCACCAAACAGGGGCTTGAGCACGAGCGGGCCCTGTGCAAGCTCGCGCCGCACCAGTACAAGGGCGGCCCTGCGCCCTGCCACGGTAAAGCTGGCGGGGGTGGCGATGCCGGCCTGCGCCAGACGGAAGGCGGCCATGCCCTTGTCGGTAGCAGCCTCGATGGCCGGGGCGCTGTTGATGACCGTCACACCAAGGCCAGCCAGCGCGTGCAGCAGGCCGAGCCGCCAGGTGACGGCCTCAAAGCTGCGCCCGCCGACCTGCCGCACCAGCACGGCCTCCGGCAAGGTGGCAAAGCCTTTCAGCGTCAGGCCGGGGGCGCTGCCGGTGGCAAAGGCGGCATCGCGCCAGAACGTCGGCACGAGAGCGACCCCTTGTGCTGCAAAAGCCGCGGTCAGCCGGGCACTGTGCCAGTCGGGGGCATCGAGCATCAGCGCCAGACGTCGCCGGCCAGCCTCAGGCGAAGGATGCGGCAAGCAGCGCGTCCTTCACCTGACCGGCCCTGAAGGTCTGGCCGCTTTCCAGCGCCGTGACAGCAATTGCCGCGGGCGAAAACAGCATCGGGTCAATTTTGTAGAAGTCGCCGTCGAAGCGCCGGAAAATCTCGGCAAAGGGCTGGCCGAAATCGCTTGAGGCCGACGACGGCATGGCCTGAGCCAGCGCCTGTGCTGCGTCGGCAGGGCCGTTGACGAACAGATGCACGCGTCCGCCATAGATGATGGCATCATTGGTGCGGCCCATGGCGGTGATGAAATCGGGATGGGGCGGCGCCAGCGGTGCCGTGCCCATGCCATCGACGATATGTTCCAGCGGGAATTGCAATTCATGGGCCTTGTGCAGCGCGACTTCGAGAACCCGCGCGACCACCTGCGTCGAGCCGGCCAGGCTTTGCGTCGAGGCATGGAATATCGTCAGCCGGGCGGGATCAAGGCGGCAATCCCGGGCGATTTGCGCCACAAGCGCCGGCGGCGGCGGGCTGGCGCTTTCCAGCACCAGCACGGCGCGGCTGGCCTGCTCTTCGAGAGCCAGGTGCTCGAACAGGGTCTCGCGGCGCGCCAGAGCCCGGGCAGGGCCCGAGCCCAGCGCAAAGAACTTGTCATGGGCCAGTGACCAACCGGCATATTGGCTGGCAAGACAGGCGAGCACCGGCTGGCTGGAGCGCACCATGACCTGAAAATGCCCGCCGCCATCGGCCGCGCCGAGCTCGACGCTGCCGAGGCCGGCCATGGCAATGCGCGCCAGTTGCAGGCCAGCTTCGATGCCGCCAGCAGCCCGCCCGCCGGCATCGACGAGGGTTTCTCCCAGCGGCCCGAGACTGACCGCAAGGCGCAGCCGCTGCGCCTCGGCGATCATGGCATCGGCGAGCGCCACGGCGCGATCATTGAGGCCCGAGCCATAAGCCATGAAATCCCCTCACACGAAGGTTCGCGCCGTTGCATAAGCGTCGCGGAAATCCAAATAGACTGCCCGGCTGGCGCTGCTCATCCGCGCAAACAGCGCTGATTCGGTCTTGTATTTGACATTGCCGATGGCGAGCGGGCCAAGGCCCATGATCCGGGTAGAGCCGACGGGCGTGCCCTTGTCCTGCAGGCCGAGGCCTTCGATACCGGCGGGCGGCACGGCATTGACATCGGCGACGAGGCGCAACCCCGGGCTGGCCGCCAGCATGGCAGTGGAAAGGATGTTCATGCCCGCCGGTCCGGCGCAGAGCGCGACATCGGTGGTGGCAAGGATGGCGCGTTTAGAGGCCTCGGTCGAGGCATCAACGCCCTGCGCCACGACGCCAAACCTTGCCTGCATGGCATCGGCGCGGGCTGTGACGCGTCCTGCCCCATCATGACCGGCGAGCGTGACACTGGCGCCTTCGAGGCCGGCGAGCACGGCAGCGGTAAAGCCAACGACGCCGGTGGCGCCAAAAATGGTGACGGCAAGACCCTTGAGGCTGGTGTTCAGGCAGGCCTGCGCCGAGGCCACCATGGCTGCCGCCGTGGTGAAGGAACCTGCCGGATCGGCAAACAGCGAGATTTCAAAGGGCGCGAGCAGGGTTGCCCTGGCGGCTTCCAACATGTCGAGCGCAAGCAGCGCATCCTTGCCGCCAATGAAGACGCCGGTGCGTGGCGCATAATGCGGCGGACGCGAAAACATCGCGTCCTGCACCAGCGCCGTGACATCGAGCAGGGCGACATTGACATGCGGGATGACGGCATCAAAGCCGGCATCGAGCGCCATATTGATATCGAACGGCGAGGCCAACGGGCCGGGGGCGAGCATATGCAGGATGGCTTTGCCGGTCATGGCCCATTCCCCGAGGTTTCGATGATGGTCGCGCCTTGGTTATGCCCCCGAACCAGCGAAACGTGAAGCGCTTTCGTTGCCGCCGCGACGTTTTTCTGGCCCAGAATCGTTCGGGCTTCGGCCTCATGGCGCGCAAAGGCAAAGCCAGTCGGCCCCCATGAGCTCTGGCCAATGCCGCAAGCGCCAGCGCTGGCGAGTGCAGCCATGGCACCGCCGACCGCGGTGCTGGTGAAGCGCCCGCCCTGCGCATCGGCAAAATGGGCCCCCATCATCTGTTGCAGGCGGGTGACGCCGGCGCCGAAAGCCGCCATGTCGGCCTCGATCAGGCCGGGGAGAATCTGCATCAGCAGCAGGCGGCAGGCCTCGCCGGCCGCTGCGGCACCAAAGGGCGGCAAGTGCTGAAAAGCTGCCCGCTCGGCACCGCCCGAAAGCCCGTGACGGGATCGGTCTTCGACGAGAATGACCACCCATTCGGGCGGAAATGGCTGATGCGCCAGCAAGGGCGGCACTTGTGTCAGGGCGCCGCGCCCGCCATCGACGACAAAGCCGCCCGCAGCAAAGAGCGAGGCGCCGATGCCGGAGCGCTGGCCGCGCCCGAGAGCCGCGGCATCCTCGGCGTCATTTGCGGCGAGCCCGGCGAGATGGCGCAGCCCCGCGGCAAGGGCCAGGGCCAGCTGCGTGCCGGAACCCAGCCCGGAATGCGCGGGGATGGCTTCATCGATCTCGACCCGAAGGCCACGCCGCAGATTGAAGCGGGCGAGCAGGGTTGTCGCAATCTGAGCGGCACGCTCACGCTCGGCCCCGAGGCAGATGATTTCATTTGCCCAACCGAGGCGCAGGCGTGTCTCCGGAGCCGACAGGGCAAGACCGAGCGAGCCAAACCTTCGCCCGAGGCCGCCATCGAGATCGAGAAATCCCATGTGCAGCCGGGCATGGGTGATCACTGTAACGAGCCTGGTGTCGCTTGGTTGAGACGTCAAACCCAAAGTCCTCGCTGACGCATCTTGCCGCTTGGCGTTTCGATGCCGTCAGGTCTACTATGCCCGAAGGCGGCGCAATGTCCAAGGGAGGCTACCATGACAGAGGGTAGCAAGGAGCGGGTCTACAGCGAGGCGGAGATTGCTGCCCGATTGCAGGCGGATCTACCGCACTGGGCTTACAAAGACGGATGGATTCGCCGTACCTACAAGACAAATAGCTGGAAAGGCACGCTGATGGTGATCAATACCATCGGCCATCTGGCGGAAGCGGCCTGGCATCATCCTGATCTGACGGCCTCCTATGCCTGGGTCGAGATCAGGCTGCAAAACCATGCCGCCAAGGGCATTTCCGACAAGGATTTCGAATTGGCACGCAAGATCGAGGAGGTCGTTCAATGGCAGCCGGCCAGGGACGGCGGGGCGCTGGAGGGCACGCCGCAAGGCGATCAGCGTTTTGCCTACCTCAAATATGACCGCTGAATCTGGCAATAGTGCACGGATTGACGGGCAGGCGGCTGCCCTGCCGGAGGCGATGGGCCGCGCCGCCGAGCTTTTGGCCAGCTCCCGCCAGCCGCTGGTGACCGGCCTTTCGACCGATGTCGCCGGGGCGCGCGCCGCGCTAGCGCTGGCGGCGGTGACGGGCAGTGTCATTGACCATGCCGGCGGCGAGGCGACCATGTGCCTCGCGCGGCCGCTGCAGGATGGCGGCGGCTTTGTCGTGACGCCGGGCGAGATGCGGGCGCGGGCCGACAGCGTGCTGGTGATCGGCCCTTCGGCGCTGCACCTCATGCCGGGCATGGCAGAGGCTTTGGCGGCGGCGCCACCGCTGGCGCTGGTGGCGGGCCCGCGGCGGGTGCTGCAGATCAATGCCGGCGCCGGGCCGCTGGCCGGGGCGGAACTGGCAGAATTTCCCGGCCTATCGCCGCTGGCGCTTGTCAGTCTGATGGGCGCGCGGGCGCGGGGCCACCACGTCAATGTCGCCGCCACGACGCTCACAGAGACTGACCGCGTGGTCGCCTGGCTTGCGGCCGCGCATTATGGCGTGATCATCTTCAACCCGCTGGAGCTTGGTGCGCCGGGTGTCGAAGCCTTGTTCCGGCTGGCGACGCAGCTCAACCGCGCCACCCGCTTTTCCACCCTGCCGCTGGTGCTGTCCGCCTCGGCCGAAACTTTCAAGACGGTATGCCTGTGGACGACCGGATTTCCAGGGCGGGTAAATTTTGCGACGGGTGCGCCCGCCTATGACCCCGAGCTTTTTGACCCGAAGCGCATGGTCGCCAGCGGCGAGGCCGATCTCGTGCTAGGCATCGACAGCTTCGGCGAGGGGCTGGGCGTGCCAGATCACACCATGGCGCAGATCCTGCTGGCCCCGTCCCTCAGCGGCGCGGCGAAGCCGCCGGACGTTTTCATTCCCATTGGCGAGCCCGGCCGCGACCATGCCGGCGTCATGTTCGATCCTGCGATCGGCACGCTGAGGGCGATGCCGGCCCTTGCCCCCAGCCCCCGGCCAAGCGCTGCGGCCATGCTGGAAACCTTGCGGGCGCTGGCCTTGCGCAAGGGAGGCGCGCCATGCTGACAAGATTGCAGGGCGGGCGGGTCATCGACCCGACACGCGGGCTGGATGGTCGCGGCGATGTTTATTTTGATGACGGGCGCATCCTGGCTACGCCGTCCCGCGCGCCCGATGTCACAATTGATGTTTCGGGCTGCATCGTCATGGCGGGGGCGCTGGATATTCATTCCCACATTGCCGGGGCCAATGTCTCGACCGCGCGGCTGCTGCTGCCGGAGGCACATCGCGCCCACATGACCCGACCGGAAACGACATGGCTGGGCGAGATCGGCTTCAGCGCCGCCGAAACCGGGCGGCTTTATGCCGAAATGGGCTTCACCTTTGTTGTCGAACCGGCCATCAGCCCGCAACAGGCCCTGCATGCGCATCTGGAGCTCGCGGATATTCCGGTCATCGACAAGGGGCTTCTGGCCGTACTCGGCAATGATGATTTCACCCTCGGTCTGATCCGCGATGGTGCTGGCCGTGCGGCGCTGGCCGATGTGGTGGGTGCAACGCTGGCGCAGTCGCGGGCGCTCGGCATCAAGGTGATCAATGCGGGCGCGGCTGCGGCATTCAAATATAACCTGCGCGGTTTCTCGCTGGATGATGTAGTACCGCATTATGGCGTGAGCTCGCGCGCCATCCTTGAAGCGTTGCAGCAGGCGGTGCTGGATGCGGGGGCGCATCATCCCCTGCATGTCCATGCCAATAATCTTGGCCTTGCCGGCAATGTCGAAACCGCCAAGGCGACTATCGCCGCGGCGCGAGGCATGCCGATGCATCTCGCCCATATCCAGTTCTACGCCTATGGCCGCGAAGGCGCGCGGGGTTTTTCTTCTGCGGCAGCCGAACTTGCGGAAGTGATCAATGCCCATCCGCATGTGAGTGTGGACGTCGGCCAGGTGATGTTCCAGCCGACGGTGACCATCTCCAGCGATATCATGCGCCAGTTCAATGGCCTTGGCGAGGCACGGCCTCGCAAGGGCATCATTCAGGAAGGCGAGGGCAATGGCGGCGGCGTGGTGCCGCTGGTTTATGCGCGCGACAATTTCTTCAACGCGCTGCAATGGGCGGCGGGGCTGGAATTGTTTCTCGGCATCAGCAATCCGGCGCAGGTGTTTTTCACCACCGATCACCCCAATGGCGCGCCTTTCACCACCTATCCAACCCTGATGGCCCTGTTGATGAGCGCTGACCTGCGCGATGAATGGTGTGCCGGCCTGCCCGCCGAGGCGCTGGCGCTGACGCACCTGCCGTCAATGCGGCGCGAATACAGCCTGAATGAGCTGGCGATCATGACCCGTAGCGCGCCGGCCACATTGTTTGGCATGCGGGACCGCGGCCATCTTGGCGCCGGTGCCCGTGCCGATGTTGCCGTCTATGCCGACCAGAATGACCGTGCGGCCATGTTTGCCAAGGCGCGGCTGGTCATCAAGAATGGCGTCACCGTGGTGCGCGACGGCAAGGTCTGCGCGGATTATTTCGGCCGGACGCTAGCGCTGGCGGCAAGGGCTGATGCCGCTATGCTGCGCCGCCTCGAAGCCCATTCCCAGACAGTGCACGGCATAAATTGTGCAGGTTTTGATGTGCCGACCTTTGCCATGCCGCAGGCCCATGCTTTCGAGGACGTGGCATGCCGAAGCTGACGACGCCGCTGCTGCGTAATGGCGTGCGCATTGATGCCAGTTTCGCCGAAGCCTTCGGCATGCGCGCCACGGCGGTCATTATCACCGCCCCCAATCTGAAATGGGCCCGGCAGGCCGCCGTCACCATGACCGGTTTTGCGACATCGGTGATCGGCTGTGGTTGCGAGGCGGGAATCGACGCGCATTTGAGCGCTGATATTACGCCTGACGGGCGCCCTGGCGTCAGGGTGCTGATCTTTGCCATGTCGACCGATGCCTTGCAGAAGGCCCTGAGCGACCGGGTTGGCCAGGCGGTGCTCACCTGCCCCGGCACGGCCTGTTACAACGGCCTTGCCGGCAGCGAGGGGCTGGAACTCGGCGACGCCCTGCGCGGATTTGCCGATGGCTTCCAGATTTCCAAGCGCCATGAGGGCCGCCATATCTGGCGCTTGCCGGTGATGGATGGCGAATTTCTGTGCGAGGCCACCTGCGCAATGACGCGCGACGCTGTGGGTGGCGGCAATCTGCTGGTGATGGGCGCGAGTCCGGCGGCAACCATGCGGGCCGCCGAGGCCGGTGTGGCGGCGATGCAGGGCGTTGCTGGCGCGATCATGCCTTTTCCTGGCGGGATCGTGCGCTCGGGATCAAAGGTCGGCTCGAAATATCCCGGCCAGTCGGCCTCCACCAACGAGGCCTATTGTCCAAGCCTGCGCGGCGCCGTTGCCAGCGCGCTGGATGATGATGTCGCCAGCGTGCTCGAAATCGTCATTGACGGGCTCGACTATGCCGCTGTAGCCGCAGCGATGCGGGCCGGGCTCAAGGCGATGATTGCGCTCGGGCCGGAGCGCGGCGCGGTGCGGATCGGTGCCGGCAATTATGGCGGAAAGCTGGGGCCGCATCATTTTCATCTGGCGGACCTCGTGCCATGACGCTGACCCTGACGCTGAAATCGCCGCCGCCGTTCCGGCTTGATATGTCAGGCGTGGTGCCGCACCTGTTGCAGGGCCTGACGACGCAGGCGCTGGCGCGGCTCGATGTCACGACGATGCGAGTGCCGGTGCCGCTGGGGGACTGGTTCAGGATCGCCGGCACGCCCGGTTCCGACATGGTGATATATGATGCCTGCGGCGAGCTTGATCAGGTCGGCGCGGCGCTGCAAGGCGGCAATATCGTCGTCGCCGGGAATGTCGGGCGCGCTGCCGGGGCCGGCATGAGCGGCGGCCACATTACAATCCATGGCCATGCCGGGGCCTATGCCGGGGCGATGATGCGCGGCGGCACACTGGATATCATGGGCAATGCGGGCGATCACCTCGCGGGGGCGACGGTTGGCGCGCTCGATGGCATGACCGGTGGCGCCCTGCAGGTGCGCGGGCATGCGGGGCGGCGGGCGGGTGACCGGATGCGTGGCGGCATGATCGTCATCAATGGTCATGCTGGCGCGCAGGCCGGCAGCAGGCTTGGCGGTGGCACGCTGATGGTCTGCGGCAAGGCCGGGCCCGAGGCGGGGGTGATGATGCGGCGCGGCACGCTTTATCTCAACGAGGCCGGGCCATTGCCGCCGGGCTTCGTTGATTGCGGGACGCCCGATCTCGTGTTCCACAAATGGCTGGCGCAGCAATTGCAGCCCTATGGCCACAGCGCGATGGCGCTGGCGCGGGCGAAACTGAGGCGCTACCAGGGCGATATGGCCGATCTCGGCAAGGGGGAGATTTTCCTGTGCGCGCCATGAAGCCGCTCGCCATAAGCCCGCCTGCCATGAACGGCCTTGGCGCAGCTGCCGCGCTGTGCGAGGCTGGGAGGGCGCTCTTGCCGGAGGCCGAAGGATCATGAACCTCGTGTTGCTCGTCATGTCCGTCTGCCTTGTCGGGCATTTGCACCGCTGTGAAACAAGGCAAGTGCAGATATCCAGCCCGTCGCTGGATGCCTGCATGCGAAAATCGCCACTTTTTATCGCGCAATGGACGGGCGACAATCCGAAATGGGTGGTGCGGCGCTGGCATTGCGCCTGGCCGGGTGCCGAGGGCCAGCCAACGTGATAGAGCGGCGCGACGCATTTTTGCAGGCGGTGGCCGCAAAGCCGGTGATCATGGGCATTTTGAACATCACCCCGGATTCATTTTCGGATGGTGGCAAGTTCAATTCGCGGGAAGCTGCATGCCAGCAGGCCGAAAGAATGGCCCGCGAGGGAGCCGATATTATCGACATCGGTGCCGAATCGACGAGGCCGGGGGCCATACCGGTTGCCGAGGCCGAGGAAATCGCCCGGATCGAGGCGATATTGGGCGCGGTGCGGGCGGCGGTGGACCTGCCGCTGTCGATCGATACCAGCAAGGCAAATGTGGCGCGCCGCGCCATGGCGATGGGTGCCGATGTCATCAATGATGTCTGGGGCCTGCAACGTGATGCAGCCATGGCCGCCACCGTGGCCGAGACAGGCGCCGCCGTGGTGATCATGCATAATCGTGCCGAGAAAGACGCCTCGCTCGACATCATCGACGACATGCGGCGGTTTTTTGATCATTCGCTGGCGCTAGCTGCGGCCGCAGGGGTGCCACGGCATGTCATTATCCTTGATCCGGGCATAGGCTTTGGCAAAACGCAGATGCAAAACCTGCAGGCCATTCGCGGGCTGGACCAGCTTGCGTCCTATGGCCTGCCGATTCTTGCCGGCATCTCGCGAAAATCGCTTCTGGGCGCGGTGCTCGGCACGGATGTGCATAACCGCCTGATCGGGTCGATCAGCGCGCATCTGGCGGCAGCAGCGCATGGCGCACGTATTTTCAGGGTGCATGATGTGGCCGAGCATGTTACGGCGCTGCGGGTTTTCGAGGCAGTCGAACATGGCCATGTCTGAGGCAGCGCTGGGGCTTGGCAGCAATCTGGGCGACCGCGCCGCGCATATTTATGAGGCGCTGCGACGGCTCGCCAACCATGCTGACATCCGCGTGAAAGCGCTGTCGCGGCTTTACCAGACGCCGCCCTGGGGGCCGGTGGCGCAGCCGGATTTCGCCAATGCCTGCGCCCTGATCGAAACCGGCCTCGCACCGCTGGGCCTGCTCGATCTGGTGAAGGGCATGGAAGTTGCCATGGGCCGCGAGCCTGGCCTGCGCTGGGGCCCGCGGCTGATCGACATTGATATTCTTTTCATGGCCGGCATCTCCTTCGATCATCCGCGCCTGCACCTGCCGCATGTCGACATGCTGCACCGCGCCTTTGTGCTGGTGCCGCTGGCGGAAATCGCGCCTGATACTGAAATCGGCGGGATGAGGATTGATGAGGCGGCGCGGCGCGTCGATGTTACGCATGTGGTGCCATGGCAGGGCTCCGGGCGCGAGGCCTAGGCTTGCCAAAGTGCCCTCAAGCGCGGCATGTGGGCTAGGGCGATGCACGGGTACCCGCTGAACAGGAGATTGTTGTGACCATTCCACAGACCATGCGGCAGGTTGAGTTTACCGGGCCCGGCGGCCCCGAAGTGATCAAACTGGCCGAGGCGCCGGTGCCGCAGCCCGGCCCCGGGCAGGCGCTTATCCGCGTCCTGGCTGCCGGCATCAACCGGCCGGATTGCCTGCAGCGCGCCGGTGCCTATCCGCCGCCGCCGGGCGAAACTGCCATTCCCGGCCTTGAGATCGCTGGCGAGATCGTTGCCGCGGGCGCCGATGCCGGCGGGCTGCAGATCGGTGACAAGGTCTGCGCGCTGGTCGGTTCGGGCGGTTATGCCGAATATGCGCTGGCAGCGGCGCCGCTGTGCCTCGCCGTGCCGGCCGGCATGAGCATGGTTGAGGCGGCGGGCTTGCCCGAGACCTATTTTACCGTGTTCGACAATATGATGACGCGCGGGCGCCTGAAAAAGGGTGAAACCATCCTGATCCATGGCGGCTCCAGCGGCATTGGCTCGACCGCCATCCAGCTTGCCAAGGCCAATGGCGCGAGGGTGATTGCCACGGCAGGGTCGCCGGACAAGTGCGATTTTTGCCTGAAGCTCGGCGCCGACGCCGCCATTGATTATCGCAAGGAGGATTTTGTCGCCGCGACCCGCGCGCTGGTCGGCCCGGCCGGTGTCGATGTGATCCTCGACATGGTCGGTGGTGCCTATATCCCGAAAAACATCTCATTGCTGGGCTTTGAGGGGCGGCTGGTGCAGGTGGCCTTTCTGCAAAGCAGCAAGATCGAGCAGTTTGATTTCATGCCGGTGATGCTGCGCCGCCTGACGCTGACCGGCTCGACCATGCGGCCGCGTTCGGTGGCGCTGAAGGCGGAAATTGCTGCAGCCCTGCGCCGTGACGTCTGGCCGCTGCTGGCTCAGGGAAAGATGCGGCCGATCATCTTCAGGCAATTTCCGCTAGCCGAGGCGGCGGCGGCGCATGCGCTAATGGAAACCAGCGCGCATATGGGCAAAATCATCCTCAAGGTTGCCTAGCGGCCCTTGTTTCAGGCCGTTTCAGGGCTTGGTACCGGGCAGGTCGTGCGGCTTGTCCTTGTGCACCTTGCGCATCCGGAATTGCACGCTGCGCATGCCGACCGGATGCAGCCGCCGGTAGGGTGGCGCGGGATCGGCAATTTGCTGCTGATCCAGCACCGGCGGCGCCAGACTGTCCATGGCATCACCCATGCCCATGCCGCCCATATGGCGCAACGGCCCGAAGGAATATTCCACCCGCACATGACCGGCAATGCGTATGCAGGTCGATCCGCCGGCCACGGCGACAAAGCCGGGGCCATAGGCGGCGCATGTGTCGTTGCGCCGCGCCAACGGCCGCGCTGCCGCGGATGGTGCAGCCAAAGCCAAGGCGGCCAGCGTTCCGGCCAGCCATGTTGCGAGGTTATCCAGCATGGTGCGCAGCATTATCCAGCATGGTGCGAATCGGACCCTGTGTCTGCAATCTCTGGTTCGCCCCACCATTGCCGTCAAACACGGCATGAACAAGGCAGCCACCTTACAAAGCCATGATTGCCTTTACAAAATCCGACTCCGGCTGGCAACGTCGGCACCCTCAGCCCGTCAGTCTGGCAAACAGCAGATGGTCCTGCCATTTTCCGGCAATGCGCAAATAGCCGCGCGCCAGGCCTTCCTCATGAAACTTGCAAGAGCGCAAAAGGCGGCTCGAAGCTTCATTGTGGGGCAGGCAGGCGGCCTCGATGCGATGCAGGCGCATGACCTCGAAGGCATGCCGTGTGGCGACATTGACGGCCCGGCGCATGATGCCCTGGCGGGCAAAGGGCGCGCCCATCCAATAGCCCAGCGTCGCCGTCTGGGCGACGCCGCGCCGGATATGGCCCAATGTCAGGCCGCCCACCAGCTCAAGGTCGTCCTCGCGAAATATCAGGAAGGCCAGCGCTTCATCGATTTCGGCCTCGTGGAGCTGGCGACGAACCCGGCGGCGGAAGGCCGAACGGGTGAGATCATCCTCGGGCCACAAGGGCTCCCATGGCTCAAGAAAGGCGCGGCTCTCACGCCGCAGGCGCGCCCAGGCCTCGTAATCACGCATTTCGGCGAGGCGCAGCATCAGCCCTTCGCCGCGCAGCACCAGCGGCTGGTTCAGGGCGGATGTGAGGCCGAACAGCGCCATGCCCTCTCCTAGCTCCGCACATGCGCGGCGATGAAGCGCTCGACTGCCGCGAGGTCGGGAGGCAGAACCTGCTGGCGCTCGGGCCGGGACGCCAGATCGGCCAAATAATCAGGCAGTGCCGGTTCCTGCCCGCAGCCCGCCTTCACAGCCTCGGGGAATTTTGCCGGATGCGCGGTCGCCAGCGCCACCATCGGGGTCGCAGGATCGCGGGCGAGGCCTTCACGCGCGACTTTCACCGCCACCGCCGTATGCGGATCGAGCACATAACCCGAAGCGCGCCAGGTGCGGGCGATTTCCGCGCTGGTGGCCGCCTCGTCGGCGCTGCCGCCATCAAAATCGGCACGAATGGCGGCAAGCTGGCGCGGTGTCAGCGCATAGGCACCGCCCTGCGCCAAAGCTGCCATTTGCCCGCGCAGCGCGGCGCTGTCGCGGCCGTTGGCCTCGAACAGCAGGCGCTCGAAATTCGAGGAGATCTGAATATCCATCGAGGGCGATTGCGTGGCGACGACGCCGCGCACATCATGGTGGCCGGTCGCCAGCGTGCGCGCCATAATGTCATTGGCATTGGTGGCGACCAGCAGGCGGGCGACGGCAAGGCCCATGCGTTTGGCGATATAGCCCGCCAGAACATCACCGAAATTCCCGGTCGGGACGCTGAAGGACACCGGGCGATGCGGCGCCCCCAGCGCCACCGCGCTGGTGAAATAATAGGTGACCTGCGCCATGATGCGGGCCCAGTTGATCGAATTGACCCCGGCCAGCCCGTGCCTGTCGGCAAATTCATGGTGGCCGAACAGCCCCTTGATGATCGCCTGGCAATCATCGAAAGTGCCTTCCACAGCAATAGCATGAACATTGGCGGCTTGAGGGGTGGTCATTTGCCGGCGCTGCACGTCCGAGACGCGACCCCGGGGATAGAGGATGAACACATCGACCTGCGGCAGATCGGCAAAGGCTTCGATCGCTGCCGCACCGGTGTCGCCCGACGTCGCGCCGATGATGGTGGCGCGGCGGCCGCGGCGGCGCAGCTCATGATCCATGACCCGGCCAAGCCATTGCATCGCCACATCCTTGAAGGCGAGCGTCGGGCCGTGAAACAATTCCAGAATAAAGAGGTTATCGTCGATCTGCACCAGCGGCGCGACCGCCTTGTGGCGAAAGCCGCGATAGGTGGCTGCCAGTAGTTCATCGAGAGCCGGGCGCGGCAGATCATCGCCGGTGAAGGGTGCCATGACGGTGGTGGCCACTTCAGCAAAGGGCTTTCCGGCAAAGCCGGCAATCTTGTCCTTTGCCAGCTGCGGCCAGAGGGTGGGAAGATAGAGCCCGCCGTCGCGCGCCAGACCTGCCAGAAGCGCGTCACTGAAACCGAGCGGCGGCGCTTCGCCACGCGTAGAAACATAAAGCATCGAGAGGGCTGTCCCGTATCACAATGTCTGCGCGAAGCGCCTAACACGCTGGCGCCGATCACTCAATGTGTCATGTGCGCTGCCTCAGACGAGGCCGCGCAGGGATTTGATCACGAAAGAGATGAACATACCCAGAATGCCGAGCGCCAGCCCAAACCAGGTCAGCGCATATTGATAATGATTGTTGGGAATATCGGCGGCCCCCTGCAGGGGCAGCGGAAAGCGGGCAGCGCCATCTGGAGCCGGATTGACGTCCTCATCAACAATGAAGGGCGCAACCGCTGACAGATGCTCGGCGCGGGCAATTTCGGCGGGGTCGCGGGTGAACCAGCGCCCGGTCGCAGGATCATCGGCAGGCGTGAAGAAATTGCGCGGCTCGGGCGGGCGCATGACGCCGACAATGGTGACTTCCGGCGCGGCACTATCCAGCGCCTGGTCATTAAGGTGGCGACGCGCCTCGCCCGGCGTCGCGCCGGGCACGTAGCCACGATTGACAATGATGATGGCGCCATCGGCCTGCTGCAGGGGCTCCAGCAGGCGATAGCCGATGCTGGAAAAATGCGGGTCTTTCGGGCCATCGCCGTCGAAAACCAGCACGCTGTCGCCGGGGAGATAATGGCCATTCAGCACGACATGGCGATAATCATAATCGCGCGGCACCAGTGTGGCCCAGAGTTTTTGCGCGGGCGGGCTTTGCGGGAGGCTGTGACTGCGCGCGGCAATTTCGGCCAGCAGCGCCTCTTTCCATTTCAGGCGGTGCAATTGCCAGATGCCAAGGCTGGTCAGCAATGTGCAGGCCAGAACCGTGGCAAGGGCCGGCCAAAACAGCCCGCGCGGTTTCGTGACGATGCCTGAATCGCTCATTGCAGATGTTTGGTCGTAGCCTGCTCAGCCTTCATGCGGAATTGCTGGGCGATCAGCATGCCCTTGAGCGGACGCAACATGCCAAGGCAAACCAGCAGCGTCAGCGGGAAGAAAATCAGCGCAATCACCCAAAGCGACGGGCTCCAGGTCAGGTCTACCCACATGGCAAGACCAAGCACGACAAAGCCGCCGATGAGGCTCACCGCGACCGCCGGGCCGTCGCCAGCATCGGCAAAGCCGAAATCGAGGCCACACACATCGCAGGTCTTGGCGACCTCAATGAAGCCCTTGAACAGATGCCCCTGGCCGCAGCGCGGGCAACGACCGGAAATGCCTGTGCCCAGAACCGATTGCGGCGGATAATAGGGTTCAGCCAAGGCTGTCTCCTTTGCGCAATCTCACTTGTCGGGCTTGGAAGCAGGCGCTGCGGCCGGGGCGGCAGGCGTTGCCGGAGCCGTTGTCGCAGGTGCAGGTGCGGGCACGGCATCAGGCTTGGCGGCAGCGGCAGGTGCCGCCGGCGCCGGTGCTGGCGCTTTCGGCTGCTTGGCCGCCTCGGCGGTTGCCTTGGCGGGGACGGCGGGCAGGAAGGTCTGCTTGGTCTCCGAGACGATCTTCTTGCCGTGCAAAAGCGCTTCGGCGGCGATCAACTGATCATCAAATTTGGGGTCGGCCGGCACAAAGGCCTGTGAGCCGTGCTTCTCATCCTTGCCGTTGAGCAAGTGGCCCTTCAGCGACGCCTCGCCCTTGATCTCGTCCTTGCCGACCAGATCCTTGGGAATGGGCTCCAGAATTTTATATTGCGGCTCAATACCTTGCGCCTGAATCGAGCGGCCCGACGGCGTGTAGTAGCGCGCTGTGGTCAGGCGCAGCGCGCCATTGCCCTGGCCAAGCGGAATGATGGTCTGCACCGAACCCTTGCCGAAGGAGCGCGTGCCAATCAGCGTAGCGCGCTTGTGATCCTGAAGGGCACCGGCGACGATTTCCGAGGCCGAGGCCGAGCCGCCGTTGATCAGCACCACCATGGGCTTGCCGCCGGAAAGATCGCCGCCCGGACGGGCGTTGAAACGCTGGGTCTCATCGAGGTGGCGCCCGCGGGTCGAGACGATCTCGCCGCGATCAACAAAGGCATTGACCACCTGAATGGCCTGATCGAGCAGGCCGCCGGGGTTGTTGCGCAGATCGATGATGTAGCCCTTGAACTTATCCGCCGGAATGTCCTTTTTGGCCTTTGCCATCGCCTTTTTCAGGCCGGAGAAAGTCTGTTCGGTAAATTCGGAAATACGGATATAATCGATGTCGCCATCGAGAATCTTGGATTTGACCGATGCCACCTGAATCATGGCGCGTGTCAGGCTCATCGTGGTTTTCTTCTTGGCCGGGCCATGCAGCACCGTCAGCACCACCACCGAACCCGTCTTGCCACGCATTTTGTTGACGGCCTGCGCCAGGGTCAGAGTTTTGACGTCAACCCCGTCAATCGCGACGATGAGATCGCCCGAGAGGATGCCCGCCTTGGCGGCCGGCGTGCCATCGATCGGCGAGACGACTTTCAGATAGCCTTTCTCGGCTGCAACTTCGAGACCAAGGCCACCAAACTCGCCGTCGGTCTCCACCTGCATGGCGGCATAGTCCTTGGCATTCATATATTGGGAATGCGGATCAAGCTTGTTGACCATGCCATCAAGCGCGTGCTCGATCAGGATTTTTTCGTCCGGCTTGTCGACATATTCGCGGCGCACCTTGTCGAAAACATTGGTGAACAGGGACAATTCCCGGTAGGTTTCCGGCGAGGCTGCCAGAGCCGGGCCCCCAAAAAGACCGGGGTGAGACACGATCAAAGTAGCTCCGGCACCCAGCACCAAGCCCAATGCCACCAGCGGCAACTTCTTCACGGAAACCTTATTCATCAGCCACCAGCTTTCGCTACCGCCGTCTTGGCCCACCAGGGATCGGGGTCGATCGGCACATGATCTTTACGCAATTCTATATAGAGGATAGCGCCTGCCCCGCCAAGTGCCAGTGTCGCAGCCTGTTGTGTTCCGGCTGCGCCCATGCGCCCCAGGGGCTCGCCGCGCAGCAGAAACTGGTTGGCGCTGACGTTGACAGAAGCCATGCCGGCGAGGAGCAGAAAATAGCCCTGGCCAGCGTTGAGAATGACCATATTGCCATAGGCGCGGTAGCGCCCGGCAAAAACCACCCAGCCGTCGACGGGCGCAAAAACGTCCGCGCCCGGGGCGACACGCAGTGAATCGCCGGTGGACTTGCCGCCATAGCCGTCATCTTCGCCAAAGCGCCGGGTGAAAATGCCATCGGCGGGCAGCAGCAGCGTGCCCTTGGTTGAAACAAAGGTCGCGGTGGGGGCAAGCCGGGCCGGATCGGCGCCGGGAGCTGCAGCCGCCGCTGCTACACGCGCCGCGGCGGCGGCATTTGCAGAAGCCAGCCTGGCATCATTGGCGCGGGCATCGGTTGCGGCGCTGAGCCGGGCTTGCATGCTGGTGATCAAATCTGCGAGAGAATTGGCCTTGGCGGCAAGCGCAGCGGCGCGGGCGGTTTCGGCGGCGAGGTTTTGCTGCGACTGCGCCTCCGCGGCCTGCCGGGTAGCGATGAGCGCGTCGAGCTGCTTCTGGCCGGCCACGAGGGTTTTCTGGTCGTTATCAAGCTTTTGCTGCTCACCCTTGACGCGCGCCTCGACGGCCAGAAGATCATGCAGATCATGGGCCAGCGCCCGCGCCCTGGTGTTCAACTCCGGCAGCACAGCCCCCAGCAGGATCGACGAGCGGATGGCGGCGAGCATGTCGCCGGGGCGCACCAGCACGGCCGGCGGCGGGTTGCGGCCCATGCGCTGCAGGGCGGCCAGAACCTGCGCCATGACATCGCGCTCGCCGGCGAGTTTCTGGCGCAGCGCGGCTTCGCTTTTTTGCAATTTTCCGAGCTTGATGCCATCGGCGAGGCTGGCGGCGGCCTGATCGCGCAGCCTGGTGCTGGTTGTCAGAAGCGCAGCCTCTAGGCGGGCGCGGTCGGCCCGGGTCGCCTCGATCTGCGCCTTGATCTGGCGGGTGGTGGCCGCCGATTTGGTCACCGCATCATTCAGGCTGCGCAATTCCGAACGCTTCTGGTCGATCTGACCCTGATCGGGCAAGGGGGTTTGCGCCCTTGCCGCAGTTACGACCAGAACCCCGGCCAGCAGGCCGAGGCGCGCGCCATGAAACAAGGTGGAGCGGCTGATTCGCATGGCCGATGATTCCAGCCGGGCGCGGCTTCTGGCAATAGCCAGACCCTCATACGGCAACGCCGCCCACCCAAACATGTTGCAGCGCAAGGCCGGAATCAAGGTGCACAAGGTCGGCGCGGCAGCCCTTGCGCAAAAAACCCAGCCCGGACTGGCGCCCGATCAGGGTGGCCGGCGTCGCCGATGCCATGCGCAGCGCGCTTTCCAGCGGCAGGCCAAGCTTTTCGACGCTGTAGCGCAGCGCCTGCAACATGGTGAGATCGCAGCCGGCCAGCGTGCCATCATCGAGGCGCAGCGCGCCTTCGTGGCGGCGCACGCGGCGCCCTTGCAGGCGAAATTCATCCGGGCCACCGGCTGACGGCGGCATGGCATCGCTGACAAGGAATAACCTGTCCGCGCCCTTGGCTTTCACAGCGAGGTGCAGCGCCATATCGGCGACATGAATACCATCGCAAATGACCCCGCAAAAAGCATCGTCGCGGGTGAGGGCCGCGCCGACCATGCCGGGGGCGCGATGCGCGAGCGGGCTCATGGCGTTGAAAAGATGCGTGAAGGCCCGGGCTCCGGCATCGAGCGCCGCCGAAGCCTGGCCGGCGCTGGCGTCAGAGTGGCCGAGTGCTATGATGATACCGGCGGCGACCATATCATGGATCATGGCGGGTGTCGCCTGCGCGGGCGACAGCGTCACCAGCAATGTGCCGCAATCGGCCCCGCATAATATGGTGACATCGGCCTGGCGCATGGTGCGCACAAATTCGCGCGGATGGGCGCCGCGCCGCGCCTCATCAATGAACGGCCCTTCGAGATGCAGGCCGATGACCCCCGGGACGCCGGCGTGACGGGCATCGCGCGCCGCCTGAAGTGCCAGCGCCATTTTGTCGGGGTGATCGGTGATGAATGTTGGCAACAGCGAGGTGGTGCCGTAGCGCTGGTGCGTTGCCGCCATGGCCGCCATGCTCGCCATGTCCGGCGTGTCATTGAGCAGGACGCCGCCGCCGCCATTGGCCTGCAGATCGATAAAGCCCGGCGCGAGAATGCCGCCCGCAAGCCGCCGGCGGGGCATGGCGGCATCGAGCGCCGAAACCGGCAGCAGCGCCGCAATGGTTTCATCGGCAATGATCAGGGCGTGATCGTCGTGCCAGCACTCGCCGTCAAATATCCGCGCACCAGTGATGGCCAGCGACGTCATGGCCAGGGCCCGGCGCGGCGGGCCAGCATCAGCGCGCCTTCGAGCGGATCGGCCAGCGGCGCAACGAAATGGTCGAGGAAGGCCGGTGCCGCAAAGGCCTGCAGTTCGGCGGCCAGCCCGCCAATCAGGCTGATGCGCGCGACGCCGCGCCGGCGCAGACCCTGCGCCAATGCGGTGAGGTCGGCCAGCGCCTCGTGCACCAGACGCAGGGCGAGGCGCTCGCCCTGCCGCGCGTGGGCGAGAATTTCCGGCACCCATGCGGCATAGTCACGCGATGGCGCGGTGCGTGACCAGGCAATGCAGCGGGCGGGCTCATTTCCGAATTTCGCCAGAATTGCACGCGTGAGCGGCGTCGACCGGCGCAGGCCATCGAAAGCCAGCAGGGCCTCACCCAGCGCCTTGCGGCCCATGACCGCACCCGAGCCATGGTCGCCGAGCAGGAAGCCATGGCCGCCGAGGCCAAGCCGGGTGCCATCCAGCAGCGCAAAGGCTGCCGAGCCGGTGCCGCAAATGACGACGCCGCCATCGGAGCCGCCATGGGCACCGAGGCAGGCGATCAGGCCATCGCTGTCAACAAGGGTCCGCGCAAAAGGCAGGCCGCTTTGCATCACCCGCTGCGCCACCGCCGCGGTGGTGACACCGGCAAGGCCAAGGCCGGCATGAAGCGCACCGACAGCCACATGGGCCCGGGCCGCAGCCTCGTTCGCGACCGCCGCCAGCGTGGTCAGGGCGCCCTCAAAATTCTGGTGGATATTGGCCGGCCCGCCCTGCGTCTCGGCGCAAAGGCGGCCATCAGCCGTGCGGATACGGGCGCGGCACGAGGAACCGCCGCCATCAATTCCAAGGAAGTAATCTTGTGCCACGCTGTGCATTCTGGCTCCGGGGCACCCTTTCAAGCGCCTCGCGAATCAGGCCCGCGACGCCCGCGCCCAAGCCCCTATATCAGCCCTCAGGCACTCTGTCTTGCAAGGGGCATTTCGAGCGCATGGTGGGCCTCGGCATGGGCGCTGCGCAAGGAGACGGCGCCGCTGTTGCGCAGATCAATCATCATGCCGATATCTGATGCCGATACCGGGGCACTAAAGAGATAGCCCTGCGCCTCGTCACAGCCGTGTTCCGCCAGCAATTGCAATTGCTCACGGGTTTCAACCCCTTCACCCACCGTCGCGACACCAAGGTTTTCCGCCAGGGTGGTGATGGCCCGGACAATTGTGGCGGCGACATATTGATGCGGCATCTTGCGCACGAAGGATTGATCTATCTTGATGGTATCAATCGAAAAATCTGACAAATAGGCCAGAGACGAATAGCCCGTACCGAAATCATCGAGCGAAATGCGCACGCCGCTCTGGCGCAGTTTCTGGAAGATGGCCACGGTGCGGGCCTGATCCTTGACCAGAACCGATTCGGTGATTTCAACTTCGAGCCGCCGTGCCGGCAGGCCGGTGGCCGCCAGCACGCTTTCGATATGCGCGACAAAGCCCAGATTGCGGAATTGCACCGTCGAGACATTGATGGCGATGCGCACCGAGTCGGGCCAGTACATGGCCTCTCGGCAAGCGGCCTCGGTGATCCAGTTGCCGAGATCCATGATGATGCCGGATTCTTCAGCCAGCGGGATGAAATCCGAGGGCGGGATATTGCCACGCTCCGGGTGTTTCCAGCGCACCAGCGCCTCGCAGGCTACCACGCGGCCGTTCGAGAGATCGATGATCGGCTGGTAGACGAGGCTGATTTGCGGCGTGCCGACGGCGTTGCGCAAATCCATTTCCAGCTGGCGCCGGTTCTGGTGCTCGGAATCCATTTCCCGGGAGAAGGCGACCACCTGGCCCTTGCCGCCGGTTTTGGCGCGGTACAGCGCCAGATCGGAATTGTGGAACAATTGCTTGAAGCTGGTGCCATCCTGCGGCGCCACGGCGAAGCCGATGCTGACACCCACTTCCACCATTTTGCCATCAATGCTGTAGGGTTCCGACAGTTTGGTGAGCACGCGCATGGCAATGTTGTGCACCATCTCCGGCAGGGCCGCCGAGAGCACCACGGAAAATTCATCACCACCAAGGCGCGCAACGAGTTCATCGGGCCGAATATCGCGGCGCATGCGATCAGCGCATTGACGCAGCAATTCATCGCCGACGGCATGGCCGTGGCTGTCATTGACCGCCTTGAAGCCGTCGAGATCAAGGCTGAGCACCGAAAACCCGGCCGAGGATGACTTCAGCCGCGTCTCGACGACGCGCTGGAACGAAACCCTGTTGGGCAGGTTGGTGAGCGCGTCGGTCTGGATCTGGTTCGAGCTTTCGTTGCGCAAAATATCGGTGACATCACTCACGGTTCCCGAGAAGCCGGCAAACTTGCCCTCGGTGTCAAATTGCGGCTGGCCGATAATGGCCCAGCAACGCGATTCGCCGCGCAGCATCGGCGAGATGGTGCGGCGGGTGATCGGGCGCTGGTGGCGCATGCAAGAGCGAATATGGCGGACGTCGGCCGAATCAGGCATGAAAATCGGCGATGGCCGGCCGCCAGCAAAGACCGTGTTCAGCGGGGTCATTTCCAGATATTCGCGCTGGATCTTGAAAAGGTCGGCGAGGCGCTCCGACACGAAACGCAAACGGCCCTGCGCATCGGTCTGCCACTGGATCTCGGCGCTGTTTTGCTCGATTTCTTCGAGCTGGCGCTCGCGCAAGGCGCCGATGGCCCGCAGTTTGAAAATGTTGAGGCGGCTGGAGACAAACAGTTCCGAGCGCTCAGCAACAGCAAAGCCAATGATGACCGAATAGGTCAAAACGAAAAACAAGGCCGAATAATAGGCCGGATCACCGACACGCAGGATTGAGGCCACCACGGCGATCAAAATGGGTGCACCATAGCACAGCGCCGCCTGCCAGATGGTGCTGAGGGTCAGAGAACCGCCGCAAATAATGCCGGCCGCAACGCAGAGCAAAATGGTTCTTTCTTTGCCTGTAGCGTCGATAAACAGCATATAAATTGACGACGCCCACACGATTCCCAGGATGAAGCTGAAGATTGCGATTTTATGCACAATTCTTTCAGGCAATGTCTTTTTGACAGGCTTGTAGCTTATTTTTCGCCAGTCGAGATACCATTTTGACAGCATGATGATGATGACGCAAAACCACAGGCCGAGAAAGCCATCGCGGCCATTATTCGAGAACACCCACATGAGGGCCACGGCGTTCCAGAAGTTCGCGCCGATCAGCGCCGGGGTCAGGCGCATGATGGCATTGATCCTGTCCGCCCGCAGCTCGCCCTGCTCTTCCTCGGACAATTGATCAAGGCGCGGGTCTCTGCGAGCCCTGGCGATCCGCCACAGATCAAATGTTCCCTCGCCGTCAAGCTTCTGCATCTGCATCTTCGTTTCCGATTTATGACTGAAAATCAGTAGTTTACATAAGTTCAAGAATGCTTAAGGTGCTGGAATTAACTCACCTCTTGTCCTGAATCGCCGCGAGGCTTAAGACTGGGTTACAAAACATCCGCGGATTTACCTCGGTTGACAAATTCATCGGTTTCCGCGACACAAAGGCGTCATCACATCCCTGCGGAAGAGTCGGACCTTGCGCCGACGCCGAAGGCGCAACCGCCCCGGAAACGCTCAGGCAAACGGACCGCCGGGACAGACACTCTGGAAAGCGATGCGCCGCAAGGCGACATCCACCGACGGGCGTAACCTGCCATGGCCGCGAGCGGCCGGGCGGGGAAATCTCTCAGGTGCCAAGACAGAGGGGGCGCTGACCGGAGCTTCCGGCGCGCGTCTGATTGTGAATGGCCATGCCCGACTCCAACGTGTTGCAAACCACGCCCCTCAATGCCCTGCATTTGCGGCTTGGCGCCCGCATGGTGCCCTTCGCGGGCTATGACATGCCGGTGCATTATCGCGACGGCATCCTCAAGGAGCACCTGCATACCCGCGCTGCGGCCGGCCTGTTCGATGTGTCGCACATGGGCCAGGCGCTGCTGTCGGGCCGCCATGCGCTGGCGCGGCTCGAAGCGCTGGTGCCCGGCGATTTGCAGCGCCTGAAGCCCGGCCAGATGCGCTACACACAATTGCTGAATGCGAATGCCGGCATTCTCGATGATTTGATGGTCACCAGGCTGTCGGCGGCCGATGAGCCCGAAGACCGGTTGTTTCTGGTGGTGAATGCCGCCAACAAGGCGGCTGATTTCGCCCATATCACGGCGCAATTGCCCGAGCTTGACCTGCTGGTGATGCGCGATCGGGCCTTGCTCGCCCTGCAGGGCCCGGCGGCAGCAGAGGTGATTGCAGGCCTGTGCGCGGCCAGCGCCAGCATGCCGTTCATGACGATGCGCCGGGAGATGCTGGACGGCGTGCCGGTCTACATATCGCGCTGTGGCTATACCGGCGAGGACGGCTTTGAAATATCGTTGGTGCCGGGAGCGGCGACCGCTTTTGCCGAGGCCCTGCTGGCCAATCCCAAGGTTGCGGCGATCGGGCTTGGCGCGCGCGATTCGCTGCGTCTGGAAGCCGGACTGTGCCTGCATGGCCATGATATTACTGCGCAAACTACCCCGCTCGAAGCCAATCTCGGCTGGTCGATCAGCCGTCGCCGCATGGAAGGTGGCGGCTTTCCCGGCGATGCCATCCTGCAGGCGCAACATGCGCAAGGCCCGCAGCGGCTGCGCGTCGGCATCAGGCCCGAAGGCCGCGCGCCGGTGCGCGAGGGCGCCATCATTGCCGACGGCGCTGGCCGCGAGATCGGCAGTGTCACTTCGGGCGGCTTCTCGCCCACGCTCAATGCCCCCATTGCCATGGGTTATGTCACCCGCGCGCACGCCGCCACCGGATCAAGGCTGCAACTGGCCTTGCGCGGCCAGATGGTGCCTGCTGAGGTTGTTGCCCTGCCCTTCGTCCCCACCCGCTATTTCAGGAGCCCGTCATGACCACCGTCTATTTTACCAAAGACCACGAATATATCAGCGTTGACGGTGACATCGGCACCATCGGCATCACCGATCACGCGCAGCAGGCGCTGGGTGATGTGGTGTTCGTCGAACTTCCCAAAACCGGCACAAAGGTGGCGCGCGGCAAGGAAGCGGCGGTGGTCGAGAGCGTCAAGGCCGCAAGTGACGTTTATGCCGCAGCGTCCGGCGAGGTGGTGGCCGTCAATGACGCGCTCGAAGGCGCACCCGGCACAATCAACGAGGATGCCGAGGGGCGCGGCTGGTTTTTCAAGGTGAAAATCGCCGACAAGGCCGAACTCGCCGGGCTGATGGACGCCGCCGCCTATGAAGCCTTTCTGAAGACCCTGGACTGATCTCGCCATGCGCTACCTGCCCCACACGTCCGAGGAGCGTGCCGCCATGCTGGCGCGGATCGGCGTTGCCTCGCTCGACGAGCTTTTCGCCGATATTCCCGCCGCACAGCGCCTCGAAGGGCTGCTTGATCTGCCGCATGGCGCCAGTGAAATGGCGGTCGAGCGCCAGCTTGGTGCCCTTGCGCAACGCAACGTGGCCTCGGGGTCTGTGCCGTTTTTCTGCGGCGCCGGGGCCTATCGGCATCATGTGCCGGCTAGTGTCGATCACCTGATCCAGCGCTCCGAATTCCTGACCAGCTATACGCCCTATCAGCCGGAGATCACGCAAGGCACGCTGCAATATCTGTTTGAATTCCAGACGCAGGTGGCAGCGCTCACCGGCATGGAAGTGGCCAATGCCTCGATGTATGACGGCTCGACCGCCGCTGCCGAGGCGGTGCTGATGGCGCACCGGCTGACCAAACGCCACAAGGCGGTGCTTTCGGGCGGCCTGCATCCCCATTATGCCGAAACCATCCGCACGCTGAGCCACATGGCCGGGGCGGATGCCCGGCTGCTGCCCGCAGATCCGCAGGCCGATGAAGACATTATGGCGCAGATCGATGCCGAGACCTCCTGCGTTGTCGTGCAAAGCCCGGATGTGTTCGGCAATTTGCGGGACCTGCGGGCGATTGCGGCCCGCGCCCATGCGCAGGGCGCGCTGCTGATTGCCGTCTTCACCGAGGTGATGGCGCTGGGGCTGATCGAGCCGCCCGGGGCGATGGGTGCCGATATTGTGGCGGGCGAAGGCCAATCTATCGGCAATGGCCTGAATTTCGGTGGCCCCTATGTCGGCCTGATGGCAACCCGGCAAAATTTCGTGCGGCAAATGCCGGGGCGCCTGTGCGGCGAGACCGTGGATGCCGAGGGACGGCGCGGTTTCGTGCTGACGCTTTCCACCCGTGAGCAGCACATCCGCCGCGACAAGGCGACCTCGAATATCTGCACCAATTCCGGCCTGTGTGCGCTGGCTTTCACCATCCATATGAGCCTGCTCGGAGCGAAGGGGCTGCGCCAGGTAGCGCTGGTCAACCATGCCAGGGCCGTGGCGCTGGCGAAAAAGCTCGGTGCCCTTGCCGGGGTCGAGGTCATCAACCAGAGCTTCTTCAATGAATTTGCGGTGCGTGTCGCGGGCGATGCGCGGGTCCTGGTCGAGCGGCTCGCCACGGCGGGCGTTCTGGCGGGTGTGCCCTATGCGCGGCTGGCGCCGCAGGCCGGGCTTGATGATATCTTGCTGATTGCCGTGACTGAAACCTCGAGCGACGACGATGCGGATGCGCTCGTCGCCGCGCTTGCCGGAGCCCTCCCATGCTGAACAATCAAGGCCGGCCGACGCAGCCGGAAAAGGCCAGCGCCGGCCACAGGACTTTCACCGGCAACCGCGGCCTGCAGATGGAAGAGGCGCTGATTTTCGAGACCGGGCGCCTCGATGTCACCGGTGTGGATTGCGAGGTGCCGGCACCCTTCGGCGCGCGCCTCGGCGGGCTGGAGCGGCGTGCGGCGCTCGATCTGCCGGGCCTGAGCGAACCTGAGGCGATGCGCCACTATGTGCGCCTGAGCCAGAAGAATTATTCCATCGATGCCGGGCTTTACCCGCTCGGCTCCTGCACCATGAAGCATAATCCGCGCCTCAATGAAAAAATGGCGCGCCTGCCGGGCTTTTCGGATATTCACCCACTGCAGCCGCAAAGCACGGTGCAGGGCGCGCTGGCGCTGCTGGCAGAACTCGGCCATTGGCTCACCACCATGACTGGCATGGCGGCGGTGTCGCTGGTGCCCAAGGCCGGAGCGCATGGCGAGCTTTGCGGCATGATGGCGATCAAGGCGGCGATTGCCGCGCGCGGTGAGGCGGCGACGCGTCGCATCGTGCTGGTGCCGGACTCGGCGCATGGCACCAATCCTGCCACGGCGGCGCTGATCGGCTTTGAGGTGCGCGCCGTGCCGGCCCGCGCCGATGGCACTGTCGATCCTGCCGCCGTCGGCGCGCTGATGGGGCCAGATGTGGCGGCGATCATGCTGACCAATCCCAATACCTGCGGCATTTTCGAGCGCGATATTGTTGCCATTGCCGAAATCATTCATGCCGGCGGCGGCTATTTTTATTGCGACGGTGCCAATTTCAACGCCATTGTCGGCAAGACCCGCACCGGCGATCTTGGCGTCGATGCCATGCATATCAATCTGCACAAGACCTTCTCGACACCGCATGGCGGCGGTGGCCCCGGCTCCGGCCCGGTCGTGCTGTCGGCGCGGCTCGCGGCCTTTGCACCGGTGCCGTTCGTGCGGGCGGGCGCGACGGGGCTCGAACTGGTGGAACATGCGGAAGGCCAAAGCTTTGGCCGCATGAGCGCCTTCCATGGCCAGATGGGCATGTTCGTGCGGGCGCTGGCCTATATGCTGTCGCATGGTGCCGACGGCTTGCGCCAGGCCTCGGAAGATGCGGTGCTCAATGCCAATTACGTGCGCGCCGCGCTCAATGATGTCATGTCCTCGCCGTTCGGTGCACGGCCCTGCATGCATGAGGCGCTGTTCGATGATGAATGGCTTAAGGGCACCGGCATCACCACGCTGGATTTTGCCAAGGCGATGATCGACGAGGGTTATCACCCGATGACCATGTATTTCCCGCTGGTGGTACATGGCGCGATGCTGATCGAGCCGACCGAAAGTGAATCGCTGGCCTCGCTCGACCTGTTCATCATGACGCTGCGCGACCTCGCCTTCAGCGCCAAACGCGGCGAGAGCGAGCGCTTTACCGGCGCGCCGCATCTGGCGCCGCGTCGCCGCCTCGACGAGACCCGCGCCGCCCGCGCCCCGAAACTGCGCTGGACGCCGCCCGTTCCGGTAGCCGAAGCGGCGGAATAGCGTCAGGCATAGGCGTAGGGCCCGCCCCTGACGAGCGCGCGCTGGTAGGCGGGGCGGGCGTGGATTTTGGCAAGAAACGCCAGAATATGCGGCTTTGCGGCAAAAGCGCGGGCGCGGCTGGCACCCGCTTCCAGCGGAAAACTCATCATCACATCGGCGGCGGTAAATTCGCCGCCCGCGAACCAGCCGGTCGCCGCCAGTTCGCTCTCGATGAACGAGAAATGGTCTTTCAGCTGCGGGTTGACGAAGCCGGTCTGGGCCCTGCCGGTGATGGAGCCGACCAGGCCGCGCATCAGGGCTGGCGCCCGCCTCGGCATGGTCGAGAACACCAGGGTCATCAGCAAGGGGGTCATGGCTGAGCCCTCGGCATAATGCAGCCAGAAGGTGAAGGCCCGCGCCGCCGCACTGCCTGCCGCCGGGCGCAATTTGCCTCCGGCCTTGTCGCACAGATATTCGACGATGGCGCCGGTCTCGGCAAGGGTGATGCCGTCATCGGTCACCACCGGCGATTTTCCCAGAGGATGGATGGCGCGCAGCGACGGCGGCGCCAGCATGGTTTGCGGATCGCGCTTGTAGAGCACGATCTCATAAGGCAATTCCAGTTCTTCCAGCAGCCAGAGCACCCGCTGCGAGCGCGAATTTTCAAGATGGTGCACGGTGAGCATGGCGGGTTCCCTTCCTTGATATTGTCCCACGATATGGCGCGCGGATGCATGAGCTCAAGACCTGACCATGTCCACGGTCTCGTGAGATCAAGGTGGCAACCCGCGCTGCATTTTTTGCATCCCGTCACGGCTCTTTGAGTGTTCGCCAATCCGCTGATGGATTGATGGGCCTCAGTCCAGCGGCAAAGAAATCCCCAGCCCCCTTGGTTGCTTCGCTTGCGCTCGCAATGACGGGGTTTGGCACGGCGGCTCCACCTTCCGTCATTGCGAGGAGCGAAGCGACGAAGCAACCCAGGGGGCTCGCCTATCTTCATCGCAGGTTTGCCTAGCCCAGATCTATCACGGAATGAATGAACACACACCTCATTTGAGCCCGGCCATTGCCGTGTTAAGCAGCTCCCTTCTGGAGAACATTCCCATGAACGACGTCCCCAAACACGCCAGCTATGATGTTGTCATTGTCGGCGGGGCGATGATGGGCTCATCGGCGGCATGGTTCCTGAGCGACAACAAGGATTTTCAGGGCCGGGTGCTGGTGATCGAAAAAGATCCAAGTTATTCCAAGGCGGCGACCTCGCACACCAACAGCTGCATCCGCCAGCAGTTCAGCGCCGCCATCAATGTGCGCATTTCGCAATTTGCTGCCGATTTCCTGAAGAACCTGCGCCATTACATGGGCGATGACGACCGCGTTCCGGCTTTGGCGATCCAGAATTACGGCTATATGTATCTGGCCGATACGCCTGCCATGGCCGCCATGCTGCGGGCCAGCCATAGCGTGCAACGCGCCGCGGGCGCGGCAACGCGGCTGATGACGCCGGACGAGATCAGGCAGGCCTATCCGTTTTACAATGTCGATGACATCGTGCTCGGCAGCATCAACCGGCAGGATGAAGGCTATTGGGACTATGCCGCGGTGTTCGACTGGTGGCGACGTTCCGGCAAGGAGCGCGGTGTCGAGACCATCGCCGATGAAGTGGTGGCCATGACCCTGAACAAGGCGGCGACCCGCGTTGAAAGCGTGACACTCAAATCCGGGGCGGTGGTCGGCTGCGGCTATGTCGTCAATGCCTCCGGCACACGCGGGGCGGTGACGGCGCGCATGGCCGGGCTGGACATTCCGCTGGAGCCGCGCAAGCGCTACACCTATATTTTTGCGGCAGCACAGCCCTTGGCCGATGAACTGCCGCTGACTGTTGATCCTTCCGGCGTGCATTTTCGTCAGGACGGCCGCCAGACCTATCTGGCCGGTGCCCATGCCGAGATCGATCCGGCGGTGGATTTCGATGATTTCAGCATGGACCAAAGCCTATGGCAGGAAAAGGTCTGGCCGGTGATTGCCGCGCGCATTCCGCAGTTTGAGGCCATCAAGGTGCTGCATGAATGGGCGGGCCATTACGACATGAATACTCTCGATCACAATGCCATTCTGGGGCCGCATACCCGCGTCAGCAACTTCATGTTTCTCAATGGCTTTTCCGGCCATGGCCTGCAACAGGCGCCAGCCATGGGGCGGGCGATTGCCGAGCTCGTCACCTATGGCGGCTTTCGCACGCTGGATCTCTCGCCCTTCAGCTATGCGCGTATTGAACGCGGCGAAGCCTTCGTGGAAACCGCGATCATCTGAATATTACGTGAGGGGCGGGGCCGCGCCTCTTCAGGGCACGTGGCCGCCCGCAGGCCATGTGATGCCGCGCAGCGCCTCAGCCAGGGCCAGCGCCTTGTGCCCGGCGCGCTGCAGGCTCAACAGCCGCAAGGCACCGTCGGCGCAGGCGATGACGCCGGGCTCCGCCAGCAAGGTGCCGGGGGCACCGGTCGCGGCCACGATCTCGCTGCGGATGACCTTGATGCGCTCGGGGCCATGGCCAATGTTGGCCTCGAACCATGCGCCCGGCGCCGGTGCGAGACCGCGCACCTTGTTGTGGAGATCGCGGGCGGACTGGGTGAAATCCAGCCGGGTTTCGGCCTTGCTGATCTTGTGGGCATAGGTGACGCCTTCGTCTGATTGCGGCACAAAGACCAGCGAGCCACGCCCGAGGGCAGACACGGCGCGCACCATCAGATCAGCGCCGAGCGCGGCGAGAGCATCATGGGCCTGCCCGGCATTCATGGTCTCGCCCAGCGCCAGATGCTCGACCATGGCGACCGGACCGGTGTCGAGCCCGGCTTCCATGCTCATGACCATCACCCCGGTCTCGGCATCACCCGCCATCAGCGCCCGCTGGATGGGCGCGGCACCACGCCAGCGCGGCAGCAGCGAGGCGTGGAGATTGAGGCAGCCGGCGGTGGTCGCCGCGAGAATGGCAGGGGGCAGGATCAGGCCATAGGCGACGACAATGGCAGCATCGGCGCCAAGCGCGGCAAATTGCGCGACGGCCTCGGCATCGCGAAAATGCGCCGGGGTCTCGACATGGAGGCCGAGCGCCAAAGCGGCCTCATGCACCGGGGTGCGCTTCAGCGCCATGCCGCGACCGGCAGGCTGCGGCGCCCTGGTATAGACGGCGGCGATTTCGTGGCCCTGCCCGGCCAGCGCCGCCAGAGTCGGCACGCTGAAGGCCGGTGTGCCCATGAAAATCAGCCGCATGACGTCACCGCGCGTCCGGCTCGCGTCCGCCCTCACGGCGCGCCGCCTTTGCAAATTTGCGGATGACCCGCTCGCGCTTCAGCCGCGAAATATGATCAATGAACAGCACGCCGTTTATATGATCGATCTCGTGCTGCAAGGCTGTTGCCAGCAGGCCGTCGGCTTCCATTTCCTGCACCGCACCCTGCCGGTCCTGCCAGCGCACCCGTACCCTGGCCGGCCGCTCGACATCCTCATAAAAATCGGGGATCGACAGGCAGCCTTCCTCATAGGTTGAAAGTTCAGGCGAGGACCAGACGATCTCGGGATTAACCAGAAACAGTGGCTGCGGCGGGCTGTCATCGCGCTTGGCGAGATCGAGCGTCACCATGCGCTTGTCGATGCCGAGCTGAATGGCTGCCAGACCAATGCCGGGAGCCTCATACATGGTTTCGAGCATGTCATCGAACAGGGCGAGCATCTCGTGATCAAATGTCGTGACCGGCTTCGAGACGAGACGAAGCCGCGAATCCGGCAGGCTGATAATGGGACGTAGGGCCATGGCACTCACGCAAAATAAATCGGTGGCTTCGATAGGCTGAAACGCGACGGGCCGCAAGCGGACTTGACGTTCGTTTTTTGTTCGCTTAGAAAGGGACGTCGATCGGGGGCCGGGCGTGAACCAGATTCTATGGCATTCGCAGAACCATATTCTGACCTATGGCGAGGGTTTTGTTGCGGCATTTGCGCTGACGCTGCTGCTGCTGGTCGGGATGTTGCTGGCACAACGCCGGGCTGCACGTGAGCGGATGCTGGAGGCGCAGGCGCTGATCGAGCGCACCCGCGACCTCGACCAGCATATGGAAGCGCTCAATCAGGCGAATGCCGAACTCTCCGGACGCCTGCAGACCATGACGCAGGTGCTGGGCTCGCGCCAGACCGATTTCGTGCGGTTGGTTTCCGAACGGCTCGATGTTGTCGGCCAGCAGGTCGGGCGCGGGCTCGAAGGTGCAGCAAAATCGACCGGCGAGCATCTGGCGGCGCTGAACGAGCGCCTGGCGGTGATCGACGCCGCGCAAAACCGCCTCACCGGCCTGACGCAGGAAGTCGTCGGCCTCAAGGATATTCTGGCAAACAAGCAGGCACGCGGGGCCTTCGGGCAGGGCCGGATGGAGGCGATCGTGCGCGACAACCTGCCCGCAGATGCCTACCAGTTCCAGTTTACACTCAAGAATGGCACGCGGCCCGATTGCGTGATCAGCCTGCCGGGCGATGACCGGCTGATGGTGGTCGATGCCAAATTCCCGCTCGAAAGCTTTACGGCGCTGCGCGATGCCGAGAGTGAGGATGAGCGCAACAAGGCGCGGCAATGGGTGCGCAGCGATATTTCACGCCATGTCAAAGACATAGCCGAGCGCTACTTCATCCCCGGGCAGACCCAGGACATTGCCGTGATGTTCGTGCCGGCCGAATCGCTGTTTGCGGACCTGAGCGAGCATTTTGATGATCTGGTGCAAAAGGCGCATCGCGCCCGCATCCTGATCGTGTCGCCGTCGCTGCTTATGATGGCCATTCAGGTGATGCAGGCGATCGTGCGCGATGCGCGGGTGCGTGAACAGGCGCATCAGATTCAGGCCGAGGTGTGCAATCTGGTGGATGATGTGATGCGGCTGCGCGACCGGGTCGCCAAGCTTGATACGCATTTCCGCCAGGCGCAGGAGGACGTGGTGACGATCACTACCTCAAGCGACAAGATCACCCGGCGCGGCGAGCGTATCGGCGCGCTGGATTTCGCGCCCCCGGAGTCAGAATCGGCGCTTCAGGGCCTCAATCGCGCGGCGGAGTGAGGCGGGCGCGCTTCTGCGGTGCCGGCGTGGCAGGCCATCAGCGCGTAAGTGATGTCAGGCTGCAACTGCCAGGTGGCCCTGGGCTTAACACCTGCGGCGAGCATGGCACTCGAAGGTGCCATCTGCCAGACGACCCAGGGCGGCGCATCGGCGGCCGCGCAAAAGGCTGCAATGCTTGCAGATGTCAAAGGCAGCCGTGGAACCAGACGAAGTGGCTTGTCTAAGGGTGCAAGGATGCCCGCAGGTTCAAAGCCGGATTTGACGACGCGCTCGGCGCGGTTCTGCCATTGCACCGCCTGGCGGCGGGAAAACACACTCGGCCAGGACAAGACACCGGAAGACCAATTGGCGCGACGCAACAAAAACCATGCCTCGTTCTTGCCGCCGACCCAATAGACCGAGCCGGGCTTTTTGGCGATGACGGCCATGAATGGCGCGACGGGGCGTCCCAGATCCACCTGTTTGCGGAACGCTGAACGGCTATCCCACGCGCCCAGGCTCACCACGGCGAAGCTGACAGCGACAACAAGGCCGACACTGCGGAATTTGCGCAGACCCGGCCCCGTCAGTATAAAAAACAGCGCCAGCGCCAAAAACCAGCCGACCATATTGAGCTTCATGGCAATGATATGCCACCGGCCAAGTGCGAGGTGATGTGTGGCAATCAGGCGGATATCGTTGGATAATAAGTTAGTAGCGCCAAACAGGATCAGCAGCCTGAATGCCCATTTAGCGTAGCGTTCCGGAATTTTCGCCAGTTTGCCCTCCGGGATCGCGCAGAGCAGCAAAGCGCAAAGGCACAGGCACAGCTTGGCGAGACCTGAAGTTGGCGTCCAGGCCGTAGCCAGAAGTGCGGGCACGATCCATGCCTGCGGTGGCCTGTCTTTCGCAGCCGCAACCATGAGCCCCAGCGCAGCGGGTGCAAGCGCTGCCGCAATCCACAGCGCGCGCCATAATTGCGCTTGCACCACCAGTTCGTTGCGGATCAGATCGCCGCACAGGGCAGCGATGCCGAGGCCGCTGAGGGCGACGATCAACACATGCAGAAAAAGCGACCTGAGGCGGCGCTCAAGCGACCAGATCGCCACAATGAGCGTGGCGGTTTGGGTCAGTACCTGCGCATAGGCATAGGGTCGCCACAGCAATGGAAAGATTTGCGGACTGCATTTTTGCTCAATGGCCCACCAGTGGACGTCCATGGTCACCAGAACGCGCTGCATCAGGGGCATATGCAAGCCGGCAGCCATGCCGAGCGCCAGCAGAGAACCCGGCACCGCCCATAACCAGCGCCGGTTTCGCTCCACCAGGCCCAGGAACAGGATGCCGATGCCGGGCAGCGCCATGATGGGATGCAGCAGCGCCGCTCCCAGCATCAGAGCGCCTGCCAGCCAGAAGTTCCGGCGCAGGATGGCGGAACAGCCCAAAATCACCAGCGCTTCGGCAAAGGGTCGTGGGAGCGCGAGCGCTTCGCCAAAGTGAAAGCCGTTGGCGTAACTGCTGGGCGCGAGGACGATGAAGGACATGATGATCCAGCGCGCGCGGCCCTCGGCAAGCGTCAGGGCGAGGACGCTAATGGCGGCGAACCAGGCCAGAACAGCGGCGAAAGCCACGGCTTCGGCGCCGTGCGACAGTCCGAGCCAGCGAATCGCGCCTGTCAACAGAAGCGGGAACAGTGTGAAATGCATCTGCCCGTCGTGGCTGAAAACGGGATCGCGCCCCACACCGGCGGGATCCAGCCCGGCCAGCACCTTGCCGACATAAAGAATGGCATCGCCGGAAATGCCGGCATAGGGGCGCACCAGCAACCAAAGCCCGAACAGCGCGACGAGCGGCAACAGCGCGGTGCTGAAGGCACGGCTCGCTTGCGTCGGGCTTCGCAGAGCGGCGGCTTGCAATGTTGTGTCGCTCATGAAAATGCCCCCGCCCCGGAGCTATGGCGCGCTAGGCGACCTTGCGCGGCACGTCGCGCAAGCCGCCGAGCGCCTGCTGCGCCCCGGAGAACCCGGCCTCGCCATATTCGGCATCTTCATTAACCTGCCACACGTCATGAACAGTCTTGCCCGCCATGATGTTGAGCGCCGTCAGCCAGCCGGTCATCATGGCGTGGTCCTGATTGTTGTATTTGTGCATGCCATTGCGGCCGACGAGATGCAGGCCGGGATAACGCAAGGCGATCTCGCCGCGGATCACCTCGACATTGCGAGCGTAATCATCGTCATAGACCGGATAGGCCTTTACCTGGCGCACAACGGCGGCATCGGCGACATCCTGGGCGCGCATAAGGCCGATTTTGGTGATTTCCTGCTTGGCAAGCTCGATCAGACTGGCATCGCTTTCGTTCCACAGGCCATCACCCTCGAAACAGAAATATTCGAGGCCAAGGCAAGTCGAAACGCCGTCAGGGATCATTTCCGGCGACCATGAGCGGAAATTCTGCACCCGTCCGACCTTGACGGAAGGATCATGGATATAGACCCAGTTATCGGGCAGATCGACGCTGGATTTGCCCATCAGTACCACGGTCAGGAAATCGCGATATTGCAGGGCGCGGGCCTGGAACAGGCTGAGCGGCGTCGGCTTCAGGTTCGACATCAGCTCGCGGATCGGGGCTGACGAAATCACATTGAGAGCCTCGAAGCTCTCGGAGCGCCCCTCGGCATCACGCACGGCAATGGTCCAGACCTTGCGGTTCTCATCAAAGGTCAGGCCGGTGACCTCGCGGCCCATCAACACCTTGCCGCCATAGCCGCGGATCTTGTCGCGGGCGGCTTCCCACATCATGCCCGGGCCACGGCGCGGGTAGCGGAAGGATTCAATCAGGCTCTTGGCGCCATTGGCTTTCTTGCCCTTGCCAAGGCCGAGCGAGCGTGACAGGCCATCGATGATCGCCGCGCCGAGGCTGAGGCCCTTGATGCGTTGGGCCGCCCAGTCGGAGGAAATGGCATCGCAGCTCATGCCCCAGACTTTTTCGGTATAGGTCTTGAAGAAGATCGAAAACAACCGTTCGCCGAACTGGTTGCGCACCCATTGATGGAAGGTCCGGGGGGCCTTGATCGGCGAAAGCTTGGCAAAGCCGAAGGAGGCCATGCAGCGGGTGCTTTCCCACAGGCCGAGATTGGCGAGCGCCTCGAAGGCCTTCAGCGGATAGGCGTAGAATTTGTTCTGGTAATAAATGCGCGACAGCCGCGGGCGATCAATGAAATCATCGGGCAGGATTTCGTTCCAGAGATCGACGATTTCCCGCGATTTCGAGAAAAACCTGTGCCCGCCGATGTCGAACAGAAAATTCTTGTAATTTACCGTGCGGCTGATGCCACCGACATAAACGGGGTCTTTTTCACAGACCACGACATCATGGCCGTTTTTCGCAAGGATATAGGCCGCCGTCAGTCCAGAGGGCCCGGCGCCAATCACGAATGTCTCGATCATCAAACATACCCTCGCTATGCGCGGCCATCTCCTGTTTCATAGCTGTCAGGAGTTAAGAGTGTTTGAAACGACGATGGGCGGGCGGCGGTAAAGCGGCGGGCCCGGTCTGGCCGCACGAGTTGCAAACCCCTAAGCGGCCAATCTATTTGCAAAGCGCAGTGCCCCCGGCTACCCGTTGGGCCAGCTCAGGCGGACTTGCGGGTGTCGGACCTCATCACCGCCTTGGGTGATTCCAGCACGGTTTTCAGCAAGGCCACTTCACTGTCGGCCAGCGCATCGAGCTGCGGACGCTTCCATTTGCCGGATTGACGGCGCAAATCGGTGAGTTCTGCGGGCGGCAGGGCCTTGCTGAACAAAAAGCCCTGTGCCTGATCGCAGCCATTGGTCCTGAGCTGCGCGAGTTGCTCGGCGGTCTCCACACCTTCGGCGGTCGTGACCATGCCGAGGCGTGAAGCAAGATCAATGACCGAGCGCACGATCGCCTGGCAATCATCGCGCTCGCCTATATCCTGAATGAAACAGCGGTCAATCTTGATCTTGTCGAAGGGGAAGGTGCGCAGGTAATTCAGCGAGGAATAACCGGTGCCAAAATCGTCCAGAGCGATCTTTACGCCCAGAGCCTTGATCTTGCGCAGGGTGGCGAGGTGAATTTCGCTGTCTGACATGAGGATGGTTTCAGTCACTTCCATTTCGAGCCGCGACGGGCTCATGCCAGAGGAGGCCAGCGCCGCGGTGATCGTGGAAATGAGGTTGGGGCTGCGCATCTGGTTGGGCGACAGGTTTACCGAGATGCTGACATGCTCCGGCCAGGTCGCCGCTTCGGCAATGGCCTTGCGGATCACCCATTCGCCGAGCGGCACGATCAACCCGGTTTCTTCGGCGATGGTGACAAATTCGGTCGGCATGATCAGGCCGCGGGTTGGATGCACCCAGCGCAGCAACGCCTCATAGGCGACCGTCACGCCGGAGGCGACATCGACCAGCGGCTGATAATGCAGGGACAATTCATCGCGCTGCAGGGCGAGGCGCAGGTCGAACTCGATAAGCCGGCGGGCCTGGGCGATCTCGTCCATGCCGGCCTCATAAAAGCTGATGCGGTTGCGGCCGCCGTTTTTGGCGGCATAAAGCGCAAGATCGACCTTTTTGAGAATGACTTCGGCTGATTCATCGCCATGGCTGATCATCAGCGCACCGACGCTCGCCCCGCACAACACTTCGTGCCTTTCGACATTCACATTCTGGCTGAGCTTGTGGAGAATGCGGCTGGCGATCTCGCTGACTTCCTGCTGGCTTTCGGCCTGCGTCAACAGAATGGCAAATTCGTCACCGCCCATGCGGGCGACAACATCGCGGCTCTTGACGCAGCTCGAAATCCGGCGCGCCACAACTTTCAGCAAGGCATCGCCGGTCGGGTGGCCGAGAGTGTCATTGACCGCCTTGAAATGATCGAGGTCGATCGACAGCACGGCCGCCTGCCTTGACGGGCCGACCTCGTTGAGAGCGTGGTTGAGCGCATCCTGAAACAATATGCGGTTGGCAAGGCCGGTGAGGCCATCATAATGAGCCATATAGGTTATATGGGCCTCGGCGTTCTTTGCGGCGGTGATATCGGTGGCCACGCCGCGAAAAAGCACGCCGTCTTCGGCCTGCTGCATCTGCCGTCCGCTGAGCGACCACCACTTGCGCTCGCCGGCAACTTGCAGGGGCACGGCAAAATTGCGCAATGCCTGGCCGTGAGCAATGTGGCTCGCCAACGACCTGGTTTCAGGGCCATTTGCAAACAATTCCAGAAACGGCGTGCCTTCAAGGGTTTCGAGTGGCCTTCCTGCCGCATCGGCAAAGCGCACCGAAGGGTTGGCAATGGCGCCCTTGTCGTTCAGCTCCCAAATCCAGTCGGAACCGTCTTCCTCATATTGATGCAAGACGAGCTTGATGGTTTCGGCATGGGTTGCGACCTCGCGCTCGCTCAGCAACCTTTCCTTGAACCCGCTCAGCAAGACGCGGGCGTAATTCATTTGCACCATGGCATAGGACAAGAGCAGGCCGGCCCCGATCAGGGAGATCGGTGTTGCCAGCCATAGCATCGCCGAGAGAATGAAAGCGCCGACAATGCCGACGTAAATCGTCACGCCGCCTGGCAATGCGGTGAGGGTCAAGGTTGCGGCCGACATCATGCCGGCGGCCAGCATGCCGACGAAGGCTGCCTGGGCGCTGGTCATGGCTAGCGTGAGGCCCGCCATGGCCGAGCCCCAGATTAGCGCAAGTGCTGCGACGTGAAGCTGCGCTTTCCGGATGATTTTCGGAAGATTTTCATCGGGAATATCAGTAGTTTCGTAGTTTTTCTTCAAGTTGTAACGCAGCCATGTCGCCGATACGAACACCAGGACATAAGAAACGATCCACACCCCGGGCGTGTACCAGCTGAAATAAGCTGCGCAAATCAACGCATTGAACACATTGCCGGCAATTGAGGTCGGCAATTGTTTGAAATATTCGTCCAGCTCCTCACGCAACATCCAGGCTTGTTCGGGTTGAGGACGTTTCATCAAATATCTCTTGTTTCTCAAATTATTGCAATTATTCAGTTAATAACTGCAACGAAATGTTGACCATTAACGGCAGTTTGCGCAGTAACAACCTAATTTTCGGTAAAATGCCTCCGATGTAGCCTACAGCAAGGTAAATGTTTATATTGTTTGATCTTTTTATAATTTACATTGGCAATTGCGCGGTTAATTTGCGATCATGTTTGACACGTCGTCATCGAGGCGGGGCGCAAATCTGCAGGGAATTTCGACATGGATCTGGCATTGGGACAAAAGCTGGTTTTAATCACCGGCGGTTCGAAAGGTATCGGCTTTGCCTGCGCGCAGGCTTTCCTCGCCGAGGGCGCAAGGGTGGCGATTGTAGGGCGCGAGCGCTCGACGCTGGATGCAGCACTAGCTCGGCTGCCGGGCGCGACCGGCTTTACCGCTGACCTGTGCGATGCCGCCGCCGCCGGGGCCATGGTGGCAGAGGTCGAGCGCAGGCTCGGAGCCATCGACATTCTGGTCAACAGCGCCGGTGCCGCCAAACGCACGCCGGCGCCGGAACTGACACCGGCAGCATGGCGGGCTGCCATGGATGCGAAATATTTCACCACGATCCATGTCGCGGATCCGGTCGTGAAGCTCATGGCGCGGCGCGGGGCTGGCGTTATCATCAATATCATCGGGGCGGGCGGCAAGCAGGCTTCGGCTATCCATCTGCCTGGCGGCGCTGCCAATGCGGCGCTAATGCTGGCCACTGCCGGGCTCGCCAATGCCTATGCCGCGCAGAATGTGCGGGTGATTGGCATCAACCCGGGATTGACCGAGACTGACCGGTTCATCGAAGGGCTCGCGGCCGATGCGCGTGCGGCGGGCATCAGCATGGACGACGCACGCAGCCGCGCCATGGCGCGCATTCCGCTGGGGCGTCTCGCGCAACCCGATGAAATTGCCAAAGCCGTGCTGTTTCTCGCCAGCCATCAGGGGAGCTACATCACCGGCGTCAATATTTCGATGGATGGCGCAGCAACCCCGATGGTGGTGTGACATCCGGCAGCCCGGCTGCCCTATGCCAAGTTCATGCTTTACAAAATTCTGCGAGACTTTATGATTACAACTATGGGATAATATCCATCATTTGCGGCGAGCCGATACGCTCGTTGCAATGGCACTGGGCCCGTACCTTGATGGTGCATTTCCCATGAAACGGGGAGACAGTCCATGAAAAAAGCCTTGCTGCTTCTGGTCGCGCTGGCGACAATTTATGCCACGGGAATTGAAGGTGCGATGGCGGGAATGGCCGCCGGCGCTTCGGCTTCAGATATGCAGGTATCGGGTTCCATCATTCACAAGGCCCGTTATTACTGCGTCAACCGCTACACCGGGCGATTCCTGTATTGGGGACGGTGCAGGGTCCGGCATTTATATTATCACCGCCACTACCATCATTATTATTACCGTCATCATTACCGGGTCTATTGCCGGACGCGGTATTCGCACAGGTTCCTGCATTGGGGTCCGTGCTAGGACGCCTGCAGCAGGGGACGCACTGGCGCGGCCACCGTGTCTGCAGCATGGCGCGGGAATTTTGTCGCCAAATTATGCGGGCGGCACCATTCGCGCTTGCTGGCAGGCACCGGGGGGTCTAGGGAGGGCTTGTGCTGTGCCCCATTGTCGGGCCGGCTGATTTTTCCTTTCCCTGGAAGACGTAATTTTCATGACACCCGCCGCGCGGATCGCCGCTGCCATAGACGTTCTCGGCTCGCTGGAAACGCATCGACGCCCCGCCGCCGATGCCCTGAAGGATTGGGGCCTGACCCATCGCTTTGCCGGATCGAAAGATCGGGCGGCGCTGGCGGCGTTGGTGTTTGATGCGTTGCGCACCAGGGCTTCCAGCAGCGCGGCGATGCAAGATGACTCGGCGCGCGGCATGGTGATCGGCATGTTGCGCGGCCGGCGCGGTCTCGACGCTGCCGCCATTGCAGCACTTTTTACTGGCGAGGGCCACGCGCCCGCCGTTTTGACGGCAACAGAGGCCGGGCATCTGGCCGCGCCTTTGCCGGATGATCTGGCGCCGGCCATTGCCGGAGATTACCCGGCCTGGCTGGAGGCACATATGGCGCGCGCCTATGGCGACAACCGCGCCAGCGAGGGGCGGGCCCTGGCAGAGCGGGCGCCGCTCGATCTCAGGGTCAACACGCTCAAGGCCAAACGTGACCGGCAATTAGCGGCGCTGGCGCATCTTGGCGCCCATGAGACGCCATTTTCGCCCTGGGGATTGCGCATCGCCATCGGCGAGGATGGCCGCGGCCCGGCGCTGGCGGCCGAGCCGGCCTTCGCCAAGGGTCTGGTGGAAGTGCAGGACGAGGGCTCGCAACTGGCAGCGCTGGTCACGGGCGCGCGTGAAGGCATGCAGGTGCTCGATTATTGCGCAGGCGGCGGCGGCAAGACCCTGGCGCTGGCCGGGATGATGGGCAACAAAGGCCAGATTTACGCCACCGACAGCGACGGACGCCGGCTGATGCCGATCTACCAGCGCCTGGAGCGGGCGGGCGCGCGCAATGTGCAGGTGCGGGCCCCCAAAGGCGGCGCGGCAGGCCTCAGCGATCTGGCTGGCCACTGCGATATTGTCATGGTCGATGCACCCTGCACGGGTTCGGGCACATGGCGGCGCAACCCCGATGCCAAATGGCGCATGCGCCCCGGTGCGCTCGAGCAACGCCAGAAGGATCAGAACGAAGCGTTGGCAGCGACGCGCGGCTTTGTGAAGCCCGGCGGCCTGCTGCTTTATGTCACCTGCTCGCTGTTTGCCGAAGAAAACGAGGACCGCATCGCGCATTTCCTGCAAGATGCGCCGGACTTTGCGGCTGAAAGCACAGAGGTTATGGCGGCGCGGGCAGAGATACCGGCGCTGGCAGCGCATGGCTCGACGCTCGGCCCCGGGCTGCGCCTGTCGCCGCGTGCGACCCAGACCGACGGCTTTTACATTTGCGGGCTGCGCCGGGCCTCGTGAACACAAGATCTAGCGTCAGTCGTGGCGCCAGACAAAGATCGAGCTGAGGGTATAATTCCAGACCGAACCCATGATCAGCCCGGCGAGCCCGGCGATCCACCATAATTGGTGCCGGTCATAGAGCCAGTCGCCAATGCCGAGATTGACGATCGAGCCAAAGGCGCAGACCACGTAAAAGAACAGCAGGCCGCGCAGCAGCGGCCCGATATTGCGAAGCTTGGCATCGGCATAGGTGAAGGCATTGTTCACGAAGAAATTGCTGGTCATCGAGACGAGTATGGCAAGGGCCTGACTGACCGAAAAGCCCGCGCCCGCCAGCATGGCAAGCTTCAGGGTCAAAAGATAGATGATGACGCCGCTGGCGCCGGTCAGCGCGAAAAACACGAAGCGAACCGGAATGCGCCCGCCGCTGGCGCGATGCGCCAGAAGCCCGACGAATTCCAGCGCAATCTTGAGATCGAATTTCGATTGACCGGCCATCCGGGCGCGAAACACATAGCCGACTTCGACGATTTTCAGCGGCGCGGGTGCGGCGGCGATCAGATCGACGAGGATCTTGAAACCGGAGGGCGTGAGCGAAGGCGCCGCCTGTTCGGCAATCTCGCGCTTCAGCAAGAAAAAGCCGCTCATCAGGTCAGTGACCTCGGTATGCAGCAGGCGCCCGGCAAATCTGGTCGCCAGCTGGCTCATCTGATCGCGCCGCGCCGAAAAGCCGCTGCCTGAAGAGCCGCCCTCGACATGGCGGCTGCCGATCACCAGATCGGCGCCAGCGCGGGCTTGCGCCAGCATGAGCGGCAGAATTTGCTCGTCATGCTGCAAATCGGCATCCATGACGGCAATGAAGGGTGCGCTCGACGCCATCATGCCCTCGATGCAGGCCCCAGAAAGGCCGCGACGCCCGACCCGGCGCAGACAGCGAATGCGGGCATCGCTGCGGCCGATGTCGCGGGCGATTTTTGCCGTCTGGTCAGGGCTGTCATCGTCAACGACGATCATTTCCCAGTCGATGCCTGCCAGCGCCCTGTCGACGCGCGCGATCAATTCAGCCAGATTCTGCCTCTCGTTGAACGTCGGCACCACCAGCGACAATTCCGGGCAAGTGCGCCGGTTGAGGCCCGGCATGGAAGCATCATCCGCGTGAACGGCGCTTGCGTTATCCGCCATATCTTCGTCTCTTGAACCTTGCAGATGGGCCAGCTATGGCTTCGTAACAGCCTTGTGACCCGAAGTGTCACGCTGGCCGCTTATGACTCATTTTTCCAAAGTCGCCAATGCCTGAACCTTCACCTGCCAGCCTCCTGCGCCAACCCGGGCGGGCGATAGTGTGGCTTCTTGCCGGCAGCCTGGCGGTGCGGCTGGCGTTTGCGGCGTCGCTCGGGTTGGGCGTCGATGAATCCTACACGGTGGCGACCAGCCGCGTGCCGCATCTCAGCACCTTTGATCACCCGCCGCTGGCATGGTGGATGGCCTATGCTGGCGCGCATCTGGGGCTCGGCGAAAGCGATTTTGCCGTCAGGCTGCCGTTCGTGCTGGTTTCCGTGCTCACCACCTGGCTGATGTATGAGCTGACGCGGCGGCTTTATGGCGCAACGGCCGGGTTCTTTGCGGCGGCGGCCTTATGTGTGTCGCCGGTTCTGGGCATGACGGATGCCAGCTGGGTGCTCCCCGACGGACCGTTGCTGGCCGCCTTGCTGGCCACCGCGCTCTGCCTTGCTGCCGCTCTGTTTGCCGCGCCGGATCAGCCACGACGCCCAGACTGGTGGTGGCTCGCTGCCGGGCTTTGCGGCGGCCTGTCGATCCTGTCGAAATATCACGGTTTTCTTGTCATATTCGGGGTCGGGGTATTTTTGCTGTCGACCCCAGGCCAGCGCCGCTGGATGGCAAGCCCCTGGCCTTATCTTGCCGGCATCATCGCCCTCGCCGTGTTCACGCCGGTGCTGGTCTGGAATGCCGGGCACGGCTGGATATCCTTCAGGTTTCAGGGCGGGCGGGCGGGTGGCGCGCATCTCAATATCCGCGCTTTCCTGGCCGTGCTCGGCGAGCAGGCGCTTTTCCTCGGGCCATGGAATTTCGTGCCGCTGGCCCTGATTTTTCTACGTGCATTGCGGCGCGGGCCGCGCAATGCGCCAGAATGGTTGCTGACCTGCATGGCCGCCGGGCCGATCCTGCTGTTCACGCTGGTGGCGCTGTGGTCGCGCCAGCGGGTGCTGCCGCATTGGGCGGCACCAGGCTATCTCCTGCTGTTTCCGCTGCTGGGGCGCGAGATCGCGCAGCGGCTGTCGCAAAACAGTCAGGGAACGCGGCGCGTCTTAGCAGCTTCCATCATCGCCTGGGCCCTGATCGTGGCCAGCGCGACGAGCCTGCCATGGCTGCCGTTTCAGGGGCTGGCGGGGCGGAAATATCCCTTTGTCGAGGCGCTCGACTGGACCGCAGCGGCCCAAGCGCTGGCGGCGCGCGGGCTGGAAACCCCGGACCACTTCATTGCCGCGACCCGCTGGATGGATGCCGGCAAGATCGATTATGCCCTGCATGGACGCATGGCGGTAACATCCATCGGCCCTGAACCGCATGGCTATGGCATAATGCGGCCGCCGCGCGATTTCATCGGCAAAGACGCGCTCATCGTGGCGCCCGCACTGCCGGAAGCCGCGGCGCAAGCCCGTTTCGGCAAGGCCTTTCAATCGCTGAAGGCGCTGGCGCCGATCTTGATCACCCATAATGGCGCGACGGCGATCAAGCTGTTCGTCTATCTTGGCACCAGATACAATGGTGCGGCCGGCCTTTAGCCTCAGGCCGCCCAGGGTGTTTTCATGTCGCTGGCGGCGCGCGGCGCGGCCGGCGCAGGCGGTGTGATCGACAGCGCCGCCAGCAGCGCTTCCCTGGTGGTGCGGGGATAGTCATCCTCATGGACCGGGTCGGCATGGGGCTCGATGAGCGAACATAGTTCGGGCAAAACGTGCCATGGCGCCGGGGCCCACGGCGGGTGCTGACGCGAGCAATGCGCCTGATAGGTGCCGGGCGGCATATCGGCAAAGCCGAGATCACGGGCCAGATGCCCGGCGGCGCTGGCCTCGAAACTGCCATAACCCCAGTGCGCCAGGTGCCGGGCGAGCAGGATCAAGCCGGTCTGGACCAGATCGTCATGACGCCCTTTGACGAAAACCACGGTGAAGGCCTTGCCGATTTCGACACCGAACCCGCTGGCAAGGCAGCGCTTTCGCGCATCGCGCAGCATGAAATGATGGCCATGCCCGGCCGCCGCCAGGGCTTCGAGGCTGGTGCGCAGCGCAGAAAGTGGCGCGAGGCGCATGCCGGTGAGACTGGGGCGGTGCGCCCAGACGCTCGCGAAATCCTCATCGAACACGAGATCAAAATCCTGCCTTTGCTGGAGGCGACTGATCCGCTCCGGTACGTCCACCTGCGCCGGATGGCAGACAAGCCGGGTCTCGGGAGCATAGAGCGCGCGGTCGCCGCTGCGCAGCCGCAACAGGCGCCCGGCCCGCAACGCCTGCAGGATTTCCGGCAGGGCCCGGACCCGTGGCGCGCTGATCGCGGCCGGGGCCAGCGCCGTCACGGCTTGCAGGCTGGCGCCAGTATCGATGGCCGAGCGCTCCTCGCCCTCGGAAAACAGCGCCGCAAAAGTGTTGGCTTCAAATCTCATGGTTACAGGTTCCATCGCCGCTCGTGACCCCTGACATTGCGCACAGAGGCTTTAGGGCCGCGTTCAGGCAAAAGCTCAAAAGCTGGTTTAATTGCGTTAGGCTTGTGCATTGCCCATTGTCGCCACATCGCTTAAGTCGGGCGCTTCAACCAAGAGGATGAGATCGCATGACTGCCGACGCGGGCCCTGCCCCCACACCGCAAGCCTGTGTGCTGATTGTTGATTTTGGCAGCCAGGTGACGCAGCTGATCGCGCGCAGGGTGCGCGAGACCGGGGTCTATTGCGAAATCGCTCCGTTTCAGGCTGCCGAGGCGGCCTTTGAACGGCTGCAACCGCGGGCGATCATTCTCGGCGGCGGGCCGGCATCGGTACTTGATGCCGGTTCACCGCGGGTGCCGGAGGCGTTTTTTGCGGCAAATGTGCCGATTCTGGCGATTTGCTATGGCCAGCAAACCACGGCGCTGCAATTGGGCGGCGCGGTCGAGGGCGGGCATGCTGCCGAATTCGGCCGGGCGGATGTGCGGGTGCTGGAGCAGAGCGCATTGTTTGACGGGGTGTGGAGCGTCGGTTCGAGCTATCCCGTATGGATGAGCCATGGCGACCGGGTGACACGGCTGCCGGCAGGCTTCAGTGTCAAGGCCGTCAGCGAGAATGCACCCTTTGCCGTGGCCAGCGATGAGGCGCGCCGCATCTATACCACCATGTTCCATCCCGAAGTGGTGCACACGCGCGATGGCGCGAAATTGCTGGCGAATTTCGTGCACAAGGTGGCGGGGCTGAAGGCCGACTGGTCGATGACGGCCTACCGGGCCAGCGCTATCGCCCGCATCAGGGCGCAAGTGGGCAAGGGCCGGGTGCTGTGCGGCCTGTCGGGCGGGGTCGATTCGGCGGTGGCGGCGGTGCTGATCCACGAGGCGATCGGCGACCAGCTTACCTGCGTGTTCGTCGATCACGGCCTGCTGCGCCAGGGCGAGGCCGAGGATGTGGTGCGGCTGTTTCGCGACCATTACAACATTCCGCTGCGCCATGTTGAGGCCGCCGACCGCTTCATCGGCGCGCTTGAGGGCGAGGCCGACCCGGAGACCAAGCGCAAGACCATTGGCCGCCTGTTTATCGAAGTGTTTGAGGCCGAAGCCCGGGACATTGCCCATGACGGGCGCGGGGCGCCGGAATTTCTGGCGCAGGGCACGCTCTATCCTGATGTGATCGAAAGCGTTTCCTTCACCGGCGGGCCTTCAGTGACGATCAAGAGCCATCATAATGTCGGCGGTCTGCCGGCCCGCATGAAGATGAAGCTGGTCGAGCCGCTGCGCGAATTGTTCAAGGACGAGGTGCGGGCGCTTGGCCGAGAGCTTGGCCTGCCGGAAGCCTTTGTCGGACGCCACCCCTTTCCAGGGCCAGGCCTCGCCATCCGCCTGCCGGGTGGGGTGACGCGGGAGAAATTGGAGATTTTGCGCAAGGCCGATGCGATTTATCTCGAAGAAATCCGCAAGGCCGGGCTTTATGACACCATCTGGCAAGCTTTCGCGGTGCTGCTGCCGGTGCGCACGGTGGGGGTGATGGGTGACGGGCGCACCTATGATTTCGTCTGCGCCCTGCGAGCCGTAACCTCGGTTGACGGCATGACCGCCGATTTCTACCCCTATGACATGACCTTCCTCGGCCGCGCCGCCACGAGAATTATCAATGAAGTCAAGGGCATCAACCGGGTCGTCTATGACGTGACAAGCAAGCCGCCGGGAACAATCGAGTGGGAGTGATCTAAGGTCGTTTCAGACCATCCCGCCCCGTGCCGAAAATCGCACCATCTCTTTGACTGACAAGGATTGTTTTTCCCACCCCGTATCGCTGCGTGTCACCCCAACCCGGCCACTATGTTGGTAGCGATGTTGGTACGGCGCAGGATGGTCGAGAAACGGGCTTTCGGTACCAGCAGCCCCCCTTGTTGGTATCCGTTCGCCCCCCGACCGGATGCGGATTCATGGGCGATCTCACTGATAAAGAACTGAAAAACCTGAAGCCGAGGGCCAAGCTCTACAAGGTGACGGACCGCGACGGGATGCACGCGGCCGTCACGCCGACCGGGGTCATCTCGTTCCGGTATCAGTACCGGGTGAACGGGCGGCAGGAGGTCTTGACCATCGGCCGGTATAGCGCCGAGGCGGCGCACAAACTGACGCGGGCGCCCGACGCGTTGGAATACGGAATGGAGGTGTCGCTTGCGGAGGCCAGAACGCTGCTGGCGCGCGCCAGGCGTCAGGTCGAGCAGGGCGAGTCACCGTCGAAAGCCAAGGTGGAGAAGCGTACCGCATCAGCCGAGGCGCTGACGTTCGGCGGATGGGCGGAAGCCTACTTCAAGCACAAAGCCGATCCCAAATCTGGGGCCGAGAGATTGGCTGACAGCACCTTGGCGATGCGTCGATCAGCCTATGATCGCGCCGTTGCCGGAGAGTTGTCGAAGCTGAAGCTGGCGGAGGTGACGCCGCAGCGTCTCAAGCGTCTGTGCGACGAGGTCAAGGAAAAGCGCGGGCCGGCCGTCGCCGTACATGTCCGCGAAATCGTATTGCTGGTCTTCCGCCATGCCCAGGGAAGCGGGCTGGATGTGAGCAATCCGGCCGAGTCGATCCGCACCAGCGCCATCGCCACCTTCGAGCCGCGCGACCGCGCCCTGTCGCCGTCCGAAGTTCGCGCGGTCCTGGCTTCTCTGGATCATGTGACGGCGGCACCCACCCTGCGCTCGGCGGTGAAGTTTGTCCTGTTGACCGGCGTTCGCAAGTCGGAGTTCATCGACGCTACATGGAAGGAAATCGATTTCGCCGCCGCGCGCTGGACGATCCCGGCCGAACGCATGAAGGCCGGCAAGGCGCATGTCGTCCCGCTGAGCGATCAGGCGCTCGACATTCTGACGGCGTTCCGCACCATGTTCGGCGCCAGCCTATACCTGCACCCCGGCCGGTACGACGGCGATGTGCCCATCAGCAACGCCACGCTCAACCGGGTCATCGACGCGGTTGTGGAGCGCATCAGGGAGAATGACCCGGACTTTCAGAGCTTCGGCGTTCACGACCTGCGCCGCACGTTTTCGACCGGCCTGAACCGGGCCAAGTTCGATGATCGCTGGATAGAGATGAGCCTGGCCCACGCGCCTCGGAACAGGATCGCGGCTGTCTACAACGTGAACCGCTACCTTGCCGAGCGGAAGATCATGCTTCAGTGTTGGGCCGATATGCTCGACGCTTGGGCCAAGGGGGAATCCGCAAAAGACCTGATCGCCGATGCAAAGCAGCGCGCCGCCGAGGTCCATGACGACGAACTGGACGACGATCTCTGAACTACGCGCGGCTCGCGTCCGTTCTGGTCGTTGTCGCTGCCGGTGGCCGCCAGGCGGCGGGATTGGCGATCCAACAGTCGATGTCGGATTCGTGCCAGCCGGCGCCGTTGATGCTGATTTTCAGTTGGGCTGGGAACGTGCCCTCGGCGATCTTGCGGTAGATGGTGGACCGGCTGAGGCCGGTGCGGGCGAGAACGGTTTTCAGGCGGACGATACGATCTGGGACGAGCATGGTTGCTCTGCCTCCTGCCGGGTGCCTCTGACAATTACTGAGACCAGACAGGGCGATGATTTGTTGTCTTGCAATAGAGATTTATAAGTCGTAGTAGTGTGGCGCAGAGGCGGCTAAAAATAGGATAGTTTTACAGCCCGATACCTCGGCCTATGCCGAGGTCGATGCCGTGATTGAAGGCGAGTTCCAGCCCGAGGCGCCGGCCCGAGTCGATCCCGATGCCGAGGTCTCGCTTGTGGTTGGCGAGGATCGATTCAAGCTGCGGATCGCGCTCGAGGCTCTTCGCCATATCGCCCATCGCCGACCGCGTGGCCTTGTAGCCGGCCATGTCACCCGCCTGATATTGGCGCTGGCTGGCCTGGCCGAGTTCTCGCCAGCGTTCCACGAAGCGGTCGGCTCGGCGCTGCGGATCGGTGCGCAGTTCGGTTTCGAGCTGTAGGGCGCGGACGGCGCTGCCAACCCGGCCGGTCGCCGCTTCCTGGGCGAGTTCCGGGTTCTTCTTGTAGGCGGCTTCAGCGTCGTGAGCGCCGTAGGGCCGCACCTCCTCGAAGGCTTTGCGGGCGTCCTGCAATTCCGTCACCTGCTCCGGGTTGGCCCTGCCGCCCCGCTCCTGCGTCTCGAAGATCGCATCCACGGCGCGGGCGTGGCGGACGAGCGCCTTGGTTCGGGCGCGGCGCAAAGCCTCCTCCGGGTCTGACGCCTTCTCCCTTTCCGGCTCCTGTCCGCCATTAGCGGGCGAGCGCAAGCCGTCGAACAGGCCGCGCACCCTCTCGGGAATCTGCCTGACGATCTCGACCACCCGCTCGCGGAAGGTGATGCCGCGCCGCTCGGCATAGCTCTGTGCCGGCTCGTAGTCCGTCGCCATGTCCTTGGCGCGGTCGCGCGACAGGGTGCGGACAAGCCGGTCCTGGCTGGCGAAGTCGTCGCGGCCGTAATGCAGCTCCATGCCGTCACGGTGGCGAGACAGAGCGACATAGCTGGCGTGAGCATCGAGGCCCGGTGTCGCGAGGACATGGGTGCGGTTCACCGTCATGCCCTGCGCCTTGTGGATGGTCGCGGCATAGCCGTGGTCGATGCGATCGTAATCCTTGAGGTCGAACGCGACGCCGCGCCCGTCATCGGTGCGCACGGACATGGATCGCTCGCTGACCTCGACGATGGTCCCGAGCGTGCCGTTCTTGACGCCCAGGCCGCGCTCGTTCTGAAGGAACATGACGCGATCCCCACTGGCGAAGCTGCGTTCGCCGCGATCGACCGTTAAGCGCACGTCATCGCCCAAATCGCCGGCTTCCCGCATCCGCTCGCGCGCCGCTTCGTTGAGTTCCCGCACCTCGGCATTGGTGTGGGTGAGAATGATGCGGCTCTGCTCCGGCGATGCCTGCCGGTCGCGGTCCCAGCGGTCGATCAGATCGCCGCGTGCCTGCTCGCGCGTTTCCGCGGCATGGACCATGCCGTGCGCGTCATAGGCATGGATCGCGTTGCCCGTCCGGCCGGTCGCCAGATCGCGCGTGGCGTCGCGCTGCCAGTCCTCCCGCTGGCGGCGCACCTCGCCGATCTCGGCACCGCCATGGCGTTCGTGAATGGAGCGGAACGCGGCGCCCGCCTCGATGGATTGCAGTTGCTGCGGATCGCCGACCAGCACCACCTTGGCGCCGGCCTCGGCGGCATGGGACAGCACGCGCTCCAACTGGCGCGTGCCGATCATACCCGCCTCGTCGATCACCAGCACATCGCGGGATGTGAGCGCGTCGCGGCCCTGGCCCCAACCATGTTCCAGGCTGGCGATGGTGCGCGACGCGATGCCCGAGCCGCTTTCGAGATTTTCGGCGGCGATGCCGGACAGCGCGACGCCCCGGACCTCATAGCCCGCCGCTTCCCAGGCTTCGCGCGCCACGCCCAGCATGGCACTCTTCCCCGTCCCAGCATAGCCGACCACGACGCTGAGATCGCGCCCGTCCGTGACATGCGCCAACGCCTCGGCCTGCTCACCGGACAACACAAGGCCGCGCGCTTCCGCACGCGCCAGCGCCGCTTCGCGATCCCTGTCACCGACCCCATGGCGTTCCGTCTCGGCCATGAGTTCGGCGGCGCGGTGCAGGCGCTGCTCGGTCTCGATCATGTCGCGGGTGGTGAAGCGGTCCTCACCGCGTCCGTCCCCGCCGAGTTCGACCAGCTCGGGCGCGCTACGCATCGCGCCCATGACCGCGTTGAACTGCTCGATTCCGTCGCTGTGCCGGTGCGCGAACAGCGCCATGTCGCGCCGCGTGAAGGTCGATTGCTGGTGAGTGATCGCGTCGAGCGCGATGGAAGGATCGGCGATGACCCGTGCGCCGTTCTCGCGCGCGATCTCGCGGTGCATTTCGGCCCGGTCGGCGGCCTCGATCCCTTCGCCTTCGATCCGCTGCGCCGGCGCGCCGATCTGGCTTTGCGGCTCCAGCGCGATGCCCTGCGCCTCGAAGCTCCGATGGTCGATGCGCGCGTCGATGTCGAGTTCGGCCAGGCGTTCGTTGGCCAGCTCTGCCCAGCGTTCGCGCCAACGCTCGACCATCTCGGTACGGTTCCAGTCCCGCACCTTCGGGCCGAAACCGGCCTGGTCCACGGATCGCATGGTCAGCATGACATGGGCGTGGGGCTTGGCCGTCCCGTCCTCGGCCGTATCCCAATGCACATTGAGATCGGCGATCATGCCCTGATCGACGAACTCCGCCCGCACGAAGTCACGGGCGAGGTCGATGCCCTGGGCTTGCGTCACCTCGCGCGGCAGGGCGAACTCGACCTCGCGGGCAAGCTGGGCGTCCTTCCTCACCTCGAACGCCTCGACATCGTTCCAGAGCCGTTCACGGTCGCGCCATCGCTCGGGCGCATCCTCCGGGAGCATGACTTCGGAATGGACGACTCCGCGCTTGTTGGAGAAATCGTGGCTACGCTCAAGCCGGTCGTCGCGCAGCCGCGAGGCCGAGCGATAGGCGGCCGACGCCACCGCGCTGGAGCCGGCCTTGCGGCCGATGACCTTGACATGAAGATGATAGATCGCCATCGCGATCCGAACATCATCACAGCGAAGCGCACGTCGGAACGACGTATAAGCGCGCCCTCGAAACTAATTTCTCGGGACTGCTCGCGCCGTTTCAGGCCGTCCCGGCAACCTTACAGCATTGGGGTAGGCGCTCAACTATCATCGCTCCATCGACCGCTTATGGAGACGATGATGCGCAAGCCACGGGACTTCGACACAGAACTGAAGTCGCTTGAAGACAAGGCACGGGACTTGAAAGCCCGCAAGGTGCAGCAGCTCGGCGAGTTGGTCATCTCGACCGGCGCCGATGCGATGACCGCCGACGAACTGGCGGGCGCGCTGATCGTGCTGGCCGAAACCAAAGACGCCGGGAAGAGGGAGGCATGGGCGAAACGCGGCGCCGCGTTCTTTCAGGGCCGGTCGCGGCGATCTGCATCGGTGCCTGACCGCGACGCTGGCGGCGCTCAACCGCAACCGGGCGGCCTGCAATCGGCATCAGGCGGCGCGGGCTCGGCATGACATGCGCACCTGGCAGGTCGAACGCCGCAAGCGCACGCGGCATCTGATCGAACTCGGCGGCCTCGTCGTCAAAGCCGGGATCGCCGACCTGACCGGCGACGACCGCGCCGTGATCTATGGCGCGCTGCTCTGGATGGCGGACAAGCTCCAAAGCGATGAGCGCGAGAAGGCGTTGGCGCTCTGGGCCGCGAAGGGAAAGCGGGCGTTCGACGATGATTGAGCATTGCCCCGCCGAAGTTGGCGGATGCCGCCCACCGACATTGCAATGGTCCGGGCACGTTCAGAATCTCAGAATCCGCCGTCGAACGCATGGAGGCCATTCTTTTCGGGCGTCTCGGCTTCTCAAGGATCGCCTTTGGCGACCGCGCAGCGGCGCGCGTTCGCGCGCCCTTGACAAGCCGAGACGCCCGAAATCACGCTCCGCCAAGCGATCGATGGCGAGGTGTCGTTCGCAGATCGGGTCGAGCATGGCCCATGAACGCAACGCGTGGGACGAGCCGTCCCGCCGATCCACCCTGAGGGGGCAGGGCTCTAGACGCCAAACCGCTCCCGCATTTCCCCGGCCTTCGCCCATTCGTCACCGGGTATCCGGTCGATCAGTTCCTTCATCACGCGGACAAACATGGCCTTGAGCGTCTCGTCGTTCAGCGCCCTGGCACGATCTGTCTGAAGCAGCGGGCGCATGTCGGTGAAGAAAGTTGGATTGGCGAGTTTCTGGAACATACGCTGCTGCGCCTCGGCCCTGGAAATCGTCACCTCTGCCTTTTCAAGATAGAGCCGGAAACATTCGACGATCCGAACCGTGTTCAGCCCCTCGAACACGGTGAGCGCGTGATCGAGGTCGAACAGGTCGCGGCCCTTGTTGCGTTGAAGCAGCGCTCGCAATTTGGTCGCCAGCATTTCCTCCCGCGAGAAGGTCGGGATCGCCGCCTCGCCGGTGAACCACGGGTTCTCGACGCCGAATGGTATCTCGATGGGCGGATCGTAGGCTTCCCGCTCGCGCGTGTTGATTTCGACCTTGAGGTTGATGCGCGCATCGGCAGGCGCACCTTCCGCATCGACGCGAAAGCGGAGTTTCGGAGCGACGGGGCTTGGATCGGACTTTGCCTTGCCAAGCCACGGTTCCAGCACGGCACGAACACCGTCGAGGACCGGCCCAATCGGACCGGCGCTCGTCCGCACAAGGTCGATGTCTTCCGAGTAGCGCAACGGTGCGGGGAAATGCAGTTTGTTAAGCGCCGTGCCGCCCCGGAAGCGCAGTTCGCCGCGCAGGAATGGATCGGAGAAGATGGCGACAAGCGCGCGGCTGATGATGAGGTCTTGCTCGACCTGCCGCTGGCTTGCCCACGGTGCGACGCGGCTCCAGGCGGTGATATAGTCCTGCGGGATCATTCGTCGATCTCCGGCGGTCGGCGAACAATCACGCGCCAGCGGTCATCGCGTTCGGACGGCGGCGGCGACAAATCGGGATCGCCCGCCTGTTTGGGATCGAGCTCGACCCACGGCAGCGGCCCGCGCGCCGACAACGCTGCGAACATCGGCTCCGCAATCTGCGGGCGTCCCAGCCTTCCGAGCAGATGCCCAAGGCGCTGCACGACCGCTTTCTCGAAAGCGCCCGACAGGGAGGCGAGCTTTTCCGGTTGCAGCCGTTCGGCAAGCTCGGAAAGCACCGTCGCAATGTTGTCCAGGCCCGCGCCGGATTGCGGGTAGCGTACCAGATCGAGCGCCGTGAGTTCCGGCGAGGACAGCTTCATATAGCCCGATTGCGTCTTGCGATCCTCGATCCCCGCCGCCACCGCCGCCATGTCCTTGCGGTAGGAAAAGACGATCCGCGTCCGTCCGGCCTCGATGTCGGGCAGGAGTTTGTCGGTGACGACCTGAAATTCCATGACCGCCTGATGGGAAGCGCCGTGGGCCGCCGCCGCGGCCAGCAGCCCCACATAGTAGGGCCGTTTTTCGTGGCGCATCAGGGCGTCGATGTACCATTCGGGCGGCGGTGCTCCCGTCGTGGCGTGCTGTGGCGGTACGACCACGTAGAAGCCGCGCCGAGGCCGGATGAGCTGGCCGCGCCGCTGCAATCGCTCGGCGGCGTCAAGGAATGCGCCCCGACTGATGCCGATCTCCTTCTGCGCTTCATCCGCAGAAAAGACTCCCCGGCCCGCAGCAAGCAGGCCAGAAGCGTAGGAGGACAGGGCTGAGCGTTCGACTCGGATCATATCGCATTATCCGCTCTCAGAGCGGAACGTTCAATATGATCCGATAATTTATCATCCATGTAAATCCGCTTTCAGTGCGGATTTTCCAATATGATACTGCCACAGATCCAGCCCTCTCGCCTCGGTAAGCTGCAATCCGCCGGTTGGGACGCCGCTTTCCATTGAGGTCATCATCAGCAAAATGGGGTGCAGCGCTGCGCTGCACCCCTGCCCGTCGGCGAGACCGGGTAGCAAGGTCCAGGGCCGGCGGGGCCGCGGGGATACGGCCCCGAACGAGCGCCAAAGGCGCGATCCCTGGACGCGCGAAGGCAGAGCCCCTGAGCACTTGGGAGCTTAACTGCGACGAGCTTGATCCAGACTGAACCGTATGCGGTCAGCTTTGATGAAGGGCCGGTTACGATTCTGGAGCCGGGGGATCAACCAACGATTGCCCAATTCTGTCTGGGCATTTACTATACGCCAGGAGACGGGGGTATCGTGAAAGAACTGAAGACGGTTTCGGTGAGCTTTCGGGTCTCGCCTCGGTTCAAGCGAGCGCTCGAACTTGCGGCGGCATCCGTCAATCGGACTCAAACCAACTTTCTTGAGACGCTGGTTTTCGAATACTGCGATGCGCATGGAATTAATATCGAACCGCCGCAGGGGGGCGCGCACATGGGGAGCCGAGAAAGCGAATGAATACGACGTTTGCTTTCTTCCTGGAGGCGGTCGCTTTTATCGAGACTGCACCAGTCGTCATTCAAACGGTAGCGGGCGCTATCCTTTTCCTCTCTCTATTATTTATTCTTCGCTTCGTCGTGCCGGGCGTGTGGATATGGTTCAGGCTGCGCGGCGTTGTCCGCCGCTTGCGGCGTCTCAGGAAAGCGGATGACACGAATCCTGCTCCCATTTTCGCCCGGAGCCGAACACTCTCCCACCTCTGGACCGAATACGAGGATACGCTTCACGAGCAGCGCGCGTTTGACCCCGAGACTGGCACCCTTAAGCCGGCGGTACTGCGCTCAACGGTGCCGGCCGCGATGGTTTTCACGACGGAAACATTGGTCGATAGCCGCCTTGCGACGGAATTCTTTAAACATCTGCCGGGACTTTTCACCGGCGTCGGCATCATCGGCACCTTCTTTGGACTGATCCACGGTCTTCAAGCTTTCAAGGTTTCCGAAGAAGCAGCGGTAGTGCGCACCAGCCTCGAAGGGCTGATGCACGGCGTTTCCGCCGCCTTTGTCGTTTCGGCGTCCGCAATCGCCGCGGCCATGGTGGTCACCTTCATAGAGAAACTGCTGATCACAGGTCTCTATCGAAAGGTGGAAGACATCACGTTCGAACTTGACGGCATGTTCGAGTCAGGTGCTGGCGAGGAGTATCTCGCACGCCTCGTGAAGGCATCGGAGGATGCTGCGGATCAAAGCAAAATTCTGAAGGATGCGCTGGTTACCGACCTCGAACGCATCCTATCCAATCTCACTGAACAGCAAATTCAGGCGCAAACGCACGGCAGCCAGGAACTCGCCAAACAGTTCGTAGAAAGCCTCACGGTCGGACTACAGGGGCCGTTAGAACGAATCGCCGAATCCTTCCAAAACACTTCACAGGGGAATTCAGAGGCGGTCACCAAGCTGCTAACCGATGTGCTGGCCGGCTTCGGTCAACGGCTGGAAGAACTATTTGGCGGACAGATTACCGGTATCAATCAGCTCCAACAGCAGACGATCCAGGCCTTGCAGGCAGCAGTGGCCAAGCTGGATCAAATGGCGTCAAGCGTCGAGGCGGCAGGCACCAAGACGTCAGAGGTAATGGGACAGAGGCTTGCCGATGCGATCACCTCAATGGAATCGCGGCAAAATCTGATGAATGATCGAATGGCGGAGTTTGTCGAGCAGCTCCGCAATTTGGTCCGCGACTCTCAAGCCGAGACCAACCACAAACTCCAAGCGACGCTGGCGGAGATAGGCGAGGCCGTTCGCCAACAGATCTCGGCGCTCAAAGAGCAGGGGGACCAAGCCTCGGCGTCGCATTCCGAGCGCGAAGGGCGGATCACCGTGCAGACGCAGGAGATGCTGCGGCAACTCTCGTCTCAAGTCGATTCAGTCGTCGGGTCCCTGCGAACGCAGTCCGACCAAGCGGCAATAGCCCAGGTCGAACGAGAACAGCGGATGGCAGCACAGGCCGATGAAACGGTCGCAAAGCTGGCGGCACTCACCGAAAACCTTATGGCTGAGGTCCGCGCGATAGCGAGCGAGGTGCGCACCACCGTCGATGCGATGCGGAACGTAACGTCGGACGCGGTGACACGAATGAACAGCGGGGCCGAGACGCTGTACCTGGCTGCGGACGAATTCACCAAGGCGGGGCAAGGTGTTTCCGGCGTCCTTCAGCAAGCCACGGGTATCACCAATAAGCTCGCCGAAGCAGCAGGCTCCGTTTCGGCATCATCGACCATGCTGCAAGGCGTCGTTGCCGATTACGCGGCGACCCGCGAAACTCTCGCGACCATGTTGGCGGACTTACGTAGCACGGTCGAAAACGCTAAGCGCGACGCCAATCTTACCTCCGATATTCTCACTCGGATCGAGTCAGCCTCGCAGAAGCTCGGTCAGGCTCAAAAGGACGCGGAGGGGTATTTAACTGGGATAAGCGAGGTGATAGCGGAGGCCCATTCCGAATTCGCGGCTGGCCTGAAGAACGTGCTCGGCGACGGTTACAGGGAGTTCTATGACCGGCTTTCGAACGCAACCGGGCTGCTCCGGCAAGCTATCGAAGAGTTGGCTGCTACCGTCGAGCCCACAATGAAGAGGGCATAGCTGATGTTTGCGCCCGTCATCGTCAAGCGCAGATCGAAGGACGAGGCTGAGAAGCCGTTCTGGATTTCCTATGCCGACCTGACGTTGCCCCCAACTTTTATCCAGCTTTGAGTTCGCTCTGACGGTTGGATTTGCCCTGTTGGGCGGGGTGAATGTTGTGGGCCGGCGCGAAGCCATCGGCTTTGCGCAGCGCTGGCCCACGCCGCGGGAACGTCTCTGCGAACTCG
>JAGXAM010000017.1 GCA_019075905.1 Hyphomicrobiales bacterium
AGTCGACGAGGGCATTTGGCTCGTCTCTTTCATGCACTATGATCTTGGCTATATCGATTTGGAGCAGAAAACCCTTCAACCCCTCGACAACCCATTCGGCTTGTGGTTGTCACCCATGTCTTAGGTACACTCTGTTACCTATGTCTCAGAACTGTACAAAGGGCACGCTGGTGAGCGCGATGGGACTCGAACCCATGACCCCCTGATTAAAAGTCAGGTGCTCTACCGATTGAGCTACGCGCTCGCCTGTTGCAGGCGTGCCCTCTGGTATAGCCAGATGGCGCGGGGGTCAACCACTTCAAGCACTTTGCGCCGTCGCGGCGCCCGCGAAGCTACTCGATATCATCAACAACCGAGGTCGCGCCACCATTGATGCGATGGGCGAGCGAGGTTTCGAGAAAATCATCGATGTCGCCATCGAGCACGGCATCGGGCGTGCCCGAGGTGTGGCCCGAGCGCAAATCCTTCACCAATTGATAGGGCTGGAGCACGTAGCTGCGGATCTGGTGGCCCCAGCCGATGTCGGTCTTGCTGGCAGCCTCGGCATTGGCGCGCGCCTCGCGTTTTTCGAGCTCCTGCTCATAGAGCCGGGCGCGCAGCATGTTCCAGGCAGTGGCGCGGTTCTTGTGCTGCGAGCGTTCGCCCTGGCAGGCGACAACGATGCCGGAGGGAATGTGGGTGATGCGCACCGCCGAATCGGTGGTGTTGACGTGTTGGCCACCGGCCCCCGACGAGCGGTAAGTGTCGATGCGGCAATCGCTTTCGTTGACGGCAATGTCGATCTTGTCATCGACCACCGGATAGACCCAGACCGAGGCGAAGGAGGTGTGGCGGCGGGCGTTGGAATCGAAGGGCGAAATGCGCACCAGCCGGTGCACGCCGGATTCGGTCTTGGCGAGACCGTGGGCATTATGGCCCTTGACCAGCAGGGTCGCGGATTTGAGCCCGGCTTCCTCGCCCGGCGTCTCCTCGATGACATCGACCTTGAATTTGCGCTTTTCGGCCCAGCGCGCATACATGCGGGTGAGCATGCGCGCCCAGTCCTGGCTCTCGGTGCCGCCAGCGCCGGAATGCACTTCGATATAGGTATCGTTGGCGTCGGCCTCGCCGGACAGCAGCGCCTCGATCTGTCGGCGCGAGGCTTCCACCACCATGGCCTCCAGCTGATCGATGCCTTCCTTGATGGTGGCGGCATCTTCCTCGGCCTCACCGAGTTCAACCAGTGTCGTGGCATCGTCGAGCTCGCGCTCGAAGCGCGACAGGGCACCGAGCCTGTCTTCCAGCTCGGTGCGCTCGCGCATCAGCTTTTGCGCGGCTTCGGCATCATTCCACAGGCTCGGGTCTTCGGCCTTTGCGTTCAGTTCATCAAGGCGGCGCGTGGCTGTATCGACGTCAAAGATGCCTCCTCAGCAGCCCGACTGACTGCTTGATCTCTTCGACAAGTTGGAGCGCTTCTGCGCGCATGTGACCTGATCCTTGTTGCGGGCCTGCCTTGCGCAGGGCTGGCGCGGACTTGAAGCAAGCCGGGGCCGCTGTCAACCATGGCGGGGTTGCTGCTTGCCCCCGGGCTGTGCGCTGGCCTATCATGGCGCCGGTTCCGGGAGATTATTTCATGTATCGCGCCTCGCATCTTGACGGCATAGCGCTGGTGACCGGCGCGAGTTCGGGCATAGGCAAGGCGGTGGCGCTGGAATTGGCGCGGCGCGGCTGGCGGGTGGCGCTGCTGGCGCGGCGGGCCGATGCCCTGGCCGAAGTCGCGCGCGAGCGGCCCGATGCGCTGTTTGCCTGTGTCTGTGACGTGACCGACGCGGCTGCGGTCAAGGCGGCGGTGGCCGGCCTCATTGCCGAACACGGCCGTATCAGCCTCGCCTTTCTCAATGTCGGCACCTATGTGCCGGAAGCGGCCGGCGGGTTTGACGCCGCCAGCGTCATGGCGACCTTTGCCATCAATGTCGGCGGCACCATGACCTGCCTAGAACCCCTGATCGCGCATATGAAGCAGCAAGGCGGGCAGATTGCCGTCAATGCCTCAATTGCCGGCTATGGTGGCCTGCCGATGGCCTCGGCCTATGGCGCCAGCAAGGCGGCGCTGATCAATTTCTGCGCCTCGCAGAAATTTGCCCTCGACCCGGCGAATATCCGCATGCAAGTGGTGTGTCCCGGCTTTGTGCGCACACCGCTGACCGACCACAACAAGTTCCCCATGCCGGGGCTGGTGGAGGCCGGAGATGCCGGGCGGCGGATTTGCGACGGCTTTGAGCGCGGCGGCTTTGAAATCACCTTTCCGCGCAGGCTGTCATGGACGCTGAAGGTCTTGAATGCCCTGCCTTATGCCCTGTATTTTCCGCTGGTAGCCCGCGCTACCGGGCAGGGGCGGTGAAGCCCGTTCATCGCGGCTTTTCGAAGAAGATCTGGCGCACGTTAATGGTGCCGACGGTGAAGCCCGCCTCGCAATAGCTCAGGTAATATTCCCACATGCGGCGGAAGGGTTCGTCGAAGCCGCCGGGGGCGATCTGCGGCCAGGCGGCGCGGAAACGGTCGCGCCATTGCGCCAGCGTACGGGCATAATCGGGGCCAAAGGCGCGTTCGCCAATAATGTCGAGATTGACCCTGGCACCAAGGGCACGCAAGCGGCTGAGGGTCGGCAACATGCCGCCGGGAAATATGTGGCGGCGGATGAAGTCAATATCGCGCCGGTAGCCGGCAAACAGCGCCTCGTCGATGGTGATGGCCTGCAGCCCGGCCCGTCCGCCCGGCCTGAGGCGGCCGCTCAGTTGTGCGAAATATTTCGGCCAATAGGCCTCGCCGACCGCCTCGATCATCTCAATCGAGGCAATGGCATCATAAACGCCGGTTTCATCACGGTAATCACGCAGTTCGACCTTGACCTTCTCATTGAGACCGGCGGCAAAAACCCGCTGGCGGGCGACATCAAATTGCGCCTGGCTGATCGTCAGGGCCGTGACCGCGCAGCCGAAAGTCTGGGCCGCAAACAGGGCAAAGCCGCCCCAGCCGCAGCCAATCTCCAGCAGGTGCTGGCCCTCGCTCAGGCCAAGGCCGCGCGCCAGCGCCAGCTGTTTGGCCTTTTGTGCCTGCGCCAGCGGCATGTGCGGGGTCTCATACAGCGCCGAGGAATAATTCATGTCGGGATCGAGCCAGGCGCCGTAAAAGCCATTGCCGAGATCATAATGGGCATGGATGTTGCGGCGCGCGCCCCGGCGGCTGTTGCGGTTCAGGAAATGCTGAAAGCGCTGCAGGGCGCGCACCAGCGGGCGGTCTTGCAGCAACCGCTGCATCACCGGCTGGTTGGCGGCAAACAGCATCAGAAAGGCGGTGAGATCGGGCGTCTCCCACATGCCGGCAATATAGGCATCGGCAATGCCGATATCGCCGCCACGGCTCAGCCAGCGGGCAAATTCGAGATCGAGAATACGGATTTCCGCGGCCGGGCCTGGCTGCTTGCCGCCAAAATGATGGGTGCTGCCATCCGGCATGATGATAGCGAGCGTACCGACCTCGATGAGGCTCGCCAGCCAGAGCGCGCGGCGCACCGGGCCATTGTAGGAACGGAAGGTGTCAGGTGTCATGGTTAATCCTTGCAACCCGCGAACCCATGATATGGTCATGGCCGCCATCACAGGCAATCACACAAGGCTGGTGGGCGCCGGAGGGCTGGGCCGCCCCCGCAGCCGCATGCCCTTCAGCCACAAGCGCAAGGCCTCCCAGTGAATGGCGGCAACAACTTTTAGCGTCATCATCGGCAAGGCGAAAAAAACGCGCAGAATTTGTTGACTGTCAAGGGGATATTGCGCGGCGCTGAAGCTCGCTGCAAAGACCGGCGTCGCGCCGCTGGTCTCCAGAATCCGCAAGGTCAGGCGCCGGGCGGGAACCTTCAGGCGAAAATGATAGTGAAGGTCCATATCCATGAAGGGCGAGACGTAAAAGCGCTTGGCGCAGGTCTGGCGAATGCCCGTATTTGCGGACGAACCGGGCGCAACCGGGGCAATATAGCTGTGGAATTCGCCGAAGGTGTTGCGCACCTCGTAAATCAGCGCCACGAGTTCGCCGCCCGAAAAGCAATAATAGACCGACAGCGGGTTGAAGACGAAGCCGACGATGCGTGGATAGCATAGCAGCAATACCCTATCGGCAACGAGGCCGGCGCTGCCAAGCATGGCATCTATGGCGGCGCGCAGCTGCCCTTCATGGTGCGGGGCGTGATCCTCAGGGTAAAACGCCATGAGGTTGGGCCGTCCCACCGAGAAAAACCGCGACTGCCTGCCAGCTTCATCGAGGCGGTCAATGTCGATGAGGAGATTGGCGACCCTATAGCTGAAGCGGTGGCCGACGGGTTGCAGGCGGGCATGCATCACCTTGCCGCGATAAAGGCTTGCGGCGGCGACGGGCGCGGCGGGGTCAAGCGCGGTCATGATACCTCCGCGAGTTGGTGCAGGCGCAAGATGGCGGGCGCCGGGGTTGCCGGCGCGGCGGCGGGCAGGGCCCATGGTGCCCGTCCACCGAGCGCGGCTGCCGCTTCGAGGCCGGAGCGCATGCCGTCCTCATGAAAGCCATGGCCGGTCCAGGCGCCGCACCATGAGATGCGATCGCGTCCCTGGATTTCCGGCAGGCGGGCGCGCGCCACCAAAGCTGCGGCGTCAAACTGCGGGTGCGCATAGGAAAATTCAGCGTGAACGAGCGCCGGATCCGGCTCGAACGGCGGATTGAGGCTGACGAACAGCGGGCAATCGGCGGGCAGGCCCTGCAGGGCATTCATCCAGTAGGTAACCGAAACCTTTTCGCCCTCGCGGCCGTCGAGGCGCAAGAAATTCCATGCTGCCCAGGCGCGGCGGCGTTTGGGCATCAGCGCCGGATCGGCATGCAGCACGACGCGGTTCTGGCTAGTGTGCAGGCCGCCGATGATGGCGCGCTCCTGCGGCGTGGGGCTGGTAAGCAGCGCCATGGAATCGGGCGCATGTGTCGCCAGCACCACATGATCGAAATGGTCTTCATGGCCGTCGGCATCGCGCACCCGCACGCTGGCGGGCTCGCGGGTCACCGCCGTCACCGCGCGCCCGAGGCGGATCCTGTCGCCGAGCAGCACGCCAAGGCGCTCGACATAGTTGCGCGAGCCGCCGGTGACGGTGCGCCATTGCGGCCTTTGCCATTGCAGCAGCGCGTGGTTTTCAAAAAACTCGATGAAGCTCTGTGCCGGAAAGGCCAGCATGGCACGCGGCGAAGTCGACCAGATCGCCGCGCCCATCGGCACCAGATAATCCCTCTGCAGGCGCGCGCAGAAACGATGGCGTGCGAGATAGGCTTCGAGCGAAACGGCGCCAATGCTGCCATGGCGCAGGTCGGCGGTGGCCTGTTTCTGAAAGCGGAGGATTTCCCGTAACATGTTGAGAAAGGACGGCGAGGCGAGATTGCGCCGCTGCGCGAACAGCCGGCCCAGGGCGCCGGGCCCCTCGGCACCGCACCATTCGAAGGCACCATGCCCGGCCGAAACGGAAAAGCTCATGTCGGATGGCTGGGTGGCGACGCCGGCCCAGTCGAAAAACGCTCGCAAATGCGGGTAGTTCGGCTCATTATAGACGATGAAGCCGGTATCGACCGGCAGGGTGCCGCCGCGCCAGGCGACATCGACGGTGGCGGCATGGCCACCGGCCCGGCCTTCACGCTCATAAAGCACCACCTCGTGGTGTTGCGGCGCATATGTGAGCGCGAGGGCGGCGGCATGGCCGGCAATGCCGGAGCCGATGATGGCGATGCGCATGGTTCTGATTTCAATCCCGGCTTGGTGTGGTTGAAAGGGGCGGCGATATTGCCCTTACGCGCGAGGACGCGGCTTGGTTTCATCGCGCCGCAAAATTATCGCGCAGGCTGCAGCCCGGCGAAGGCGGCAAGGGCGCGGGCACGCCCCTGGTCAAGCTCGATGAGCGGGTGCGGGTAGGTGAGGCCCGGCGTGATGCCGGCCCTTTCGAGCACGCCGGGCGCTGCCTGCCAGGGAGCATGGATGCAGGCCTGCGGCAGGCCGGCGAGTTCGGGCACATAGCGGCGGATATAGGCGCCGTCGGGATCAAATTTTGTCCCTTGCAGCACCGGGTTGAATATCCTGAAATAGGGGGCGGCATCGGCGCCCGAACCGGCGACCCATTGCCAGGAGGCTGCATTGCTGGCCGGATCGGCATCACATAAAGTATCCCAGAACCAGGCCTCGCCGTGGCGCCAGTCGATCATCAGGTGCTTGATCAGAAACGAGGCGGCGATCATGCGCACGCGGTTGTGCATGGTGCCGGTCTGCCAGAGTTGACGCATGCCGGCATCGACGATCGGATAGCCGGTCTGGCCGCGTTGCCAGGCGCGCAGGGCGGCCGGATCATCACGCCACGGGAAATTGTCGAACCGGGGCTGGAAGTTTTTGGCGGCAAGGTCGGGGTTATAATGCAGCAGATGCCAGGAAAACTCGCGCCAGCCCAGTTCGGCGCGGAATTTTTCGAGATCGCGCTCGCTGGCTCCGGTCGCGCCCGAGGCAACGCCATCGCCGGCAACATGCCAGACCTGATGCGGGCTGATGTTGCCGAAGCGCAAATGCGCCGAGAGGCGGGAGGTGATGTCGAGGTCGGGCCGGTCGCGCTGGCTCGCATAATGGGGCAGGCCATCGCGCAGGAAATCGCGCAGGCGGGCCTGCGCGCCAGCCTCGCCCGGCATGAACGTGGCGCGAAGGCCGGCCGCCCAGTCGGGCCGCACCGGCAACAGCGCGAGCTCGGCAAGATCGACCTCATGGGGCAGCCTTTCTGCATGGGCGTAACCTGCAAGACAGTCAGGCGCAGGCAGTGGCGGGCGCGGCTCACCGCGCGCCCGGGCCTGGCGCCAGAATGGCGTGAAGACACGGGCCGGATCACCGGCCTTGGTGGCAACCTCCCACGGCTCATAAAGCAGCGAGGCGGCAAAACTGTCGCAGCGCAGGCCATTTTGCCGCAGCTGAGCCTTCAGCGGCGCATCAATGGCTGTTGCGTCATGGCCATAGCGCCGGTTCCACAGCACGGTTCGCGCATGGGTTGCCGTGCACAGCGCTTCCAGCACCGTCGCCGCCTTGCCCCTGAAAAGCCGCAGCCTGGCGCCGCGTTGCGCCAGCGCCTCGCCGAGGCTGGCAAGGGCATGGTGCAGCCACCAGCGCGAGGCGCCGCCAAGCGGGCGCGGGCCGGGCTCGCCTTCCTCAAGGCAATAGATGCAGAGCAGCGGGCGGCCGCTCGCCAAAGCCTGCGTCAGGGCCGGATTGTCGGAAACCCGCAAATCGTTCCGGAACCAGACGATCACCGGGGATGAAGTGTCAAAAGCTGAAATGGTGCGGCCCCTGCTTGATGCTCACAGCCAAGCTTATGGCGCCTTGCGGCAAAGACAAGGGCGGGAGGCTGCCTGAGGCGTCGCAGCGGGGGCTAATTATGCTTGCCCGGGCGCACCACATAAGTGCCATCGGCATTGCGGATGAACAATTCATCGACCTGGGCATGGCGCAGGGGCTCGCCGGTATGGTCCGGCAGCAGGTTCTGCTCCGAGACATAGGCGACATATTCGGTCTCGGCATTTTCGGCGAACAGGTGATAAAACGGCTGGTCCTTGCGCGGACGCACGCCCTCGGGAATCGCCAGCCACCATTCTTCGCTGTTGGAAAACACCGGATCGACATCAAAGATTATGCCGCGGAAGGGATATTTGCGGTGCCGCACCACCTCGCCAATTCCAAATTTTGCTGTTCGCTCTTTCATCAGCGCACCACCTTGAAGTGGTGTCTTTTACCAGTTTTATCGCGGCTTGCCACATCAAAGCCGTGTGATGCTTTACGCCGGGCTCAGGCCTGCCGGTACATGCCGGCAAGTTCGGGGTCGCGGCGGGCGACCTCGTCGGCAAGGTCGACCATGACCCGGGCCTGTTTCCAGGTCGCGTCATCCTGCATCTTGCCGTCGATCATCACCGCGCCCGAGCCATCCGGCATGGCGGCGAGGATGCGCCGCGCGAAGGCGACTTCGGCTGGATCGGGCGAGAAAACCCGCTTGGCAATGGCGATCTGGCTGGGGTGCAGGGTCCAGGCCCCGGCGCAGCCCATCAGGAAGGCATTGCGAAACTGGGCCTCGCAGGCCTCAGCATCGGAAAAATCGCCAAAGGGGCCATAAAATGCCTTGAGGCCCTGCGCGGCGCAGGCATCGACCATTCGGGCAATAGTGTAATGCCAGAGGTCCTGCTGGAAATGGGCGCGCGGCACCGCGCTGCCGGCATCGGCAAGCACGCGATAATCGGGATGGCCACCGCCGACCCTTGTGGTTTTCATCGCCCGTGAAGCGGCAAGATCGGCCGGCCCGAGGCTCATGCCGTGCATGCGCGGCGAGGCGCGGGCAATATCCATGACATTATTGACGCCTTCGGCAGTCTCGAGAATGGCATGGATGAGAATGGGCCGCGCCAGCTTGTGGCGAGCTTCGAGCTGCGCCAGCAATTGATCGAGATAATGGATGTCCCACGGCCCCTCGACCTTGGGCAGCATGATGACATCGAGCTTGTCGCCGACAGCCGCGACGATTTCGGTGATATCATCGAGCAGCCAGGGTGAATTGAGGGCATTGACGCGGGTCCACAGGCCGGTGGCGCCAAAATCATGGGCGCGGGCCATGTCGATGAAACCCTGGCGAGCGGCAAGCTTGGCTTCCACCGGCACGGCATCTTCGAGATTGCCGAGAATGACATCGACCTGCGCGATCATCTCGCCGACGCGCTCGCGTAGCTTGGCGTTATGGGGCGGCACGAAATGGATCATGCGTTCGACGCGGGCAGGCACTTCGCGAAACGGGGCGGGGGCACCGAGTGCCAGCGGGGCGTAAAATGCGCGGGGTGATTTCATGCGGTCCTCGATAAAGTTGTCACCCTGTCCTAAATTCAAGCGCCGGGCGCGTGCAAGGCATCACTTCGTTCGTAGCGGCTGCATTTTTTTGCTGCGTCACATGAAAGTCATTGCTATAGAGCGCCGCTAGCAACGCGCCAACAGCGCAAGCGGGCGGGCGTGGCGGAACTGGTAGACGCGCCGGATTTAGGTTCCGGTGATGCAAATCGTGGGGGTTCGAGTCCCTTCGCCCGCACCAACCGCTTTATTGGGTTCAAATCATGGCCTGCCGTCAAGCAGGCCGATCATGCAAGGTGGAATGGACAGATGCAGGTAACCGAGACGGCCTCCCATGGCCTGAAACGCGAATTCAAGGTGGTGATGGCGGCCGGCGATCTGGCCAAGCGTCTCGACGAGCAGCTGGATGAGATGAAAAACAAGGTGCGCATCAACGGCTTCCGGCCGGGCAAGGTGCCTGTGGCGCATCTGCGCCGGCTCTATGGCAAGAGCATCATGAGCGATGTGATCCAGCAGGCCGTCGGTGAAGCCAACCAGAAAATTCTTGAAGATCACGGCCTGCGCGCCGCGATGGAGCCGAAAATCGCGCTCTCTGAAGATCGTGACGAAATCGAGCGCGTGCTGGAGGCCAGGGGCGATCTGGCTTTCACCATCAATATGGAAGCGCTGCCGAAATTCGAGGTTGGCAGCTTCGAGACGCTGGAATTGCAGCGGCTGGTCGCCCCGCTCGAAGACAGCGAAGTGGAAGCTGCCTTGCAGCGTCTCGCCCTGCGCAGCCGCACCTATAGCGCCAAGGAAGGCGCCGCCGCCGATGGCGACAAGGTGACGCTGAGCTTTGCCGGCAAGCTCAATGGCGAGGCCTTTGAGGGCGGCAGCAGCGACAATATGGAAGTGGTGATCGGTTCCGACCAGTTCATCCCCGGTTTCGAGCAGCAGCTGGTCGGCATCAAGGCCGGCGAGGAGCGGGTGCTCAACGTCACGTTTCCGGAAACCTATGCCGTGCCGAAATTGGCCGGGCAGGCCGTGACCTTCGATGTCAAGGCGTTCAGCATTGCCGCGCCGGAAGCCCTGGTGATGGATGATGAATTTGCCAAGACCTTTGGCCTTGAGGATTTCGCCGCGCTGCAAAAGTCGGTGCGCGAGAGCCTGCAGCGCGACCATGATTCCATGAGCCGCGACAAGCTGAAGCGCGCGCTGCTCGATGCGCTCGACAAGCAATATTCCTTTGAATTGCCGGAAGGGCTGGTCGAGGCGGAATTTGCCAATATCTGGCGGCAGGCCGAGGCAGAGCAGACTTCATCGGGGCGCAGCTATGCCGATGACGGCACGACCGAGGAAGCCGCCAAGGCGGAATATCACAAGATTGCCGAGCGGCGCGTGCGCCTCGGGCTGCTGCTGGCCGATGTCGGCGAGCGCGCCAAGGTGGAAATCTCCGAGGAAGACCTGCGTGCGGCGCTGTTCCGCCGGGCCCGCTCTTTCCCCGGCCAGGAGCGCGAAGTGCTCGACTTTTACATGAAGAACGAGCGGGCAATGGCGGAAATCCGCGCGCCGATCTTCGAGGACAAGGTGGTTGATCACATCATCGCCCAGGCGAAAGTCAGCGACCAGACGGTGAGCCGCGAGGAATTGTTCAAGCCGCTCGAAGAATAGGCCGGCGGCCCGCGCCGCGCATCAGGCGCTGGCGCGGGTTGGCAGGTGCTGGCCGCTCACGGCGGCGCCGCTCAATAAAAGCGCCCCGGACGGGGTCTCCTCGATAGCGATGGCGGTGAAGCTGCTGCCATTGACGGCGATGGCCTGCGGCTTGGCCGGGAGGGCGGTGGCGCGGCCCATCGCGTCGCGCGGTAGGCACAGCATGGCGCGCTCGCCAAAGGCGTGAAGATCATAAAGCGGTGCGGCTTGTTCCAGCGCATGCGGGGGTGTGTAGGAACTGCCATCCGCCGTCCAGCGCGACATGGCGATGAGCGCGTGCCAGCCGCCGCTGGCCTCGGCACAGAGCGCCGCCGTCACCGTCATGGGCAGAAGCAGGGTCGCGGGCGGCTGTTGCACGAGCGTGCGCGCCAGCGCGTTGCTGGAAAATTCAGGCATATAATGCAGCGACATGCCGCAGAGCAGCATGGCGACCGGGCCGGCGGCGAGGCCCGCCTGAGTGGCTGGCGGCAAGGCGGTGACGAGGCGCTGGCCGGGCCCGAGCTTGGCTGCGGCGACAAGGGCCATGGCGGCGGCGATCAGGCTGGCCTGTTCCTGCACCACCGGCATAGCCCGGCCCTGCGGCGTCACTTCAAAGGTGATGATGCGGGCCATGTCGGTGCCACGCGGCTCGCGCGGCAGCGTCGCCCTGGCATCGCCGAGGGCGGCATCATCGAGCGCAATGGCGCCATCGGGAGCTTCGCCCCCGGTCATGGCGATCACCCGCACCGTATCATTGGCGAGCACGCTGGCCAGCGCTTCATCGGCCAGATCGACCCCGGCGGCATGATCAGGCGTGAGAATGGCCTGGGCGCCGAGGGCACCTGTCATTTCCATGCGTGTGGTGCGGGCCATGGCCAGGGGCAGCAGCACGACATTGAGGCCAAGGCGGCAGCAGGCCAGCAGGGCGACGATGGCGGCGCCGCTTGCCGGGGCGACCAGCGCGGCCGTGTCGCCGTGATTGAGGCCGGCGGCGTGGAGCCGGCCGGCCCAGGCTTCGACCTTGAACTGCAGGGCGGCAAAGGTAAGGCCGTCGTGCCCGGCTTCACCGGTCAGCGCCATAACTGCCGGGCGCAGTTGCGCCGCGCCTTCCAGCAAGGAGGCCAGCGAATAGCCTGCCAGGGGATGGCGTGCCGGGGGTAACTTGTCTGCCCTCGCAGGCTCGAAGGCCGCGTGATCAGGAAGGGGGTTCACGGGTGCTTCATCCACCACATCGACAGCGTTGCCCCGAACAGGGGATCGCCATAATGGGGGAGGCGCTGCGGATGGGCAAGGCGGCTTGAGGCGGCTATCCACGCCTTTGCGCGCTGGAACAGGGGCACGACATAAAAGCCCGACAGCAGCACGCGGTCATAGGCGCGCACGTCGTCGATGAAGTCCTGATTGGTCGAAGCGTGCAGCATGCCGGCGATCAGGGCATCGACCGGCTTTGATTTCAGGCCGGCGACGTTGAAGGCCCCCGGCCGGTCAGCGCTCATAGAGCCCCAGCGGCCCCATTGCTCGTTGCCGGGCGAGGCGGAGGCGAGCCATTCGCTGATCATGATGTCAAATTCAAAATTCTGGCGACGGCGCTGGAATTGCACGTCATCGACCAGCCGCACATGTGCCCTGATGCCGAGCCGCTGCATGGCTTGCGCATAAATCAGCGCCAGGCGCTCCTCGGCGCGGCCATCGACGAGGATTTCGGGCGCGAGCGCCTTGCCGTCCTTCATCATGACGCCATCGACAGCGCGATAGCCGGCAGCCTGCAGCAGTTTGAAGGCGCGCGCTTCGAGCCTGCGGTCATAGCCATTGCCGCTGGATGCCGGCGGGTGCCAGGTGCCGGCCATGATGGCGGGCGTTACCGCATCCGGCCATGGCGCCAGCAGGCGGCGCTCGGCAGCATCGGCCGGACGCCCGATGCAGGACAGTTCGCTGTCGGCAAAAAATGAATCGGTGTGGGTGTAGAGCCCGAAAAACAGGTTCTTGTTGATCCAGTTGAAGTCGAACAAGTCGCTCAGCGCCTCGCGCACCCGCACATCCTGGAATTGCGGGCGGCGCAGGTTGAAAACAAAGCCCTTCATGCCCTTGGGGCCGCCGATCGGCAGGGTCTCGCGGAAGACCTTGCCAGCTTTCAGCGCCGGAAAATCATAGCCGGTCATCCACAAGGTGGGATCATTTTCCTCGCGATAATCGATCAGGCCGGCCTTGAAGGCCTCGAACATGCTGGAATCATCGCGGTAATAGGTGATGTTGATGGTGTTGAAATTATAAAGGCCCTGCATGACCGGCAGATGGCGCGCCCAGAAATGGGGATCGCGCTGTAGAACCAGACTGCGGCCAGGGTTGACCGACTTGACGATATAGGGGCCGGAGCTGAGAAGCGGCTTGAGGCTGGGATCGTCAAAATGGCGCACGTCATTCTTGTGCGAGAGCACCGGCATCAGGCCGAGAATCATTGGCAATTCGCGGTTATCGAGGCCGGAAAGGTCAAAGCGCACGGTCTCGTCATCGGGCGCCGTGGCACCCTTGACGCGGCCGAAGGCAATGCGCTCCTGCGGCGTGCCCCTGGTTTTCAGCAGGTTGAAGGTGAAGAGCACATCGCGGGATGTGATTTTCGAGCCATCAGAAAAATGCGCTGCCGGGTTGAGATGAAAGGTGACGAAATCGCGCGCGGCATCGGTTTCGATGGTTTGGGCGACGAGGCCATACAGCGTGAAAGGCTCATCGCGCGAGCGGAACATCAGGGTCTGGTAGACATTGCCGACAAGGCCCTGCGAGGTCGATCCGGCGCGCAGATTGAAGGAATTCAGGCTGTCGAACGTGCCGTGAAAGCCAAGGTTCAGGGTGCCGCCCTTGGGGGCATCGGGGTTGGTATAGGGCAGGTGGGTGAAACCGGCAGGCAGGGCTGGCGCGCCACGAATGGCGATGGCATAGCTCGTCACCGGTTGCCCGGCGCCCGCATCGCCCTGCGCCGCCGCGCCGGTGGCGCCAAGCCAGAACAGAGCCACAAGGGTGCCGCAGACGAAGCGAATCATAGCCGGAATCATGGCACGTTTCTTAAGACTGCCGGGCGCATCTGTCACGCCGCGCCGCAAAATGCCCTAATTTGCCGGTTAGGACTTGGCTTCGTTGCGGTAATTGCAGCGGCGATTGTCAACCACTCTTGCTCTGGCAGCGGCTTGGTGGCAAAAGCGCATCAATTCGCATGAGCCCGAGCCGCCGGCTTGGGAGGGGTGGAACCAACTTAAGGTAACGAACGCCATGAAGATGAAGCTCTTGCATTTGCCCGTGATCGCGCTGGCGGCCCTGTCAGTTGCTACTCACGCCGATGCCGCCAAGGCCAAAAAGAAGATCGTGAAAAAGCCCGAAGCTGCCAAGGCCGCAGCGCCGGAGCCCAAGATCGTGCAGGCTGATCTTGTCAGTGGCAGCCCGTGGGTGAAGATCTGCGGCAAGAACCCGCAAGGCAAAGGCCAGCTGTGCATGACCGAGCGGGCGTTCGGCCTCGCCAACCAGCCGCCGATCATGATCGTCGCGGTCTATCAGGTGCAGGGCGAAAAAACCGCCGTGCTCAACCTGAACCTGCCGACCGGCCTGCTGCTGCGCCCCGGCTATCGCATTTCCATCGACAGCGGCGCGGCGGAGCCGGGCGGCTTTGATTATTGCCTGCCCAATGGCTGCTTCAGCCGTGGCAATCTGCCGGCACCGGCGCTGGTCAAGCTGACCAAGAGCAAGGAATTGCACGTCTCGGTGCAGCGGATGGATGGCAAGATCGTCACCTTCAATGCGCCGACCGATGGTTTCGGCAAGGCGCTGGAAGGCCCGGCAACCGATCCCAAAGTGCTGGCCGCGGCACAAAAGAAGGAAGATGACATGCGCGCCGCGCTGATGAAAAAGGCCGAGCAGGAGCGCCAGCAGCTTGAAGCCAAGCCGGGTGCAACGCCCGCGCCGGCAGCCAAGAAATGAAATGATCAACGGCGCGCGGGTTCTTGAGCCCGTGCACGGTGTTTAGTCGTCAAGTCTGGTATGAGGGGGAGCACATGAAACTTTTGCGTTATGGCAAGGCTGGCAAAGAACGTCCGGGCCTGCTTGATGCCGACGGCAAAATCCGCGACCTCTCGGAACATGTAGACGACTGGAATGGCGCGGCGCTGAGCCCGAAATCTCTCGCCAAGATCGCCAAGCTGAAGGCGCACAAGCTGCCGCTGGTCAAAGGCACGCCTCGGCTTGGGTCCTGCGTGGTGCGGCCGGGCAATTTCATCGCCGTGGGGCTGAATTATGCCGACCATGCCGCTGAAACCGGCGCGGCAATCCCCAAGGAGCCGATCCTCTTCAACAAGGCGCCCAATTGCGTCATTGGCCCCAATGACGATGTGATGCTGCCCAAGGGCTCGGTGAAAACCGACTGGGAGGTGGAGCTCGCCATCGTCATCGGCACGAGAGCTTCCTATGTCTCGCAGGCCGATGCGCTGGCGCATGTGGCCGGCTTTTGCATCTGCAACGATGTATCGGAGCGTGAATTCCAGGCCGAGCGCGGCGGGCAATGGATGAAGGGCAAGTCAGCCCCGACCTTTGGCCCGCTCGGGCCGTGGCTGGTGACACCCGATGAAATCGCCGACGTGCAGAAGCTCGACATGTGGCTCGACGTCAATGGCGCCAGCTGCCAGCGCGGCTCGACGGCGACGATGATTTTCAGCGTCACCGAGCTGGTCAGCTATATATCGCAGTTCATGACACTTGATCCGGGCGATATCATCACCACCGGCACGCCGCCGGGCGTCGGGCTTGGCATGAAGCCGCAAAAATTCCTCAGGGCTGGCGACACGCTGTCGCTCGGCATCGAGGGGCTGGGTCGTCAGGCGCAGCGGGTCGTCGCCTTCGAGGGCTGACATTCAGCCACAAGCGCAGCGGGTTATCGTAATGGCCCTCAGCTCTCAATAGCCAGCAGCCCATGTGCCACGCTGGCGCGGATCGACGCCGCCCTCCAGCATCGAGCCCCTGACCTCGATGCTTTCGGCTGAGCCGAAGGCTGGCACGATTCTCACGTCATGGCCCATGGCGGTCAGCAGGCGCAGTGTGTCGGGCGAAATGCCGCGCTCGCAGAACAAAATGTCGGGAAGCCATTGGTCATGGAAGCGCGGCGCTTCAACCGATTCCTGAATATTCATGTGAAAATCTATGATATCGCTGATGATTTCAACGATCATCGTGATAATGCGCGAGCCGCCGGGTGTGCCGGTCACCAGTTCGAGGTGGCCTTGCGGATCAAACACCATGGTCGGGGCCATTGATGACAGCGGCCGCTTGCGCGGGCCCGGCGCATTGGCGGTGCCGCCCACCAGACCGAAGGCATTGGCGACGCCGGGCTTGGCGGCAAAATCATCGAGCTCATTATTGAGCAGAACACCGGTGCCGGGCGCGACTTCGCCCATGCCATAGAAAAAATTCAGCGTGTAGGTGTTGGAGACGGCATTGCCGTCGGCGTCGACCACATCGAAATGGGTGGTCTGCGGGCTTTCATAGGGCGCCGGATTGCCCGGGGCGATGTCGGCGGCCGGGCGGGCATGATCGGGATTGATGGTGGCGCGCAGTTTGGCGGCATAGGCCGGTGAGGTCAGGCCGGCGACCGGCACGTGAAAAAAATCCGGGTCGCCAAGATATTTGGAGCGGTCGGCGTAGGCGAGTTTCATGGCCTCGGCCATCAGGTGGATGGTCTCGGCGGAAAGCGGCCCGTATTTGGCGAGATCAAAACCTTCGAGAATGTTGAGGATCTGCACGATATGCACGCCGCCCGAGGATGGCGGCGGCATCGAGATAATGGTGTGGCCACGGTAGCTGCCGGTGACCGGCTGGCGCAGAACCGCCTTGTAGCCGGCAAGGTCGGCAAGGCTCATGTGGCCGCCACCAGCCTTGATGGCATCGACGAGCCTTTGCGCGGTCGCGCCGCGATAGAACCCTTCAGGGCCCTTGTCGGCTATGGCCTGCAGGGTCGCCGCCAGATCGCTCTCGACGAGGTGATCCCCGGCAACGAGCGGGGTGCCGTCAGGGTGCAGGAAAATCGCCGCCGAGGACGGATAGCGCCGCAGCCGCGCCGCGCCATAGCGCAGCGACAGGGCGAGGCCGTCATCAACCGTAAAACCGTCGCGCGCCAGCCTGATCGCCGGGGCGATGAGTTGGGCGAGGGTGAAATGCCCGGAGCCATAGTCGCGTGCGGCCAGCGCCAGGCCGGCGACGGTGCCGGGAACGCCGGTGCCGAGCACCGATTGCTGGCTCAGTTTAGGGTCGAAATTGCCGTTCTTGTCGAGAAATACCGTTGTTGCGGTGTTGACCGGGGCCATTTCACGATAATCAATGGCGATGTTGCGGTTGCCCTTGGCCAGATGCACCAGCATGAAGCCGCCACCGCCGATATTGCCGGCCTGGGGCAGGGTGACGGCGAGGGCAAAGCCGACGGCAACGGCAGCATCGACGGCGTTGCCGCCCTGGCGCAGGATATCGCGGCCAATGCGGGCCGCGCGGCGTTCCTGGGCCGCAACCATGCCGCGGCGCGCCAGAACCGGCAGGTTGCGTGCCGAGCCGGCATCAAGCGGAAAAGGCGGCGGCGCCGCGCCGGTTGCATGGGCACCAAGCGCGAGGACAACGGTGGTGGCGAGGGACAGGTGCCAGCGGCGCATGGACAATCCAGCGGGAAAGGTGGAGGCTTATTGTGTCAGCCCCGCTGGCGAAAGCAAGCGCCGATTCAGCCGCCGCGCATGCGGTTGACGACCAGCCTCGTCGAAACTTCCTGACGGGCGGTCGAGCGCTCGCCATCGTGGCCGCCCGAGGCGGTCTTGGGCAGGTAGTGGCTTTCCTGGGTGACGAATTTGATGCGCATCGGCGTGCCGACCGCTTCACCAAAGGTAATGGCCTCGCGGTTGCCGATGGAGGACAGGAAGCTGATGGTGCTGGCGGAACTGTCGGAAATCGCCGAGCGGACGATGTCCTGGTCGCGCTCGTTGGAGAGGCGCATGGCGAAAATGGTCGAGCATTGCGACAGGATGGTCGGATCAAGCTCGCCGGGACGCTGGGTGACGATGCCGAGATAGGCGCCGTATTTGCGGCCTTCCTTGGCGATGCGGGCAATGGCGGCGCGGGTTGGCCCGAAGCTCTGGCTGGCATCGGCCGGCACATAGCGGTGGGCCTCTTCGCACAAGAGCAGGATTTCGTAGGTGCCCTCGCTCCACATGGCGATTTCAAAGGCGATGCGTGACAGCACCGAGGCGACTGAATTCACCACTTCCGAAGGCAGGCCGGCCAATTGAAAGACGGCAATCGGCTTGTTGTCGATCGGGATGCGGAAAATCCGCGACAGGATGGCATCCATATTGTCGTCGATGGTCGAGCGCGAAAACATGAAGCGGAAGCGCGGTTCATGGTTGAGCGTCTGCAGGCGGTGCAGCAGCGCGCGCATGTTGGGGCGTGCATGCTTGGATTCAAGCTTGCCCATTTCATCTTCGATGAGCTTCATCAGATCCGACATGCGGTAGGGCACCGGCGTATCGGCATTGAGGCCGCTGGAATCGATGGTGACCGGCTTCTTGATGAGCGAGGGGGTGGCAGACGGGGAGGGCGCCACATTGTGGCGCAACTTGGCCTGCGTCACCATTTCGCGCAGGATCTCGACCTCGTCCTCGTCGATTTTGTTGCCACGGAAGATCACATCGGCAAATTCCTCGATGCGAAACAGCCAGAAGGGAAGTTCCAGCGTGGCAGCATCGATGGTCAGGGAAATATCGGTGAAGGCCTTGGTATATTCGTTGTGCGGATCAAGGATCAGCACGCGCAAATTGGGCTTGGCGGTGGTGGCGCGGCGCAGCAGGATGGAAACGGCGCTGGATTTGCCGACGCCGGTGGTGCCCATGACCGCGAAATGGCGCGACAGCATCATATCGACATTGACATGCGCCTTGATGGTTGAATCCTGCGACAGCGTGCCAATTTCGATGACGCTGCCACGCCCGGCCTGATAGATCGACTGCAGGTCGGCATGGCGAATGCGGTGGGCAATCGAGCCGAGCGCCGGATAGGTGCCAATGCCGCTGCGGAAACTCGGGCCTTGCGGCGTGTCGGTGATTTCGCCGACCAGTTCCACCTTGATGTAGATGACATTGTTGGAATCGTCCTGCCACAATTCGCTGGTGGTGTTCATTTCATAGACGATGCCGACGATGCGGCCTTTTTCGCCCTTGATCGAGATCAGGCGGCCAATGGCCCAGGTATCCGCATTAAAGCCGGAGATTTCGGTAGCCGAGGCCGAAATAATGGCGCGCGATCCGTTGCACAGGATCAGGCGGCCAATGATGCGTTGCGAAGGATTTTCGGTTTCACGCCGATCCGGCCCGGCAGCCGTGGCAGCTTTGCCGGAATCAAAAAGCATGTTCATCAATCTCGTCCCTGGTCACCTATGGCGCAGCGATGACAATGGCGTTACACGCCTTAATATTGCGTTAGAGTGGCGGGCAGAGGTCAGGGCCTGCGGCACTTGCGTGATGACGGCATGGTGACTAGCACTGGGCCGGGTCCGGCTTCCGGCGACAGCGCGTTGTGCTTGTCTGACGGGTCATGGAGTGGCTTGAAGAAACCAAGATGAGCCGATGCTGAAGCAATTGCCAAACATGCTGACACTGGGGCGGCTTTGCCTAGTGCCCCTGACCGTATGGCTGATCTTGTCGGCGCAATGGTCATGGGCCTTTGCCATGTTTGCGCTGGCCGGATTGTCTGATGGCCTCGATGGCTTCATCGCCAAGCATTATGACATGAAGACCGAACTGGGTGCCTGGCTTGATCCGCTGGCCGACAAGGCCTTGCTGGTGTGCCTGTTCATTTCGCTGGCGGCCGTGTCGCTGCTGCCGTTGTGGCTGACGATTCTGGTGGTCTCGCGCGATCTGATGATCGTCAGCGGCGTGGTTCTGGCGATGCTGATGGCGCGCGGCATGGAAATCCGCCCGCTTATGGTCTCCAAGGCCAATACCGCGGCGCAGATCGTGCTGGTGGGCTTCGTGCTGGCGGCCAAGGCCGGCGGCATCGTCATGCCGAACCTGCGTGACCTGTTGATTGGCCTCGTCACAGCGCTTACTTTAGCGTCACTCTTGGCGTATTTGCGCCCCTGGCTGCGGCACATGAGTCATTGAGCGGCAAGGCAGGGCACAAGGATTTGATCGGTGATGACACAGAGCCGCAGCGGCCTCGACTGGCGTATCGTATTCTGGGTGAGCCTTCTGGTGGCGCTGGTGTTTCTGGTGCATCTGCTGAGCGCGGTAATGTTGCCGTTCGTGGCCGGCATGGTGCTGGGCTATCTGCTCAACCCGGTCGCCAACCGGCTGGAGCGGGCCGGCCTCAACCGGCTTGGGGCCGCCTTGCTGATCCTGGTGGTGTTTATCCTGGCGGTGGGCCTGACGCTGATTCTGGTCGCGCCGCTGCTCGGGCGCCAGCTCGCCGCCTTTGTCACCAGCCTTCCTGATAATCTCAACCGGCTTGAATCCCTCATCACCAACGAGGCGGCGGCCTTTGCCAACACTTATGGCAGCAGCATGATCGCCAAATTCGGGCTCGACAAGCTCGGCCTCGGGGCGATCGACTGGAAGAACCTCGGCCTGTCGAGCCAGGCGTCGCCGGGGGCCCTGCCGAAATCCATCGGCACGCTGGCCGGGCAGGGGGCGCAGACGCTGGGGGCCTTGCTGTCAAGCCTGTGGAGCGGCGGCAGCACGCTGCTGTCGATTGGCTCGCTGCTGGTCATTACGCCGGTGGTGGCGTTCTATTTCGTGCTCGACTGGGCGCGGCTGGTGGCGACGCTCGACAATCTGGTGCCGCTGAACCAGCGCGACGAGGTGCACGAATTGCTGGCGGAAATCGACCATGCCCTGGGCGGGTTCCTGCGCGGGCAATCGCTGGTCTGCCTGTTTCTGGGCCTGTGGTATGGCATAGGCCTGTCGCTGATCGGGCTCAATTATGGCTTTCTGATCGGCATTACCGCCGGGCTCCTGAGCTTCATTCCCTATCTTGGATCGCTTACGGCGCTGCTGGTCGGCACCAGCATGGCGCTGGTGCAGGGCTGGCCGCACTGGAGCCTGTTCTTCTTCGCGCTTGGGGTGGTGGGCATTGGCCAGATGCTGGAGGCCAATGTGCTGGCGCCCAAGCTGGTCGGCGAATCGGTCGGCCTGCATCCGGTGTGGCTGATGTTCGCGCTTCTGGCCTTCGGCTCGCTGTTCGGCTTTACCGGGCTGCTGATTGCCGTGCCGGTGGCGGCGGCGCTGGGGGTGCTGATGCGCTTTGCCGTGCGGCGCTATCGCGCCAGCCCGCTTTATCTGGGTGAAGAAGCACCGGTGGCGCTGCCCGCTCCGGTCGAGCCCTGAAACCATGGCGAGGATCAGCCTTACGGCATCAAAGCAATTGCTGCTGGCCCTGCCGGTCGCGGAGCGACAGGGGCGCGAGGATTTTTTCATGGCCCCCGGCAATGCCCGGGCGCTTGAGCTGGTCAGCGCGCCGCAAGGCTGGCCCGATCCGGTGCTGCTGCTGACCGGGCCCGCCGGGGTCGGCAAGAGCCATCTTGCCCATATATTTGCCGCCGAGCAGGGCGCCATGGCGCTGGCGCCACGCGATCTCGAAGGCCTCAGCCATTTGCCAGCCCCGGTTCTGGTGCTGGATGGTGCCGATCAGGGCCTGACGCATGCGGCCGAGGTGGGGCTGTTTCACCTGACCAATCTGGTGCGGGCGCAGGGCGGGCGGCTGCTGCTGACGGCGCGCCGTCCGCCGCAATTCTGGGGGCTGGTGACGCCTGACCTCGTCTCGCGGCTGCGCCTCGCGCCGATGGCCGCCCTCGCACCGCCCGATGCCGATGTGCTGCGCGCCGCCATGGTGAAACTGATCGCCGAGCGGCAATTGTCGCTGGAGCCGGCCTTGCTCGATGTGCTGGCCAACCGGCTAGAGCGCTCAATTCCGGTGATGCGGGCTGCGATCGCGCGGCTCGACCAGCTTTCGCTCGAACACCAGCGCCCGATCACCCGCGCCATGGTCTATGCGGTGATCGGTGATGGCGACGGGGAAGGTTATACAGAGCCTGAACCATTGCCTTCCGACAAAGATGATGATTTCTGATGCGCCCCAGACTAGATTGCCATGCCCCGGAGCGGCCCCGCCATGAAACGCAAGCCCAAGCCCATGGATGATATTTTGCCGCCGCCAGACCAGCCGACCGGTGATGCGGGGCCATCGCCCGCAGCCAGGCTCGGCGCCATGGCCCATGTCGCCGAACTCGCGACCTCGCCGCAGCGCTTCATCAACCGCGAATTGTCGTGGCTGGAATTCAACCGCAGGGTGGTGGAGGAGGCCTCGAACCTGCGCCACCCGCTGCTCGAACAATTGCGGTTCCTGTCGATCTCGGCCAATAATCTCGACGAATTTTTCATGGTGCGCGTCGCCGGGCTTTACGGCCAGATGCGCGAAGGGGTGACGACAGCCTCGGAAGATGGCCTGACGCCGCAAGAGCAATTGCAGCAAATTGCCGCCAGCGTCACCACGCTCGCCAATGCCCAGCAGATGCGCTGGCGTGAATTGCGCGAGCACCTGCGCGAGAACGGCATTTGCATCGTCGAGGGCCAGGACCTGTCAGCGCTGGAACTGGCGTGGCTTGAGGACCATTTCCTGCTGCATGTGTTCCCGATCCTGACCCCGCTGGCGGTCGATCCGGCGCATCCGTTCCCGTTCATTCCCAATCTCGGCTTCAGCATGGCGCTGGAACTGACGCACGGGCGCGACGGCAGCAAGATGCAGGCGCTGCTGCGCATTCCCGCCAAAATGAACCGTTTCATCCGGCTTCCCGACAACCAGAGCGGGGCGGCGGCGCGGTTCATCGCCATCGAGACGCTGTGCGGCCTGTTCATCGGCCGGTTGTTCCCGGGCTACGCCTTGAGCGGGGGCGGCTGTTTCCGGGTGATCCGCGATTCCGACCTCGAAATCGAGGAAGAGGCCGAGGACCTGGTGCTGTTGTTCGAGAGCGCCCTGAAGCGGCGGCGGCGCGGCACGGTCATCAGGCTGGAGATCGATGCGCAAATGCCGCTGGCGCTGCGCGAATTCGTGGCCGACGAGCTGGGCGTGGCGGCAGACGAGGTGTTTCTGGTCGATGGCATGCTGGCCCTGACCGAAACCGCCGAATTGATCGGCGTCGAGCGGCCCGACCTGAAATTCAAGCCCTATACGCCGCGCTATCCCGAGCGGGTGCGTGAGAATGGTGGCGATTGCTTTGCCGCCATCCGCCAGAAGGACCTGGCGGTGCACCACCCCTATGAATCCTTTGATGTCGTGGTGCAGTTCTTGACGCAGGCGGCGCGCGATCCCAATGTCGTGGCCATCAAGCAGACGCTGTATCGCACTTCGGCCGACAGCCCGATCGTCAAGGCGCTGATCGAGGCGGCCGAGGCCGGCAAGACCGTGACCGCGCTGGTCGAACTCAAGGCGAGGTTCGACGAGGAGGCCAATATACGCTGGGCGCGCGATCTCGAACGGGCGGGCGCGCAGGTGGTGTTCGGCTTCATCGAGCTGAAAACCCATGGCAAGCTTTCCATGGTGGTAAGGCGTGAGGCTGGCAATCTGGCGATCTATTGCCATATAGGCAGCGGCAATTATCATCCGCAAACCGCGAAAACCTACACTGATATTTCGTTTTTCACCGCTGATCCGGCCATCGGGCGCGATGTCAGCCGGGTGTTCAATTTCATCACAGGCTATGCCGAGCCGCAGGGGCTGGAGCGGCTGGCGGTATCGCCGATGTCTCTCAAGCGGCGGCTGCTGGACGAGATCGACGCGGAAATCGCCTTTGCCCGGGCCGGCAAGCCTGCGGCGATCTGGGGCAAATGCAATGCGCTGGTCGATCCCACCATCATCGATGCGCTCTACCAGGCGAGCCAGGCCGGGGTCGAGATCGACTTTGTCGTGCGCGGCATCTGCTGCCTGCGGCCGGGGGTGCCGGGCCTGTCGGAAACGATCCGGGTCAAGTCGATCGTCGGGCGCTTCCTCGAACATGCGCGCATCTATTGTTTCGGCAATGGCCATGGCCTGCCGCATCCCAAATCGCATGTGTATATTTCCTCGGCCGACCTGATGCCGCGCAATCTGGAGCGCCGGGTCGAGGTGTTGCTGCCGATTCTCAACCCCACCGTGCACGAGCAGGTGCTGGACCAGATCATGGTTGCCAATCTGATCGACAACCAGCAGAGCTACCGGGTGTTGCCGGACGGCACCAGCCGACGCATCGAACCGGCGCCGGGCGAGACCCTGTTCAATGCCCACGAATATTTCATGACCCATCCCAGTCTTTCCGGGCGCGGCAAGGCGCTCAAAGACTCGAGCCCGAAAATTCTGTATAAGCGCCTGAAGTTTACGCCATGAGGGATTGGCAGACGTGACCAGAGGCTGGCCCGAATCGAGCACCATGGAATTCCAGCAACCGGTGGCGATCGTTGATATCGGCTCCAATTCGGTGCGGCTCGTGGCCTATGATGCGCTGTCGCGGGCGCCCACGCCGATCTTCAATGAAAAGGTGCTGTGCGGGCTCGGGCGCGGGGTGATGTCGAGCGGGCAATTGCCGGTCGATGGCGTTCGCAAGGCGCTGCAGGCGCTGGCGCGGTTCCGGGTGCTGGCGGATAACATGCATGTTTCGGCCCTGCATGTGCTGGCGACCGCAGCGGTGCGCGATGCGCAGAACGGCGCGGAATTTCTCGAACAGGCGGAAGCTGCCATCGGCTGCCCGATCCGGTTGCTGTCGGGTGCCGAGGAAGCGCGAATGTCGGCGCTGGGGGTGATATCCGGCATTCGCGAGGCCGATGGCGTGGTCGGCGATCTTGGCGGCGGCTCGCTGGAACTGGTCAATGTCAAATTCGACCGGCCGGGCAAGGGCGTCAGCCTGCCGCTGGGCGGGCTGGCGCTGAGCGATTCCTCGAAAGGCGCGGCCAAGGCGGCTGTGAAAATCGCGCGCGATGCCCTCACCAATGTCAAACTTCTGAAAAAGCTGCATAACCGCTCGTTTTATGCGGTCGGCGGCACCTGGCGGGCGCTGGCCAAGCTGCATATGCGCCAGCGCAATTATCCGCTCAAAGTGATGCATAATTACGTGATTCCGGCGCGTGATGCACTTGATTTCGCCAGCCTGATCGAGCGCGTCGACAGCGATGCGTTGGTGTCGATTGGCGCGGTTTCCGCCTCGCGGCGCCCGTTGCTGGCCTATGGCGCGATCGTGCTCGATGAAATCATCCGCATCGCCAATCCGCGCGATATCGTGATTTCGGCCTCAGGCGTGCGCGAGGGCCTGCTGTTTGGCCAGATCAATGAGGACGAGCGCCGTCAGGATCCGTTGCTGGTGGCGGCGGCGGAACTGAACAAGATGCGGGCGCGCGATCCGGCGCATGGCTATGATCTATGTGCCTGGACCGATGAGTTCATTCGCTCCAGCCATATTGAGGAAACGGCCGAGGAGGTCAGGCTGCGGCATGCCTCCTGCCTTCTGGCCGATATTGGCTGGCGGGCGCACCCTGATTATCGCGGCGAGCAGAGCATGAACCTCATTGCCCATGCCTCGTTTGCGGCCATTGATCATCCGGGCCGGGCGTTTCTGGCGCTGGTGACGGCATTCCGGCACGAGGGCATTGATGCCGATGTCAGCCCGCAATTGCGCGCCATCGCCAGCGCGCGCCAGCTCGACCGGGCGCGATTGCTGGGGGCAGCCTTCCGCGTGGCCTATATTGTCTCGACGGCCATGTCGGAAATCCTGCCGCAGGTGCCGATGACCTGCTCGCGCACGCAGCTGACATTGAAACTGCCGCCGAAATTCGCGGCGCTGGGTTCGGACCGGCTGGCGGGACGGCTCAGGCAATTGGCGCGGCTGATCGGCCGCGAGGCGGTGCTGGCGGGGCCGTTAGGCCCGGAGCCGCTCGCGGTGGAGGGCGTAGAGCCCTGAGCCAATGATGAAGGTGATGCCGATCATCGCCTCGACATTGGGGATATTGTTCCAGATCAGCCAGCCGGAGACCAGCGCCATCGGCATGCCGATATAGCGCAAGGGCGCGATGGCACCGATATCAGCCTTGCGGCTGCCCATGATCAGGCCGAGATTGGCGCCGCTGATCGCCAGGGCGGCGAGAACCAGCAAAAGCATGGCATAGGGGGAGGGGCGGATGATGCCCTGAATGCCGGCCATGCCGCCGCCCATCAGGGCCGTGACGAGGCTGGTCATCAGCGTCACCACCATCGAGGGCATGGTGGAGGGCACGAAGCGGGTGACGATATCGCGCACCGCCACCAGCATGGCGCAGGCGATGGCAAACCAGGCGGCCGAGGAAAAGCCCGAGGCGCTGGGCTGGGCGACCAGCAGCACGCCGACAAAGCCGACGGCAATGGCCAGCCAGCGGTGCCAGCCGACCTGGTGGCCGAGCGCGACGACGGCCAGTGCCGTGATCATCAGCGGCGAGGACAGCATGATGGCCGTGTAATTGCCGATGGGCAGGCCGTTGATGGCGACGAGGAACAGCAACGTCGTCACCCCTTCCAGCACCGCACGCAACAGCACGACGGGATGCAGGGCGCCCTTGAGGCTGCCGCCCTCGCGCCGGGCAAGCAGGAAAAGAATGGCGGTGCCGAGCGTGCCGCGGATGGCGATCAATTCGCCCGACGGCATCAGCGGCGCGGAAAGTTTGACGAGTGTGTCGCTCATCGAAAACAGCATTTGCGCGACAATGATGGCGCGCATGCCATGGCGGTTGATCTCGCGCGAGGCGGCAATGTGCTGAATGGCCATGGCCGACGCTCAAGACCTCTGGTTTTGCAGCTTTTCAGCGGCGCGCAGCGCGAAATAGGTGAGAATGCCGCGGCAACCGGCGCGCTTGAAGGCCATGAGGCTTTCCATCATCGCCTTGTTGCCGTCGATCCAGCCGTTGCCGGCTGCGGCCATGATCATCGCATATTCGCCCGACACCTGATAGGCGAAGGTCGGGCGCCCGAAGGTGCTGGCCACCCGCTGGATGATATCGAGATAGGGCATGCCGGGCTTGACCATGACCATGTCGGCGCCTTGCTCAAGATCAAGCGAGACTTCCATCAGGGCCTCGTCGCTGTTGGCCGGGTCCATCTGATAGGTGCGCTTGTCGCCGATCAGCGTGGCATTGGTGCCGACCGCATCGCGGAACGGGCCATAAAAGGCCGAGGCATATTTGGCTGCATAGCTCATAATCTGGACATGGGCGAAACCCTCGGCATCGAGGCCGGCGCGAATCGCGCCGATGCGGCCATCCATCATGTCGGAGGGAGCGATGATGTCGGCACCGGCGCGGGCCTGGTTGACGGCCTGGCGCACCAGCACGTCGACGGTCTCATCATTGAGAATCTGGTCGCCGGCCATCAGGCCGTCGTGGCCATGGCTGGTGTAGGGGTCGAGCGCGACATCGGTAATGATGCCGATCGCCGGCACATGGGCGCGGATCGCGCGGCAGGCCTGGCACACGAGATTGTCGGGATTGAGCGCCTCGCTGCCATCGGCATCACGCAGGGCGGGCAGGGTGTTGGGAAACAGCGCGAGCGCCGGAATGCCAAGCGCGGCCGCCTGTGCCGCGACCTTCACCAGTTCATCGACGCTGTAGCGCATGACGCCGGGCATGGAGGGCACCGGCTCGACGGTGCCATGGCCGTCGATGACGAACAAGGGCAGAATCAGATCATCAACGCTGAGCGCATTTTCGCGCACCAGACGCCGCGACCAGTCAGTGCGGCGGTTGCGGCGCGGCCGGATATGCAGGCCGGGAAGGGGGGGAAGCGGGCGATTCATCGAAGTGATCCTTGGCTGCGGCCTGCCATATCATGCGGCGTCGATCTGACAAAATCAGCGGGGCAAGGATGATGCGCGAACATGGTGGGCGCGACAGGGATCGAACCTGTGACCCCTCCCGTGTGAAGGGAGTGCTCTACCGCTGAGCTACGCGCCCGATGGCCGCCCTAGTGGGGCCAATGGCAGGGGGAAGTCAAGAGGCAGGGCATGGGAAGATGATAAGCCGGCTTCACACCTGTGGCGTGAATGCAACATCTTGCCACAATCTGCGCATGGCAGCCGCGAGCATATTGCATTCGGGCGCGACTTGCGGCCTTGTGAGCCCAGCGCGCGTTGCGCAACCGCAGGAACGCTCATGACCCGCAACATCCTTGCCCCGGCGCTTGCCAGCGTTTGCGTGCTCGGCGCCATTTACGGTTTCAGTGTGCCGACTTATGCGCTCGATGCGGACATGCTGCAGGTGATGCGGATGCATCCCGGGCCGGGCGCCAATGCGGGGCCAGCGTCCTACACAACCATTCCGCGCGAGATCGTCAGCTATAATGGCCCCTATGCGCCGGGGACAGTGGTGGTGCAATCGTCCGAGCGGCGGCTCTATCTGGTGATGCCGGATCACAAGGCGATGAAATATGGCGTTGGTGTCGGGCGTCCGGGTTTTGCCTGGAGTGGCACCGTGCATATTTCCGCCAAGAAGAAATGGCCGGGCTGGACCCCGCCGGCATCCATGCTGCGGCGGCGTCCGCACCTGCCGCATTATGTCAAGGGCGGGCCGAACAACCCGCTCGGCGCGCGCGCCATGTATCTCAGCGGAACAGAATACCGCATCCATGGCTCGAACGAGCCGGAAACCATCGGTCATGCCATGTCATCGGGCTGCATCCGCATGACCAATGCCGATATCAAGGATTTTTACAATCGCGTCAAAGTTGGCGCGACGGTGCATGTGCTGCGCTGAATTTCACGGGTTACGTCGGGGCTGAAGCGGGCGGGTCAGGCAACTGGCCCGCCTTATTCTTGCGGCCTTTGCTAGGCCTCGCCAGGGCGATCGCGTGACAGGCCCTTGGCGGCCAGCTCATTGAGATAGGCCTGCCATTTTTCATCATGGTTGCGACCCAGTTCGAGCAGATGCCCCCAGGAAAAAATGCCGGTGTCGTGGCCATCGCTGAAAGTTGGGCGGATGGCATAATTGCCGACGGTGACAATTTCGGTAATGGCGCAGCCGCGCTTGCCGCCGACGGTCTTGCGCTCATGGGCGGCATGGCCCTGCACTTCGGCGCTGGGGCTGAAGACGCGCAGATATTCGGCACCAAGCGCGAGGCTGCCGCCATCGGCAAAGCGCAGATGCAGGGTCTGGCCCTTGTCGCTGACGCGGATTTCTTCTGGAACGAGGGATGTCAATGTCGCGTCTCCGGCAGCGGGCTACGGCACGCAACAAAGGTCGTGTGCGGCGAGCATGGCGCTGCGCATGCTCTTGCCCTATATAGGTTGTATGGAGCAAGCTCAAACCCTTGATCGACCGCTGATCGACCCCTTTGGCAGGGCCATCAGCTATGTGCGCGTTTCCGTGACAGACCGCTGCGATTTCCGCTGTGTCTATTGCATGTCAGAAAATATGAGCTTCCTGCCCAAGCGTGACCTGCTGTCACTGGAGGAACTCGACCGGCTCTGCACCGCCTTTATCGCGCGCGGCACCCGCAAATTGCGCATTACCGGCGGCGAACCGCTGGTGCGGCGTGACATTTTGTCGCTGTTTCGCAGCCTGTCGCGCCATCTCGACAGCGGCGCGCTCGAAGAATTGACCCTGACCACCAATGGCTCGCAACTGGCGCGTTTTGCTGACGATCTGGCGGCGTGCGGGGTGAGGCGGATCAACCTGTCGCTGGATACGCTCGATCCCGGCAAATTCAAGGATATTACCCGCTGGGGCGATTTTGCCCAGGTCGAGCGCGGCATGGAGGCGGCGCTGAAGGCCGGCCTCAAGGTCAAACTCAATGTCGTGGCGCTCAAGGGCGTCAATGACGATGAATTTCCGGCGATCATTCGCTATGCGCATCAACGCGGCATGGATGTCACCTTCATCGAAGTGATGCCGCTGGGCGAGATCACCATCGCCCGCGACGATCAATATATGTCGCTGACCGAGGTGCGGCGCCATCTCGCCCGCGACTTTACCCTGACCGAGAGCGGCCATCGCACCGGCGGGCCGGCGCGCTATATGCGCTGCGCCGAGACGGGCGGACGCATCGGCTTCATCACGCCGCTGTCGCATAATTTTTGCGAGAGCTGCAACCGGGTGCGGGTGACCTGCACCGGCACGCTCTATATGTGCCTTGGCCAGAATGATGCTGCCGATTTGCGCACGCCGCTGCGCGCCAGCGCCGATGACGGGCCGCTGATGGCGGCGATGGACGCGGCGATCCTGCGCAAGCCCAAGGGCCATGATTTCGTGATCGACCGTGCGCATGCCGGGCCGGCCGTGGCGCGCCACATGAGCGTTACCGGCGGCTGAAGCGCGCGCTTGCACAAGGGCGCAAGCTGGCGGTAAGCTTCTGCCATGCGCTGGATTTGGCTTGTGTTGGGCTCTTGTCTGCTGCTTGCTGGCTGCCAGACATCGGACGCCGGGCGGCGGATCACGCTGTGCCGTGAGCTGTTGCCGGCTCTCAACCCTGCGGCACGTGGCTATGGCCAGATATCCGCCACCCTGGCCGAAAACAAGCGCGACATCATGATGGTCTATGTCGTCAACGGGGCTTCCGGCGCGCGCCTCGCCAAGACGCTGACCTGCCGCTTCGGCCCGGCCCCGCAGCATGAATTGCGCGGGGTGATCGACGATGGCGACCGGATGGGGCCGAGCACGCTCTATGTGCTGCGCAAGAGCTGGCTGGAGACCCCGGATGCGGCGCTGGATGATCCGGCGCGGCAGCGGGCTGGCGCAGCGCAGCCAGGGGCTGCAACGAGCTGGCGCTATTTCCTGCAAATTACCCTCAATGGGCTGGTGCCGGCGATGGTTTATGGCCTGCTGGCGGCGACCTATTCGCTGATTTACGGGCTGATTGGCCGGATCAACCTGGCTTTCGGGGCGCTGGCGGTGCTAGGGGCGGCGACCTTGTTCATCGTGCTGGCGCCCGTGGCCTATGATGCGCCCGCATGGATCATTCCCGGGGTGGTGGCGGCGCTGCTCGCGGCCATCGGCGTCGGCTTGATCTACGGGTTTGTGATCGCCAGAACAGTGTTTGTGCCCATGGCCCGCGCCAGCGGCCAGCAGGTGCTGGTGGCAACCCTGGGTCTGTCGTTGTTTCTTCAGGAATATCTGCGGCTGGCGCAGGGCACTAACCCGCACTGGCTGCCCGGCCTGTTTGGCCCGGCGCTGCATCTGACCGCCGGGGGCGGCCTCGATCTCACCATAACGCCGACCGCCTTGCTGGTGATGGCGCTGGCTGCGGTGCTGGGCGTGGCGCTGATGGTGCTGATGCGCGTCAGTGCCTTTGGCCGGGCCTGGCGCGCCTGTGCCGACGACAATCTGGCGGCGGCGATGTTTGGCATCTCGCCCGCAGGCATCCTGACGCGGACGCTGATGCTGGCGACGGCGCTGGCAGCTCTGACCGGGGGCCTGATGGCCATGAATTACGGCACGCTCGGCTATGATGGCACGGTGACGCTGGATTTGCGGGCGCTGGTGGCGGCGGTGGTCGGCGGCATAGGCTCGATCCCGGGGGCCTTTGTGGGCGGCGCGGTGATTGCCCTGCTCGAAAGCTTCTGGACCGGGTATTTTGCCGGCGGCTACCGCGATTTGATGATCGACAGCGTGCTGGTTCTGGTGATCATGTTTCGCCCGGCCGGCCTGCTCGGCAACCGAAATTAGCCCTCATATCGCGCGCGGGCGTTGTTGCAGCGATTCGAAAAACCGGCCAAGGCGTCCGGTCAGGCGCAGCGGCGCGTCGGTGACGGCAAAGCACAGGCACTCACCCTCGCTACCGGCCACCGGGCGATGATTGACCGCCGGATCGGCGAAGGCGAGATCGCCGGCTTCATAGGTGCCATGGTTGTCGGCAAAGGAACCTTGCAGCACCAGCGTCGTTTCATTGCCATCATGAGTATGAAACGGCATTTTGCGGCCCGGGCGAATTTTGTAAAGCGTGGCCGCGCCGGTGGCCTCTCTGGCAATGACATGGCATTTGACGCCCGGCAGCAGGAAACGCCAGCGCACGTCCTTTGCATCAAAGCCGAGAAATGCCCTCAAGGGTGCCGGAAACACAGTATCGCGGGCCGGGGCTGCCACGGCCGGGTCGGCGGAGGTGAAAATGCGGGCGAGATTGTCATCGCGATGGCGGCAGGGGGCCTGCGGCGCCATCGCCAGCACGGTTCCCATTTCGTCATCAAGGGCATCGACGAAGGCGCGGTTGTCGGGGCGCATATGCAGATGGGCGGCGACCAGGGCCTGCAGGGCCGGGGTGAGGCTGCCGGCGGCATAGCCGGCGAGGAGCGCGTCCCGGGGCGTCGATGTCATGGCTGGAATCACGGATTGCCCTTTAAGTTTGCGGACTTTACGCATAAATGGCGCAGCTGGATCATCTGGCTAGGGCGCCATGACGCTTTTTGCTCACGCATATTTGGTCCGGGCCTCGATTTCGTCGTTGAGTTCAAGCCATTCCTGCTCGCATTTGGCGAGAGCGGCGGCAAGATCGGCCCTTTGCGTGGCCAGCTCGATGGCACTGCGCGCCTGGTTGCGCTCGCGCGGGGTATAGGTCTGCGGCGCGGCCAGCACAGCATCAACCTTGTTCAGCAGGGCGGTGAATTTTTCGATGCGGGCAAAGACGGCATCGCTGGCGCGGCGCAATTCATTGAGGCCGCGTGCCCGGGCCGGGGCAGGGGTTTTGGCCGGCGTCGCCTCCGTGGCCTTGCGGGCCTCGGGGGCAGCCTTGGGCGGCGGCGTGCCGAGCACGCGGCGGCGATAATCGGCAATATCGCCATCAAAGGCGTTGACGCTGCCGCCTTCCACCAGCCAGAGCCGCTCAGCACAGGCTTCCAGCAGAAAACTGTCATGCGAGATCAGGATGACCGCGCCCTGAAACTCGTTGATGGCTTCGGCGAGCGCTGCCCTGCTGTCAATATCGAGATGGTTGGTCGGCTCGTCGAGGATGAGCAGGTGCGGGCCATGAAAGGTGGCGAGGCCGAGCAGCAGGCGGGCCTTTTCTCCGCCCGAAAGCAGGTCGATCGCGGTATTGGCGCGAGCATTGCCAAAGCCGAGCCTCGCTGCCGCCGCCCTGGTCTTTGCCTCGCCGGCGCCCGGCATCAGCCGGGCCATCACCTGTTGCGGGGTTTCATGGGCATTGAGATCATCCATCTGGTGCTGGGCAAAAAAGCCGACGCTGAGCTTGCCGGGGCGGCGCATCGTGCCGGACATGGCGTCCATGCGCCCGGCCAGCAGGCGCGCGAAGGTGGATTTGCCATTGCCATTGGCACCGAGCAGGCCGATGCGGTCATCGGGCTGGAGCGAGAGATTCAGGCCATTGAGCACCACCTTGCCGTCATAGCCGACGCTGGCATTTTCCAGCACCAGCATGGGCGGGGCCAGCGGCTTTTCCGGCGAGGGAAAATGAAAGGCCAGCACATCGGTCTCATCATCAGCGGCGATGTCCTGCATCTTGGCCAGCATTTTAAGGCGCGACTGCGCTTGCCGGGCCTTGGTGGCCGAGGCGCGGAAGCGGTCAACGAATGCCTGCAGATGGGCGCGGTGCGCGTCCTGCTTCTTCAGGGCCTTGGCATTGAGGCGTCGCGCTTCGGCCCGCTGGTGGGCGAAGGAGCTGTAATTGCCGGTCCAGAGCTTCAGTTTGGCATTTTCCAGATGCAGAATGTGCGTCGTCACATCATCAAGCAATTCGCGGTCATGGCTGATCAGCAGCACCGTGGCGGGATAGGAGCGCAGATGCTCTGTCAGCCACAGCGTGCCTTCGAGATCGAGATAATTGGTCGGCTCGTCGAGCAAGAGCATGTCGGGCTTGACAAACAGCACGGCGGCGAGGGCAACGCGCATGCGCCATCCGCCCGAAAAACTGGCCAGCGGGCGTTGCTGGGCCTGTTCGTCAAAGCCGAGACCGGCGAGAATGGTGGCCGCCCGCGCCGGGGCGCTATGGGCGTCAATATCGGCGAGGCGGGTGTGGATGGCGGCAATATCGGTGCCGGTTTGCAACTTGACGGCCTCGCGCAGCAGCGCCGCGCGCTCCACATCCGCTTCCAGCACGAAGTCGATCAGGGTTTGCGGGCCGCCGGGGGCTTCCTGCTCGACACGGCCGATGCGCGCCTGGCGCGGCAGGTTGATGTCGCCGCTTTCGGGCGAAAGCTCGCCGCAGACGAGTCGGAACAAGGTGGTCTTGCCAGTGCCGTTGCGTCCGACAAGGCCAATGCGGCCGCGCGGCGGCAGGGCAGCAGCGGCATCATCAAAGAGCAGGCGCGCGCCGAGCCTGAAGGTCAAGTGTTCGATGTTCATCATGATGGGCTGTCTAATGGCGAAACAATCGCGCCGGCGCAACCCGCCAGCAGGCGAACCGTGCGGGTTGAGGCGTGATGTCGGGTCAGGACAGGGCGTAAAAGACCAATTCGCGAGCCCGGGCTGCTTTATAATGACGCAGGCTTCTTGATGTCATTCCAGACTGACTTGCGCAAACCTGCAGAAGATCGACAGACTGGAATTATTCTTATTTTAGGAGCTGTTCTGGACTTTGCCGGCCACCGCCCGTAAAACGCGCAGGACTTTGATCGCGGGGCGAGGGTTGCTTGGCTCCCTGCCGATACGGGAGCTTCGAGCCATCATTACCATGAATGATCATCTACCGATTGCCCGGCGTCGGGGTGTTGGTCTTTCCGTGTTGTTGCGCGTCGCCGGACCCGGCCTCGTGGTGATGCTGGCAGACACCGATGCGGGCAGTGTGGTGACCGCCGCCCAGAGCGGCGCGCAATGGGGTTACCGGCTGCTGGCGCTGCAATTTGCGCTGATTCCCATTCTTTATGTCGTGCAGGAACTTACCGTGCGGCTTGGCACGGTCTCGCGGCGCGGCCATGCGGCGATGATCGCCGAATATTTCGGCAAGGGCTGGGCGTGGATTTCTGTGCTCACGCTCGGCGTCGCCTGCGTCGGGGCGCTGCTGACCGAACTATCCGGGCTCGCCGGTGTCGGCCTGCTTTATGGCGTTCCCGCGCAATTGACCATGGTTCTGGTGGTCGGCACCCTGATCATCATGGCGCTGACCGGTTCCTATCGCTCGGTCGAGCGCATCGCCATGGCCATCGGAGCGTTTGAGCTGGCGTTTCTCGGGGTGGCGCTGGTGGCCCATCCCGGCGCCGGGGTGATGCTGCAGCAGACCATCAATATCCCTGTCACCAACCCGCAATATCTTTATCTGGTAGCGGCCAATATCGGTGCGGTGATCATGCCGTGGATGGTGTTTTTCCAGCAATCGGCCGTGGTCGAAAAGGGTTTGGGGCCCGATGACCTGCCCGCCGCGCGGCTCGATACCGCCGTTGGGGCGGTCATTACCCAGGTGATCATGGCCGCGATCCTGATTGCTGCCGCGGCAGCGCTGGGCACCGCCAAGGCCGATGGCACCGGCCCGGCGCTCAACACGGTGCAGGACATTGCCGGGGCGATTACCCCGGTGCTGGGGGCGACATGGGGCAAGCTGGCCTTTGCGCTCGGGGTTTCCGGCTGCGCCATTACCGCGGCGATTGTGGTGACGCTGACGGCGGCACGCACCTTCGGCGAGGTGATGGGCGTTCGCCATTCGCTGAATGACCACCCGCGCGAGGCGCCGCTGTTTTACGGGATTTTTGCCGGCGTGCTGGTGCTGGCGGCGCTGGTGGTGACGTCCGGCGTCAACCTCATCAGCCTGTCGATCGGTGTGCAGGTGATGAATGCGCTGATGCTGCCCTTCGTGCTGGGCTTTCTTTATCTGCTGGCCCGACGCCTGCCTGAGCCCTGGCGCCTGCACGGGCTGCGCGGCGGCATCATCGCCGTCATCATTCTGGTGACGACGGTGTTTGCAGTCTATGCGGCCATTATGGGGATCTGGAGCTAGAGGCTTGCCCTCGACCCGGGGGCACCGTATAGAGCCGCGCATCTTCTCTCCCTGGAAAGCTGACTGACCATGGCCCTGCAACGCACGTTCTCGATTCTGAAACCCGATGTCACACGCCGCAACCTGACCGGCGCGGTCAATGCCAAGATCGAGGCGGCCGGCCTGCGGATCGTCGCGCAGCGGCGCGTGCACATGTCGCTCGCCGAGGCCGAGACCTTCTATGCCGTGCACAAGGCGCGGCCATTTTTTGGCGAACTCACGCAGATGATGAGCGCCGCACCGGTGGTGGTGCAGGTGCTGGAAGGCGAGAATGCCATTGCCCGCTACCGCGATGTGATGGGCGCGACCAACCCGGCCAATGCCGAAGCTGGCACCATCCGCAAGGAATTTGCGCTGTCGATGGGCGAGAACTCGGTGCATGGTTCGGACGCGCCGGAAACCGCCGCGATCGAAATTGCCCAGTTCTTCTCGGGCAACGACATCGTCGGCTGAGCCTGTCAGCCCGCGTCTGGCTTTATTGTGTCAGACGCGGCGCGCTCTGCGTGGCGGTGTTGAAGAGCTGCTGCAGGTCGTTGACAATGTCCTGCGGCGCGCTGGCCGACAGCGCGTAAGACGGGTTCGAGGCGCAGGCCTTCATGTTGCTGGCGGTCGAGCCGGCCAAAGTCGTGTTGATGTAATTGTAGCGCAGGTAGCCGGGCGTGCCGCTGACCAGATCAGCCGGGTTGATGAGATAGGCCGTCTCCAGCGTCATCATATTGATGCCGGCTGATTTCAGCGGGCCGCATTGGCCAGGATCGAGCCCTTCGAGATCCATGACGCCGTTATTGTTGGGATCAGGCACAGCATTGGGGTTGAATGGCACGAATGTCGGGCTTGAGACCCATGTCGATGCCGATTGGTTGTCGGTGCTGTTGCTGATGGCATCGGTCGCCAGAATGGCGAAAACCTGAGGCGAGCTGGCGCTGCTGCCATTGCCGATGACGGGATCATCGGAGGTAATCTTGTTCTTGAGGGCCTGCAAGGCGGTCGCGGCATTGGTGCCAGCGTCATAGCCTTGCAATGTCATGGCCTGGGCGGCGCTATAAACCTCGGGAATATCGGAGGTCAGGTCCTGCAGCGTGGTGAAGCCGGTCGCGAAGGAATAAAGACCCATGCGAATCACCAGCGGCCCGCTGGCGTTCAGGTTTTGCGCGCTCTGGGTGATTTGCTCGACAGCATTTCTGACAACATCAAAACGCAGGGTCGCGCCGGCATTATGGGCGGTCGTATCCGTGCCGATGGCGTGACAGGCGACCGAGCAGCCCCCGGAGCCGCCGTCCATGCCCTTGGTGGAATTCATGAGGGTGATGTCATTCATGGTCGCGCCAATGCCCATCGAGGCCGAGGCATCAACCAGCACGAAAATATCAACATAGCGCGGGGCGCTGTTGCCGGCCGCCGAAGATGTGGCGCTAACGGTTGCCGATACCGGCAAGGTGTTGATGCCGAGGATCGCGCCGAAGGGCAGGGTATATTGCGCCTTGTAGGACAGGGTCGCGACATAGACGCCGGAATTGACGGTGACATTGATGGTAGGCGCCGCGACAACGGTGTTTGGTGGCAAGGTGCCGCCGGCAAAAAGGTTTTGGGCCACCGTGGTGCTGGCGGCAATTTGCGTTGCGGTGTCGGCACCGGGCTTGATGACCGAACGCGAGACAGCGCCCAGAACGGCAGCATCTGCATTGGAATCGAGCTGATCGCGGGCAGAAATCAGGCCGGCGAAGGAAATCGCCACGCCAAACATGATGGCGGCGGCTGTTCCGAAAATGGCAAAGATCAGCGCGAAATTGCCACCTTCGTGGCGCAGAAAGGACGCTTCGCGGCAGGCGGGGCCGCCAGCTTGCGTCTTGCCGGGAAATTTCGGAAACTTTATCATTTCAATAACAGCCTGTGATTGCAATATCCTTGCTGTTTATTCTTGCGCCCAACCAGCGCCACAGACGTAAATTTTGCGAAAATGTCAGCTCACGGTAAGTGGTGAATCGCGCTAAAGCTGCGCACAAGCCGCGGCTTTTTGGCATTAAAGTGAATCAACCATGAATCAGTCCCGCAAAGCCCTGGAACCAGCAGCAACGGCCGCCGCGCCGCCAGGGGGTGAACCGTGGCCGGACGTGATGGCGCTCGAAGCCATGGCGCCAGCCTCGCGGGACGAATTTGAACTGCACGCGCCAGCCAACACCATCGAGCGCCATTATGCCCTCGGCCTTGCCTTGCGGGCGCTGAAGCCCGGCGGCAGCCTGAGCGTGTCGGCGGCGCGCAACCGGGGCGGGTTGCGGCTGCGCCGTGAGCTGGAAGCCTTTGGCTGCACGGTGGAGGAAACCAGCGGCGGGCATGCCCGAATCTGCCGCACCTTGCGGCCCGACAAGCTCACCGGGATTGATGCGGCGATTGCGGCCGGGGCCATGCGTCATGACGACGCGCTCGGGCTCTGGACGCAGCCGGGCCTGTTTGCCTGGGACCGGATCGATGCCGGCACGCAGGCGCTGATGGCGCATCTGCCGGAGCTCACCGGACAGGGCGCGGATTTCGGCTGCGGACTTGGCATTCTGGCGCGCGCCGTGCTGCAGGGCCGCAGGGTCAGGGGGCTCTGCCTCATCGATAATGATGCGCGCGCCATCGAGGCCGCACGCCGCAATGTCGAAGATCCGCGCGCCATCTTCAGGCATGGAGATGTCACGAGCCTGCGCTTCGACCCGCCGCTGGATTTCGTGGTGGCCAACCCGCCGTTCCATGCCGGGGGCGAGGAAAGGCGCGGGCTGGGGATCGGCTTTGTCGCGGCGGCAGCACGGGCCCTGCGCAAGGGCGGCGCGTTCTGGTGTGTCGCCAACCGCCATCTGCCCTATGAGGCGGCGCTGCAGGCGCATTTTGCCAGCCATCGGCAGGTGACTGTCGAGGGTGGCTTCAAGATCATGGCGGCCGTGCGATGAGCAGCAAGAACGCCGCGGTGCGGCTCAACAAACTGCTGGCCCATATGGGCTATGGATCGCGCCGCGACATTGCCCGGCTGGTGGAACTGGGGGCGATTACGCTTAATGGCATTGATGTGACGCAGGCCGATGGCAAGGTCGAGCCGGGCGACGAGCTGCAAGCGGGGCTGGAAATCGACGGCGAGCCGCTTGATCCGCTGCCCGGCATGGTGGTGATGCTGCACAAGCCGGTTGGTGTCACCTGTTCGCACAAGGAGGCCGGGCCGCTGGTGTTTTCCCTGCTGCCGGAGCGCTGGCGGCGCCGTGACCCGGCGCTGTCGAGCGTCGGGCGGCTCGACAAGGACACCTCGGGCCTGCTGCTGCTGACCGATGACGGGGCGCTGCTGCACCGGATGATCTCGCCGCGCGCCGGCCTTGGCAAGACCTATCATGTGACGCTGGCGCGCCCGCTCGAAGGGCGCGAGGCGGCAATTTTTGCTGCGGGCACGCTGATGCTGGACAGCGAGACGACGCCGCTGAAACCGGCGCATTTCGTTGCCGAGAGCGCGCAAAGCGGCCGTTTGACGCTCTATGAAGGGCGCTATCATCAGGCGCGGCGCATGTTTGCTGCGCTCGGCAATCATGTCACCGGCTTGCACCGCCTCAGCATGGGCGGGCTGGAATTGCCAGCCTCGCTGCCGGCAGGAGCCTGGCAGCTGCTGGACAGCGCCGGTGTCGCAAGGGTGTTTGCCAAGGCGTGAAACAGCTTGCACAACTCGCAGGCCTGTTGGCGGCGATCCATAAAGGGGTGGATCGGGCGTTGCAATCAGCGGCCTTTTGACTATAGTCCGCGCAAAATTCAGCCAAGACGTGCCGCGAGGCCCGCATGGAGACCGCGTTCCTCATGATGTTTATTTCCCCGGCCTATGCACAAGCCGCCGGCGCTGCGGCCCCCGGCTCGTTCGACATGATCACGACACTGGTGCCGCTGGTTTTCGTGGTGGTCATCATGTACTTTTTCATGCTGCGCCCGCAACAGCAACGCGCCAAGGCACTGCAGGCGATGATCAGCGCCGTCAAGCGCGGCGATGTGGTGGTGACGTCCGGCGGGCTGATCGGCAAGATTACCAAGGATTCCGACCCCAATGAGGTCGAGGTCGAAATCGCCAGCAATGTGCGCGTGCGCTTGCAGCGGGCCGCTATCACCGAAGTGCGCGGCAAGGGCAGCAAGGCGGCGGATACCGCTGGCGCGGCCAGCTGATCTGAGATGGATTGACCATGCTGCGTTTTGCCACCTGGAAAATAGTTTCGATTCTGCTGGCGACGCTGGTTGCGGCGTTGATGGTGGTGCCGAGCCTGCTGACGCCGACGTCCCGCGAGGCGCTGATCGCGCATCTGCCGGGCTGGGTGCCGGCCCGCGCCATAACCCTGGGGCTCGATTTGCAGGGCGGCTCCTATCTGCTCATGCAGGTTGACCGCCATGACGTGATCACCTCGCAGGTGCAGAACCTGCGCGATGATGTGCGACGGGTGCTGCAGGAAGAGAAAATCCCGATTGTCGGTGGCATTGGCCTCACCCCGATGGGCGTGCGTGTGCATATTCCCGATGCTGCCGCCAGGGCGAGGGTGCTGCCGCGGCTGGAACAATTGCAGGCGCCGATCGGCAACATCCTGCTCGGCAACGGCGCTACCACCTACAAGCTGACGCAGGGCGCCAATGGCGAGGTCGATTACACCATGACCGACGCCGGGCTGAACAGTTTCCTGACCCGCGCGGTCGATCAATCCATCGAGGTGCTGAAAAAGCGCATCGACGGTATTGGTACCAAGGAAGCCAGCATCCAGCGCGAGGGGATCGACCGGATCGTCATCGAGGTGCCGGGGCTGCAGGACCCGCACCAGCTCAAGGCGCTGCTCGGCAAGACCGCCAAGCTGGAATTTCGTATGGTCGCTGATCCCGGCGCCGACCCCAATGATTACCAGATGCTGCCCGACAAGGAGACCGGACAGAAGCTGCCGGTCATGAAGCAGGTGATGGTGCAGGGCGAGGATCTGACCAATGCCCAGCCCGGTTACAGCCAGACGACCGGCGAACCGGTGGTGAATTTCAACTTCAACCTGCGCGGCGGCCAGCGTTTCGGCGAGGCGACCAGTGCCAATGTCGGCAAGCTCTTTGCTATCGTGCTCGATAATGAAGTGATTTCGGCACCGCGCATTCTCGGCGCCATCACAGGCGGGCAGGGCGAGATTTCCGGGCGATTCACGGTCGAGCAGACACAAAATCTTGCTGTGCTGCTGCGTTCGGGTGCCTTGCCGGCCAAGCTGACCGTGGCAGAGGAACGCACCGTTGGGCCGGGGCTGGGCGCGGATTCGATTGCGGCCGGCAAGCGGGCGGCCTATCTCGGCACCGCGCTGGTGGTGGCCTTCATGCTGGTGACCTACGGGCTGTTCGGTGTGTTCGCCAATATTGCGCTGGCTGTGCACGTCACCCTGATCTTTGCGCTGATGGTGCTGCTCGGCTCGACGCTGACCTTGCCCGGCATTGCAGGCATCGTCCTGACCATCGGCATGGCGGTGGATTCCAACGTGCTGATCTATGAGCGTATCCGCGAGGAGTTCAAACAGGGGCGCGCCCTGATCTCGGCGCTCGATGCCGGCTTCAACCGCGCTTTTGCCACGATTGTCGACTCCAATGTGACGATGCTGATCGCGGCAGTGATCCTGTTTTTGCTGGGTTCCGGGCCGGTGAAGGGCTTTGCCGTGACTTTGGCGCTGGGTATCATGACGACGATTTTCACCGCCGTCACCATGACGCGCCTGATGATCGCCATGTGGTACCGCCTGGCCAAGCCCAAAGCCTTGCCAATCTAAGTGAAGAAAGCTGGATAGCCACTTGAAACTGCTAAGAATTATTCCAGACGGAACTAACTTTGGCTTCATGCGCTTCCGGCGCCTGAGCTTTCCGTTTTCGGCGGTGCTGTCGGTAATCTCGGTTGTGCTGTTCCTGTCGTTCGGCATGAATTTCGGCATTGATTTTCGCGGCGGCACGGCCATGGAACTGCGGGCGGTTTCGGGCACGGCCGATCTTGCCAAATTGCGCGGGACGCTTGAGGGGCTCAATCTCGGCGATGTCGAGGTGCAGGGTTTTGGCCGGCCTTCGGACGTTGCCGTGCGCGTGGGCCTGCAGCCTGGCGGCGGCCCGGGGCAGGAGGCGGCGGTCGCCAAGATCAAGAGCGCCCTCGGCACATCTTATACTTACCGCTCGGTCAATGTCGTCGGCCCGCGCGTCTCGGGTGAATTGGTGCAATCGGGCACGCTTGGTATCGTCGCATCGGTGGTGGCGGTGCTGGTTTATTTGTGGTTCCGGTTTGAATGGCAGTTCGCGATCGGCGCGGTGATCGCAACCCTGCATGATCTGGTGCTGACCATTGGCTTTTTCGCCTTCACCCGGCTGGAATTCGACATGACGTCGATTGCGGCAATCCTGACCATCGTCGGCTATTCGTTGAACGATACGGTGGTGGTGCTCGACCGTATTCGCGAAATGATGAAAAAATACAAGAAAATGCCGACATCAGAATTGCTCGATATTTCCATCAACACGACGCTGTCACGCACCGTCATGACGTCGATGACGACGTTTCTGGCGCTGGTGGCCCTCGTCGGGCTCGGCGGGCATGTGATCCGCTCGTTCTCGCTGGCGATGATGTTCGGCGTGGTGATAGGCACCTATTCGTCGATTTTCATCGCCGCGCCGGTGTTGATCTATCTCGGGCTGCGCTCGGAAAACCGCTACGGCAAGCAGGAAGTTGAGACCGTCGAAGTCACGGCTTCGGGCACGGGCGGCACGGTCAATGGCGGCACCAAGGCGCTGGCGTGAGTGCGGGCGCACCTGCTGCGGCGCCGCAATATCTGCCGGGACGCCACGCCCTTGACGGCTATGGCATGGGCGGGTTTCGCTTCGGCGGCATGTCGCATCGCGGCTCGTTGCTGGTGCTGCCCTCCGGCATTCGTGCCTGGCCGGTGACGCAGGCTGCCGAGATCTCGCTGGCGACACTGGCCCCCTTGTTTGATGAGCCTGCCGGCGAGATAGGCCTTTGCGTGATCGGCACCGGCACGTCGCAGGTGTTCCTGCCGCCGGAACTGGTGCGCGACCTGCGGGCACGCGGGCTGAATTTTGAGGTGATGAGCACCGGGGCGGCAGCGCGCACCTATAATGTACTGTTTGCCGAGGGGCGGCTGGCTTCGGCCTGCCTCATCGCGGTGGCGTGAGGGCTGGCCATGAGCGCGCGTTCCGAAGAGATTGCCGCTGGCCTGCGCCGTGATGATCCGGAAGCCTGGGCGATCAGCCTTTATGCGCCGGCGGCGCTGCGCGCGCATGTGCAGGTCCTCGCCGCCTTCGCCCATGAATTGCGGCAGATTTCAACCAGGGTGTCGCAGCCGCTGGCTGGCGAAATGCGGCTGCAATGGTGGCGTGATGTGCTGGAAAAGCCGGGTAGTGGGGATGGCGTGAGCCCGCTCGCCGAAGCCTTGCTGGCCAGCGTGCAGCAGCTGCGCTTGCCGGTGGCGGCGCTGGTGGCGATGATCGACGCCCATGCCCATGATTTATATGGCGAGGCCTTTGCCGATGAGGCGGCACTCGAAAGCTATTGCGGAGCCAGCGATGCGGCCTTGCTGCGCCTGACGACGCTGGTGCTGGCGCAGGGCGGCGATCCCGGCGGTGCCGGTATCTGCGGCCATGCCGGCATGGCTGCGGGGATTTTGCGGGTGGCAGGCCGGTTTGGCCCGGCAATGCTGGAGAATATCGAGGCGCCGTTGCAGCTGGCGCAGGTGCACCTGCGCGCGGCTGAGGCTGGTATAGCCACGCTTGATCCGGCAGCGCGGCCGGCCCTTGTCGGGCTGGGGCTGGTCAAGGCTCGGCTGCGGAAATGGCAGCGTGGCCGCGGCGTTGAAATCTCGCCGCTGGCGCGGCTCGCGCAGCTGTGGCTTTACGCTCGCCGCCTGCCGTGATTTCAGCTGTCCAGCGCCTCGCGCAGCATCATCAGCGCGGTGGCGAGGGCGGCGGCGCGAACCTGGCTGCGCCCAAGCGGGCCAAAGCGACGTTCAAGAGAAAGTGTTTGGGTGCCGCGCCGCTGGCAGGCGAACCATACCAGCCCCTCCGGCTTTTCCGGGCTGCCGCCGCCGGGCCCGGCAATGCCGGTGATGGCGAGGGCGATATCGGCGCGTGAATGCGCCAGCGCACCCTCGACCATGGCGCAGGCGGTTGCCCGGCTGACCGCGCCATCGCGGGCGATGATGGCGCCATCGACGCCAAGAATCTCCATTTTGGCTTGGTTGGAATAGGTCACAAAGCCCCGGTCAAAGACGGCAGAGGAGCCGGGTATTTCAGTGAACAGCCCGGCGAGCAGGCCGCCCGTGCACGATTCAGCGGTCGCAAACCAAAGGTGCCGGGCTGTCGCCTGCGCGACGAGGCGCTGCATGGCCTGGCGCAGCTCTGGCTCAAACATCGTCGTTGCTGCCGGGCAGGCGGATTGTGGCTATGGCCATGGCGGCCATGCCCTCGCCGCGGCCAGTAAAGCCAAGACGCTCGGAGGTCGTGGCCTTGAGGGCGACGCGGTCAAGGCTGATGCCGGCAAGCGCGGCGATATTCTCGCGGATCGCCTGCGCATGCGGGCCGATTTTCGGGGTCTCGCAAATCAGGGTGGCATCGAGATGGGCGAGCCTGCCATGCCGGGCGGCAAGGCGGGCCAGCGCGTGGCGGAAAAACAGGCTGGAGGCCTGGCCGCGCCATTGCGGGTCATGGGGCGGGAAATGCTGGCCGATATCGCCATCAGCCAGCGCGCCATAAAGCGCATCGGTCAAGGCATGCAGCAGCACATCGGCGTCGGAATGGCCGACGAGCCCGGCATGGTGCGGGATGCGCACGCCGCCGAGCATGACATGATCACCCGGCCCAAAGGCATGGACATCAAAGCCCTGGCCGGTGCGCGTGTCGGTCAGATTGCTGGTCACCTGCAGGTCCTCCGGGAATGTAACTTTCACATTGGCGCTGTCACCGGCGACGACGGCAACGTCATAACCTGCCGCCGCCATGACAGCAGCATCATCGGTGAGATCGAAGCTTGCGGTCGCGGCAAGGCGGGCATGGGCGGCAAAAATCTGCGCGAAGGCGAAAGCCTGCGGCGTCTGCACCCGCATCAGCCGGGCGCGGTCGGGCGAGCCGGTAATCATGCCAGCGGCATCGATTTGCTTGATTGTGTCGGTCAGGGGCAGGCCGGGAATGGCGCTGCCGGTCGCCGATGCGGCGTTGATCACCCGGCTGAACAGTTCCGGCGTCGCAAAGGGGCGCACGCCATCATGGATGAGAACCAGGTCGGGCGGGTGGCGCTGCAGCGCCTGCAACCCGAGCCAGACGCTCTCCTGCCGCGTGGCGCCGCCCGTTACGGCGCTGAGATTCATGCCCGCGGCATGATCCGCGACATTCTGGAAAAGGGCCTTGTCGCTGGCATTGATGACGACGACAATCGCGGCGTCAGGCAGGGCGGCATGGCAGGCCCTGAGGGTGACGGCGAGCAGTGGCGCGCCGCCAAGGTTGCGGTATTGCTTGGGCACGCCTTCGCCAAAACGAGCACCGCGTCCGGCGGCGACGATCAGGAGGGCGATGCGCGAGGGGGTGTCTTGCATGAAATTTTGTTGGCATGCCAAGGGCAAGCCTGCAAGCCAAGGTTTACGCGCCAGCAAAATTTGATTATATTTCAGGCATGGAACTTACTGCACATAGTTTGGGCAATTTGCCGGCGGCGCGGCCCTTGCCGCTTGGCGGCCTTGCGGCCCCGGTGGCGCTGGCGCCGATGTCGGGGGTCAGCGATGTCGCCATGCGGAGGCTGGCGCTGCAGTTTGGTGCCGGGCTTGTCGTCAGTGAAATGGTGGCGAGCGATGATTATGCGCAAGGCGATCACGAGGCGCGGCTGCGGGCCGAAGGCGCGGGGGTGACGCCGCATGTGGTCCAGCTTGCAGGTTGCGATCCCCATTGGATGGGGGAGGCGGCGCGGCTTGCCGAGGCCTCCGGCGCGCAGATGATCGATATCAACATGGGCTGCCCGGCCAAACGCGTCACCGGCGGCTTTGCCGGTTCGGCGCTGATGCGCGATGTGCCGCTGGCGCGGCGGCTGATCGCGGCGGTGACCGGGGCGGTCAAGGTGCCGGTGTCGCTGAAAATGCGGCTCGGCTGGGACGAGTACAATCGCAATGGCGATGTGCTGGCGCGGGAGGCGGAAAGCCTCGGGGTCGCCTTGCTCAGTGTGCACGGGCGCACCCGCATGCAATTCTACAAGGGCGAGGCCGACTGGGCGGCGATCCGCAAGGTGCGCGCGGCGGTGGCGATCCCGGTGCTCGCCAATGGCGATTGCACCGATCTTGCTTCGGCACGGCGCATGCTGGCCCTGTCGGGAGCCGATGGTATTATGGTGGGGCGGGCGGCTACCGGCCAGCCATGGCTGCCGGGCATGATCGCGCAGGGCCTGCGCGGCGAGGTGATGCGTCTGCCGGGCGCAGGCACGCGCACCCTGGCGGCCCGTCAGCACCTTGAGGGCTTGCTCGCCAGCATGGGGCGGCGCGCCGGGCTGCTGCATGCGCGCAAGCACCTTGCCGCCTATGCCCGCCATGCCGGGGCCCCGGAAAGCCTGCGGCGGGCGTTGGTGGAGACCATGCAGGCCGAAACCGCCCTGCATTTGCTGGGCGAGGTTTTTCAGGACCGGGATGGCCGTCATGCCGCCTGAATCTGCCGATCCTGCGGGCCTCGACATGGCGCGGCTGGTGATCACTGCGCTCAACAATCCAGTGCTGGTGCTCGGGCGCGATGGCGCGATTATCGATGCCAATCCTGCTGCCGAGCAGTTTTTCTCGATGTCGCGGGCCTTGCTGGCCCGCCAGACCATTGCCGGGCTGATCCCGTTCGATTCACCGCTGAAAGCCCTGATCGACGACGTGCTTGAACGCGATGCGGCGGTGCAGGAATACCGGGTCGATCTCGGTGCTCCGCGCATTGGCGCCGAGCGCATTGTCGATATTCAGGTGATGCCGCTGCGCAATTCTGCCCGCCAAATCGCCATTGTGATGCAAGAACGCACAATTGCCGATAAAATAGACAGGCAATTGACGCATCGCGGTGCAGCGCGCTCGGTTTCAGCCATGGCAGCGATGCTGGCCCATGAGATCAAGAACCCGCTCGCCGGCATTCGCGGGGCGGCGCAATTGCTGGAGCAAGGGCTGGGCGACGATGACCGGCTGCTGACGCGGTTGATCTGCGATGAAACCGACCGTATCGTTGGGCTGGTCGATCGCATGGAGGTGTTTTCCGACGTGCGTCCGGTGGCGCGCCGCGAGGTCAATATCCACGAGGTGCTCGACCGGGTGCGGCGCGGCGCCATGGCCGGCTTTGCGCGGCATATCCGCATTATCGAAAATTATGATCCCTCGCTGCCGGCGGTGGCCGGGGATTTCGACCAGCTGGTGCAAGTCTTTCTCAATCTAGTGAAAAACGCGGCCGAGGCGCTGGGCGAGGACGCCATTGACGGCACCATCGAGCTTGCCACGGCATTTCGCCCCGGGGTGCGCATCCGCTCGCCCGGCAGCCATGCCATCACCAGCCTGCCGCTGGAAATCATTATCAGGGACAATGGCCCGGGAATCCCGCCGGAAATCACGACGACGCTGTTTGACCCTTTCGTGACCTCGAAGCCGAGCGGAACTGGCCTCGGACTTGCACTGGTAGCCAAGTTGATTGGTGATCACGGAGGCATTGTCGAGTGCGAATCACAGCCACGCCAAACCCTGTTCCGCGTGCTTTTGCCGGTGGCCAGCGCGCATCCGCGCGCCAGCGTTCCTGCGGGGGCCAGCCATGAGCGGTGAAATGATCCTGGTGGCTGATGACGACATGTCGATCCGCACCATTCTCACCCAGGCCCTGACGCGCGCCGGTTACGGGGTGCGGGCCTGCGCCAATGCCGCGCAATTGTGGCGCTGGGTGCAGGCGGGCGAGGGCGAACTGATCATCACTGATGTCGTGATGCCTGACGAGAATGCCTTTGACTTGCTGCCGCGCATCAAGAAGCAGCGGCCGGATTTGCCGATTATCGTCATGAGCGCGCAAAATACCTTCATGACGGCGATCAAGGCCTCCGAGCGCGGTGCCTATGATTATCTGCCGAAGCCGTTCGATCTGCGCGAACTGGTGGCGATTGTCGGGCGGGCGCTGGCGACGCCGCGCGGCAAGGGCCATGACCATGATGCGCCGGTGCTGGAGGGCATGCCGCTGGTCGGGCGCTCGCCGGCCATGCAGGAAATCTACCGGGCGCTGGCGCGGTTGATGCAGACCGATCTCACGGTGATGATCACCGGCGAATCGGGCACCGGCAAGGAACTGGTGGCGCGGGCGCTGCATGATTATGGCCGGCGCAAGAACGGGCCGTTCGTGGCGATCAATATGGCGGCAATCCCGCGCGAATTGATCGAGAGCGAGCTTTTTGGCCATGAGAAGGGTGCCTTTACCGGCGCCAATGCCCGGGCGGTCGGGCGCTTCGAGCAGGCTGAGCTTGGCACGCTGTTTCTCGATGAAATCGGCGATATGCCGATGGAGGCGCAGACCCGGCTGCTGCGGGTGCTGCAACAGGGCGAATATACCAGCGTCGGCGGGCGCCAGCCGATCAAGACCAATGTGCGCATCGTGGCCGCCACCAACAAGGATCTGCGCCAGTCGATCCAGTCCGGGCTGTTTCGCGAGGATTTGTTTTTCCGGCTCAATGTCGTGCCGTTGCGGCTGCCGCCGCTGCGCGAGCGCAGCGAGGATATTCCCGATCTTGCCAGCCATTTCTTTCACATTGCCGCCAGCGAGGGCCTGCCGCTGAAGCGGCTCGACCGCGATGGCGCGGAGCGGCTGAAACGCTATCGCTTCCCGGGCAATGTGCGTGAGCTTGAAAATCTGACACGCCGGCTCGCGGCGCTCTACCCGCAGGAGGTGATCGGTGCCGAGCTGATCGAGGCGGAAATTGATTTTGACCGGCCAATGGCGGCCGATGCCGCCGCGGTGGCGGCCGGGGCGGGGGCTGGCGCTGCCGGGCCGGGCCGGCTTGAGGATGCCAGCCTGCAAATGGCGCTGGAGCGCCATCTCGCTAATATTTTCAAGCTGCCCGAGGGACAATTGCCGCTACCGGGCCTTTATCACCGGGTGCTGCGCGAAATCGAGGGGCCGCTGATTGCGGCGGCGCTGGGGGCAACGCGCGGCAACCAGATACGCGCCGCTGATCTTCTCGGGCTCAACCGCAACACCTTGCGCAAAAAGGTGCGCGATCTCGACATCCAGACGCTGCGCCTGCCCAGGTAGCTGCGCTGGCAGCCAAAGAATGGCAGGCGCTTGGCGCAAAATTGTCGCAATTCGGCAACACAGTGATATAATTGCAACAATGCGGCGCGGGGGCCTTGCGGCTCCCGGGGCGCATTGTGTTGATCAGGCTTTTCTGCAACTGTGGGTCCAATGGCCGAATTGTCCGGTTCTGGCGCGTCGAAACTGGTGCCGCAGCCGCGCCACCCCGAAACGGGGTCGCGGCTGGTGATGCCGCGCACCTTTTCCTGGACGGGGCTTGGCTTCGTGCTGGTGGCGCTGGCGCTGGCCTTGTTCACCTTTCTGGTGTTCTCCGGCTTGACGCCGGTGCCGCCCAGCAACAGCAACGTGCAATGGCTGATCCTTGCCAATCTGGCGATGATCATGGCGCTGCTGGTGCTGGTGGTGGTGGAGGCGCTGCGGCTATACCGGCAATGGCAGGCGCAGGCGGCTGGTGCTGCCCTGCATCTGCGCATCGTGGCGCTGTTCACGATAGTCGCGGCGACGCCGGCGCTGCTGATGGTAATGGTCGGGACGATCACGCTGCATCGCAGCCTCAACCCCGGCTATATGCAAGATGTCAGCACCGCCATCCACAATACCGGCATCGCTGCCAAGCTGGTGCAGGATTCCGAATGCAGCTCGCTGTTGCGCGAAACCCGGCTGACGGCGGCCGATCTTGATCGCGGCAAGGCGCTGTTTGACAAAGACCCGAAGGTTTTCAACGATTATTTCGCGTCGCGAGCGAGGTTTCTGGGCTTTGCCACCGCGGTGATGATGAAAACCGACGGCGAGATCATTGCCCATGGCGATGCACCGGGCGCACGCCCGGCGGTTACGCCGGAGGCTTCCGATTTTGTCGATGCCGCCAAGAATGAACCCTCCTGCCTGCTGCTCGACAATGGCGATGTTTATGTCGCGCTGAGCCCGTTGCAGGCCTTCAAGGGAGTGTTTCTTTATACGGCGCGGCCGATCAGCCCGCTGGCGGTGAAATTCCCGCAGGAATCCCAGGGACTGGAGCAATTGTTCCGGGCTTTCGAGGCCTCCAAGAGCCAGATCCAGCTGGCTTTCGGGATTTTGTTCGGGCTGCTGGCACTGATCATGCTGCTGTCGGCGACCTGGATCGGCCTTGCCTTTGCCAATCAGCTGGTGGCTCCGATCCGCCGCCTGATCGCCGCCACGGACCAGGTCGCCAGCGGCAATCTTTATGTGCAGGTGCCGGTGCGCAAGGCGGATGGCGATCTTGGCCATCTCGGCCAGACTTTTAACAAAATGACCTCGGAATTGCGGTTGCAGCAGAACCGCCTGCTGGCGGCGAGCCAGAGCCTCGATGATCGCCGGCAATTCATCGAGGCGGTGCTTGCGGGGGTGCCGACGGCGATCATCGGTGTCGATGACAATGGCCTCGTCAATGTCGTCAATGATTCGGCGCTGAAAATGCTTGGCGTCGAGGCGAGCCAGGCGGTCGGGCGCGGGATTGGCGCCATTATGCCGGAATTGACGCCGCTGCTGGAAAGCGCCGATGCCACCACGGCGCGGCTGGTGCGTGGCCAGGCGGTGATCATGCGCGGCGGCCATGAGCGCAAGCTCAATATCCATATTGGCGGGCGGGTCGGGCTGATGCGGCGCATGGTGGTGACGCTGGACGACATTACCGATCTCGTCAGCGCCCAGCGCACCGCCGCCTGGGCCGATGTGGCGCGGCGCATTGCCCACGAAATCAAGAATCCGCTGACGCCGATCCAGTTGTCAGCCGAGAGGCTGAAGCGCAAATACGGGCGGCTGATCGTCGCGGACCGCGATATTTTCGATCAATGCACCGATACGATCATCCGCCAGGTCGATGATATCAAACGCATGGTCGATGAATTTTCATCCTTTGCGCGCATGCCGAAATCGAAGCTGGAGCAGGGCGAGATCAATTCCACCATTGCCCAGGCGGTATTCCTGATGCGCAACGGCAATCCCGACATCAGTATCGAGTCTGAAATTCCCGAAAAGCCGGTGATCTGCCAGTTCGACCGGCGGCTGATCGCCCAGGCGCTGACCAATATCATCAAGAATGCCACGGAGGGCCTCGCCACCGCGCGCGAGCAGGGCGGGCTTGACCGGGCGCCGCGCATTCTGGTGCGCCTGCACACGATTGCCGCCGGCATCGCCTTTATCGACATCATCGACAATGGCGTGGGGTTTCCGGTCGCCAACCGCAATGCCCTGCTTGAGCCCTATGTCACGACCCGGGCCGAAGGCACCGGGCTCGGCCTGCCGATCGTCGCCAAGATCATGGAAGACCATGGCGGCGGCATCGAGCTGCTGGATGCGCCCGAGGGGCAGGGGGCGCGGGTGGCGCTTTTCCTGCCGCTGGTGGCCGAAGAGACCGCGCATGATGCGCCTGCACCTGCCGCGCCCGAGAGCCCTGATGCGGCACAGCCGCACCTCCTTCCAACCCGTGAGCCACAATGACAACTGATATTCTGATCATCGATGACGAAGCTGATATTCGTGACATTGTGGCAGGCATATTGTCGGATGAAGGCCACGGCACGCGCGTGGCGCGCAATTCCGACGAGGCGCTGGCGGCGGTTTCGGCGCGCCGCCCGCAACTGGTGTTTCTCGACATTTGGCTGCAGGGCTCAAAACTCGATGGCCTGCAGGTGCTCACCCTGATCAAGGAACAGCACCCGGCCTTGCCGGTGGTGATGATTTCCGGGCACGGCAATATCGAGACGGCGGTGGCGGCGATCAAGCTCGGCGCCTATGATTTCATCGAAAAGCCGTTCAAGGCCGACCGGCTGCTGCTGGTGGCCGAGCGGGCGCTCGAAGCCTCGCGCCTGAAGCGCGAGGTGAGCGAGCTCAAGGCCCGCACCGGGGTGGCCGACAGGATTGTCGGCAGTGCGGCGCCGACGGTGCAGTTGCGCCAGATGATCGAACGCATCGGCCCGACCAATTCACGCATTCTCATCACCGGCGCTCCGGGCACCGGCAAGGAACTGGCTGCCCGCAGCCTGCATGCGCTGTCGCAGCGCGCCAGCGGGCCGTTCATTGCCATCAATGCCGCGACCATCGGGCCGGATGTGATGGAGAGCGAACTCTTTGGCGTTGAGGGGACGGGCGACCGGCGCAAGGTCGGGGCGCTCGAAGAAGCCCATGGCGGCACGCTCTATCTCGATGAAGTGGCCGACATGCCGCGCGAGACGCAGGGCAAGATCCTGCGTGTGCTGGTCGACCAGAATTTCCAGCGGGTCAATGGCGCGACCCGCGTGCATGTCGATGTCAGGATCATTTCATCGACCAGCCGCGATCTGTCGGCGGCGATGGCCAATGGCAGTTTCCGGGAAGACCTGTTCCACCGGCTGGCGGTGGTGCCGTTGCGGGTGCCGTCGCTGGCCGAGCGGCGTGAGGACATTCCCGAGCTCATCAATTTTTTCATGGAGCAACTGGCTTCGACCCATGGCCTGCCCGGGCGCAAGATCGGCGATGACGCGCTGGCCGTGCTGCAATCGCATGACTGGCCGGGCAATATCCGGCAATTGCGCAACAATATCGAGCGCCTGCTGATTCTCACCTCCGGCACGGGCGATGAAAGCGATATCAGCGCGGCGATGCTGCCGCAGGAAGTGGGAGCCCTGGTGCCGGCGCTGCCCGGCGGTGCCGGCGGCGAGCGGCTGATGAGCCTGCCGCTGCGCGAGGCGCGCGAATTTTTCGAGCGCGAATATCTCATAGCCCAGATCAGCCGCTTTAGCGGCAATATCTCAAAGACCTCTGAATTCATAGGCATGGAACGCTCGGCGCTGCACCGCAAGCTGAAATCGCTGGAAATCGAGTCCTGAGCGATGTGACGTCGGAGGAAGGGGTGCAAGACAGCTATGCGCATTTTGCATTGCGCAAGTCTCTCGGCATTGTATATTGGGAATGGTTTTCGCCAAACCAAGTAGTCCTCGGTGGTATTTGGGGCTCACTTCAAAAATCAGCGAGGAAACTCCTAAACTCTGGCGAAAATCTAACTGAAAATCATACCGGACTTAAACCGCCATGGAAAAACAACAAAACTTGCAGGATTCTTTCCTGAACTTCGTTCGCAAAAACAAGATCCCGCTGACGATTTTTTTGGTCAACGGGGTGAAATTGCAGGGGGTTGTCACCTGGTTTGACAACTTCTGCGTGTTGCTGCGCCGCGACGGCATATCGCAACTGGTGTACAAGCACGCCATTTCGACGATCATGCCCGGCCATCCGATCCAGATGTTCGATCCTGCCGATGAGGTCGAGAAGGTTGAACGGTAAGCGCGAGGGCGCCGACGCGCCCGAACTCGCCTCATTCAATCTCGAAGTTGCCCGCAAGATCGCTGCTGATACCCGCGCCATGGTTATTGGCCCCTACCAGACCGGTCCGACCCGGCGGGCAGGGGTCAGCGTGCCGCAGCGCCAGCCCGAAGAGCGCTTTGCAGAGGCGCTCAGTCTGGCGCATGCGCTCAATCTGACGATTGCCGCGAGCTTGCGGGTCAACCTGCATGATATTCGCCCGGCGAGCTATCTTGGCAGCGGCAAGATCGCTGAAATTACCACGATCATCGAGGCCGAGGAGATCTCGCTGGTGATCATGGATTGCGCCCTGTCGCCTGTGCAGCAGCGCAATCTGGAAACCGCGCTCAAGGCCAAGGTGATTGACCGCACCGGCCTCATTCTGGAAATTTTTGGTCAGCGCGCCCGCACCCGTGAAGGCGTGCTGCAGGTTGAACTGGCGCATTTGGCCTATCAGAAATCGCGTCTCGTGCGTTCATGGACGCATCTTGAGCGCCAGCGCGGCGGCTTCGGCTTTCTCGGCGGGCCAGGCGAGACCCAGATCGAGACCGACCGGCGGTTGATCCAGGAGCGCATGAGCCGGATCGAGCGCGATCTCGAAGCGGTCAAGCGCACGCGGGCGTTGCATCGCGCGGCGCGCCGCGAGGTGCCTTATCCGGTGGTGGCGCTGGTCGGCTATACCAATGCCGGCAAGTCGACCTTGTTCAACCGGCTGACCGCAGCCGATGTCGTGGCCGCCGACCAGCTGTTTGCGACGCTCGACCCGACGATGCGCCAGTTGCGGCTGCCGCATGGCGGGCGGGTCATTCTGTCGGATACGGTGGGCTTCATTTCCGATTTGCCAACCGGGCTGATATCCGCCTTCCGCGCCACGCTGGAAGAGGTGGTGAATGCCGACATCATCCTGCACGTGCGCGACATGGCCTCGCCCGACAGCGCCATGCAGGAGGCCGATGTCGAGACGGTGCTGGCCGAACTTGGGCTGACGCGCGGCCAGGGCCCGCGGCGCATCGAGGTGCTGAACAAGATCGATCTTCTCAGCGAGGCGCGGCGGGAGGTGCTGCTGCAGATGGATCATCACGATCCGGCGGTCGCCATTTCGGCGCTGGACGGGCATGGCTGCGGGCAGTTGCTGGATCGTATCGAGACCATGCTGGCGAGCGGCTATGTGATGCGTCATGTGCGGCTCAAGCCCGATGACGGCGCCAATCTCACCTGGCTTTACCGCAATGCTGACGTGTTGGCGCGCCATGATGATGCCGATGGCATGGTGCGGCTCGACGTGCGCATGTCGCCTGAAAGCGAGGCGCGCTTCAAGGCGCGGATGGCGCCGGGCTGAACAGATGAGGGCAGAGGCTCAGGCTTCAAGCGTCTTGGCGTGCTGCCAGAGCGCTTCCATCTCATCGAGGCCGGCCTCGTCCAGCTTGCGGTTGGCGGCGGCCAATGTGCGCTCGATATGGCTGAAACGCTTGATGAATTTGGCATTGGTCCGGCGCACCGCCGCTTCGGGATCGACGCCAAGATGGCGGGCGAGATTGGCGACCGCAAACAGCAAATCGCCGATTTCCCCGGCGACAGCCTCCTCGGGGGCACCGGCATCCAGCGCCTCGGCAATTTCGCCGGTTTCCTCTCGGATCTTGTCGATCACGGCACGCGGGTCACTCCAGTCAAAGCCGACCTCGCCGGCGCGGGCTTGCAGTTTCACCGCCCGCGTCAGGGCGGGCAGGGCGGCGGGCACATCATCGAGCCAGAGCCGGCGGGCCCCGTCCCTGTCTTTGGCCTTGGCGGCCTTTTCGGCGGCCTTGATCGTCTGCCAGTTGCGCTGCACGGCGGCTTCATCCATGGCGGCGCCATCGGCGGCAAACACATGCGGATGGCGGCGGATCATTTTGGAGGTTATGGCGTAAACCACATCGCCAAAGGCAAATTCGCCTTGCTCCTGAGCCATTTGCGCGTGAAACACCACTTGCAGCAGCAAATCGCCGAGTTCGTCGGCGAGGTCCCCCATGTCGCCGCGCCCAATCGCGTCAGCGACCTCATAGGCTTCCTCGATCGTATAAGGAGCGATGCTGGCGAAGGTCTGGCGCAGGTCCCAGGGACAGCCGGTCTGCGGCGTGCGCAAGGCCAGCATGATTTCCAGCAGGCGGGCAATGTCACGCGAAGGCTTCATGTCAGCGGTCATCAAAGACGATCCATAAAAAAAGGCGGGCAGGGGCACTGCACGCCTTTCGATTGTTTGTCGTGTGAGCGAAACGACTTATTCGAGCACCAGTGACTTGGCCTCGCGGCCCTTCTGGGTCTCGACAACCTGCATCGACACCGCCTGGCCTTCGGCAAGGTGGTTGATGCCGGCATTGCCGAGCACGGAAATGTGCACGAACACGTCCTTGCCGCCATCGTTGCACTGAACGAAGCCGAAGCCCTTGTCGTCGTTGAACCACTTCACCTTGCCGGACAGGGTCACGGCGGTGGAGGCGTCATAATCACGCCGGTTAAAGCGCGGTCCGTCCGAGGAGCGGGTCTGTTGGGGTGCGCGTTCGGCAGCACCGGCCGTGTCAACCTCAAGCACGCGCGTGACCTGCGCACCCTTCAGGCCTGTGCCGACCTGAACCTTCAGCTTGGCACCAGGTGGCACTGTTTCGTAGCCGGCCGATTGCAGCGCGTGAATGTGCAGAAACGCATCGCCTGCGCCGCCGCTCAGTTCAACGAAACCGAAACCCTTGTCACCCTTGAACCATTTGACAATGGCATCAACAGCAGGAGCGCTATTCATGGGCGGTGCGGGCGGAGCCATGCCGCCGCCGCCAAAGTCGTTGCCACCACCATAGGAGCTGCGCGGCGAACGGGGCGCCCGCGGCTCATAGGGCGACGGCCCATCATCATCAAAACCGCGTTTCTTGGGCCCACGGAAGTCCCTGCCTTTGCTCATCTTTGTCCTGCATTCACCAGTTCAGCCAGCCTTGCCCGACGCCCCCTGGCCCCGCAGGATCAACCCCACGTATCCAAGCCACGCCCGCACACGTCCGGAGACCCGGTTCGCTCGACGCCAGACCGCAGATACACGTCGCGCGCATGAATGTGCAGCTAGCTTCCTAGCAGGGTTTTTGTGATTGCGCTATCGGTTTCCGGCGCGATGCAAAAATATTTATCGTGAAAGCCAGCCAGTTACCATAGGCCGATTGCGGGCAAATGCAGCGGCGCAATTTCAGGCGGGGCTGCTTATCCACCGAAAATGCGGAAGGGCGAGGCGGAAGGGCGCTACCATGACCACAGGAGAATTTCGCATAAGATATATTATGGAACTAAAATGATGTCGAAAGTGGCGCCACCTGTGATGCATGGAATGATGCCCGGACGGGCCGGATTGCCGGGCCTGCTGATCAGGCCTTGATGATCATGCCGTCATAAGCTGGCGTAATGCCGGGCGGCAAGGATGCGGCGAGCTGCGCATAATCGAGATCATTATGCAGGTTGGTCAGCACGGCGCGGCGCGGCCGGAATTGCGCGATATGTGCCAGCGCGTCATCCAGCGAGAAATGGCTCGGGTGCGGCGCAAAGCGCAAGGCATCGATGATCCACAGGTCCAGCCCCTCAAGCATGGGCTTGCTGGCCTCGTGGATGAATTTCACATCCGGCGTATAGGCGACATCGCCAAAGCGAAAGCCAAGGGCATCAATTTCGCCGTGGTTCAGCAGAAACGGCGTCGCCTGCAGCGCGCCGCCGGGGCCGGTGATGTCGCAAGGCTGCAGGGCCACCAGCCGCTTTTCATTGAGCAAGGGCGGATAAAGGCTGCCCTGCGGCGTCTGGAAAATATAGCCAAAGGCGCGGCGCAGCACGTCCGAGGTCGATTGGTCCATGTGAATGTCGATGCGGCGGCGGTTGTGGATCACCAGCGGGCGCACATCATCAATGCCATTGGTGTGATCGGCATGGGGATGGGTCATCAAGATCGCGTCGAGCCTTGCGACGTCGGCATCGAGCAATTGTTCGCGCAGATCGGGTGACGTGTCGATCAGCACGCGGGTCGGCTCGCTGTTGCCGGCCCCAAACCAATCCACCAGCATCGAGCAGCGGCGGCGGCGGTTGCGCGGGTTTGCGGGATCGCAATGGCCCCAGCCACTGCCCACCCGTGGCACACCGCCGGATGATCCGCAGCCGAGAATGGTGAAGGTGAAGCTCACGCGGCCTGCTCCGCAAGCTGCAATTTCGAAAAGCAGCGCAGCGTGTTGGCGCGGGTCACCCTTGCCATATGCTCGAACGGGACGTTGCGCGCGTTCGCCAGAACTTTAGCGGTTTCAACGACATAGGCCGGCTCGTTGGTCTTGCCGCGATGCGGCACCGGCGCCAGGAACGGCGCATCGGTTTCCACCAGCAGCCGCTCTTCCGGCACCATGGCGGCAATGTCGCGCAGCTGCGCGGCGGTCTTGAAGGTCAGAACCCCGGAAAAGGATATGAACAGGCCGAGTTCGACGCCGGTCCGGGCCAGGGCGGGCGAGGCGGTAAAGCAATGCAGGATGGCGGCAAAAGGCCCCTGCCCCATTTCCTCGCGCAGGATGGCGGCCATATCATCATCGGCATCGCGGCTGTGGATCACCAGCGGCAGGCCGGATATCCTGGCTGCGGCAATGTGATTGCGGAACACCCGCGCCGCCTGATCGCGCGGGGCTTTGTCATAATGATAATCGAGCCCGGCCTCGCCAATGCCGACGCATTTGGGATGGCGGGCCAGATCCACCAGGGTCTGCGCGGTCGCCTCCGGCTCGTCGCCGACATAATTGGGATGGGTGCCGATGGTGAAGCTGACATTGGCATGGGCTTCGGCGAGATCACGATAGCGCTCAAAATGGCGCACGCCGGTCGAGATGGTGACAAGGTGCTCGACGCCCGCCTGGCCGGCCCGCGCCAAAACGCCAGCAAGATCGGCATGCAACTCGGGAAAATCGAGATGGCAATGGCTGTCGATCAGGCTCACGCCGCGCCCTCCGGCTCGGCGATGCGTGGAAACAGCGCCACCGGGGCCGGCAGAGCGGTGCCGGCCGGCACGTCACGGTCGTAATCGGCAAAATTGCGCTGTCCTGCGGGGACGCCGAGGCCATTGAGCAAATGCGCCATGGTCGTCGGCATAATTGGTTGCAGCAGCAGCGCCACCTGGCGCAGCACATGGGCGGTGAGCGCCAGCACATGCGCCATGCGGGCGGGATCAGTCTTGCGCAGCAGCCATGGCGCCTCATTGGCAAAATGGCGGTTGGCCTGGCTGATCACCTTCCAGATTTCGCCGAGCATCTGGTGCGGCTGGTAATGGGCCATGGCGGTGCGGGCCAGCGGCAACAGCGCCTCGGCGCTGGCCAGCAAGGCTGTGTCTGCCTCGCTCGGGGCCTGCAGGGCTGGCATGAGGCCGGCGCAATTTTTGGCGATCATAGACAGCGAGCGCTGCGCCAGATTGCCGAGATCATTGGCAAGATCGGCATTGTTGCGGGCGATGATGGCGTCATCAGTGTATGAGCCGTCCTGGCCGAAGATGACCTCGCGCAGCAGGAAATAGCGCAAGGGATCCACGCCATAGCGTGCCGCCATGCTCATCGGATCAATGACATTGCCGACCGATTTCGACATTTTCTCGCCGCGGTTGAACAAGAACCCGTGCACGACGATCTGGCGCGGCAGGGCAATGCCGGCCGACATCAGAAACGCCGGCCAGTAAATGGCATGAAAGCGGGTGATATCCTTGCCGATCACATGGGCAGCGGCCGGCCAGAACCGCGCCCGCTCAGCTGCGGCATCAGGATAGCCGGTGGCTGTCAGGTAATTGGTCAGCGCATCAACCCAGACATACATGACATGCGATGGATCGCCCGGCACGGGAATGCCCCAGTCGAAGGTGGTGCGGCTGACCGAGAAATCCTTTAGCCCGCGCTTCACGAAGGCGATAATCTCATTGCGGTAGCTGGCGGGGGTGATAAATTCGGGATGCGCCTCATAATGCGCCAGCAGCCGGTCGCCGAAGGCCGAGAGCCGGAAGAAATAGCTCGCCTCCTCGACCCATTCCACCGGTGCGCCCTCTTTGGTGCGCCTGGTGCCGGAGGCATCGCTGATGAGTTCGGCCTCGTCGAAAAACGCCTCGTCGCGCACCGAATACCAGCCGGCATAGCGCGAGAGGTAAATGTCGCCGCGCGCTGCCATGGCTTGCCAGATGGCTGTGGCGGCGGCGCGATGGCGCGCAGCGGTGGTGCGCACCACATCATCGGCGCGGGCGTTCAGCGCCTCGCCCATGGCATCGAATTTGGCGGCAATGGTATCGGCGAAGGCTTGCGGGGTCGTGCCATGCGCGGTGGCGGTGCGCTGCATTTTCTGCCCGTGTTCGTCCATGCCGGTGACAAACAGCACGTCGCGACCGTCGAGCCGCTGGAAGCGCGCGAAGGCGTCCGTGGCAATGCGCTCATAGGCATGGCCGAAATGCGGTTCGCCATTGGCATAGGGAATGGCGGTGGAGATGAGATAGGGCGAATGATCGGGCATGATATCCTGAAGGCTGGGACCGCTACCCTGTAACAAAGGCGGGGCATGGCGGCAACCGCCGCGCTAGGGCGTGGTGGCGACCACGAGATCACGAAACAGGCCCATGACGAGCGCCCGGCGATCGAGATTGAGGGCCTCAGCGCGGGCTACAGCCTCGGCCATGGCGGCCCTGGCTTGGGCAAGGGCATTGAGGCCGGCGAGCGGGCGCTGATTTTTGACCCCGGCATGAATCTGCTCTTCGAGATGGGTTTCGAGCCCGGTCACCAGCCGCGCAAAGGCCCGGTCCTGCCCGGCGCGGACGACCATATCCATGATGGTGTGGATGTCGCGCCAATCGGGTTGCGGCAGGCGCGCCAGCACGCGGGCGAGCAGCGCATCAAGATCGCGATTGGCGTCATCGAGCCGTTCCAGCGCCTCGCGCACCGAACCAAGGGCGCTCGCGGCGGCAGCGGCGAGATCGGCCTCGGCGCGCCCTGGCTGCAGGTCGCGCAGCACCGCCACTAGATCGGCTTGCGCCAGCGGCGCCATTTCGATGCGCTGGCAGCGCGAGCGCAGGGTCGCCAGCACCTGCCCCGGCCGGTGGGCGATGATGAGGAACAGCGCCCGGGCGGGCGGTTCCTCCACCAGTTTCAGCAAGGCATTGGCGGCGCTGCGGTTGAGATCATCGGCGGCATCGACAATGGCGATGCGCCATCCGGCCTCGGCCGGGGCGAGATGAAACTGGTCGATGACGCGGCGCACATCATCGACGCGGATTTCAGTGAAATGCCGCTTGGTCTTGTCGTTCCATTCGCGGCGTAAATGGCTGATATCGCCATGGCCGCCATGGGCGACCCGCAGGGCGACGGGATGGCCCGGCGGCAGGGCGAGATCGACGGCACGATCGGCTTTTGCGCCCGTCGCATCGCCATGGGCGAGCAGGAATTTGGCGAGGCGCCAGGCGAGCGTCGCCTTGCCAATGCCGTGCTGGCCGCTGAGCAGCAGGGCGTGCGGCAGCCGCCCTGCCCGCCAGGCTTGCAAAAGGCTTGCCTCGACGCCAGCGTGGCCATGCAGGGTTTCGGCAAGGCGCGGTGGCGGCCCGGCATCGTCGGCTTCGGGTGGCAGGGTTTGCGGCGTGTTCATGAGGCCCCGTGCACTGGAGTCTCAGCCATGGCATCCTGATGCTTGCGCCACTTTTCCCTGCGCAGCCGCGAAAACAGGCGCCGGGCAATAAGGTTCTCGATCTCGTGGCCGACCACATCTGCCGGGCGTGCGCCATCGACAAGCACGCAACGCTCGCCGGCCCTCGCGGCAATTTCGCGAAATCCGGCCTGGATGCGCTGGTAGCGGGCGATATCGCCGGCCTCAAAACGATCAGGACTCGCAGCGCCGCGCCGCTGGCGGGCCCGCTGCAGCGCGATGGCGGCATCGACATCAAGCACCAAGGTCAGATCAGGGCGCAGCGCCCCCAAAGCCACGGTTTCGAGCAGGTCGAGCAGGTGCGGATCGAGGCCATCGACCAGGCCCTGATAGACCCTGGTTGAATCGATAAAACGGTCACACACCACCCATGTCCCGGCGGCGAGTGCCGGCACAATCAGGTCATCAAGATGGATGATGCGGGCGGCAGCGAACAGCACCGCTTCGGCCTCCGGCCCGAGCTTGCGGAAGGTTCCGGCCAGCAGGGTCTCGCGCAAGGCCTCGGCTGCCGGGGTGCCGCCGGGTTCGCGGGTGGTGATCACCTCGATTCCCACGGCCTCCAGCATGCGCCTGATGGTCGCCACCTGCGTGGATTTGCCAGAGCCCTCGCCGCCTTCGAGCGTGATGAGGCAGCCGCTGCGGCGCCTGCGGGGCAGCGGGTTTTCAGACAGCGACAAGGGATGGGGCTCGCTCACAGCTGGAAGATATATTTGCGGATCAGGTCGGTTGCGAGTTCCTGCGCGGCATCGAGCGCCCGCCATTGCAAGGCCCCGAGCGGCACGGCTTCAGCCGTCTGCAGCGGGAAGCTCGCCAGCACCTTGCCGGCGCGCATGACCGCCAGGCTGGCAATGGCAGCACCTTTTTTTACCGGCGCGCTCAATGGCCCCTGATAATGGATTTCGCCGGTTATCTGGTCATCCGAACCGCGTGGCACCAGGAGCTTGATGGGTGCAGGTGACACCAGATTTACGGCGCGCTGCTTGCCGCCATAAACCTGCGCCGTGCCGACAATGCTGCCGGCCTTGAACAATTGCCGGGACACAAAGGACCTGAAGCCCCATTCCAGCAGCTTGCGTGCCTCGCTGACCCTGGCACTTGCGGTCTTGAGGCCATTGACGACGACAATCAGTCTTTCGCCATCTTGCACGGCCGAGCCGATCAGGCCATAGCCCGAATCCCTGGTGAAGCCGGTTTTGACGCCATCGGCGCCGATGTTCAAAAACAACAGGCCATTGCGGTTGCGCTGGGTGATCTTGTTCCAGGTGAACTGCTTTTCGGCGCAATAGGCATAAAGCTGCGGATAGGTCTGGATGATATGGTCGGTCAGCATGGCCATTTCCCGGGCCGTGACCTTGTGATCGGGGGCGGGATCACCCCAGGCATTGTCGAAATGCGACTTGACCATGCCAAGGGCGCGGGCGCGCTTGTTCATCAGCGTGGCAAAGGCCTCTTCGGAGCCGGAAATGCCCTCGGCAAGGGCAATGGCGGCATCATTGCCCGATTGCACCAGCAGGCCCTGCAGCAGATCTGAGACGGCAACCTCGCTGTGCAGTTTGGCGAACATGGTCGAGCCCCCGGAGCGTGCACCGCCCTCGCGCCAGGCGCGCTCGGAAATTGTGAAAGTGTCGGAGAGTTTCAGGCGGTGCCGGGCGATTTCCTCCATCACCACCTCGGCGGTCATCAGCTTGGTGGTCGAGGCCGGATCCATCAGATCATCGGCATGTTTGGCGTAGAGCACCGTATGGGTGTCGGCATCCATCAAAAATGCATAAGGCGCGATGGTCTGGAATGATTGCCCGTCGGCAGCTTCGGTAGTGGCGGCATGGCCCTGAGCGCCGCAAAACACCATGGCAGCAAAAGCAAACGCCAGCAGGCAAAAGCCGCGCCTGCCAACCTCAACCTGCCCTGCCCGCCTTGCCATATGACGCCCGCCTCATCCGAGATGAAGCAACATGTTGCGCGCCTTGACCGCAAAAATCAACGCCCGGCACGGCACCGGGCCCATGACTGAGGGGGATGAGTTGCTTATTGGGCCGGGTCGAGCGGGCGCATCTTGAGAGCATCGGTCAGGTTGACCGGCCCGGTCTTGACGAAATGGTTGCTGAGGGCAATCGGCGCGCTGTCATAAAAGCTGACCTTTTCGACATGCGGCTTGTCATGGATGCGCGCGACATGGCGGGCTGGCGCGCGCGGCGGTACAGAAATCTGGAACGGGCGCACGGGCGGCAGCGGCACATGGGTGGCGGTCGGCCTTGCAGCCGAGCTGGCTTGCGCCGCGCCAGCCCCAAGATCAGCCATGGCCATCTGCCGGGCGTGGTGAACCTGGTTCGAGGCCAGCATGGTGCCGGGCGGCAGGGTAATGCCGTTGAGGGTGGCGGGCTGGCCATCGGTGCGCAGGCTCGCCATCAGCATTTTTGTGTCGTGACCGCCGAGCGGCGCCGGTGAAAGGTATTGTACATGCACCAGGGCCGTGCCCTGGCGGATGAAACCCAGCAAAGTCGCGGCATTTTTCGAGACATCCATAATTCGGCCCTTGGCATAGGGGCCGCGGTCATTGACGCGCACGATGATAGAACGCTTGTTGGTGAGATTGGTGACCCGCGCATAGCTCGGCAGCGGCATGGTCTTGCTGGCGGCGGAAATGGCCGCCATGCTGAAGATTTCGCCGTTGGCTGTGCGCCGGCCATGGAAATCGGCGCCATACCACGAGGCCATGCCGACCTTGTCGTATTTTTTGGTGGAGGGATAATAAGTGTGGCCCGCCACGACATAGGGCCGACCGACAAAATAATGGCCGCCGCCGGTATGGATTTTTTCGCCGGCCAATGCCACGCGGGGCGAGGCGGCAACGCCATAGCGCGGATCGATCTGCGGCCCGGATGACAATGCGATATTTTGATGCGGGGCCTGGGCGCAACCGGCCATCAGCACGGCGACGCCGCTGAGCAGGGCACATGTGGCAGAGGTCCGCATGAGCGGGGAGGAAATCCAGAGGCGGCGATCCTTGCGCGCACAAAACGCACTGGCACCAGCTTGTGACTGGTGGCTCTTATTCAGGCAAGGCATTCAATCATCCCTCTATTTCACTCAAAACGCGTTACAAGCCAAGCTTTTGACCGGCCCGGCCCGTCTCGAAACACGTCAACCCCACGTCCGTTCGATATCCGCTTGATGGCAAATTGCGGTATCAAACCCGTTAAACCAAAAATCTCCTGCGCACAATTTCGTCCCAAGGTTAACGCAAAACAACCATTTTGTCCCGCATCCTTTGGTCGCATGGCTCGTGCGCCCTGCCCGGCAGCCGTGCCGGATGGCTCGAATGGAAGGTAAACTGTTTAATATTTCTTTAAGGTGACGCTGGCGCGCCCCGCCCGGCAAGGCGTTGCAATTGCGGCGGGCATCTGGCAAAAGCGCGGCACGGAGGGGTGGTCGAGTGGTTTAAGGCAGCGGTCTTGAAAACCGCCGTGGGTGCAAGCCCACCGTGAGTTCGAATCTCACCCCCTCCGCCACATCAGTCCCTGAGTGGGCACTGAGTTTACGCTACCGTTCGCCGTAAGCGCCTGAAGCAGCCGAGACTTCGATCCCATGATGCGGACCTCGCCATCTGCGACTTCGACGCGCTGGGCGAGCGCACGGAGATGGTCGCGG
>JAGXAM010000004.1 GCA_019075905.1 Hyphomicrobiales bacterium
AAACCGACATCGACGCGGCCATGAAATTTGCCGGGGCGCAAGTGGCAACAGCTTACACCACGCCGCGTCCGCCGGTGAATTTCGTGGTGCTGGTCAGCGACGGCGTCCAGGACAAGGTCGACTGCAACACCACCGGCACCACCAGCGGCGGCTGCCGTGCTTATGAGCCGATTTCCTTGAGCACCTGCAATGCCCTGAAAGCGGCCGGTGACCAGGTGGCTGTGGTTTACACGCCCTACCTGCCGATCACCAACAACAGCTGGTATAATAGCTATGTGGCGCCGATCAATGTTCAGCCGGTGCCAGCCTCAGCCTCGCTGCCGCAGGTCACCAATGTCATGAAGAGCTGCGCCTCCGATCCCTCGCTGTTTGCCGAGACTGGCCCCAACACTGATATCGGCACGGCGCTCAAGAACATATTTGAAAATGCTCTCGCCAGGACATTGCTGACCAACTGACAAGCGTCAGGGAGAGCGGCCCTTGGCGCGGCGAAATTGTGCAGTGACGCTGCGCAATCACAGGCCAGGCTTTGCTGGACGTGACACAGGCTGGCACGTTTGACGTGCCGCCATAGCCCTCAGCGATAGGGCGAATCGGCAGCTATATTGCGGGCAATCTCGCGCTCCCAGCGGTCGCCATTGGCGAGCAGGCGCGCCTTGTCGTAATAAAGCTCCTCGCGAGTTTCGACCGAAAATTCCGCATTCGGGCCTTCGACAATGGCATCGACCGGGCAGGCCTCCTGGCACAGCCCGCAATAGATGCATTTTACCATATCGATGTCATAGCGCGTGGTGCGGCGGGTGCCGTCATTTTGCCGCGGCCCAGCTTCGATGGTGATCGCCTGCGCCGGGCAGATAGCCTCGCACAATTTGCAGGCAATGCAGCGCTCTTCGCCATTCGGGTAGCGGCGCAGTGCATGCTCGCCACGAAAGCGCGGCGACAGCGGGTTTTTCTCGTGCGGATAGTTCAGCGTCGCCTTGGGCTTGAACATGTAGCGCACGCTCAGCGCCAGCGCGCCCGCGAATTCGCTCAGCAACAGGGATTTTGCGGCTTGGTCGAGTTTCATGCTTGCGTCCTCAATGTCCCACGCTGCCCCAACCGGTCATTTCCAGCACCCCGGCCACCACAACCACGCCCACCAGCGAAATCGGCAGGAATACCTTCCAGCCAAGGCGCATCAATTGGTCATAGCGGTAACGCGGCACGATCACCTTTGTCATCGAGAACATGAACACCATCATGAAAACCTTGATGACAAACCAGATCACGCCCGGCACCCAAGTGAAGGGCGCGAAAGGCAGCGGCGGCAACCAGCCACCCAGAAACAGGATCGTCGCCATGGCACACATGGTGTATATCGCCACCAGTTCCGTCAGGAAGTACAGCAGGAACGGCGACGACGAATATTCCACCATATAGCCCGCCACCAGCTCCGATTCCGCTTCCGGCAGATCGAAAGGCGGGCGGTTGGTCTCGGCCAGCGACGAAATGAAGAAGATCACAAACATCGGAAACAGCGGGATAAAATACCAGTTCAGCAAGCCGAACCGGCCATTTTGCGCATTGACGATGTCGGTGAGGTTCAGCGAACCGGCGCAGAGCAGCACCGTGATCAGCACGAAGCCGATCGACACTTCATAGGAGACCATCTGCGCCGTCGAGCGCAGCGCGCTCAGGAATGGGTATTTGGAATTGGACGCCCAGCCGCCCATGATGACGCCATAAACACCCAGTGACGACACCGCAAACAGGTAGAGGATACCAACATTGATGTTGGAGACCGCCCAGCCGAAATTCACCGGTATCACCGCCCAGGCGGCAATCGCCAGCACCACGCCGAGCAGCGGCGCCAGCAAAAACAGGCCCTTGTTGGCACCGGCGGGAATCACCGGCTCTTTCAGGATGAATTTCAGGAAGTCGGCGAAGGGTTGCATCGTCCCCCATGGCCCGACGACATTGGGCCCGCGCCGCAATTGCGCCGCCGCCCAGATCTTGCGTTCGCCATAAATCAGCACTGCGGTCGCCAGCAACAGGCACACCAGCACGATGACGCTCTTGAGCAGCGCAAACAGCACGACACCCCAGGGAAATGCAGATGCCATGCCGTTACTCCGCCGCTTTCAGGTGCATTTGGCCGGCCCGCGCCTGCGCCAGGGCGGAACATTCCGCCATAACGCCGGAAGCCCGCGCAATCGGGTTGGTGAGATAAAAATCCAGCACCGCGCTGGCAAAATCGGCCTGGTCGCAAGCCCCGGCCTGCGGCGCTTCGCCAAAGTCTGCGGTAACGATGGTATCGACGGCCGCCATATGCGGATGCGCCGCATAAAGCGCCGCGCGCAAGGCCGCCAGCGTATCGAAGGGCAGGCGCTGGCCGAGCACTTCCGACAGAGCGCGCAGCACCGCCCAGTCCTCGCGCGCATCGCCCGGCGGGAAGGAAGCCCGGTCAGCCATCTGCACCCGGCCCTCGGTATTGACGTAGGTTCCGGATTTCTCGGTATAGGCCGCTCCCGGCAGGATCACGTCGGCGCGGTGTGCGCCCCGGTCACCATGCGTGCCGATGTAAACCACGAAGGCTCCCGGCGCGATGTCGATTTCATCGGCGCCCAGCAGGAAGATCACATCGAGCCCGCCCGCCTTGGCCATGGCGGCAGCATCGAGCCCGCCCGCGCCCGGCACGAAGCCGATATCAAGCCCGCCGACGCGGCTGGCGGCATGATGCAGCACGTTGAAGCCGTTCCAGCCCTCGGCGATGACACCCATGGCGCGCGCGCTCTTGAGGGCCGAAGCCAGCACCGCCTCGCCATCGGGGCGGTTGAAAGCTCCTGAGCCGATCACGAACATCGGATGCGCCTCAGCCGCCGGCGCATGGCCTTCAAGACCCTGCAAGGCCGCAGGCCCGGCTCCGAGATAATTATAGTGGTAGGTCAGGTCGGCCCTTTCGCCGATGACGTGGAATTTGGTGCCGGCCTTGGCCCAGGCGCGGCGGAACCGGGCATTGAGCACTGCCGCCTCACGCCGCGGGTTGCAGCCGACCAGCATGATCGCCCCGGCCTGATCGACGCCGGCCAGCGTGGAATTGAACAAATATGATGCCCGGCCAAATTTGGGATGCAGCTTCGAGCCGTCCTGCCGGCAATCTAGATGCGGCGAGCCGAGCTTGCCCATCAGCGCCTGCAAGGCAAACATCTCCTCGACCGTCGCCAGATCCCCGGCGAGCGCACCGATCCGTTCCGGCTTGCTGGCCTTCACCCTGTCGGCAATCTGGCCGAAGGCCTCCTGCCAGCTTGCCGGGCGCAGCCGGCCATTCTCGCGAATATAGGGCCGGTCGAGCCGCTGCTTTTTCAGGCCGTCGACCACGTGCCGGGTCTTGTCGGAGATCCATTCCTCGTTGATCGCATCATTGACGAGCGGCAGGATACGCATGACCTCGCGGCCACGGGTGTCGATGCGAATCGACGAGCCGAGCGCGTCCATCACATCCACCGACGGCGTTTTCACATATTCCCAGGCACGCGCCTGAAAACTCTGCGGCTTTTGCAGCAAGGCCCCCACCGGGCACAGATCCGCGACATTGGCGGAAAGTTCCGATGCCATCGCCGCTTCGAGATAGGTGGTGATTTCCATATCCTCGCCGCGCCCGATCGCACCCATATCGCCGGTGCCCGCCACTTCGGCTGTAAAGCGCACGCAGCGGGTGCATTGAATGCATCGGTTCATCGAGGTTTTCACCAAGGGCCCGATGTATTTGTCCTCGACTGCCCGCTTGTTTTCGTGGAAGCGTGACGAATCGACGCCAAAGGCCATGGCCTGATCCTGCAGGTCACATTCGCCGCCCTGGTCGCAAATCGGGCAATCGAGCGGATGATTGATGAGCAGGAACTCCATGACGCCTTCGCGCGCCTTCTTCACCATCGGTGAATTGGTCAGCACCACAGGCGCCTCACCATTCGGCCCGGGGCGCAGGTCGCGCACCGCCATGGCACAGGAGGCCGTCGGCTTGGGCGGGCCACCCTTCACCTCGACAAGGCACATGCGGCAATTGCCGGCTATCGACAGGCGCTCATGAAAACAAAAGCGCGGAACCTCGCTGCCCGCGACTTCGCAAGCCTGAAGCAACGTATATTCCGGCGGCACTTCGAGCTCTTTGCCGTCAATGTTGATTTTCGCCATGAAACAACCTGTTAAAATTCTGCGCCGCGCCTGAAAGGTCGCCGGGCCGACCCCCAGCGTCATGCACCACGGCTCTTAGCGCGAAGGCGGGCCCGGTGCAATCAATGATATCGCCTGCCTTTACGCAAAGCGCGCATGGCGGGATGACGATTTTTGCTTTGACAGTGCCACGCCCGCCTGTATGGTCCTCGTCACCCTGCAAAACCGGCAAAGGCGTGTGCCATGAGTGGCGAAAAACTGAAATTCATGGTGCTTTTTCTTATTCCTGGCGCAGTCATGGCCGATTGGGCCAAGATTGATGCCGCCACGCGCGAGGCCTCGGAAGCCAGGCTCATGGCTGAATGGCAGGCGTGGATGGCCGAACACAAGGCCATGATCATGACCACCGAGGCCGCAGGCAAGACGAGGCGCGTCACCGCCGCGGGCGCCAGCGACGCGAAAAACGACATTATCCTCTATTCGATGGTTGAGGCGGAGAGCCTTGAAGCTGCCGCCAGAGCTTTTGAAGGCCACCCGCATCTGCAGATTCCGCAGGCCAGCATCGAAGTCATGGCCGTGCGGCCGATGTGAGATACCAGACGCCGGCAGCTCTCATCGCGCCAGCGCCAGCAATCCATCGAGATCGATGCAGGCTTCCAGATGCTGCGCCAGGGCATCGAGCGTTGCCTCGACATTGGCTTCATAGGCGAGGCTGGAGGACACGCCGATCCAGCCCAGCAAGGCCGTGCGCTGGGCATCATCATTGAACAGCCCATGGACATAGCAACCGCGAATCAGGTCATCGGCTGAACGCGCGCCATCGAGGCGGCCATCATTCATCTGCAACCACGGCTGCGCCATGGCCGGCCCGGTACTGATGCCGATATGCATTTCATAGCCACGGAAGGCCGCACCATCGGCGAGGCTGACCCCCTCCACGGCCTCAAGCCGCTTGCTGCCGGTCAGTTCCGTCGCGAGATCGAGCAGGCCGAGACCCGGCACGGTTTCAGCCACGCCTTCCATGCCGTTGGGATCGCTGACGGCGCGCCCCAGCATCTGCATCCCGGCACATATGCCGGCCACCTTGCCGCCGCGCCGCACATGCGCCGCAAGATCGATGTCCCAGCCCTGCGCCCGCAAAAACCGCAAATCGGCGATGGTCGCCTTGGAGCCAGGCAGAATCACCAGATCGCACACCGGCAGGGGCCGGCCGGGTGCCACAAACACGAGATCAACCCCCGGCTCTTGCGCCAGCGGGTCGAAATCATCGAAATTGGCGAGGCGCGACAGGCGCGGTATGGCGATGGTCACAGCCTTGTCGCGGCCGGCCCGTTCGTGCCCGCCACCCCGCTCCAGACCCGCCGCATCCTCGGCAGGCAGGCGGCCCGCCGCGCTGAAATGCGGAATCAGCCCCAGTGCCTGCCAGCCGGTTCTCTCGGCAATCAGGCGCATGCCATCGGCAAACAGCGTCGGGTCACCGCGAAACCGGTTGACCAGAAAGCCCTTGATGCGCGCAGCATCATCGGGCGCCATCACCACCCTGGTGCCGACGATCTGCGCAATGACGCCGCCCCGGTCGATGTCGCCCATCAGCACCACCGGCACATCGGCGGCGCTGGCAAAGCCCATATTGGCAATATCATGGGCGCGCAGATTGACCTCTGCGGCGCTGCCCGCGCCCTCGACCAGCACCAGATCGCAGCGCGCTTTCAGGCTCTCGAAGCTTTCCAGCACAGGTTCCATAAGACGCGGCTTCAGGCGCTGGTAATCGCGCGCCCGTGCCGTGCCGAAAATCCGGCCCTGCACGATGATCTGCGCCCCGGTCTCGCTCTGCGGCTTGAGCAGCACCGGGTTCATGTCGGTGTGCGGGGCGATGCTGCAGGCCCGCGCCTGCAGAGCCTGGGCGCGGCCGATCTCGCCGCCATCAGCGGTCACTGCAGCATTATTCGACATATTCTGCGGCTTGAACGGCAGCACCCGCATCCCGCGCTGCGTGAAAGCCCGGCACAGGCCGGCAATGATCAGCGATTTGCCGACATCCGACCCCGTGCCCTGCAACATCAGGGTCCTGGCGGTCAAAATTCTATGCCTTGCTGCGCCCGCACACCTGCGGCGAAATGATGTTTGACCGCCGTCATTTCGCTCACCAGATCCGCCAGTTCGATCAGCGCCGGCTTGGCATTGCGCCCGGTGACGACGATGTGAAGGTCGGCCCGCCGCGCCGCCAGCGCCGCCAGAACCTCGTCGAGATCAAGATAATCATAACGCAGGGTGATATTGAGTTCATCGAGCACGATCAGCCTGATCGTCGTATCGGCCATCAGCGCCTTGGCCTGGTTCCAGGCGCGCGTGGCAGCGGCGACATCGCGGGCGCGGTCCTGCGTCTCCCAGGTGAAACCCTCGCCCATGGTATGCCAGGCAATGGCGTCGCCAAAGCGCGCCAGCGCCCGCTTCTCGCCCGTGTCCCAGGCACCCTTTATGAATTGCACCACACCGACCTTCCAGTCATGGCCGAGCGCCCGCAGGATCAAGCCGAAGGCCGCCGTGGATTTGCCCTTGCCCGCCCCGGTATGGACGATCAGCAGACCCTTCTCATGCACGCTCTTGCTCGCCACCTCGGCATCCTGAACGGCCTTGCGCTTGACCATTTTGTCGCGGTGGCGCTGCTCAAGCGGCGTGATATTATCGGTCATCGCGGGTGGCCTTTTTGTTGCATCGTCATGTCAGGACAAACACCAAAGCGGCGCGCCCCGCAAGCCCGGATCAAAAGCCAAACCATGACAGGTTCCACCCGCGATCACTGGCAGGGCGTCTATGAGCAGAAGGCCGATACCAGCGTCAGCTGGTATGAGGCGACGCCGCTGCTATCGCTATCGCTGATCGAGGCCACCGCAATCGCGCCGCCGGCCCGCATCATAGATATTGGCGGCGGTGCCTCGCGTCTGGTCGATCACCTGGTAGCGCGCGGATTTGGCGTCAGCGTGCTCGATCTTTCCGGCGCGGCGCTCGGCCTCGCCCGCACCCGGCTCGGAGCCAGGGCGTCGGGCGTCACATGGATCGAGGCCGATGTCAGGCACTTTGCTGCCTCAACGCCCTTTGATCTCTGGCATGACCGTGCCGCCTTGCATTTTCTCACCGCGCGCGAGGATCAGCAGGCCTATGTCGCGGCGCTTGGCCATGGCCTGCGGCGCAGCGGCATTGCCATCATCGGCACTTTCGCGCCGGACGGGCCGGAAAAATGCAGCGGTCTGCCGGTGCAGCGCCATGATGCCGAGAGTCTCGCCTTGTTGCTGGGCAAGGATTTCCGCCTCGTCAGCACCACGCGCCACAACCATCTGACGCCGGGTGGCGGCACGCAGAAATTCCAGTTTTCCACCTTTCAGCGCGTGCCGGCCTGAATCCCCCGGGGCTAGCCGCGCGCCACCAGAGAGCGCAGCGCGCCCAAATCCTTGGCAAAGACGCGAATGCCCTCACTGAGTTTCTCGGTGGCCATGGCATCGCCATTGAGCATCCAGCGGAAGGTCTTTTCATCCATGGTGATGCGCTCCGGCGCCGGGCCGGGATGCGCGGGATCAAGCACACGCTCCAGCTTGCCGGAGTCATTGTCGAGTTCCTGCAACAATTGCGGCGAAATCGTCAGGCGATCGCAACCGCTCAGGCCCTCAATCTCGCCGGTATTGCGAAACGACGCACCCATCACCACGGTCTTGATGCCATAGGCCTTATAATAGGCATAGATCGTGCGCACCGAGAGCACGCCGGGGTCGGTTTCGGTCGTGTAAGGCCCGCCACCGCTTTTCATGTGCCAATCCAGAATGCGCCCGATAAAAGGCGAGATCAGGAAGGCACCCGCCTCGGCACAGGCCAGCGCCTGCGCCAGCGAAAACACCAAAGTCAGATTGCAGTTGATCCCCTGCTTTTCCAGTTCGGCAGCGGCCTGCGCCCCCTCCCAGGTCGCGGCGATCTTGATCAGGATACGCTCGCGGCCAATGCCACGCGCTGCATAATCGGCAATGATCGCCCTGGCCTTGGCCACTGTCGCGGCTGCATCAAATGACAGATCCGCATCGACTTCCGTCGAAACCCGGCCCGGCACGATTTTGCTCAGCTCGACACCAAAATTCACCGCCAGACGATCCGTGACGAGGTGCGCCGAGGCGCCGCTGCGTTTGCCCCAGGCAATGGCCTCTTCAACCAGCGGCGCATAGGCCGGCAATTGCGCCGCCTTGAGAATCAGCGAGGGGTTGGTGGTGGCATCCACCGGCTTGAATTTCGCGATCGATGCCATGTCACCGGTGTCGGCGACGACAACGCTCATCGCGCGCAACTGTTCCAGCTTGCTGGTCATTTTGTCCTCTGGGTTAGGCAGGCTCAGGGCGAGGCCTGCAGGTCGATGATGAGGGCCCGGAAATTGTGGGCATCGATGCCCTCGTGGCGCTGCGCGCCAGCATATCTCCAAAGTTCAGCGAATCCACGCACATGCCCCTGACCTTAGTCAGATCAGGCGTGATTGTCATGAACTTTCAAGGCTGACCTCGGGCTGCCGGATTGGTATTGTGGCGGCCACCGGCTCCGCCAGAATTACGGAAATCTCCGGCCGGCACGATCCACAGGTAGTGCCGGCCTTGCATGCAGCGCCTATCGACGCCAGATCACGCGCCCCCGCTGCCCTATGCGCGCGGATGCTGCCGGCATGAACATTGTTGCACACGCATATAACCGGCCCGTGCTGATCAACCGCCTCCGCCGCATGTCCTGCCAGCAAGGCCCGGCGCAGCCGCGAATCATGTTCAGGGGCGGCAAAATGCCGGATCGCCATATCGAGCGCCGCATCATCACGCAGCGGCCCGATATGCAGCAATGTCTCGATGGCGGCGCGGCTGGTTACCAGCGTGCGATACCGTCCGGCCCCCTCATCACGCAGGGTGGCGCGCTGGCCTGAATCCGGCAGGTAATTGGCGATCAATGCATAAAGGTCAGCGGGCGGGCATTCGCAGGCAAACACCACGCCTTCGCCACCGGCAATTGCAAAACGCGCATGCACCAGCCAGCGCGGCAGCGACAGGTGTCGCCGTGTCGCCAGAAATCCGAAAGAGCGCATGTCGATCTTTTCCAGCCGCGCCGGCGCCGCCTTGCTTTCAGGCTGACCCGACAGCGGATCGACATGCGCACCCATCAGCGCACTGACCCGGCCCTGCCCGGAGGTGGCATCATTCCAGTGAATCGGCGCGAACACCTGGCCCTGCGGCTGCTGCGGCGTAATCTCGACCCGCAGCACTGCGCTGGCATGCGCGGTGCGCAGCCGCGCATAGGCGCGAGAATCGAGACCCAGCGCCGCTGCATCTTCCGGCGCGACCGCCACAAACGGCTCGCGGATATGGGTCGAAAGGCGCGCGCTGAGGCCGGTGCGCGTCATGGTGTGCCAATGGTCGCGCACCCGGCCTGTATTCAGGATCAGCGGGAAGCGTGCTGTCGTCGGCTCGCGCAGCGCCGGGCTGGCCACCGCAACGAGGCGCGCCCTGCTGTCGGACGTGAAAAACCCGCCGCCGGCGAACATCCGCCCTGACGGGCTCTTTCCGGCCGGCAGCGGCCATTGCACCGGCGCCAGCCCATCGTAGGCGGCGCGGCTCAGGCCCGCCAGCCCGCCAATATTGAAAGCCCTGCTGCCATCATTCTCGAAGGCCGACAGCGCCGCGTGCTCGCAGAAAATCTCATGAGCGGATTGATAGGGAAAGGCCTTGGCAAAGCCCATGCGCCGCGCAACTTCACTCAGCGCCCACCAATCAGGCTTGGCTTCGCCCTGCGGCTCGACAAAGCGGCGCTGGCGCGAAATGCGGCGCTCGGAATTGGTGACCGTGCCATCCTTTTCGCCCCAGGGCGAGGCCGGCAGCACCACATGCGCCCGTTCCAGCAGGCCATCGACCCCGGCAAAGGCCTCCGACACCACCAAATGATCGAGCCGTCCCAGCGAGCCGCGCACGAAATCCGCCCGCGGCATGCTCACCGCCGGGTTGGTGTGCAAAATCCACAAGGCCTTGATCTCGCCGCGCGCCACCGCATCGAACAGGTCAACCGCCTTGCGGCCCTCGCGCCGGGCCATATGCGCGCTGCCCCAGAAACGCTCGACCCGGGCAATGTCATCGGGTGCAAAGCCCATATGCGCGGCGAGCTGGTTCGAGAGCCCGCCAACCTCGCGCCCGCCCATGGCATTGGGCTGGCCGGTCAGCGACAACGGCCCGGACCCGGGCTTGCCGATACGACCGCTGGCAAGATGGCAATTGAGAATGGCATTCACCTTGTCAGTGCCCTGCGCCGACTGGTTCACGCCCTGCGAGAAACAGGTGAGCGTGCGCGGATGAGCCATGAACCAGGCGACGAAAGTGCTGATATCGGCAGCGTCAAGCCCGGTAGCGCGCGCCACCTCTGCAAGATCAGGCGCAATGACCTTCGCCTGCGCCAAAGCCTCGCCAAGGCCCGTGGTATGGCGCGCGACATATTCCCGATCGAGCCCGCCGCCTTCACAGATTTGCACCAGCAGCCACGAAAACAGCACGGCGTCGGTGCCCGGTGCCAGCGTCAGGTTCAGGTCGGCATCGACGCTGGTGGCGGTGCGGCGCACATCAATGTTGATGAGTCTGACGCCCCGGCCGGCCTGCGCCGCCAGCATCCGCTGATGCAGCACCGGATGGCACCAGGCGGCATTGGAGCCGACCAGAATGATCAGATCCGCCTCTTCGATATCCTCATAGCAGGCCGGCACGACATCGGCCCCGAAGGCGCGCCTTTGTCCCGCCACCGTCGAGGCCATGCACAGCCGCGAATTTGTGTCGCAATGCGCGCTGCCGATAAAGCCCTTGATCAGCTTGTTCGCGACATAATAATCCTCGGTCAGCAATTGACCGGAAAGATAGAAGGCGACGCTGTCCGGCCCATGCGCCTGCAGGGTCTCGCCAAAGCCGCGCGCCACGGCATCCAGCGCCCGCGACCAAGTCGTGCGCGTGCCATTGATCAGCGGATGCAGCACCCTTTCGCCGGCGCCGACCGTCTCGCCCAGCGCCGCGCCCTTGACGCATAGACGCCCGAAATTGGCGGGATGCTCGCTATCGCCGCTGATCGTCGCACCGCCGCGCCCGTCAGGCCGGGCGATGACGCCGCATCCCACCCCGCAATAGGCGCAGGTGGTGCGTATGCCGGGCGCCGGGCCAACCACACTCAATAGACGTCCGCCTGATAGCGCCCGGACTTCTTCAGCCCCGCGACATAGCTGATCGCCGCCTCGCTCGAACGCCCCCCATGCGCCGCCACCACATCGACCAGCGCCCGCTCGACATCGCGGGCCATGCGCTTGGCGTCACCGCACACATAGACATGCGCGCCCTGTTCGAGCCACGACCATAAATCATGGCCCACCTGGCGCATGCGATCCTGCACGTAGATTTTCTCGTCGCCATCGCGCGACCATGCCAGCGTCAGCCGGTTGAGCACGCCGGCCTTTTGCAGCGCCGCCCATTCCGCCTCATAGAAAAAGTCGCTGTCGCGGCGCTGGTGGCCATAAAACAGCCAGTTCTTGCCGGGCGCCGCCACAGCAGCACGATGCTGCACAAAGGCACGGAACGGCGCAACGCCTGTGCCGGGGCCGATCATGATCACCGGCAGGCCGGCATCTTTCGGCAAGGCAAAAGAGTGGGCCTTCTGCACATAGGCCATCATCGTCTGGCCAGGCGTCACCAATTCATCGAGGAAGGTCGAGGCGACGCCAAAACGCTCGCGCCGCCCGAGCCGGTAGTGCAGCTTGTCAACCGTGAGGGTCAGCCGGTCTTGCGCCGTCAGCGGCGATGACGAAATCGAGTAAAGCCTCGGCTGCTGGCGTTCGAGCGCCTCGACAAAGGCCTCCGGGCTCAGTTTGACGCCGGCAAACTTGTGCAGGGCGCCGAGCACATCGAGCCGGTCGAGATCACCATCGGGGTCTTCCCCCTCGGCCAGCCTTTTGGCCTTGAGGCGGGTATCGCCGCCGGTGACGTAGGACATCAACTGGAACAGGGTGTCGGGCGCGGCACCGAGCGAGGTGACTTCGGTCAGCGCATCGCGCAGCCGCATCTCGCGGCCATCGAGCGTGATCACGGCCTCTGGCCGTGCGCCGATCAGGGCGATAATGGCATCGACCAGCCGCAGGTCATTGCGCGGAAACACGCCAAAACTGTCGCCGGGCTGATAGCAGAGGCCGCTGCCGGCCAGATCGATTTCAATATGCCAGGTTTCCTTCTGGCTGCTGGGCAGATTAAGCCGCTGGCGGCCCACAAACCGCACCGGAACCGGATTGTCGCGACCAATGCCTGCGGGCGCAGCCACCATTGGCGCCACCTGCGGCGTCACGCCGGCCGCGCCATCGCCCAACAGCGCCTTGACCATGCGGAATGTGTCCTTGCCGCCCGGTGCGCACAGGTTCAGCCGCGCTTCAGCCTTGCCGGCCAGCGCTGCCGCATAGGTGGCGCAGACATAGCCGCACTGGCCGCAATCCTGCTGGGCCATGGCGGCATAGAGTTGCAAATCCAACGGCTGATCCTTGGCGAGCGCCATGCGCTGCTCCAGCGTCAGGGCCGGATCGTGCCAGGTGATGTCCGGCTCTGGCTCCGGCGCGGGCAGGGGAGCACCCGCCGCGGGCGCGGCGAGCAAGGCCGCAAAAAACCCGTTCAGCCAGTCGCGCTGTTCGGCGCTGAACGGTGCAGTGTCGGGCAGCAGGCGCACTTGCGGCATGGGGGAAATCTCGCAGGGGCGCAGCGACATGTTCATTCCGTGACGTCCGTCGGCTGGAGCATTTGCAACAGGGCTGCATCATCGTGGCGCAGCGCAAAGGCGGCGAAGGTCTCGTCGGCATGGTCGCGTTGCGCCAGCCACGCCGCCAGCAGCCGGATGACCAGCGCCGGGGCCGCTTCTGCGCGGATTTTCGCGCGCAGCAGGCGGCCGATGCGAGCCGCGGCACCATAGCCGCCACCCACCACCAGATCGTAACCCGGCACCGTATCGCCCTCGTCATTGACCGGCACCTTGGCGCCGATAAGGCCGATATCGCCGATATAATGCTGGGCGCAGCTATTGTGGCAGCCGGTGACATGCACATTGAGCGGTGTATCGAAGGCGAGTTCGCCCTCCACCGCCGCAGCAATGGCCAGGGCATCGGCCTTGGTGTCGGCCGCCGCAAATTTGCAACCCGTCGAGCCGGTGCAGGCCACCAGCCCGCCGGCAATGGCGCTGGCCTGCGTGGCGAGGCCGAGCGCCGTGATCCCCGCCTCGACAGCGCCGACATTTTCATCGCTGACGCCCGACAACAGCAGATTTTGCCAGACCGTAAGTCTAAGGTCGCCGTCGCCATAGGTCTGCGCCAGCGCGGCAAGGCCACGCATCTGCGCGGCGTTCAAACGCCCCACCGGCAGGGCCACGCCCACCCAGTTGAACCCGGCCTGGCTTTGCCGGTGCACGCCGATATGGCCGTTGCGCAGCAGCGGGCCGCGCGGCTTCAGCACCTGCGTGTCGATCCTTTGCAGCTTGAAGGGGCAGAGGGCCTCGACCAGGTCAAGAAAGGCGGCAAAACCCATGGCATCCAGCACATATTTCAGCCGTGCCCTGGCCCGGTTGGTGCGGTCGCCCTTGTCGATGAACACCCGCAAAATGGCGTCGGCGAGGGCGGAACATTGCTCAGGGCGGCAGATCACCCCGGTATCGCGCGCCAGATCGCCATGGCCGCTGATGCCGCCGAGCACGAGGCGGCACCACACACCCGGCGCGATTCCGGCAACGCCATCAGGCACTTCCACCGCCTGAAAACCAATATCATTGGTTTCCTCCAGCACCGGCAGGGCGCCGCCGCCATCAAAGGCGACATTGAATTTGCGTGGCAGGCCGGCGAGCGAGCGATCATTCAGCACATGAAAATGCCAGGCGCGGGCCAGGGGCCGGGTGTCCAGCAATTCCTGCGCGTCAATGCCGGCGGTCGGCGAACCGGTGACATTGCGTATATTGTCAGCGCCCGATCCGCGTGACGTCAGGCCCAGATCCTGCACCGCCTCGACCACGAGCGTGGTGTCGCTGGCGGCAATCTCGCGCATTTGCAGATTGGCCCGAGTCGTCACCTGCGCCGTGCCATTGCTGAAACGCTCGGCCAGCCGCGCCAGCCCGGCCATTTGGTCGGCACGCAAAATGCCATTCGCGATGCGCAGCCGCAGCATATAGCTGTCCTGCGCCGGGCCGACATAAAACAGCCCGTAATAGCGCCAGCGGAAATTATCCTCCGGCGATGGGAAAGTCCCGGCCAGGGCCTGGGCCTTCAGGCGCGGATATTCATCGAAGGGATGCGCCTTGCGTTTCCATTTTTCCTGGTCAGACAGCTTTTTGCCGGCCCGCTCGGTTTCATCCATGGCCCGCAAGGCTGCGGCATCGGGGCCTTGCGGCAAGGCGGCGGGTGGCGGCGCGGCGGCGTTGCGGGCAATCGCCATGCCGGAGGCAAAGCCTTCAAGATAGCGCTTCTGCTCAGACGACAGATCCTGGGTCATCATCACCTCGGCGTTCATGCCGCCACCTGCGTGCCTGTGCTGAAAAACTGCGGGCCAAACACCAGATCGGCACCAAAACCGCCGATGGGCGTGCCCTGCGCCAGGAGATCGCGGTAAAATCCGGCATCCTCGGTGTCGCCCACCAGCACCGCCCCCTTTAGCCTGTCGCCCTCCGTCACGACTTTGCGATAGATGCCACCGGCGGCGTCTTCGAGAACGGCGCTGCTGGTGCCTTGCGCGCCCTGCACATCGCCGCAGGAAAATATGCCAACTCCGGCGATCTTGAGATGCGTCGCCAGCACCGAGCCTTCATAGGCGGCATCGCCGCCGCCAAGGTGGCTGGCGAGCGCCGCAGCTTGCGCATAGGCCGGCTCCACCAGCCCATAGACCTGCGCGCGATGCTCGGCGCATTCCCCGAGCGCGTAAATATCGGCATGCGATGTGCGCATCCGGTCATCAACCTTGATGCCGCGCCCGGTCTCCAGCCCAGCACTGCGGGCCAACGTGATTTCCGGCTTGATGCCAATGGCCCACACCACGGCTTGCGCTCCAAAGCTGCGACCATCGGCGAGCGCGACGCCCTCAACCTGTTGCTCACCCCGAATCGCCGATGTCGAGGCACCAATCTCGACGACAATGCCCCGACGCTCCATCGCCCGGCGCAAATGCGCGGCCCCGGCGTGATCGAGCTGGCGCTCCATCAGCCGGTCCATGAGATGCAGCAGCCGCACTTTGGCGCCGCGCCGCACCAGACCGGCTGCCGCCTCAAGCCCCAGCAAGCCGCCGCCGATCACCACCACCTCGGCCGCACGCGCCGCCAAAGCCTGCAAGCGCCTGGTGTCGGCAAGGTCACGAAAGGCCATGACGCCCTCCAGGCCCATGCCCGGCAAGGGCGGCATCAGCGGCTGCGAGCCGGTTGCCAGCACCAGCCTGTCAAAGGCAATGGTCCGGCCGTCAGCGAGGGTGATGCTATGCCCTGCGGCATCGAGCGCCACGGCCTTGGCAGACGTTTCCATCTTGATGTGGTGGCTGGCATAAAACTCCTGCGGGTGCAGGCTGAGCGCGGCCTCATCTATTTCACCGGCCAGCACGGACGAGAGCAGCACCCTGTTGTAGGCAGGCTCCGGTTCCGCGCCCAGAACCAGAATGTCATAGCGCTGCGGCGCTTGCGCCACCAGTTCGGCGCAAAGTCGCGCGCCCGCCATGCCATTGCCGACGATAACCAAGGTCTCGCGTGTAAATCTGGTGCTCAACAATCGACCCAAAGCTCGCTTCACGCCCCGCAGGGCAGGAAGCAAGAGCAAGGCCAACTGATGAAAAACGCTGAATTAACGGGCCTTTGGGCCCCTCGCGTCATGCCGGGGCCGAGCGGTGGGGTGCAGCGTCTGCATGTGCGCCGCTCATATTTTGTGCATTGCACAATTATTATGCCGCGGTCATTCTTGCGGATGATTTATCAGGCAGGCGCTGCCTCATATCTCAGGAATGGGCGTTTGCCGGTGTGCAAACCTGGTTGGAATAGGCGCCGCCCGGATTGTAATTCAGATAACCAAAATCACGCACGCCATCGACCACGGTGCGGCGCATGGTGATGGTCGGCTGCGAGTGATAAAAGAAGTTCTGGATGTTCAGGGGCGAGGGATAGCTGTAGACAAGATCGGCCACCATGATCGAGCCACCCTGCACCACGCCGGTGTGAATCGACGTCAGGCTCGGGTTGGAGCCATCGCTGGTCTGGCTGAGCGGACTAAAGGAGCAAAGGCGCAAATTTGCATTCGTACCGCTGTTGGTCACGGACCAGTCCATCATGGCATTGTAAGTGGTGGCACCGGGCGCGGTCGGCTCGAAGGTGACACTCGACAGCGTGATCGCCAGTTTGCCATTGGTGATGTCATAGGGATACATCATCGGTGTCGCGGCGTCGAAAATCGCCTTCATGTCGCTGTCTTGCAGGTTCTGGCTGACTTCGGCGCCCAGCAGCAGCGCCATTTCGTCGGCGACAACCTCCAGCTTGTGGCCGGCGGAAACGGCAAGCTCGATCTCCACCGAGCCAAAATACATCAGCAGCATGAAGGGGAAGATCAGAGCAAATTCCACTGCGGCAATGGCCGTTTTGTCGGCGCGAAACCGCGGCATCTGCCGCCAGAGCCGCAGCGGCACAGCCAGGGCCCTGTCGCGGATTTGATGGAAACCTTCGCCCATGATCAGCACCCCGGCAGGGTTGTTGTTGACGTGAACGGCTCGTTGCGCAGCACGATTGAGCTTTCCAGCATGCGAACCGGATGGCCGTTGGCGTCGAGCGTCGAACCGGCATTGGAAATGCCGATATTGGTCACCCAGCCGGTCAGCAGCGGGAACAGCGTCGGCAACGGATAATTGACGCTGAGCATGACATAGCTGGAGCCGGAACCGGGGCAGAACTGCTGCGTGCCGCCCGGTGCGAAAATTGCCGCCGGATCGGATGAGGCGAAATTAGGCAAGACCCGCATGTCGACTTGCAGGTTGTTGCAATTCATATAGGACGGCAGATTGGTGGTAGGCCCGCACATCACCTGCTGGATGAAGCTTTTCGCATCAACGATGGTGCTGTTGTTCTGGATTTGCCCGGTCATGACCTGGCGGGCGGCGTGATAGACGGCGTAATCGAGCGAGGTCTGGCTGAACAGGACATATGAATTCATGAATATGCCCATCAGCACGCCGAAAAACGGCACCGCCAGCATACCAAATTCAATGGCTGAAACGCCGCGCTGATCGCTGGTGAAGCGCTGATGCAGCGCTTTTGCTGCCCGGCCCATCGTTCCTGCAGATCTGCCAAACATCTCATACCCTCACGCAACGCAACAATATGAACCCGATGCACCTGCCGACAGCACTAGCACCTAACGTTTTACGACCGGTTACACTGGTGCGGGTGAGCAGGCGTGTGGATGTAACCAAAACTTAACGATGATGGTTTCCCGGAAAATCAATGCGCGCTTTGCTGGGCCGAGGCCCCGGTCGAGCTGTTCTGCAGCGAATCATTGTTGTGCTGATTGATCTGCGCATCAAGATTGCTGTTGTAGGTCAGCTGGTCGCCAATGGTGACCGTCGGCTGGCAGTGCGGATTGCAATAATAGGTCATGCGATCCATGCCGTTCTGCAAAAGCAGCTTGTTGTGCAGCGCCTCGCTGACCTGAATTTCCGTGGTCGCCACCTGGTTGCCATTGCTGTCGAGCGCGATGACGTTGGTTTCGCCATAGCTTTTGCCGGTGACAACAAGGGTATTCAGCCGTTTCAGCAAGGTGACATCGGCTATCGCCGGGTTGCCGATCACGAGGGTATGGACACCGTCCGGCACCTTGACGAGCGTAGCCTGGTCGATTTTCACGCGAGCCACCGGATGCAGCGTGTCCGCACTGGCCGTGGCGATCCATGCCGCTGGCAAAATCGCCAAAGCAAGAAGCACCGCGCGGCTGCGGTTGGTGATGGACAGCATGGCAGGCTCCTGACAAAAGGCTCGTAGAGGCGCAGTAAAGCGCCAAAATGGTGAAAAATGTCTGAAACTTGCCGGGCTGGATGACGCAATATTCTGCGCGTGCCATCAAGCAGGCGCGCCGCGTTGGAAATTGTGCTAGCAGCAGCGCGAGCGACTTGCGTGCAGGGTCGCCACAAAAATGCCGCTTGCCGCGGCAATGAACATGGGGCGAGGGTTTTACTGGTGCTGCGATATTTTCTGCCCCTCATGGTCTGTCTCGCGATGTCGCCGCTGGCGGCAAGGGCGGAAACCGGCAAGGCGACGCTTCACATAAGCGCGGCCGACGCGGTTTATGCCAATATCGCAAGGCAGATCGCCGGCAACATGGCCACGGTTTCCGTCGATCCCGCGCTGGCGCGGGGCACCGTCGTGGAAATGCGCCTTCAGGGGCACGTGCAGCGCCTCGCGGCCGGCGTGCCGGAGCGCCCCGGAGCGGGGGCCTATCCGTCACCCGCATGGCTGCATGTTGACGCGATGACGAAGCTCGCCCGCAACATCGCCGCGGCGCTCGCGGCCCTTGATCCCGGCCACAAGCGCGATATCGACGAGCACCTGAAGGATTATGAAGACCGTCTGGCCCCGGTCGCGAGAGAAATGGCCTTGCTGCGCGAAAAATATCGCGGTTCCGCGGTGTTTGTGACCGACCCGGCCTTTGCCAATATGCTCGATGATTTGCATTTTGGCATCCGCAACCGCGCCAGCCTCGCAACGCTCGATGACAAGGGCCCGGCGCGCATGAAGGCCGTCAAAAGTCTCGGCCAGCGCATTACCGAGGCCGCGGCCGGCGTGCTGATTTACCGGCTGGATGCACATGATATTGCGACTGATTTCCTCAAAAAGGCCGCCGATCAAGCGGGTGTGCCCAGCGTCGGCATCTGGAGTGACCTGCCATCGGGGCTGAATTACCAGCGCTTCATCTTGCGCGAGCTTCTGACGCTGCATGGCGCCCTGAATGAGGCCGCGCCATGAGGCTGAAACGGCTGCACAATCTTGTCATGGCAGCGGCCATGCTGGTTTCGGGGGAGGCGCTCGCCCATCCGCATATTCTGGTGAAGGCCAAGGCATCGATTCTTTTCAATGCGCAAGGCGAGGTCACCGGTGTCGCCCATATCTGGGATTTCGACAAGGCTTTCTCTGCCTTTGCCGTGCAGGGCTATGATTCTAGGCATGATGGCCTTCCAAGCCGCGCCGATTTGCAGCCGCTGGCCAAAATCAACATGAATTCCCTGAGCTATTACAAATATTTCACCTCGCTGGTGCTGGACGGTAAAACCTATAATCCGGGCAAGCCGACCGATTTTTATGATACTTTCAGCGATGATACGCTGGAAATTCACTTCACGCTGAATTTTGCCAAGCCTCTGGCCGTCAAGGGCAAGAGCTTCAGCCTGCGGGTCTATGATCCGGAATATTTCGCTGCCGTGAGCTTTGCCCGGCGCGATCCGGTGACGCTGGCAGCGGGCCATCCCGATTGTGATGTGACCTTGCATCGACCCGGTCAGCTCGCCCCGGCGGTCGCCGCCAAACTCGCGGCGATTCCTGCGAGCCAGCACGATGTGCCTGCCGCGCTTTTTGCTGTCACCAATCTTTTGATCAATTCTGCGGAGGTGGCGTGCAAATAAGCTTCGCAGCCGCGCCCCTTGGCCCCTTTGGCACCGGCCTGCCGGATACCGGGGGCATTTCTGCCGGCGGCCTGTTTCCGGGCCTGTTTGCCTGGCTGGTTGAAACCCAGATGCGTTTCAACAACGAGCTCACCAGTGCGGTTGAAAGCATCCACCACCATGGCGGGGCTTTCTGGGCGCTGATCGGCATTGCCTTCGTCTATGGCATCATCCATGCCGTGGGCCCCGGGCATGGCAAGGCGGTGATTTCCGGCTGGATCATGGCCAACCGCGAAGGCCTGCGCAATGGCATTATGCTCGCCGGGCTTGCCGCCATGGCCCAGGCGGCGAGCGCCATCACCCTCATTGCGCTGGCGGCGCTGGTGCTGCATCTCACCAGCGTTTCCATCACCCGCGCGACGCTGGGCTTCGAGGTCGGTTCGGATCTTTTGATTATCGCCCTTGGGCTGTGGCTGGTGTGGCGCCGGGCGCTGCGGCCGCTGCTTGTGCGCCGCGCGGCGCTGCATGCCAGCGGCGGCCTCGGCCATCTCGCCTTTGCCGCGCCGGCCGTGGCGGGTGCAACGACATCGAGGTTTTCTGCCGTCGATGTGGTTTGTGACGAGAACGATGATTGCGATTGCGGCGGCTTGCACATGCCCAGCGCTGCCGCGGCGCAGGGCCGGCTTGATCTTCGGCGCGCCTGGAGCGTTGTAGCGGCGACGGCGCTACGCCCGTGCACCGGTGCGCTGATCGTGCTGGTCTTCGCCCTGTCCCAGCACGTGCTTTATGCTGGCATTGCCGCCACCATCGCCATGAGCATGGGCACGGCGCTTTCGGTCTCCATCCTCGCGGCGCTGGTAGTCAGTCTGCGCGGCGGCCTCGCTATGGCCGCAACCGGACCGCGCTCCACCGCTGCCCGCCTGTTGCGCAGCCTGGAAATCCTCGCCGCCTGCCTGTTACCGCTGGCCGGGGCGCTGATGCTTTATGTCCATCTCAATAATTGAGCTTGGCGACCCGGCGCAGCTCTTCGGGCGTAGTCGAGCCAAAGCCGAAAAATTCGAGATAGGCTGGGATCTGCTCAAACAGCATGTCGGTGCCGACCTGCACCCGGCAACCGCGTGCCAGCGCCGCCGCCAGAAACGGTGTGTGTTCGGCCTTCATCACCACTTCGCCAACGAAGCTGTCGGGTGAAATGCTTGTCACATCCATCGGCAGCGGATCATCCGCCCGCATGCCGATCGGCGTGGCATTGACGACAATATCGTAGCCGGCCGGATCGCGGCTGCCCACCACCAGCTCCAGCTGCGGATAATGCGCCTGCAGCCGCGCCGCCAGAGCCTCGGAGCTCGGTGGATGCGCATCGGCCAGCGCCAGCGCTACCACACCGGCTTTGGCCAGCGATGCGGCAATGGCCGAGCCGACGCCGCCGCTGCCGAGCACGAAGGCGCGCTTGCCGGCCAGCCCCTGACCCTTGCGCAGCACGCCGCGCACAAAGCCCTCGCCATCGAACATGTCGCCAAGCAGGCTGCCATCGGCGCGCAGCAGCACGGCATTGCAGGCCCCGGAAATTTTCGCCGTGGTGCTGGCCTCGTCCAGCAAGCCCATCGTTGTCACCTTGTGCGGCATGGTGATCAGCGCCCCGCGCAAATTGGTGAGCGTGAACAGGCTCTTGAAGAAGGCTGCAAAGGTCTCCGGCTTCACGCCCATCGGCACCACCACCGCATCGATTCCGCGTTCATCGAACCACGGATTATAGATCATCGGCGCCTTGAAGGTTTCGGTGGGCCATCCCAGATGGGCAATGAGCGTTGTTTTGCCGCTGATCATGTCGTTTCATCTTTATCGAGGTGGAAAAATGTGGCCGCGCCACGGGCCAAGACCCTATCACAGCCAGACGGCCTTTGACACGATGGCGGCATCAGTCCGGTTGCGAACAAATCACTTGCCATAAACCGGGCGCGGCTTCATGACGTCGGGCGAGCAGGGAAGACGCAATGCAGGGTTCGGGTGTGGGATGACCGCGATTGATTTTACCGGTTTCTTTGAACGGCTTGCCCGGGATTCCGGCGAGGTCATCCTGCCGTTTTTCCGCAGCCACCTCGGCGTTGAAGACAAATCCGCCCCAGGCGCGCCGCGCGGTTTTGACCCGGTGACGGAAGCTGACCGCGCCGCCGAAACCGTGCTGCGGCGGCTGATCGGCGCCACCTTTCCCGATCACGGCATCATCGGCGAGGAATTTGGCACGATCAATCCCGGCGCTGATTATGTCTGGGTGCTCGATCCCATTGACGGCACGCGGTCTTTCATCAGCGGCGTGCCGATGTGGGGCACGCTGATCGGCCTCATGCACCATGGCGTCCCGGCCTATGGGGTGATGAACCAGCCCTATACAAGCGAGCGCTTTCGCGGCGATGGTCACAGCGCGTCGCTGACCCACGCCGACAACCCGCCGCGGCCGCTGCATTCCCGCCGCTGCGCCACGCTCGCCGAGGCGACCCTGATGACCACCTCTCCCTATCTCTTTGGCGACGAGGAACGCCCGCTCTACAAAGGCGTCGAAGCCGAAGCCCGGCTGGTGCGCTATGGTTGCGATTGCTATGCCTATTGCATGCTCGCTTCCGGCCACGTCGATCTGGTGATCGAGAGCGGCCTGCAGCCCTATGACATTGTCGCGCTCATTCCGATTGTTGAAGGCGCCGGCGGCAAGGTCACCAACTGGCAGGGCGGCCCGGCAGCAAGCGGCGGCAATATTGTCGCCAGCGGTGATGCCAGCCTGCACGAGCAGGTGCTCAAACGCCTCAACCGCTGACCGAGCCGGGGATAAAGGCGTCGAAGGCGGCAAGGAACTGCTCGCGCAATTCATCGCGTTCGATCAGCAATTCGTGCTCGGCACCAGGGATGACCACCAGATTGCGGCCATTCATGAAGCTGACGAAGCGGGTCGCGGCTTCGGTATCGACCACCCGGTCATGCCCGGCGGCAATGATCAGGCATGGCACGGAAATCGACATGGGAAACGCAATATCCCGGAAGGCTGCCATCAGCCCGAAGGCCTCGTCGAGCCAGTGCACCGTCGGAGAGCCGGTCCATACATCCGGGCACTCGCGCGCCATGTCGGTGAATTTGGCATAACGCTGCGGATCGCTGGTGAGCCCATTGCCGGCGAAAGGCTGCAGGAAATAGGCCGAGCCATTCCCGCCGGGCACATAATTGCGCCCCAGTCCCAGCCAGTCCAGCCCTCGCGCCAGAAATCTGGCACCGCGCGGCCAGCTGAGACCGGCAAGGTCAATCATCGGCGCGCTCAGTACGACGCGGCTGTAATTGGAGGCGGCAGTGTGCAGCCGCAGCGCCAGCAAGGCCCCGCCCATGGAATGACCGAGAGCAAACCACGGTTGCGGGCAATTCTGGGCGATCATCCAGGCCTCAACCGCCGCCAGATCCTCGATATAGTCTTCCATGGCCTCGACATGGCCCTTGCGCCGGTCACGCAAGGCCCGGTCGGAGAGTCCCTGTCCTCGCCAGTCGAAGGTGACGATGTTGAGGCCGCGCGCCAGCATGTCGCCAATGGTTTCGTTATATTTTTCAATGAATTCACCACGCCCTTGCGCAAGCAGCAACGTGCCGCGAACCTGTCCCGGGCTGCGCCAGGCTGCGAGACGCAGGTTGACGTTGTCGCGCGTGGTGATGGCGATGACGTTGGCACCCGCAGGAGCCGGGTTGGTGCTGGTCGAATAGAGCTTCATGGGGCGACAACCGCAACGAATCCGCACCGCAACATGGCACAGGCACGAAGCTCGCGCCACGTGACGGTCAGGCCGCAAGGCGCCATCACATCATGCCTCACGTCCAGGCCCGCGTGGCATAATCGAGCGCGTAGCGCTCCGGGTTGCAGGCAATGGTGGCCATGCCGGTCAATACCGTATCTGGCGCCGTGATCAGCCTGACGCCGATGGGTCGCGCCTGATCGGCGATCGGCGCCTTGGCATCGAAGGCCCTGGCGAAAGCCTCACGCTGCAACAAGGGCTCCAGCCTTGGCAAAATGCCGCCTGCCAGCGTCACGCCGCCCGTCGCCATGAACATCAGCGCCATATCGCCGGCAAACCGCCCGATCAATTGCCAGAATTTGCGCACGCTGTCGGCCTCGGCGCCCTGCGGATCGGCAAGGGCGGCCTGGGCAATATCCGCCGCGCTCGCAGCGCCATCATCTTCGAGCCCATAGAGCCGCAGCCGCCCGCGGTGCAAGCGCTCCAGACCACCCCCCGAAATCAGGGTTTCCACGGTGATGCGTCCATGCAGCCTTTCCAGCAGCGGCCAGAGCGCGAAATCCTCATCGGTTTCGGGGCCAAATCCGGTGTGGCAGGCTTCGCTCGCCAGCGCGGCATGACAGCCACCAACCTCGATCAGCGCCGCCGTACCCAGCCCGGTTCCCGGCCCCAGTATCACCTGCGGCCCGCGTTGTGTGGTCGCCGTCGCCACGCCGGGCTTGATGATGATACAATCTTGCGGCCGCAAAACCGGCAGTGACAGCGCCTGCGCCTCAAAATCATTGAGCAACAGCCCTTGCGACAGGCCTGCCTGGCGCGCCACCGCTGGCCCGTCGATATGCCAGCCGGCATTGGTCAGTTTCAGGCTGCGGGCCGCGACCGGCCCGGCCCCGCAGGCTATCACCGACCCGGCACCCCGGGCCATGTCGCCAGCGCCGGCAAGCGCTTCGGCCAGCCCGGCAAAGCCGTCGGTGCGCAGAAACACCGGCGGCGACAGCGTCGCCTCTGGCGCATCCAGCCGCGCAACCCGCACATTGGTGCCCCCAATATCGCAGACAAGAATCGGAAACTGAAATTGCAAAGCCCGGCACTCCAGCAAAGATGCGCGGCATTGCCAGCGCCCCCGCCCTTGGCATAGCCGCGAATGTCAGGGGAAGGAAGCCATTTTATGCGGTAAAATGCCGGTAATCCTGTCTGGATCGCTGCCCAGCGCCAGAGCGCGAATATCGGCTGCGCCAAATCCGTCGGTGCGCCAGTCGCTGAGGGATTTTGCACCGTGGCTCTTGGCAAGCTTGCGCCCGAGCGCATCCACCAGATTGAGATGATGGAAATAGCTTGGCGTCGGCAGATCAAACAAGGCCTGCAGCAGCCGGTGCAAATGCGTCGCCGCCTTCAGATCCTCGCCGCGCACCACATCGGTGACACCCTGGAAAGCGTCATCGGCCACCACGGCGAGATGATAGCTCGCCGGCACATCCTTGCGGCCGAGGATGACGTCGCCCCAGAGCTGCGGCTGCGCCTCCACCCTGCGTGCCGCACCATGCGGCCCCAGTTCCGTGAACGACAGTGCCTTGCCGACAGCGGCTATGGCGCGGGCATTGTCCAGCCGCCACGAATAGGCCTGCCCCTGCGCCAGCCGCTCGCTACGCTGGCGGGCATTCATCACCCGGCAGGTGCCGGGATAATGGCGCACGCCATCAGGATCGGTTGACCAGTCACGCAGGCCGGCAACCGCATTCGTGACATCCTGGCGCGAGCAAAAGCAAGGGTAGACCAGCCGGCGTTCTGCCAGATCCTGCAGCATCAGGCGATAACGGGCAAAATGCTCGGATTGGCGCAGCACCGGCGTCGCCCAGCTGATTCCGAGCCAGCTCAAATCTTCTAAAATCGCGGTTTCATAGTCTTTGCGGCAACGGTCGCGGTCAATATCTTCCATCCGCACCAGCAAGATGCCACCGCTGGCACGCGCTCTTGCGGCATTGACCAGTGCCGAGCGCGCATGGCCGAGGTGCAGCCTGCCATTGGGCGAGGGTGCAAAACGAAAAATCAGCGGCTTTGATCCGGTCATGGTCTGTCATATAACAGTTTTATGCCTAACCCTGAGATGATAAAGTGACGGTCGATTGTGGCGATAGCAAGCCGGAGGCTGCTGTCATCGGCCATAAGCATGTGCCTTTGCTGCTTTCCGAGGCGGCGCTGGCGCAGGCTCTCGCGGCCTTGCGGACGCTTGATCCCTCAACCATCGATGTGATGATGGCAGCTGCTGGCCCGGTGCCGCTGCGCATCCGCGAACCGGGCTTTGCCGGGCTCGTTGGCATTGTCGTCTCCCAGCAGGTGTCGGTTGCCAGCGCACGGGCGATTTTTGGGCGCATCGAGACGCAATATCAGGGCATTGCCGCTGCCGCCCTGCACAAGGCCAGTGATGCCGAATTGAAATCCTGCGGCCTTTCCGGGCCGAAAATTCGCACCCTGCGGGCGCTCGCCGCTGCCGAATTGCATCTCGGGCTGGATTTTGCCGATCTGGCGCGCCAGCCCGCCGAAGCGGCGCGCGCCACCCTAACCGCCATTCACGGCATCGGCCCGTGGACGGCGGAAATCTTCCTTCTGTTCTGTGCCGGCCACCCCGATGCCTGGCCGGCAGGCGATCTCGCCCTGCAGGAAGGTGTGCGCCTCGCCCTGTCGCTGGAGACCCGTCCCGATGCCAGGGCCCTTGAGGCACTGTCCGTACGCTGGCGGCCCTGGCGCGGCGCCGCAGCCCGGCTGATCTGGGCCTACTATGGCGCGCTCAAACGCGCCGGCGCGCCCGTCGAGGTCGCGGGCCAGGGCCTCAGTGCAGCAAAAGCAATTTGAGCCCAGCCAGGGCAAAAATACTGGCCATGAGCATCTCGATCCATCGCCGCGCCCGCTGATAGGTGCCCACCATGGTGCTGGTCGAAAAAATCATGACATAAATCGAAAGGATGAACGCGGCGAGACACCCGCAGCCGATGATGATTGTCGCCACATCGCCGATGCCGGCATGGGGCGAGAGGCTTACCGACATGATGGCCGTCCACACCAGAATCGCCTTGGGGTTGGTGAGGTGCAGGGCGAGACCGCGCGCATAAAGGGTCGGCAAAGCCGGGGCCGGGGCATCGGCGATCGTGGCTTCTGCCAGCTTGGCCGCAAAGGCGGAGCGCCCGGATTTCCATGCCAGAAACAACAAATACAGCCCGCCGACGACCTTGATAGCATGGAGTGCATGGGCCCAGGTGGCGATAAGGGCGGTTATGCCGAGCCCCGCCGTCACCGCCCAGACCATCGAGCCCGAAAAGGTTCCCGCCGCCCAGGCAAACCCGGCGCGGCGGCCATGGCGCATCGCGGTGCGCATGATCGCCAGAATGCTCGGGCCGGGGGTGCCGACCGAGGTGAGATAAAGTGCCAGCGCCACAAACAGCTGCTTGTGCCCGGCGACGAAGGCCGCACCAAGGGTATCTTGCATGGATGGAATCCGCATTGAAGGCAAAGGCGCAGCGTCAGACCATCACAAACGCGCCGATGCCGTTCCTCACCTTAGCCCGGTGGCCGAGCTAAAGTCCATGCAAGGCCACGCGCACCAGCTTAGTGCCGGAAGTGGCGGTGGCCTGTGAAAACCATGGCAAGGCCTGCCTCATCGGCGGCGCGGATGACATCTTCATCGCGCATCGAGCCGCCGGGCTGGATCGCTGCCGTCGCACCGGCGGCAGCTGCGGCCATCAGTCCATCGGCGAAGGGGAAGAACGCATCCGAGGCCACCACTGAACCCGCCGCCAGACTGGTCTCCAGCCCCAGTGCCTTGGCAGCCTCCCCGGCCTTCCAGGCGGCGATGCGCGAGGAATCGACACGGCTCATCTGGCCGGCGCCAATGCCGACAGTGGCGCCGTCCCTGGCGTAGACAATGGCATTGGATTTCACATGTTTGGCGACGCGGAAGGCAAATTTCAGATCCGCCATCTCGCGCGCATCCGGATGGCGCTTCGTGACGACCCGCAACGGCATGTCATCCACTACTGCATTATCGCGATTTTGCACCAGAAACCCGCCTGCCAGCGTGCGGAACATCAATCCCGGCGCGCGCGGATCGGGCAGGCCACCGGTGACGAGCAGCCGCAGGTTTTTCTTCTGCGCGATCAGCGCCACCGCCTCATCGTCAGCTTCCGGCGCGATGATCACCTCGGTGAAAATCTTGACGATTTCCGCCGCTGCTGCGGCATCGAGGCGGCGATTGAGCGCGACGATGCCGCCAAAGGCCGACACCGGATCACAGCGCAGCGCCAGTTGATAGGCATCGATGAGGCTCGCCCCGAGAGCAACGCCGCAGGGGTTGGCATGCTTGATGATGGCCACGGCTGCACTGGCGGCAGCATCAAATTCCGCGACGCATTCAAAGGCGGCGTCGGTATCATTGAGATTGTTGTAGGAGAGCTGCTTGCCCTGAAGCTGACGGGCCTGCGCCACGCCGGGGCGCGCCTCCGGGCTGCGATAAAACGCTGCCTTCTGGTGCGGGTTCTCGCCATAGCGCATGCCCTGCGCCAGCGTGCCGCCAAAGGCGCGGAACGCCGGTTCGCTCTCGCCGTTCTGCCCGGCAAACCAGTTCGAAATCGCCGCATCATAGGCGGCGGTGCGCGCATAGGCCTTTTGTGCCAGCGCCCGCCGTGTTGCGAGGCTGAGCGCGCCGTCCTGCGATGCCATGTCAGCGAGCACGCGGGCATAATCCTCGGCTTCCACCACCACGGCGACATCGGCATGGTTCTTGGCCGCGGCACGGATCATGGCGGGGCCGCCAATATCGATATTCTCGACGGATTCGTCAAAATCCGCGCCCTTGGCGACGGTCGCCTCGAAGGGGTAGAGATTGACCACCAGCAGATCGATCGGCGCAATGCCATGCGCCAGCATCGCCGCCTCATGGGCCGGGTTCTCGCGAATGGCCAGCAACCCGCCGTGAATTTTCGGATGCAGCGTCTTGACGCGACCATCCATCATTTCCGGAAAGCCGGTGTGGTCGCTGACTTCTGTGACATCGAGCCCGGCGTCATGCAGCGCCTTGTAGGTGCCCCCGGTCGAAAGCAGCGTCACGCCATGCGCTGCCAGTTGCCGGGCAAAGTCGACGAGCCCGGTTTTGTCGGACACGGACAGCAGCGCCCGGCGGATGCGGACCAGATCAGTAGCCATGGGATAAATTTTCCTGCAGGGACGGGGAGGCGCTAGCGCCGCAGTGGCGATAGCACAGGCGCGCCCGGCTGCAAACCTGCTGCCAGCCTCAGCCTGCCGGGCCGGGCTTTGCCGCTGCCGATAATTGTGGCTGGTAATGGCCATGGTGGCAGAATTGGTCGCGTTGCACCTCGGCATCGGCAAAATAACGGGTCAGGGCGAGGTGGTGGCTCGATCCGATATAATCCAGCCGACCGATCACGCAGGCCAGCCTTCCGGCGTCAAAGCCCTGCGCTGCCACGGCCGGGCAGGCGGTGCCATTGACCTGCAATGCAGGCTTGTCATGCTGCAGATGAAACGCCCAGCAGCCTGACGAGATTTTTGCCACGGCCATCGGCCCGAAGGCGGTCGCAATCGACCGTTGCATCGCCACCTCTGCCAGCGGATTTTGGTCTTGCGGGTCCAGCGCCACGCCATGGCGGCCCGAAACGCCGGTAATGACGGACAGCCGCAGCCAATTCGCCTGTGCCACGCCGTGTGACCTGACAAGGCGACGATAGGCCAGCCGTTCGATCAGCCCATGCCCAAGCCGCTGGCGCAGCACGACAAAGCTGGTCTTGGCAGCGCCAAATTCCGGCGATGGCAGATCAAACCTTGCATAAAGCGGCATCATCTGCAGCCAGTCCGGCCGCGGCGGCAGGGGGCTGGCCCTGGAAACGATGATACCTGGCGGGGCGACCGGAATCGACAAAAGCGCGAGGGCAGCGGCAAGGCCAAGGGCGAGATTGGCCTTGCGGCCCGGCAGCAGACTAGCGGGCGCTTGCGCCAGCGTGCCTGGACGCTCGGGCGAGGCCGGCGCGAACAGCCGCAGTGAGCGCGGTGTTTTCAGTAAATTCAGAGCGTAAAGAGACATTTGTGGGTTCCCGTGCCGCGTCGGTGCCCCTTCTGGGGCAACGTCCCTTGCGGCAGGTTACCGTTCACCCTGCAGTTGCAATCACAGTAAACCGCCAGTTACCGCTTCGCCCCCCTCCCAAAGCCCTTGCCAAGCCTGAGGCAATTGACTAAACGGGTGTCAGTCGCGTCGCCCCAGCGGGCCAACGCGCTGTGCGCCCGTAGCTCAGCTGGATAGAGCATCAGACTACGAATCTGAGGGTCAGGAGTTCGAATCTCTTCGGGCGCGCCATTTCACGTAAGCGAGATCCCGGATCAGCATCGGGATGATCATCAGCCAGATCAGCGCCGCAACCGGCAAATTGACCTTGGCAAGCTCGGCCGCGCCAACCATATGGAAAAACGCGGCAAAGAAATGGCCAAGCGCCACCCCCACGACAATGCAAAGCGTGACCCAAAGGGTCAAATAGCGTTCGAAAACCGACAATTGATCACTCCGGCAGTGCCGGCGGGTGCCCGGTCTCAACGCGGTTCAGGAAGCTTGTCAGCGGCGCTGCGGCCCGCGGATCGAGCGAATAGCAGATTCGCGGGCGGGCGATTTCGCCAATGATCAGCCCTGCCTCCTTGAGGATGCGCAGGTGCTCGGAAGTGGTGGACGCGGCGATCCCGATCTCCTCGACGATATCACAGGCCATGCAGGTGCTGCGCCGCAGCAGGGTTTCGATGATCCTGACCCGCGCCGGATGCGCGAGCGCCCTGGCGATTTTCGCAACCTGTTCATGCGAAGGTTCTCGGGTGGGTGCCGCAGCCTCACCCAGCGAGCTCATTTCGGATTTGCCAGCCGTCATTGTCTCATTTAATTCGCAAATCGACGAAATACGAATAATATAGTTCGCGGAAGAACTCAAGGGGCTTGGGTGGGCACCTCGCTCAGGTGACCATCTGCCGAATGACGCTGTCGCGGAGCACGTCGCAGTCAATCTTGCCTTGGTCAGAAAGCGCGCATCGGCGCCGTTGCAAGGCCGAGGCTGTGGCGATCGCGCTCTCTTACAATCTTGCCAGAGCGGACGCCGCGAGTGCGCCGGAAATGACCATCAGCCATGGTGGCGCTTTCCAAAAAACCAGCGCCAAAAACATCACCAGCGCCAGCGCGAAATCTGAGCCGGAAAAAATCGCGCTGGTAAAGACCGGCGTATAGAGCGCGGCCAGCAGCAGGCCGACCACAGCAGCGTTGACCCCCCTCAGCGCCGACTGGATGCCCGCGCGGTGGCGCAGCGCGTGCCAGAAGGGTAGCGCCGCAATCACCAGCAGGAACGAGGGCAGATAGATGGCACCGAGACAAAGGCCAGCGCCGACCAAGCCATGAGGTGCATCGCGCATGGCCGCGCCGAGAAAGGCGGCGAAACTGAACAGGGGTCCTGGCACGGCCTGCGCCGCCCCATAGCCGGCAATAAACGCATTATCGCCAATCCATCCTTGCGGCACCACCGCTTCCCGCAGCAGCGGCAGCACGACATGACCGCCGCCAAACACCAGCGCCCCCGACCGGTAGAAGCTGCTGAACAAGGCGAGCCCATGGCTCGAACTGGCTTGCGCCAGGATTGGCAGGCCCGCCAGCAGCAGGAAGAACAGCCCTCCGGCCGCAGCAGCTTGGCCGCGCGTAACCGGGACTGCAACCGGGAATTGCGTCCCGCCAGCGCCACCGGGGAGCAGACGCCAGCCGATCAGGCCGGCGGTGGCAATGGCAACAATCTGACCGTAAGCCGAGGGATGGGTCAGCGCGATCAGAGCCGACCCAACCGCGAGGCTCGCCCGCGCGCGGTCGGGGCACAGCGCCTTTCCCATGACCCATAGGGCCTGCGCCACCACCGCGAAGGCAACGATTTTCAGACCATGCAACCAGGCGGCGTGAGCGGGGTCGACAATGTGCGCGAGGCCTAAGGCGAACAGCGCCATGGCCATTGCAGAGGGCAGGGTGAAGCCGACCCATGCGGCGAGCGCGCCCACATAGCCACCCCGCAGCAAGCCCAGCACAATTCCCGTTTGGCTGCTCGCCGGCCCCGGTAGAAACTGGCACAGCGCGACAACATCAGCATAGGCCTTTTCGTCGAGCCATCGCCGCTTTTCGACGAATTCGGCTTGGAAATACGACAGATGCGCCATCGGCCCGCCAAAGCTGGTCAAACCCAGCCGCAAAAAGGCGAAGAAGATTTCGCGCTGGCTGCTGCGCCCCGCAGATTCGTCCGGCGTGCTCACCAGCGCGGGCCCGCGTCCCTGACTGCCCGGCTTGTCCACATGATCCGTTCCTCATGAATTTGCGCTTCCGCGCAGCGTCACGCGCGGATCAGCATCGGCGGTAACTGTAAGGGCTATCGGCTGCCGGTCAAGGCGCGCTGACCCGGCGCAGGGTCAGGTTGATGCGCCCGCCCTCTTTCAGCAGCGTTGATGAGCCGGGCAGCACCCGGTCAATGCCATGGAACGCCAACCGCGCGGCGCCGCCAAACACCAGCGCATCACCCGAGGCGAGCTTGATGGCACGGGTCTTGCCACGCCGTTCGCTGCCGCCCATGCGAAAAACAGCCGTATCACCCAGCGACAGCGACAGCACCGGCACGGAAAAATCGCCCTCGTCGCGGTCCTGATGCAGGCCCATGCGCGCATCGGTGCGGTAGAAATTGACGAGGCAGGCTTCGGGTGGCGGCGCCCCCGGCACCAGCGCCGCCCAGGCCTGCAGCAGCGCCCGGGGCATCGGCGGCCAGGGCTGCCCGGTTTCAGGATGCAGCGGCTGATAGCGATAGCCGTCACGCTGGTCGGATACCCATCCGAGCGGCCCGCAATTGGTCATCATCACCGAGAATGGCGCACCGGTGCGCGGCATGACCGGTCGAAACAGCGGCGCGGCCCGCACGATGGCGCGCACATCATCCAGCAAATCCTGCTGCGCCCGCGAATCGAGCCAGCCGGGATACCACACGCATCCCTCCTGCAGGGTCAGCGGCTTCGCGCCGCCAACTGCGCCGGCAAGATCACCGCTCATCACGCGCCGCCCGCGCGTGCACCGGCGCGCGAAGGGGGCAGCGCCGCCAGCAGCACCAGCACGAACCAGGCCGCCAGCACGCCGCCGATATCAGAATCAAAAATCAGCCACAGCAGCCGCAGGCCGGGATGCGCCGCATGTTCGGCGCTGTAATGCCAAACATGCATCAGCACATAACTGGAATGGTCATCGATCCAGAAGGCCAGCCAGGTCGCGCCAACCGGTGTCGCCAGCAGCGGCACCAACACCCAGCCGCGCGCTATGCCGCTGTCATGCAGGCGCTTGATCAGCCCGCACAGCGCCGCCCAGGCGGCAATGCCCATCACCGGCCACAGCAAGGCCCAGAGCCAGTCGGTGACCAGCAGCGAGAATCCGAGCGCCAGCGCCAGCACGCTGAAACAGCGGATTTCGAGATCGAGATAGTCGAGCCTCTGCAGCCGCCCGAGCGGATTGAGCCAGCGATGCAGCGTGGTGGGCGAGGGCCAGGACATTTTCATGACCCCTTAAAATGTTCATTTAATGTTCTTGTCAACCGAAATTTTTTGCGATAGCCTGAATTCATTGCGGGCTGAGGGGCGTGGCATGGTCGTGCGTATTTCCACGGTGGCATTTCAGGGCATTGAAGCCCGGCCGGTCGATGTTCAGGTGCAGATTTCCAGCGGTTCTGTGCTTTTTCTGGTGGTGGGGCTCGGTGACAAGGCCGTGGCTGAATCCCGCGAGCGGGTGCGCTCGGCCCTGGCTGCCTCCGGCTTGGCGTTGCCGGCCCGGCGCATCACCGTCAATCTTGCCCCGGCCGATCTGCCAAAAGAGGGCAGCCATTATGATCTGCCGATTGCCCTCGGTGTCATGGCGGCGATTGGCGCCATTCCGGCCGATGCCCTGCGCGATTTCACGGTGCTCGGCGAACTGGCGCTCGATGGTTCGATCACGCCGGTGGCCGGCGTGCTGCCAGCCGCCGTGGCAGCCAATGCCCGCGGCCACGGCCTGATCTGCCCGGCCGAATGCGGGCCGGAGGCGGCCTGGGCCTCGGCGGAGCTGGACATTCTCGCGCCACGATCCCTGATCCAGCTTGCCAATCATTTCCACGGCACCCAGGTGATGGCGCGCCCGACCCCGGCGATCCGCGCCGGTGGTGGCGTCCTGCCGGATCTCGCCGATATCAAGGGCCAGGAAAGCGCCAAGAGGGCGCTGGAAATCGCCGCCGCTGGCGGCCATAACCTGCTGATGAACGGCCCGCCCGGCGCCGGCAAGAGCATGCTAGCAGCCCGCCTGCCGTCCATTTTGCCGCAGGTCACCGCGCGCGAATTGCTGGAAATCTCGATGATCCATTCGGTCGCCGGCGAACTCGCCGGGGGCGAGCTTTCCGGGCGGCGGCCTTTTCGCGCGCCGCACCATTCCGCCTCCATGGCAGCCCTGGTCGGTGGCGGGGTGCACGCTCGGCCCGGCGAGGTTTCACTCGCCCATCATGGCGTGCTGTTTCTCGATGAATTTCCCGAATTCCAGCCGCAGGTGCTCGATAGCCTGCGCCAACCGCTCGAAACCGGCGAAGTCTCGATTGCCCGCGCCAATCATCGCATCACCTATCCGGCGCGATTCCAGCTGATCGCGGCGATGAACCCGTGCCGCTGCGGCCATGCCACCGAGCCGGGCTATACCTGCAAGCGCCAGCCCAACGAGCGCTGCATTGCCCAATATCAGGCCCGGCTGTCAGGGCCCTTGCTCGACCGGATGGACCTTGCCATCGAGGTTCCGGCGGTCAGCGCCGCCGACCTGATTCTTCCCGCCGCTGCCGAAGGCTCGCGCGAGGTCGGCGCGCGGGTCGCGGCCGCGCGTGCCCGGCAGATCGAGCGCTATGCCGCCATCGGCCTGCCGCATGTCACGGCCAATGCCGCCGCGCCCCCGCATGTCATCGAGACTGTCGCCCGCCCCGATGCCGGCGGCGCCAGGCTGGTGCGCGAGGCGGCTGATCGTATGCGCCTGTCAGCGAGGGGATTTCACCGTGTGCTGAAACTGGCCCGCACCATTGCCGATCTTGACGGCCGCGATGAGGTAGCGCGCTTGCATCTTGCCGAGGCGTTGTCGTATCGCAGTAGCATTGGCGGCCAAACCATGGCAGCATGAATCCAGCCGTGTCATGCGGCTGTCAAAATAACCAGACAACAAGCGACCGTCCAACAGGGAGACCATAGATGTTCAATAGGATGAAGATATTGCTCGCGGGCGCAGCAATGGCGCTGGTGGCAACGAATGTGCAGGCCGCTCCGATCAAAATTCAATGGTGGCACGCCATGAATGGTGTGCTCGGCACCGATGTTGACAAGCTGGCGCATGATTTCAACGCCTCGCAGACCAAATATGAAATCGATCCGGTGTTCAAGGGCACCTACCCTCAGATTTTGACCGGGGCAATTGCTGCTTTCCGGGCGCATCAGCAACCGGCGATCATTCAGGTGTTCGAGGTCGGCACCGCAACCATGATGGCTGCCAAGGGCGCGGTTTACCCGGTCTACCAGCTCATGAAAGATACCGGCCAGGCTTTCGATCCCAAATCCTATCTGCAGGCTGTCACGAGCTATTATTCGGATGCCAATGGCAACATGCTGTCGATGCCGTTCAATTCCTCGACGCCCGTCACCTACATCAACAAGACCCTGTTCAAGAAGGCCGGGCTTGATCCCAGCAAGACGCCGACCACCTGGCCGGAAGTCGAGGCCGATGCCAAGAAGCTGCGTGCAGCGGGTGTTGCCTGCGGTTTCACGACGGCGTGGCCATCATGGGTGCTGGTTGAAAACTTCAACGCAATCCACAACCTGCCGCTCGGCACCATGGACAACGGCTTTGGTGGCCTCGGCACGCGGCTTGATTTCAACAACCCGCTCGAATTGCGCATGTGGACCGATCTCGCCAAGTGGGAAAAGACCAAGATCTACGATTACGGCGGCCGCGCCGATACCGCCTATGCCAAATTTGCCTCCGGCCAATGCGGCATCATGATGGAATCTTCGGCCAGCCGCGCCTCGGTTCTGGCCTCGAAGATCGATTTCGGCATGGGCCCGCTGCCCTATTGGCCGGATGTGAAGGGTGCGCCCCTGAACTCCATCATTGGTGGCGCGACGCTGTGGGTGCTGAAAGGCGTGCCGAAAGAGCAATACAAGGGCGTTGCTGCGTTCTTTGCCTATCTCTCGCAGCCCAAGGTTCAGGCCTGGTGGCACCAGAACACCGGCTATCTGCCGATCACCACCGCCGCCTATGACCTTTCCAAGTCGGAAGGTTATTATGCCAAGAACCCCGGCGCCGATGTGGCGATCAAGCAGATGACCCGCGGCACGCCGACCGCCAATTCGCGTGGCCTGCGCTTCGGTTCATTCGTGCAGATCCGCGATATTATCGAGGGCAATCTCGAACAGGTGGTGGCAGGCAAGAAGACCCCCAAGCAGGGTCTCGATGATGCCGTCACGCAAGGCAACGCCTTGCTGGCGCAGTTCCAGTCAGCCAACCAGTAAAGCGCGGCCGGCTTAATGATAGCCAAGCGCGTCACGTTCAAGCGCACCGGCTTGCCTCTGGCATTGCTGGCGCCGCAACTGGCGGTCACAGTGGTTTTCTTCCTGTGGCCGACCTTTGTGGCGCTCAAGCAGTCGCTTTACAGCTCTGATGCTTTTGGCTTGCGCGAGGTGTTTTCGGGCCTGGCTAATTACAGGGCGCTGCTGCTCCACGGCAATTACCCTGCCACCCTGGAGCGCAGCGCGTTTTTTGCCGGCAGTGTCACCGCCATCTCACTGGTCCTCGGGCTGGTGCTGGCGGTGATGGCCGACAGTCTCGGGCGCTCGGGTCGTATCTGGCAGGCCTTGCTGGTCTGGCCCTATGCGCTGGCCCCGGCGGTCGCCGGCGTGCTCTGGGCCTATATGTTCGACCCGGCCATCGGCCCGATCACCCATGCCCTTGCCTTTATCGGCATCGACTGGAACCATGTGCTCAACAGCGGCCAGGCCATGACCCTGATCGTCATGTCAGCGGCGATGAAGCAGGTGGCCTATAATTTCCTGTTTTATCTTGCGGCCCTGCAGGCCATTCCGAAATCGCTGATGGAGGCGGCCGCGCTCGATGCGGCGGGGCCTGTGCGGCGACTGTTTTCATTGATCATCCCGCTGATCGCGCCCACGACCCTGTTTCTTCTGGTCGTCGATCTCACCTATGCGTTTTTCGACACGTTCGGCCTGATCGATTCCACCACCTATGGCGGCCCGGGCAATTCCACGACCATCATGGTTTATCAGGTTTACAAGGATGGCTTCATCGACCAGCGTTTCGGCCCGGCCGCGGCCCAATCGATGATGCTGCTTTTGCTGGTAGGCGCGCTGACCATGGTACAGTTCACGCTTGTCGAGCGACGGATCGATTATTGATGGCCAACATCGCCGCCCCCGCTCTGCGCCGTGCGCTCTCGAATCTACTGCTGGCCGTTGCCGCGGCTGTGCTAATCCTGCCGGTCTGGTTCGCGCTGGTGGCCTCCAGCTATAATGGTGCCGATTTTCTCGCCGGCCATGTCGGCCTGTGGTTCGGCAAGCATGGCCTTGCCACCTATCAGGCCGTCATCACCGGCCATGGCATCGTCGCCATGGCCCTGCCCAACATCGGCAGGGCGCTGGTGACCTCAACCATAATGGCCTTGCTGATCACGATCGGCAAAATCGCCATTTCCCTCCCCTCGGCCTTTGCGGTGACCTATTTCCGGTTTCCGTTGCGCGGTTTCTGGTTTGCGCTGATCTTCGTCACCCTGCTGCTGCCGATCGAGGTGCGCATCGTCCCGACTTTCCAGGTCGCGGCCAATTTCCATATGCTCAATTCCTTCACCGGCCTGACCCTGCCGCTGATCGCCAGCGCCACCGCCACCTTCCTGTTTCGCCAGACCTTCCTGTCGATCCCCGAGGAATTGACCGAGGCGGCGCGCCTCGATGGCGCCTCGCCGATGCGGTTTTTCATCGACATCATCATCCCGATGTCGCGCACCAGCATTGCCGCCCTCACGGTGATCTTGTTCATCTATGGCTGGAACCAGTATCTCTGGCCGCTGCTGGTCACCACCAAGACGTCCTGGTCCACCATCGTCATGGTCATCGGCCGCCTGTCGCAAACGGCGGCGGAGGGCGATCCGGTCTGGAATTACACCATGGCAACCGCCTTGCTGGCGCTGGTGCCGCCGGTATTTGTGGTGGTGGCGATGCAGCGCCTGTTCGTGCGCGGCCTGACCGAAATGGAGAAATGAGTTGGCAGGAATCGAGCTTGGCAATGTCAGCAAGGTCTATCAGGGCAGTGTCACGGCCCTGAAGCCGACGACGCTCACCATTCCTGAGGGCGGCCTCACGGTGCTGGTGGGCCCGTCCGGTTGTGGCAAGTCGACGCTGCTGCGCATCATCGCCGGCCTCGAAGAGCCAAGCAGCGGCAGCGTCACCATTGCCGGGCGCGATGTCACGAAGGTCGAACCGGCCGATCGCGACATTGCCATGGTGTTCCAGAATTACGCGCTTTATCCGCATATGAGCGTTTACGACAACATGGCCTATGGCCTGAAAAACCGCGGCACGTCCGGCGCCGACATCGCGCTCAGGGTCAATGAAGCCGCCAGGATGCTCGGCATCGAGGCGCTGTTGCAGCGCAAGCCGCGGGCGCTGTCGGGTGGCCAGCGCCAGCGCGTCGCCATGGGCCGCGCCATCGTGCGCCGGCCCAAGGCGTTTTTGTTCGACGAGCCCTTGTCCAACCTCGATGCCAAATTGCGCGGCGAGATGCGGGTGGAAATCCGCACGCTGCAGCAGCGCCTTGGCGTCACCTCGGTCTATGTCACCCATGATCAGCTCGAAGCCATGACCATGGCCGATCATCTGGTGGTGATGCGTGACGGCGTCATCGTCCAGCAAGGCCCGCCCGGCCGCGTCTATGACGAGCCTGACAATGTGTTTGTCGCCGGCTTTCTCGGCGCGCCGCCGATCAACCTGCTGGCGGGCAGCGTCGGCGAGGATGGCAGGCTGCACCTCGATTGCGGGCCGCAAGTCGACTTGCCCGCGTTCCCGAAACTGCAACCCGGCCGCAAGGTCACGCTCGGCGTGCGTGCCGAAGCCATCAGCATTGCCGCGCCCGCCGCCAACCAGCAGGCAACCATCGAGCTGATAGAGGAGCTTGGCCCCAACCGCCTGCTGCACATGCGCTTCGGCACGGCCAAAATCATCTGCGTGGCGCCGCGCGAACCGGCATTGCGCCCGGGCGAGACCATTCCCATCCAGCTCGATACGGCGGCCCTGAAACTGTTCGATCCCGAAACCGGCAGCGCCTGCCGCTAGAGGCCAACCTTCGCCAGCGCTTGCCTCAGCCTGCCATGCGGCCGGTCTGCAATCCGCGCAGCAACAGCCGCATGACGCGGTCGCGGCGCAGTTCGAGCGGGGCGCGGGCCGAAGACGCGTCAAGCCGCACACAGACCGGGTGGATAAACCGGTGCATCGTATCATAAACCAGACCCAGGGCGCGGCGCTGGTCACCGATGGCGAAAAGCCCGCTCGCCAGCCCCTCGTCGACCACCCGCTGGATTTCAGACTGCACCCGCAGCCGGTGCCGCCGCGTCACGCCGCGCGACGCATCAACGCTTTCGGCAAACAGCTGGAACAGCACCGGTTCGCTCTCCAGCCGGTCGCGGTAGGCGCTGTTGAGGGCGCTGATCAGCCGTTCGAGCTTGTCATAGGCGGGATCGGGACCATCGGCGATCACCCGCAATTCCGCCTCAACCGGCTGCAGCCAGCGCAGCATCAGGGCATCGACCAGCGCCGCCTTGGATTCAAAGTAGCGGTAGACATTGGCATGCGACATACCGAGTTGCGCGGCGATCTCCACCACGGTCAGCCGCCGCCGGCCATTCTTGCGCAGCTCTTCCATCGCCGCATCTAGAATGCGCGCCTCGGCTCCGGCCTCGCTGCGCGGCTTCATGTCTCGACCAAACCGGCGCTGCTGCCCGATGCCAGCGAATCGCCGCGTCCATGCGGTAGCGCCAGATAGTCCAAGCCGCGCATTTCCGCGAGGCGCGACACCGTGCGGGCAAATTCAAACGCCTCGGTGCCGGTGGCGGCACGATAAAGCTCGCCCGGCTCGGCAGCCGCCGAGGCCGCCAGTTTCACATGCGCATCGTAAAGCGTGTCGATCAACAAAATGAAGCGCCGCGCCGCATTGTGGTTGTCCGCCGCGAGGCGCGGCACATCATCAATGATCAGGCTGTGAAATTCGCGCGCCAGGGCGAGGTAATCGGTGGGGCCGAGCGGAGCTTCGCACAGGGCCTCAAAGCTGAAGCGCGCCACCTGGCCGGCGGCCAGCGGCACATGCAGCAGGCGCCCCAGCACCGCAATTTCGCGCGGGCCGGCCGCCATGCCCATGGCAAGATCGGCAAACAAGCCGTCGAGCAGCTGGCGCGCCGCACCATCGGCCGGGACGATCCAGATATTTTCGGACGCGAGCCTTTGCAGCCGGAAGTCGCGGGCGGCATCGAGTTCCAGCACATCCATGTGCGCCTCGATCTCGGCGATGAAGGGCAGGAACAGCGCCCGGTTCAGGCCATCGCGGTAAAGCTGGTGCGGTGGCACATTCGAGGTTGCCACCACCACGACATCACGCTCGAACAGCGCCGTAAACAGGCGGCTCAAAATCATTGCATCGGCAATATCGGTGACGACGAATTCATCAAAGCACAAAAGCCGCGTCCCGGCGCTCAAGGCTTCGGCCACCGGCTTGATCGGGTCATCGCCCTTGACCTCGCCACGCAGCCGCGCCTGGCGCCAGACATGGATGCGCGCGTGCACATCCGCCATGAAGGCGTGAAAATGCACGCGGCGCTTGCGTTTCAGCGGCACCGTCTCGAAAAACAGGTCCATCAGCATGGTCTTGCCACGCCCGACCGCACCCCAGATATAGACCCCGCGCGGCGCACCGGCACTGACGATGCGCTGGCCGAGAAAGGCCAGAAACGGGCGCGGCGCTATGCGGCGCTCCTCGCCAAGCTGCGCGGCAAGCTGGTCGAGACGCAGAGCAATCTGGTCCTGCGCCGCATCGGCGGTCATCAGACCTGCCGCCACCCTTGCCCGCAGCGCGCCTGCAACGCCCGGCGCGCGAACTGGCGCATCAACCACGTTTGGGCGAAGCACGGGTCAGGATATCATAGGGCGCCTGCCATCCTGGCACAGCCTTGAGCCGGGCAAGCCATTGGCGGATCTCCGGATAGGCCTCCCAGTCGATGCCGTAATCCTCCGGCATGTAGAGATAGGCGCAGAGCGAAAAATCAGCGATGGTGACCCGCTCGCCGACCATAAAACTTCGCTTGGCAAGATGCGCCTCGACAATTCCCAGCGCCCCAGTGACGCGCTGGCGCAGGAAGCCGGTGACCGGTGTTTCCCCGCTCTTGCTGACCGCCACCATGAAGCGCAGGGTTCCGATCAGGCCATTGAGCTTGTGGTTGTCGAACAGCATCCAGCTCAGGATTTCGAGCTTTTCGGCCTCGTTGGCGCCATCGAACTTGCCGGTGAGATTCGCAAGATAGGCGAGAATCGCCCCCGATTGCGCCAGCTTCCTCTGTCCGTGCACCAGCACCGGCACCTCGCCCATTTCATTGATGGTGGCGCGATATTCCGGCGTTCTGGTTTCGCCATTGAAAAAATCGACCGGGCGCTGGGCAAAATCCAGTCCGCAGGCCCTCAGCATGAAGGCAACGCGGTAGCACGGGCCCGATTCGGCAAAGCCATAAAGTTCAAAATCCGCCATTAGGAATGCCCCGTTGTTGACTGCGGCGAAGCTTGTGGCAGAGACGGCGCAAAGGTCAAGTGTTCGGCGGGAGGCACAAATGCCCAAGGCAATCATCGGCATCATTGGCGGCTCGGGGCTTTATCATCTCCCCGGCCTTGGCAACGCGAGGCGTGAGGTGGTCACCTCACCCTTCGGCGAGCCGTCGGACGCCCTGCATTTTGGCCAGCTCGCGGGGCATGACATCGTCTTTCTGCCACGGCACGGACGCGGGCATCGCCTGTCGCCCTCCGGCATCAACTACCGCGCCAATATAGATGTGCTGAAACGCGTCGGCGTCACCGACCTGATTTCTGTCTCCGCCTGCGGTTCGTTTCGCGAACATCTGCCGCCCGGGCATTTCGTGCTGGTTGACCAGTTCATCGACCGCACCTACCGGCGCGAGACCTCGTTTTTCGGCAATGGCTGCGTCGCCCATGTGTCGATGGCCCATCCGGTCGCCCCGCGCCTCGTCGCCCGTATCGCCGCCGCAGCTGAAGCCCTGGCCATGCCGGTGCAGCGCGGCGGCACCTATCTGTGCATCGAGGGGCCACAATTCTCGGGCAAGGCCGAATCGCTCGCCTTCAGGGCGCAGGGCTGCGACGTCATTGGCATGACCGCCATGCCCGAGGCCAAACTCGCCCGCGAGGCAGAAATTTCCTACGCCACCATCGCCATGGTGACCGATTACGATTGCTGGCACGAGGACCACGACCATGTTGATGTTGCCGCAGTCATTCGCGTCGTCGAGGACAATGCCGCGCGGGTTGCCGCCCTTCTCGCGCGGGTCATTGCCGATCATCCTCGCACGCACGAGCCCTGTCCTGTCGGCTCGGACCGGGCGCTCGACGGCGCGATTATGACCGCACCGGACGCGCGCGATCCCCTTTTGCTTCAACGCCTTGACGCCATTCTGGCGCGGCTGGGCGGCAATTTCGTTTAGAGCAAAACTGTCGCAGGACGGGTGCTTTCCGATTATGGCATAATCATGTATAAGCGCTGCCCAGTTGCTGGGGCGAGCTGCGTTTGCGGTGGCGCCGTGGCTGTACAGAGTCACCCTTGATGTCGAAAAATCTGGTGCAGGAACCCCCAGTCGCGGGTGCCTCCAACGGGCACGCCACCATGGCTCCCGACACCCACGCCACGAGCCTTGCTGCGCTGGCCCTAGGTTCCATTGGTGTTGTTTTCGGCGATATCGGCACCAGTCCGCTCTATGCGCTGCAAACCTCGCTCGGTCACATCTCCAATTCGGCGATGAACCCGCAGGATGTGGTTGGCATCGTCTCGCTGCTGCTGTGGGCGCTGTTTTTCACCGTCACGGCGAAATATGTGATCTTCCTGATGCGCGCCGATAACAAGGGCGAGGGTGGCACGCTGTCGTTGATGGCGCTGGCGCAAAATGCCTTCGGGCGGCGCACGCAATTCATCTTTCTGCTCGGTGTCGCCGGTGCCGCGCTGTTTTTCGGCGATGCGATGATAACGCCCGCAATTTCCGTGCTTTCGGCGGTTGAGGGCATGTCGCTGGTGACCCCGGTGCTCAATGATTTTGAGGTGCCGATCACCGTTGTCATTCTCATCAGCCTGTTCTGGGTGCAAAGCCGCGGCACCGCCAAGGTGGCCTCCTATTTCGGGCCGGTCATGGCGATTTTCTTCACCCTGATTGCCGTGCTGGGCCTGATCCATATTCCCGATGACTGGCGAATTTTGACGGCCTTCAGTCCGCTGCCGGGCGTCAGGTTTCTGTTCGGCAACGGCCTGCTCGGCTTTATGGTGCTGGGTTCGGTGTTTCTGGCGGTGACCGGCGCGGAAGCGCTCTATGCCGACATGGGTCACTTTGGCCGCAAGCCCATCCAATTGTCGTGGCTGGTATTCGTGCTCCCGGCGCTGATGCTCAATTATCTGGGGCAGGGTGCCATGGTCATGGCCCTGCCGGCGACTGTGAAAAACCCGTTCTTCCTGCTGGCGCCGCCCTGGCTGTTGCTGCCGCTGGTGCTGCTGTCTACCCTGGCAACCGTCATCGCCAGCCAGGCAGTCATCACCGGTGCCTTCTCCCTGACACGTCAGGCGATCCAGCTCGGATTGCTGCCGCGCATGGAAATCCAGCACAAGTCCGAAAGCCAGGAAGGCCAGATCTACATCCCTCGCATCAACACCATGCTGCTCATCGGCGTTCTGGCGCTCGTATTCCTGTTCCGCAATTCCACCGCGCTGGCCTCGGCCTATGGCATTGCCGTCACCGGCACCATGGTGGTGACGACTATGCTCGCCTTCGTGGTGGTTCGCTACAAGTGGAAATGGTCGCTGGCCCTGTCGGTAGCGATCATTCTCGGCTTCCTGTCGATCGACATGTCATTCCTCGCGGCCAATCTGTTGAAAATTGTCGATGGTGGCTATGTGCCGCTCACCATTGCCCTCGTCATGATGCTGATGATGTGGACATGGATGCGCGGCTCGGCGCTGCTGGTGGCGCGCACCAAGCGCGATTCCATCCCCATCCGCGAATTGATCGGCATGCTCGCCAAAAGCAAACCGACTCGCGTGGCCGGCACGGCAATTTTCCTCACCAGCGATACCAGCGTCGCGCCCTCGGCGCTCATGCACAATCTCAAACACAACAAGGTGCTGCACGAGCGTGTGCTGATCATGTCAGTAAAAACCGAGGACGTGCCGAAAGTGACGCCGGCCAATCGCTTCGAGATCGAAAAACTCTCGGAGGATTTTTCCCGGGTCACGCTGCACTATGGCTTCATGGAAACGCCGCGCATGCCGCTGGCGCTGGCGCAATTGCGCAAATCCGGCATGAAATTCGATATTATGACCACCTCGTTTTTCCTCGGTAAGCGCACCATCAAGCCAGCGATCAATTCCGACATGCCGATGTGGCAGGACAAGATTTTCATCGCCTTGTCGCGCCAGTCCGCCAATGCCACTGACTTCTTCTCCATCCCCTCCGACCGCGTCGTCGAGCTTGGGGCGCAGGTCACCATCTAGCAAGGCCAGACATCGGCCGGGCCTCGCCGCCTTCAGGTCGCGACCGCCGGTGTCGCCCGCGCCCGCTTCATGGGCGCCGGTTTCCACAGACGGCCCGTCGCCAGCACCATGCCGGCGGCAAATACCCAATGGCCCGGACGGGGAAACAGGATCCAGTTGCTGTTGGCCGACAGGATCCGCAGAATCGGGATGCCTGAATGCAGGTGATACCACAGCGCCTCGCCAAACATGGTGGCAAGGCCGCTGCCGAGGGCGAGCAGGGTGAGTTGCAGCACCGTGGCCGTGCCCTTCTTGTCGAGTTTGCGCACCAGCATCAGCAGCACGAAAATGCCCATATAGGTGAAGGCCTGGCTGACATCGCGCTTGGATTGCAGCACGAAATGTACCAGCCCCAGCACCATGATCGGATAAACCAGCATGTGCAGGCGGTTCCATGCCTTCGCGCCCATGCGCTTGATGGCACTGTCGGTGGAGGTTGCCGCCAGCGCGATCAACCCGGCGAGCGCCACAAAGCCGATGGTGAGATAAAAGCGCAGAATGATTTCGCTGACGATGTGTCGCGCATCAAGATTTTGCTGCACGCTGTAGAGTGAAAAATGCAGCACCGCATAGGCAGCCGTGGCGACACCGAACATGCGCCGCACCGTCAGCAGTTTCGGCATTTGCAGCGCCCGGCGCAGCGGCGTGATGGCCAGCGTCAGCGCCAGAAAGCGCACCACCCACAGGCCGGTTTGCAGCAGCGCCGAATCAAACGGCCGCTCGCCGAGATTGCCCGTCACCGCCTGGCCGAAAATATAGGCGGCCGGAAACAGTGTGGCGATAAGGCAGGCGAGCTTGAACAGCGACAAGCGACCGGTGCGGTCATTCCATGGCGCGAGTCTGGCAGTCGCGAGCGCAATCATGTTTCATCCTCATAAGGCTTGCGGGCGGCGTGTGATCATTCTGACGGGCTCCTTAGCTGAAAAGACGCCCGCGCGATGCTCAAATGTCTGCGAGGGAAATTTCATCGGCCCTGCCATCTCCCGCTGGCCACATGGCAGATTTCCATCGCCACAGCCCGCCAAACCCGCTAAGGACGCCGGTATTCGTGCCTCCTGCAACGAATGACAGGGCCCGTGACAGGACAAAATTAGATGATCAGACTTTCTGCAACAAGTTTCATTTTCGCCGCGCTTCTGGCGGCCTTGCCGGCAGCGAGGGCTGCCGATCACGTCACCTTCGCCACCAACTGGCTGGCCGAGGCCGAGCATGGCGGCTTTTATCAGGCGGTTGCCGATGGCACCTATGCCAAATTCGGGCTCGATGTGACCATAATTCAGGGCGGGCCGAACAAGAACAACGCCCTCATGCTCGCCGCTGGCAAGGTTGATTTTGCCATGGGCCTGAACATGATCGAGGCTTTCAATGCCGTGGCCAATCACGTGCCGGTCAAGGTCGTGGCCGCCGAATTCCAGAAAGATCCGCAGATTTTCATGTCGCATCCCGGCGTCGGCCTCGATCATTGGCGTGATCTGCCCAAGGCCACCGCTTACGTCAGCACCATGGACCAAACGTCGGTCTGGCGCTGGATGGCGAAATCCCAGGGCTTTGCGGCGACCAGGACCAGGCCCTATAATTTTAACCCCGCACCATTCATCGCCGACAAGAACTCGATCCAGATCGGCTATGTAACCTCCGAGCCTTTTGCCGTGGAACAGGCAGGGCACTTCAAGCCGAACGTGTTTCTGCTGGCTGATCACGGCTACCAGAATTATTCCACAACGATTGTCGCGCGCGACGATTATATCGCCAGCCATGCCGATATTGTGCAGCGCTTCGTTGCCGCGTCGGCGCTGGGCTGGCAACATTATCTGCATGGCAATCCAGCCGCAGCCAATGCCTTGATCAAAAAGGCCAACCCGCAGATGAGCGATGCCCAGCTCGCCTATTCACGCCAGGCGCTGATCCGTTACGGGATCGTCGAATCCGGCGATGCCCTGAAAGACGGCATCGGCGCCATGAACGCTGCCCGCATTGCTGAGTTCTACGCCAAAATGGTGGCGGACCACGTCGTGCCGGCCGGGCTGGCTGTTTCCGGGGCCTATACCTTGCGCTTCGTCAACAAGGGGCCGACGCCCGCCACGGCAAAATGAGCACCCGGACGCCGCTGATAGCGCTGGAACGCGTCGGTCTCGGCTTTGGCGACCGCGCGCCAGTGCTTCAGGATGTGTCGCTGCGTGTTGCCAGCGGCGAATTTCTGGCCTTGATCGGCGCTTCGGGCTGCGGCAAATCCACCTTGCTGCGGGTTCTGGCCGGGTTGCAGCCGCCATCTGCGGGCAAAATCGCCCGCCTGCAGCCTGAGTCCCGCATCGGCATCGTGTTTCAGGACGCAACGCTGATGCCCTGGGCCAGCGCTTTTGACAATGTCGCGCTGCCCTTGCGCCTGCACCGGCTGCCACGCGCCGCACGGCATGAGCGGGTCATGGCGGCGCTGGCGCAGGTCGGGCTCGGGGATCGCGCCGCAGCGCGGCCGCACGAACTTTCCGGCGGCATGAAGATGCGCGTGGCGTTGGCCCGGGCGCTGGTGGTCGAACCGGCATTGCTGCTGCTCGACGAGCCTTTCGCGGCGCTGGATGAAATCACCCGGCTGCGGCTCAGTGATGATCTTTCCGCCCTGCAGGCACGTCTCGGCATGGCGGTGGTCTTTGTCACGCACGCCGTCTCCGAGAGCGTGGCGCTGGCCGACCGGGTGCTGGTCATGGCGCGGGCGCCGGGCCGCATCATGGCGCAATTCAGCATCGACGCTCCCCATCCGCGCCATCATGAATTTCGCCAGTCGTCGGCCTACCTCGGCAAGGTTGAGGAGGTTTCTGCCGCCCTGCGCCAGACCCTGCAGGCAGGAGATGATTTATGACAACCTCGCTGCGCTATCGAATGCTGCCGATGCTCAGCGTGCTTGTGTTGCTGGCCCTGTGGCAGGGGCTGGTCATGGCGCTGGCGCTGCGGCCCTTTGTGCTGCCCGCGCCAAGCCTGATCCTCCAGACCCTGCTGCACGACCGGGCCCTGCTCGGCGCCGCGGCTCTGGTGACCTTGCGCACCGCCCTCGAAGCGCTGGCGATCGCGGCCGTGGGGGCGCTGGCGCTGGCGCTGCTATTCGTGCAATCGCCTGGCATCAGCCGGGCGCTGTTTCCGCTGGCCGTCATCCTGCAGGTAACCCCGGTCATCGCCATCGCCCCGCTCTTGCTGATTTATCTTTCGACCCATGCCGCCGTATTGCTGGCGGCCTTCCTTGTGGCATTTTTCCCGCTGTTGGCCGCCTGCGTGCAGGGTCTTGGCGCGGTCGACCCCGGCCTTGCTGATCTCTTCGCGTTGTCGGGGGCCTCGCGCTGGCAGGAATTACGATGGCTGCGTCTGCCGACCATGTTGCCATGGTTTCTTGGCGGCTTTCGTGTTGCCGGCGGTCTGGCGCTGATCGGCGCCATTGTCGCCGAACTGGCAGCGGGCGCTTCGGGCGCCGGTTCCGGGCTCGCCACCGTCATTGTCGAATCCGGCTTCCAGCTGAACATCCCGCGCATGTACGCCGCTCTGGTCATCATTTCTGCCATGGGCATCGGCCTGTTTGCGGCCACGACGTGGCTGGCGCGCTGGCTGCTGCGGCACCGGCCAGAAGGGCGCCAGCAAAGCTGGACCTGAGCTGCGCGTCAATGTCGCAGCCGCTCATCGGCCCGGAAATTCAGGCGTCATGTGTCATGCGCATGGCTACCATTCCCGCACCAGGGCTTTGCGCATCGCCTTATTAACCCTAAGCATGATAGCGGCTTTTGCGACCCATTTACCAAATTGGGCGGAGCGCCTCTCCATGTCTGCCGCGGTTTCTATCAACACGTCGGCTGTCGACATCGACAGCAAGGACGCCGTGGCCCGGCGCACGCGAAAAATGGGCATCATCATGATGATGACCGCCTATTTGTTTTTCTCCATGCTGGATTCCTCCGCCAAATGGCTCGGTCATGACCTGCCGCCGCTGGAAACCGCTTGGGCGCGCTATGCCGGCGCCAGCCTGATTGCGCTTGCCATGGTGAATCCGTTCAAGCAGCGCAATGTCATGAAGACTTCAGCCTTCGGCCTGCAATTGGTGCGCTCGATCGCCCTGTTCATCTCGACCCTCGCCAATTTCCTCGCCCTGCGGCATCTGCAGCTCTCGCAAACCGTGTCGATTGCCTTCAGCCTGCCTCTGATTGTAGCGCTGCTGGCGGGCCCCATGCTCGGCGAATGGGTCGGCCCGCGCCGCCTCGCCGCCATCGGCGTCGGCTTTCTCGGCATTCTCGTGGTGACCCGGCCGGGGCTGGGCGGCTTCCAGCCAGCCATGCTGTTTTGCTTTGTCGCAACAATGTGCGGCGCGCTTTACAACATCTGGACACGCCAGCTCGCGTCGCGCGATTCATGGCAAACGACGCTGACCTATTCCAGCCTGCTGGGAACCGTGATCCTCACCGCGACCTTGCCGTTCTGGTGGGTGTGGCCGCATGGCGCGCTCGAATGGGCGGTCATGATCTTGCCGGGCTTTGCCGGCGCGGTCGGACATTATTTCATCATCGAGGCGCACAGGCGGGCTCCGGCGGCGGTGCTCGCCCCGTTCGTCTATACCCAGATCGTCTGGATGGTGGCGATCGGCTATGTTGTATTCGGCGACGTGCCGTCGCTCTGGACACTCGGCGGAGGCGCCATTGTCATCAGTTCCGGCCTTTATCTGTGGTACCGCGAACGCGTGGTCAAAGTCGCTCCAACCCTGACAAAACTGACCGCCTGACGGTTTACAGGCGGCGCGGCCTGCGGCACATCTGTGTAAAGGCCGCAAGCTGGAGTGTGTCATGCCCCAAATCGACGTGTTGATGCCGAACCCGATGATGCCGATGATCGCAACGGCGCTGGAGGGCAAGGTCACGCTGCATAAGCTTTATGAGGCCGCTGATCCGGCGGCGATGCTGGCCAAGGTGGCGCCCGCGATCGAGGCCATGGCCGTCGGCGGTGGCCATCAGCCGATCAACGGCGCCTATATGGCGCAATTTCCCCGTCTGAAGCTGGTTTCATCCTTCGGGGTCGGCTATGACCATATCGACGCTGCCTATGCAGGCCGCAACGGCATTATGGTCACCAACACCCCCGATGTGCTGAATGATGAAGTCGCCGATACCGCCATGGGGCTTTTGCTGGCGACGGTGCGGCAATTGCCCCAGGCCGAAAAATACCTGCGCGCCGGGCTGTGGCCCAAGGGCAACTTTCCGCTGACCGCCTCGCTCAGCGGCAAAACCATGGGCATTGTCGGGCTGGGGCGCATTGGCAAGGCCATTGCGGCGCGCGCGCAGGCCTTCGGCCTGAAGATTGCCTATCACGGCCGCAACCGCCAGGCGGCTGCGCCCTTCACCTATTATGCCGATCTCACCGCCATGGCGGCAGCCTGTGACATTCTCATGGTCATCACCCCGGGTGGCCCGCAAACCCGGCACATGATCAACGCCGAAGTGCTGGCGGCCCTCGGGCCACAGGGCGTGTTGATCAATGTGGCGCGCGGTTCCGTGGTGGATGAGGCGGCCCTGATCGCCGCCCTGCAGACCGGCAAGCTCGGCACCGCCGGGCTTGACGTTTTTGCCGATGAGCCGCATGTGCCGCAGGCGCTGATCGCTATGCCGCATGTGGTGCTGTTGCCGCATGTCGGCTCGGCCACGCATCATACCCGCAACGCCATGGCGCAACTGGTGATTGACAATATCCTGTGCCTTGCCGAAGGTCGCCCGTTGCTGACGCCGGTGGCGGAAACGCCGCCCTCGCGCCTGTAACGGCCCGGCGGCAAGCTTGACCCTTGGTCTTGCCAAACGCGCTGGCAACGCGCAGAGAGCGCTGGTCAATGCAATCCAGCAAGGACTGCGCTCACCCTCGCCATGACCACAGTCCGTACTGAACCGCACCCCTTTGGCTATTATGCCCCGACGCCGCTGGTGCAACGCATATTGCGGGCGACGCGGGCGACCTCGCACAGCTGGGCTGGCAAACGCCGGGCGATTTTCCTGCGCGCCGCAGCCATGAAGCAGCTTGGCAACCGCCCGGTCGATGTCGAGGCCATGGGCGCGCGCCTGCGGGTGCGCCCGCAACACAATGTCTGCGAAAAGCGGATTTTATTCACCCCGCATTATTTTGACGAGCCGGAGCGCACGTTTCTCACCGGGCATCTGGCGCCGGGCTGCACCTTCATTGATATTGGCGCCAATATCGGCGGCTACGCGCTGCATGTCGCCGCCGCACTTGGCGCGGGCGCACACATCATCGCCGTCGAGCCGCTGGATTGCCTGTTCGAGCGGCTGGTGGTCAATATCAAGCTCAATGCCTTCGCCACCATCAAGGCGCTGGATTGCGCCATTGCCGACAAGGATGGCGAGGTGACGCTGTTTGTCGATGACCGCAACGAGGGCGATTCGTCGATTCGCCTGTTCAACCGTGGCCATGCCGGCGATATGCGCCAGGTGCCGGCCCTGAGCCTGATGAGCCTGATTGCTCGCGAGCGCGTCACCCGCATCGATGCCCTGAAGATCGATGTCGAAGGCGCCGAGGATATTATCCTTGAGCCATTTTTTGCGCAGGCCGCGCCGGATCTGCACCCGCGCCTGCTGCTGGTCCCCGATCTGACACGGGTCTGGCCCACCGATCTCATTGGCCTGATCGAGCACCACAATTATCGCGTTGCGCTGCGCACCCGCAGCAATCTTGCCTTTGAGAAGATGTGACCGGAGATGATCATGAGCGAGGCACCTTCCATCACCGCCGCCATTCTGGTGATCGGCGATGAAATCCTGTCAGGGCGCACCAAGGATAAGAACATCGGTACCATTGCCGATCATCTGTTCGGGCTCGGTATTGATCTGCGCGAAGTGCGCGTGGTGCCGGATGTCGCCGCCGCGATCATCGCGGCGCTCAACGCCCTGCGGCACAGCTACACCTATGTGTTCACCACCGGCGGCATAGGCCCGACCCACGATGACATCACCGCCGATTGTGTCGCCGAGGCCTTCGGCGTCGAATTGCGCGAGGACCCGGCGGCGATCGCGCTGCTGCTGGAGCGCATCAAGCCCGAAGACCTAAATGCCGCACGCCGCCGCATGGCGCGCATCCCGGTCGGCGCGAGCCTGATTGAAAATTCCGTCTCCAAGGCGCCGGGCTTCATGCTTGGCAATGTCATCGTCATGGCCGGGGTGCCCTCGATCATGACGGCCATGCTGCAGGCCGTGACGCCGCGCTTGCAGACCGGCGCGCTGCTGCACACCGTCAACATCAATGTCGATGATCTGCCGGAAGGGGCCTATGCCACTGCGTTGGGCGCCGTGGCAGCCAGGCATGCGGCCGTGTCGATCGGCTCTTACCCCTCGCTCGTTGACGGGCGCTTTCGCAACCAGATCGTGCTGCGCTGTCGCGATCAGGCGGCGCTGGATGCCGCAGCCACGGACGTTGGCGCAATGATGGCGCAGCTTGCCGCTAAGCACTGAACAGGAACCAGAGTTGCCATTATGACTTCTACCGCTCAGGAAATAACCGGTACCATGCAGGGGCTGCGCGGGCGGCTCAACTTTGACCAGCCGCTGGCGCCGACGACATGGTTTCGGGTCGGCGGCGCGGCCGAGGTCATGTTCACGCCCGCTGACGAAGATGATCTGGCGGCCTTCTTGCAGCAATTACCGCGGGAAATTCCTGTGAGTGTCCTTGGCCTGGCTTCCAATACCATCGTGCGCGACGGCGGCATTCCGGGCGTGACGCTCCGCCTCGGCGGCCGCGCTTTCGGCGCGATCACGGTGGAAGAGGGCCATCGCCTGCGCGCCGGGACGGCGGCGCCGGATATGCGTGTCGCCCAGGCCGCTGCCGAAGCCGGCATCGATGGTCTGGCATTTTTCCGGGGCATTCCCGGCTCGATAGGCGGCGCCCTGCGAATGAATGCCGGCGCTCATGGCGGCGAAACCACCGACGTGATGGTGACGGCCCATGGCTTCGACCGGGCCGGCAACAAGGTGAGCTTCAGCCATGACGAAATGGGCTTTGCCTATCGCCATTGCTCCATTGCCGACGATATCATCTTTACCTCGGCGCTGTTTCAGGGCCGCCCCGGCGAGCCCCACGCGATCGAGGCGGAAATGGCCCGCATCACCGCCGCCCGCGAGGCCGCCCAGCCGATTCGCGAAAAGACCGGCGGCTCGACCTTTCGCAACCCGCCGGGTGGCAAGGCCTGGCAATTGATCGACAAGGCCGGCTGCCGCGGTCTCGTCATCGGCGATGCCCAGGTTTCGCAGATGCACTGCAATTTTCTGATCAACCGCGGCGCGGCAACCGCCGCTGATATCGAGGCCCTCGGCGAGGAGGTGCGCCGCAGGGTGATGGAGCAATCGGGCATCGCGCTGCACTGGGAAATCAAGCGCGTCGGGGTCGCACGCTGACGTGCAGGCCTTGCCAGCGCGCCTGCGGACGCATAAACGGGCGCTATGACTGCCATTGAATCTCCGTCGCCGCGCACCACCGACGCTCTGTTTCAGGGCATTTGCGAGGTTGCGCGCGAAGCTGGACGCAAAGCCCTGGCCTGGTTCGAGCCGGGCGCGTCGACCCGCGCCGAAGTCACGCTCAAGGGCGGCTATTCACCGGTCAGCGCTGCCGATCTTGAGGTCGACCGCTATTTGAGAATGGCCCTGCGCGAACTCGTGCCGCAGGCGGGCTGGCTCTCCGAAGAGACTCCGGATGATGGCTCGCGCCGGTCATCTCCCGAAGCTTTCATCATTGATCCCATCGATGGCACCGGCGGCTTCATCCGTGGCGAGCGCGAATGGTGTGTGTCGATCGCGCTGGTGCGTGACGGCGTGCCGGTCATGGCTGTGGTCGAGGCGCCGGCGCTCGGCGAGACCTTCACCGCGCAGGCCGGTGCCGGGGCTTGGCTGAACAAGGCGCGGATTTGCGTGGCGCAGGAGACGGCCGGCGCGCCGCTGCGCCTGTGCGGGCCGGCGCGGATAGCCAGCCTTTCCGGTCTGCCACCGCTGCAATTGCGGCCGCGACTGCCCTCGCTCGCCTATCGTTTGATGCTGGTCGCCGACGGCCGGCTCGATGCCACCGTGGCTTCGCCCAACGCCCATGATTGGGACATTGCCGCAGCCGACCTGATTTTGCGCGAGGCCGGCGGCGTCCTGATCGATCATAATGGCGAGGCGCTGCGTTACGACCGCGCCGAATTGCGCCACAAGGAATTGTTTGCCGGACGACCGTCATTGGCTGAAATGCTGCGTCGGGCATCGCGATGAAGGTCGCCGACACGAGATTTTATCAACAGGACTGAGGCTCCATGCAAGATATCGAATCACAAAGGCCGCAATTGCTGCATCTGGTTTTCGGCGGTGAGCTGACCTCGCTGGATGACGTTCAGTTTCGCGATGCCGCTGCGCTCGATATTGTCGGAATTTTCCCCGATTACGCTACGGCACAGAAGGCGTGGCGCGCCAAGGCTCAGGTCAGCGTCGACAATGCCCATATGCGCTATTTCATTGTACATCTGCATCGCTTCCTCGATCCCGGCATGCCGAAGGCTTGATATGAACGGCCACGCAAACAGGCATAGACCATGCTGAAAGCCTGGGGGCAAAGCCCTGCGGGACATGCCCTGTTGGGGCGCGTGCTGGCGTATTATCTTGATTTCACGGATACAACGACGCGCTACGCCCGGGAGCCGCAGGGTTCGGATGCACTGTTGCAGGCCAACCTTCCGTGCATTTTTGCCTTTTGGCATGGCCAGAACGCCTTTTTGCACCGGTTTCTGCCCCGTGACGTGCCGCTGGCGGTGCTGATCTCGCGCCATGGCGATGGTGGCATTGCTTCCGCCATGCTGAACTATCGCGGCATTGAAACCATCCGTGGCTCTGGCGGGCCGCCGCAAAAGGCCCGCCGGCATGGCGGCGTCGCGGCGATGCGCGGCATGATGCGGGCGCTGGCGCAGGGCACATCGGTTGCGATCTCCGCTGATGTTCCGAAAGTGTCGCGGCACGCCGGTCTCGGCGTCATCACCTTGGCGCAGATATCCGGTCGGCCGATCGTTCCGATTGCCCTTGCGGTTCGCAACCGCATCAATTTCAGGTCATGGGATCGCGCTGCGCTGGCGCTGCCTTTTGGCCCTGGCGCCGTGGTGGTGGGAGAGCCGCGCTTCATTGACCGTCGCGCCGATGCGGCCAGTCTGGAAGCTTCGCGGCGTGATCTCGAACATGAACTGGATCGCATCCAGGCGCGCGCCTATGGCATGGTGCGCCGCCAGGACCCTGGCGCGGACCTGGTCATCGCCCGCGAAAATGGCGCATCATCTTGATGATCAAGGCTAATCTTTTGCCGCTCTATCGGGCGGCAAGCTTCTGCCTGCAGCCGCTGGCCGGGCCGTTCCTGCGCCGCCGCCTCAAGCGGGGCAAGGAAGATTCGCTGCGCCTGCGCGAAAAGCTCGGCATGACCCAATTGTCGCGCCCCGCAGGTGCGCTGGTCTGGCTGCATGGTGCCAGCATTGGCGAGGCCATGGCACTGCGGCCGCTGGTGCAGCGCCTGCTCGACCGCGGTTTCAAGGTGTTGCTGACCACCGGCACCGCCACCTCGGCGCGCCTCGTGCAAGGCCAGTTCGGCAGCGGCCCCGTGCACCAGTTTGCGCCGCTCGACGGGCCGCTGTTCGTGCGCCGCTTTCTCGATCATTGGGCGCCCGATCTCGCGCTGGTGGCGGAATCGGAATTTTGGCCGAACATGTTTCATGCACTCGCCCGTCGCAACATTCCGCTGATCGTCGTCAATGCCAGAATGTCGCCGCGCTCCGCCCGGCGCTGGGCGCGCCTGCCGGGCACCATTGCCGCACTGTTGCACGATGTCAGGCTGTGCCTGGCGCAAAGCGATGCCGATGCCAGCCACCTTTCAGCGCTCGGCATGCCGGCGGTGCTGAGCGTCGGCAACCTCAAATATGATGCCGCCGCCCCCACCGCCGATGCCCGCGCCCTGTCGCTGCTCAACGGTGCTATCGGCACCCGCCCGGCATGGCTGGCAGCTTCCACCCACCCTGGCGAGGAAGATGTTATCGCCCGGGTGCATCGCGCTGCCAGCGCGCTGATGCCTGAACTCCTCACCATGATCGCGCCGCGTCACCATGATCGCGGCGAGATGATAGCCGCCGAATTGACCCGCAGCGGCTTTCGCGTCGCGCAGCGCTCGCACAACGAACTGCCCGGCCCGCAAACCGAAATCTACATTGCTGACAGCATGGGCGAAATGGGCGTGCTGTTTCGCGCCGCACCCATCGTGCTGATGGGCAAATCCCTTGACCTTGCCAGCGGTGCGCGCGGCGGCGGACAAAACCCGATCGAGCCCGCCAAGCTCGGCTGCGCCGTGCTGCATGGGCCGCTGGTGAGCAATTTTGCCACCACCTACAGCGCGCTCGATGACGCTTGCGGCGCGCTGCTGGTGCCCGATGAATCGGCCCTGACCGAGGCCCTGAAACTGCTCTTCCGCGATACCGCGCTGATGCGCAAAATGGCCCGCGCCGCCAAGGAAACCGTGTCGCATATGACCGGTGCCAGCGATCATACCATGGCAGCGCTCGCACCCTGGCTCGATGCCCTGCGGGGCCTGCCCTGATGCGCCCGCCGGCCTTCTGGCTCAAGCCGGATCGCGGCGCTTTTGCCGGGCTTCTGACCCCGCTGGCGGCGCTTTATGGCGCTGTGGCCGGCCAGCGCCTGCGCCGCAGCGGCATCAGCCTCGATGTCCCGGTCATCTGCGTCGGCAATTTCACCGCGGGCGGCACCGGCAAGACCCCGGTCGTGCTGGCGCTGACGAGAATGCTGCAGGATCGCGGGCTGCGCCCGGCCATCCTGTCACGCGGTTTTGGCCGCGCCAGCAAGGGCGTCGTCAAGGTCGACCCCAGGCAGCACAGCGCCCGTGACACCGGCGATGAGCCCCTGTTGCTGGCGGAACGGGCACCAACCTTTGTCGCGGCGGACCGCGTCGCGGCGGCCGCAGCGGCGCTGCGCGAAGGTGCCGACGTGCTGGTGATGGATGACGGCCTGCAAAATCGCGGGCTGGTCAAGAGCCTCGGCATTTGCGTGATCGATGCCGCCGTCGGCTTTGGCAATGGCTGCGTCATCCCCGCCGGTCCGCTGCGCGCGCGGCTGGAGGCGCAATGGCCGCTGGTTGAAGCTGTCATGATCGTCGGCGAGGGCGTCGACCGCGTCGCGCAACTGGCGCATGCGCAAGGCAAATCGGTGCTGCGCGCCGCGCTGCGACCCGATGCCGCTGCCCGGGCCGAGATCAAGGGCCGCAGGCTTTTTGCCTTTGCCGGCATCGGCCGGCCGGAAAAATTCTTCACAACTTTGCGCGAGGCCGGCGGCGAGCTGGTGGCGAGGCGCAGTTTTGATGATCATCATGCCTTTGCCGACCATGAAATCGCCGGCCTGCGCGCCGCAGCACAGGCGCAAAACGCGCAATTGGTGACGACCACCAAGGATTTTGCGCGGCTTTCTGCCCGCCAGCGCCAGGATATTATGGTGTTGCCGGTCGAACTGGTGTTCAAAGAGCCCGAAGCGATCAATGCCCTTCTGGCAGCGCATTTGCGCTAGAATGCGGCCGAACCAGAGGCCGAAATCGCCTGCCGGAATTCAGGAGCGCGCCCATGAATGACGAAAATCACGAAGAATCCCTGCGAACACGGCTCGACAACCTCACCAAGACCCTTGACGCGGATCGCGAGGCGTCGCAAAAGGCCGCTGTTGACAGCATTGCCTCACAGGCGGACGCCAGGGGTCTGAATCTCGCATCCAGATTCCTGTCGGAGTTTATGGGGGCCGTGTTGCTGGGGGGCCTGGCAGGTTGGGCAATCGACAAATGGCTGCATTCGTCGCCATTCGGGTTGATTATCATGCTGGTGTTGGGCTTCGTGGCGGGTATCTGGAACATTTATCGCATGGCCGCAGCACGCTCGAATTAGGCGCGCTCACGGTCATTGTGGCGCTTGAGGTGAATGAACGTGGCGGCAGGCAATCCGATCGATCCGATTGAGCAATTCAAAGTTCGGGAACTCGTGCCGATTCACATCGGCTCGTTGAACCTGTCCTTCACCAATTCATCGCTGTTCATGGTGGCTGTGCTCGCCGTGGTGACCTTGCTGATGGTGGTGTTCACCTCCGGGCGCAACCTGGTGCCGGGACGCACGCAGGCGGCGGCCGAAATGGCGTATGAATTCATCGCCAACACGCTCCGCTCGACCGCCGGCGATGCCGGCATGAAGTTCTTTCCCTTCGTGTTTTCGATCTTCATGTTCGTGCTGATGTGCAACCTGCTCGGCTTGCTGCCCTATGGCTTCAGCGTCACGGCGCAGATCGTTGTCACTTTCGCACTCGCCGCCGTGGTGATCTCGCTGGTCATTCTCTATGGCGCCTACAAGCACGGTTTTGGCTTCCTCAAGCTGTTCGTGCCGCAGGGCGTGCATTTGGCGCTGCTGCCGCTGATCGTGCTGATCGAAGTGATTTCCTTTGTTTCTCGGCCGCTCACCCTCTCGGTTCGTCTTTTCGCCAACATGCTCGCCGGGCATATTCTGCTGGCGATTTTTGGCGGCTTTGTCGTGGTGCTGCTCGGCTCATCCTCATATGGCCTGAAGGCGCTTGCCTTCCTGCCTTTCGCCATGACGACGCTGATGTTTGCTTTCGAGCTGCTGGTTGCAGTTCTGCAGGCCTATGTGTTCGCCATTCTCACAAGCGTCTATCTCAACGACGCCATTCATCCGGGTCACTGATAATTTATTGACAACAATGGTGCCCCACCAAACCTGAAACGGAGACTGTTATGGATCACATTTCTGCTGCTTATATCGGCGCTGGCATCGCCTCTGTCGGCATGGGCGCCGCCGCCGTGGGCGTCGGCCACATTTTCGGCAATTACCTGTCAGGCTCGCTGCGCAACCCGTCGGCTGCTGACGGCCAGTTTGGTCGCGCCCTGCTCGGCGTGGCGCTCGCCGAAGGTCTCGGCCTGTTCGCCTTCATCGTCGTGATCCTGCTGCTGTTCGTGAAGCCGTAAGCAGCTCTCTGATGTCCCGGCGCGTCCTCAACTGGCGCGCCGGAACCTTCTTGTTGATGATCAAAGGCACAGCACATGGCTGATACGAAGCAGGCCCCATCCACTCCGGCAACAACGGCTGGCACAGTCGCGCCGGGCGGTGCCCCGCCGTTTCCCCCCTTTGACCCCGCGCAATTCAGCTCGACTCTGTTCTGGCTGGTGGTTGTCGTGGGCCTGATGTATGTCCTGATGTCGAAAGTGGCATTGCCGCGGGTCGAGGGCATTCTCTCCGACCGTCGCCGCACCATCGATGATGATTTTGCCGCCGCACGCGAAGCCAAGGCCCAGGCCGATCTTGCCGCTGCCGGCCATGTCAAGGCGCTTGCCGCCGCCCGCGCCGAGGCGCAGGGCCTCGCCCAGAAAACCCGTGATGATCTCAACGCCAGGCATGCCGCCCGTCAGGCCGAACTGGAAGCTGGCCTCAACGCCAAACTGGCCGGTGCCGAAGCGCAGATCGCCACCACCAAAGCCGCGGCCATGACGCATGTGCAAGCCATTGCCCATGACACTGCCAGCGCCATTTTCGAGCGCATTACCGGCGAGGCTGCCGATGCCGATGCCATTCATGCCGCCCTTGCGGCGACCTCGAACAACTGACCGGAAAGTCCACGACCATGGAATTTGGCGCAGAGTTTTTCGTAGCCATAGCCTTCCTGCTGTTTCTTGCCGGGATGTTTTATTACAAGGTGCATGCCACCATTGCCGGGGCGCTCGATGCGCGGGTGAAGGCCATCACAGACGAGCTTGAGCAGGCCAAGAGCCTGCGCCGCGAAGCCGCTAGCCTGCTTGCCTCTTTCGAGCAGAAGAAGGTCGAGGCCGAGGCTGAGGCCGCCTCCATCATCGCCGCCGCCAAGGTCGATGCCGAAGTTTTTTCCCGGGATGCCGAGCGCAAGCTCAACGAATTCATCAGCCGCCGCACGGCGCAGGCCGATGCCAAGATCGCCCTCGCCGAAACGCAGGCCACCCAGGAAGTGCGCGCCAGCGCCGCCGATGCTGCGGTGAAAGCCGCCGCCGTGGTGTTGCAGCAGCACGCCTCCGGCCCGGCCGGTGCCGGCATGATCGAGAAGAACATCGGCGACCTCAAGACCCTGTTCAACTGAAGGCTGGCGCATGGCCGAACAGCCTGTCGCGCCATGGCCGGCCTTCGAGCTTTGTCCCGGAGCGGCCACCAGCGGCGTGATCTTCATTTGCGACCACGCCAGCCCGGCCGTGCCAGAGGCCTATGCCGGTCTCGGGCTCGCACCTGAAGCCTTTACCCGCCACATTGCCTATGACATTGGCGCCGCGGCGCTGACCCGTGCCCTGGCTGCGCGCTTCGAGGCGCCGGCGGTGCTCTCGCATTTTTCGCGCCTGCTGATCGATCCCAATCGCGGTCTCGATGATCCGACCCTGATCATGGAACTTTCGGACGGGGCGATCATTCCCGGCAACCACGGCATCACCGAGGGGGAGCGCGCCACCCGGATCGCGCAGTTCTGGCAGCCCTATCGCCATGCCGTGCAGGCCGAAATCGCCCGCATGGTGGCGACAGGCCCGGTGCCGGCCATCGTCTCGCTGCATTCCTTCACGCCGCGCTGGAAGGGTGCCAGGCGCCCGTGGCCGGTGGCGGTGCTATGGGATACGGACGCGCGCATGGCCCTGCCGCTGATTGCCGACCTGCGCACGGATCATGGCATGAACGTGGGCGATAACCAGCCCTACGACGGCGCGCTCAAGGGTGACACCCTGCATGAAATGGCCACCGTCCCCGGCCTGCCGCATGTGCTGATCGAACTTCGTCAGGACGAAATCGGCGATGACGCCGGCGTCGCGCGCTGGACCAGCCGCCTCGAAGCTGCCTTGCGTCCCCTTCTGGTGCAGGCCGGGCTGCACCAGATGGTGCCGCAAGGCTCGCGCGCCCGCTAGGCGAGACTTGACTTGCATGCCGGGCAATGATTGCTCGGCACTTTCGCATTTGAAAAGGAATCACCGCAGATGAGTGACCACGTCGAGGCCGGACAATTGCTCGCCTTTATCGAGCGCATCGAGCACCTTGAGGAAGAAAAGCGCACCGTCTCCGAGACGATCAAGGAAGTCTATGCCGAAGCCAAGGGCTCCGGTTTCGACATCAAGATCATGCGAAAAATCGTATCGATCCGGCGCGTCGACAAGGAAAAACGCCGCGAGGAAGAAGAGATTCTCGGGCTCTATCTCACGGCGCTCGGCATGGAAAGCTGAGATCAACTTCGTGAAATGAGTTGACGAAAGTCAAAAAGCACCCGCAGATGTAAGTCTGACGAAAGGCTAAGCGTCATCGTGTCGGCAGGCACATGCAGGCGCGGGCAAACTCGGGAGTTGCGGGAGTGGATTGGGACAAACTGCGCATTTTTCACGCTGCGGCCGACGCTGGGTCTTTCACCCATGCCGGCGATGCGCTTGGATTATCGCAATCTGCGGTCAGTCGTCAGGTCAGCGCCCTGGAGCAGGATCTTGATGTGCCGCTGTTTCATCGCCATGCCCGCGGGTTGATCCTCACCGAGCAGGGCGAATTGCTGATGCGCACCGTCAAAGACGTGGTGCAGAAGCTGGAGACCGCGCGGGTTCGCCTCACCGACAACCGCGAAAAGCCCAATGGCGATTTGCGGATTACCACAACCATCGGCATCGGCAGCCATTGGCTGGCGCCCCGCCTAGGCGAGTTTCTTGAGCTTTATCCCGATATTCGCGTCAATCTCACCCTCACCGATGATGAGCTCGATCTCAGTATGCGCGCCGCCGATGTGGCCCTGCGCGTGCGCGAGCCGGTGCAGCCCGATCTCATCCGGCGGCGCTTGTTCACCATGCATTTCCATGCCTATGCATCGAGTGATTATCTGAAGCGCCACGGCCAGCCGCAGCTTTTCGAGGATCTCGACCAGCACCGCCTGCTGGTCTATGCCGGCGGCAGCCCCGGCGCCTTTGTCAACGGCAACCCCTTGCTCGAAGGCGGGCGCGACTCAAGAAAGCCGCGGGTTCCGGCGCTCGTGGTCAACCAGATCGGGGCCCTGCGGCAATCGGTCGAGGCCGGGGTCGGCATTGCGCTGCTGCCGGACTATCAGGCCGAGGGCAACCCCAATCTGGTCAAACTGCTCAACGAGATACGCATGCCGGAGCTTGATTGCTACCTGGTCTATCCCGAAGAGCTGAAATCGGTGGTGCGTATTCAGGTGTTCCGCGACTTTCTGGTCGCCAATGCCCAGCGCTGGCGTTATTGACGCCGGCCACGCCTGACCTACGCGCCAGCATCCTCACTGCGTGAGTTTGAGGCGGTTTCCCTGCACCTGAAACTTGCGCAACCGCCGCAGGAAATTCATGCCGATGAGCGTGCGGCCCAGCGCCCGGGGCGGCGCGACAATGGCCGGCACGTCTTCAATGCGCACCTGGCCGATTTCGATGGAATCGAGATGAACCCGCGCCGCATAGCTGATGCCATTGGCGGTGCTCATGGCAAGGTTATAGTCGCCCGGCGCCGGGGCAATACCAAGCCGGACCGCATCATGATGGGTGAGAGCCACAAAGCTCGCGCCCGTGTCGATCATCATGGCGACTTCTGCGCCGTCAATGGTGGCACGGCCCCCGAAATTGCCGGAACTGTCGGCCCGCAGCGTCGCTGTCACGCCCTCGGGCGCCGATGGCGGTGGCACCGCCGCCACGACCTGCTGGATGACCGGGGCGGGGGCTGGCGCTGGCCGGTTGCCGAGGCCAGCCAGATTGGCGTGGGACAGCACTTGCGTGGCGACAACGGCGCCAACCATCGCAAATAAGGCTGTCCCGGTAATGCTATTCATGCCTCGGCCCGAAATTCCCCGCTTTGTCGGCATGCTGGACCAAATTAGCTGCAAAATCATGAAAACCATGCTGAAAAGGCGCATCTATCCCGGCGTGCCGGCACTCGGGTCCCAAAGCGCATGCAGGCGCCCGGCCGCGACATGGGCAAAGCGCAGCAGCACCACCCGCCGCGTCGCCGGTGCCAGCCGATGCACCGGCGCCTCGCGGATGATCGCCGCGCCATAGGCATCAGCGATGATCAGCCCGGCATCTTCGGGCATGATGTCTTGCGGCACTGTCCCCGGAATGGCGAAATACAGCCGGTCGCAATGGGCGCGATAATCGCGCCATTTCTGGTCGGCGCGAAAATCCGCGACCGAGGATTTGATTTCAACAATATGCAGCGTGCCATCCGGCCCCATGGCAAGAATGTCGGCGCGCCGGCCTGACATCAGCCCCACTTCCGGCAGGCTGGAAAATCCCTGCTGACGCAGCAGCCGCCGCACGCCGCGCGCAACCATCAGCGCGGTCTCGGACTGGCGGCCATCCGGCGGCGGTGCGCCGACATCATGAGGCGAGATAATCATCCACGCCAGTTCAGCGCAAATCCCGGGTCGTTGCAACTGGCCCCGTGCAACCGCGCGTCAGGCGGTCTCGCGGGCGCTGCGTCCCTGCTGCTTTTCAACCGTGGCGCGCATGATGAATTTTTGAATCTTGCCGGTCACCGTCATCGGGAAGGCATCAACGAATTGCACGACGCGCGGGATCTTATTGTGGGCGATCTGGCCGTTGCAAAAGGCGATCACCTCGTCCTGGGTCAGGCTCGCGCCCTCGCGCAGCTTGACCCAAGCGGCGATCTCCTCGCCATAGCGGTCATCGGCAATGCCAAAGACCTGCACATCCTGAATCTTCGGGTGGCGATAGAGGAATTCCTCGACTTCGCGCGGCGAGATATTCTCACCGCCGCGAATGATCAGATCCTTGATACGCCCCACGATATTGCCATAGCCCTCCGCATCGAGCGTGGCGATGTCGCCGGTATGCATCCAGCGGGCGCTGTCCAGCACTTCGGCGGTCTTTTGCGCCTCGTCCCAATAGCCCAGCATCACCGAATAGCCGCGCGTGCAAAGCTCGCCCCTGGTGCCGCGCGGCACGATCCGGCCGCGCTCGTCGATGATTTTGACTTCGAGATGCGGCATGATGCGGCCGACCGTGGAAACGCGGCGCTCCAGCGGATCATCCATGCTGCTCTGGAAACTCACCGGGCTGGTTTCGGTCATGCCATAGGCGATGGTGACATCGCGCATGTGCATCTGCTCAACCACCTTTTTCATGACTTCGACCGGGCAGGGCGCGCCTGCCATAATTCCGGTGCGCAGCGACGAGAGATCGAAACTGGCAAAATCAGGATGGTCGAGTTCGGCGATGAACATGGTCGGCACGCCATAAAGCGCCGTGCAGCGCTCGGTGGCGACGGTCTGCAAGGTGGCGAGCGGGTCAAAACCCTCGCCGGGATAAACCATGGCCGCGCCCCAGGTTACGGCGGCAAGATTGCCCATGACCATGCCGAAGCAATGATAGAGCGGCACCGGAATGCAGATGCGATCCTCGGGCGTCAGCGCCATGGCGCGGCCGACATAGGCGCCGTTGTTGAGGATATTGTGATGGGTGAGGGTCACGCCCTTGGGCTGGCCGGTGGTGCCGCTGGTGAACTGGATATTGATGGCATCATCACATTGCAGGTCATCGGCCAGCGTGGCGATGGTGGCGCGCTGCTCGGGCCCGCCCAGCGCCGCCACGGCATCAAAAGCCAGCGCCCCCGGCACCAGCGCGCCGCCAAATTGAATGACGCTGCGCAGTTCTGGCAGGCGTCTCGCCTGCAATGCGCCCGGGCTGCTTGAGGCCAGTTCCGGCGCCAGTTCGCACAGCATTCCGATATAATGACTGGTCTTGAAGCTGGTTGCGGTCACGACGGCCTTGCAGCCGACTTTCACCAGCGCAAATTCAAGCTCGATCAGCCGGTAGGCCGGGTTGAGCGTCACCAGAATGAGGCCGGCCTTGGCCGCGGCGAACTGGGTGAGCGCCCATTCCAGCCGGTTGAGCGACCATATGCCGATGCGATCACCACGCTCTAGCCCCAGCGCCAGAAATCCGGCAGCCAGAGCCTCGGCCTTGTCGTTGAGCTCGCGCCAGCTCAGGCGCACCTGCTGCGCCGGAATGATCAGCGCCGGGCGCTCCGGCCATTGCCGCGCCGCCCGCGACAGCGCCTGGCCAATGGTTTCGGCGAGCAGCGGCGTCGAGCTGGTGCCATTGACATAGCTCAGTTCAGATGCGGACATGGTTCGTCCCTTCCAGCATTTCCCCGTTATTTTGGTGATTATCAGCGCCGCGCCGCAAGGCGTCAAGGACAACACCGGCGCTGCTGCCGCCCTGGGGTCTCAGCCTTTGGCAATGCTTTTCAGCGCGTCGATCAACAGCCCGCGGTCGAGCGCGCCGATCCGCTGGGTAACGCGCGCCTCATGCGCGTCAAGCAGGGCGCGGGTGCGCTGGAGCAGCGCCAGGCCGCGCTCGGTGAGAAAAAGCGCTGACGACCTGCGGTCGCCCTCGGCCTGTTGCTGCGCCACCAGCCCGCGCTTGAGCAAGCGCGCCAGCACGACCACAAAATTTGGCCGCTTGATGCCGAGAACCGCGGCAATATCCGCCTGCTTGCGGCCGGGATTGGCTTGAATCAGCAAAAGGATGGAAAATTCCGCCGGCTTGAGCTTGCAGCTGGCGACTGTCGTCATGAAATCGGCAAAGACCGCCACCTGCGCCCGACGTAGATGATAGCCCAGCATGTCATCGAGATCGGCGAAATCGAGCCTTGCCGCCTCGGGTCTGGCCGCTGACGGTCCCGCAGGCCCGGCCTTCTTGACGCTAAGGCGGCGCGCGCGTGGCCGCGTTGCCGGTTGAATCGTCATGAGCCTGAATCCGCAGGCACCTTGACCGCGAGCGGCAAAGCGTGATCGACTTGACGGGCCAGCCACAAATAGTTATTCATCATAACAAAAATGGCGCCTTTCCGGAAGGCCGCTGCCGCGCCCGAGACGGGCGTGCCGGTGGCAGGAGATCGCCCATAAAACGCCCTGGGGAAACACGGTTTTGGACCTGACAATTTTCCTGTTCCTCCTGCAGGACGGCCTCACCAATGGCGCGATTTACGCGTTGCTGGGGCTGGCTCTGGTGCTGGTTTTCAGCGTTACCCGCGTCATTCTCATTCCGCAAGGCGAATTTGTTGCCTTTGGCGGTCTCGCCTTCGCGCTGCTTTCCACCGGCAAGGTGCCGTCGCTGATTTATGTGTCGCTGGGCACCAGCCTCGCGGCGCTGGCCCTCGACCTCTGGCACCTGCGCGGCTCCTGGCAGGGCGCAAGCCTCATGCGCGCCGTCGCCTGGCGCATGGCGCTGCCGGTCATCACCGCACTCGCGACACTGGCTCTGGCCGGGCCGCATACGCTGCTGCTGATCAATGCGCTGCTGGCGCTTGGCATGGTCGCGCCGCTCGGCCCTGGTATCTATCGCATCGCCTTCGAGCCTTTGGCGGAAGCCTCGGTGCTGACGTTGCTGATCACCGCCGTCGGCGTGCATCTGGCGCTCGAAGGCCTGGGCCTGCTGATTTTCGGTGCCGAGGGCTTTCGCGCTCCGCCCCTGTCCTCAGCCCAGATCGCTGCCGGGCCACTCACCATCAGCGGCCAGTCCGTGGCGATTTTCGCGGTCACGGCCCTGGTCATGCTGGCGCTTTGGCAGGTGTTCAGCCGCACCCTGACCGGCAAGGCCCTGCGCGCCACCGCCATCAACCGCACCGGTGCGCGGCTGGTCGGCATCAGCGCCACCCGCGCCGGGGCGCAGGCGTTTGGCATCGCCGCCGCCATCGGTGCCTTGTCAGGCGTCCTGATCGCGCCGGTCACGACGCTCTATTACGACACCGGTTTCATCATTGGCCTCAAGGGCTTTGTCGCCGCCATCCTTGGTGCGCTCACCAGCTTTCCGCTCACCGTGCTGGCCGCCGGAGCGGTTGGCCTCGCTGAATCGCTCACGGCATTTTTTGCTAGCGATTTTAAAGATATAGTTGTCTTTTCGCTGATCCTTCCAGTGCTGCTTCTGCGCTCCTTGCGCCACGCCCGCGCGGAGGACGAAGAATGACCCGCCTCAGCAACACCACGCTGGCGCTCACCGCTGCGGCCGTCATCCTGCTCGCGCCGCTGGTGCCGGGCGTGCCAGCCTATCTTTTTGATCTATTTGATAATATCGGACTTGCCGCCCTGGTCGCGACCGGTCTGGTGCTGTTGACTGGCGTGGGTCGGCTGACTTCCTTCGGGCAGGCGGCCTTCTGCGGCATCGGCGCCTATGCGACCGGCCTGCTGACCACGAAATTCGGCTGGTCACCCTGGGCGACGCTGCCGATGGCGCTGGTCGCCAGCGGCCTCGTATCTTTCGTGCTTGGCGCCTTCACAGCGCGGCTTTCCGGCCATTTCCTGCCGCTCGGCACCATCGCCTGGGGCCTATCGCTGGCCTTGCTGCTTGGCAGCTTTGCCTATACCGGCGCCCATTCCGGCATTGGCGCCATCCCGCCGCTGCGCATCGGCACCGTGGCTTTGCTGCAGCCCCGCCAGATTTATGCGGTCATCTGGGCCTGCGTGCTGATGGCGGTGGGCCTTTGCCATAACCTGCTGCAATCGCGTTTTGGCCGCTCGGTGCGCCTGCTTCGCCAGAGCGCCATGGCCGCGGCGGCCTTTGGCATCCACCCGGCGCGGGTCAAATTGTTCATTTTCGTTTTCGCTGCCATGCTGGCCGGGCTGTCCGGCTGGCTGTTCGCCCATGACCAGCGCGCCATCAACCCCACATCTTTTGGCATTGATGCCGGCATCCGCTACCTGTTCATGGCCGTTGTCGGTGGCGGCGGCTACATCTGGGGTGGCGTTGCCGGTGCTGCCTTCGTGCTGATCCTGAAAGACGTTCTCGAGCAGGTGCTGCCGCTGGTCTCAGCCAACCCCACCCAGATCGAGGAAATATGCTTTGGCATCATTCTCGTGGCCCTTCTGCAAGTGGCCCCCGACGGTCTCTGGCCGCTGCTGGCGCGTCTGCGCCCGGCACCCGCGCCTGAGGTGCCGCCCCTCGCGCCAGGGCCACCACCACCTCTCGCCGCCGCAACCCGCAGCGGTGCGCCGGTGGAAATGCTGCGCCTCGTCGGCCTCGGGCGCAAATTCGGCGGCCTCAGCGCCGTTGACAATGTCGATTTTGCGCTGCGCAGCGGCGAGATCGTCGGCCTGATCGGCCCCAATGGTGCCGGCAAATCCACCACCTTCAACATGATCTCCGGCGCCTTGCCCCCGAGCAGCGGCGAGATATGGCTCAAGGGCCAGCGCATCGACCGGCGCAAACCGCAGGCGATTGCCGGGCTCGGCCTCGCCCGCACCTTCCAGCACGTCAAGCTGGTGCCGGATATGAGCGTGCTGGAAAATGTGGCGCTCGGCGGCCATCTCGCCGGCACGGCCGGGCCCCTGCACGCCATGGCGCGGCTTGAGCGCCGCGAGGAAGCCGCGCTTCTCGCCGAGGCCCGCGCGCAAAGCCTGCGGGTCGGGCTCGGCGGCGTCATCGACAAGCCGGTGGGCACGCTGGCGCTGGGCCAGCAGCGCCTGGTCGAGGTCGCCCGCGCCCTTTGCAACAACCCTGATGTGCTGCTGCTCGATGAGCCCGCCGCCGGCCTGCGGCTCTTTGAAAAGCAGGCGCTCGCCGCCCTGCTCCGTGACCTGCGCGCCGAAGGCCGGGCGATCCTGCTGGTGGAGCACGACATGGGTTTCGTGATGGAATTGACCGATCACATCATCGTGCTGGAATTTGGCCGCAAGATTGCCGAGGGAGCGCCCGACGTCATCCGCGCCAGCAAGGATGTTATCCGCGCCTATCTGGGGGCCGAGGCATGAGCGAGCCCATCCTCACCCTGCAGAATGCCAGCGTCAGCTATGGCGCGGTCGAGGCCGTGCACGGCGTCTCGCTCAGCGTCAGGCCAGGCGAAATATTCACCGTCATCGGCGCCAATGGCGCCGGCAAGACCACTTTGCTCAATGCCATTATGGGCCTGTTGCCATTGCGCGGCACGGCTACGTTTCAGGGCCGCGCCATCAACGACCTTTCGATCGAGCAGCGCGTTGCCGCCGGCATGGCGCTGGTTGCCGAATCGCGCGAGCTATTTGGCGCCATGAGCGTGCTCGACAATCTGCGCCTCGGGGCCTGGACGAGGCGCGGCCATGCCGATGGCGACGACCTTGAAGCCGTGTTTGCCCGCTTTCCCAGGTTGAAGGAGCGCCGCGACCAGCGTGCCGATACCATGTCGGGCGGCGAGCGCCAGATGCTGGCGATAGGCCGGGCGCTGATGTCCCGGCCGAAATTGCTGATGCTCGATGAGCCCAGCCTCGGCCTCGCGCCGCGCATCGTCAGCGATATTTTCAAGGTCATCGACACCTTGCGCCTGCAGGGCACGGCCGTGCTGCTGATCGAGCAAAATGCCCGCGCGGCGCTGGCAGCAGCCCAGCATGCTGCGGTGATGGAGCTCGGGAACTTCACCAGTCAGGGGCCCGCCGCCGTCATCGCCGCCGATCCGGGGATTATCAGCAGCTATCTCGGGCTGCATTGAGGCGCAAGGCCGGTGCCTAACCCTGATGCCAGCGCGCCAGCGCCGCTTCATCGGCATCGCGCGCATCGACCCAGCCCTTGTCCCCGCCTCGCCGTCCGTGTTCTTTCTTCCAGAACGGCGCGCGGCTCTTGAGAAAATCCATGATGAAATCGGTCGCCGCCAGGGCCGCCGCGCGATGCGAGGAAGCGCAGATCACCGCAACGATTTGCGCCCCGGGGGCGATTACACCATAGCGATGCCGGATTACCACGCCGAGCAGCGGCCAGCGCGCCGCAGCTTCCCCGGCGATGCGCTTCAATTCGTCTTCCGCCATGCCCGGGTAATGTTCGAGTTCGAGCGCATCGAGCTGGCCGGCCTCGTCGCGGCAAAGGCCGATAAAGCTGGCGACTGCACCAATATCATGGCGCCCGCCGCAAAGCCGCGCGGTGTCGGCAGCCACATCAAAATCGCCAGTCTCGACACTGACGGTGACCGGGCAGGCGTCGCTCATGCTCACCCCCCGGTCATCGGCGGGAAAAACGCCAGTTCGCGCGCACCGGCAATCGGCGTCGAGCTCGACACATGCGCCTTGTCGAGCGCTGCGCGGATGCTTTTGCGAGCCGCAAAGGCATGCGCATAATCATCGCCGCGCGCCACCAGAAAATCGATCACATCATCGACGCTGCGCACGTCGGCGGGCAGGTCGATATCCTCGCTGGCGCGGCCAATCCTTTCGCGCACCCAGGCAAAATAAACGAGACGCATCAGTCATCTGCCACATGTTTCAAACCGGCCACCATATAATCCCAACCACTGTAGAGCGTCAGCAGCGCGGCCAGCCACAACAGGCCAAGCCCATAGACCTCGGTATGCGGCAGGATCGCATGACCGGCCGGGCCGAGGATCAGAAAGCCCAGAGCCAGCAATTGCACTGTGGTCTTCCATTTGGCGATTTTTGTGACTGGCAGCGACACATGCAGCTCGGCCAGATATTCGCGCAGGCCCGAGACCAGAATCTCGCGGCACAAAATCACGATCGCCGCCCAGATCGACCACCCATTGATGGTGCCAATGGCGCTCAGCGACAGCAGGATCGCTGCCACCAGCAGCTTGTCGGCGATGGGGTCGAGCATGCGCCCGAGCGAGGATTGCTGCTGCCAGGCCCGCGCCAGATAGCCATCGAAAAAATCCGTCACGGCGGCAATGGCAAATAGCGTGAAGGCCACCCAGCGCATCCAATCGCTGTGCGGGGGCAGCAGAAACAGGCACACCAGCGGCACGGCCACCACGCGTCCGTAGGTCAGCAGATTGGGCAGCGCCCAGCGCTTGCTCGTGGTGACTGCGGAGGCCTCGATCATGTCTGCAACCAACATCCCCGGTGGTCAGGCGTCAACTCAAATACGCAAACTATCAACAAGGCTTCATACCCTGCCCTGGAATATGAAGGCCGCACCCACGACAATTAGCCCAAAGCCGACAAATTGCTGCCAGCCGAGCGGCTGCCTCAATACATAGGTGCTGAACAGCGCAAATACAGTGAGTGTGATCACTTCCTGGATGGTTTTCAACTGCGCGACCGAATAGGTCGCCACGCCGATGCGATTGGCCGGCACCGCCAGGCAATATTCGAAAAACGCTATGCCCCAGCTGGAAATCACCGCCAGCCACATGGCCTCGGTTTTGTGGCGCAAGTGCCCATACCACGCAAAAGTCATGAAAACATTGGAAAAAACCAACATGACAATGGGCAGGATCGCGGTAAGTCTGAAGATCGGCATGAAGAGGTTACCTGATGGCGGGAGAATGTTTCGCCGTTAGACCGAAAAGCGCCACCAGGTTCAAGCCATCACAGGGCGGATCACAGGCTCTTGCGCACAAGGGCTGCGCCTTTTGCAAGCGCCGCCAGCTTGCCATAGGCGATTTTTGAGGAAATCGGCGCAAGACCGCAATTGGTGCAGGGGAACAGCCGTTCCGGCGGCACGAAGGCAAGCGCCGCTCGCAGCGTCGCCGCCACTTCCTCGGGGGTCTCGATCTGCGCACTGGCCACATCGATGGCGCCGACCATCACGTCTTTGCCCTTCAGCAAGCCCATCAATTCAATCGGCACTCGCGAGTTGCGGCATTCCAGCGACACCTGATCGATGCGGCTTTTGGCGATCACCGGAAAGGTCTGCTCATAATGACGCCATTGCGCGCCAAGCGTTGCCTTCCAGTCATTATTGGCCTTGATGCCATAGCCATAGCAGATATGCACGGCGGTGGTGCAGGTGAGGCCCTGCGCCGCGCGCTCCAGCGCCGACATGCCCCATTGCGCCACTTCGGCCATATAGACATTGAAGGCCGGCTCATCGAATTGCACAATATCGACGCCGAGCGCCGCCAGCTCCCTGGCTTCCTCATTGAGCACTTCGGCAAAGGCATGGGCGAGCGCGGCGCGGTCGCCATAGTGCTCGTCGGCAATGGTATCGACAATTGTCATCGGCCCCGGCAGCGTGAATTTCAGCTTGCGGGCGGTATGGGCACGGGCGGCGCGCGCCTCGGCCTCGTGCACCGGCCCCTTGCGGCGGATCGGCCCGGTCACGGTCGGCACTTCCGCCTTGTAGCGGTTGGCGCGAATGCCCATCATGGTTTTCTTGCCGAAATCAATGCCGTCGAGATTGGCCAGAAATCCATGCACGAAATGAATGCGCGCCTGCTCGCCGTCGCTGACAATATCTATGCCGGCATCTTCTTGCAGTTTTATCGCCAGAATGGTGGCGTCGATCTTCCCATCCTGCAACGCCTCGCCTTCGAGCCGCCAGGCTGGCCATAGCCGCTCGGTTTCGGCAAGCCAGCCGGGTTTGGGCAGGGAGCCGGCGACGGTGGTTTCAAGCATGACGATCTCCTGGTTGGCAGGGAATGACAGATACGACCTGGGCTTGGCGGCTCACGCGCGTCCACCTTTTCGGGCAATGGTCCACAATAAACGGTCAAGCACCGGTTCGGCAAGTTGCGGCAGGCTACGCGTCGTTGCCACAGCCTGGTGGACGGCATCGATGATCTGTTGCAGCCGCGCGGCGCTCTGCGCCTTCAGCTGCGCGCTCAGGGCCTGCCGCATCGACCCGCCAAAACCCTGGCGCATCAGGCTTTGCAGCGCCACATCGAGCGGTTTGCCGGCATCGAGCTCCAGCCGCGCCCGGTGCAAGGCCAGCGCCTGGCGCAGCAGCAGCGGCAGCACCGCGCCGGTGTTGCCGCCAGAGCGCAGGCGCTGCAGGCGCGCATCGACCTCGGCCAGATCGCCCGAGAACGCCGCCTCGACCAGCCCCTCAACCGCCAGCAACGAGGTATCGGCGACAATATCCTCGACATCTGACCGCTGCACCCGCTCCTGGCCATGGGTATAGATCAGGAGCTTTTCGAGCTCGGCGCGGGTGGCCATCCGGTCCGCTCCCAGATGCGCCATCAGCATCTCGCGGGCCCCGGCATCGAGGCTGCGCCCGGCCTCGTCAAATGTGGCATCGACCAAAGCGGCAATATCCTGCTCGCTGTCCGGGTAACAAATCAGCGCCGCGCCATGGCCATGGCCCTCGATCAGCTTGCGCAACGGCTGGTCGCGCTTCAGATCGCCGGCCTCGATCAGGATGCGGGCATCCTGGGGTGGGTCGTTGAGCAGACGCTCCAGCGCCGGAATGATGGATTTGCTGCCAAGATTGATATGCAGCAACCGCTTGCCGCCGAACATCGACACCATATGCGCCGATTCGATCAGCCCCAGCGGCTCGTCGGCAATATCGTTGCCTTCGAAATTCTCGATTTCGAGCGGTTCACTGTCGCGCTCGCGCAAGCCCTTGCCCAGCGCCCGCAGCCGCTCGCTCACCAGCCCGGCATCCGGCCCGAATACCAGGAAAACCACGGTCTGCGCAGGTGGTCGCGCCAGAAACCGCTCCATCTCGCGCGGCGCGACGACTGTCATGGCATGTCAGCCGCCGCGCGCGAAATAGGCAGCGATGCGGGTATGGATCTGGTCGGCCATGATCTGCGCATTGCGCACTTCGGCGTCATCATAGGACGAGAGGTTGGTATAACCTTGGTTGGTGCGGTCATAGGTGACGAAATTCACCACATCGCCGCTCGCCAGCACCTTGTTGCTCGCCAGATCGATCAGCTTGTAATCGGCGCGGTCATTGTCGGAGGCGGCCGAGGCAAGGCCGGTGACCGTATCAACCAGCGGCACCCGCACAGCCTGATGCAGCACGATTTCGAGCCGGTAGCGCGGCTGCACCGTCGATCCGGTGCCGTTAAAGGCAAAAATCAGGTCGTTGCCGAGGTAATGACCGGTGCGACCGGGAATCGGCCTGATCGCCACGGCCATCAGCGCTTGCGGCATGGCGCCGCCCATTGCCCCGTTGAGCGGGCGAAAGCAGCCCGCCAGAGCCAGCGGCGCCAGCAGCCCGGCCATCGCCATACCGCGCCTTGCCCTAGACCACGACATTGATGATCCTTTGCGGAACGATGATGAACTTGCGCACCGCACGCCCTTCGAGCGCACGTTGGACTTTTTCCTGAGCCAGCGTCAAGCGCTCGATTTCAGCCGCCGCCATATCGCGCGCCACGGTGATTTCATCGCGCCGCTTGCCGTTGATCTGGATCGGCAGCGTTATGGTGCTTTCTTCCAACAGCGCCTCTTGCAACTGCGGCCATGGTGCCATGGCCACAAGATCATCATGGCCAAGCACCTGCCAGCATTCTTCGGCGAGATGCGGCATCATCAGCGCAAACAATTGCACCAGAATCTCGCCGGCCTCGCGGAAAGCCGCGCGCAGGGAGTCGGGCGGGGTTTCGCTTTCGACCTTGCCCAGTTCCGCCCCGAGCACATTCGACAATTCATAAATATGGGCAACGCAGCGGTTGAAGCGCAGGCGCTCGACATCGGCGGTGACGCGGGCCAGGGCCTGATGTGCCGCCTTGCGCACGGCCATGCTGGTTTCATCGCCATCAGCCAGAGGCGCGGTGCCAAGCGGTGCGGCAAAGCCCGCCAGATCATTCGTCAGCCGCCACAGGCGCTGCACAAAGCGGAACGCGCCCTGCACGCCTTCCTCGGTCCAGGCGACATCGCGCTCCGGCGGCGAATCCGACAGCATGAACCAGCGTGCCGTATCGGCCCCATAGGTGCTTATGATTTCGTCGGGATCGACGGTATTACGGCGCGACTTCGACATTTTCTCGATCGCGCCGATTCTGACGGCGGCATTGTCGCTGCGCCGCCGAGCGCTGCGCCCGCCCGGGCCGTTTTCAATCACCACTTCAGCGGGGGACAGCCAGCCGCCCTCGGGGCCGCCATAGGTCTCGTGCACCACCATGCCCTGCGTGAACAGGCCGGCGAAAGGCTCGTCCAGCGCCACCAGCCCGTCCCTATGCATGGCGCGGGTGAAATAGCGCGAATAGAGCAGGTGCAGGATCGCATGCTCGATGCCGCCGATATATTGATCGACCGGCAGCCATTTCGACGCCATGGCCGGCGACACCGGCTGCTGCTCGTTGGCGGCATCGGTGAAACGGGCAAAATACCACGAGGAATCGACAAATGTGTCCATCGTGTCGGTTTCGCGCCGCGCCGCCTTGCCGCATTGCGGGCAGGGCACATGCGCCCAGGTCGGATGCCGGTCGAGCGGATTGCCGGGCTTGTCGAAAGTGACATCCTCGGGCAGCACCACTGGCAGATCGGCACGCGGCACCGGCACCGTGCCGCAAGCCTCGCAATGGATTACCGGAATCGGGCAACCCCAATAGCGCTGGCGTGAAATGCCCCAGTCGCGCAGCTTGAAATTCACCTGGGCGCGGGCTTGCGGGCGTCCGTCGAGCAGCTGCCCCGACAGCCGGGAACTCACCTCGGCCTTGGCGGCGCTGATGGTCATGCCGTCGAGAAACCGCGAATTGATCATCAGGCCATCGCCGTCATAGGCCTTGGTGGTAATGACGAAACTGGCCGGATCCTGACCCTCCGGGCACACAACCGGAATATTGCCAAGGCCATAGGCATTGACGAAGTCAAGATCGCGCTGGTCATGCGCCGGGCAGCCGAAAACCGCACCGGTGCCGTAATCCATCAACACGAAATTGGCGACCCAGACCGGAATTTCGATGTTGGGATCCAGCGGATGCACCGCCTTGAGGCCGGTATCGAAGCCGCGCTTTTCCGCCGTCTCCAGCGCCGCCACCGAAGTGCCCATCTGGCGGCAGGATTCGATAAAGGCGGCAAGTTCGCTATTGCCGGCAGCGCATTGCGCTGCCAGCGGATGGTCGGCGGCGAGCGCAATGAATTTCGCGCCAAACAGCGTATCGGGCCGCGTCGTATAGACCTCGATCTCCTTGACATGGCCCTGCGGCGCCGTCAGCGCAAAGCGCAGCAACAGGCCCTCCGAACGGCCGATCCAGTTGCGCTGCATCAGCCGCACTTTTTCCGGCCAGCGCTCCAGCCCGTCGAGGGCGCTGTTGAGATCTTCGGCATAATCGCTGATCTTGAAAAACCATTGCGTCAGGTCGCGGCTTTCGACCAGCGCTCCCGAGCGCCATCCTCGCCCGTCGATCACCTGCTCATTGGCCAGCACCGTGTGATCGACCGGATCCCAGTTGACCCGTGATTTCTTGCGATCAACGAGGCCCTTGGCGAGAAAATCCAGAAACATCGCCTGCTGGTGGCGGTAATAGGCCGGCGAACAGGTCGCCACCTCGCGTGACCAGTCGATCGACAGGCCCATGGACTGCAACTGCCCGCGCATGGTGGCAATATTCGCCCAGGTCCAGGTTGCCGGATGGGTCTTCTGCTGCATGGCCGCATTTTCGGCCGGCATGCCAAAGGCATCCCAGCCCATGGGATGCAGCACATTATAGCCGCGCGCCCGCCGGTAGCGCGCCACCACATCGCCCATGGCATAATTGCGCACATGGCCCATGTGAATGCGCCCTGAAGGATAGGGAAACATTTCCAGAATATAGTATTTTGGCCCGGGATGCTCATCGCGCGTGCGGTAGATATCGGCGCGCGCCCAGGCCTTCTGCCATTTGGCTTCATTGCCCTGCGGTTCGTAGCGGTCAGTGGTCATGTCACATCGGTCTTGAGGATAATCGATTGGCGTGGCAGTGAGCATGAAAGATCGATGCGGTCAATGTTTGAACGCACTTCATGTGTCGAGGTCAAGGCATGTCAGCCGTTGAAGGCTTGCGTCAGGTTGAAATGCTGATGGAGCGCGCCGCGCGTGATGCCGGGCGTGACCCGGCCGCCGTCAAGCTGGTTTGCGTCTCAAAAACCCATGATGGCGCCGCCATTCTGCCGGTTCTGGCGGCCGGATGCCGCATTTTCGGGGAAAACCGCGTTCAGGAGGCTGCCGGTAAATGGCCCGCCTTGCGCGCCAGCCATCCCGACATCGAGCTTCACCTCATCGGCCCGCTGCAAAGCAACAAGGCCGGTGACGCCGTCCGCCTGTTTGATGTCATCGAAACTGTCGACCGTGAGAAAATCGCCCGGGCCCTTGCCGATGAAATGGCGCGCCAGAACCGGTTTCCTCGCCTGTTCGTGCAGGTCAACACCGGCGCAGAACCGCAAAAAGCCGGGATATTGCCGGGCGATGTCAAAGATTTCATGCAATTTTGCCGGGAGAGCTGCGGCCTTGTCATCTCCGGCCTGATGTGCATCCCGCCGGCTGCCGAACAGGCGAGCCCGCATTTCGCCTTGCTGGCACGGCTCGCGGCCGAGGTCGGGGTCAGCGGCCTCTCCATGGGCATGAGCCATGATTATGCTCTGGCGATCGCGCTCGGCGCGACGCAGGTGCGGGTCGGCAGCGCGATTTTCGGCGCGCGCACCTAAACCCTCCGGTCAGCATGGCAGCCGCCACGCCGCGCCAGCCTAAATCACGCTGATCTTGATCTCGCCGAGCTTGTCGATGCCGCCGGTGACTTGATCGCCGCGCTTCAGCGGGCCGACACCGGCCGGGGTGCCGGTCATGATGATATCGCCGGGCGCCAGCCGCATCGAGCGCGACACGCTGGCGATAACCTCGGGCACATCCCATATGAGATCGGCAAGGTCGGCGTTCTGCTTGACGACGCCGTTCACTGCCAGCCAGATGCGCCCGGATTCCAGATGGCCGCTCATTGCCACGGGCACCAGCGGGGCAATCGGTGCCGAGTGATCGAAGCCCTTGCCCCAGTCCCAGGGGCGGCCAAGATCGCGGGCCGCCAGTTGCAGGTCGCGGCGGGTGAGGTCGATGCCGACACCATAGCCGAACACATGGTCCAGCGCCTGTTCCGGGGCAATATCAACGCCGCCACGCCCGAGCGCCACCACAAGTTCGATCTCGTGATGGAAATTCTGCGTCTCTGGCGGATAGGGAATGGCCGCGCCATCATCCATCACCGCATCGGCAGGCTTCATGAAGAAGAACGGCGGCTCGCGGTCGGGGTCGCGGCCCATTTCCCGGGCATGGGCGGCATAATTGCGGCCCACACAGAAAATGCGGCGCACCGGAAAGCGTTCCGTCGTGCCAGCAACCGCGAGCGACGCAATGTCGGGCGGCGCAATCACATAATTCGTCATCTCAGGCATTCCCCCGGTCTTCACGGAATAGATGCAGGGCTTCCTGCACCGGTCGGTCGGAAAATGAAAACAGTACCGCGTCGTCCTCGGCCTCGTGGCGCACGTGTTTCCAGCTCGGCACCACGAATATATCGCGCTTTTGCCATTCGACGACGAAATCATCACCGATAATGCTGCGGCCCTTGCCTTCAATCGGCGCGAAAACGGTGGCATCGGTAGCGCGATATGCGGCGGTGACAAACCCGCGCGGCAATAATTGCACGAATGTGCCTATCGTCGCCATGGCATGTTGGCCGGTCGCCGGGTTGGTATAACGCATTTTCAGCCCGTGGCATGGATCCCATTCGCTGGCCTTGCGCATATGTTCGAGCGCTTCGCGCGTCCGGGCGAAGGGATAATTGAACACCGGCGAGGTGCCGCCCTTGCCCTTGTGGTCAACCGGCAGCAAGTTGGCGCCAAACCGCGCCTCGGCATCACCGACAGGCCGCGTCAGCGGTTGCTCATCTTCCTGATGGTGCTGCATGAACGAGGCATCGAGAAACTGCACCAGCGGAATATCGAGCCCGTCGAGCCAGAATACCGGATCAGGCGATTCATTGCCGTGATCATGCCAGGCCCAGGGCGGGGTGATGATAAAATCGCCCTCGTGCATGATGGTGCGCTCGCCATTGACGGTGGTATGCGCGCCCGTGCCCTCCAGCACGAAGCGCAGCGCGCTCTGCGTATGGCGGTGCGCCGGAGCCACCTCGCCCGGCAGCACCAGTTGCACCCCGGCATAAAGATCGGTGGTGATTTTCGATTGCCCGCGCAAGCCGGGATTTTCCAGCACCAGCACCCGGCGCTCGGCCTCTTTTGCGCTGATCAGCCCGCCAGCTTCCATCATGGCGGCGCGGATATCGGCAAAACGCCATGCGGCCGGCTGGCACGGGCTGCGTGGTTCCGGCGTCACCAGATTGGCGAGCGACAGCCACAGCGGGGTGAGGTTTTGCGTCGAAATGCGCTCGTAAAACGCATGGCGCGCGGCATCGCGATGTGTAGCAGGATTTGTCATGGCTTGCGCCTCCATCGCAGCGGCATGAGCGTTCAGTTAATTGACAGTATGCTGATTATATGTATGCTGTCAATCATGTGGAGACGTCATTTTGTGACAGGTTCGCGGCCAGGATCAACCCACGCCAATGAAGGAGCAGGCTTTTGTTGTTGCATGGCTATTTCCGCAGCGCCGCCTCGTGGCGGGTGCGCATTGCCCTTAACCTCAAGGGCATCAGGGTTGCTGGCGTCAGCCATCACCTGCGCCGGGGCGAGCAGCATTTGCCGGCGTTCCTGCGCCTCAACCCGCAGGGCTTCGTGCCCGCACTGGAGCTTGATGACGGCACGGTGCTGACCCAGTCTCTGGCAATCATGGCGTGGCTTGACGAGGTGCATCCGCTGCCGGCGCTGCTGCCGTTCGACCCTGTCCTGCGCGCCAAGGTGCGGGCCTTCGCGCTGGTGCTGGCGGCTGATACCCATCCGTTGCAAAACCTCGCGGTTTTGGCAAAATTGCGCGCCCTCGGGCTCGATGAGCCGTCGGTGCAGGCCTGGGCCGCTGACGTCAATGCCCGCGGCCTCGCCGCCTGCGAGCAGCTCGCGGGTAAGGGCAGCTTTGCCTTTGGTGATGCCCCTGGCCTCGCCGATATTTGCCTCATTCCGCAACTCGGCAATGCCCGGCGTTTTGGCGTCGATGTCGCGCGCTTCCCGCGCCTGCTCGCGATCGAAGCGCAATGCCAGACGCTGGCGGCATTTCGCGATGCCGCGCCCGCCAGCCAGCCGGACGCAGAATGATGCCGCAAGCCGATTTCCGAATCATGCCGGGGCATTTGCTGCGCCGCGCCCAGCAACTCTCCAACGCGTTGTTTGCCGAGGAATGCGGCGCGTTTGATCTCACCTCCGTCCAATATGCAGCCCTCAACGCCCTCGCCGGCCATGACGATATCGATGCCACCCACCTTGCCAGCCTGATCGCCTTTGACCGCTCGACCATTGGCGGCGTGCTCGAACGCCTCGTGGCCAAGGGCTGGATCACCCGGCGCACGGCTGCCAGCGACCGCCGCGTCAAGCGCCTGAAACTGACACCCGCCGGCCGTGCCATTCTCGCCGAGGTCGAAGCGCCGGTCGCCCGGGTGCAACAGCGGCTGCTGCAGGCCTTGAACGTCAAGGAACGCGAGGCCTTTCTCGCCGCGCTCACCAAGCTGATCGACCATGCGCCCCACCACGACCATCCGGCACAGGCGCCGGCAAGCCCTGTCTAAGCGCCAGCAAAGGAAATCCCCATGTTGAGACAAACCATTCTTGTCGCAGGCGGCGGTATCGGCGGGCTGACGGCGGCCCTCGCGCTGGCGCGGCACGGCTTCAAGGTGCACGTGCTGGAAAAATCAGCGAAATTCGGCGAGGTCGGCGCTGGCATCCAGCTTGGCCCCAATGCCTTTCATGTGTTTGACCAGCTCGGGGTCGGCGATGCCGCCCGCCATATGGCCGTGTTCATCGACCGGCTGCGGCTGATGGATGCCATCAGCGGCGAGGAAATCGCTCGCATCAATCTTGGCGAGGCGTTCCGCGCCCGCTTCAAAAATCCTTATGGCGTCGTGCATCGTGGCGATTTGCACAAGGTGTTTCTCGAAGCCTGCGTCGCCCATCCGCAGGTGACGCTGCACACCAATGCCCAGGTTGTGTCTTATGCGCAGGACGGCACCGGCGTCAGCGCCATGCTCGCCGATGGCAGCACCATCAAGGGCGACGCCCTGGTCGGCGCCGACGGCCTATGGTCGAAAATCCGCGCGCAGATGCTCGGCGATGGCGCGCCGCGTGTCACCGGCCATTCGACTTATCGCAGCGTCATTCCCACCGAAGCCATGCCCGAGGATTTGCGCTGGAACGCCGCAACACTCTGGGCCGGGCCGAAGTGCCACATCGTGCATTATCCGCTGTCCGGCTGGAAAGTGTTCAATCTCGTCGTCACATACCACAACCAGGCTCCGGCGCCGGTGGCGGGTCAGCCGGTCAGCCGGGAGGAGGTGGCGCGGGGCTTTGCGCATGTCCACCCGACCGCGCGCAAAATCATCGACATCGGCCAGGACTGGAAATTATGGGTGCTGTGCGACCGCGACCCGACCGACCGCTGGACTGACGGCCATGTGGCGCTGCTCGGCGATGCCGCACATCCAACCCTGCAATATCTGGCGCAGGGGGCCTGCATGGCGATGGAGGATTCGCTCTGTCTGGCCGAAGAACTCGCCGGGCGCCCGCATGACCTTGCCGCGGCGCTGGACAGCTACCGCATCAGGCGCGCCCAGCGCACTGCCCATGTGCAACTGATCTCGCGGGAAATCGGCGAGCATATTTACCACCCGGCCGGTGTTCACGCCGCGCTGCGCAACACGATCATGAGTGCCAAGAGCGACGAGCAATGGTTCGAGGTCATGGCCTGGCTTTATGATGGCCCGAAACCGCACGCAAAGGCGCCCGCCTAGCCGCAACCTTGCGGCAGGTTGCCTCGCTTGCGGGCCAATGTTAGTCGCACCGCGGCCCGCTTTACGAAACTTGGCCGATCTATCATTTCATCGCCGATCAGTCCGATGGCACGCTTTATGGCGCCGGAGGCAATGCCTGGTTTGGCCCGGCGGTGTGATAATGGCCGCCGCCGCTCAAGGCCTCGTCCGGGCATGAAACCTGTGGCCATCGACCGTTGGAGAGGTCTTCGTAACCACGACACTATAAAGGCAGCGCAAAAAAGTGGTTGTTACCCGATTGTTAAGGGTCGCCGCCCATGGGGTGTGAGTGCAAGCGTTCTCTGAGCGCAAACTTCCATGTAGTCAGCCTTACAGTGAGTGATGCAGTGGCCACTATCCTCAAGAATGCGAGCGACCCGACGACGGTGATCAACGGGCCTCAATATGGTTCCGCAACAATCGAGGGAACGAGCGGCACCGATGTCATCAACGCCTATGGCTATTTCAACACGATCTACGACAACGGCGGCAACGATATTGTCAACGCCGGGGCTGGATCGTCAACCGTTTATACGGGATCTGGCGCTGTAATTGTCAACCTCAACGGCTATTCCGACACCGTCATCGGCGGCGATGGCTCGGATACGGTGTTGGGCTCCGCAGGTCTCGCAACAATTGACCTCGGAAATGGCAACGACAATGTGTCAACCTCTGGCTGGTGGAACACCATCAAGCTCGGCAATGGCAATGACGTTGTCGCCGGCGGCCAGGGCAATGAAACGATCCTTCTGGGCGACGGCAATGACAATGTCTCAACCTCCGGCTGGTGGAACACGATCAAGCTTGGCAACGGCAACGACCTTGTTACTGCGGGCGCGGGCAATGCCAATATCGCGTTGGGCGATGGAACTGACCGCGTCACGCTGGGTGGCTATTGGGACACCATGGTCGCAGGCAATGGCAACGACATCGTCACCGGCGGTCAGGGCAATGAAACGATCCTGCTTGGCAACGGCAACGACAATGTCTCAACCTCCGGCTGGTGGAACACGATCAAGCTCGGCAATGGCAATGACATCGTCGCTGGCGGTCAGGGCAATGAAACGATCTTGCTTGGCAATGGCAATGACAATGTCTCAAGCTCCGGCTGGTGGAACACCTTCGAGCTCGGCAACGGCAATGACGTTGTTTCTGCGGGCAGCGGCGCCGACACTGTTGTCGCCGGATCGGGCAACGACACCATCAACCTCGCAGGCTGGTCCAATAACGTGACGTTGGGGGCGGGCGCCGACATCATCAATGGCGGCCAGGGCGGCGACAGCATCACCCTGGCTGGCGGTTCGGCGACGCTCAATCTGGGCGGTTACGGTGAGCATGTGACGCTCAATGGCGGCGAGAGCGCCACGATTGTCGATTACGCTGGCGGGCTGCGCGTCGATATCGGCGCCAGCAGCGGGACGGACGTGATTTCAGGCTTTACCGCGGATGGCGGCGGCGTGATCAATCTGTTGAACGGAGCGGGCGGCTATACTTCGGCGAGCGAAATCATGAACTCGCTGCACGCCGATGGGCATGGTGGGACGCTGCTAGCACTTGGGACCTCCGGCTCGATCGATTTGACAGGGACCGCGCCGTCGCAATTGCATCAAGGAAATTTCGCGATTGGCTAGGAGATGTCTGTGGTGCCCCGCAATGGGGCGGTACACACGATGGGTATTGGCTGGTTGATGCGGGGATGCGCGGTCGGGGCGGGAGCGATTGATCAGGCGGAATGATGGGGTGGCAAGACGGTGGCGTTTGGAACGAAACCGCGTGGTGGTCCGGTCGTTGACGGCAAGGAATCGCTGAACATGACCCGCGGCGGCCAATCGACCATGCCCGTGCCTCGCTCAGGCATCGCCGAACACGCTCGGGACCCGCGCGCATGGAAGCGGTTGAGGCGCGCGATCGCAGCTCATTTGGGGGGAGAGGTCAATGAGGGCGCTGCGGCAAACGGACCTTCAGCCGGAAATCGAAGCCAGGCTGCTGCCTGACACCGGCCTTTGCGCCCTGGCGCTGATTTCGAGCTATTACCGGATCGCCGCCGAGCCTGCGCAGTTGCGCCATCAGCTGGCTTTGTCCGGTCGCTTCGCCGCAGCAAGCGACCTGGTGCGGGCTGCCCGCCTCCTGGGGCTGAAATCCCGCATTCTGCAAAATCTGCGACAAAAGCGCTTCGCCGCTTTGCCGCTGCCGGCGCTGATCGGTCTCGCCAATGGCGGCTTTGCCGTGCTGGCCGCCGGATCGAGCAAGGAGCGGCTGCGGCTGATCGATCCGGTCAATCGCAAGGCGCGGGAAGCGAGTTCCGAGGAGATCGCAGCGCTGTCCTCGGGCGAAGTCGTGCTCGTCACCCGGCGTCTTGGCGGCGCGGGCTCAGATCCCGGCGCCTTTGGCTTCAAGTGGTTCCTGCCGTCACTCCTGCGCTACCGTCGGCCGCTGGCACAGGTGGTCACGGCCTCGCTGTTCGTCCAGCTGTTCGCCCTGGCGACGCCGATCTTCTTTCAGCTGGTGGTCGACAAGGTGCTGGTGCACAAGGGTGCCTCAACGCTGATCGTGCTGATCATCGGCATGGTCACGCTTGGCTTCTTCGAGTCCATCCTGCAGTTTCTGCGCACCTATACCCTCTCCCACACCACCAACCGCATCGACGTGGAGTTGGGGCGACGCCTGTTCCATCATCTATTCCGTCTGCCGCTCGCCTATTTCGAGACCCGCCCTGCCGGACAGACGGTAGCCCGCGTGCGCGAGCTCGAAACGGTTCGCGGCTTTTTAACCGGCCAGGGCCTGACTTCGATCCTCGACCTGGTGTTCACGGTGGTTTTCTTCATCGTGATGTTCATCTATTCGGTCAAGCTTTCGCTGATAGTCTTGGCGACGATCCCCGTCTTTCTGCTGATTGCCACGTTGATCCGGCCCTTCTTGCGCGATCGGATCAACGAGAAATTCAACCGCGGCGCGCAATCGCAGCAGTTCCTGGTCGAATCGATCGTTGGCGCCCAGACGCTCAAGGCGGCGAGCGTCGAGCCGATGATGCAAGCCCAATGGGAGGAGCGGCTCGCGGCCTATGTCCGCACCTCCTTCGACGTCGGCGTGCTTGGCGCCTTCGGCCAGAATCTCATTCAGTATATCAGCAAGATCACCACCGCCTTGATCCTGTTCTTCGGGGCAAGGGCGGTGATGAACGGCACGATGACCGTCGGCGAGTTGATCGCCTTCAACATGATCGCGGCCCAGGTGACGCAGCCGATCCTTCGCCTGTCGCAATTGTGGCAGGATTTCCAGCAGGTGCAGGTTTCGGTGGCCCGACTGGGTGACATTCTCAACGCCCCGCCGGAGCCGACGCCGCAAAGCTTCCTCACCCTGCCGCCGCTGCGCGGCGCTGTCGAATTCCGCGACGTGTCGATGCGCTATCGCCCCGACGCGCCCGAAGCCCTGCGCCACATCAGCCTGGCAATCGCGCCGGGCGAAGTGGTCGGCGTGGTGGGCCAATCTGGCTCCGGCAAATCGACCTTGACCAAGCTGGTCCAGCGCCTCTACAGCCCGCAGTCAGGTCAGGTTATGATTGACGGCGTCGACGCGGCGCAACTCGATCCCGGCTGGCTGCGCCGTCAGATTGGCGTCGTCCTGCAGGAAAATATCCTGTTCAACCGCACTCTCCATGAGAACATCGCGCTTGGCGATCCTGCCTTGCCGCGCGCCCTTGTGATGCGGGCTGCGCGGCTCGCCGGCGCCGACGAATTCATCGCCAAGCTGCCGCAAGGTTATGACACGTTGATCGAGGAACGCGGCGCCAATCTGTCGGGTGGCCAGCGCCAACGCATCGCCATCGCGAGGGCCCTTGTCACCAATCCCCGCATTCTCATCCTCGACGAGGCGACCTCGGCGCTTGATTATGAAAGCGAGCGCACTGTCCAGAACAACATGAGCGCCATTACCCGCGGCCGCACGACGCTCATCATCGCCCATCGCCTGGCGGCGCTGCGCCCCTGTACCCGCATCATCGCCATGGACGGCGGCCAGATCGTCGAAATCGGCTCACATGACGAGCTTTTGGCGCGCGGCGGTCTTTACGCGAGGCTATGGCGCTTGCAGTCGGATCAGTCGAGGGTGGACGCATGAACGAGCATGTAGCGCCCCCGAAACTGCCCGAACCCGCGAAGGCCAGACCGGCGGCATTTCCGACTTCGGGCGTGCACGGGCGCGATCGCGAGTTCCTGCCCGCAGCGCTGGAGATTCTGGAGACACCGCCCGCGCCCGCGCCCGTCGCCTTCATGCTGACGATCTGCGCGGTCTTTCTCTTCGCCTTGATCTGGTCCTTCTACGGGCGGCTTGACGTTTACGCCGTCGCTCATGGCAAGGTCGAGGTGGTCGGTCACGCCAAGGTGATTGAGCCGCTTGATCCCGGACGGGTGATAGCCATTCATGTGACCGAGGGCGCCCCGGTCAAGGCAGGCCAGCTGCTGATTGAACTCGACCCAACTGAAGCTCTCGCCGACCTGAAAGCCGCCGATGACGCGATGTATTCCAATCAGGCCGATGCCGAACGCCGCACTTTTGCGGTCGCTGCCATTCGCGCGATGAAAGGCAAGCTCGACGCGAAAGTCGATGAGAAGGCCGCCGCGAGCGACATTATTGCGCTGGAGACGACAGCGGCAAACGCCGACCAGGACCCGCATTTTGCCGCTGCGATCCCCAACTTTATACGCGCGCGCGAGCTCGCGGTCTTGCGCGCCGATCTCAGCCGGCTCTCCGATAATCTGGCCGATCTCGACAAGCAGATGGCGGAAAAGCGGGCGACGCAAAAGCGGCTCGCCATGAGCATCGCTTTCCAGGCCTCGCGGATTCAAACCCTGAACCAACTGGTCAAAGTCCGCCAGAACGCGATCAAGCTCAAGGTCGGCACCAAGATCAATCTCTATGACGCCATCCAGCAACTCCAGCGCTCGCAGGCTTCGCTAGCCTCCGACCAGGGTCAGCTGATCGAGACCGCCGCCGCGCTCAGCGAGTTGCAGGGGCAGAAGATCAAGGTGGTGGCGCAATTCATCGCCGACAACCAGAACAAGGCTTCAGGCGCGGCGCGCAAGGCCGATGAGGCGCGCCAAAGCGCCGCCAAGGCTGCCGCGCGGCTGGCGCGAACCAAACTTTACGCGCCGATCGACGGCATCGTGGAGCAGCTGTCCGTCACCACGGTCGGGCAGGTCGTCACCACCGGCCAGCAATTGATGAATGTCTCGCCCCGTAACGGGCGGCTTCAGGTCGAGGCCCTCGTGGCGAACGCCGACATCGGCTTCGTCAGGCTTGGCCAGAAGGCGTCGATCAAGGTTGACGCCTTTCCCTTCACAAGCTTCGGCGCGCTTCGCGGCAAGGTCGTCGCCATCGCGCCCGAAGCGGTGGACGAACAGATGGCCAAGCGGGCGCTCGCCAACGCGGTCGCCGGGGCGAACGCCGCCACTGCGTCGCTCGCCAGCTCGCCGGGTCACCCCGATGTTTTTGTCTTCCCCGTTACCATAGCCCTCGATGAATCCACGATCAAGGTCGGCAACGAGCGCATTCCTATTGCGCCCGGCATGACCACCGAGGTCGAAATCAAGACCCACAAGCGCCGCGTGATCGATTATTTCCTGTCGCCGCTGGCGAAGGTGAGCTCGGAGGCGTTCCACGAACGGTGAACCGGGACAAGGGGTCGATGCGGTACACGTAGCGTCGCCGCAACCGTGCTCAACGCGCGGTAATATCTTTGGTATTAAGGTGTTCACGCCGCGCTGCGCAACACGATCATGAGTGCCAAGAGCGACGAGCAATGGTTCGAGGTCATGGCCTGGCTTCATGATGGCCTGAAACCGCACGCAAAGGCGCCCGCCTAGCCGCAACCTTGCGGCAGGTTGCCTCGCTTGCGGGCCAATGTTACTCTCGCCGCGGGCGGCAGGTGACAGGTGGCCATCGTGGCGCGCAAGGTTCAGGTGCTGGTCGGCACCCGCAAGGGAGCCTTCATTTTCGAGAGCGACGCGGCACGACGCGCCTGGTCGCGGCGCGGCCCGTTTTGCGAAACCTGGCCGATCCATCATTTCATCGCCGATCCGTCCGATGGCACGCTTTATGGCGCCGGGGGCAATGCCTGGTTTGGCCCGGCGGTGTGGAAATCCACCGATCAGGGCGCCAGCTGGACCCATTCCAGCACCGGCCTCGCCTATGCCGAAGGGCAGCCCGGCATCAGTGCCGTCTGGAGTCTCGCGGCGGCGCATGGCCGTCTCTATGCGGGGGTAGAGCCGGCCGGCCTCTTTGCCAGCGATGATGGCGGCGAGACCTTCGCACCCTTGCCGGCGCTCAATGATCACCCCACCCGCCCGCAATGGAACCCCGGCGGCGCTGGCATGATCCTGCATCACATCGTGCCCAATCCTGATGATGCGCAGGAATTATGGGTGGCGATCTCTGCCGCCGGCGTGTTCTACACCTGCGATGGCGGCAACAGCTTTTCGCCCCGCAACAAGGGCACCAGGGCAGATTTCGCGCCCGAAGGCCAGCGCGAGCCGGAAGTCGGCCAATGCGTGCATGGCCTGGCGCTGGCACCGGGCGGGCGCGGACGGCTCTATCAGCAAAATCACTGCGGCATGTACCGCAGCGACGATGGCGGTGCCCAGTGGCACAGTATCGAGGCCGGCCTGCCGTCCAGCTTCGGCTTCCCCGCCGTGGCGCATCCGCGCGATCCCGAGCGGTTGTTCATGTTTCCGCTCAACGGCGCCGACCAGGGCCGCTTTCCGGTGGGCGGGCACGCCGCGCTCTGGACCAGCAGCAATGCCGGGTCGAGCTGGCGGGCCTGCAGCAACGGCCTGCCCGATGACGCCTATTTTGGCGTGCTGCGCCAGGCCATGGCGGCGGACAGGCTGGAACCGGCCGGAATTTATATCGGCGCCAGCAACGGCACCTTGTTTGCCAGCGCCGATGAAGGCGAGAGCTTCATGACCCTGGCCGAAAACCTGCCGGTCATTTCCTCGATCGAGACGCATGCGTTTGATGGTTGAATCCGCGCCTGTGCTTGTGCGTCTGCCCGCACAATTCGAGCGTCTGTTCCCCGAGGCGCCGCGCCTGCTGGAACTTCACGCCGCCAGCGTCGCCGAACTTCTCGCCATGCTTGATGCGCGCTGGCCAGGCATGCGCGACCGCATCGCCGACACGTCGCCCGCCATTCGCCGCCACGTCAATATTTTCGTCAATGGCGCTAGAGTGACCCTCGACACGCCGCTGCCGCCAGCTGCCGATGTATTCATTCTCACAGCCATCAGCGGCGGCTAGAAGCATCGCTGCAAATCCGTCCCATTGCCCTAGCCAATTTTCGGCTGACACAGGCAAGGTTACCATGTATAAACCATATGGTGCGACCGTCCGCCAACGCAGGCGTGAGCGTTGCGACCTTGCTTCCCTTCGCGCGGTGAGGAAGATGACGGGTGGGAAGCCTTTATGACGTCGGTTGAACAGCAAAAGTGTAAACTGTTGCCAGACAACATCGCACCCCTTCATGCCGACCATCCGCACGCCCGCCGCGAGCGCAGCTCCAGCGCCGCGCCGGTGCCTTGGCGCCTATGGCTCGCGCCGCTGCTGAGTCTCGGGCTTGGTGCGCTCGCGCCGCTGCCGGCCAGCGCCGCCATGAGCTATGTGCGCACGTGCGATACTTTTGGTTCCGGCTTCTTCATCCTGCCGGGATCCTCCGACACCTGCATGAATATTGGAGGCTATGCGCGGGCCGACACTACCTTCACAACCCCCAGGGCGACGGTCATGCCGGGGTTCAACCTGCCGGTCGCGGTGGCCCCGGGCCTTTCGGCGGCAGGCAGCAGGAATGCCGATTATTTCACCTCGCGCTTTGCCCTGAGCCTCGATCTGCGAACCTTGACGCCCTATGGCACGTTGCGCGCTTATGGCCTGGGGGATTTCGACGGCGGCACGACGGGCGTGACCGGCATTGAGCGCGGCTTTATCCAGTTTGCCGGCCTGACCGCCGGGCGCGCCGAATCATTTTTTGATTTTTACGCCTATGGCGCCGATATGCTGGGCCTGCGTGATTCTTACGCGCCCACCAACATGCTCTCCTATACCGCCATCCTGCCCATGGGCATGTCGGCCTCGCTCGGCCTTGAGGATGCCTCGACCCGGGCACTGGCCTCCGTCGCCCTGAGCGGCATCGGCGCCAGCGCCAGCACCGCTGGTGCCCGCTGGCCCGATCTGGTGGGCAATCTGCGGTTCGATGGCGAGGGCCTGACCTTGCAGGCCTCGGCCGCGCTGCACCAGACACGCGTGTCGGTCAATGATGCCGGCGGGCTTTATCAGGCTGCAAGCCTTGGTTTTGCCGGCCAACTGGGCGCGAAATTCGACCTCAGCGGCCTGACGATCGGCGATGCCCTCTGGCTTGAGAGCGCCTATGCCGATGGCGCCGTGAGCTATCTTGGCTTTGGCAATGCCGGGCCGGATGCCGACCTGTTTTCAGGAGCCGATCTGGCGCGCCCGGATGCCGATGTAGTGGTGGCCGCTGGCAATGGCGGCACCCTGACGATGGAGCGCCAGCGCGGCTGGACCATGCTGGCCGCTTTCAGCCATTTCTGGCAGGAAAACCTGCGCCAGTCCGTGCTGCTCGGCTACAGCGTTCTCCTGCCGGGCCAGGCTGCGCGCGCCGCGTCCTGGTCGTCGGGAGGCCTTGGCCGCTGGCAGGAATTGCGCGCCGGATCGGAACTGGAATGGACTCCGGTCAATGGCCTGTCGCTGGCCATTGAGGGCGAGGTGCAGCGGGTGCAACAGCGCCTCGGCGGGCAAGGCTCGCCAACAACGCCGCCGCTCCCCCCGGGCATTGCCAAAGATTACACGGCGCTGGTCGGTCGCCTGCGGGTGCAACGCGCATTCTGAAGCGGGGCTTCAGGATTTCCACAACCGCAACTTCGCGTACTGGTTTAGAAAACTCCTTCACCCATGGCCCGGTGCTGCGGGCTCGCTTGACTCTGGCTTTTGAAACAGGCGACAGTGGAATCATTGCCAAAGGCAATTTTTTGCCTGCTTTCTAATGATTTTGGGGGCATAATATGTTTGAACCGCGTAAGTGGTGGGCGGGCGCTTTAGTGCTGATTCCTCTCTGGTTGCTCGCCAATTTAATAACCGATCCATCAGTTGAAAGTGATTTGCAGGCCCGGGCTGCCGCAAGCCTGCCGGAAGGTGCATTCGAGCACCAGACTGTAAGCGTCGCCGGACGCGATGTCAGCCTCACCGGAACGCCCTTTGAAAAAGGCGCAGGCGACAGGGCCGCGACCGCGATAGCCGGGCTTTATGGCGTGCGGCTGGTCAATTCCATGGTCACCGCCCTGCCTGTTGCCAGGCCCTACCAATTCGAGGCGACCCTGCAGGAGGGTGCCGTCAGGCTCACCGGCACTGTGCCCGCCCCTGCGGCGCGCGCTGCGATCATCGCCGCCACCGGAAAGGCCAATCCCGATCGGAAAATCATCGACGCCATGACCTATGCCAGCGGCGCCCCGGCCGGCTTCGTGGCCATGGCTGGTGCGGCTGCGGGCGGCTTGGCGGATTTGAGCACCGGCAGCGTCACGCTCACTGACGACAGCTATGCGATCAAGGGCGTCGCCGCAACCGTGCCATCCTATCAGCATGCGCTGGCGGCCACGCAACATCTCGCGGCACCGATGCAGCCGGGCGCCGTGGCCGTGCAGCCACCGCCGGTCAAGGACTTTTCCTTTGCCGCCGACAAGAGCGCCGGGGGGCTGACCTTGTCGGGCAATGTTCCCGGCGCGGCCGAGCGTGCCGCGGTTCTGAAGGTGGCGCAGGCCTCCGATCCCGGGGCGACCATCACTGACCATCTGGTGCCGGCATCCGGCCTGCCGCCCAAAATGGATTTTGCCCTTGCCAGCACCTTTGCACTCGATGAACTGGCGTATCTCTCCCGTGGCCACGCGGCCATCAGCGCGGCAGGTATCGACATCAGTGGCGATGCGGCCACGACCGCCAATGCCATCAAGGTCAAGGCAGCGCTGGGGGCAGCCCTGCCGGGCGGCCTTGTGGCAAGCACCGTTTCCGTGCGCGATTTCCAGGCCATGACCGAAGCTGAAAAGGCCGCAGCGGCCAAGGCCGCGGCTGAAAAAGCTGTCGCAGACAAGGCCGCTGCAGAAGCTGCCGCCCAGGCTGCCGCAGTCAAAAAAGCAGCCGTCGACAAGGCTGCGACAGACAAGGCCGCCGCCACCACGGCGACCAGCGATTGCCAGTCTGAATTTGTCGCCGCCCTCGCCAGCGAAAAGGTGCATTTCGCCGTGGCCCGCGCAGATATTTTGCCGGCCTCAAAGCCGCTGCTCGACAAGCTTGCCGCCATCGCCAGGAAGTGCGCGGCGTCACATATCGCCATTAACGGCTACACTGATTCGGACGGCAATGCTGCCCGCAACCAGATTTTGTCACAAAAGCGGGCACAAGCTGTGCTGGACTATTTGACGAAGGCCGGGGTGGACGCGAGCCATCTTTCGGCTCAGGGTTTCGGGGACGCAGATGCCGTGGCGCCCAATGACAACAGCGCCGACAAGGCAAGGAACCGGCGTATCGAGTTCAAGGTCACGCAGTGAGGATACAGTCATGATCTATGACATTTCACATTATTCTGGTTGGATCGCCGCCGCGTTTCTGCTGGGGGCCGTCGTTGGCTGGCTGACCTTTTCCGGCCCGCATGGCAAATGGCTTGCCGGCTGGTTCATGTGGGGCGCTGCGCTGTTTGTCGTCGGCCTAATCGCCGCGATATTTCATCTTCTGCCCGGCCGGTTCGGGCTCTATCTGGAAACGGCGCTGCTGCTGTTTGGCGGCTATATTCTCGGCGGCCACGTCGGCGCCTGGCTGAAATCCCTCACCGCCGACCAAAGCACCGGCAGCGCGGCGACAGCATCCGGCCCGGCTGCATCGTCGACGAGCCTGACGGGAAAGGTCGGAGCCGGGGCTGCTGCAGCTGCCAGTGGCCCAAGCGGGAGTGGCGCTGCAGCGGTTGCCGGCGCTGGCGCGGCAACGGGCGCAGCGGCTGCGAATGCTGGCAATGGCGTCCCGGCCGCAGGCACCAAAGCCGCTGAAGGGGCCACCACAGCTGCCGCCGCTACCAGCGGCGCTGTCGCGAGTGGCGTTGCAGCGGTTGCAGGCACGGCTATGGGCACTACCTCTGCCGGTGCTGCTGGCGCGGCTATGAGCGCTGCTGGCACAGCGGCTGCCGATGCTGGCAAAAACGTCACGGCCGCGTCCGCGCACGGCACGCTTCCTGGCGAACAGCCGCCAACGCTCGCCGCGCCGCTGGGCGGCAAGGCCGACGATCTCAAATTGATCAAGGGCATAGGTCCGAAAAACGAAGCGGTGCTCAATGGGCTCGGCTACCATCATTTCAGCCAGATCGCTGCTTGGACGGCGCCGCAGGAAGAATGGATCGGCCACAAGATGTCATTTCCGGGTCGCATCGAGCGCGAGCATTGGGTAGCGCAGGCCAAGAGCCTTGCTGCAGGTGTCGAAACCGATCATGCCAAGGCCGTCAAAGCCGGGCTCAAGGTTGAGGATTCGGCGGAGGATCATGCCGCCGCCGCCGCAACTGTCGCCGCCGGTGCTGCCGCAGGAACCGTGACCTTCCGTCACGAAAAGGCGGCGCCTTCGGCCAACCCAAAGCTGCATTATGGCCCGCACCACGCCCTTGTCACCCCGAGCGATAGCCATCTGCCCGGCACTGCTCCCGCCATGCAGCTTCATGCCGATGACGGGCGTGGTGATGACCTGACGCAGATCAAGGGCATCGGCCCGGCCAATCAGGCTGTGCTCAATGGTCTTGGCGTGCATCATTTCCACCAGATTGCTGCCTGGACGCCGGATAATGCCACCTGGATGGGCCATAAAATGGCATTCCCTGGCCGTGTCGAGCGCGAGGAATGGGTGCCGCAGGCCCAGCAGCTGGCACTGGCCCGGCCGGCACCCGCCGCCCGTGCACCTGATCCGGCGCCCTCGCCAGCCTTGCCTGATGAAGGCGCGCATGAAGGCTCGCGGCCACCGGGCTTTGTGACCGCGCGCGGCGGCCGTGCCGATGACTTGAAGCGCATTCGTGGCATCGGCCCGCAGAATGAAGAGCGCCTGCACGGCCTTGGCATCTGGCATTTTGACCAGATTGCCCATTGGAACCATGATCAGATGCGCTGGGTGGGGTCTTATCTGTCCTTCCCGGGACGAATTGACCGCGAGGAATGGGTGTCACAAGCCAAGGCTCTGGCCGCGGCGGCCCCGGGTCACGCGGCCAAGGCCTGAAGTCAGGCCCCGGCGCCGGGTCAGGCTCGCATGAGCCTGCCGCAAGCAGGCCGACCCTGGCGAGGCCGCCGGTCGCTGCGCCGGGCGTCCTCACAGCAGATTTGCTCGCGATTTCAATATGCTTGCCTGCAGCCGGTCTCTCGCATGGCCGAAGATGAAGTGTGATGCCGGCCGGGCCGCGTTAAGTATATTTGCACGAAGGCGCGGCCTGCAGTTGCGCTTTAAGTTAATTTCTCGTTAATTGCGGCGTCGTTTTTTGGTCCAACGGGCGGAGCGTGTCTGACACGTGATGTGAAAGCATCATGACCTTGCGCGCAGCGAAGCTTTCGATGGCGAATTCGACGCCTGCATTCTTGGGGTGACCGCAGAACGGCTAAAAGGCGAGGTCACATCACGGCAGGCTTGACCTTGCGATGGTGACTTGAAGGCGCTGGGAGGCTTTGATGTTTAATTGGTACAAAGACAGTTCTGTTCCTGAAACGCGAACATTCTGGGCCTGCTACATGGGCTGGTCGCTGGATGCCATGGATTTCATGCTGCTGGCCTATGTGCTGCCGGCCTTGATCGGCGTCTGGCATATCAGCAAATTCCAGGGCGGCCTGCTGCAATCGGCAACCCTGCTCGCCGGGGCCTTTGGCGGCTGGGGCGCGGGGGCGCTTTCCGATCGTTATGGCCGCGTCAAAACCTTGCAGATCATGGTCGCATGGTTTTCCGTCACGACCGTGCTGTGCGCCTTTGCGCAGAATTATCCGCAACTCATCGTCCTCAAGACCCTGCAGGGCTTCGGCTTTGGCGGCGAATGGGCGACCGGTGCCGTGCTGATGGCGGAAATCATCCGTCCGCAGAACCGGGGCAGGGCACTGGGCTGGATTCAGAGCGGCTGGGCCGTGGGCTGGGGCACCGCGCTGGTGCTGTCGACCATTGTCTTCACCTACCTGCCCCATGACATCGCCTGGCGGGCGCTGTTTGCGGTGGGTATCCTGCCGGCTTTCCTCATCATCTATGTGCGCCGCAATCTGGTCGAACCGCCGCGCGCACCCATGTCACCCGCCGTGGTCAAGCAATCGGCCTTCGCTGACCTCTTTGCAATTTTCAAACCCGAGGTGCTGCGCAGCACGCTGGTGGGTGGCTTGTTCGGGGTTGGCGCGCATGGTGGCTATGCCGCCCTGACCACCTTCCTTCCCACCTATCTGCGCAATGAGCATCACCTGACGATCATGAAGAGTGGCGCCTATATGGCGGTGATCATTCTGGCCTTCTTCTTTGGCTGTATCGTCAGCGGTACGATCAGCGACTGGCTGGGGCGCAGGCTGAATGCGGCGATTTTCGCGATTGCCTGCATCATCACCGTGCTGCTCTACACCTTTGCCTCGCCGACCAATAACGAGATGCTGATCCTTGGCTTCCCGCTCGGGTTCTTTGCGGCCGGCATTCCGGCCAGCATGGCCGCCTTGTTCAGCGAAATGTATCCCGTCGGCATTCGCGGCACGGGCACCGGCTTCTGCTATAATTTCGGACGCGTTGTGGCCGCGGGCTTTCCGGCGCTGGTGGGCTTCACCGCTAAATCGCAGGGTCTTGGCGCGGCTATCGGCATAGATACGGCCCTCGCCTATGCCCTGGTGCTGGTCGCCGTGCTGCTGCTGCCTGAATCGCGCCAGAAAGTGCTGATACAGGAACCTGCGGCCGCGAACGCCTGACGCGCCATGGTTTGCCCCTTGCCGCCTCCCTTCCCGGGACGGCAAGGGGTCATGGCGTGCAGCGTCACCCTGGAGGACATACCGCCTTGGACACGATCGGGACTTAGTGCTGCAAGATGAGAATAGACACCCATGCCCATGTGTTCTTTCGCGCCGCTTCCATGGCCCAACAGCGGCGCTACACGCCCGAATATGATGCGACCGTGCAGGATTACCTGCACGAGTTGCGCAGCAATGACCTGACCCATGGCATTCTGGTGCAGCCGAGCTTCCTTGGCACCGATAATTCGCTGCTGCTCGCCACGCTTGAAGCCAGCGGCGGGCAATTGCGCGGCGTTGCCGTGGTTGACGCCAGCTGTCGGCGCGACGATCTCGCGCAGCTCAAGGATGCCGGCGTCATTGGTGTGCGCCTGAACCTGGTCGGGCGGAAAATCCCCAATGTCAATTTGCCGGAATGGACGGAACTGATGGACGCGCTGGTCGAATCCGGCCTGTTTGTCGAAGTTTATGCCCGTTCCACCATTCTCGCCCTCGTCGTGCCGGGCCTGCTGCGCAAGGGCGCCAAGGTGATCGTCGATCACTTCGGCATGCCAGACCCGGAAATCGGCGTGCTCGACCCGCATTTCGACAATCTGCTCGATTACGGCACCTCGCGCAGATTATGGTGCAAGTTATCCGCGCCTTACCGCTGCGGCCCGAATGGCGAGGCCATTGCCCTGGAAGCCTATCCGTTGCTGCGCGAGGCCCTGGGCCTCGACCGCCTGCTATGGGGCAGCGACTGGCCGCATACCCAGCACGAAGGCCACCAGACCTATCACGCCACACGGGCGTTTTTTGATCAGCTGGTGCCCGATCCAGCCGAAAACCGGCAGATTCTTGGCAATATGGCCGAGCTGTTCGATGATTGAAGCCGGCAACCTGGCCGCACCCGGCTTTCAGCCGCGATAGCGCAGGGCCTCGACGAGCACGCTGAAGGCGGGGGTTGGCTGGCGACGGCTCGGATAATAAAGGTGCAGGCCGGAAAAAGGCGGGCACCAGTCCACCAGAACGCGGACCAGGCGGCCCTCGGCCACATGATGGCTCACACGGTCATCCGGCACGAAAGCAAGCCCGGCACCGGCGAGCGCGGCCTGCACCGCCAGGCTCGCGGCATTGACAACCAATTGTCCCTCGACCCGCACCCTCAATTTGCGTTCGCCCTTCTCAAGCTCCCAGGCATAGAGCCCCCCGGCCGTCGGCAGCCTGAGGTTGATGCAATTGTGCCCGGTCAAATCCTGCGGCACCAGCGGCGGCTTGCGATCGGCAAAATAGGACGGCGAACCAACCACCGCCATGCGCATGTCCGGCCCGATCCGCACCGCCACCATGTCCTTGGCCACCTGCTCGCCCAGCCGCACTCCGGCATCGAGGCGTTCGGCGATAATGTCGGTCAGGGCATTGTCGACGATGATTTCAACATTGATATCGGGGTATTTTGGCAGCAGCTTCTGCAGGGCAGGCCATAACACGGCCTCGGCGGCATGTTCGCCCGCCGAAATGCGGACGCTTCCCGAAGGCTGGTTGCGCAGCGCGCTCAGTGCCGCAAGTTCGGCCTCGATTTCTGCCAGCTTCGGCCCGATGGCCCCGATCAGCCGTTCCCCGGCCTCGGTCGAAGCCACCTTGCGCGTCGTGCGCGACAACAGCCGCAAGCCGATGCGCGCTTCGAGATTTCGGACCGTCTGGCTGAGTGCGGATTGTGACACGCCGAGCTTGGCCGCAGCCCTGGTAAAGCTGCCTTCATGGGCCACCGCCAGAAACGCGGTGATATCATCAAAGTTGCTGCGTCTCATTCATTAGCTGCAGTTATAAGTTCATGCCGTTTTTGGCACATTGTCGCATGCCGCGGCAACTTCTAAATTGATGGTCTCGACACATTGCTCAATCCAGGGAGCCGGTCATGGACATCAAGCGCAACGGATCACACCCCTCAGGCAAGGGCCCTGCCGATTATTTCACCGGGCAGGTGCGCATGGACATGCCGTTCGCGGGGCAGGGGCCGGCGCGTGTCGCGGGCGCCATCGTCACCTTCGAGCCCGGGGCGCGCACCGCCTGGCACACCCATCCGCTCGGGCAGACGCTGATCGTCACGGCCGGCTGCGGCTGGGCACAGCAGGAAGGCGGCCCGGTCAGAGAAATCCGGCCGGGCGACATCATCTGGTTCGCGCCGCAGGAAAAGCACTGGCACGGCGCCACCGCCTCCACCTCGGTGACACATATTGCCATCGCCGAAAAGCTCGATGGCAGCTCGGTCACCTGGCTGGAGAAGGTCACGGACGAGCAATATCTGTCACCCCGCGACGAACATTGATGACGAAAGGAAGCGATCATGAAAAAGCGCCTGCTTGGCAAAAGTGGCCTTGAAGTTTCGGAACTGGGCCTCGGCTGCATGGGCCTGAGCTATGGCTATGGCCCGGCAACCGAAAAACACGAGGCCATCAAGCTTATCCGCGCCGCTTTCGAGCGTGGTGTGACCTTTTTTGACACAGCAGAGGCCTATGGCCCCTTCACCAGCGAGGAGCTTCTCGGCGAGGCCCTCGCGCCGATCCGCGATCAGGTTGTGATCGCCACCAAATTCGGCTTTCGCGACGGCGTCGCCAGCAAGGGCGAGGATAGCCGGCCAGAGCGCATCCGCGCCGTGGCCGAGGCCGCCCTCAAACGCTTGCGCACCGGTCACATCGACCTTTTTTACCAGCATCGCGTGGACGCCTCGGTGCCGGTTGAAGATGTTGCCGGTGCGGTCAAGGACTTGATCCAGCAGGGCAAGGTCAGGCATTTCGGCATGTCGGAGGCCGGCGCGCAGTCGATCCGCCGTGCGCATGCCGTACAAAAAGTGACGGCCTTGCAAAGCGAATATTCCATGTGGTGGCGCGAGCCAGAGACAGAAATCCTGCCGCTGCTCGAAGAACTGGGCATCGGCTTTGTGCCCTTCAGCCCGCTGGGCAGGGGCTTCCTGACCGGCGCGATCAATGCGGGCACCAGCTTCGACAAGAACGATTTCCGCAATAGCGTGCCGCGCTTTTCGGAGCAGAACCGCAAGGACAATCAGGAGTTCGTGCAGGTTCTGTCGCGGTTTGCCGCAAGGAAGGGCGCAACACCAGCGCAAATCGCGCTCGCCTGGTTGCTGGCGCAAAAGCCGTGGATCGTGCCGATCCCCGGCACCACCAAGTTGCACCGGCTGGAGGAAAATGTCGGTGCCGCGGCCGTTGAGCTCAGCGCCGATGACCTGCGCGAGATCGGCACGGCGCTCGCGACTCTCACCGTTCATGGCGATCGCTATCCGCCGCAGCTGCTGGCAAGGGTGGGCCGCTGAGACCTGAATTTATCCCAAGACCAAAAGAAAGCAGGACTGTCATGTCAGAGAATATCGAAGGCAAGGTCATAGTCATCACCGGCGCCAGCAGCGGCCTTGGCGAAGCGGCAGCTCGCCGCCTTGCCAAAGCCGGGGCGAAGCTGGTTTTGGGCGCGCGCCGGTTCGATCGCCTTGAGGCCCTGGCTGCCGAACTCGGTCTGCCCGCCGCCGCCGCGGTCCGCACCGATGTCACCCGTCATGACGAGGTCAAGGCGCTGGTCGACCGGGCGGTTGAACTCCACGGCCGCATCGACGTCATCGTCAACAACGCCGGTCTCATGCCGCATTCGCCGTTGGAGCGCGGCAAGATCGAAGATTGGGACAGGATGATCGACGTCAACCTCAAGGGCGTGCTCTATGGCATTGGCGCGGCGCTCCCGCACATGATCCGCCAGAACAGCGGTCATTTCATCAATGTCTCATCGGTCGCCGGCCACAGGGTCGGAAAAAACAACGCAGTCTATTGCGCGACCAAGACCGCCGTGCGCGTGATCTCCGAAGGTCTGCGCCAGGAGGTGAAACCCCACAATATCCGCACCACCATCATCTCGCCGGGCGCGATTGAATCGGAACTGCCGCAGAGCATCACCGAGGCGGATGTGGCAGCGGGCATTGCCGATTTCTATGCGCGGGTGGCCATCCCGGCCGACAGTTTTGCCCGCATGGTCGCTTTTGCCATCGAGCAGCCGGCCGATGTCGATGTGAACGAAATCCTGTTCCGCCCGACGGCGCAGGAACTCTAGCCAAAGCCGGATGAATGCGCGCCGCCGGGTGGTGCGGGTCTTCATCTGCTGCGGGTCAAGGATGAAGTCGCCGGGGTCGCGGCGCTGCTCGTGGGGCGTGACGGTGCCTTCATCGCCGGCAGCGATTTTCTCTTGGATGGCGGCGTTACCTCATCCCGCTGGTTTGGCGATCCCGCCGCCCTGCCATGGCGCGGGCGCCATGCCTCGATGAAAGCCATCCTGTGGCCCCTCGCCCCTCGTCTTTGCCGCGCGTTTCAGGGCGATGATACCTTTTCTTTACCTTAATGTTTTATGAACGAGCGCTATTTCGAGAATTGGGGACCATGATGAATTTCAAAAAAGTCAATCTTTTGATCAGCTTGTCTGTCCTGGCTCTTTTTGAAATCAGTGCCTGGGGCCACGCGGCGACACCGCAGGCGCAGGCCGAGGCGCCGGTCCATGGCCTGGTGCGCGCCGTGGCGCAGGCGACCGTCACTTCGGGCATCAACCTGCGCATTGCCACCTTGCCCTTCAAGACCGGTGAAAGCTTTACCAAGGGTGCGGCGCTCGTCACTTTCGATTGCAGCCAGCTGCAGGCCGAGCGCGCGGCGGCCATGGCGACGGCCAGGGCCATGCACATCACCTATGCCAGCAACCTCAGCCTGGCGCGCCTGCACGCCGCCGGCCGCAATGATGTTGCCATTGCCAAGGCCAATGCCGACAAGGCCGATGCCAAAGTCGATGCGTGGAATGCGCAAATGCGCGATTGCACGATCAAGGCGCCCTTTGACGGCACCATTGCCAGCGAGCCGATGCACGCCTTCGAGACGCCCGCCGCCAACCAGCCGATCATGACCATCGTCGACAGCAAGCGGCTGGAGGTCGAGGTGATCGTGCCGGCCAAATGGCTGACTTTCCTCAAGGATGGCACACCCTTCAAGATCAGCCCGGCAGCAACCGGCGGCTCTTATGATGCCACTGTAAGCCGCATTTCCGCTGTGGTCGATCCCGTCAGCCAGACCGTGAAGGTCTTTGGCGCGCTCACCGGCGATACCGGCCCGATCCGCCCCGGCATGAGTGTCGCGGCGACGTTTGAACACGGCACCAACTGAGGTGGCGCGCGTCGTCGAGACCAATCTGGACAAGATCTCAGCCCAAAAGGGCGCGCGGGCAGCGGCACCTGCTGTGGCAGCAAATCCGGAAGTGCTGGCGCTGCAGGGGCTGTTGCGGCTTGAAGGCGAAGCGCGCGAGATCAAGGACCTGGCCCAGTTTGCCTATTTCATGGCCAATGAAACCCGCCGGATCGTCAGTGCCCGGCAGATTTATGTGTTCCGGCAGGATGGTGCCAGAAATCTCGACCTTGCCGCCATCTCCAGCGTCACGAGCCCTGATCGCGACGCGCCGCTGGTGCGCGCCATGGTGCTGGCGGCCCGCCACGGTGTGACATTGGTCGGCAGCGGGCGCTCATGCGCCTTTGCCTTTCCCGACGTCAAGGCGGCAGCGGCGGATGTCGTCGCCGCCTATCCCTTCGCCCATCTGCTGTTTGCGCCCTTTGCCGACCGCGCCGGACAAAAGCAGGGGGTCATGCTGCTGGCCCGCGAGCAACCGTGGGAACTCGAAGAAGCGCTGATCGTCGAGCGTCTGGCAGGTTGCTACGGGCATGCCTGGGGTGCGCTCCGGGCCCGGCCGGCACGCATGGGCTCTGGATGGCGGCAGCGACGCGGCGCGCTCGCCGGCCTTGCTCTGGTGCTGCTGGTGATCGCCGGTGCCTGGCCGGTGCACATGAGTGCGCTGGCGCCGGCGGAAATCGTCACCGCCCATCCCTCATTCATCACCTCGCCGCTCAATGGCGTGATCCGCACGCTGGACGTGACCCCGGGGCAGGTCGTCAAGCAAGGCACCAGATTGCTGCATTTCGATGATACCGAAATCCGCAACCAGCTCGATGTGGCAGCGCGCGATGTCGCCGTCGCCGAAGCGAAAATCGACCAATATTCGCAGGCGGCCTTTGCCAGCGATCAGGCCGGCGAGCAGGTCGCGGTCGCCAAGGCCGATTACGCGGTCAAGCTGGCGCAGCAGCGCTATAATGCCGATGAATTGCGCAAGACCATCGTGCTGGCGCCACGCGCTGGCGTCGCCCTGTTCGATGACCCGCGCAACTGGAAGGGCCGGCCGGTCAAGATTGGCGAAAGAATCATGGAAATCGCCGATCCTGCCCGCATCGAAACCCGCATCGAGCTCGATGTCGCTGACAGTTTCGCCCTCAAGGATGGCGCTCCGATCCGGCTGTTTCTCGACAGTGACCCGCTGCATCCGCTGCAAGGCACGGTGCAGCGCTTCAGCCCGGAAGCCCATGTCATTCCCGGGCCTGAACTGACTTACCGGCTTTATGCGCGCCTCAACCTGCATGGCGCGCCGCTGCCGCAGCTCGGCCTGCGCGGCACGGCGGAAATCTACGCCGCCAAGGCGCCTCTGGCCTATTATCTGCTGCGTCGCCCGTTGACGTTCCTGCGACAGCATTTCGGGCTTTAGCGGTGCAGATTGCGCCCCCGAAACTTCCCCGCTGGCCGCGCCTGCGTGATGACTTGCGCCTGTCGCAGGGTGCGGCCCATGTCAGCGGCTCGCCAACCTGGCTGATCTTCGATCCCCTGAATTTTCGCTATTACCAGATCGAGCTCGAATTATTCGACCTCATCCAGATCTGGAATCTCTGCGATAATGCCGAAAGCCTGCAACGGCTTTATTTTGCCCGCACCGGACAGAACCTCGATCAGGCGCTGTTCGGACGGGTCTATGATTTCGCCGACCGGCAGGAGCTGTTCGAGGAAAATCTGACGGGCTGGCGCAGCTACTGGGACCGGCGCGAACGCGCCCGGCCGGGCTGGATCACCTGGTTGATCCACAATTATCTCTTCATCCGCATCCCGCTGGTGCGCCCGGATCGTTTCCTTGCGGCCATGAGCCCGTTTGTGGCGCCGCTCTACAGCCGCTGGACCGCCGCACTGATCAGCCTTTGCGGCGTGCTCGGGCTCTATCTCGCCTCGCGGCAATGGGACGCCTTCACCAGAACCTTCATGGCGTTTTTCTCGCCGGGCGGCTTTGCGCTGTTCGTGCTGGCGCTTGTTTTCGTGAAATCCATGCACGAGCTTGGCCATGCCTTCACCGCCGCGCGCTATCGTTGCAGCGTCCTGACCATGGGCATCGCCTTTCTGGTGATGACGCCGATGCTCTACACCGACGTCACCGATTCCTGGAAATTGCAAAGCCGCCAGCGCATGGCGATCGATGCCGCAGGTATTATTGTCGAGCTGGCCATTGCCTGCCTTGCGACCCTGTTCTGGTCCTTTGCCGCCGATGGCCCCTGGCGCAGCGCCATGTTCCTGCTGGCGACGACCAGCTGGCTTTCCAGCCTGGTGATCAATTTGAGCCCATTCATGCGCTTTGATGGCTATTATCTGGCCTCCGATGCGCTGGGCGTGCCCAACCTGCAGCCGCGCGCCTTCCGGCTCGGCACTTGGGCCTTGCGCGAAATGCTGTTCGGCCTCGGCGAACCTGCGCCCGACCAATTGCCGCTGCATCGCCGCCGTCTCGTCACAGCCTATGCCTATTGCGTCTGGCTTTACCGCGCCGTGGTGTTTTTTGGCATTGCGCTGCTGGTTTATCATTATTTCTTCAAGCTTCTGGGCATCATCCTGTTCTTTGTCGAAGTTGGATGGTTTCTGGCGCGTCCCGTCTTCAATGAACTTGCCACATGGTGGACCATGCGTGAACCGATCCTTGCTGCCAGACGCACGCCCTGGAGCCTTGGCGCTCTGGCCCTCGTGCTGGCCTTGCTGCTTCTGCCTTTGCCGCGCTCGGTTCAGGTGCCGGCGCTGCTGGAGCCTGGCCATTTCGCACGCGTCTATCCCGAGACCAATGGCGACGTCGAAGCGGTCAAAGTTGTTGCCGGCGAGAGGGTCAAGGTCGGGCAGACGCTGTTCACCCTGTCATCGCAAAAGCTGCAACTGGCGCTGGCGCAGGCCCGGGCGCGCCTTGCCTTGGCCGATGCCCGACTGGCGCGGCGCGCCGGTTCTGCTACCGATCTGGCCAACAGCTTGCCGCTGGAGGCGCAGCGGGCGCTGCTGCAAAAAACTCTCGCCGGCCTCGCGCTGCAACAGCAGAAGCTCGACATCAAGGCGCCCATATCTGGCCGCATCGCCTATTTGTGGCGCGGGCTGCGTCGTGGCACCACAATTGCGGCCGACCAGCAGGCGGCCCTGATCATTGCCGCAGCCCCGCCGCACATCAAGGGCTATGTTCATGCTGCTGACCTGCAGCGCCTGAGCGCCACCGGGCGCGGCGAATTCGTGCCGGAATCCCTGACCGGGCGCAGTTTTGCCGTGCAACTGCGCAAGATTGATATAGCCAGCCGCGGCCGGCTCACCGCGCCCTATCAGGCCTCGATCTTCAACGGCCAGATTGCGGTGCGCCCGGATACGACGAACGACTTGATCCCCGACGACGCGCTTTATGAGGCGCGCTTCACCGGGCAGGGCATGATGGACGTGCCTTATTTCCAGCGCGGCACGATCCTTGCCAAGGGGCGCCCCTCCAGCCTAGCACTTTATGCCTGGCGTCGCGCCGCTGCCATTCTGGTGCGCGAATCAGGCTTTTAGGGCGCCAGCTTTACCGATCGCCTCATGGCGCATGTGCTTCCCGGTTCGCCGTCACGGGGTTGCAGGTTGCATGGCCGCATGCCGTCTTTGGCACGCTGTCCCGTATTTGTGCACGCAGAGATTGTTAATCTTAACCACTTATTTACCATAAGTCCCTAATGCTCAGCATAGTTTCCTTGCGTAACTCATATAAAATCAAAAGGTTAGACGCGTGGGATATTTCCAGAGCAAACGAATCATCCTGCTGCCCGGAGCCATTTTGGCCTCCCTGCTGCTCGCTGGCTGTGCGATCAAGCCCAAGGCTTTGACGTCTGACGAGCTCGCGACATTTGCAAATCACAATCTCGCCGGTGTTACCGCCGGTCAGGTTCCGCTCGGCCGGGTCGTGACCTTGCGCGAGGCATTGGCGCGAGCGATCAAATACAACCTTGATTACAAGGTCGAGCAACTTGACCAGGCCTTGAAGCTCAAGGATCTGAACGTGTTCAAAACCGGGATGATGCCCGGCATTCTCGCTGACGCTGGTTACAGCGGCCGCAACAATGTCAATGCGGCAACGTCGCAATCAGCACAGACCGGGCAGCTGTTTTTGCAAAGCGCCACCTCGCAGGATCGCAATGACGTCGCCGGCGACCTCGATTTCAGCTGGAATGTGCTGGATTTCGGGCTGTCGTATGTCGAGGCCAAGCAGGCTGCCAACAAGGCGGAAATTGCCGCGGAGGAAAAGCGCAAGGTGCTGGCGCGCATTGTCAGCGACGTGCGCACCGCCTATTGGCGCGCCCTCAGTGCGCAACATCTGGTGGCAAGGCTACGCAGCCTTGAGGCAAGGATCAACCGCTCGCTCCATGACAATCGCGAAATCGTGCATGATCAGGATACCTCACCGGTTGCGGCCCTGACCAATGAGCGCGAATTGCTGGAAATCCAGCACCAGGCCGAGCAGATAGAGGGAAATCTCGAAACGGCCAAGGCCCAGCTCGCCGCGCTGATGAATGTGGCGCCCGACACGAAATATCGTGTCGCTGAGACGCGGCTGCCGCGCTTGCCGAAGCTGTTCCATGAAAATTATCAGACTCTCGTGCGGGTGGCTCTGACGCAGCGCCCGGAAATGCGCGAGGTGCAGTACAAGCTGCGCATCAACGCCGAGGAAGGGCAGAAGGCGCTGGTGAAGCTTCTGCCGGGCGTGCAGATATTCGCCGGACCCAGCTTTGATACCAATTCCTTCCTGCTGCATTCCACTTGGCTCGGATGGGGTGCCAAAGCCGCTTGGAATGTCGTCAATCTATTCAAATATCCGACCGCACAGGCGCAGATCGGTGCGCAGACCGATGTGCTGCACGAGCGCGCGCTCGCCGTAACCATGGCGGTGATGACGCAGGTTTACGTCAGCCGCATGCAATATGACCATTTCATTCACGAACTCGCCACCACCACCCGCTTTCTCGCGGTGCAAAGCCAGATCGTGCGTCAGCTTCAGGCCCAGAAAGCCGCCAATCTGATCAGCGACCAGACCTTGATCCGCGAGCAGATGAACCTGCTGGTGGCCGAAGCCAAGCGTGATGTCGTGCTCTCCAGCCTGCAACAGGCGGCCGGTTCGATTTATCAGGCGGTCGGCATCGATCCGGTGCCGGCCGATCTCGACACGTCCCTGAGCATCAAGGACATTGCTTCAAGTCTCGGTCAGGATGGCTCGTGGACCGCGCAGTCACAAAAGCGCCTGCGCATGGCGAGCCGGGCGTCGGGCGCCAGCTGACGGCCCGGCGGCATAGGTTCTCACCGGTGATGCTGCGGCGCTAGTTCCCCGACCTGCTTCAGACTCTCGGTGAAGGTGGCGGCGGCCGGGACCCGATGATCGCGGGTTTTCAGGATGGCGATTTGGCCCGTGGTCAGCGCCACATTCACCTTGCGCGTCACCTGCAGGCCGTTTTTCAGCGCCAGCGTCACTTTCAGGGTGATGGCTTCGCTGCCAGCCGGTATCTGTCCGAAAATCATGCCGCGCGGATCGATTTGCAGCCATGCCGGCAGCGCCTCGCCATTGGCCAGCGTCGCCGCGACACTTTTGACGCTGTCGCGCGCGCCTGCGGCACTTTTCACTTCCACATAAAGGATGCGATCGCGGATGATGGTTTCAAGGCCATAAAGCGACGCCGCCGTTTCATGGCCAGAGGCGCCGAACATGGCCGACCCCAGCGCCGAATCGCCGGTGAAGGGCATGGATTCATAGAGCTGCTGGCCCGCCGCGCTGTGGCTAAAATCCTGGAAGCCGGTTGCGCTCACGCCGGTCTGGCCGCCATGGCGCGCATTGTCGGAGCTGCGCAAAATGCTGATACCATTGACGGTACTGTCGATGATACCTTTGACGGCGCTCAGCGGCAAGGAGCTGGACAACCGGGATATGCCGTTGACCGCGCGCAGCACAATGCCTTGCGTGCCGACAACATCAGCCACGCCGGGTGTCGGGGGCGTCAGAGGCGCTATCGTGCTGGTTGCGCCCGGGGGCACGGCCTGGTTGATCAAAACCGGGTTCAGGCCCTTTGCGGTGATGATGAAGCTGGCCGAGACCGTGCCACCCTGGCCGTCCGACACAGTAACTGTAACGGTGTAGGGCCCGAGCGTCGAGGCATTGTGGTCAACCGTGCCGGAGATCACCCCGGTCGTGGCATTGATGCTGAGGCCCAGCGGCAGGCCCGTGGCACTGTAGGTCAGCGGCAGCCCGAGCGGATCGCTGAAGCCTGACGAAGTCGCAATGCTGGCAGATTGCCCGTCATTGACGGTCTTGTTCGGCAAGGCTGCAGCCACAACCGGCGGTACGTCGGCCACGGTCCATGTAAAGGTCTCAGGGGTTGAAGCCCCCTTGTTGTCGGTGGCAGTGACGGTGACGCTGTAGGAACCGGGCGCAGCATTATTGGCCACGGTTCCCGAGATGACGCCTGTCGCAGCATTGATGCTCAACCCTGCCGGCAGGCCTGAAGCGCTATAGGTGACCGTATCGCCGATATTGGGATCAGCAAAAGCCTTGGAGGCATCAACCGGCGTCACGCTCGCGCCGTCGACATTGCTCTGGTTGGCGGTGGCAGTGCCCAGCACCGGTGCCTGATTGAGCGAGTCCAGCGTAAACGAGGTCGTCGCCTTGTTACCGGCGCTGTCGAGGGCCGTCACCGTGATCGTATAGGTGCCGTCCAGCGTCGCACCCGATCCGGACGTCACCGGCGCGTTCAGCGACGCATTATGGGAAAGGGTGCCCGAAATCACGCCTGTCGTCGCATTGATGCTCAGGCCGGAGGGCAGGCCGCTCGCCGAATAGGTCACAGCGTTGGTGGTGACATTGGTAAAAGCGGTCGATGTTCCTATCGAAATTCCGCTCTGGCTGTCATTATAGGTCTTGTTGGGCAACGCGCTCGACGCAAACAGCGTGGCATTGTCATAGGTTGTCGTGATCGTGCCGATGCCGATAAGTCCAGTGGACGTGCCGGCAGTGCCAGAGACATAGTCAATCCTGATCGAGCCAATATTGGCGCCCGCAGATCCTTTCACCGTTACCGCTGCGGAATCCTGCGGCACATTGTAGGTCTGCCCCGGATCGGTCGATGTACCGGTCATGACAAGGCTGTTGCCGGAGGTTGTGGTGCTGAATTCCACGGGATTGGTCGGGATGGCGGCAGCCAGCGGCACTGCAGACAGGGCCGATGCCGGAAGCACATTGCCCTTGGTGTCATAGGCCGTCACCACAACCTTGTCCGACCAGCCTCCGGCCATATAGTCGATGTTGAAAATATCGAGATTCAGGGTCTGCACGCCCTGGTGATACAACACGCTGTTGAAGGCGAGGGTCAGCGTTTCACCTGTGGTCGTGCTTGTCGTATTGGCTTGCAACAACAGGGTGTTCTGCGTAGTTCCGCCGGAAAATGCTCCCGCCGGGGTATTGGCAGAGACAGCGGCGCCTGCGCCCGTGGCTTTCCAGGTGATGGCGCCCGCCGTGCCGGCAACCGAAACATTCGTGGCCGTGTTCATCAGCGGCGTGCCGGTCCCCGGCCAAGCATAGCTGTTGGTGACGATGGCCAGATCATGGTTCCAGTTGGCCATGGTGCGGGCGTCGAAACTGGCGGTCACCGGCGCGCTGCCGGTGTGGAACTCTAGCGTCCAGTCGGCGCCAAAGCTGGCAGCACCGGTCAAATTGGTTGAAGCGGCGATTTGCGCGCCAGTGAGCTGCGCGAAAGTGCGAGCCGCGTCCACACCGGCCGTCCCTTGAGCAAAATCGCAGCCATAGACCAGAACCTGGGCATTGGAGGCGAGCGAGGCCTTGATCGTCGCCATATCGCTGGCATAGGTCGTGGTCATGCTCGCCGCATTGAGATCGGCAGTACCAAGATAAAGATTGCCGGCGCTGCCGTGCGAGACGATCTGCACGAGACTGACGTCCCGGTGCGCCGCCAGCACATTGGCGATCTGGTCAACACCGTTTTTCGCCGGATCGATCAGGACGATTTCAGCATGGGCCGGGAGCTGGCTGGAAATATCGGCGACAAGCGTCTTGATGTCGGCGACGCCGCCATCAATGAAGACAATCTCGCTGGCCGCCGGGCTGCTGGCCCGCGAGGCATCGCTTGCCGATAAAACCGGAATGCTGGCAGGGCCGGAAGCCATGTTCCGCGCCGCCCCGAGCAGGGCCGCGACCTGCGCACTGTTGACCTTGTCGGCCACGGCCTTGGTAGCCGCTAAAGTTGCAACCGCAGCTGCATCAAAAGCGATCCGCCGCTCCAGCAGCATGATCGGTTCCGCTGACACGCAATGCGGCCGAGACTTGGCCCCGCCCTTGTTTTTATTGTTCGTAGCACGACTCATAACGCAACTCCGGCACTGCACCGGCAGTTGCATGATCGACGCCCGGCCGCAGTAAAGCTGGATATGACGCTACGGCAGAATGTGAACGTTCAGATTAATGCAACCCTAGATAATTGGTTGGAACCAAGTGCAATCGTTACATGGTTAACAAGTGCTTTCCCGACATCATCAACTGCAACCTAAATATATGCAAATTAACGATGTTTTTTTCTGGGATCCGTCGTGGTGCAACGCCGGAACGCTCCGCGCCATGCCGTCCGGCGGCGCTGGAGCCGCACAAGGGTGGCCATCTGTTATCCAAAATGCCTGACAAGGCGGCCACATCATTAGGGGGCGGCGGCTTGCGTCACGGGCCCGCGCGCCCTTCCGGGCAAGGCCGAATCAGTCGCCCTGCCAGCCATAAGGCCCCGCACGGGCACCACGCAGGGCCCCGGTCGCCAGCGTTAAAAATCATGCCTAATCCAGCGGCGGCACGACACGCGGGCGACCTGCATCATCGACCGCGACAAACGTAAAGGTTGCATCGGTCACCTTGTCGCGCTGTTGCTGGCGAAAGCGTCGCGCCCAGGCTTCGATATGGATGCGCATCGAGGTGCGCCCGACATGCTCCACCAGCGTGTAGACGCACAGGACATCGCCAACCTTGACCGGCTGGATGAAGGTGAGCGTATCGACCTTGACGGTAACGACGCGCCCACGCGCCCGCTCGACCCCGGCAATGCCGCCGGCCTGGTCCATTTGCGAAAGCACCCAGCCCCCGAAAATGTCACCATTGGCATTGGTGTCGGCCGGCATGGCTATGGTGCGCACGGTCAGGTCGCCGCGCGGCTGGATCGACGCTTCTGACATTCAACTGCCCCCCGAGCGTCGCCCCGCTGCGGCAACCTCGACATGCCGGAATCCTTGCCAGCCTTAGCCGGTCAATGGAAAATTGTCGGTGGTTCCTGCTTGGTGAGTCTGACGATCTCATCCTTGATTTGCAGTTTCTTTCGCTTCATCTCGGCAATGGTAAGTTCGTCGGTGGCGGGCTGCGCCTTGAGTTCGACGAGTTCGCGCTCCAGTGCACTGTGACGGCGCTGCAATTCAACCAGATGATTTGCGAGAGACATGCTTGCTGCTCCTTTGTGGAAGGCCTGCATGACGGATTCATGACACATTTTGCGCCGGATCCCAAGCGAAAAATTGCGCGATGCCGCGCTTTTTGCGCTATCGTTAAGAAAGCCAAAAAGCTTGCCTCGCGGTAAAATCGGCTTGTGAGCCGGCGCGGCGCGGCTCATAATGACTCGCAAATCAGTGCGGGGCACAAGGGCTCATGAATCAGGATAATGACGCGCCGCCGGGTGTGGGCACAGCCAGCGAGATCGAGCGCCTGCGTGAAGAACACCGTGATCTCGATAGCGCCATTGCTGCGCTGCAAATGGTTGGCCGCGCAGATCAATTGCAACTGCAACGCCTGAAGAAGCGCAAGCTGGCGCTGCGTGACCGCCTGTCCTTTCTGGAAGATCAGGCAACCCCCGACATTATCGCCTGACGCGCTGCGATTGCGCCTTGCCACACTTTTGGCTATGTCCGGCACGGCCCCCGGGGCTGCGTTGATACACCGCTCGAATCAAAGGAAGATGCAGCTTGCAGGCACCTGTCGCCATCATCATGGGCAGCCAGTCGGATTGGGCGACCATGCGCCATGCAGCCGCAACGCTGGCAGAACTCGGCATTGCCGTTGAGACGCGCATCGTCTCGGCGCATCGCACCCCGCATCGCCTTGTCAGTTTCGCCGAAAATGCCGAAACCCGCGGCGTGAAGGTTATCATTGCCGGGGCCGGCGGCGCCGCGCATTTGCCGGGCATGACCGCGGCTTTTTCTTCCTTGCCGGTTTTCGGCGTGCCGGTGGAATCAAAGGCTCTGTCGGGACAGGATTCGCTGTTGTCGATCGTGCAGATGCCGGCCGGAATTCCGGTAGGCACGCTGGCCATCGGCAAGGCCGGTGCCATTAATGCCGCCCTGCTGGCGGCAGCGGTTCTGGCCTTGGGCGATGGTGCGCTGCGCCAGAGGCTGAAGCAATGGCGTCAGGCCCAGAGCGACGCCGTAGCCGAAGTGCCCGATGATACGCTTGTGGCGCAGGGTTGAGCCATGATTGTCGCACCCGGCGCAACCATCGGCATTCTCGGCGGCGGGCAACTGGCGCGCATGCTGGCGCTGGCTGCCGCAGGCCTCGGCTATCGCATCCATATTTACGCGCCCGAGGCCGATAGCCCGGCCCGCGATGTCAGTGCCGCCTTCACCAAGGCCGCCTATGAGGATGAGCGCGCCTTGCAGCGCTTCGCTGCCGAAGTCGATATCGTCACCTATGAATTCGAAAACGTGCCGGCCGCAACCGCGCATTTTCTGGAAAAACTGCGCCCCTTGCGCCCCGGCGCCGAGGCCCTGGTCGCCACCCAGGACCGGCTGGTCGAAAAGCGCTTCTTCAAAGCGCTCGGGCTCGAAACGGCGCCTTTCCAGCCGGTTGACAACGGCGGCGAGCTCGCCCGCGCCGTCGCCCAGATCGGGCGACCCTCGATCCTGAAATCACGCCGCCTTGGCTATGACGGCAAGGGTCAGGCGATGATCCGCGAGGGCAGCGACATTGGCGCCATTTACCGGGCCATGGGCTCGCCGCCCTGCATTCTCGAGGGCGTGGTCAATTTCGTCCGCGAAATCTCGATTGTCGCGGCGCGCACCGCAAAGGGCGAATTTGCCGCCTATGAGCCCTGCGAAAATTCCCATGAGAACCACATTCTGGCCCGCACAATGGTGCCGGCCACCCTGCGGCCAGAAACCGCGCAAAAAGCCGAGGCCTATGTCCATGGCATTGCCGATGCGCTGGATTATATCGGCGTGCTGGCGGTGGAAATGTTTGTGGTCGAGGATTATCACAGCGGGGAGGAACGCCTCATCATCAATGAAATGGCGCCGCGCGTGCATAATTCCGGGCATTGGACGCAAGGCGGCGCCCGGACCTCGCAATTCGAGCAGCATATTCGCGCCATTTGCGGCCTGCCGCTGGGCGCGACCGCGCGGCTGGGCGATATTGTCATGATCAATCTCATCGGCGAGGCTGTGGAGAGCTGGGCCGAGCATCTCGCCGATCCCGAGGCCTTGCTGCAGCTCTACGGCAAGCGCGAGACGCGTCCGGGCCGGAAAATGGGGCATGTGACCAAAGTCATGCGGCGCTAGGGCGCAAGCGGGGCTTTTCCGACGGCGCAGGATTGGCGCGGTCGCCTTGGCTGTGCTATCCCCGATTCGGGGCGCCAATCGCCGCAATGGCAGAATAAAGAGGCCGTATATGCGGGCCGTGGGATATGTCTGGCTCTGCACTCTGGCCGTGCTGCCCATGGCTCATGACCTTGCCAGGGCCGCGACGCTGCCGCCCGGCGAGGTGGCGCTCACAGCCGCGGAAATCAAGGCCGAGGCCATCGACACCACGACCATGCAGCTTCAGGCCTTTGCCCCGACGCGGCCGGCCTTCGCGCGGGTGCTGAGCAGCGCACCGCTGATCGCGCTGCGCGAACGCCTCGCCAAGGCCCGGGCCGATGCGCTCGCGGCCCATGCCAGGAGCACGGCGCTGGCCGCGCGCTACAACCGTGACCTGAGCCTGTTCAACACCCACCACGCAGCTTCGGCACAGACCATGCAGGACAGCAAGGCGGCGAGCGCCGCGGCTGACAGTGCCGTTGTTGCCGCAACCGCCCGCATTGAAATGATCAAGGCCTCGCTGGTGCAACATTATGGCGCGCAACTCGCCGATGATCCCGCCACCCTTCAGGCCTTGCAGGGCGGCAAGGCCCGGCTGGTTTCCGTGGTCTTGCCGCCGGCCTATGCCGGTGCGCCGCCAGCGATGCTCGATCTTGCGACGCCCGATGGCAGCATGGCACCGGCGCATCTCGCCGGCCCGGCCAGCGCCGTCGATCCCGCGGCGAGCGGCAGGCCGTTCCTTTATGTCACCACGGCCCCCTTGCCTCAGGGCCTTGCCACCACGGCCCGCCTGCCGCTCGGCGCGCCCCATCCCGCCTTGCTCGTTCCGGCGTCGGCGCAACTTTGGTATGCGGGCGAGCGCTGGGCCTATGTGGCGCTGCCGCATGGGCTTTTTCAGCGCCGCAAACTGACGGGGCATGCCATAGACGGCCAGTTCCCGGTCGGAGCGCCGTTCAGGCCGGGCGACAAGATCGTCACCAGCGGCGCACAGCTGCTGCTCTCGCAGGAACTGCTGCCGCACGCCATTGCCACGGCCTGCAAAGACCCGCCGGAATGTGATGACTAAGCCCCGATCCCGCCGCGCCCGGGCCGGTGCCTCATGCTGACAGGTCTCGTCAAATTCAGCCTGCGCCATCGCAACGCGGTATTTGCCGCGGCCTTATTTATCATGGCATATGGCACCCTCGCGCTGGTGCGGGCCAATTACGACGTCTTTCCTGAATTCGCGCCGCCGATGGCGGTGGTGGTGACCGAAGCACCCGGGCTGAGCGCAGGCGAGGTCGAGCGGCTGGTCACCAACCCGGTTGAGGCCGATCTCGGCGGCACCATCGGCCTTGCTTCCATGCGCTCGAAATCGTTGCAGGGCCTGTCGATGGTGACCCTGATTTTTGGCAACCGGCTCAATGTCTGGCGGGCGCGTCAGGTAGTCAACGAGAAGCTGGCGCAACTGACCGCCAGCCTGCCACAGGGCATCGGCGTGCCGCATCTGCTACCGCTGGCCAGCGCCACCAGCATCGTCATGCAGGTCGGCCTGACCAGCACCAGCCTGTCGCCCATGGCGCTCGATACAATCGCCCGCTTCACCCTGCGCCCGCAATTGCTGAGCGTGCCGGGCGTCGCTGATGCCATCGTGTTTGGCGGCGCCGCACGCCAGATCCGCATTGAGGCCAGCGCCAGACGCTTGCAATTGCATGATCTCGCCCTCAGCGATGTTATCACGGCCGTGCGGGCAGCCTTCGGCACGCCTGATCTCGGATTTGTCAGCACGCCCAACCAGCGGCTGGCGCTGTCCTTGCACAGCGGTGAGTCCAGCCCCGCCGCCATTGCCGGTCTCACCATCGGCTGGCACCAGGGGGCAGGGGTGCGGCTCGGCGATGTCGCCAAAGTCCGCTATGCCAGCGCGCCGCAACTGGGTGCGGCCAGCATAGATGGCCAGAACGGCATCGTCATGGTGATCGAGAACCAGTTCGGCAGCAACACCTTGCAGGTGTCGCAGGCGCTGGACCGGCGCCTTGCCGCTTTGGCCCCGGTTCTGGCGCAGCGCGGCGTCATCCTGCACGCGCATCTGTTTCACCCGGCCGATTTCATCGTCATCGCGGTGCATCATCTGGGATTGGCGCTGCTGGTGGGCGCGGTGCTGGTGGCACTGGTGCTGCTGGCCTTTCTTGATAATGCCCGCACCGCCCTGATTTCTGTCACAGCCGTGCCCCTGTCCTTGCTGACGGCGATCATCGTGCTCGGCCATTTTGGCGTCACGCTGAACACCATGAGCATCGGCGGCCTCGCCATTGCCCTCGGCGAGGTGGTCGATGATGCCATCATCGATGTTGAGAACATCCACCGCCGCCTTGCCGAAAACCGCGCGCTGGCATCGCCCCGGCCGGCGCGCAGCGTGGTGTTGCGTGCCGCCGTTGAAGTGCGCAGCGCCGTGGTCTTCGCAACGCTGGTGGTGGTGACGGTGTTTCTGCCGGTGCTGGCCCTGCGCGGCGTTGCCGGGCGGCTGTTTGCTCCGCTCGCCGAGGCCTATATCGCCGCTGTTCTGGCCTCGCTGCTGGTGGCTCTCACCCTGACTCCGGCCCTGGCACTGACCTTGCTCGACCGGCCGCAGGGCGGTGGGCAGGACCGCCGCTGGATCGCCGGTCTCAAGAACCTCCACACGCGGGTTTTGCAAAATGTCATCAACCGGGTTCGCCTCGCCGGCATTCTGGTGGTGCTTGGCGCCATCGCCATTGTCGCCAGCCTGCCCTTCGCAAGGCTCAGCACCATTCCGGCGCTGCGCGAGGGCCATTACATCATACATATGGGCCTTGCACCGGGATCCTCGCTCGGGCAATCGATGCGGGTGGGCGCGGCTGTGTCGAAGGCGGTCTTGCGCATTCCCGGTGTTGCCAGCATCGCCCAGACTGCTGGCCGCGCCCAGGATGTGATCGATCCTGTCGGCGTGCATCTCAGCGAGTTCGGCGTCACCCTGAAACCGATGGGCGCCGCAGGGCAAGCCCGGGTGCTCGCCGCCATAAGGGCAAGGCTTCAGGGGTTTCCCGGCCTCTCAACCGCCGTCAACACCTTTCTGACCGAGCGCATCGATGAAACCATCACCGGCACCACGGCGCCGGTCGTCATCAAGGTTTTTGGCCCTGATCTCGATGTCATCGAGCGGGTGGCCGTCAGGATCGCCGAACTCGTCGGCAAAATTCACGGCGTGCGTAGCGTCAATGTCGAACAGCCGGCGTCCCTGCCGCTGGTATCGGTGCGCCTGCGCCCGCGCGCCATCGCGGCAGCCGGCTTTCAGCCCGGCACCGTGACCGATGCCCTGGCTGCCGCCAATGCCGGGGTGACGCTCGGCGAGGTGCATCGCCATGCTGAAATCATTCCGGTGACGGTGGCATTGCAGCCTGCGCCCGGCGATCCCCTGGCGGCCCTGCGCGAGATCACGCTGCGCAACAGCGATGGCCTCGCGGTGCCGCTGCGCGATTTGGCGCATATCAGCGAGACCTCCGGGCGCTACCAGATCACCCATGAGGGTGGGCAGCGCATTGCCGCCGTTTCGGTTCATCTCGGGTCCGGAGGCGTTGGCGCCTTCACCAGCACCGCGCAGCGGCTGATCCGGCGCGGCCTGAAAATGCCGCCGGGCACCTTTGCCTTGTTTACCGGCGAAGGCGCGACGGCACGGCGCGCGGCGCTGGATCTGGCCGCCTACGGGGCGATGGCGCTGGCAGGGGTCATAGTGCTGCTGGCGCTGGCGTTGAAAAACGCGCGCGCCGTGGCGCTGGTGATGCTCAACCTGCCCTTCGCCTTCATCGGCGGCATCGTCGTCCTGCTGCCCGGCGGGCTCAATCTGTCGCTGGGCGCGCTGGTCGGCTTTCTGACCCTGTTCGGCATTTCGCTGCGCAATTCCATCATGCTCATCGCCCATTGCCAGCGCAGCCCCGGCAACAGGCCGGAGCGGCTCGGGGCGCAACGCGCCATCGCCGCCACACGCGCCCGTCTGGTGCCGATCCTCATGACCGCTGCCGCCACCGCCCTCGCGCTCGCGCCGCTGGCGCTCAGCAGCGGCGCACCGGGCAATGAAATCGAAGGGCCCATGGCGCTGGTGATTCTGGGCGGGCTGGTCACCTCGACCTTGCTAAATTTGCTAGTTCTGCCGATTTTTGCCGCCCGCTGGCTGATCATCGGCAAAAACTGACAGAGGGCCTTGACCACGGCCATTTAGAAGCGTGAAATGCCATCGAGAGCGGTGCCGCCAGTCTGGCCCGAACCCGACGACAGGAGACACGCGGTGACGACACGAATTTCCCTAGCCCTTGTGACGCTGACGGCCATGGCCACCCTCGCCGGCGTTGCCCATGCCACCTCGACACTCGATACGGTCAAGCAGCGCGGCATGTTGCAGTGCGGTGTTGAAACCTCGTTGCCGGGATTCGGCATTCCCGATGACAAGGGCAATTGGACCGGCCTCGATGTCGATACCTGCCGCGCCGTGGCCACCGCCGTGTTCGGAGACCCGACCAAGGTGAAGTTCGTGCCGCTCACCCCCAAGGATCGCTTCACGGCCCTGCAATCGGGCGAGATCGATATGCTGTCGCGCGATACCACCTGGACGCAGTCGCGCCAGTCGGCTCAGGGCCTGCTGTTCACCGGCGTCAACTATTATGATGGCCAGGGCTTCATGGTGCGCAAGTCGCTTGGCGTCACCTCGGCGCTGAAGCTTAATGGCGCCTCGATCTGCGTTCAGCAGGGATCGACCAGCGAGCAAAATCTCGCCGATTATTTCCAGACCCACCATATGACCTTCAAGCCGGTGAATTTCGACAATGCCGATGCCATTATCAAGGCCTATGATTCGGGCCGCTGCGACGCCTTGACGACTGATGCCTCCGGCCTGGCCTCCGAGCGTCTGAAACTCGGCAATCCTGCCGACCACATCATCCTGCCGGAAATCATTTCCAAGGAACCGCTCGGCCCCTCGGTGCGCAAGGGCGATGACCAATGGTTCGACATTGTACAATGGAGCCTGTTTGCGATGATCGATGCCGAGGAACTCGGCGTGACCCAGGCCAATGTCGACACGATGATGAAGTCGACCAATCCGGCGATCAAGCGCTTGCTCGGCGTCGAGGGCGATTATGGCAAGACCATGGGGCTCACCAATGACTGGGCCTATAATATCATCAAGAAAGTCGGCAATTACGGCGAAGTGTTCGAGCGCAATGTCGGCTCTGGCTCGCCGCTGAAACTGAAGCGCGGCCTCAACCAGCTCTGGAACAAGGGCGGCATTCTTTATGCGCCGCCGCTTGACTGACGCATCGAAGCATTGACCGTGCCGCGCGGGGCAGATCGACTTTGGAATCGGCCCGCCGTACGAGGATTTGCGGCCCAAAGCCTGCTGGTGCTGGCTTTGGGCTCCATTGTCATCGGTGCAGCCCTCGAGGCCCATGACAAAATGCTGGCGCGGCACATGCCGCTGGGGTTCGGCTTCTGGCACCAGACCGCCGGCTTTGACATCGAGCAGGCGCTGATTCCTTTCGCGGCGTCCTCATCGACTTATGGCACCGCGTTCTTTGTCGGCTTGCTCAACACCTTGCTGGTGGCAGCCCTTGGCATCGTGCTCGCGACCCTGCTTGGCTTTCTCATCGGCATCGCCCGTCTTTCCGGCAATTTCGTGGTGGCGCGCCTGAGTGCGGCCTATGTCGAAATGTTCCGCAACATCCCGCTGCTGCTGCAATTATTGTTCTGGTACAATGCGATATTGCGGCCGCTGCCAGCGCCGCGCCAATCGCTGCACCTGCCTCGTGGTGCCGTGCTCAACAACCGTGGCATCATGCTGCCCGGCCCGCACGCCGCAGCCGGATCATGGCCCATGGCACTGGCGCTGGTTCTGGCCATCGCGCTCGGGGCTGGATTTCTGATGGCCGCGAGGCGCTCCAGAAAGCTGACCGGCTATGCGCGCGGCCTCGGCTGGTGGGGCCTTGCCCTCGCCCTGGCCCTGCCGCTGGCAACCGCCCTGGCTTTCGGCCCGCCGCTGCATGTCACCATGCCACAATTGCAGGGCTTCAATTATGTGCACGGTCTCAGCATCTATCCGGAATTGCTGGCGCTGTTGCTGGGGCTCAGCCTCTATACGGCTGCCTTCATTGCCGAAATCGTGCGCGCCGGCATCCAGTCGGTAGCCCGTGGCCAGCGCGAGGCGGCGGCAGCGCTCGGCCTGCCACCTGTGCAGATCCTGCGGTGGGTCGTGGTGCCGCAGGCGCTGCGTGTCATCATACCGCCGCTCACTAACCAATATCTCAACCTCACCAAAAACTCGACGCTGGCGGTGGCCATCGGTTATCCCGATCTGGCGCAGGTTTTTATGGGCACCGTGCTCAATCAAACCGGCGCTGCCGTGCAGATCGTCTTCATCACCATGGGCGTCTATCTGGCGATCTCGCTGGTGACGGCGCTGGCGATGAACCTCTGGAACCGGAGGATGGCGCTTCATGAACGCTGATGTTTCAAGATTTGTGGCCCGCGACATGGCCCCGGCCCGCTCCCCGCCGGTGGCAGCCGCTGGCCTGTGGCGCTGGCTGCGGCACAATCTTTTCCAGAATGCGGCATCGACATTCCTGACCCTGACCGGCCTTGGCTTCATCGCCCTGCTGGCACCGCCGCTCTGGCGCTTTCTAGTGAGCGATGCGGTCTGGCATGGCGGGCCTTCGGCCTGCGTTGCGGCAAGCGGCGCCTGCTGGACATTCATTGCGCAAAAATTGCCCTTCCTCACCTATGGATCCTATCCCGAAGCGCAGCGCTGGCGCGTCGATGTGGTGGTGCTGGCCGGCTTCGCCCTGATCGTCTGGCTGCTGTCGCCGCGCCTGGCGCACCGCAACCTCGCCGCCGGACTGTTTTTCGTGGCCTTCCCGGTCGCGGCGCTGGTTTTGCTGCACGGCGCCCCGGCGCTGGGTCTCGCGACCATCGACACCAGCCTGTGGGGCGGCATTTTCGTCACCTTGCTGCTGGGGCTCTCTGGCATCGTCTTTTCCTTGCCGCTGGGCACGGCGCTGGCGCTGGCGCGTCGCTCGAAACTGCCGTTGATCCGCTTCGCCGCGGCCTTGTTCATCGAGACGGTGCGGGGCGTGCCCTTCATCACCGTGCTGTTTCTGGCAAATTTCATGCTGCCGCTGTTCGTGCCCGTCACCTGGGAGCCCGATCGCCTGTTGCGGCCGATGATCGGCACCGCCCTGTTTGGGGCCGCCTACATGGCGGAAGTGGTGCGCGGTGGCCTGCAGGCGCTGCCGCGTGGCCAGACCGAGGCGGCGCGCGCGCTGGGACTGTCACCCTGGGCGAGCCTGCGCCGTGTCGTGCTGCCGCAGGCCCTGACCATTGTCATTCCCGGCATCGTCAACAGCTTCATCGGCTTGTTCAAGGACACGACACTGGTGTCGATTGTCGGGATTTTCGACTTTCTCGGCGCCGCCGAAGCCGCGCGCGCCGATCCGAAATGGCAGGGCCCGTCGATTGCCACAACCGGCTATATATTCGCTGCCTTGTTTTATTTTTGCTGCTGCTATGCCATGTCGCGCTGGTCACAAGGCCTTGAACGGCGGTTGCGGCACGGCCCGGAGACCTGACATTGGCAATGATCATCGAAATGGCGGCGGTCAACAAATGGTACCAGAGCTTCCATGTCCTGCGCGACATATCGCTTGAGGTGGCGCAGGGTGAGCGCATCGTCATTTGCGGGCCTTCCGGCTCAGGCAAATCCACGCTGATCCGCTGCCTCAACCGCCTTGAGGAGCACCAGAGCGGCCGCATTGTCGTTGATGGCGTCGAACTCACTGGCGACGTCAAAAAGACCGCGGCGGTGCGCCGCGAGGTCGGCATGGTGTTCCAGCAATTCAACCTGTTTCCGCATCTGACCATCCTGGAAAACTGCACGCTCGCGCCCATGCAGGTGAAGCATATGCCGCAACGCGAGGCCGCAGCCCTGGCCATGACCTTTCTGGAGAGGGTGCGCATTCCCGAACAGGCGCAAAAATACCCGGCCCAGCTTTCCGGCGGCCAGCAGCAGCGTGTGGCCATTGCCCGGGCACTGTGCATGAAACCGAAAATCATGCTGTTCGACGAGCCGACCTCGGCGCTCGATCCCGAAATGGTGAACGAAGTTCTCGATACTATGGTAAGCCTTGCGCAGGATGGCATGACCATGCTGGTCGTGACCCACGAAATGGGCTTCGCACGCGAAGTCGCGACAAGGGTTGTATTTATGGACAGCGGACAGATTATCGAAATCCAGGCGCCGGAGCCGTTCTTCGCGGCGCCGCAACATGAGCGCACCAAGGCGTTTCTGGGACAATTGCTGCGGTGAGCAACCTTGCCCTGGTGGTGCCGGTTGCCGCCGCGCGTGAGCGGCTCGACCGCTTTCTCGCCGCTGCCCCGGCCTGCAGCGAAGCCCACCTTTCACGCAGCCGCCTGCAGGCGCTGATGTCGTCCGGTGCCGTACTGGTCGATGGCCAGCCGGTCACCAACCTCAGCTTCAAGCTCAAGGGCGGTGAGGCCATTTCCATCGACCTGCCGGAACCCGAACCCTATGAGCCCGCCGGAGAGGACATTCCGCTCGATATCGAGTTCGAGGACAGCCATCTCATCATCATCAACAAGCCGGCCGGGCTGGTGGTGCATCCGGCCCCCGGCCATGCCGACGGCACTTTGGTCAATGCGCTGATCCATCATTGCGGCGACAGCCTCTCCGGCATTGGCGGCGTGCGGCGGCCTGGCATTGTCCATCGTCTGGACAAGGACACGTCCGGCCTGCTCGTTGTCGCCAAATCCGATGCCGCGCATCAGGGGCTTGCGGCCCTGTTCGCTGATCACGGCCGCAGCGGCTCCCTGGTGCGGCGCTATCTGGCGCTGGTCTGGGGCGCGCCGCAGCGCCGTCAGGGCACCATCGATGCGCCGCTCGGGCGCCATAGTTCCGCGCGCGAGAAAATTTCCGTGCGCAAGGATGGCCGCGAGGCCATCACCCATTACCGCGTCCTCGCCAGCTTTGGCCCGCCGGGCCATGTCGTGGCATCGCTGGTTGAATGCACGCTGGAAACCGGGCGCACCCATCAGATCAGGGTGCATATGGCGCATATCGGCCATCCGGTGATGGGCGACGGGCTTTATGGCGCCGGGTTTCGCAGCAAGGCCCAAAATTTGGGCCGCGGCGCGCGCGAAGCGCTGGCGGCCATGCCGCGTCAGGCCCTGCATGCCGCCACCCTCGGCTTCGTGCACCCGGTGACGCAGCAGGACCTGCTGTTCGAGCGCGCGCCGCCAGAGGATATGGCCCGCCTGATCGCGGCCCTGGGCTGATCAACGGCGCGCCGACAGCCGGCGTCCGGCCTTCACCCGCCGCCGATACGCCCGTGCGCGTAATCCCAATAGAGCTTGCGGGCCTGCTGCATGGTCGGGCCGGGCTGCAGGGCGCGCTCGCCGATGCGCGTAACCGGCACCACTTTTGAGAAATTGCCGGTGGCGAAAATCTCGTCAGCTTCAAAGAAATCCTGCGGCGACAGGGTGGTCTCGCGCACCTCGCGCCCCGCCGCCCGCAGCAGGCTGGCCACACGCGCACGGGTGATGCCCGAAAGGAACGTGCCATTGGCGGCTGGCGTCATCACCACACCGTCCTTGACCATGAATACGTTGGAATTGGCCAGTTCTGCCACATGCCCGAGCATGTCGCAGACCAGCGCATTGTCAAAGCCGCGCGACGCCGCCTCATGCAGGGCACGGGCATTGTTGGGATAAAGGCAGCCTGCCTTGGCATCGGTCGGCGCCGTTTCCGGGGTCGGCTTGCGGAAGGGTGACAGCGTTACCGAAAAGCCCTTCGGCTCGGGCATGGCGGCTTCATAAAGGCAGAGACAAAACCGCGTGGTTTCCGGATCGAATTTGACGCCGCCGCCAACGCTGCCCACTTCGGCCCAATACATCGGCCGCACATAAAGCGCCGTCTTGCCGTCAAACTTTTTCATGCCCTCCTGAGCGAGAGCCATCCATTCAGCCTCGCTCATCAGCGGCTTCAACAGCATGGCGCGGGCCGAGCGGTTGACGCGGGCCAGATGCAGGTCGAGATCAGGCCAGACCCCCTCGAACACGCGCCCGCCGTCAAACACCATCGAGCCGAGCCAGGCCGCATGGGTGCGCGGCCCCATGATGGCAACATTGCCCTCATGCCAATTCCCGTCGAAATAGGTCCATGTGCGCGAATAATTTTGCTGGGAAGGCACGAGCGGCATGGGTTTGGCCTTTGATTCGGGGTTGTCGGTCATCAGCTTATCTGCGCCTTCAGCGCCCGCCAAGCCGCATGTTATTCGCTGCGCGACGGGCGGGCCAGCAGCGCGGTAATGGCCTCGCCGACGCTGGTCTCGCCCTTCAGGATGGCGTCCACCGCAAAACTTATCGGCATATCAACGTCGCGCGCTCGCGCCAGTTCGGCAAGAACGGGCGCCGTCAAGGCCCCTTCAGCAAGCTTTGCAGGTGGGGCCTCGCCACGCCCCAGCGCTTCGCCATAGGCAAAATTGCGGGATTTGCCCGGCTGGCATGTCAGGACCAGGTCACCGAGGCCGGAAAGCCCGGTGAGGGTCTCGGGCCGGGCGCCGTAGGCACGCCCAAAACGCGCCAGTTCTGCAAAGCTGCGGGCGATCAGCGCCGCATTGGCACTGCCGCCAAGCCTGCGCCCCGCCGCCATGCCGCAGGCAATCGCCAGCACATTCTTGGCGGCCGCGCCGATTTCGACACCGCGCAGGTCGGTGGAATGATACAGCCGGAACCATGGCGCACCGAGCACCTCGCGACACAGGTCAAATACCGGCGTCTGCGCACAGGCGAGCGTGACCGCCGTCGGCAGGCCGATCGACACATCTTCGGCAAAGCTCGGGCCGGAGAGCACCGCCAGCGGCGTGCCGGGCAGGATCTGGCTGACGATCCCGGTGAGAAACGCGCCGGTGTCGCGCTCGATGCCCTTGGCGCACAGCACCAGCGGCACGCCGGGCGGCAGGCATTTCGCAAGGTCCCTCGCCGTGCCGCGCACCGCCTGCGCCGGAACTGCCGCGACGATCAGCCTCGCGCCCTGCAAGGCGGCGAGGTCAGGCGTGGCACGGATGCAGGCCGGCAGGCGCACGCCGGGCAGGCGGGCACGGTTCTCGCGCGCGGCATTGATGGCCTCGGCAGCATCGGCATCGCGGGCCCACAGGCTGACGGCGCGCCCGTCGCGTGCCGCCACCAGCGCCAGCGCCGTGCCCCATGCCCCCGCGCCCAGAACCACAACCTCAGCCATGCCTTATGCCTTGCCGTGATGGATGGATTCGCCCTGCTGGTCCAGCGGCCAGCGCTGGCGCGCCGGGGTGGAAAGATCATCGACCATGCCGAGCCGCAACCGCTCGATTCCGGCCCAGGCGATCATCGCGCCATTGTCGGTGCACAACGCCAGCGGCGGAAACACCGGACGCACGCCGGTCTCGGTGGCGAGCCGCAGCATCGCCCCCCTTATGGCACCATTGGCCGCGACCCCGCCGGCCAGCACCAGCGCCGCCGGATGCCCGCAGGCCTCACGGAAGGCCCGCATGGCGACGCGGGTGCGGTCAACCATCACATCGACCATGGCTGCCTGAAAACTGGCGGCAAGGTCATTGACAATCGCCGGGGTCAGCGGCCCGGCACGTTCAACCTCAAGGCGCACGGCGGTCTTGAGGCCGGAAAACGAAAAATCCGCCTTGGGGCGCCCGAGCATCGGGCGCGGCAGGGCAAAGCGCAGCGGATCGCCGGTAGCGGCAGCGCGCTCGATCATCGGCCCGCCGGGGTAACCCAGCCCCAGAAGCTTGGCGACCTTGTCGAAGGCCTCGCCCGCCGCATCATCGACGGTCGACCCCAGCCGCAGATAATCACCTACCCCGCGCACCGCCAGAAGCTGGCTGTGCCCGCCCGACACCAGCAAGGCGAGATAGGGAAATTCGAGCGCATCAGTCAGCCTTGCCGTCAGGGCATGGGCTTCGAGATGGTTGATGGCAATCAGCGGCTTGCGGCTGGCGAGCGACAGCATCTTGCCGGTGGTCAGCCCCACCAGCACGCCGCCGATCAGGCCCGGCCCGGCGGCAGCGGCAAGGCCATCGAGATCGGTCAGCCTGACATCCGCCGTCTTGAGCGCCCGCCGGATCAGATGATCGAGATATTCGACATGGGCCCGCGCCGCGATTTCCGGCACGACGCCGCCATAGGACGCGTGCAGCGCAATCTGGCTCATCACCTCATTGGCGAGAATTTCGCCCCCGCCACCGGGCCGACTGCGCACGATGGCTGCCGCCGTCTCGTCGCATGTCGTCTCAATCCCCAGAACCAGCATGGGCGGCAATAATCCTTTCGCTCGCTCGACGGGCCTCTTATACTGCCCGCCGTAACCATGGCAAATCAGGCGCCAGGACAGCGAGGCAGGCGGACGATGACGGCGGCGGGCAGAGATGCGAGTTTGATGCGCCTTGGCACCCGCGGGAGCCCGCTGGCTTTGGCGCAGGCGCATGAGACGCAAAGGCTGGTGGCCGCCGCGCAGGGGGCTCCGGCCGCCTCGATCGCCATCGAGGTGATTCGCACCAGCGGTGACATGATCCTGGACCGGACGCTGGCGGCGGCCGGTGGCAAGGGGCTTTTCACCAGGGAACTCGATGAGGCGCTGCTGCGCGGCGATATTGATCTCGGCGTTCATTCTGCCAAGGATCTGCCGACCCTGCTGCCCGATGGCATCATCTTGGCCGGCACCCTGCCGCGCGAGGATGTGCGCGACGCCTTCATCAGTTTCAAAGCCAGCGATATCATGGCCTTGCCGAAAGGCGCGCGTGTCGGCACCGCCTCGTTGCGCCGGGCGGCACAAGTCAAGCGCCTGCGGCCCGATCTGGTGACCGGGCTGCTGCGCGGCAATGTCGGCACCAGGCTGAAAAAGGTCGAGGAAGGGGTGTTTGACGCGACCCTGCTGGCGCTCGCCGGTCTCAACCGCCTCCATCTGGCGCATCATGCCACCAGCCTGCTGCCTCTGGCGCAGTTTCTGCCTGCCTGTGGCCAGGGCGCGGTGGCGATCACGATTCGCGCCGGGGACAGCCGCATCATGGCGCTGCTGGCGCCGGTATTGCACCAGCCGACGCTCGCGGCGCTGCTGGCCGAGCGCGCCTTTCTGCGGGCGCTCGATGGCTCGTGCCGCACGCCGATTGCCGGGCTGGCGACCATCGAGGGCACCAGCCTGCGTTTCACCGGACAGGTGCTGGCTCTGGATGGCAGGCAAGTCTTCGAGGCGGCGACACATGGCGCGGTTGCCGATGCGGCAGCGCTCGGCAAGGCCGCTGCCGATGACATCCTGCGGCATATGCCTGCCGATTTCCTGAAAGCCTGAGGCGATGCGGGTGCTGGTAACGCGGCCCGAAGCTGAAGCCCGGGCGACGCTGGCGGCACTCGCCGCAGCAGGGCACCAAGGCGTGCCGGCACCGGTTCTGCGCATCGCCCCGCTGCCCTTCATCGTGCCCCGCCAGCGCTTCGATGCCATCATCATCACCAGCGCCAATGCCGTGCGGCCCGGCCTGCCTTGCGCGTCGGGCACGCCGCTTTATGTCGTCGGCACGCGCACGGCACGCGCTTTGGCACGCGAGAGCTATGACGCGCCGCGCCATATTGCCGAAGATGCCAAAGGGCTGGTGCAAGCGCTCAAGGCCGCCTCGCCGTCGCCTGCCGCGTTGCTCTACATTGCCGGACGTGATCGCAAGAGCGATATCGAGACTCTGCTGGGCAAGATCGGCCACCACATCACCGTGCTGGTCACCTATGAGGCCATCGCCGCCGAAGCTTTCGCGCCGGCCATCCGCGATGATCTGGCGGCAGGCCGGATTGACGCCGTGCTGCATTTCTCGCGCCGCAGCGCCGGGATTTTCGTGGCGATGATGATGGCCGCGGGCCTCGGCGCGCCACTGCGCCAGATGCGCCATTATTGCCTCTCCAGGGATGTCGCCGTGCCGCTTGAACAGGCGGGCGCTGCCGGCATCAGCCCTGCGGCGCGGCCTGATGAGGCACATCTTCTGGCCCTGATAGATGGTTGAAATTACCACCCCCCGCATCGCCGAGGTACTGACACCGGTCGCGGTCGACCAGACCTGGTCTTACCGGGTGCCCGAAGGCATGACGCTTGTGGCCGGTGATTTCGTGCTTGTGCCATTCGGCCCGCGCCAGACGCAGGGTGTGGTCTGGGAGATGCGCGAGGGTGCCGGTGACAACCTCAAGATGCTGACGTCCCGGCTGGCCGGCTTGCACTTGCCGGCGCCGCTGCGGGCCTTCATCGACTGGCTGGCGCAATGGACCCTGTCGCCACGCGGCATGGTGCTGCGCATGGTGATCCGTGCCCCGCTCGGTGCCGAACCGGAGGCACCGGGCAAGGTGCTGCATCTGGCGGGTGGCCCGCCCGCCCGCCTGACACCAGCGCGTGCCAGGGTGCTGGCAGTGCTGGCGGAATCACCGCCGCTGTCGCGAGCCGATTTGCGCAGGGCGGCCGGTGTCTCTGACGGCGTGATCGCCGGCCTCGTCAACGAGGGCACATTGGCCGTCCTTGACGCCGCGCCGCCACCGCCGCCGGCAAGCCCCGATCCGGATTTTGCTATTCCGCATTTTGCCGACGCCCAGGCCGAGGCGGTCGAAGCCCTGCGTCGCGCGGTCTCCGCCCGTGAATTTCGCACTCTGCTGCTGGAAGGCGTGACTGGTTCCGGCAAGACCGAGGTCTATTTCGAGGCGGTCGCCGAAGCGCTCAGAAACGGCGGACAGGTGATGATCCTCATTCCCGAAATTGCCCTCACCACGCAGTTTCTGGCGCGCTTTGCGGCGCGCTTCGGGGTCGAGCCCGGGCTCTGGCATTCCGGCATCACACCGCGGCGCCGCGCCGACCTCTGGAACGCCGTCGCCGACGGCACCGCCCGCGTCGTTGCCGGCGCGCGTTCGGCGCTGTTCCTGCCCTTCGCCAGCTTGCGGCTGATCATCGTCGATGAGGAGCATGAGGCGGCCTACAAGCAGGGCGATGGCGTCACCTATAATGCCCGCGACATGGCCGTAGTGCGCGCACGTTTCGAGGGGGCCCTCGCTGTGCTGGCTTCCGCCACACCCTCGCTGGAAACGCGGGTCAATGCCGCACAGGGCCGCTATGGCCACCTGCGCCTGCCGACCCGCTTTGCCGCCCGCAGCCTGCCGGAAATTGCCGCCATCGACATGCGCCGCGATGGGCCGGCCAAGGGCCATTGGCTGGCACCGCGCCTCGTTGCCGAAATGGCCGAAACTTTTGCCCGCGGCGAGCAGGCGCTGCTGTTTTTGAACCGCCGAGGCTATGCGCCGCTGACATTGTGCCGGGCTTGCGGCCACAGGTTCCAATGCCCGCATTGCTCGGCATGGCTGGTCGAGCACCGCTTCCGCCGCATCCTCGCCTGCCATCATTGCGGCCATACCGAACCGCGCCCTGATGTCTGCCCGGCCTGCGATACCGAAGACAGCCTGACGGCCTGCGGGCCGGGCGTCGAGCGGCTCGCCGAGGAGACGGCGGCGCTGTTCCCCGAAGCGCGCACCCTGGTTCTGTCATCGGATCTGGGGGGCGGCACCGAGCGGCTGCGCCATGAAATTGACCGGGTGACACGCGGCGAGGTTGATCTGGTAATCGGCACGCAAATGGTCGCCAAGGGCCATCATTTCCCGAAATTGACGCTGGTCGGGGTGGTCGATGCCGATGTCGGCCTCGCCAATGGCGATCCGCGCGCCGGCGAACGCACCTTCCAGATGTTGCAGCAGGTCACCGGGCGCGCCGGGCGTGGCCTGGCGTCGGGGCGCGGCCTCCTGCAAACCTGGCAGCCGGAGCATCCGGTGATCGCCGCCTTGCTGACTGGCGATGCCGAGGCCTTCTATGAGCGCGAAACCGACATGCGCGCCTTTGCCGGATTGCCACCTTTCGGACGGCTGGCGGCGCTCATCGTCTCGGGCACCGATCCCGCCGCGACCTTGCTCCATGCCCGCGCCCTGGCGCTGGCGACCGCCGAAATGGGTGAAAGCCCGCGCTGGAAGCTGGCACCGCTCGGCGGTCTGCCGCAGGATGATGAGGTCGTGGTGCTCGGCCCGGCCGAGGCGCCAGTGGCGCTGTTGCGCGGGCGCTTCCGGTTTCGCCTGCTGGTCAAGGCCCCGCGCAGCGCCGACCTGCAGGGGTTTTTGCGGGCCCTTCTGGCCGCCGCGCCGCCCGCCCGCGGCAATATCCGCGTCATGATCGATGTCGATCCGCAAAACTTCATGTGAGGATGGCATGAGCGCACCAGGTTTTACCCGCCGGCACTTTGCGGCTGCAGGCACCGCTGCCTTAGCGACGACAAGGCCGGCGCTGGCGCGCGATCAAAGTCTCGGCGCCATTGGTGCGCGCCATGGCATCTTGTTCGGGGCATCCATAAGCGACGCCATGAAGCCTGATTATGCTTCACTGTATAAAGCCCAATGCCGCATCGCCACCACCGATACCGCCCTGAAATTCTGGAATTTGCGCCCCGATCCGACGACGTTCAATTTCGCGCCGGGAGACCGGATTCTCGCCTTTTGCGACGCGCATGGCATCAAGCTGCGCGGCCATAATCTCATCTGGAACGAAGCCCTGCCGCCCTGGCTGCACGCCCTCGGCAAAAGCGCAGTCGCGCGGATTTTCGTGCAGCATATCACCCGCGTGGTGAAGCATTATCGCGGCCGTCTGCATTCCTGGGATGTCATCAACGAGCCGTTCTGGCCGGGCCACCACCAGCCCGGCAATTATCGCGACGGGCCGTGGTATCAGGCCCTCGGCCCGGCCTATATTCCGGAGGCCCTCAAGCTGGTGCGCGCGCTCGATCCCACGGTCCGGCTGGTGATCAACGAGGCTCATACCCAGACCGCCAATGGCTGGGGCGCAGGCATCAGGCCGGCCCTGCTGCGCCTGGTCGATGATCTTGCCAGGGCCCATGTGCCGCTTGATGCCATCGGGCTTGAAAGCCATCTCGTGCCGCAATGGGGCTATGACCGCGCCGCCTTCCGCGCCTTCCTGCGCGAACTGGGCCAGCGCGACATCGATATCTACATTACCGAACTCGATTGCAACGATGCCGCCTTCACGGGCGACAAGAGTGCCCGAGACCGCGAGGTCGCCGCCACAACCGCGCTTTACCTCGGTGACGTGCTAGAACATCCGCGCATCAGGGTGATCGAGACCTGGCAATTGGCCGATCCCTATTCCTGGTATCAGGCGACGCCCTTCGCCAAGGCGCGGCCCATGCGGCCGCTGCCCTTTGACGGCCATCTGCGCCCTACACCGATGTTTGGTGCGATTGCCGCCGCCATGCGGCAATATCACGGCTGAAGCCGCTGCTATGGCTGTGGAGAAACCGCGGCCGCGGCGTGCGGTGGGGGCCGGGTTCATGATAGGCAGGCGCGACTGGGCGAAGCCGTGAAATTATCGCAATCCGGCGTCATTGCCATGGCAGGGGGCCGCTGTTTTCATCAAGGGCGAATTTGAGCATATCCCGCAACCAGAACTGGAATTACATCCTATGACCCGACATGTTGCCGTCCTTATGGGCGGGCCTTCCGCCGAACGTGAGGTGTCCTTGCGTTCCGGCGCCGCTTGCGCTGCCGCTCTCGAAGGCGCAGGCTTCAAGGTCACGCGCATCGATGCGGCCCGCGACCTTGCGACCGTGCTCGGCGATCTGCGGCCCGATGTGGTGTTCAATGCGCTGCATGGCCGCTGGGGTGAGGACGGTGCCGTGCAGGGCGTGCTGGAAACCCTGCAAATCCCCTATACCCATTCCGGCATTCTCGCCTCGGCGCTGGCCATGCAGAAAGACCGCGCCAAGGACGTCATGAAGGCGGCGGGCATCCCGGTGGCGCATGGCGTCACCGTCTCGCGGCATGAAGCGGCCAAACGCCACATCCTGCCGCCGCCCTATGTCATCAAGCCGGTCGCCGAAGGCTCGTCGGTCGGCGTGTTCATCGTCAAGGCCGATCAGGCCCATCCCCCGCAGGAACTGACCCGCGCCGACTGGCCGCTCAGCGACACGATGCTGGTCGAAACCTTCGTGGCCGGACGAGAGCTGACCTGCGCCGTCATGGGCGACCGGGCGCTGGATGTGATCGAAATCAAGGCCGCTGGCGACAACTGGTATGATTACGACGCAAAATATAGCCCCGGTGGTTCATTTCACATTTTGCCCGCCGATCTTAAACCAAATATTTACCAAAAGATTCAAGAGTTGGCACTGAGGGCGCATACAGCGCTCGGGTGCCGCGGCGTGAGCCGTGCGGATTTTCGTTATGACGACACGCCGGGGGGAACCGGCGCGTTGATTGTCATGGAGGTCAACACGCAACCCGGCATGACCGAGACTTCGCTGGTGCCGGAATTGGCAGCCCATGCCGGGCTGTCATTAGGCGAGTTGGTTACATGGATGGTGGAGGACGCATCGCTCAACCGTTGAATTCGTCCCCGGACGGATTGCGGATTGCTGTCCCATCCTCCTCCTGGACTTCGGTTTTTGCCAGCCTTTCCGGCCCGAACCGCAAGCCCGTCAAGTCCGCACGCCGCCAGCGCATTGGCTCTGGCAGCTCGCATATCAAAATTGGCAGAATCACCCTGGCCCCGCCCGCATGGCTGATGAAGCCGGGCATTGGTACGGCGCTGGCGCTGTTGTTCCTCGTCAGCACCGCTTCAGTAAGCCTCGTGCAAAGTGGCCAATATGCCAAATTTGCCGCCGAATCGGGCGGGATCGGCGATATTCTGGCGCGCAGCCTTGGCCTTGGCGTCAAGGCCATCGTCATTACCACCGACAATGGCATGACGCCGGGGCAAATCCTGCCGGCAACCGGCATCACCCAGCTCTCTTCGACATTGTTTCTCAACGCCGATGCCATTCGCACCAGGCTGCTGGCCCTGCCGCGCATCAAGCAGGCGGCGGTGCGGGTGCTTTATCCCGATCGCGTCGTCATTGATATTCAGGAGCGGCGCCCCTTTGCCATCTGGCAGGATAACGGCAAACTCTCGGTGATCAGCGCCGATGGCACACCGATCGAGACCGCCAGCAGCCGCCGCTGGGCTGGCCTGCCCTTCGTTGTCGGCCCGCAGGCCAACATGCAGATCGGCGATTTTGCCAAGCTCATTGCCGTGGCCCCCACTTTGAAGTCACGGATTCGTGCCGGCGTCCTGGTCAGTGGCCGTCGCTGGGACCTGAAGATGAGCAACGGCATCGACGTACGGTTGCCCGAACATCATGCCGAGGCCGCGCTCAAGACGCTGGCCATGCTCGAAGCCACCTCGCATGTGCTTGAGAAGGACATTCTCAGCCTCGATTTCCGCGCGCCCGGCCGCATGGTGGCGCGTCTTTCTGCTGACGCCTACGCCGCGCGCCTGGAAATGTTGAAAAAGCGCAAGCCGAAAGGATTGGGGAACCCGACATGACCGCGATCCAGCCGCCGCCACGGCTCAAATCCCTGTCGCCGCGCCGCAGTGCCACGATTTCCGTTCTGGATATCGGCACCTCGAAGGTGGTTTGCCTGGTTGCCAAGCTCGTGCCTGCCCCACCTTCGGAAACCCTGCGCGGGCGCACCCACCAGGTGCGGGTGCTGGGCATCGGCCACCAGCGGGCGCGCGGCCTCAAGGGCGGTGCGGTCGTTGACATGGACGAAGCCGAGGCCGCCATCCGCCAGGCGGTCGATGCCGCCGAGCGCATGGCCAATGTCCAGGTCGAAGGCGTCATCGTAAACATCACTGGCGGGCGTCTTGCCGCGCAATCCTTCCACGCCGAAACGGCGGTCAGCGGCCATGCCGTGGCCGAATCGGATCTGCAGCGTGTTCTCGAAGCGGCGACCAGCTACAGCGGCGCCCCCAACCGTGCCGTGTTACACTCGCTGCCAAGCGGCTTTGCCCTTGATGCCGCCCCCGACATCCGCGATCCGCGCGGCATGATCGGCGAAAAGCTGGCCGCCGACCTCACCGTGGTCAGCACCGATGCCAGCTGCCTGCGCAACCTGTTGCTGGCGGTCGAGCGCTGCCATCTCAGCGTCGAGGCCGTCATCGCCACTCCCTATGCCGCCGGACTGTCGGTGCTGGTCGATGACGAGGCGGAACTCGGCACGGCCCTGATCGACCTTGGTGCCGGCACCACCTCCATGGGTGTCTTCCGCCACGGTCGCCTCGTGCATGTCGATGCCATTGCCGTCGGCGGTCACCATGTCACGCTGGATGTGGCGCGCGGCCTCAACACCCGCATCGTCCATGCCGAGCGCCTGAAAACCCTGCACGGCTCAACGCTGCTGGCCCCCTCCGACGAGCGCGAAAGCATCGATGTCGTGCATGTCGGTGATGAAGACCATGAACCGACGCCGCTACCGCGCGCACTTTTGACCAATATCATCACGCCGCGGGTCGAAGAAATTCTCGAACTGGTGCGCGACCGGCTGAAGAGCGCCGGCTTTGCCGATCATGCCGGCCGCCGTCTGGTGCTGGTTGGCGGTGCCGCACAACTTACCGGGCTGGTCGATACCGCCCGGCGCATCCTGTCCCCGCAAGTCCGGCTCGGCCGCCCGCTGGGCGTGCAGGGATTGCCGGAATCGGCCCGCAGCCCGGCTTTCGCCGCCGCCATGGGTCTGGCCATCTATCCGCAGGTCGCAGGCATCGAGCATTTTGAACCGCGTCGTCATGCTCACCTGGGCGCGACCGGGACAGATGGTTATGTCGCCCGCGTCGGGCGCTGGCTGAAAGAGAGTTTTTAACCCTGGTCAGGTGCGCGGCCCCGGCAACGCACCTTTGGAAATTGACGTAAACCAACGGCGACAACAGCGCCCGAGCAATGAGAGGCCCAACATGACGATCAATCTGCGCGCACCCGAACTCAGGGAACTGAAGCCCCGCATCATGGTGTGCGGCGTCGGCGGTGCCGGGGGCAATGCGGTCAACAACATGATCGATTCCGGCCTCGACGGCGTGGATTTCATCGTTGCCAACACTGACGCCCAGGCGCTGACCAAATCCAAAGCCGAGCGCATCATCCAGATGGGCCTGCAGGTTACTGAAGGCCTTGGCGCCGGTTCCAAACCGGAAATCGGCCATGCCGCCGCCGAGGAGGCGATGGAAGAACTTCGCGATCATCTCGCGGGCGCCCACATGGTGTTCGTCACCGCCGGCATGGGCGGTGGCACTGGCACCGGCGCGGCGCCGGTGATTGCCCGTATCGCCCGGGAAATGGGCATTCTCACAGTTGGCGTCGTCACAAAGCCGTTCCACTTTGAGGGCCAGCGCCGCATGCGGGTTGCCGAGGCCGGCATTTCCGAATTGCAGAAGGCCGTCGATACACTCATCGTCATCCCCAACCAGAACCTCTTCCGGGTCGCCACCGAAAACACCACCTTCGCCGATGCCTTCGCCATGGCCGACCAGGTGCTCTATTCGGGCGTTGCCTGCATCACCGACCTGATGGTCAAGGAAGGCCTGATCAACCTCGACTTCGCCGACGTGCGCGCCATCATGCGCGACATGGGCAAGGCGATGATGGGCACCGGTGAGGCTTCGGGCGAAAACCGCGCCATTCACGCTGCTGAAGCCGCCATTGCCAACCCCTTGCTCGACGAGGTGTCAATGCGCGGCGCGCGTGGCCTGCTGATCTCCATCACTGGCGGCAGCGACCTCAAGCTCTACGAAGTCGATGAAGCCGCCAGCCGGATTCGCCAGGAAGTCGATGAGGACGCCAACATCATCCTCGGCGCCACCTTCGATACCAGCCTCAACGGCATCGTGCGGGTTTCCGTGGTGGCAACTGGCATTGACGCCCCGGCGATGGAACAGGAAGCGCCGTTTGTCGCTCCCGCATTCGTCGCCAAACCTGCTGTGAACGTGGCGCGCGCCGCCGCTCCCGCCGCTCCGATCTCGCAACCGGCCCCGGTCGCCGCCCCGGTCCCGGCGCCAGAACCGGTCTATGAAGAACAACCCGTTGAAGCCATGGTGATTCCTGAGGTTGCCCTCGCGCCGATCGCACCGGTCCGTCAGCCGCCCATGGCCAACCAGGGACAAATCGTCAATCAGGTCAATGTGCAGCCGACCCCGCCGCGCGCTGTCCAGCAGCCGATTCCCCAGCCGGCACCTGCGCATGTGATCGAGACCTATGCGCCAGCATCCAGTTTCGTCCCGCCGGCACCCGTCCAGGTCGTGCGGCCCGTGCGCATGCCCACGATCGACGACTTGCCTCCGCATATCGTCAGGACGGTGCAGGTGAATCGGGGTGAGGCGCCCGTGGAGCCCCACAAAAAGACACTGATGGAACGGCTGTCGAGCTTCGGCCTCGGTCGTCAGGAACCCGTGGCCCCCGCCGCAGGCCGTACGCAAATGCCGGCCGCGCCCGCGATCCCGCGCGACATCGCCCAGGGTGTCGAAGATCTGCGCCGCGTCGCCGCTGCAGGTGCAGTGCCGTCACGCGCGAACCATGCCAGCCTCGATCCCCATGGTCGCAGCCCGGCACCGGCACCGCGCGTGAGCGAGGATGACGAAGCCGAAATCCCGGCGTTTCTGCGGCGCAAATCGCACTGAACACGACCGGCGTGACATGAATCAGGCAACGGAGGCGGGCATCCGTCTCCGGTTTCCGGGACATTTCAGAAGGCGATGATCGTCGAATTTCAAAGAGTTGAACGAAACCGCACCAATTGTTACAATTCGTAATGAACCTTGATTTTGCCGCATTCCCGCCAGGCGGTAAACTCCATGCAGTGAGTTAGGGGTGATTCATCACAATCTGTGGCAACCAGCCTGCCTGGGATTTCGGCGGGTTCAGGGATGCGGATTGTGACGCGTTACAAACTCGGGTCACGTGGCAAGTCATTGTGGTTGAAATGTTGCCAGGGCGCCGTGGGAGTCAAGGTATGAAATTTGGTCATCAGACGACCTTGCGCAACGAGATTTTGATCGAGGGCAAGGGCGTTCATGGCAACAGGCCGGTGCGGGTCATGCTCAGGCCGGATGCAATCAATGCCGGCATCAGGTTTTTGCGCACGGGGCTGAAGTCTGGACACGAGCGGCTGTTGCGGGCGCATTGGTCGGAAGTCGGCATGACGCGCCTTTGCACCGTCCTCGGCCAGGACAGCACTGGTTCGGTCGGCACTGTCGAACATCTGATGGCAGCGCTGCGCGGCCTTGGTCTCGACAATGTGCTGGTCGAGATTGATGGCCCGGAAGTGCCGATTCTCGACGGTTCGGCGCAAGATTTTGTCGAACTGATCGACGAAGCCGGGATTGTCGAGCAAAAGGCTCCCCGCCGTTATCTGAAAGTCTTGAAAAGCGTCCGCATTGAGGAAGGCGAGGGCTTTGCCGAACTCGCACCGGCGCGACGCGGCTTCAAGCTCGATGTGGCCATTGATTTTGCCAATCCGGTGATCGGCGCGCAGCGCTACGAGATGGAACTCGATTCCCGGAAATTCCGCAATGATATCGCTGGTGCCCGCACTTTCGGTTTCGTGAGCGATGTCAAGAAACTCTGGGCGGCAGGCTTGGCTCTGGGCTCGACCTTGCAGAACAGCGTGGCGATCGAGGGCGAGCGGATCCTGAACCCCGAAGGCCTGCGCTTCAACGATGAGTTCGTGCGCCATAAGCTGCTTGATGCCATCGGCGATCTGGCACTGGCGGGGGCCCCGATCATCGGCAGCTATCGCTCGCTGCGCGGCGGCCACAAGATGAATGTCGCGGTGCTGGAAGCGCTGTTCGCCGATCCTTCGGCCTATACTTATGTGCAGGACAGCCCCTCGGTGCGGCCGCTGGTTGGCCAGGCGGAACTGGGTCTTGCCGGCGCCGCCACCTTTGCGCCGGGTGTCGACTGACGCCGAATCGCGCTCTCGACCGGGCTGGCTTGAGGCCATGCCCGGCAAATCGGGCCACGCGGATTTCGCCATCGAAACGTCTTGTTTCTGGAACATCACGTGGACCAGCATGACTGTCCGGCCGTTTCGCATGTCGCAGCATGTCTATGGGCAGATCAGATTGTCTGTGATAAACGAGCCTTATCGGAGCGTAACTTCTATGCGCCTAAGTGAGTGGAACGGTATGAAATATCTGACGTCCCTGTCCCGCAAACCGCGCAGCGGCCTGAATTTGCGACTTGGCCTCGCTCTCGCCTTGATGGCTCCGCTGATGGCCTGCTCGACGATCGAGGGTCTTAATCCGTTTGCGACCGCCAAATACAAGACCAAGATCGACCCGGTCGTCCCGGTTGACAGCATGTATGATCAGGGGCTTGCCCGCCTCGCCAAGCATGATGACAAGGACGCCGCCGAGGAGTTTTCAAAAATCGCGCTCAACCATCCGTTTTCGAGCTATGCCGAGAAAAGTGCGCTGATGGAGGCCTATTCGGATTATCGCGCCGGCAAATATGATGATGCGGTTGGTGCTGCCCACACCTATTACGAGCGCTATCCCAATTCTCCGGATGTGCCCTATGCGCTTTATCTCGCCGGCATGTCCTATTATGAGCAGATACCGGATATTTCACGCGATCAGACCGTGACCTCCAAGGCGAACAGCGTTTTCCAGCAGATCGTCACCAAATATCCCAATACGCCCTATGCGACGGAAGCCAAATTCAAGCTGCTGGTGACGCAAGACCAACTGGCCGGCAAGCAAATGTCGATTGGCCGCTATTACTTGACGCGTCGTGATTATCCGGCCGCGATCTCAAGATTTCGTACCGTATTGGCCCAGTATCAACGCACCCGCCATACGCCCGAGGCGCTTGAGCGTCTGACCGAGGCCTATTTGGCGCTCGGCCTGCCTGACGAGGCGCAGACCGCGGCCGCAGTGCTCGGCCACAACTTTCCCGACAGCCCCTGGTACAAGGATGCCTACAGCCTGCTGAAGGGCAGGGGCCTGGCGCCGCATGAAAATCCCGGCTCCTGGATTTCGACGCTGGCGCACCAGATCGGGCTCGGCTGAGCGGAGACATGCCGCTCCATGCTGCGCCAGCTCGTCATCCGCGACATCGTCCTGATCGAGCAGCTTGATCTGACCTGCCCGCAAGGCCTGAGTGTGCTCACCGGCGAGACCGGCGCGGGAAAGTCCATTCTGCTTGATGCCTTTGCGCTGGCGCTGGGCGGGCGCGGTGATGGCGCGCTGGTGCGGGCAGGGGCGCGGCAGGGCCAGGTGACGGCGCTGTTCGAGCTCGCGCACGATCATCCGGCGCGCGAATTTGCTGCTATACAGGGGCTCAGTGTCGAGGGTGACCTGATCTTGCGGCGCGTGCAGATCGCCGATGGTCGCAGCCGTGCCTATGTCAATGATCAGCCTGTCAGCGGCACGACCTTGCGGGCGCTCAGCGCCAGTCTGGTGGAAATTCACGGCCAGCATGATGAGCGCGCGCTGGTCGACCCTGACCATCACCGCAGCCTGCTCGATGCATATGGCGGGCTGGAAGCGGCGGCTGACGGCGTTGCCGCCGTGCATAGGGCGATGAAGGCGGCGCAGGCCGCGCTTGTAGACGAGCGGCAACGCCTCGAAACCTTGCGCCGCGAACGCGACTATCTTGAACACGCCCGCGATGAACTCGACGCGCTGAGCCCGCAGCCGGGCGAGGAAGAGGCGCTGGCCGAGACACGCCAGCGCATGATGCAGGCCGAGAAAGTCGTGGCCGATATTGCCGAGGCCCATGATGCGCTCACCGGCCAGGGCTCGCCTGTGGCAATGCTGGCAGCCCTGACGCGCCGGCTGGAGCGGCGCGGCGTACAGGCGCCCGAACTGGTGGCCGCGCCGGTCGCTGCCATGGAGGCGGTGCTGCGCGCCTTCGACGAGGCGCAAGAGCATCTCGAAGAGAGCCTGCGGCGCGCGGAATTTGATCCGCGCGAGCTTGAATCCACCGAAACTCGGCTGTTTGCGCTGCGCGCAGCAGCCCGCAAATTCAATGTGACCTGTGATCAATTGCCCGCGACGGCGGCCGGCTTTATCGAGGCACTCGATAAAATCGACGCCAGCGAGGCAGCCCTGCGCGATCTTACCGCCCGCCATGAGGCGCTTGCCAAAGATTATGCCCTGCAAGCCGCTGCCTTGTCGGAGCGTCGCCTCGGCGCCGCCGCTCGGCTCGATGAGGCCGTCAATGTCGAGCTCGCGCCCCTGAAACTGGAGCGCGCCAAATTCATGACGCAGGTGGTGGCCACACCGGAATCAGGCGGCGAGCATGGTTATGACCGCGTCGAATTCTGGGTGTCGACCAACCCCGGCACCAAGCCCGGGCCGCTGATGAAGATTGCCTCGGGCGGCGAATTGTCGCGTTTCATGCTGGCGCTCAAGGTCGCCCTTGCCGAGCGCGGTTCGGCGCCGACGCTGGTGTTCGACGAGATCGATTCCGGGGCCGGCGGCGCGGTCGCCGACGCCATCGGCCAGCGGCTTGCCAATCTGGCGCAGAGCGTGCAGGTGCTGGCCGTGACCCATGCGCCGCAGGTGGCGGCGCGGGCGCGCCAGCACTGGCGCATCAGCAAGGATGAGGTGGCCGATGGTGCGCGCGTCGCCACCAGGGTCGCCGAGCTTGACGCTTCCGGCCGCCGCGAGGAAATTGCCCGTATGCTGGCCGGCAGTCGCATCACCGAGGAGGCGCGGGCAGCGGCCGCGCGCCTGCTGGACGGCGCGCTGAGCGTGGAGTGAGGCCGTGAGCGACGATATTCCGCACGACGTGCACGCCAGATACGACGCCCTCGCAAAAGCCGTGGCGGCGGCCGATATTGCTTATCACCAGCAAGATCAGCCGATCCTGTCGGATGCCGAATATGACGCGCAGCGGCGTGCCCTGCAGGCGCTTGAGGCGCAATGGCCGGGCCTGAAGGCACCGGACTCGCCGGGCGACAAGGTCGGCGCACCGGCGGCGGCGGGTTTTGCCAAGGTCACCCATCGCGTGCCGATGCTGTCGCTCGGCAATATATTTGCCGAAGCGGAAATCGACGAATTTGTCGCGCGCGTGCAGCGCTTTCTCGGGTTTGATGCCGGGGCGCCGCTGGCCTTTACCGCCGAACCGAAGATCGATGGCCTGTCCTGCGCCTTGCGCTATGAGCATGGCGTGCTGGTGCAGGCGGCCACGCGCGGCGATGGTGCCGAGGGAGAGGACGTCACCGCCAATGTGCGCACCATAGCCGAAATTCCGCAGCGCCTTGCCGGTTCCGCGCCGGAGGTCCTTGAAGTGCGCGGTGAAATTTACATGAGCCGCAGCGATTTTGCCGCCCTCAACGCCCGCCAGCAGCAGGCCCAGCGCCCCTTGTTCGCCAATCCCCGCAATGCGGCGGCCGGCAGCCTGCGCCAGCTCGATCCGGCGATCACCGCCACCAGGCCCTTGCATTTCTTTGCCTATGCCTGGGGCGAGGCCAGCGCCCTGCCGGCCACGACCCAGAGTGGCATGGTGCAGGCCTTCGGCGCCTATGGCTTTGCCATTAACCCGCTGATGGCGCTTTGCGCCGATGCCGCCGCCATGAAGGCACGGTTTGCGGCGATCGGCGCGGCCCGGCCCGGCCTCGATTATGATATTGATGGCGTCGTCTACAAGGTCGATGATCTCGCCTTGCAGCAGCGGCTGGGCTTTGTCTCGCGGGCGCCGCGCTGGGCCGTGGCGCATAAGTTCCCTGCCGAGCAGGCCGTCACGCAGTTGCGCGACATTGAGATCCAGGTCGGTCGCACCGGCGCCCTGACGCCGGTAGCGCGCCTTGAGCCGGTCAATGTCGGCGGTGTCATGGTGTCCAATGCCACCTTGCATAATGAGGACGAAATCGCCCGCAAGGACATCCGCATCGGTGATTATGTCGTGGTGCAGCGGGCCGGCGACGTCATCCCGCAGATTGTCGAAGTCGTCATGGCGCGGCGCTTGGCAGATGCCCAACCCTTTGCATTTCCGCACATCTGCCCGGCCTGTCGGTCGGCGGCCCTGCGCGAGCTTGACGAAAACGGCGAGGCTGATGCCGTGCGCCGCTGCTCTGCCGGCCTCACCTGTCCGGCCCAGGCCGTGGAGCGGCTGAAGCACTTCGCCTCGCGCGATGCCTTTGATATCGAGGGGCTGGGCGACAAGCAGATCGAGCAATTTTTTGCCGATGGCCTGATCCGCGCCCCGGCCGATATTTTCACGCTGGCAGCGCGCGATGCCGCAGCGCTCAAAAAGCTGAAAGACCGCGAGGGTTTCGGCGATTTGTCGGTAAAAAACCTCTTTGCCGCCATCGACGCGCGGCGCCAGGTGCCGCTCAATCGTTTTCTTTATGCGCTGGGATTGCGCCATGTCGGGCGCACCAATGCCCGGCGGCTCGCAAGGCATTTCGGCAGCATCGAGGCCATGTTGCACACCATGCGCGGCGACGCGGATATTGCCATGAAAGAGATCACCGCCATTGACGGCCTTGGTGAGGTCGTCGCCACCTCGCTGCAGGAATTTTTCGCCGAGGCGCATAATAATGAGGCGCTCGACGCGCTGCTGGAGACTGTGACGCCGCTGCCGATGGAAGCGCTCATCTCCGCCAGCCCGGTCGCCGGCAAGACCGTGGTCTTTACCGGCGCGCTGGAGCGCATGACCCGCGAGGAGGCCAAAGCCTCGGCCGAGCGGCTTGGTGCCAGGGTCGCTGGTTCGGTCTCGAAGAAAACCGATCTCGTGGTTGCCGGGCCCGGCGCCGGATCGAAACGCACCCAGGCCGAAGCCCTCGGCATTGAAGTGATCAGCGAGGATGCCTGGTTCGCGCGGATTGAAGCAGGGTCATAGGCCAAAAACATCGACACCGCCGCCTGTCGCTAGGCTGCGGGGCCGGATCACCGGAATTTGCCGGGCACCTGCGCCGCGAAGGTTACACCCGCGCGCCGGACGTTGCGCCCCAGGTCGTGCGCCATGTGTGCTTGACCAGAAACAGCGCCAGACATCCGGCAGCGGCCAGCCCTGCAAAGAACAGGAAGCCGGGGCCAAAACCGCCGGTCATGCCCTTGGAAAGGCCCAGGGTCTTGGCGAGAAAGAAGCCGCCAAGCCCGCCAGCGCAGCCCACCAGCCCGGTCAGCACGCCAATATCGCGACCAAACCGCAACGGGATCAACTGAAACACCGCGCCATTGCCCATGCCCAGCGCCAGCACGCCGATGCTGAACAAAAGCACGGCCGGCCACACCATCGCCGGCATGGTCGCGAGGCTGAAGGGCAGGGCCCCCTCCACGGCCCGGTCAGCCGGCAGCAAGGCAATCAGCCCGTAGGCCACCACCACCACGCCAAACAGCAAGGAGAGCGCGCGCACCCCGCCGATGCGATCGGCAATCGCGCCGCCAACCGGACGAAAGCCCGAACCCAGCGCCACGATCAGCGACACCAGCAAGCCGGCTGCCACCGGCGACAGGTGATATTGCACGGTGAAATACAGCGGCAGCGTATTCGCCAGCCCGACGAACCCGCCAAAGGTGATGAAGTAAAACAGCATGAACATCAGCGCATCGGTATTTCCCAGCAATTTTGTATAGGTCGCAAGCTGCGGCCGGGCGCGCTGCCCGGGAGCATCCTTCACGGCGTAGATATAATAGGCCAGAATGCCCGCCATCGGCACCAGCAGCACGCCAAACACGGCCTGCCAGCCATAATGCGCGGCAAGGCTCGGCCCGAACAGCGTATCCAGCACCACGCCCATATTGCCGGCACCGGCAATGCCCATCACCACGCCCTGATATTTGGGCGGATACCAGCGGCTGGCTTGCGGCAACGCCACCGCAAACGAAGCCCCGCCCAGTCCCAAAACCAGCGCGAAGGCCTTGACCGCAGCCTCGCTCGGCAGGCCGAGCAGCGCCACCAGCACGGTTGCCACGAGCACGATGGTCTGCGCGCCAACGCCGGTGCGCTTCGAGCCGATCGTGTCAGCGAGAATGCCCAGCGGCACCCGCAGCAAGGCACCTGACAGCACCGGGATCGAGAGAATTGAAAATTTCTCCGGCACCGAAAGATGCAGGTCATGCGCCACGAAGGTGATCAGCGGCCCCAGCGATACCCAGGCCATGAAAGAAATGTCAAAATAGAGAAAGGCCGCGAGCAGGGTCGGCCAGTGGCCCGCTTTACGAAATTCGGCGATATTCACTTCTGCCTCCATCAATGGTGTTCCGCGAGCCACGCAAGCAAGCGGCGCGCCAAGACTGTAAGTCTTTGATAAAAAGGGAGTTTATCGAGTTGCGCCTTGCAACGGCTTGTTGCGTTGCACAAAAAGCAGGCGTGCAAGCCGGGCTTTTGCCGCCCCGGCAAGCGGTGCCACCGCTTGCTGATCGCCCGCGACAAGGTTATGCCGCAGCCATGTCAGATACAGATGCCACACCGCGCCAACCCGGCCCCGCCAGGCCCACGCCCATCGGCGAACTGGCGAGCCTGCCCCTGTTCTTCAGATTGCAGGATCGCCAGGTGCTGCTGGTCGGGGCCGGCACGGGCGCCGACTGGAAAGCCGAATTGCTGACGGCCAGCGGCGCCAGGGTGCGGCGCATCGCCCGTGACTGGCAGGCCGGCGATCTGGCCGGCATGGCGCTGGTCATTGCCGACCTCGATGACGCGGCTGAGGCAGGGCGCCTCGTGGCGGCGGCGCGCGCCCTGCACATCCCCGTCAACATTGTCGACAAGCCGGGCCTGTCGGATTTCCAGTTCGGCGCCATTGTCGAGCGCTCGCCGCTGGTGATCGGCATTTCCACCGATGGTGTCGCGCCGATTCTTGGCCAGTTGCTGCGCGCCCGTATCGAGGCGCTGATCCCGCAAAATCTGCGCGACTGGCTGACGTCGGCGCGCCTCTGGCGCCAGCAATTGCGCGGCCTCGCCTTGCCCGCTGCCGCCCGCCGCAGCTTCTGGGAGCGGTTTGCCCGCGATGCCATGCGCGGGGAATCTGGCCCGGCCGAGGATTTCGACCACCGCATCGCCGCGCTTGGCGCGCGACCGGCGGGCTCGGCCGTTCTGGTGGGTGCCGGGCCCGGCGATCCTGAGCTTCTGACGCTCAAGGCCGTGCTGGCGTTGCAGAGCGCCGATGTCGTTCTCTATGATGATCTGGTCGCGCCGCGCGTGCTGGAAATGGCCCGGCGCGAGGCCGAGCGCATCAATGTCGGCAAACGCGGCTACAAGCCCTCCTGCACACAAGCCGATATTTCGGCGCTGATTGTCGAACATGCGCGCGCCGGCAAAAGGGTCGTGCGTCTCAAGGGGGGCGATCCGATGATTTTCGGGCGTGCCAATGAGGAAATCGCCGCCTTGCGCCAGGCCAGCATCCCTTATGAAGTGGTGCCGGGCGTGACCTCGGCCGGCGCGGCAGCAGCCTCGTTGCGTGCCTCACTCACCGAGCGCGATGTCGCGCGCCGGGTGCAATTCATCACCGCCCATGGCCGCGACGGCCACCTGCCGCGTGACCTCGATTGGGCGGCGCTGGCCGATCCAAGGGCAACGACCGTGGTTTATATGGGCGTGCGCACGCTGCCCGAACTGGTATCGCGCCTGCTTGCTGCCGGTCTGCCGCCCACGACGCCGGCGGTGGTGGTCGAGCGCGTCTCCTGGCCCGGCGAGCGGCAGCTGGCCGCCAGCATCGCCGACATGCCGGACAGGCTGGCGCGTTTCGCGGCCTCCGGCCCCTGCGTCATTGTCATTGGCGAGGCCATGGCTGCAGCTCAGGTCAAGGCCGCGGTCACGCCATAGGCGATCACCGCCACCAGCGCCGTCAACACCGTGCCCCAGGCAAGATCAATCAGGCTGAGGCTCAGTGACCAATGCCGCAGCGTTGCATAATTGGTGAGATCATAAGTGGCATAGGCGACAAATCCCAGCGCCGCCCCCTGCGTCAATGCCAGCCGCCAATTATGCGCATTGACGGCCGGGAGCACCGCAAACCACACCGCACCCAGTGCATAAATCGCGTAAAACACTATGGCTGCCCATAAAACCGGCTTCGGCGCGATCAGCGCACCAAGTCGGCTGCGGTAGATATCATGGGCAATATAGCCGAGCCACACCAGATCAATCGCCGGAAATGCGATGAACACACAAAGGAAGGCAATCAACGGACGAGTCATGGCGCACACATAGCCTTTTGGGGATGGCCGCCGCCGCCAGGCGCCGTCAGCGACATCCAGATGACTATAAGTGGAGCGCAAACATCCGCCGGCCAGATGCCGGCGCGACAAAAGCTGCCAAGCCGGCAAGAACCGCCATCAGGCCTGCGCGCGCAGCTGCTGTTCGAGATCGTGCAGCACCTTGTAGCACGGCAGAACCTGCGCCAGCGAGGCGTTCGGCGCCCGCCCTTCACGAATGGCGGCAAAGAATTCGCGGTCCTGCAATTCAATGCCGTTCATCGAGACATCGACCCTTGAGACATCGATGTTCTCGTCCCGGCCGGTGAACAGGTCGTCATAGCGGGCGATATAGGTGCCGTTGTCACAAATATAGCGAAAGAACGTGCCGAGCGGCCCGTCATTGTTGAACGACAGGCTGAGCGTGCAAATCGCACCGCGCCGGGCTTTGAGCTGGATCGACATGTCCATTGCTATGCCCAGCACCGGATGGATCGGCCCTTGCACGATATTGGCCTTCACGATCTCGTCCTGCGTCTGGTAGGCAAAGAGATCGACCGTGTGGGCGGCGTGATGCCACAAGAGATGGTCGGTCCATGAGCGTGCCTGGCCCAGCGCATTCATATTGGTGCGGCGGAAGAAATAGGTCTGCACATCCAACTGCGAAATCGCCAGGTCCCCGGCGACGATCTTCTTGTGCAGGAATTGGTGCGAGGGATTGAAGCGCCGCGTATGGCCGACCATGCAAACAAGGCCGCTCTGCGCCTGCGCCTGCATCACCGCCTCGGCATCGGCCCAGGAATCGGCTACCGGAATTTCCACCTGCACATGCTTGCCGGCCTTCAGGCAGGCACGGGCCTGCGCCGCGTGCATCTGGGTTGGGGTGCACAGGATCACCGCATCCAGCCCCGGCACGCCAAGCGCCTCATCGAGATCGGTAAAGGCATGGCTGATGCCATATTTTTCCGCGACATTGCGGGTTTCTTCGAGCTTGCGGCTGACCAGCGCCACAACTTCGATATCACCGAAATCCTTGCGGATATTCTGGATGGCATCGAGATGCTTGATGCCAAAGGCGCCGGCGCCAGCGAGGGCGACTTTCATGCTTCCCTCCACTTTCAGGTCTGTTCGGGCCAATAGAGCCGCATGGGATTGTCAACGAGGAGCTGGCGTTGCAGGGTCGCGGTGACAGCAATTTTAGGAATGAAATCAACGAGGTTGCCATCGTCTGGCATATGCGATTTCAAATTCGGATGCGGCCAGTCGGTGCCCCAGATGACGCGCTCGGGGAAGGTTTCGACAATGCGCCGGGCGAAGGGAACCACATCCGCATAGGCCTCCGGCCCGCTCAGGCTCAGGCGCTCCGGGCAGGTTGCCTTGCACCAGAAATTCTCGCGCTGCATCAGTTTGACGAAAAGATCGAAGTCCGGGCCATGGGCGTCCTTGCTGACATCCGGGCGGCCCATGTGGTCGACCACCACCACCGTCGGCAGGCTGGCGAAGAAATCGAAATATTCGGCAAGGTCGGCCGCCTCGAAATAAATGACGATATGCCAGCCGAGCCGCGCCACCCTTGTGGCAATTTCGCTCAAGGAGTCAAAGGGCAGGGCATCGACCAGCCTTTTGACGAAATTAAACCGCACGCCGCGCACCCCGGCGCGGTGCAGCGCCTGCAAGTCCTCATCCGTGACGCTGCGCTTTACGGTGGCGACACCGCGCGCCTTGCCGTCTGATTTCAGCAAGGCATCACACAAGGCGCGGTTGTCGGCGCCATGACAGGTCGCCTGCACGATGACATTGCGGGCGAAACCGAGATAATCGCGCAGCGCGAACAATTGCGCCGCAGAGGCATCGCAAGGCGTATATTTGCGCTCCGGCGCGAAGGGAAACACGTCCCCCGGGCCAAACACATGGCAATGCGCATCGACCGCACCGGCCGGCAGCTGGAAGCGCGGCCGCGATGGGTGCGGGTGCCAGTCGAGCCAGTCGCCGTCCTTGACGAAGGCCGCCATGTCAACGCCCCCGCGCGGTCAGTTGCGCATCGAGCCGCGGATAGACCCGCCGGGCATTGCCCTCGAAGATCGCAAATTTGTCAGCATCGGACAGCGGCAAGGCGTCGACATAGCGCTTGGTGTCGTCGAAATAATACCCGGTTTCCGGGTCGATGCCGCGCACCGCCCCGACCATTTCCGAACCGAACAGGATGTTTTTGACGTCGATGACCTTGGCCAGCAGGTCAATGCCGGGTTGATGGTAGACGCATGTGTCGAAATAGACATTCTTCATCACGTGCTCGCGCAATTGCGGCCGTTTCAGCATGTCCGCGAGCCCGCGATAACGCCCCCAGTGGTAGGGCACGGCACCGCCGCCATGCGGAATGATCAACCGCAACTGCGGGAAGTCCTTGAACAGGTCCCCCTGGATCAGCTGCATGAAGGCTGTGGTATCGGCATTGATGTAATAGGCGCCGGTCGCATGGAAGTTGCAATTGCATGATCCCGAGACATGGATCATCGCCGGCACATCGAGCTCGACCATTTTTTCGTAAAACGGATACCAGCTCTTGTCGTAGATCGGCATGCCGTTCCAATGCCCGCCAGAAGGGTCGGGATTGAAATTGCAGCCCACAAAGCCAAGCTCGGTGACGCAACGCTCCAGTTCGGCAATGGCGGCGCTCAAATCCGCCATGGGCGATTGCGGCAACTGGCAGACCCCGGCGAAATAGTCCGGATAAAGGTCAACGATACGCTTGATGATATTGTTGGACTCGCGCGCCCAGGCAATATTGGTGGCAATATCGCCTTCATGCGGCGCCATCACTGAGGCACGCGGCGAGAAAATGGTCATGTCCGCGCCGCGCTGTTTCAGCAATTTCAGCTGGTTGCTTTCAATGCTGGCGCGCAGCTCATCATCGGAAATCACCACGCCCTTCGGCTGTGGCGCTTGCGGATTCTTGAAATGTGCGATCTGCCCGTCACGGAAAGCCTGCAAGGCTGCAGGCGCCGTTGTGTAATGCCCGTGACAATCGATGATCATCGGTGCCCGGTTGGGATGCGGCGCGCTCATGGGTCACACCGCTTGAAGAACTTGAATGGCCGAAGCCGTGTTGGAAATCGGAATGTGATAATTGCGGTGCAGTTCCTCGGCCCTTGCCCCCAGAATGCCGCGCCCCACTATCCAGTTGAGCACTTCGACACCCTGCGTTCCTGACAATTCCACCAATTGATGGATGGAATACCGGGTCAGGTCCTCAGGCGTGTTGATCAGGGCTTGCAGGCATTCGGCATCAAATTCGGCATTGATGAATCCGGCGCGTTCGCCGTCCAGCTGATGCGACAGGCCGCCGGTGGAGAGCACCATCACCTTCTGGTTCGAGCCATAGGCATTGATCGCGCGCCCGATTGCCTTGCCGAAATCGAGGCAGCGTTTTGCGGTCGGCAAAGGATGCTGCACGGTATTGATGCAGACCGGTACGATTTTGACCGGCGGCGGCACCTGATCCGGCCACAGCAATTGCAGTGGAATGGTTACGGCGTGATCAATCAGCATTTCCTGACAGGTGACGACATCGAATTCGTCTTCGACCACGCTCTCGATGATCGCCCAGGACAGCTTCGGATCGCCCGCGACCGGGGCGATGGTGGCAATGCCCCAGCCTTCATCGGCGGTGGCATAAGAGTCGGCCGCGCCAATGGCAAAGGTCGGCATCTTGTCGAGAAAGAAATTCAGCCCGTGATCATTGTAGACCACCACGACCACATCCGGTTTCTGTTCGGCAATCCAGCTGTGCACCTTGTGAAAGCCATCAAAAAACGGCTTCCAGTAGGCGTCCTGCTGCAGTTTGAGGGCAATGGCCTTGCCGATGGAGGGAATGTGCGACGTCGATACGCTCCCCAGGATCTTAGACATTTTTTCCACCTTTCATCACCATTTCGTTTTTTGAAGCAAAGGATTGCAGATAGGCCTTGAATTTATCGACACTTTTGCCGGTTTGCTGCGCGCCGATGTCCTGCATGTTCAGGCCGAAAATCCCGGCGAGCTTGGCGAGGTAATAGGCATTGCCGCCGACCGCGATCATTTGCAGCACGTTACGGGCGCGAACCGCGGCCTTCTGCTGGTCGTTGAGGTGGTATCTGGCCATATAGGCCTCTTCATCGGCGAGAAACGCCTTGCGGCAATCGTCGGCGTTGAAGGAATAGCACATGCGGTTGAGCGCATAACCCTTCATCGCTTCCGCCGGCCCGAACGGTACGGTCCCGGGAATGGAATGATGTGTTGTCATGTTCCGTCCTCCATAATACTTGCCTGAAGTGTTTCATCCTCTTGGCGTTTTCAGTCCGGCGTGCCCTCAGGCAGCGAGGCGTCGACCAGCACTTCGCCGCGCATCAGCAGCCTTGCGGTGCGCAGCAGCGCCGAGCGCGCTACTTTCAGCTGCTTGCCCTCGCCCTCGACCTGCATCTCGACGCTGAAAAAGCCGGTGGGATGCTCGATCTGGAAAGTCTTTGAGCCGGTCATCACCAGCCCGCTGTCGGCCACCGACCCTTTCAGCGCGCAGGCGGTCGCCACAGACACCGCCCCGAGCACGCCGATCGCCTCATGCACGCGATGCGGAATGAAAGTGCGCGTCGCCACATCGCCGCCATGTTGCGCCGGGGCGATCAAGGTCATTTTAGGCACGGACTCTCTGGTGACATCGCCCAGATTCATCATCGGCCCGGCCTTGAGCCTTATGGCCTCGACCCGCGCCCGCACGCTCGCATTGGCCTCGATCTCGGCCGGGCTTTCATAGCCGCTCAACCCCATGTCGCCGGCCTTCATCACCACCACCGGCATGCCATTGTCGATCAGCGTCACCTTGACGCCATCGATCTCGTCAATGACATGGCCCGTCGGCAGCAGCGCCCCGCAGCTGGAACCGGCGACATCGAGAAAATCCAGCATCACCGGCGCATGGCTGCCGGGCACCCCGTCGATCCGCGCTTCGCCGTGATAGATGACCCGCCGGTTCGGTGTCAGCACCCGCGCCTTGGCCAGCGCGCCGGTATTGACCATGTGAATTCGCACGTCGGTGACCCCGTCCCCGGCAGCGACCAGCCCGGTCTCAATCGCAAAAGGTCCGATACCGGCGAGGATATTGCCGCAATTTTGCGTGTCGGAGACCTCGGCCTTGTCAACCGCGACCTGCAGGAACAAATAATCGACGTCGGCATCATCGCGGCTCGATTTCGACACCACCGCGATCTTGGACGTGAGCGGATGCGCGCCGCCGACACCATCTATCTGGCGGACATCCGGCGAACCCATGGCCGCCAGCAGCACCCTGTCGCGCTGTTTCCGGTCTTGCGGCAGGTGTTCGGCCAGAAAATACAGGCCCTTCGAGGTGCCGCCGCGCATCAGGTATGCGGGGATTGCCCTTTGGTCGCCTTGCGCATCCGTCATCATTTACCCCTTGTAATCGGCTTGCTTGATGTAAGTCAGACCCTTGTCCTTCAGCTTCTGGCGCATGTCGTAAATGTCGAGGCCAAGCTCGCCATGGGCAAAGCGCACCCGCCGCGCCTCCTCCGAGGCGACACGCGCTTCGGCCTTGTCGGCAACTTCGTGCGCCTTCAGGCGCGGCACCACGCACACGCCGTCATCATCCGCGACGATCACATCGCCCGGATGCACCAGCGCATTGGCGCAAACCATCGGCAGGTTGACCCTGCCCAGAAATTCGCGCCCGCAGCCGCGCGCGTAAACCGCCTTCGACCACACCGGAAAGCCCATTTGCGTGAGGGTGGCAATGTCGCGCACCCCGGCATTGATGATCAGGCCCTTGACGCCGCGCGCTTTCAGCGATGTCGCCAGCAAGTCGCCGAAATAGCCATCTTCGCAGGGGCTGGTCGGTGAAACCACCAGCACGTCACCGGCCCGGCATTGCTCTACCGCTACGTGAATCATCCAGTTGTCGCCGGGTGCCAGCTCCACCGTCACCGCAGGCCCGGCAATCTGCGCCGGGCGGTAGATCGGCCGCAAATAGGCCGCCATCAGCCCCACGCGCCCCTGCGCCTCATGCACGCTGGCGACGCCTTGCGCCTCCAGCCTGGCGCAATCAGCAAGATCGGGACGGGCAATGTCGGTAATGACGATGGACATGAGGCCTCACAGCGTTGGAGCATCCGGGTGAAATCATTAGGCCCGGATGTGACGCAGCGGATATAGTCATTTAGGTTTGTAGATATAGGTTTTTGTTATAACTGATCCCTATTGGCAAGATGGCGGGCCCGGCGATGCTGCACACGCAATTCAGCCTGATGACGCTGCGCGCCATCTGGGCGATCCATGAATCTGGCAGCGCCCTCAAGGCGGCGCGGATCGTGCATCGCTCGCAACCGGCCATAACCACGGCGCTCGCCGGTTTCGAGCGGCAGCTCCAGCGTCCGCTGTTTGTCCGCAATGCCCGCGGCATGAGCCCGACGCCGGACGGCAAGGTGCTATGCGCGCGCGTTGCTCTGGCGCTGGCGCATTTGCGCAATGCCGAGACCTATCTGGCGACCAGGCGAAACCCGCGAACGGCCCTGCCGTTTCATCGCCTCGTTCATGAAACGCAATTGGCGGCGCTGACGGCCCTGCTGAAGACCGGCAGCTTCAGCGCTGCCGCCCGCCAGCTGCAACGCGCCGAGCCTTCCGTGCACCGCTCCTTGCGCGAACTGGAGACCCTGTGCGGCATCAGGCTCTGGGAGCGTTACGGATCCGGCATCGAGCCGACCCCCGAGGCGCGCGAACTCGCCCGTCACGGCGAATTATGCTGGAGCGAACTGGCCGCCGGCCTCGACGAAATGGCCGAGCAACATGGCATCATGAACGGGCGCGTCAGCATCGGTTCGTTGCCGCTGACACGCTCGCGGTGGCTGCCCGATGCCGTGACCCGCCTTGTCAGCCTGCATCCGCATGCGCAGGTGGTGATTGTCGATGGCGCCTATGGCGAATTGCTGCGCGGCCTGCGCCACGGCCAGATCGACTTTGTCCTGGGCGCCCTGCGCGAGGTCAAGCCTGCCAGGGACATCGTGCAAACCCAGCATTTCGAGGATCAGCTCGCCATCATCGTGCGCGCCGGCCATCCGCTCGCTGCCGGATTTGACAGCAGCAGCGACAAGCTGTCGCCCGGGCAACTGGCTGGGTTGAGCTGGATTTTGCCACGGGTGGATACGCCCGCCCGACGCAGATTTGCCGATTTTCTGAATTTCAAGGGCGTGCCATGGCCGGACCGGGCGATTGAATGTTCATCGCTGGTCGCCACCAGGGCGCTGTTGCTGCAAAGCGACCATGCGGCGCTGCTGTCGGTGCGCCAGATCGGCATCGAGCTTGAAACCGGCCTGCTCACGGTGCTGGGGCCGCCGCTCACCGGCACGACGCGGGCGATCGGCATCACCACCCGCGAGGGCTACCGCCCCACCGCCCTGCAGCAAAAACTGCTGGATCTGCTGAAGGCTTCGGCGGGGCAGTTATGAGCCCGCACTCACCGCCGCCAGCAAAGCCTATTGCGCGACCGATATAGCCTTTCCGCGACTCTCGGGCGTGAAGCGGATCAGCACGGCCAGCACGATGGCGACGACACCCGCCACCAGCGCCAGGGCGTAACCATAGGAATGGCCCGGTGCCTCTGCCAGTTTCGCCTGATAGGGCGCATTGTAGGACGCCAGAAAATTGCCGATCTGATAGACAAAGCCGGGCAAGGTCGCCCGCACCGGCCCCGGCGCCAGCTCGTTGAGATGGGCAGGCACCACGCCCCAGGCGCCTTGCACCCCCACTTGCATGATGAAGGCGCCGATAGCCAGCATCAGCGGCGTCGAGCCATAGGCCCAGAGCGGAATGGCGGGCAGGGCGATCAGCGAGGCAATGGTAATGGCATTGGCGCGGCCGATCTTCTCTGACCAGGCACCGAACGCCAGGCCGCCGGCAATGGCACCGAGATTGGCGATGATCAGCAGCCAGCTCACCGTGCCGTGGCTGAACTTGTGCTGCTTTTCGAGGAACACCGGATAGAGATCCTGCGTGCCATGGCTGAACAGGTTGAACGCCAGCATCAGCACGATCAGATAGACGGAAATACCCCAGTTCGCCGACAGGGTTTCGATCATACCCGGCTTCGGCGCGCTCGACTTGGCAGCCTGCTCGAAAGCCTCCGATTCCGGGACTGCACTGCGAATGAACACAACCAGCAGCGCTGGTAGCAGGCTGAACAGGAACATGCCGCGCCAGTCGATCAGATAGCCGAACAGGTGCGCATGGTAAAACAGGCCAAACACCACAGATGCCAGCAGGAATCCGGTCGGATAACCGCATTGCAGGACGCCCGACACAAAGCCGCGCGTTTCCGGCGGGATGGATTCCATGGCCAGCGACGAGCCGAGGCCCCATTCGCCGCCCATCGCCACGCCAAACAAGGCCCGCAGCACGAGAAAGGCGGCAAGCGAAGGCGCCAGCGCCGCAGAAGCACCGAGGATCGAATAAAGCACGATATCGAGCATCAGGATGGGCTTGCGACCATATTTGTCGCCGAGGCGACCAAATATGAAGGCACCAATGAAGCGTGTGGCCAGCGTGAGGAAGATCGCATAGGCGACTTCCGGCACCTTGACGCCGAAAGTGGCGGCGATGGCGGGCAATGTAAACACCAGAATGAAGAAATCAAAGGCGTCGAGGGCCCAGCCCAGAAATGACGCGATGACCACCCGCCATTGTTGATTGTTCAGCTTGCCCATAGCCCCTCGCCTCATAATTATGTTGTTCAAATTAAAACAACTATCTCGAACAAAAGTCGTTGATCCTATGGTTATGGCAGACCATGAAATGTGTCAACAACAGTGCAAAAGCTGCAATTTCCCGCGCCGCTACTGCCCCCAGCGCAGCGCCAGCGCATCAAGACCGAGGGCAATCTCGATCAATCCGGCGCGGGTCGCCGGATGCAGCGGCTGGAGGGGATGGCGCACCATGTCCGAGGCGATGATCCTGCCTTCCTTCATCAGCACCTTGGCGGCGGCGAGGCCACACTGGCGGTTTTCATAATTGATCAGCGGCAGCCAGCGCGCATAGGCGGCGGCGGCCTTCGCCCTGTCACCTGCCTGCCACGGGTCGATGATCTGGCGGATGCCATCAGGATAGCCGCCGCCCGTCATCGCGCCGGTGGCCCCGGCTTCGAGATCGGCCATCAGAGTGATGGCCTCCTCACCGTCCCACGGCCCTTCGATCGCCGCCCCGCCGAGCGCGATCAGGTCACGCAATTTGGCAGCGGCAAAAGGCGTTTCGATCTTGAAATAACGGATGTTTTCCAATTCGCGCGCCATCCGCGCCAGAAAGCTGGCGGAAAGCCCGGTGCCACTGACCGGCGCGTCCTGGATCATCACCGGAATGTTCACGGCATCCGAGACAATGCGGAAGAATTCATAGATGCCCGCCTCGCCGACGCGGATGGTGGCACCATGATAGGGCGGCATCACCATCACCATCGCCGCGCCGGCGGCCGCGGCGCTCTTGCTGCGTGCGGCACAAATCGCCGAGCTGAAATGCGTTGTCGTGACAATCACCGGCACACGGCCCGCGACATGTTCGAGCGCGCCATGCATGACGCGTTCGCGCTCATCGTCGGTCAGCACGAATTGCTCGGAGAAATTTGCGAGGATGCAAATGCCCTGTGATCCGGCGTCGATCATGAAATCGAGGCAGCGGCGCTGGCCGGCAAGATCAAGCTCGCCCGCCGCGTTGAAAATCGTCGGGGCGACGGGAAACACACCCCTGTAGGGCCGGCCGGGCGACAATTGCATGGTTCTCTCCTAATGCCGCGGTAACGGCCTCTGGCCGGAACTTTACCCGGAATGGCTTTTGGCACAACAGCTATCATGGTTTCTGGCGCGCATAGCCCTTCGGGTGCCGCGCCATGGCTTGCGGATTCACCGGCATCCAATAGGATGCTGGCGGGGAGCGCGCATGTCAGAAAATTCGAAACTATCAGCAGCCGGGCAGGCGAGGCTCGTGACCAAAGCCGCCTGGCGGATACTTCCGCTGTTGATGATTGCTTTCTTCATATCCTTTGTCGATCGCGTCAATATAAGCTTCGCTGCTTTCCAGATGAAGAAGCAGCTAATGATCGGCCCGCAGGTCTTTGGCTATGCGGGCGGATTGTTTTTTGTCTCCTACTTCTTGTTCGAACTGCCAAGCAACGTCTTGATGGAAAAGGTCGGGGCGCGGATCTGGCTGGCGCGCATCATGATCGTCTGGGGGCTGATTGCCGCCGGCATGGCCCTTGTAACCGGGCCAATTTCGCTTCTGACCATGCGTTTTTTGCTGGGCGCGGCCGAAGCCGGATTGTTTCCCGGCGTCATCCTCTACATGACCTATTGGTTTCCCATAGCCCGGCGCGCGCAATTTATCAGCTGGTTCACGCTGGCCATTCCTCTTTCAGGGTTTTTGGGCTCGCCGATTTCAGCATCGCTCGCGCAGTTTCCACCGCTTCTGGGCCTGAAAAGCTGGCAATGGCTCTATGTTCTGGAGGGCGCGCCTGCGGTGGCCCTCGGATTGCTGGCGCTTTACTGGTTGCCCGACAGGCCCGGACAGGCGCGCTGGCTAAGTGAGGGCGAGCGCCAGTCCTATCAGGCGGTGTTCGCCAGCGAGGCCCCGGCTGCACGGGTTGAAAAGGCCCCCTTCTGGAAAACCATGCGCGATCCCTATATTTTCGGCCTGTCGCTGGTTTTGGCTGGCACCACAGCCGTATCCGGCACTTACGCCATCTGGTTGCCGATCATCATCAAGTCATGGGGCTTCTCCATTTCGGCCACCGGGTGGCTCAATGCCGTGCCCTTTCTGGTCGGGGCGCTGGCCATGCTCGGCGTTGGCTATCTCTCCGATCATTGGCGCGAACGTGTCTGGCTGACGGCGATACCGCTGTTTTTGTCGGCACTCGCCACCTTGTTGATGTTGTTTGGCGGTGGCTTTATCGCCTTCTATCTTCTGGTGATTCTGGTGATTGGCGGCATTTATGCCTGCAAGGGTCCGGCCTGGGCGGTGGCCACCGAGGCGCTCTCGCCCGCAACCAGGGCGATTGGCATCGCGCAAATCAATGCCCTGAGCAATTTGGTCGGCTTTTTCACCACGTCCCTTATCGGCACCATGCGCGCACATAAATTCAGTTTCATCGAAGCCCTGTTGCCATTGGCGATCTTGTCGGCGCTGTCGGCGGTGACGGTCTTGCTGATGCGCAAGGCGTGGCCCCGGGTGCCGCTTGAGAGCAGGGCATCGTGAGTTGCCGCCATGTCGGCCATGAATCACACTTCGAGAATCTGCGCCAGCCGCTCAAAGAAATCAGGCCAGCGCGGGGCCCTAAACTTGTGCATCGTGCCGGCGCGCGCCCCCCCCGGCCATGCGGCGTCATGCTCAAGAATGGCGCGCCGCCAACCCGGCCCGTCGAGCGGATCGATCAGGGTCGCGGCGCCCTGGCTGACCTCGCGAAACACCGCAATGTCGGAAGCGATCACCGGCGTGCCCATGCCCAGCGCCTCGACGATCGGCAGGCCATAACCTTCGGCAAGGCTCGGCATCAGCAGCGCCCGCGCCCCGCCCACCACCGCGGCGAGTTCGGCCCCGCTGAGGCCATGAAACCGGCGGATGAGATCACCGCCTGATGTTGCACGCTCCAGCACCGCCTTGATGTGCTGGTTTTCCCAGCCATCGCCGCCGATCAGCACCAGTTTCGGCGGATCGGCCATGCGCGCCGCCAGTTCCTGCCAGATCTGCAGGATCATCACATGGTTCTTGCGCGGCTCCAGCGTAGCGATGAGTACGAAATAATTGCCAGGCTCGAGCGCCGGCGCATGGTCGCCGGATGGCTCCAGCATCGAGGGGATGGGCAAAACCTCGATCCGCGGCAACGGCTTGGCATGGCGCCGTATGAAATCCTGATATTGCTCCACAACCGTCGTGCTGGCGGCGATCAGCGTATCGGCCTCGTTGCTGATGAAATGCGCGACGCGCAAAAATTGCGTCTCATGGCCGGCGCGCCAGAATTCCGGATAAAGCAACGGCAGAAGATCATGCACAAAGAACACTTTGCGCAGATCGGGACGTTGTGCGAACCAGCGCGTCAGGGGCGCGAAAAACAGCGCATGCTGCGAGGCATTGAAATAGACCGCGCCTTCGGGAATGAGGCTGCGATCCTTGTGCCGCGCCCTTACATGGACGCGCGACAGCCAGTCGGCATGCAGCCGTGCCGCCACGTCACGCGGGCCGGATCGCGCCACGCCGGACGGCGCCGCCTGCTTGCGCAACCAGGCGCGCAAGGCGCCAAAGCCCGCGGAAGGCCCGTCGCTGCCGGAGTCTTGCCCGGCAGCATTGATGCCAAGTTCGTCACGCGCCTGCTGCAGCGACCAAATGCCAGGCTGCGGCAGGCCCAGCACGACGCCGCTGGCAAACCCGCGCTGCAGGAAATGCCCGACGATCTTGCGGTCGACCCGGTCAATGCCATTGGCCCGCTGCCGGTGGAGGCCCTGCTGCGCGAAGGTGAGGTCGAGAACAAGGCTGCGCCGCCCCCCGTCCGCCCAGGGCCTGCCGGCGCCTGCCGCCGCCTGCGTCATGCGTGTTCGCGTACCGCATAAACCGCCATCACCGTCAGCAGCCACACGGCCAGCGCCACGGCAAAGGTCAGGCTGATATCCTTCAGCGGCTGCGGAAACGCCCGCAATTGTGGCGTTTCCGGCGGCACGATGGTCGCAAGATAAATTTGCTGCTTGCTCGCCTCGATCTGCGCGCCTTGCAGCGCCGTCAGCGCGGCAGCATAGGATTTCTCTGCAAACTTCTGGTCTTCCGCCAGTTTCTGGAACCGCCCCAGCACATCTGACAGCGGTTGACGGCCGTTTTGTCCGCCGGGCGGTGCCGCACCGGGCGCAGTCGCCTCGGCGTCGAGGCGGCGCATCTGGTTCTCCAGCGCCGCAATCTGCACCCTAGTCGATGTCACCGAGGGCGAAGTCGGCGACAATTGCGTCAATTGCGCCGCCAATTGCGCCTTGAGGGCGGTCAGCTGGTCCTTGATCTTGGCAGCGCCGGCCAGGGTGAACCCGGCGGTACGGCGCGGATCGAGCAAGCCGTACTGGTTCTGCAGATTGCGCGCCTCGTCGAGTATTTTCGTCAGATGCGTCTTGGCGGCATCGACACGCTGCTGGGCGAAAGCCACGGCATCATGCTGCACGCGCGCCGACATGTCGTTGATGAAAGTCTCGGCCTGCAGCATCAGCGTTGCGGCAATCAGCCGGGCGCTGGCCGGGGTGAAGGCCGAAACATGGGCAGTGATGGTGCCGGTCGACGGCTCATAGGTCACCGTCACCATCTTGCGCCAGTAGCGCGTGAAGGTCTCGATCGGCGCCTTGGCCGGCAGCCGCGAAAACCAGTCGATCTGGCTATCAGCATAAAGACGCTGGACCGGCACGGTTTTTTCAATTGTTTCAATGGCCTTGCGGCTCTGCAAATATTGCACCACCGCATAGGAATCATTGCCGGTCGGGGTCATGCCGGCATAGCCGAGCAGGCTGGCAAAGCCGCTCACCGGGGTTGACTGCGCGGATTTGATCGCCACCCGGAATTCGGACACATAGCGGTCGCTGGCCAAAATCCCGGTATAAAGCGCCGCCACCAGCGTCGGGATCAGCACCATGGCAAAAAAGCTCAGGGCGGTCGGCGACGGCCGCCACAGCCGCCGCAACCGCGAGGGCGCGTGCTGCACCATGGTCGCCCAGCGCGTCACTGCCCGGGAATCATGGGCCGCGAGCGCACCGGCTTCGGCCTGCCGGGGCAGGTTGTCCGTCACCATGGTGTCGAGAAATTCGGCGTCTTCGATAACCTTAGGCATCAGCCGCCCCCATCACTTCGCGATAGGCGCGCATCGCATCATCAATATGGTCAAACATTTCCAATTGTCCGTTGATCAAAATCGCCGCACGGTCGCAATAAGCCTTGATCGTGTGTGTATTGTGCGACACCATGATGATGTCGCTGCGGGCCATACGTTCCTTGAAAACTGCGGCGCATTTCTGGCGAAAGCGCGCATCGCCGACTTCCGTCACCTCATCGACGAGATAAACATCAAAATCAATGGCAAGACTGAGGCCAAAGGCCAGTTTGGCGATCATGCCGGAGGAATAGGTCTGCACCGGCATGTCGAAATAGGGGCCGAGTTCGGAAAAATCCGCCACAAAGGCATTGACCCTGTCCGGGTCCTGGCCATAGACGCGCGCCACGAAGGTGGTGTTGAGCCGCCCCGACAGATAGCCATGGAACGTGCCGCCAAAGCCGACCGGGAACGACACCCGCACCTGGCGGCGAATGCGCCCGGAATTGGGATATTCAGCCCCGGCAATCAGCCGCAGCAGCGTCGACTTTCCCGCGCCATTGCCGCCGAGAATGCCGTAATTATGGCCAACCTCGAACCGGAAGGACGCCCGGTCGAGCACGTTCCTCAGCCCCGAACGGGTGCGATAGTTCTTGGTGACATTATGAAAATCAATCATTTAATCGTCCGCATGGAACGCCGGAACGCCAAAATCAAGGCGGTGCCGATAACCAGTGAAAACAGCGCCACCAACGCCGCATAGGGCACATCGGCCCAGGTGGGGCGATAATCAGCAAAATAGCCGCGCCGCATCAGGTCGATGAGGTGCAAAAACGGATTATAGACCAATATGTCACGAACCCAGACCGGCATCATCGCCGGAACATAGAAAATGCCCGACGCGAAATAGGCGGCGCGCACGATGATGTTGACAAATTGCTCGCCGAGCGAGCCGAACTCGAACAGGGTCGCGCAAAACGCACCGAGCCCGGTTCCCAGCATCCAGATCAGTGCAAACGCGCCCAGCACATCGAGCGGGTGAACCGGGATTGGATTGATGCCGAAAACCGCAAAAAGCACCGAAAACACAACAAAAATCACCGCCGTGGTGAAAAGCTCGACAATGGCGCTGGCGATAATGGCATCGGTCGGCATGATCACCGGCAGCTGCAGCAAGGGTCTTATGCCGCGCACCGCATGGCCGAGATGCAGGATCAGATGCGACAGCAAGAGATAGGGCATGACGCCGGTGAAATAGAAAAAGAAGAAATTATGCCCGAGCGGCGGCGTGCCGTGCATGGTGAACTGGAACACCACCGCGAGAAAGCCGACATGGACGAACGGCTCCATCAGCGTCCAGAAAAAGCTGATCTTGCTCTCGCCATACCGGCCGCGAATATCGCGCAGCACCAGCGCCATGATCACACGGTTCTGCGTTTGCAGCGACTGGCGCAGGCTTGAGGGCAGGGCAGGAGCGCGCGGCGGCGCCAGCGCTTTGGCAGCGGCAACCGAATCAAAGTCCTTGGCGAGGGTGCTGGCGTCCCGCACATCGAGCAGGTAGCGCATGCAACTGGCATATTCGGGTTCATCTGGTGCCCGCGCCAGTAGCTCTGCGCCCTCGCGCATGGCAGCGGAAACATCGCCCTTCTCGACCAGAACCGACACCATATGCCGACGCGCTTGCAGCAGATCGGGGTTGAGCCTGATCGCCTGTTCGACCGCTTCATAGGCTTCCTGCGACTGGCCAATCTGGTTGAGCAGCCAGGAGCGATGCAAATAATGGTCCGCCTTCGTCGGTTCGAGGGCGATGGCCTGGTCGATTTCCGCCAGGGCGGCGGTGAAGTCCTTGCCCTGCGCCAGGAAGCCGCTCAGGGCGCGGTGGACTTCGCCATCGGCCTGACCGCGGGCGATGACCAAGCGCAACAGCGCCGCCGCATCGCCCCAGCGCTCCATGCGCGCCAGAATATAGGCAGCCTCGACGCCGTGATTGGCATTGCCCGGCTCGGCGCGATAGGCGCGCAGCACCAGTTGCGCCGAAATGGCGGCTGCGCCCAGTTGCTCGGCCGAATAGGCCAGACTGCGCAGCACATGGGCATTGTCGGGTTCAAGCTGCAGCGCCCGCGTCATCAATTGCACGGCCTTGCCATGATCGCCGAGCGCGGCAGCAACAATGCCGGCATGATGCGCAAATTCGGCATTTTCCGGCACCAGCTCGGTAGCCTGCAAGGCATGCGGCAAGGCCCCCCGGGCGTCGCCTGCGTGCAACATCTCGCCGCTGAGGACGCGATGTTCCCGGGCAACTTGCAGATCGGCCTCGGCCGTGGCAGGCGGCTCACCGTCCGCGCGCAGCAATTGCGTCACCCCGGACAAATCCACGCCCGGATCATCCGGCGTTGAATCGGCCTCTTGGCCATGCCTGTCACGCATGAGGACTTATCCATTTCTCTCGTCACATGCGCCAGAGCCGGCGCTGTCGCGACGGTTATGCGAACCACCTATGCCGCCATGGTTCAAAAGCAACCGGCGGCCCGACAACAGGCCTCGCGTCACATCAAAGATCTGGTCACATCGTGGACCAAAACGTACCGGTTCCTTACAACAGCGCGTCTTGGAAATCTACCCTGACGTGCGGCGCCCGCGAGCCGGAATGCCGCAAAAAGGCCCTGTACTGCCCAGCCGCGAGGGCGCCCATGTTGCGGAACCTTTATCTGTCGCCGCTCAATGTTGTGTCCTCTCAAGTTGATTTTGGCGGTCGCCCCAGAACATATGCATGTCTTCATTATACTGGGCCGGGTCAAATGCCGGGCTGTCGATGGTATGGGGATGCAGCGTAAACCCGCTGGCCAAAATGCTGCGCAAGGAATCAACCGGTTCAATGCCGCGCGGCCTGATCCAGAACGGGTGGAACTCCAGCGCGAAGGCCCGAACCGAGGCGAACATGTTCGGGTCGCGGTCCTCAAACAGATCGTGTTCGCTGCCCTCAATGTCGATCTTGAGGAAGGTCGGCTTCAAGTGCCTGAAATTTCGATAATCTTCAATCGCAATCACATGCGCGTTTGCAACTTCCGATTTCTCGAATATTCTCGAATCATTGGGAGCAACGTCGATCTTGAAACTCCGGTTGCTGATGCCGACCGGATAGGAGCGGACATTGTCCAGCCCGTTCAGCGCAGCATTGCACCGGGTCGCGACCGCATTCCAGGGGTAGGGATCAAAGGCATGAACCATGCCGCCTTGCCGGCACATGGAGGCCATGGCAACGGTAATGGCCCCAGCATTGCAGCCAAGATCGAAAACCACATCATTGGGCTTGATCAGCGATTGATTGGCAATCGTCGTCAAAATGTAATCGTTGATGTCGTTGTCGAACCAGGCTTTGCTTTCGAAATGATATATAATCAGTTCAAAATGTTGCCCCGCCTGCATAAAATCAATGATATATGGGTCGCACCTCTCATAATTAGCCGTCATCGGCCAATCTTTTTCAATATTATCCAGGTCGCGCTGTAACTGATCAACCACTATTTGCTGTCGATAAGGTAAGTTTGTCATATCCCCCTCCAGATACAATAACTAAACCCATGAGCATGTATTGGGTGCTAGTGCTTGGAAAAGATCGCAAAATGCCCATTGGCATCGGTGTTGCTCTCGTAGATCAGCTTAGCCGATGCCTTCAGGTAGTCATAGGCTGCCCGCACCGAGGCCCAATGGATATCATCGAGCACAATATGCCCGCCGCTACGGCACAGGCGCAGCCAATAGGCCACATCAAACACGCTCTGCTCGAGCGAATGCGCGCCATCGATATGGACGAGGTCGATCTTGCCATGGAAGCGCGGCGATTGAAACACGCTCACGGCGACATCGGACGGAATTTCCAAAACGCGCACATGCTTTTCCAGTCCGAACTCCGTGACCTTCGTAAAGAAGCCGCGTTTGATGGCCACGAGGTCATGCTCCGACCACCATTTGTCGTTTTCAGCATTCGTTACGGTCTCGACCGCCACGGCATTGTCCCAAGGCTCGACGCCGTAAATCACCCCCGCCCCCTTGTTGGCGAAGGCGGCGGCCATCGGTAGCAGGGATTTTCCGCCAAAAATGCCAATCTCGACCGCCAATTTCGTTTCCGGTAAAGCCGCGAGCTCATAAAGCTTCTGCGCCTTGTGCGGCGTGCACCAACCCTCGACGCCATCCTGAACTGATGTTGCTGTAAGTGTCATGTGTGCCCCGGAATTGCGATTTTCAATAATTGGGTTTTTTCGAAACAAAAGATCGGAAATTCCCATAACGCATCTCCAGATCAGACAGTCTTACAATCAGCTTGCGTCTCTATATTATTCCAATGTTACATACTGACGGCCAAGCCATTTGCACGAGCGTAAATATCAGCGTTTGTTGCTGCTGTCCACTGCGGCGGGGCAAATTTGCCTTCGTGTTTTGGTTCACTAAGAATTCTTTGAGCAAGTTCAACGTGATTGCCGATTTCAAAAAATTCTATGCGTCCAGGGAAATAGCGCTCCAGCTGCATGAAGGCACGGGTGCGCGATGCGATGATTCGCACGCCCATCTCAATGGCGATACTGACTGGGCCCGATGCGGATTGGCCAACTTCTTCGTAAGGAAACACGGTGCAATCGCATAACAGCATCGCATTGGCGAATTGCTGATCGCTGAGCGAACCGACAAAGTACACGCGGCTTGCCATATCTTGCGGGTTGACGAAAAGATTGTCCATATTCTGCAGCGACAGGTCGATCTTGATATTGTCGGCAGCAACATTGCCCAGAAACGTCTCGCCGCCACGAATTTCTTTCAGCAGGGTGGCAATATAGGCGTTGATTTTGACACCTTTGCGAATTTCGTTGGGGTGCAGGCCGCCGAACAGGGCTATGTGCCAGTCATCCGGTAAGTGCCGCAGCGCCTTCAAGGCCACCTCAAACCCCTTGTAGGGGCTGAGAAAGCCAAAAAGCCCAATTATCTTGGCACCCTGCGGCAGCCCGCGCAGCATCGGGAAATCGTCGCGGTAATTGGCATTCTTGATTTTCTCGATGTCCGAAGAACGGTGAAACACCAGCGGGTGGTGAAACACGTTCTTGATGCCATTCACATATTCGATGTTGCGGGCATCGCGTTTGGTGTGGGTGATCACAGCCGAGGCATTGGCTTGTTGCTTGTCGCGAATGGCCTTCAGAATGCGATGGTTTAGATAATACTCGCGCCGGGCACTGGCCAGCAGGCTCAAAATGCCTGGTGCGGCGCGCCAGCCCTTTTTCAAGAGGGAGGCAAGGTGCTCGCGGAACTGGTCCTGCAAGATGGTGTGAAAGGTGACCGACAGGCGCGGCGCGGCGGCGGCTATCTTTTCGAAGCGGCGTGCTATGTCGCGCGGGCGATGGCCCAGAGTGCCATGCTCAAGCTGAATGTTGACAGCATCGAATTGATCAAGGCGCTGGCACAATGCGTCGATCTGGGCATCGGCAATTTTCACCAGTTTCGGGTCGGTCCCGCGCATGAAATATTGATCGAGGTCAAAGACCTCGCACTCGAATATGTCATCGAGCTGGGGGAGCAGCGCCCGGGTGTAACCGGCAATACCGCACAATTCATCAAAGGTGCTGACAATCAGCAATTTTGGTTTTGTCATGATCAGGCCCGCTTGAAATTCTGGATCGTCACAAAAAGCCGAAATTCGGCTTGGTTCTTTTAATCAGTTCGCTCTGGCATCTCTGGTCCGGCATCAGTGGCACCAGCCTGCCCCAATCCGGCATGAACCGCGACACACAGTAATATCGGGTGTGCCGCCGATTCCGCCTCAGTCCGGGAAATCCCGCATAATTCAATTTTCAGCGACTTTAGCCGATTCAACCCGGCTATGCTAGCCCCCTTCACTTGATGATTGTATTTTGAATGCACGAAAATACATCAAATCTCTGGTTGTATCCTTTTGTGATAAGTCTCTCATCGACTTGCTAACCCGGCTTTGTGACAACATTTGGACAGGATTCGGCGGGGCAGACCAGGCGCAAAGATCCTTTAGAATCATAATGCAGCCGCTGGCGGGAGCCCTGCCGTCCTCATCAATTTCAGGAAATAAAGTGCGTCTGTACGGCCTGAGAGACAGGTGACATTTTGTACCGGACACATGGGTTACACTTTTTGCCATTTTTTTGGTGGCGGGAGGTGTGGATGCCGTGGAAAGTGAGTTCGGTCATGGACGAACGGTTGCGCTTCATCGCCCGGCTTCTGGAA